>CAVXOK010000012.1:0-48868 GCA_963763285.1 uncultured Acidobacteriaceae bacterium | reverse complement strand
GCGCAACGTCGAACTGGTTCAAGGGAAGCGATAAGCCGTCCCCAATCGCTTTGATGTACGCCTCTTTGCGTGTCCAGCAGCGGAAGAAGGCGTCAACCGTTTTCTCTGCGGGCAAATCGGCCAGTTGTCGCTGTTCGTGTGGGGAAAAGAATCGGCGCGCGATGGCCTGTACATCGAAATCGCTGCGCACTTGTTCAACATCGACACCAATTTCGCGCCCGCGAGTGAAGGCTAGCAAGGTGATTCCGCCGGAATGCGAAATATTGAATCTGAGATCGCTACCTGCGTGCGCCGGGCCCAGCGAAGGCTTACCCCTTTCGGAGTACGAAAAGCTCACGGCGGCCGGGTCGATCGCGAGGTAGCCGGCCAGGAGAATCCTCAACATGGATCGAGACGAAGCGAAGCGCTGACGGTCGCGGGGAAAATGAAAGCGGGAAGCGCGCTCCAGTTCGTCAGACGAAAGCGTCTTTCGCCAATGCGATTCGTCGGCCCCGACAGCCTCCAGCTCGATTCGCCAGAGCTGCACTTCGTCTTCGGGTAGTGACAGTGGCCCGGCGACCTGGAAGCCTGAGTCGGTGATGTTCATGCTCTGGCTCATGATTCCCGGGCATAAGCCTCACTCATCCTTGCCCGCTAGTCCGCGGGCAACTTGTCCGAGGGTGCCCGCGGCTATCGGGTGGGACCGGGCAGTGGCTGCCTGGCGTGCCACGAGCGGGTTCGGTGATGCAATACTTCACCAGACACCAGAGCGCGCGCACGCCATCTCTCCACTGGATTTTCTTGCCTTCTTCATAGGTGCGTCCCCGGTAGCTGATGCCGACTTCGTAAATGCGCAACTTGCGCTTGGCGATCTTCACCGTTATTTCGGGCTCGAATCCGAAACGCTTTTCTTCCAAAGGAATGGATTGGATGACTTCGCGCCGGAAAGCTTTGTAACAAGTCTCCATGTCGCTGAGGTTAATGTTGGTCAGCGCATTGGAAAGCAGAGTAAGAATCCAGTTGCCGACCGAGTGCCAGAAGTAAAGCACGCGATGCGGGCGGGCGGAGAGAAAGCGCGAGCCGTAAACCACGTCGGCGCGACCCTTCGATCAACGGCTCGAGCAGCACCGTGTACTCCGCCGGATCATACTCCAGATCGGCATCCTGGATGATGATGAAGTCTCCGGTAGCTTCCTTGATGCCCCGGTGCAGCGCTGCACCTTTGCCCATGTTTTTGGGCTGCAGCAGAAGTCGGATAGGAGGATGCTCGACCTGCAATTGCGCAAGCATCTCGCGGGAGCCGTCGGTGGATCCGTCGTCGACGCAAATCAATTCAATCTCCAGTGGAACGGCAAGCACTCTGTCCACTACTTGCCGCAGCGTGGCGCGTTCGTTGTACACCGGCATGACGACGGAAAGTCTCATTGCTTTGAACTCTGCTTTGAACTCGGCTTTGAACTCTGCCTTGAACTCTGGTTTGAACCGTAGTGTAGCGGGGAAGTGTAGTTCAAGTCCAAGCTCGCAGTATTGCTTTCTGGGCTGGCCACCGCGATTCGATGTTTTCTGCGGGTTTCCCTTGGGGCTGGCGGTCGACTTGGAAGGTTTGTGGAAATCTGCCTCCCCAAGCCCAAATTTTTCGGGACTTGCTTAAAACACGCGGGTGTATGATGAATTTCCAACAAGTCAGCCCAGAGTTGAAAGTGGAGACGGCCGGAGGGGTGGGCGTCGTACCGGTGTGATTTCGGTTGGTGTCTGCGCCCTCAAGCATCAGGGAGAAAAAATGAGAAGGAACCAGCGAGGTTTAGTTTGGTTGGGTATCTCAATTCTCGCAGTGCTAACTTTGTCGGCATTATTGGTTCAGGCGTCGCCGGATTCCGAGGCGGCCGGACCCGTAATCACCGACTGGAGCAGCCACCACGTTATCTTCTCCAGGCCGGCCACGGCAGAACAGGCCGAGAGCGTGGAACGGGATCCTCGCTATTGGCAGCAGGTCCGCCGGCAGTTGCCCGTAGTGTTGCCTGAAGCAGAAACTGACTCCGACTCGGCTTCGACGTCGCAACCGAGTTCCGACGTGGCTTCCCGGCGCAAGAATCAAGCGCTCGGCAGGGACTGGGCGGAGGACATGGGCGGTAGCGCGACTGTCGGCGCCGGGAATTATCCCGCAAAGTTTTCGTTCAAATCGACAACTGCAAGTTGTGCGACCGATTTTGTCGTGTTCAACACCGGGAATCTGGGGTCGGCCCCCGGCAAACCCAGCCTTCTGGCGTACAACAATCTCTATTCCGGCTGTACTGCTCCAGTGCCTGCGGTTTACTGGGCCTTCAACACCGGCGGACAGATCATGACTTCTACCACGCTATCCCGCGACGGTACGCAAATTGCTTTTGTGCAGACCAGTGGCGCAGGGGTATCGTATTTGGCCTTGCTGAAATGGAAGGCTTCCCACGGAACCGTAGCCTCCCCCGCCGTCCCTGGGTTCGCCACGCCCCCGTTTTTCCCCGGCTGCCCTGCACCCTGCATGACGACATTGAAGCTCGTAGACTCGGGTGTCGCGGCCAAGGACAGTAACTCATCTCCCTTTTACGATTACGGCAATGATGCCCTTTATGTGGGGGATGACTCCGGCTATCTTCACAAATTCACGCCAGTATTCAGTGGAGTTCCCCTGGAAGTCACCACGGGTGGATGGCCGGTGAAGGTGAACTCGAGCGCTCCCACCGCCCTTACTAACCCGGTTCTCGATTCTGTGACGGGGAATGTGTTTGTCGAGGACAAAGGTGGCTATCTTTACCGGGTCAACTCCACCGGAGCCGCTACCCCGACCCAGTCCGGTCTGTTGGACCACTCGACCGCGCTGGATAGTGGCCCCGGCATGGTGCAAGGCCCGATCGTCGATTCCTCGGCCGGTCTGGTCTATGTGTTCGCGACCAGCGACGGCAGCTTGGGTTGCACCGGCGGCGTGGACTGCACTGTGATTTACGAGGTGAGTACGAGTTTCGCCGCCAATATTATTCCCGTCTCCCCCAGAGAAGGTGACCATTGGATCCAGCACAGCTCATGGAACGGCGCCGAACCGTCTGTACATTGGCGCTTTTGATAGTACCTACGAAAGCTCTGTGGACCCGCCCACGGGGAACCTTTATGTTTGTGGCGACACGGGGCTCAACGCGATTCTGTACCGCGTGCCGATCACGGCCGGAAGTTTTGGCACGGTTACGCCGATTGTGGCGACCACTACCGCCGCAAATCATCGGACATGCGCTCCAGTCTCCGACGTCTCGAACCCGAATACCAGCGTAGGCACGATGGAGCGGGTTTTCTTTGGCGTGGTAAATAGTGGCCTGCCAACTCTATGCGCCGGTGGCGGGTGCGCGTTGAGTTTCGTGGATACACCCTGGCAAAAGGACACTCTTTACAATGTAGGTCAGGAGGTCCTCGTCCTCCGGGCGGACAACACGCCCTGGATCAATGTGGCTATCTCAAACGGCACCACGGCCGGAAGCCCGCCCACATGGCCGGCCGGAGTGGGAGCGGAAACGATCGATGGCACCGTCATCTGGCTGAACCAGGGCGCCACCACGCTGACCCCGCTGGCGAGTTGGGTAGCTAATCAGGTAAACGCCTTGCAGGCCCGCATCGTTGACGATAAAGGCAACGTCGAGATCGTGGCAGTACCAGGTACTTCCGGCGCTGGGCCGGCGGCTCCTAACTGGAACACAACTGCCGGCGGTCTTACCGTCGACGGAACCGCGACTTGGATCAATGCCGGTGTGCTGCCCAGCGCTGCTCTGGCCTCTACTGGAGGCACGAGCGGATTTATCATCGACAACGTCGTGGGCTCGGGAGTGCAGGTGGGCGCTTCTCAGGTCTACTTCTCTACGCTGGCCAACCAGGCTTGCACGGGCGGAACCGGCGGGTGCGCGGTGCAGGCGTCGCAATCGGCATTGCAGTAAGCAACTGCTTGTCCGGTAGAAGTGTCCGATAAACTTAAGCAAGACCGCCGGACAGAAGGTGCTCGCGCAGGATCGCAACGATCCTTTGGGCCGCTTTGCCGTCCCAAAGCGGAGGACGCGCGAACGGGCCCGCGGGTCTTTCGAGAACCGATCTTGCTGCTGCAAGAATGCGATCCGAATCCACTCCCACTACCTGATTCGATCCCTGCTGAACCGTTGCCGGCCGCTCGGTGTTCTCCCGCAGCGTAAGGCAAGGCACGCCGAGGACTGTGGTTTCTTCCTGGACTCCGCCGGAATCTGTGAGGACAATGCGCGCCCGGTCGTTGAGCGAAATGAAGTCGAGGTATCCGAGTGGATCGAGAGCGACGATTCCACCGTCGTTTTGCCCTGCCGCGTTGGCCAGATATCGCAGCAAACCGAAACTCTCGATATTTTTCCTGGTTCGAGGATGAATGGGGAAGAAGACCGGAAACTCGGCGGCCAGCGCACTCACTGCGCGAAGAATCCCTTGCAAGCGTTTCAGGATCGTCCACATTCGAGGGCCGATGCAGAGTGAGGACTCCGTAGGGACGGCAGCCCGATCCATTCTGCCGCATGCCCAACCGGTCGAGAATCGGTGATCTCGCTGCCATCTCACGGTGCCGGAGCAGGCTGTCGATCATGACGTTGCCGACCAGGAAGATTTTTTCGGCGGGCACGCCTTCATGTTTTAGATTCTCGACTCCACTCTGCTCGGTGACAAAAAGCAGGCTGGAGACGGCGTCCGTAAGTTTGCGGTTAATCTCCTCCGGCATCGTCATATCGAAGCTGCGCAATCCGGCTTCGATGTGCGCCACGCCGATTCCGAGTTTAACGGCTGTAAGCGCAGCAGCGATCGTAGAATTCACGTCCCCCACAACCAGCACCATTTGCGGCTTGTAGTCGAGCAGGACGGGTTCGATGCCCTTCATGATTTCGGCAGTCTGCACCGCATGGCTTCCTGAACCGACCTCAAGATTCACATCCGGCTTAGGCAGGCCCAGATCGGCGAAGAAGTTACCGGAAAGCAGTTCGTCGTAGTGCTGCCCGGAGTGCACCAGGCAGTGTTCCATGCGCAGGATACTTCTTCAGTTCCTCGACGATGGGCGCGATCTTCATGAAGTTGGGGCGCGCCCCCACCACACTCAGAAGTCTGATCATCAGGAGACTCCCGCCGCGCTCGACTTAGCATTGGAGAGCCTTCGTTGAAACACAGGGCCGCTCACCCTCTCGAGGGCGGGACTTGGGAGGCGTGGAAAAGAGAGCGTCATTCAGGCAACAGTGTAGAGCAGTTTGGGCTCTCCGCGAGAAGGAGTCCAAAAGCTCTGAGAGTTGACTCGGACCTGACAACTTTCGTACCCATCGTGGGCCCGTCATGTAAATTGTTCAGGCCTCAGGCTTAAGGCATGGAATTTTCCACATAGGGTGTTTACCCTAGTGCCCGCATCGAGACTGCGGTTGGTCCCTGCCTGCGAGAACTCGTCGAGACTCTCAACTGGACGTCGAGTGCCGGATTCGGCAGAAGTCGGCAGGGCCCTATCGCTGCAAGAGTGTTTGATGCTCGACATCGCGGCACCGGTTTACGGCTGAATTTACGCACCTTTCGTAGCAACACCGGCATGACTCCGGCCTCGGGCGAGGCGGCTGGGATGAGCTTTTCGAGGCCGATTTCCTGATTCTGGGAGTGCCTCGGGATCCCCGCAAGTGCCTGTGGAAATGAATGTTCGTCGATCACATCTATTTCTGTCTCAAAGTGGCATTGTGGATGCTACGCAATATGGAAGCATCCCAGCTCCACCGAGGTCTTAGCGCGTTGGCGAATCAAACCCAAGGGGTAGGAATGGTGCAGGAGTCCGTTCGGCTAGGGCCGCGTGAAGAGCAAGTTGTCGAATTGCTCTTACAAGGCTGTGATAACGCCGAGATCGCCAGCGAGCTCAAGATGGCACGCAGAACCGTTAAGGCCCATTTCAACCGGCTCTTTCTCCGTTTTGGAATCACCGGTGGAATCAAGCGAGTGAAACTCGCGACCCTGTTATACCGGAGGCAGTTATGTTTGCAAACGAGCGCTATGGAACCCGCACCCCCAGCGAGCGCGAAAGCCGCGTCATCGAGCTCGTCGCCCAGGGCATGAAGAACCACGAGGTGGCCCATGCCATCGGCACCACCGAACACGTAGTGAAGAATTATCTCCGCGTGATCTATGACAAACTTGGGCTCTGGAACCGGGTAGAACTCGCCCTGTGGTATGAGTCGCGCAGGCAAGAACCGCAATTTCACGCCTGAGTAACGGAAGGCCTTCGCACTGATTGATTGGAGGGGGAGTGTCTTCAGACTGCCAGGAGGTTCTTTGACGGCCACTCTTACTCACAACCGGAAGCCGGCAAGTTCCGCAGTCGTTCAGCGGCAGCCTTCGCGCCTTTTCGTGCGGCTGCATCCAGAAGCACGCGGGCCTGGTCACAGCTCTTAGGCACGCCGTCTCCCCGCAGATACAAATCAGACAGAGTTAGCGTCGCCTCAAGGTTTCGCTTTCCAACGGCCTTCCATAACCACTGGACGGCTTCTGCGCTATTGCGAGTTCCCGCGCTGCCGGTCAAGTAATTCTCTGCCGTGGCCAGCTCTAGAGCTCCACTCTGATCAACGGCGGGGGGCTCGCCGCAACGGTTGCGGTCCGGTGCGTTAGTTGCGAATCGGCGGTTTGATCGCTCGGTGAACTCGCATCCACACTCCGCGCCGTGCTCGGCGGCCGCTCAGAGTTAGCCGGTGGCGGCGGCGAATGTGGAACGACGGATGCGGATGGCGCAGCTGCGGTGTCCAAACGAGCCTGCGGTCGGCGGCCCGCCATGTAACCGAGTACAGTGAGAAGGATCGCCAGAGTCGCAGCGATGGGGAGCCGGTGCCGGTAGAATCTGTAACGATAGGGAAGGGACTCGGATTTCGCCCGGGGATCCGGACGGCGTTCTTCCGACAGGCTCACTAGTTCCGGCGCTTCGCCCCGTTCGCCGGCCACGGCGGAAATGACAACGGGCTCATTCGCATCTTCGACTGGGTTGCGGTCGCGCGGACGTTCACGCCAACTGATTCCAGCGACCGGTGCTTTTTCCGGGACTTCCGTTGCGCGCGTCTCGGCAGAGACTGACAATAACGCCCCGCACATTCCGCAAAACTTTTGCTCTGCCGAATTGTTGTACGCGCACGCAGAGCAAACGCGGCCTGGCTCCAATGGAGACGGAGACAGCTTCGTCGATTCCGCAGTTCTCGTCCTTTTGCCCCCGTTCGGGTCGGGAAAGCTATGAACCGTAGCCGACTCCGGAGCGGAAGAATTCTCCAGTTCACGAAGCAGGTCAGAAACTGCTTGATCACGCTTCTCGGGCGGGTTGGTGAAATACACTTCTGCCCACCGTCCCATGTGCGCCGCCAGTAGCGGATTCACGAGGGGATTCAGTTCAGGGTCCGGCGACGGGTCTGAGTTGGATTTATCCCTGGGGTCAGGCACCAGCATTCTCCGGAGAAGCGGCGGCAGTTATGATTGCACTACCTGGAAGCAAGGTTGTCAAATCCCGCTCTGAATTTAGGTTAATCCGACCCGTAGGTCATTCACACGCCTTGCGGTTGGCAGGTTCGAACTGGTCCAACTGCGCGTCTCGCTGGCTGGTGAGTTTGCCTTGCGGCGTCTTGCCGTAAAGATCGGAACCGGGGCAGTAATACAAAGCGGTGTGCAGGTCGACCCAAACCTGAGTGTAGGGATTGCCTTTGTAGCTGGGGGTGTCGGGAGCTTCCGCCAGCCCAAGACCAACCAGGATCTTATCGAACGTGGACAGATCGGCATCTGGGGCGGGCTGTTTCGCCCGGTTCGCGCTCCCGGAAACGGTCGTTCCGCGGCCCGTGGCGCCCACCGAATGGTTGGACCAGATTCCCCACCGAATCACAACCAGCACCAGAATGACTGCGATCGCAAGATAGAAATCGCCGCGGCGGGAACGCCAGAAGCGGTTCAAGGCATTGGGAGTCCGGGTCGCAGATAGCGATTCCAGAAAGTCCCGCGCTCTTGCCGCGGAGCTCCAGACCACATCCCCCTGGTGTTTTACCAGCGAACTCGAAGGGGCCTGTACGGGGCTTTCGTCGAGCTGCAATTCGGGTGGCAGGGATGCCACCATCGCATCCTCGTTCGCGCTCGCTGCCGGTGATTGTGCGGGGAATGGATTCCTCATCTCCAAGTCCGGCAAGGACGACGGCGTCAGACAGATGATCCCCTGCGCTGCTCTCCTCAAGCTCCGCCTCGGGCTCAGGCGTATGCCCTGAAGCGGGGCTCGTCATATCTTTCGCGGTGGCAGTCAAGCTTCTGCCAAGAAGCATGGCTGCGACGGGATCCTGGTCGGCCGGCTGCATCCGCCACGCCGATGTGAGATCGCTTATTACGCTGGATGCACCGTCCTCGGCCGCACGCGGGGCGCCACACTTGCCGCAAAACTGCTCCTCCGTGAGCAATTTGCCCCCGCACTTCGAGCAGAGGGATTTTGCTGCGCTCGGCGCGCTTCCGCTCGGGCTGGCGGTCGCGGCAGGCGCATCCTCGGCCCAGGCTGCAAGGCTCGGTTGAAGCCTTTCAATGGCAGCCAACATCGTAGAGCGTTCTGCGGCGATGGACTTCTTTAACGTTACCTGGGCGTCGCGGCCAATTGCTTCCGTCACCAGTCCGGCCATTAATTGGCAGGTGTGGATGTCCTGTTCGGCGAAGCCGTGAGTCTTGTCAAAGTAAAGTTCCAGTGCCCCGATGATGTCGCCCTCGCGGTAGATGGGAACCGCGACCAGCGATACGATTCCGCGGTGGCGGCACAATTCCGGGTCGAACAAAAACTCTAGATTCACATCTTCGCAGCGGATCACCTGCCCGGTACGCAGGCTGGCGGCACACACCGCCGTCTCCAGAGGCGCTTCGCTTCCCAGGGGCAGAGCCGGGGCGCCCGCTCCCGCGCGATAATGTACCGTCGTTCCCTCGAGAATTCCGATCGCCGCCCCTGTTCCGCCAGTGATTTTTGCCACTGTCTCGGCCACCACCGCCAACGCCTTCTCCAACTCGAGATGGTGCGTTTGAATCTGGCGCTGGGCTTCGACAATCTCCGCTAGAGTGAGCGTGTAATCGCTGTCGGAGCGCGACGTTTTTTCAGATTTTACGTTACTCTGCTCGAGCGGAACTTGATTCGCCGACTCTTGTTGCCGCAGTCGTTCGCTCTGCGACTCCACGCTTTTCTCCAGTTCGCGCATCTTGCGGTTGTGCTCTTGCAGCACATAAGCCGCTTCCAGCAGCCTTTCAAAGGTCTGCTCGTCGAGAACTGGTTTTTTTTCGTGGTCGGTCACGATGTTTCCTGCGCGCTTTTGAGGCCAGCCGGTGTGAGGCGGTGACCCCCACCCCATTCTAGTGCAATTCCTCCACCAAAGAACCTAACGGGATGAAGCCGAACTCTGTCGGCGCCATGCCAAGCCGGCCCCAGACGCTGTACCGTCATGCTAATGATGGCCGCGCAACCACACTGAATTCAAGTGGCTACAGAGGGCCGAACCGCGCGATGCGCAGCCCATACTGATTCCGCAGGACGCTGGTTCGACCCGGTTACGGTAGTAAGCCGCGCTGTAGGATGCAAGGATCTGCACACTTGGTTGGGGCAACTCCCTCCGTTTTCGTTGCACATCGAACTGTGCACAGTCGCGATTTGATGAACAGGCTTATTTCGAGCGAGGCGCACATCTCGCTCTCTCGCTTTCCAACGCTGAATTCGCCAGTTTCCGGCGGCATGATAGATTCCACGAACCGAGCCTGTGCAAAAAGCGAAATACTTTTGAGCGCGAGGGTCAAAATGGACGTTCCTCTCGCCCCCTGATTCCATTTTGGAACCTCTGCGTTTCTTACTCTGGAGACGAACCTAGCAATTCCAGAGTCCAGTCTCTTGAGCCCCGATCGAGTTGAGGACATACCCAAAAGTCTGAAGGGAAAGGATTATCTTGACCAATCGTGCGCTGCAGCCGCAATCCTTTCCCGGCGAGATTCCCTTCGATTTGAAACTCTGACGGGAATCCATTCGAGGCGATGCCGCGTGTCCTCGGCCCGATTTGGAACGGGCCCATCGATCACAAAGTTTCTCTGTTTCTCGGGAAAAGTCCGGTTCCTGTCTCTAAGTGCAATCCTGCGCTGGTCTTACAGCAGGGCTGGAGGTGGGGAGAAAGTTTGGCGAAGGATGTGCTTGACCGACTATGCGGATCGCAATCAGAAAATGCAAGAGAAAATGCGACACCCCAGGAGAACTGACATGATGGACCTCGAGCGAATGAAAGTGACGCCCCGAGATCAGCAAGTTCTGGATTTGCTGGTTCAGGGTTGCAGCAACAAGGAAATTGCGGGCCAGTTGAGCATCAGCCCTCGTACCGTAAAGCAGCACTTGCGTACGCTCTTTCTGCGTGCCGGAATTCGCGATGGACGCAAGCGCGTGCGGCTGGCTACCGCCGCCTTCGCCAGGGCGGAGGTGAAGTCATGATGCCGCGCGAGCGTTTGACCCCCAAGGAAATTCAAGTGGCTACCCTGGTTTGGGAGGGCCTGACCAATCGCGAGATAGGCAAGCTGATGGGGACATCGGAGCAGGTCATCAAAAATCACTTGCGTAGCACGTTCGACAAACTGGGAGTCTGGAGCCGGCTTGAGTTAGCGATGTATGTTGCCAGCCACGGTGGCAAGAACTGGCTGGAAGAGCCGGAACGGCCAGGCTTCGCACTGGCTCGCGCGGCAGCGAGTTAAGAACGCAGCCGGTCGAGCCCAGCCAAAATCTTCCATGCTGACTGGCGACAGTACATCTGTTGCAAAAGGTTTGCACTTCGTGACCCAGGTCAAGTTTTAAAATCGTGGGTAAGGCATTGAAAAAACAGCGGCTTGTGTTTCACCTACAGTCGGCCTGTAAATTGCACTAGTGGGCTTGACCCAATAGAGCGGGCTCGCGAGCAGCCTCGAGTCGGCTCCGCAATCCCTGGGCGGGGCGGCAATGGACTACAAAGAGACTTTCTGGATGGCTTGCGACTCTACCGAGCAGTTGCGGGCAGAGTATGGCCCGTTTCACACCCGGGCTGAGGCCGAAGCCGAAGCCCGCAAGCTGGGATTCAGCTACCTTTTGCGTTACGAGCACATGCTCGACGAAAACGAGGAGATCCAGGAAGTCCGCTGCATCTTCATCGAATTACCCGGTGCAATTATCGTCGAAGCCGCTCCCGTCAGCCTGCACACCCGTTGTGCTACTTGCGGCGATTCCGCTACACACGAGAAGACGTGGCAGGCGGAAGTGTGGGCGGACATCCATGAGTTTGAACATTCCCGTCACCGCGTGCGACTGTTCGAGCACGCTCGGGGAAAAGGCCTCAAGGAAATCGGCGGCTGGCGGGGATAATTCTCTGCGCAGCAAACCGTGCCTCACGCGGCTGCTGACAGTTCGCTGGCAGCAGCCCGATCCACAAACCAGATCAGCTTGCCCTCGCGTGGCTGGACCAATCGAGAGGGATACTTCTCCGCCGGAGCATCACCTTCCAGAACTTCATGCAGCGCCGCCGCCTTGTCCGTGCCGCTAACCAGAAACGCAATGCGACGGGCTGAATTCAGCAAGGGCAGCGTGAAGGTGATGCGGCTGCCTCCCAATTTCTCCACCCAGTTCGCCACGACCAGCCGCGATTTCTCCTGCAGTGCCGCAGTTTCTGGAAACAGCGACGCAGTATGCCCGTCCGGCCCCATACCGAGCAGAATCAGATCGAAGCGGGGGAATTCGCCGGGCGGCACGGCAAAAAACTTTCGCAGTGTCTGCTCGTAGACTTCAGCGATTTGCTCCGCATCGGGGTTCTCAGCGGGAATGGGAAAGATGTTGGCGGGCGGAATGGGAACCTTCGACAAGAGCGCTTCCTTGGCCATGCCATAGTTGCTGTCCGGACTATCCGGCGGAACGTGGCGTTCATCTCCCCAGAAAAAGAACATCTGGTTCCAAGGCAGGGTGGTGCTGGCGTTGGCTGCGATCAAGGTGTACAGGTTTCTGGGAGTCGATCCCCCGGAGAGTGCGATGGTGAAGCGGCCGCGCTGCGCGACGGCATCAGTGGCCGTACGGATGACTTCCTCGGCGGCCGCCTGAAAAAGATCCTGCGGAGTGGTTAGCCTGCGCAGTTCGACCGGCGCACTCACAACACCCCCACCCGTTCATTGCTGGATTTTATGGCCGCGCACCGCGCCGCGCCCAGCAGAGCAGCCTTGTCGTTGGTGATGACCTGCACCGGGATCTCTTCAAGCAGCGCCCTCAATCTGCCTTTTTCGAGAAAAGCGTTCATAAACAAAGGCCCCGTCAGCTTGGAAAGAATCTTCGGCGAGATTCCACCCCCAAGAAAGACTCCGCCGGTTGCCATGGTTTTAAGAGCTAGATTGCCGGCTTCCGCTCCATAAACCGAGACCCAGAGATCGAGCGCCTGCTCGGCCAACGGATTCGTACCACTCAAAGCGGCGTGGGAAATAGCCGCCGCGGCGTCTCCCTGAGAAAGCTGTGCGGCAAATTCAGAAGCCTCGTCTCCGCAGCCCTTCTCGCGAAGAAACTCGTACACATTCACCAGGCCCGGTCCGGATAGGATGCGTTCGTAACTGACGTGTCCGTAACGTCGAGCCAGGGAGCGCAACAGTTCGATTTGGAGATCGCCTTGAGGAGCGAAATCCACGTGTCCACCCTCGCAAGCGAAGATCTCATGTTGGCTGCCGTTCCAGAATAACCCGGCTTCTCCTAGGCCGGTTCCGGGCGCAATGACCGCCTGATTGCCCACCGACGGCCCAACCCCGTTGAGAGGAATCAGGTCTTGAGGGCTGAGAGCTCCAATCCCCCACGCATTGGCTTCGAGGTCATTGATCAACAAAGTGGCGGGCAACTGAATCTGTTTCGCCAGGCGGGATTGGTCGATGACCCAGGGAAGGTTCGAAACTTCGACGCGTCCGTTATGAACGGGCCCTGCGATGCCGAAACAAGCAGCCTCAGGCCGCGTCGCAGAGTCGGAAAGGAACTTCGAAACAATCTCACCCAGTTCGCTATACTCGCGGCTGGGAAAGACGCGCTCGGAAACCAGCCGGAGACGGCCATTCTGAGGCAGAAAATAGGCGAGTCGAGCGTTGGTACCCCCAATATCGCCGGCCAGGATCATTTCTCGAAGTTCCTCCAGCGCCGGCCGTCGCGCTCCAATAATTCGTCAGCCTCTTTCGGTCCCCACGTGCCCGAAGCATAATTCGGGAAGTTTCGCGGCGGCAGCGCCTTCCACAAATCAAGCACCGGATTGACCACGCTCCAGCCCGCCTCCACCATGTCGGCCCGTTGAAACAGCGTCTGATCGCCGATCATACAATCGTGTAGCAGCCGTTCATAGCCGGTGCTGGGCTGCTTTCCGAAGTATTCCTGATATTCGAAGTTCATGTCCACTGTTCCCAGGCGCATCACCGGACCGGGAACCTTGGCCGCAAATTGCAGGGAAATACCTTCTTCCGGTTGGATGTGCAGCACCAGTTGGTTCGGCATTAAGTGTTCCACGGACGTATCCCGGAACAAAACGAATGGCGCCCGGCGGAACTGGATCACAATATGCGTGTTGCGCGCCGGCATGCGCTTTCCCGTGCGCAGGTAAAACGGAACATCGGCCCAGCGCCAGTTGTCGATGAGCAGCTTCATGGCGACGAAGGTTTCGGTTCGCGAATCGGGCGCGACGTCGGGCTCGGAACGATACGCCAGAACCCGCTCGCCATCCATGGTTCCTTCGCCGTATTGCCCGCGCACAGAGCGGGTGAGAACTTCTTCATCGTCGATGGGCTGGATGGCATGCAAAATTTTCGCCTGCTCGTCGCGCACGGCATTGGCGTCAAACGAAATGGGCGGCTCCATGGCGGTCAGGCTGATCAGTTGCATGATGTGGTTGGGCACCATGTCGCGCAGCGAACCGGCATGCTCGAAATAGCTGCCGCGGCCTTCCACACCCACGGTTTCGGCCACAGAGATTTGTACGTGATCGATGTAGCGCCGGTTCCAGATGGGCTCGAAGATTCCGTTGGCGAAACGAAACGCCATGATGTTCTGCACCGTCTCCTTGCCCAAATAGTGATCGATGCGATAGATCTGGTTTTCCGCGACGAGCTTCAGCAGTTGCTGATTGAGCGCTTTGGCCGACTCCAGGTCGTGGCCGAAAGGTTTCTCAATGATCACCCGGCGCCAGTGCTCGTTGTTCTGTTCAAGTAGTCCAGTCGCCGCGAGCTTCTCGACGATGGGCCCGAAGAAACTCGGAGCCGTCGCCATATAAAAGAAGAAGTTTTGATGCGTGGAGTGATCCTGATCGATCTTGGCCAGGCGATCTTTGATCTTCGGATAAAGCTGGGCATCGCTGAAATCGCCTGCGAAATAATAGAAGCGGCGCGAGAAACTTTCCCAGGTGGCGTCGTTGATGCAATCGCCGCAGTACTCTTTCACATCTTCGAGGACTTGCTTTCGGAAATCCTCATCCGACAATTGCTTCCGGGCCACGCCCAGCACCGCGAATTCCTTTGACAGCAGGTCGGCCCGAGCCAGGTTGTACAGAGCGGGAATCAGCAGGCGCGCCGTCAGATCGCCGGCGGCGCCGAAGATCACCATCACACAAGGATCCCCTTGTTTCCCGATGCGCGGCGTAGCTGCCGTGGGCTGTTCCGCCAATTGAGCCATAAATCAGATCCTCAGAATTCTCCGCACGAATGCGTTCGTCACGCGCTCTTCTTAATTGCGCCGGCTTCGATGTGTCCGCCGAACTTCTGCCGCATAGCAGAAAGCATCTTCTCTGCAAAGGTATGTTGCTGCCGCGAGCGGAAGCGCACATACAACGCCGCGGTCAGAACATCCGCCGGCACAGCTTCTTCCAGGGCCGCCTGAATCGTCCAGCGACCTTCCCCGGAATCCTGCACGAAGCCTTCGTACTCCGAGAGCGTTGGATTCTCCGTCAAAGCCATCGCCGTAAGATCGAGCAGCCATGAGCTAACCACGCTGCCCCGCCGCCAAACCTCGGCGATATCCGGCAAGTTCAGATCGTAGCGGATATCCTCCGGCAAGTCTTTGCTGGTCGCGTTCTTGAAGATGTCGAACCCCTCGGCATAAGCCTGCATGATCCCGTATTCGATTCCGTTATGTACCATTTTCACAAAATGGCCGGAGCCTGAGGGACCGCAGTGAATGTAACCTTGCTCGGCCGAGCCGCTAAGCTTTTCCCGGCCCGGAGTGCGTGGAATATCGCCGACGCCAGGAGCCAGCGTCTTGAAAATAGGATCAAGCCGCTGCACCGCCTCTTTCGGCCCGCCAATCATCATGCAGTAACCGCGCTCAAGGCCCCAGACGCCGCCGCTGGTTCCCACGTCTACATAATGGATGCCTTTGCTCTTGAACTGACCCGCGCGCCGCACGTCGTCTTTGAAATAAGAATTACCGCCGTCGATGATGGCGTCACCCGCCTGCATATGCTGGGCGAGTTTTTGTACCGTCTGCTCAGTAGGACCGCCCGCCGGCACCATGACCCACGCCGCTCGCGGAGGCTTCAACTTGCCAACCAGATCTTCCAGCGACGACGACCCGCCAGCCCCTTCACCGGCAAGTTGCTTTACCGCATCCGCACTCAGATCCGAGACGACAAGTTGATGTCCGCCACGCATCAGCCGGCGCGTCATGTTCGCACCCATCTTGCCCAGACCAACCATTCCCAATTGCATGCGTTACTCCTTAAGCCCGAACCCGCGGCGCATTAAACGTAGCGCCGGTTTCTCACCGCCAAAGTTATCCCAACGCCTTTTGCACCGCAGCCGCGAGCACCGCTAGACCCGATTCCAAATCGTGCAAATGCACGCGCAGCGCCCGCCGCCCGCGATCAGCCAGCACTTGGAAGTCCCCGCGAGCCTGCGCCGCCTTCACCACGCCGAATGTGTATTTCTGTTGCGGCACCGGCAAATCCACTGCATCGTCGCAAGTCACCTGCAGAAACACCCCAGAATTCGGGCCGCCTTTATAGGCCTGCCCGGTCGAATGCAGAAAGCGGGGCCCAAAGCCGAGGCAAGTAGCCACATGCTTCTTGTCGCGCACGGCGTGCCGTATGGTCTGCAAGGCTTTCTCGTGCTCGGCATTCATCTGGATAAATCCCAACACAGCAAAGTAATCCCCTGTCTTGATTCGCCCGAGGTGAGCCTTCAAATATCCGGCGAGCGACTTGTCCGAGCCCGCGACCGTCGCCAACTCCGCAGCATTCTTCTCATCGGTGAACAGCTGAATGCCGCCGTCTTCTACCACCGGTTTCTCCGCAGGCAGGGAGCCAGTCTTTTCATACTCCGAAGTCAAATTCCGGGTTGCAATCTTGCTGGCTTCCACATCAGGCTGGTTGAAAGCATTGATCCCGATGATTGAACCTGCTACTGCGGTGGCAATCTCCCAGCGGAAAAATTCTGCCCCCAGATCATAGATGTCGGCCATCGAAATTCGCAGCACCGCGTGTCCCGCCTTTTCCAGAGCCGAGAGCTTCGCATCCTGCTTAACATCGATCCCATGTTCGGTATGGACGTAGGCAAATACGCGATCGTTGCCGTAAACCTCCGGCCCGGCCAGCTCTTCGCGGTCGACCGGAATGATGCCTTTCCCCACTTTTCCCGTGGACTCGGCCAGCAGTTGCTCAAGCCAAGCGCCCAGATCGGAAATATCCGGAGAAGTGATGATTGTGACTTTATCGCGGCCGCTCCGCGCCGCCGTGCCCAGAACAATTCCGAGCATCGCTCCTGGGTTTTCTTCGATCGCGGCTGAAGGCCCGCAGGCTCGCACCATCTCTTGCGTGCGGTCGAGAAACTTCTTCGTATCCACTCCCATGGCCGCGGCGGGAATCATGCCAAAGTTTGAAAGCGCCGAATAGCGCCCACCAATCGACGGCCGGCCAAAGTAAACCAGCCGGAAGTGATCTGCCTCCGCAACCTGCTGCATCTTCGATCCCGGGTCGGTGATGGCAATGAAATGACTGCCGGCCTTATCCGCGCCCACAGCCTGCTTCGTACGTTCGAAAAAATATTGTTTGAAAATGTTCGGTTCGAGAGTGCTGCCTGACTTGCTGGAAACAATAAAAAGCGTTCGCGCAATGTCGATTTTGTTTTCGAATGCCTTCACCTGTGCCGGATCGGTCGAATCAAGCACGTGCAGATCAGGAAAGCCCGCAGTCTTGCCAAACGTCATCCGCAGAACTTCAGGACACAGGCTCGACCCTCCCATGCCCAACAAAAGAATATCTTTGAAACCGGCACTCCAGACTTCCTTGGCCAGACCCCGCAACTGGATCGGATGCGCGATCTGGTCTTCGATTATGTCCAGCCATCCCAGCCAATTGGCCTCATCGTCGCCGGTCCAGAGCGTTGCATCGCGCTGCCAAAGGCGCTGCATCTTCCCGCCCGTCTTCCAATCGCCGATGTTGGTCTTTACCGCCGCCGCCAGACTTTCTGGCAACGAGGCTCGCAGGCGGCTCAAGCAGTTTTCCCTTTTGGGCTGAGTGCTCTTCTCCACCGCGGCCAGCAGCTTGTGGAACGCATCGGCAAACAGCTTCACTCCGTCATCCGTCAGTTTAGTAGTGACTTCCTTGATCGAGATTCCGGCTTTCGCAAGATTGTCCATCACGCCCTGCGCGCCAGCTACGTCTTCAGTCAGGCTGTTCCTCAGCTTTCCATGATCGCGAAACGCATCGATCGTAGCCGGAGGCATGGTATTCACCGTGTCAGGCCCGATCAATTCCTCGACGTACATCACGTCGCGATACGCGGGATTCTTCGTGCTGGTGCTCGCCCACAGCACTCGCTGGGTTTGCGCTCCCTGGGCCGCCAGCGCCTGCCATCGCGGACCGCTGAAAATGCGCTGATAGCGCTGGTAGGTCAGCTTTCCGTTGGCAATCGCAACTTTGCCCAGCAGGCTCTTCAGCAGCGCCTGCTGTTGGGGGTCGCTGGCAGTTTTCAGTTTGTCGCCGATGATCGAATCCACCAGCGAGTCGATGCGGCTGATGAAGAAGCTGGCCACGCCCCCAATCTTCTTCAAATTACCGCCGCGCTTGGCCAGATCTTCAAGTCCGGCGATGTGAGCCTCCGCAACCTTCTCGTAAACTTCCTGCGCGAACAACAAAGTCACGTTGACGTTGATGCCTTCACCGATTAACTGCCGAATAGCGGGCAGTCCCTCGGCCGTTCCCGGAACCTTGATCATCACGTTCTCGCGATTCACCGCCTTCCACAGTCGCCGCGCTTCATCGATCGTCTCCTGCGTTTTCAGCGCAAGCAGCGGAGAAACCTCCAGGCTGACGTACCCGTCGCGAAACTTCGAACTCTCATACACCGGACGCAGCACGTCGGCAGCATCCTGGATATCGCGAATCGCAATCAGCTCAAACCGGCCGGTCGCATCCAGATCACTGCGCGAGGCCAGCGACTTCAACATATCGTCGTAAAGCGAGCTTTCGGCGATCGCCTTCTCGAAGATCGACGGATTCGAAGTCATCCCTCGAAGCCCATCCTCTTCAATCATCGTTTTCAGTCTGCCGCTCGTGATCAAGTCGCGCCGGATGTAGTCGAGCCACATCGACTGCCCGTAGTTGAGTAATTCCTTCACAGGATTCGTAGCTTTCGAAGTTTCCAGAACTCCCGTTGGCTGCATAATGATTTCTCCCTGAGATTATGTGGCGGACTTGGATCCTGTCGGGACAGCCGCCCTCGGCTGTCCGGCGACGATCTCCCGTCCGGCTCGGCAAACTCACCCACTGCCAAAACCGCCGTTACTTCTCCGCAATCGCCTTGCGCGCTTCCGCAACTACTGCATCTGCGGTGAAACCGAAAAACTTCAACAAATCCTTCAACGGCGCCGAAGCGCCGAACCGGTGCATGCCGATCTTTCGTCCCTTCAGTCCGACATAGCGCTCCCAGCCGAAAGTGGCCGCCATTTCCACTGAAACCCGCGCCGTAACCGAAGACGGCAGCACGCTTTCTTTGTAAGCCGCATCCTGTTGTTCAAAAATATCCCACGAGGGCATGCTCACCACGCGCGCTTGGATGCCTTCCGCCTTGAGTCTTTCGTAGGCCTCGACGCATAACGACACTTCGCTGCCGGTGCCCATCAGAATCACGTCCGGTTTGCCGCCCGGCGCGTCGGCGAGAACATATGCTCCCTGTGCTGTACCCGAGGCCGCGCTGTACTTTGTGCGGTCAAAGGTCGGCACGGCTTGCCGCGTCAGCACCAGCGCTACGGGCTGATGCTGTAACTGCGCGATGATCTTCCACGCTTCGACCACTTCATTTGCGTCGGCAGGACGCAGCACCACCAGATTCGGCATGGCTCGCAACGACGCCAGTTGCTCAATCGGCTGATGCGTCGGCCCGTCTTCTCCCAGTCCGATCGAATCATGCGTGAAAATGAAAATGGAGGGAATCTCCATCAGCGCCGCAAGCCGGATGCTGGCCCGCATGTAGTCGCTGAAATTGAAGAAAGTCGCGCCGAAGGCCCGGATTCCAGAAACCGTCAGCCCATTCACACTCGCGCCCATCACATGCTCGCGCACGCCGAAGTGCAGATTGCGCCCAGCATACTCGCCAGGCTGAAAGTCCCCCGCACCTTCAAACTTCAGCGTGGTCTTGTTCGAGGTCGCCAGATCGGCCGAGCCGCCGATCAGCCACGGAATATTCTGCGCCAGCACGTTCAGCACTTTCCCCGAACTCTCGCGCGTCGCCATTCCTTTCGCGTCCGCGGGGAACGTCGGCAAATTCTTGTCCCAATCGGCAGGAAGCTCGCGGCGTTGCATCCGATGCAACCGGTCCGCCAGTTCCGGATATTTTTGCGAGTACCCAGCAAACATCTTCGCCCAGCGTTCCCGCGCATCACGCCCGCGCTTTCCGACTCCATCGCGGAAGTGCTCGCGAACGCCCTCCGGCACCAGAAACTTGGCATCCTCCGGCCAGCCGTAAAACTTCTTCGTCAGCCGCACTTCTTCTTCGCCGAGCGGCTCACCGTGAGCCGCGTTGCTGTCCTGCTTGTGCGGCGATCCATAGCCGATATGGCTGTCGACGATGATCAGTGTGGGACGATCCGTGGTTTTCTGGAAGGTTTCAAACGCCCGGGCCAGCATCTCCAGATCGTTGGCATCGGCGACGCGCGTCACGTTCCATCCGTAGCCGACAAATCGCGTGGCCACATCTTCGCTGAACGACCAATTCGCGGGACCATCCAGCGTGATGCCGTTGTGGTCATACATCCAGCACAGATTCGAAAGCTTGAGATGGCCCGCCAGCGACGCGGCTTCGCCGCCAATGCCTTCCATCAGGTCGCCGTCCGAACACATCGCGTACACGTTGAAGTCAAAGACTTCAAACCCGGGACGGTTGAAATTCGCGGCCAGCCACCGGCTGGCAATCGCCATCCCCACGCTGTTTCCCACGCCCTGGCCGAGCGGCCCTGTCGTAGTCTCGACGCCAGTAGTGAGGTGCGATTCAGGATGCCCCGGAGTCCGGCTCCCGAGTTGCCGGAAGCGCTTGATCTCCTCCAGGGGAACCGCCAGCTCCTTTAAAACTTTCCCGTCCTTGTCTGACCTCGCGCACCCCCGCAAGATAAAGCATGGCATACAGCAGCATGGAAGCGTGCCCGTTCGACAGCACGAACCGGTCGCGGTTCAGCCATTTCGGATCTTCCGGGTCGTAGCGCAGAAATTCCTGCCACAGGCAGTAAGTCACCGGCGCCAAGCCCATGGGCGCGCCCGGATGCCCGCTGTTAGCCTGCTGTACCGCGTCAATCGCCAGGGTGCGGATCGTGTTGATGCACAGCGTATCCAGTTGCTTGCCGGTCACCACCGCTTGTTCACTGACTGCCATGCGATGCGCGCTCCTTCCAGAGGACAACCCTGCGTTCATTGGCTTGCCCGCTGGCTAATCTTATTAGAGTTCCCAGGACAGAAAGGGTTTCAGCTACGCAACGAGTGTACCAATTTCCTTGCGGACCCATGTCGCCGGATCTGTGAAAAATCGAGAAAATGCAGCTCTGGGAATGAAAGGAATACCAGTAGTAGAGAAACAAAAGAAGGAAGGAAAACGAGGTTGATTCTTATTTCAGCAGTCTGCAGGTAGCTGCTTTCGCTGTTCGACGCTCTGGTAGTTTCTTGGACATACTTGAGGAACTGGCGGAGATTCTCTTTCCCGGCGGGATCCATTCCCTCGAAGCGAACCCGCACGCCGCCTGCCGGCGCGCTGCGAGTAACCACTCCATTCAGCGCCAGACCTTTTACCCAGATCTTGCCGCTCGCGACCCAAAGTCCGATTTCAACTTTAGCGCCGCCGCTGATATGGGTGGCCGTCTCCACCTGGCATCCGCCCAGGCTGGTATTGGAAAGATTGCCCCAGATGGGAGCATCCGCGTCATTGACGCGCAGCTCTACCGCCACAAAACACTTGATTCTGGGATGCCGCCGTCGATCTTGTCCCCAGTTGGGGCTGAAGATATCGGGCTCAAACGGAGGAGTGGCCGAGGCCGGCGTCAGGCACGGGCTGCGGCGAAGGCTCCGTCGCTGCCTTGGTCGAGGTTGCCGCGGCCGTCGCCGCTGGAAGCTGCTTGTTTGATCTCGCGCATCGCCGCCAGCAGAGCTTGTTCTCTGCGTTCCGGCGGGGCATCGCGATAAGTCTGCAGCAGTTTCCCAAGGTTCCGGGCCAGGTCTGGATCGGCCAGCATCCCCGTCCAGTCCGTTCCCGCCGCCGCGTTAGGCTTCGAATCACTCATTGAAATAGATCTTCCGCTCGTTCTCGCGAACGAGTCCCTGGTACCAGCTTGAACCACAGGTCACCTGTCCACAAGATGACGGAAGTCATCCGAATGCCCTTCCCGGAATCGGCATGGGCTTCGCGAGCGGAGGTTTTCAGCTGGCACTCGTTCAGTCCACCGGTTCCAGACCTTTGAGGTGACTCTTCAGCGAATCTTGCTGCTCGCTGCGCGAGAGACAGAAATTCGAAGCCGTATTGGTATCCGCGACGGTAGCGGACCACTGCCCGCACTGCCCATGGAACGGCCGATCCCGGAAGCAGGAAGCTCAACCCGACTACCTCACCGCTATTCAGTTCCGCCGCCAGGAGTATGCCGATTCCAGCTTCGGACAGATCCCTGCAGTGTCCTTCAAGATTCTGGTATTGATTTCCCAGAAGATAGCTCACGGTCACTCGGAAATCGGCGGAGTATCTCGGGTGCCGTCTCCGGCGCCGGTCGACCTGAGTGGTAGCGGGTTTTGGTGTCGAGGCGGGCATGAGGCAGAGTGGATATTTCCTGGCAGCTTAAGCTTGCGGTTTACTGCGGCTCGAACGCGAGTTGGACAAGCCAGTGGTTTCCTCCGGCGCAGCTTCAAACTTCCACTTGCGTACCGCGTCAATGGCCGATTGAATCAGCGCGGGGTTTCCCCCTAACGCATTTGCCGACTTAACGCTCCCGTTTGGCCGGACCACAACTTCCAGCTTCACCGATCCGCTGATATGGGCACGCCTCGCGAGTTCCGGATAAACCGGAGCGACCTTTCGATCGCTCTTCGTCCCGCATGGCCTTCCACCTGAGCCGTGGTCGTCGCTATGAGTGCCCCCGCACATAGGGCTAGTGCCACTACCAAACCGCCTACTCGACGCATAGAGGATGAGCCTTCTCCAGGTACTCTATCGACAGCAGTGCCGAGTGGAAGTGTCGAAAGTGGAAGTGTCGAAAGTAATCGTGTTTCAGATCCTAATCTCATCCTCGTCAGGCCACGCCGGTTTTTGCATCGCAAGATGTCTTCATCGAATCAATAGGAGGACGATATGCTATGAATGAGAAAGGTCGTCCCGAAGACTTTCTTTATAATGGGACTTTTTCACAACAGAAAATGCCCCGCTCCTTGCTTCCTCCAACCCACAGTTGTTGCTTTCGCCTTGATATCGCTGGGGCGCGTCGCGGGCCTTTTGGCTCAGAATTCCGCCGCCTGTCGCCGTCCATCTCTCTCCCCGGATCGCAGAGTCCATTCACCGGCAGCGAGCCTGAGGGCAAAGCCACCGCCGAAGTCTTGCAACTGAGTTTTCAGGAGGCCATCGACCGCGGACTGCGCAATAACCTCGGCCTGCTGCTCTCCGGTGATCAGACCATCATGGCGCGCGGCGAAAGATGGAAAGAACTCAGCAACCTTCTGCCCAACCTCTCGGCCCGAGTGCAGGAAGACGTTCAAACCCTGAGCCTCACTGCCCTTGGCTTCAAGGGTAATCTTTTCCCGTTTCCTACTGCCTTCCCCGCGTGATTGGGCCATTCAACTATTTCGACGCGCGTGCCTCGCTTAGTCAATCTCTGTTCAACTTCCAGCGACCTCGAGAAGGAACGCGCCGCCTCCGAGAGCCTGAAATCCGCGCAATACACTTACAAAGACGCGCGTGAACTGGTTGTGCTGGCCGTCGGAAACGCCTATCTGATGGCCATTGCCACCGCCGCGCGCATCGAAACCACCGACGCTCAGGTCAAAAACGCCCAGGCCCTCTACAACAAAGCCGTCGACCAGCAAAAGGCCGGGCTGAATCCCGGCCATCGATACTCTGCGCTCTCAGGTCGAGTTGCAAACCCGCCAGCAGCAACTCATCGCCGCGCGCAATGATTTCGCCAAGCAGAAACTGTCCTTAGCTCGCGTCATCGGCCTGCCTCCGGGCCAGGAGTTCGTCCTGACCGAGAAAGCCCCGTATCAGGCGCTGACTCCCTTGCCCCTCGAGATCTATCTGCAGCGCGCCTATGCCTCGCGTTCCGACTACCAGGCGGCGCAGGCGCAAGTGCGGGCCGCGGAATTTTCGCGCCGGGCTGCCACCGCCGGGCACTATCCCTCCCTCGACGTAAATGCAAACTACGGCGACATCGGAGTGACCCCGGCCCACTCCAACGGAACCTGGCAGGTGGATGGAGGCCTGAACATCCCTATTTTTGCGGGAGGAAAAGTTCACAGTGATGTTCTCGAAGCCGATGCCCAGTTGAAGCAAGCCCGTTCCCAATTGAGTGATCTGCGCGGCCGCATCGATTATGAAGTCCGCGCCTCGTTGCTGGACTTGAGTTCTGCCGCCGAGCAGGTCGAGGTCGCCCGCAGTTCCGTCGATTTGGCGGAACAAACCCTTACCCAATCGGAGGATCGCTTCACCGCCGGTGTCACCGACAACCTGGAAGTGGTTCAGGCGCAGGAGTCCGTCGCCAGCGCGCATGAGAACTACATCCAGAGTCTCTATGCGCATAATCTGGCCAAAATCGAACTGGCGCGGGCCATCGGAGACGCCGAACAGGGAGTCAAACGATATTTGAAAGGTGAACACTAACCCTTATGGAACAGACGACGCAAAGTCCGCCCGCTGCTGCGCCCGCTCAGCCTGAGAGCGCTCAGCCCGAAAGCCGCACTCAGCCCTTGCCTTCCACGGAGCGTGACTTCCACACTCGCCCTTCGCGCACCGCCAGCCCCGGCTTTCGTATCGCAGTCGGCATCGCAGTCGTGGTGCTTCTGGTCGTGGGATTCTTCGTCTACCGCTATGTCACCAGCTACGAATCCACCGATGACGCCGAGGTCGACGGCCACATCAATTCCATCAGCACCCGCATCTCCGGCCACGTCGTAAAGCTCAATGTCCTGGATAACCAATACGTGCAGGCGGGCACCGTTTTGGTGGAAATCGATCCGGCGGACTATCAGGTTGCCTACGACCGTGCCAAAGCCGACTTCGACAGCGCCCAGGCCGCCGCCGCCGAAGCCGGAGTCAATGTTCCCATCACCTCGGTCAGCACCAGCAGCCAGGTGTCCTCCACCGAGGCCGATGTGGCCAGCGCCCGCGCTGGCATCGCCGCTGCCCGGCAACAGTTCGAGGCCGCCAAGGCCCAGCGCGACCAGGCTGAGGCCAACAACGTCAAAGCGCAGAACGATCTGGGCCGCTACAAGCAGCTCGTCGACAAGCAGGAAATTTCCGCAGCAGCAATACGATCAGGCCGTGGCCGCCGCCAAAGCCGATGCCGCCGCCGTCGAGGCCGCCCGCGCCACGGCCGATGCTGCCCAGTCGCAGGTGACTCAAGCCCAGGGAAAGTTGCTGCAGGCTGAAGCCAACTGGCGCAACGCCCAGACCGCGCCCAAACAAATGCAGATCATACGCTCCAAGGCCGCCTCGGCCCTGGCCGACGCGCAGCTCAAGAAAGCCGACCTCGATCAGGCGCAACTGAATCTGCAATACACCAAAGTCATTGCTCCGGTTGCCGGCGTGGTCAGCGATCGTACCGTCGAAGTCGGACAGAACGTCGCTCCCGGCCAGGAACTGCTGAAGCTCATTCCTCTCAACGATGTCTGGATCACCGCCAACTTCAAAGAGACCCAGCTTCGTGAGATGAAAGTCGGCCAGCCCGTCACCATCGAAGTCGATGCCAACGGAAGAAGTTACAAAGGCAAGGTCGATAGCATCGCCGGCGCCAGCGGCGCCCGTTTCAGCCTGCTTCCTCCCGAGAATGCCACCGGCAACTACGTGAAGGTCGTGCAGCGCATTCCCGTGAAGATCGTGCTCGATCCCGGAGAAAACAAAGATCAGTCGCTGCGCCCCGGCATGTCGGTCGATTCCCAAGGTCTGGATTCGGCAATGAGCGCGGCTGCGACCCCGCTGAATGATGCCGACGCCGAAGCCTGGCGTCCGGCAATCAATCCCTGGATCATCGCCATCACGGTTACGCTGGCGACTTTCATGGAGGTGCTCGACACTTCCATCGCCAACGTCGCTCTGCCGCACATCGCCGGCAGCCTCTCCGCCGGTCAGGACGAGAGCACCTGGGTTCTGACTTCCTATCTTGTCTCCAACGCCATCGTTCTTCCGCTGAGCGGCTGGCTCTCCTCCATCATGGGCCGCAAGAATTTCTACATGAGCTGCGTGGCCCTGTTCACCATCAGTTCTTTCCTCTGCGGACTGGCGCCCAACCTGGCTACGCTCATCGTTTGCCGCGTGCTGCAAGGCGTGGGCGGAGG
Organism: uncultured Acidobacteriaceae bacterium; assembly: GCA_963763285.1. Lineage (GTDB taxonomy): Bacteria > Acidobacteriota > Terriglobia > Terriglobales > Acidobacteriaceae > Sulfotelmatobacter. The sequence continues at coordinate 22,859 of CAVXOK010000012.1, read as the reverse complement.
CGGCCTGCAGCCCAGCGAGCAGGCCATCCTCGCCGACACTTTTCCTCCTGCCAAACGCGGCATGGCCTTCGCGGTTTACGGCATCGCCGTAGTCACCGCGCCCGCAATCGGTCCTACTCTCGGCGGATGGATCACCGACAACTTCACCTGGCGCTGGATTTTCTTCATCAATATCCCGGTCGGCATCCTTTCCCTGCTGCTCACCTCGCGGCTCATTCAGGATCCGCCTTATCTCAAGCGCCGCAAGCTCAGCGAAACCACCATCGACTACATCGGCCTCGGCTTCGTCGCTCTGGGCCTGGGAACTTTGCAGATCGTTCTCGACAAGGGCCAGCGCGACGATTGGTTCGAATCCCACTTCATCGTGACGCTCTCGTTGATCGCCGCCGCCTCTTTGATCTTCGTCGTCATATGGGAGTGGAGGCACAAAGATCCCATCATCGATCTGCACCTGTTCCGCGATCGCACGTTCGGCATCTCGAACCTGTTGATGTTCATGCTGGGATTTGCGCTTCTCGGCAGCACACTCCTGCTGCCCCTGTTCTCGCAAACCCTGCTCGGCTATACCGCCGAGCAAGCGGGCTTGGCCCTCATGCCGGGCGGATTCACCATCATTCTTCTGTTGCCCCTGGTTGGATTCTTGCTCTCCCGCTACAGTCCGCGCTGGCTACTCTTTTTCGGCTTGGTCGTGCTTTCCGGTTCGCTGTTCCATATGACCGGCTTTGATCTGGACATGGATTTCAGAACTGTAGCCACGGCCCGCGTATTTCAGGCTGCGGGAATGGCCTTTCTTTTCGTTCCCGATCAACACCGCCGCCTACGCATTTCTCCCGCGCGACAAGAACAACGCCGCCTCCGGCTTGATGAACCTCGCTCGCAACATGGGCGGCAGTGTCGGCATTTCCCTGGTCACCACCATGCTCGATCGCCGCACCCAGGTTCACTTGAACTATTTGTCCCGCCATCTCAGCGCCTCAAACCCGGCATTCCAGTCGATGCTTCAAGGCGCCACGCAGGCCATGCGGGCGCACGGCGCAAGTGCGGCTTTTGCCACCCGTCAGGCCTATGCCCTGATTGAAAGCACCGCACAGCGGCAAGCCACCATGCTGGCCTACATCGATGACTTCCGGCTTCTCGCCATCGCCATCCTGCTGATGGTCCCCCTCGTATTCCTGATGAAAAAAGGCAGTCCCGGAGGCGGAATGGCGGTACACTAATCCCCGGTAAACGCGCGACTGGAAGGGGGCGAGCTTACTCTCTCGACATGAGGAGTTCGGGAAGGGCACGAGTTTACTCGTGCCGTAAAATGCACGTCATCGATCGCGGCTTTAGCCGCTGAGGGACTCTAGAAAATGTTTCGTCTCATCACCATCGAGCGCGAGTACGGCTGCGGCGCAGCCGCCATCGCCGCCGAACTAGCCCATCGTCTAGGCTGGAAGCTCTGGGACCGCCTTCTCACCGAAGAGATCGCCCGCCTTGCCAATGTCGATGCCTCCACCGTGAAGCGCTGCGAAGAGCATGTGGATAGCCCCTTCTACCGCCTGTCGAAAGTCTTCTGGCGCGGCAGCTACGAGCCCAGTTCCTCTCTTGGCAGTCAGTCCTTTGACGCCGATTGCATGATGTCGATGATGGAGAAAATCACCGCAAAGATCGCCCAGGAAGGTAATGCCGTCGTGGTCGGACGTGGCGCCCCTTTCTTCCTGCGTGAGCGCCCGGATGCCTTTCACTTATTTCTTTATGCCCCGCGCGCGGAAAAGATCCGCCGCCTGCGGCAAGACGGCTCCACGGAATCGGAAGCCGAGGATCTTGTCGATACCGTCGACCGTGAGCGCATTGCCTACGTCAAACACTACTTCGACGCCGACTGGCCCACCCGCTCCCTCTACCACGTGATGATCAACACAGCCGTAGGAAACGAATCGGTACTCGAAACGATCCTCAACACCATGCATCTAGTCGAGGGCCGCCCCAAAGCAACGGCCTACGAACCCCCGAAAGTCCCCAGTTCGGTATAGCTCATGTGGGGGCCGCTGCCTTCGGCTGTCCAGTCGAGGGAAGCTCGTCGACAAATGGTTCGGGAAGCGCACGACTTCAGTCGTGCCGTTAGACCTGATTACTAATCACTGCTCACTGATCACTGCCCACCACTGTTCTCCGCGGTCCCGGACAGCAATCCTCCAAGCAAACATCCGCCCGCGCCCCCAGCGACCCCAAAGCTCTCCGCTCCATTCCCGGATCCATCCGCTCCACAATCAACTCGCGAATCATGCCAACAAATTTCGGATGCACGCCAACCGTCTTCGCCCGAGTCATCGCCAACCCCAGCGAATCACAAAGCTGCCGCGCTTCTACATCCAGGTCGTACACGACTTCCATATGATCCGAAATGAATCCGATCGGCGCCAGCACCACAGCCGACGCCAGATTCCCTGCGTTCACCCCTCGGATGTAATCCAGAATGTCCGGCTCTAACCATGGCTGTCCCGGCGCTCCGCTGCGGCTCTGGTAAACGAGCGCGTCGTTCTGATGCCCAAGCGCTCCCGAAACCAGTCGCCGCACTTCCTGCAGTTGTTTCACGTAATCACAACCGTCAGCCATGGAAACCGGAATGCTGTGCGCGGTGTATACGATCTGCATGTTTTCCCGCGCGTCGTCCGGAATGTCACGCAGCGCCTCGCGCACGCGCTCAACCGTAGTGTCAATGAATCCCGGATGGTTAAAGAACGCCCGCAGCTTGTCCACTTCCGGCGCGCCTGCCCCAACTTCGCTCTGCGCCCGCGCAATGTCCTCGCGATACTGCCGGCACCCTGAGTACGAACTGTAAGCCGAAGTAACAAATGCCAGAGCCCGACGGATGCCGTCCTGCTTCATCTGCCGCAAAGTCTCGGGCAGCAGCGGATGCCAATTCCGGTTCCCCCAGTAAATCGGAAGCCTCGGCCCATTCCGCTCCAACTCCGCTCCCAGCGCGGCGATCAGGTCACGCGTCTGCTGATTGATCGGACTCCTGCCCTCGAAGTGGTAATAGTGTTCGGCGACCGCCATCATCCGTTCGCGCGGAACATTCCGGCCGCGCAGCACGTTTTCGAGGAACGGAATCACCTCGTCCTTCGATTCCGGCCCACCGAAAGAAACCACCAGAATGGCGTCGTAGTTCATGTCGAAATTGAAATGGCGAGACGTTCTTGATTCTACCTTCAACTCGAAAACGAGATGGCTATCAGCCGCCAAGGGCAGTCCTGCCCAACTCGTGAATGCCGCATGTTACGCTTTCTGCGGGGACTATGAAGACGCTCAGCCGGATCTTTAAGGCATTTCACTATCGCGATTTCCGCCTGATGTGGATTGGCGCCTGCACCTCCAGCATCGGCACTTGGATGCAGATCGTGGCCCAGGGCTGGCTGATCTACCGGCTCAGCCACTCCGCCTTCTTGCTCGCCCTCGATCAATTCCTGGGCGGCATTCCCATCTTTCTCTTCTCTCTGATCGGCGGTGTGGTAGCGGATCGGATGGAACGCCGAAAAATTCTTCTGGGCTCCCAGTATGTGCAGATGTTCTCCGCTGCAGTGCTCACCGTTCTCGTTGCGACTGGTTGTGTGCACGTCTGGCACATTCTCTGTCTTTCTTTCATTTCCGGATTTGCCCAGGCCTTCGGCGGACCGGCGTATTCAGCGCTGATTCCCACGTTAGTCGAGAAAGAAGACATGCCGAACGCCATCGCCCTCAATTCGATCCAGTTCAACGTCGCGGTCATGGTAGGGCCCGCACTGGCCGGTCAGGCCTTGGCCAAGCTGGGCGAAAAGTGGTGTTTCGGCCTGAACGCCCTGTCCTTCCTTGCTCCCATCGTGTCCCTGTCCATGATCACCGCCCGTTTTCTGCCGGTGAAAACCGCGGAGTCGATGTTCAACAGCCTGAAGCAAGGCATCCGCTTTACCCGCAAGCAGACGTCCATGGAAGCCCTGATTGTGCTGGCTTTCTGCATGACCGCTTTGGGCATGCCTATGCGCACCTACATTCCCGTATTCGTCAAGGACATCTTCCATCGCGGCCCGGAAACCTACGGCAATCTGCTCGCTCTTATGGGTCTGGGATCGATCTTTGGCTCTCTCGGAATCGCGACCGCAGGTAATTTCCGAAAAAAAGGATTAGTTGCTCTCGCCGCCCTCTTCTGCTTGGGCGCGGCGATTTCCGGCTTCGCTCTCTCGAAATCCGTCAGGCTAAGCGGCGCCATTCTCGTGCTGGCGGGCGCTTCCATGATGGCGGTCTTTGCCACTGTGAGTTCGCTGGTGCAATTGATCACGACGAACGAAATGCGCGGCCGCGTGATGAGCGTCTACAACTTCGCTTTCCGCGGCGGCATGCCCATGGGCAACCTGTTGTCAGGGTGGCTCGTCCCTCTGTTCACAGCGCCCGTAGTGCTGGGCGTAAACGGACTACTCCTGGTTTTGCTCGCTCTTTATTTCTTGCTGGTGCAACGGCGCTTGGCCGCACTTTGACGGGATGAAATCTGGTGGAGCGGTGGCATGTCGATAGCACTCCCCCTTGCTCGATAAATCGGGCCGTCTGTAGCCCTCTGATTTAAAAGGCGTATCGCGGACGGTCTGCTACGCCTCTCGCCCCCGGGTCCGTAGGCATTTTTTTGTGCCTTTCATCGACAACTTAAATTTTTTCGGGGCATCCAACCTGCCCGATATGATTGCAAGCGACAAGAGCTGCCGGGGATTCATATTGGCGATGGCTGTCCTGGTTGTGCTGCTGACCCTACTTCTGTCTTTCACTTGCTCCCGAAAAAGGGACAACCCCAAAACCGAGCCTCCCTTGCACTCGGCCGCTTTCCTCGCGGTGCATGGGCATGACGTTAGGTAAGGTCTACTGATTTAGTGGTGTCTTGAGTATTCCCGCGTGGACGGAACACCGCGTAACGGCAACTTTATTTTGAATGGTGCGCCCGGAGAGATTCGAACTCCCGACCTATTGCTCCGGAGGCAATCGCTCTATCCATCTGAGCTACGGGCGCCTGGCTTCAGTTTACATGCGAGGCCAGAGAAGCATCAATGCGGACATTCGCGCCGTGGAGGACCCGACCAAAGCAGCCTCATTTCGACGCGCGACCGCAGAGCAGACCCACAGTCACATCAGCCGTCGTCCCGTCCGAACCTGAAATTCTTACCAGCGGCCCCGCCCGCCGCCTCCGCCGCCCCGGCCGCCGCGGTCTCCACCGCGATCTCCGCCTCGGCCTCCCCGGTCGCGTCCGCCGCCTCCGGCGTGCTCGGTCTTCGGCCGCGCCTCGTTCACGTTGAGCGTCCGTCCGCCTACTTGCGAACCATTCAACCCCGTAATGGCCTTTTCTCCGTCCTCGTTGCTGGCCATTTCCACAAAACCGAACCCGCGCGAACGTCCGGTATCACGGTCGGTCATGATGCTGACCCGGTCCACCTGCCCGAACGGTTCAAACATCTGCCGCAGTTCTTCCTCCGACGTGTTAAAACTCAAATTCCCCACGAAAATATTCTTCACGCATCTGCCTCTGCATTGAGCTGTCGAAGTGCAAGCTCGATGCGGCGGACTGGCAGGTCGGAAATACCTTCCTGAAAATCGGGACCGGAGCTGGCGAACAGTCAAATGCGGCACGAAGTATAGCAGGTTTGTCAAATCGGGCAGGTTAAAACGGGCTGGTTAAACCTGCAGGTCAAATCGGATAGATTAAAATCGAATCGAGTCCGAACCGCGCTAGCACGCGTCCACTTGCCAAAATCCTTCGCGGTGATAGCCCATGTGCAACAGCCGGTTCTTGGGGTCGTGCCGCTTGCCGCAGCTCGGACAGATCAAATACCGGCTCCAGGCCGTCCCCTGGCGGTCGTAGTTTTCCGGAACGGCGAAAGTTGTCCCGCAGCTGCACGGCACCATAAACATTCGCAGCGCGCCATCGCCCGTGGACTTCCCGGATTGGCTGCCGGACTTCACCCTTCCTCAACCGTCGCCATCGCGCTCTTCTTGCGCTTGTTCGACTGCAGAACCTTCTTCCGCAACCGCAGCGATTTCGGCGTGATCTCGACAAATTCATCGTCGGCAATGAACTCGATGGCCTGCTCCAGGTTCAAATTTCGGAACGGCACCAGGCGTATTGCCTCATCAGCCGTCGAAGCTCGCATATTGGTAAGCTTCTTTTCCCGCACCGCGTTGACGTCGAGATCATCGTCTTTCGCGTTCTCGCCGATGATCATCCCTTCATAAAGTTCAACCCCGGGCCCCACAAAGAGCTCTCCGCGCTCCTGCAGTCCCCACAGCGCATACGCCGTCGAAGTCCCATCCCGGTCCGCGATCAAAGCCCCCGTGAGCCGGTGCGGGATCTCCCCCTGCCACTCGGTATAGCCGTCGAACAATGAATTCATCACAATCGTCCCGCGCGTGTCGGTGAGCAATTGGCTGCGCAGACCGATCAGCCCGCGGCTGGGCACGCGAAACTCAATCCGCACCCGCCCGTAGCCGTGATTGTGCATGTTGGTAACTTCGGCTTTACGCGATCCCAGTTGTTCCATACACACACCTACGAATCCCTCGGGAACATCGACTGTAAGATGCTCGACCGGCTCCATCAGCTTTCCATCAATGCGCTTGGTGACGATCTCAGGCTTTCCGACCATAAGCTCATAACCCTCGCGCCGCATCATCTCGATGGTGATCGAAAGCTGCAGCTCCCCGCGCCCCAGCACCTTGAAAGAATCAGTCGTGCCCATCTCCTCCACGCGCAGAGAAACATTGGTCAGCAGTTCCTTCGCCAACCTCTCCCGCAAATTCCGCGACGTGACGTAGGTCCCTTCCCGTCCTGCGAAATGGCGAAGTGTTTACCGTGAACGTCATCGCAATGGTCGGTTCATCGATCACGATCGGCGGCAGCGGCGCGGGGTTGAGCGCGTCCGTAATCGTCTCGCCGATAGTGATGCCTTCCACCCCAGCGACCGCAACAATATCGCCCAGCACGGTTTCTGTAATATCAGTCCGCTTCAGCCCTGAGAACGAAAATAGCTTGGTGATCTTGGTTTTGTGCATCGTTCCATCGAGCTTGGCAATCACCACATCTTCGCCGGTATACATCGTCCCGTTAAACACGCGCGCAATCGCCAGGCGTCCCAGAAAATCGCTGTAATCAAGGTTCGCGACCAGAATCTGCAAAGGCCCTGCGGGATCACCCTGAGGCAGAGGAATCGTTTTCAAAATCGCATCAAACAGCGGACGCAGATCCTCGCCCCCACCCTTGATGTCCGTCGACGCAGTCCCCTCCTTCGCATTCGTGTACAGAACCGCAAAGTCGAGCTGATCTTCCTTTGCGTCCAGATCGATAAACAGATCGTAAATCTCGTTCAGCACTTCCTGCGGGCGCGCATCCGGCCGGTCAATCTTATTAATCACCACAATCGGCGGCAGCTTCGCCTCGAGAGCCTTGCTCAACACGTAGCGAGTCTGCGGTAGCGGACCTTCGCTCGCATCCACCAGCAGCATCACTCCGTCCACCATCTTCAGCGCGCGTTCCACCTCACCGCCAAAATCGCTGTGCCCCGGCGTATCCACAATGTTGATCTTCACGTCGTGATAGAAAATGGCCGTATTCTTGGCCAGAATCGTGATGCCGCGCTCGCGCTCCAGTTCGTTCGAATCCATCACCCGCTCGGCCACGGCCTCGTTGGCGCGGAATGTCCCGCTCTGCTTCAGCATGGCATCGACCAGCGTGGTCTTGCCGTGGTCCACGTGCGCGATGATGGCGATATTGCGAATGCTCAAACTCAAAGTATGGTTTGTCCTTTATTGACGATTCCGATCGATGGGCGTACTGAGCCGCTGCCCGGGCTGCACAACCCCCACCTATAACTTTACTATGTGCGGAGGTTTCTAAGGAGATTACATCGCACCAACGTGCGGAGTTCGCGCCAGACAGGACTTCAAGGTACGTTGGCTAAGAGGGAGACGACAATGAGCAAAATCAGCCCGCCACAGCCTTCTCCTTCGGCGCCGGCTTTCCCGCCAGCCGCGCCTCCACTTCCTTCACAGCTCGCTGCGCCGCAAGGATTCCTCCATTGGTTGTCGATTCCGGACCTTGCGAATCCGTATTCGCGAAAAACACGCGATCCATGGGCTGCCGCACCAGCGGTTGAACCTGCGTGTACAACCCCGGCGTCGACATATACAAAGGATGCCCCCGCCGGTAGATATGCACCTCGACCGGATCAACATTCGTACTCGGCATCAGCTTCTGGAAGTCGCTCAACACGTTGGCTGCGATCCTGCGCGCCCCAGTTTCGTTCAACAGTTGGCTGCGTTGCTCTTCTCTTAGCGGCGTGTAGCAACTGAGAATGTTGAACTTCTGCTGGTAGCCCGCTTGCTTTCGAATCACCCAGTCCGCCACGATGAAATCAGTAAAAGAATTGCCCGGACACCAGGTGTCGTAGCCCTGATTGAAAACCGGCTTGTCGAAAATCAGATTCACCACGGGATATGGAATATAGCGAATCTGCTGCATAGCGTCGCTTTGTTTTTCAGGCAACCCATCGACGATGCGCCGCGTGATGAACTTAGGGGTCGCCATAATCACGGCCTTGGCTGCGACCGTCTTCAATTCGCCGCCCAGCATATAAGTGACTTGCACTTCTTCTTTTCCAGAGACCACGGCCACGATGGTCGCACCCGATTGCATCCGGTCTTTGAACTTCGGCTGAAGAATCTCCGCAAGTTTCTTCGTGATCGCCCCCAAACCTCCCGGCCAGGTATAGCGGTCGTCTTTTCGGCTCTCGCCACCCATCTCCTGCAAAGCTCCAATAGCCACCGTTGCGGCCGTGTCTTCGCTGGCTGCGCCCCAGTTGGAGGGCCCGAAGCCGTCCCACCACTGCTTGAGCTCTTCCGGATAGTCCTTCAGGAAATCGGAAAAAGGTTTCTCGAAGAGTTCCTTGCCGCGCTTCTCCAAATCAATCGCCAGCATTTCCTTCTTGAATTTCTTGAACCCGTCGCACACCGCCGGAGGATAAGGCAGCTTATCGAGCCCGTCACCCCATGTGTCTAACACCAATTCACCTCGAATGATGCTCGCATCCGGGCTGTCGACCGGCAACAGCGGCAGCCCAATTTCTTTGGCAAATTCATAGGCGTGCTCGTCCTTCGCCATGAAACGCAGACCCTGTGGCGTAAGTACTGCCCTCATACTCCATGGCATACGCATTCCCGCCCCAGTGCGGTTCTTTTTCGAGCAGAAGGAAATCGCGCTGCTGCAAACGATAAGCCGCGGTCAACCCGCTCACACCGCCGCCGACAATCACCACGTCATGCCGCGCCGAAGCCGGAGGCCGCGTGAAGAAGTTGCTGCCTTTGTCGCGCACCTGATGGCAAATCCGGTTGTCTTCGCCCTCGACGTCCGCAGCATGACTCTTCTGCGAATCCGCGGTCTGCGCCGCCACCAGCGAAAGATCGATCGGACATCCCGCCGTCACCGCCCCCGCCACCACAAACTTGATGAAGTCTCTGCGATTCGCACTCACATTGATCTCCTAAATATGATCTCCTAAATACTGATCTCCTAGATATCGATCTCCTATGTCGTACGTTCGCCCCGCACCCGCAATCGATACCAGAACACAATCGCCACCAGTGAAAACACGAAGATGATGGTCGACACCGCGTTGATTTCCGGCGTGATGCCCCGCCGCAGCCGTCCCCAGATCTCCAGCGGCAAAGTATTATCACGCCCAATCAGAAAAAAGCTGACCGCAATCTCGTCCATCGAAAGCGTAAAGATAAGCAATGCCGCGCCGATAATCGGCAGCTTCAGGTTCGGCACCGTGATCCGCCAAAATGTTTGCCAGTAATTCGCTCCCAGATCGAGAGAAGCCTCTTCCTGCGCACGGTCAAGCTTCTGCAGGCCGGCAAATACTTCGGTGGTCGCCACCGAGATCAATGCCGTCCCGTGCCCCAGAACAATCGTCAGCAGGCTGAGCTTCGTCCCCATCACGTTGAACAACATCAGCAGTGAAAGCCCGGTAATAATGCCCGGCAGAATCAACGGCAGCAGCACTAATCGCCGGAACAGAGCCTTGCCCGGAAACTGCGCCCGTTCCAGCGCCAACGCCGCTGGCACTCCGAAGGCCAGCGAGATCACCATCGCCGCCAACGCCACCTGCAGGCTGTTGAGCACCGAATCCCAGATCGGCCCGTCAGCGAAGAGCGTGCGATACCAGTCGAGGGTCAGATGATGCGGCGGAAATCCGCCCACGCCCTCTCCGTTGAACGAATAAAGAATGAGAACGGCAATCGGCAAATAGAGAAACGCGAACACTGCCACGGCATGGCAGAGCAACCAGCGTGAGCCCGAGTCGAATCTCGTCTCGCTCACGAGAAGCTCCATTTCTTTTCCAGCCGCTCGGAGAAAACCAGCAGGCTCACCACCAGCAGCAGCATGCAGAACGAAATCGCCGCGCCCAGCGGCCAGTTGTAAGCCGCGCCAAACAGGCTGACCACAATGTTCGAAATCATGATGCCGCTCGGCCCGCCCAGCAGCAGCGGCGCAAGAAAATCGCCCAGGCTCAGCACAAAGGCAAACGTCGCTCCGGCCACCACTCCGGGAATCGAGAGCGGAAGAATCACCTTCCAGAACGTTTGCCCGGGAGTTGCCCCCAGATCATGCGACGCTTCCACCAGATTGCGCGGAATGTGCTCCAGCGCCGCGTAAATCGGCAGAAACGCAAACGGAGTGTAGATGTGCGTCAGCGTCAACACCACGGCAAACGGACTGTACAGCAAAAACTCCAGCGGATGCTTCGTCAGGTGCACATACTGCAGCAGAGTATTCAGCACGCCATCCGAGCCCAGAATCGTCTTCCACGCATAAGCCCGCACCAGATAGCTGACCCACAGCGGAATGATCACCAATTGATAGAGCAGATCCTTCTTCTTTCCCGCATAAAACGAAAGAAAATAAGCCAGCGGATACCCCAGCACCAAAGAGAACACCGTCACCCGCGCGGCAATCCACATCGAGCGCAGCAGCGTCTGCCAGTAAACGTCAACCCGCAGCAGTTGGCCGTAGTTGTCGAGATTCCACGAATGCACGATGGTCTGCGACGCCGAGACCGACCAGAAGCTGTAGCAGAACATCAGCAAATACGGCATCAGCAGAAACACCGTCACCCACACCAGTGGAGGCAGAGTCACCGCCGCTTTGTATGCCCGCGAAAACATCAGATTCTTTCCGGAGACTCGCGCACCAGAACCGCATCCGTAGCGGAGAACTCCAGTTCGACGTCGTTCAGCGCGCCGCCGCTGCCCGGAGTCCGCACCACCAGCACCAACCCGTCAGCGCATTCCACGCGAATCAACTCCGTCGCTCCATGAAATGCCTGGTGACGAACTTTTCCGCGAACCCGCACGCTGCCCGCCGTCGCCGAATTTCCCGTAGCCAGCCGGATATTCTCCGGTCGCAGCGAGAACAGAGCCGGCCCATCCGGCAGCGCCGCCGCCCACGTCAACAGACCGCAGCGCACCATTCCCGCTCGCACTTCGCCCTTCAGCAGATTCGTGTGTCCAATAAACTGCGCCGCATAAGCCGTCGCCGGACGGCCATAAATTTCCCGAGGCGTCGCCACCTGCTCCAGTTCGCCCGAGCGCAGCAGCGCGATCCGGTCCGACATCACCATCGCTTCTTCCTGATCGTGGGTCACGAAGATGAACGAAATGCCGACCTCGCGCTGCAGCGATTTCAACTCCACCTGCATCTGCCGCCGCAAATTCGCATCCAGCGCCGAAAGCGGCTCATCCAGCAACAGCAGTCGCGGACGGTTCACCAGCGCCCGCGCCAGCGCAATCCGCTGCTGCTGCCCTCCGCTGATTTTCGACGGCTTCGACTTCGCGTGCGCCGACATCTTCACTTTCTCCAGCGCTTCCGCAACGCGCGATGCAATCTCCGCCTCGGGCCTTTTCGCCACGCGCAGTCCGTAAGCCACGTTCTGTTCCACGGTGAGGTGAGGAAACAGCGCATAGTGCTGGAACACAGTGTTCACGCGGCGTCGATAAGGAGGCTGGCGGTCCAGTCGCTCCTCGCCCATCCATACCTCGCCCGCGCTCGCGGTCTCAAAGCCAGCAATAATCCGCAGCAGCGTCGTCTTGCCCGACCCGCTCTCCCCCAGGATCGTAAGAAACTCTCCCTCCGCCACATCCAGAGAAATATCCCGCAGCACGACGTTCTTGCCGAACTGCTTGGCCACATTGCGAATGCTGAGCAGAGACGCTCGACCTCCAAGATTGGAAGCCGACGCCATATTCACAGCAATCTCAGAAGTGGTCATCGATCCCAAGCCCTCACCGATTCTCAAAAAACCGAAAGCCGGAAAGCGGAAGCCGGCCCTACTGCGCCGCCTTCACTTCGTTCCAAATCTCGTTGTACTTGGCGCGCCGCGGCACATTCTGCCAGAAATAAAGCCGCTTCTGGTAATTGTCGACGTCATCCAGATGCAGGCTCTTCACTTCCTCCGGCGTCATGAACTGCGCCGCCTGCGGATTCGCCGGAGTGTATCCCGTCACGTCCGTCACCTTCTTCTGCGTCTGCGCCTCAATCATGTATTCGAGAAACTCGTAAGCCAGATCCTTGTTCTCGCTGCCCGCCGTGATCATCAGGTGATCGATCCAGCCTGTCGTGTTTTCTTTCGGAATCGTCTCGCCCACCGGAAAGTTGATCTTGCGCAGTTGATTGGTCATCAACGGCCATCCCATGGCCGCGACCACTTCGTGATTCTGAAAAAGATTCGTCAACTCCCCGCCCGTCGACCACATCTTGCGAACATTCGGTTTCAATTCCAGCAACTTCTTCTTCACCGCCTCAAGCTGTTCGTCGGTCAAGTTGTAAAGCTGCGACGGATCGGGCTTGTCATAGCCCAAGAACCTGCGCCGCCATGTAGACCGTCGACAGATCGTCCCACACCGAAATCTTCCCCTTGTACTTCGGATCCCACAGGACGTTCCAGCTCTCGGGAGGCTGCGCAAAAACTGTAGTGTCGTAAATCAGCGGGTCCGGGCCCCACATGAACGGAACTCCATACACCTGGCCCTTCACCCGCACCAGCGGCAGGGAAGTCAGCTGCGGAGAGAGTTGTCCATAGCTCGGAATCTTCGACAAATCCAGCGGAGCCGCCAGTCCCGCCGCTGCGATCGAAGTCGCCACATCGCTCGAGGGCGAGATCACGTCATAATTTCCCGCGCTGCCGCCGCGCAGCTTGGCCACCAGTTCGTCGCTCGATCCCATGTACGACGCCGAGATTTTGCAATGATGCTGCTCCTCAAAAGCCTTGACGAACGCGGGATCGGCGTAGCCCTCCCACACCAGCAAATTCAACGTCGGACGTTTTCTTCGTGCACGAACCGGCGACCACGGTCACGGCCAGCAAAAGCAGCAGCCCTGCTTGTCGCGCTTTCATCGCGCCTCCTTTACCCCGCTAAAACGTCGGCGGCGTATTCACCCACAACACCCAGGTTTCCGCCCGCCCGGGATTTTTCCAATGGTGCGGGGTCGCGCTTTCAAAATAAAAGCTGTCCCCCTTCTTCAGCCGGTATTCTTTTTTCTCCAGCGTGATCGCCAGCTCTCCGCGCAACACGTAAAGGAACTCTTCGCCTTCGTGCGCGTAGGAGTCCCCGCTGCCCGCTTCCGGCGCCACCCGAAACAGATGCGGCTCCATCACGGTCGTATTCCCCCACGCCAGCAACTCCATACGCACGCCGGGGCCGGCTTCCAGCACTTTCCTTTGTTCCGGCTGCACCTGCCGGCTGCTCGCGCCCGTGGCATCAAAAAAATCCAGGATGTTGGTCTTATAAAATCGCGCCAGCTTGCGCAGCGTTCCCACCGACCCGCTCATCTGCGACCGCTCCAGCGCGCTCAGAAATCCCACCGAGATCCCAACCGCCCGCGCCACCTGTGCCAGCGACAGTCGCCGCTTCGCGCGCAACTGCCGCAAGTGCGAGCCCATCGCTCCCGCACTTCCATCCGCTGCCGGACGCACCCGCCCTTCCCGCCGCAGCAGTTCCACAATCGCCGCTGCGTTCAACCCCCGCACCTTCCGCAGAAATCGCGCCCGCTTCAGCAGCTTGACGTCGTCCGCCGTATACAGCCGGTACTTGCTCTCAGTGCGACGCGGACGCGTCAGCCCCAGGCTTTCCCACGACCGGATCACCGACGGCGACACTCCCACCCGCCGCGCCACGTCTCCGATCTTCAAATAAACTTCCGAGCTGGATGAATTCATCGCCTGCGCGCCGGGCCGATAAGAATTTTCTATGAGAGGCAGCGCTTTTTTTTTCCTTGACAGTACGCCTGCCCCTTCTCTAACCTTGCGGGATTATAGCAAGGTTGTGGCTGCGACACAAGCTATAGCTTTCAAACAAAAACTTCTCTTCAGGATGCCTGGAGGCCCCATGCCGTCACTGCGAGCCCGCTGGACCATGATGTGTCTGCAAACGGTTTCCCTGATCGCGATCTCTCTTTTGATCCCCACGCTGCTCCCCGCCCAAGGCGCCAGCGGCCGCATCCTCGGCCGCGTCGCCGATCCCACCGGCGCCGTCCTCTCCGCTGCCAAGATCACTCTGACCAACGAAGCCACCGGCATCAGCCGCGACGCCAAAACCAACGACAGTGGCGATTACTCTTTCGTCGAGGTCGCTCCCGGCACCTACACTGTCCAGTTCGAGCTAACCGGCTTTAAGAAGAATGTTCAGAAAAACGTGATCGTCGACGTCAATCAGGTGGTCACTCTCAACTCCACGCTGCAGATCGGCGGATCCCAGGAGACGGTGGAAGTAACCTCGGAAGCTCCTCAGGTCGATACCACCAGCACTCAGCTCGGCGCTGTAATCAATGACCGCTCGGTGAACGAACTGCCGCTGAACACCCGCGATACCTACCAGTTCCTGCAACTTCAGCCCGGCGTGCAGTCCCAGCTCGGATCAAGCGGCAGCTTGTTCGCCGGCTCCGACGACCCCGGCTCAGTCTCCGTCAACGGCGGCCGCACCCGCGCCAACAACTTCAGCGTCAACGGCGGCGACGCCAACGATCAGTTCGTGAATACCCCCACCATCGAACCCACTCCCGATGCCGTCGAAGAGTTTCGCGTCATCACCAACACCTTCGACGCCGAATACGGCCGCAACTCCGGCTCCGTCGTGAACGTGATCACCAAGTCCGGAGGCAATGCCTTCCACGGGAACCTCTACGAATATTTCCGCAACACGATTCTGGATTCCCGCGGCTACCCTGACACCACCAAGCCGCAGCTCAATCAGAACCAGTTCGGCGGCACCTTCGGCGGCCCGATCAAGAAAGACCGCACCTTCTTCTTTCTTTCCTATGAAGCGCGCCGGATCCGTGACGGCGTAGCCAGGGCAGTTGTTGAATGTTCCCACCGGACGCCGGAGTTCAGCGACGGGGACTTCTCCGCCAAGGTCGGTTTCGCAGGAGGTATCACGCCAATCGGTTTGTCGCCGATGTGCTTGGATGGCCGCACCGGCTGTGACACCGCTTCTCGCGGCCTCGGGTGCGGTGACACCGCCGGCCTTGGCGCCGACCCGGACGGTCTTCGGATTGGTCTTCGGTCTTTCCCACCGGTGTGATCCCATCGGCCTGCCAGGACCCTGTGGCCGCCAATCTACTTCAGAAGTTCGTTCCCGCGGCCAATATCGGGACCGGCCTGAATCAGGTCGTCCCCGTAGGGACGATCAACGCCGATCAGTTTACCGTTCCGCCTCGATCACAAGATCAATGACCATCAGAACTTCACCGCCTATTACTACTTCAATGACAACCGTGAACTCGATCCCTACGACACTTTCGAGGCCGCCGGCGCCAACGTCCACGGGTTTCGGAAACTAGAACAATCTCCGCAACCAGCAGTGGAACTTCACCCATACCTGGACCATCAACAACGCCCTGGTGAACGAGGCCCACTTCACCTACATGCGCGAGGGCGAGCTCGGGTATATAAAGCCCCAGACTACGAACTGCTGTCACGTCCACCTGCACCGGAGCGGCCGCCACTTTCTGCTTCACCGGCACTTCCGATTCCTCGGCCATCACCAGCGAGTTCGGCACCGCCGCCAATCTTGGGATTACTCCGGGCCTCCCGCCGAGCCTGACCGGCGTTCCCTACGTCAACATTTCAGGAGGCGCATCCTTCGGCAACAACTTCGAGGGTTTCCTGCCCCAGGTGGGAAACAGTTTTCAGTGGTCCGACGGGCTGACTTGGGTGAAGGGCAACCACACCTTCAAGTTCGGCGTGGATGTCCGCCGCGCCCGCTTCGATCAGTATTACTACTTCGACGTCAACGGCGAATACACGTTCGACAACAGCGGCCCCAACGGAATTATTCCCGGCGATGGCGACCAGTATGCCGAGTTCCTGCTGGGACTGGCCGATGCCTACACTCAGGGCTCCGGACAGCGCGAAGACGTTCGTAGCTTTGCCGCCTATCCTTTCGTCCAGGACAGTTGGAAGATCAAGCCGAATCTGACGCTGAATTACGGCTTCCGTTGGGAATTCAGTCCTCCGCATGACCGACATCAGCGGTCACGTGGAAACTTTCCGGCCGGGACAGAATTCCACTGTCTATCCCTGCGGAATCACGAACAGCACCTCCTACTGGCAGAACCTGGGCGTACCGAATCCTACCTGCGCGAACACCGGCGCCGAGCCCACCGGCTTGGTTGTTCCCGGCGATCCGGGCGTTCCCGCCGGAATGACTTCAACCTATTACAAGTCCTTTGCCCCGCGTATTGGCTATAGCCTTACAGTCCTGGGCCGCGATGGCAAGACCAGCATTCGCGCCGGCTGGGGTCTTTTCTATAATCCGATCGAAGAACTGGTGCTGGCTCAGTTCGGCGCCGAGCCTCCGTTCGGAGGCAGTTCCTCGCTCTCCGATGTCTTTTTCAATACTCCGTTCGTGAATCAGGGTGAATTCACAGCTCCGAATCCTTTCGGTGGCATTATCACGCCCACAAAAGGCGCCCCCACTGACTTGTCCTTGTTTCGCCCAATCCTTCTTTACGGCGAATTCGAGCCCCACCTGCGCTCGCAGTACACCACGCAGTACAACCTCACGATCCAGCGCGATCTGAGCAACAGCACGATGTTCCAGATTGGCTACGTCGGGTCCCAGGGACACCGCCTGCTGGCTACTCACGACATCAATCCGTCCAACCCGCAGACTTGTCTCGATATGTCCAATATTTCCGCGTACTACGCGAATCTGGGAAATCAGGCCCTTGCGTCGGCCTATGGCTGCGGTCCCACGGTCGAAGACAGCGATTGGGTCCTGCCTGCAAACAGCATTCCACGCAGGTTTCACGCTCCACATGCCTTACGGATCAGTTGCGCAATACGGCCCGGGAAACCCTGCGCTGAATTTGGTCGGCCTGCGCCCGTATTCCTCCCCCAACTGCAATCCCACCCTGCCCGCGTTCACAGCCGGAACCGGCTGCCCCGTGGACGGCGTTCCAGTCTTCACCGACATCTTCGCCGAAGACACCATCGCCAACTCCAACTACAACGCTCTGGAGATGATGGTGCAGAAGCGTTTCTCCCATGGCTTGCAATTCCAGGCTGCCTACACCTTCAGCAAATCGATCGACGATGGTTCCACCTTCGAGGAAACGCTCGATCCCTTCAACTACCGCGCCAGCCGCGGTCTTTCGCTGTTCAATTCCAAGCAGCGCTTCGTAGTCAGCTACGATTGGGAGCTGCCCATTCGCAAGTACTCGGGATTCGCCGGCAGAATGCTGGACGACTGGGAGGTTTCCGGCATAACCCAGTTCCAGAGCGGGTTCCCCATCCGCCTGAATACCGAGGACGACAACGAGCTGATTAACAGCCTGTTCTTTCTGGGCACCGAGGCTCCCAGTCTGAACGGCCCCTTGCAAATTCTGAATCCGAAGACGAATGGTGGTTTCTACCTCAACTACAACCAGTTCTCCGATCCGCCGCTTGGGAGTTTCAACAACGGCACCCAGCGCACTTTGTGCTGCGGTCCCGGACTCATCGATTGGGACTTCTCAGTGCACAAAAAGATCGCCCTGAGCGAAACCAAGTACTTCCAGTTCCGCGCGGAGATTTTCAACGTATTCAATCGGACCAATTTCTCCAACCCCGACGGCGGCTATTCGGACGGTGCTACAGGATTCGGCTTGATCACATCCGCCGGCGACCCGCGGCTGTTGCAGTTTGCTTTGAAGTTCTTTTTCTAGCTTTACGTATTAAAATAAGAAATACCCCGGGACGGCCCGTCCGTCCCGGCATTCTAATGGCCCGCAGCCTTACCAGGAAACCGCCGGCCTGAGTTTCCCGGAGAATTCCGATGTATCCCGATCTGCAGAAGGAGCTCGCAACTTTCGAGCGCCGCACGCCCAAGTCCGCCGCAGCCCACAAAAAGAATCTCAAACGCATTCCGCTCGGCGTGGCCAGCAACTATCGCCATTACGATCCCTGGCCCATCTTCGTGAAAGAAGCCAGCGGCAGCAAGTTCCGCGACCTCGACGGCAACGAATACATCGACCACAACCTCACCTTCGGCGCGCTCATGGCCGGACACTGCCATCCCGCCGTCATGAAAGCCGTCGAAAAACGTCTCTCCACCGGCACCATGTTCGGCATGCCTCACGACATGGAATGGGAACTCGCCGAAGAAATCTGCGACCGCTTTCCCGTTGAGATGGTCCGCTTCGGCAACAGCGGCACCGAAGCCACCATGCACGCCATTCGCCTGGCTCGCGCCGCTACCGGTCGCGACAAAATCATAAAGTTTGAAGGCGCCTATCACGGCTTGCATGACTCCGCTCTGGTCAGCGTAAAGCCTCACGCTCCCGACTTCGGCGACATCGACAACCCAATGTCCGTCCCCGGCGGCCTGGGTGTGCCGAAGTCTGCAGTAGCCAACGTCACCATCGCCACCTTCAACGACCTCGCCACCGTCGAGCGTCGTTTCAAAGAAAATCCCGGCGAGATCGCCGCGATTATTCTCGAACCCATCCTCATGAACGTCGGCCTCTGCATGCCCGAACCCGGCTTCCTGCAGGGTCTCCGCGAGATCGCCACGAAAAACGGAGCGCTCCTCATCTTCGACGAAGTAAAAACCGGCGCGAAACTAGGCTGGGGCGGCGCCAGCGAATACTTCAACGTTCATCCCGACATGATCTGCCTCGCCAAATCAATTGGCGGAGGCCTGCCGCTCGCCGCATTCGGCGCCAGCAAATCCGTGATGGACCTCATCTCTGAACATAAGGTCTTCCACGGCGGCACCTACAACACCAATCCGGTTTCGATGGCCGCAGGCCTCGCGACTTTCCGCGAAGTCCTCACCCGCGACAACTATGCTCACGTCGACAAGCTCGGCAAAAAGCTAGCCGCCGGATATCGCAAGACCATCGCGAAAGTCGGCCTGCAAGCCTACATCGCGCAAGCCGGCGCCAACGGCGCGTTAATGCTCTACCCAAAGGAAATTCGCAACTATCGCGATTGGACCACCGTCGACATCGACCTCTGGCGCCACTACTGGTTCGCCATGGTCAACCGCGGCGTAATGCCGCAACCTTATTGGTGGGACGAGCAGTGGACCATTTCCGTCCAGCACACCGAGGCCGACATCGACAAGCACCTCGCAGCCTTCGACGACATCGCGTCATCGCTAGCGAAAGCGCAACAAGAACGCATCGGCCAGCCCGCGCTGGCCGCGCACTAGAGCCGAACGTGTGGGGCGGGCGTCCCCGCCCGCCCTGCAAGCATCGGCAAGAAACATGTAGAGACAGCCGCCTCGGCTGTCCGCCAAGCGAAGCGAGGCGACCAGTAGAGAACCTTGTCCACCACCGCCCAACCCGCCCAGCCCCACCTCATCCGCGCCCTCGGACGCCGCGATCTAGTCCTCCTCTTCGTAGTAGCCGTCTTCAACCTGAACGTAGTCCCCTCCATCGCCGCCAACGGCGGCGTAACCATCTGGCTCTGGATCATCTCCCTCATCCTCTTCTTCTGGCCTCAAGGCATCGCCGTAATCGAACTAGCCCACCGCTATCCCGGCGAAGGCGGAGTCTATCTCTGGGCCAAAGAAGTCTTCGGCGACTTCCACGGATTCCTCTCCGGCTGGTGTTACTGGACCAACAACATGCTCTACGTGCCGACGATCATGCTCTACTTCGTCGGCGTTTCAGTTTTTATCGCCGGTCCAAGCCACGCAGGTCTTGCTGATAGCAAATCTTTCGCGCTCGTTATGTCGCTTGCCTTGCTGACATTGCTCACCCTGCTCAACATTCTCGGCCTCGGCATCGGCAAGTGGATCAACAACCTCGGCGCCATCGGTACTTTCATCGCCGCTGGAGTCCTGATCGGTCTGGGGGTATTGATCTACTCGCGCTTTGGCACCACGATCACCGCTGCTGACTTCAAGATTCCCGCCAACCCGCGCTTCGTTCTAAATTCCTTCGGCGTAATCTGCTTCGGTCTGATCGGCCTCGAGCTCGCATCTGTCATGGGCGACGAAATCCGCGACCCCGCCCGCACTCTTCCCGGAGCCGTAGCCTGGGGCGGCCTGATCTCTGGCACGCTCTATGTCGCCGTCACGCTCACGCTCCTGATTGCGGTCGGCAAGAGCGTCAACGTGCTGCAAGGCGTAGTGCAGGCAGTCGGCGCAATGGCGGCCCGCGTCGGCGCGAACTGGATTCTGGTGCCCTTCGCCATCATGCTCAGCCTGGCCATCGCCGGCATCGGCTCCGCCTGGATCGGCGGCTGCGCCCGCATCCCCTTCGTGGCCGGCCTCGATTCCTACATGCCCTCATGGCTCGGCAACATTCACCCGCGTTTCGCCACGCCCTACGCGGCATTGATCGTTCAGGGGATCGTCTCCGCTGTGCTGGTGATCTTGAATCTCGCCGGCGCCGGCGTTCAGGAAACATTCCAAAAACTCCTGTCGCTGGCCGTCGTGCTGAATCTCGTTCCCTTCGTCTACATGTTCGGCGCGCTGGTGAAATTCGCAATAACGGAGCCGGTTCCGCGCGGCCACTATGGCCGCACCACGCTGTTCGTAGCCGGAACCAGCGGGCTCCTGACCACGATCCTCGGCATTGCGCTGGTATTTTTCCCGACCCAGCAAATCACATCGCTATTCTGGTACGAGGTCTGGATGGTAGGCGGCACGCTCTTCTTCGTAGGCATGGCCGCATTCTTCTTCTTCATCTACGGCCGCCTGAAGACGCGGCGCTCAGAGATCGGGAAGGGATCGACTTTAGCCGTGCCGTTAAGCGAATAGCAAGAGATCGGGAAGGGCACGACTTCAGTCGTGCCGTTGGAGTGGCTAAGAATTTGGGGCTTTAGCCCCTGAGGTACGCAGGAGGAACCAATGCCGGGCGGAATCACAACCGAAGTAAAAACTTATCAGATGTACATCAACGGCGAGTGGGTCGCGAGCAAATCCGCAAAGACCTTCCCCGTCTACGACCCCTCGACCGAAGAAGTAATCGCCCAGGTCCCCGACGCCGGCCCCGACGACGTCAACCGCGCCGTAGCCGCCGCCAAAGCCGCGTTCGAAGAAGGTCCGTGGGCAACCACCACCGCGCAGGAGCGTGGCCGCGTCCTCTTCCGCCTCTCCGAAAAAATCCGCGCCAATCTTCCTGCTCTCGCCGAGCTTGAATGCCGCAACACCGGCAAGCCCATCGTCGAAGCCGAATTCGACATCAACGACGCCGCCACCTGCTTCGAGTACTACGGCGGCCTCGCCACCAAGGTAGTCGGCTACGTGAATCCGGTTCCCGACAATGCCATGTCCCTTTCACTCAAAGAGCCAGTCGGCATCGCCGGACAAATCATTCCCTGGAACTATCCGCTCCTGATGGCGGCGTGGAAACTGGCTCCGGCCATAGCCGCAGGCTGCACCTGCGTCCTCAAACCGGCCGAGCAAACTCCGCTCACCGCTCTCGAATTCGCCAACTATTTCGCCGATTGCGGCCTGCCCCCGGGCGTGGTCAACATCATCACCGGCTTCGGAGAAACCTGTGGCGCTCCGTTGGTCCAGCATCCCGACGTCAACAAGATCGCCTTCACCGGCAGCGCCGCCGTCGGCAAAATCATCGTGAAGCAGGCCGCCGACACGGTGAAGCGCGTCACCCTCGAACTCGGCGGTAAGTCACCCAATATCTTCTTCGCCGACGCCGATTTCGAAGCCGCCATCGACGGCGCCCTCTTCGGCGTCTTCATCAATCAAGGCGAAGTCTGCTCCGCTGGAAGCCGCATCCTGGTACAGAAGTCGATCTACAAAAACTTCGTCGAAGCGATGACCGAAAAAGCAAAGAAGATCAAACTCGGCCCACCACTCGACCGCGAGACCAAGATGGGCCCCCTCGTCAGCAAAGAGCAATACGACCGCGTCAACTCCTACATCGAGATCGGCAAGAAAGAAGCCAAACTCGCCTCCGGCGGCGGACGCCCCGAGAAGATCGGGAAGGGCTACTACGTCCAACCCACGATTTTCTCCGACGTCACCAACTCCGCCCGCATCGCCCGCGAAGAAATCTTCGGCCCGGTCGCGGCTGTGATTCCTTTCGACGACGAAAAAGACGCGCTCAAGATCGCCAACGATTCGCCCTACGGATTAGCCGCCGCCGTCTGGACCCGCGACATCTTCAAAGCCCTGCGCGCCGTGAAGGCCCTGCGCGCAGGCGTCGTCTGGGTCAATCACATGCAACCAACCTACGTAGAAGCCCCCTGGGGCGGCTACAAACAATCCGGCTTCGGCCGCGAACTAGGGCCCGTGGGGCATCGAAGAGTATCTAGAAACCAAGCAGGTCTACATCAATCTGAACGAAGCACCAA
>CAVXOK010000011.1:0-11993 GCA_963763285.1 uncultured Acidobacteriaceae bacterium | reverse complement strand
ACATTCATTACGGTCGAAGCCCAGGCACCCTGGCCCGCAAGAGGCGCATGCCAAGGGGACCAAGAATCCTTGTTCATTGTCATTCCGAAGCACGCCGCAGGCGCGCGAGAGCCTGCCCTGAGCGCAGCCGAAGGGAACCTGCTGTTTGCACGCAGCGCCGCAACTCATGTGGGGACAGCCGCCTCGGCTGTCAGCGGAGCGAAGCGACGCCCAGCGCGCTCCTGTCCGAGCGGACTGTCCGAGCGTCCTCACACCGCCCCAGAGGGCTCCTTGCTCTCACCACTCCCCGGCCCAAACCCACACCGTCCCCGCATACCTTGCCGGAATTTCTCACGCTCCTCAGGAGTCATCCGCCCCCAGCGCTCGCCCATGCGCCCGCGAAAGCCCGAGCCGCGAAACCCGCGCCCGCCAATGCGCCCAAACAGGATCCGGCACAGCGCCAGAATCCCAATCGCCTGCCAGAAGGTGATCACGCGCCACCCAAACAGCGCCGGCAGCAGCCAGTTCCACAGATACATCACCAGCTCGCCGCCAAGGAAGATAAAGAGCGCAATCCCCACAATTGCCGCCGGAGCCACGAAATACCATCTTTTTCTCATATTCAGTTCCTCATGCTTTCGTAAACTCGTCATAAATACTTCGTAATTGCTCGCGCAGATGCAGCACCGCATATCGTTTGCGCGCCAGCAGCGTATTGATGCTCACGCCGCTTTCCGCCGCCATTTCCTTGAAGCTGCGTCCCTCAATCTCA
This sequence comes from uncultured Acidobacteriaceae bacterium, assembly GCA_963763285.1. Taxonomy (GTDB): domain Bacteria; phylum Acidobacteriota; class Terriglobia; order Terriglobales; family Acidobacteriaceae; genus Sulfotelmatobacter. The sequence goes on along the minus strand of CAVXOK010000011.1, from coordinate 11,242 downwards.
TGCCCCACAAACACCGCGCGCTGCTCCGCAGGCAGTTCGTCGAGCGCAAACTCAAGCTCCTCGAGCAGCACGCTACGCGCGAAAGCCGCCTCGGGCCCGGCATCGGGAGAAGGCAGCAAGTCTTCCAAAAGCAACAACTCTTCCTCGTCGCCGGCCACAGCGGTATCGCTGAAGCTCACCGGCTTCTTCTTGCGGAAGAGATCCGTAATGCGGTTGCGCGCCACGCGAAACAGCCAGCCCGTAACGTGCTCAATCGGCATCAGCAGCCGATTCGCCTCCACCAGCTCGTAAAACACTTCCTGCAGAATGTCTTCCGCATCGCCCGGATCAGACACACGCCGCCGAATGAAGTTGCGCAGCCGGGACTGCTCCCGCGTAACCACTTCAGAAATCCGCCGGTCCTGTTCGAGGCTCATCCGCTCCAGACTAGCCGCGTCCTTCATCTACAGCTGTAGACGATTGGAGGGCGCAAATATTGTAGGGGGTGAAGGCTGGAGTGGAGCTATGAAGCTGTGAAGCTATGAAGCTGTGAAGCTGTGGAGCTGTGGAGGTGTGGAGGTGTGGAGCGGGCGCCCCCGCCCGCTGCCTTTGACGTTGACCTTAGTTTCAACGCTGCCTTGATCCTGCTGCCCTGGTCCTGAAGACCTTGTCATTCCGAAGCCCGCCGCAGGCGTGCGAGGAACCTGCTGTTCGCCGCCAGCACCACAACCCATGCAGAAACAGCCGCCGCGCCTGTCAGCGAAGCGAAGCGACGCGCCGGTGTCGTTCAGACTGGGGCCCATTCTCGGAGGCAAGAATGTGTCATCCCGACGGAAGTGGAACGAAAGCGAGCGAAGTGGAGGGACCTGCTGATGCTGGTACCACTGCCGACGCCTCCCATCAAACTTCAGCCCCGGAGGGCAGATGATAGCCCGGACGTAAGTTCTAGATAAGTCCCTAACGTCAACCAAAACAGCCGCACGGGCAGTAGAGACGACCAGAGGGGTCCGCGCCATAGTATTTCCGGCGCCGTGCCCTGATGAGTTCCAGGCTTCCCTTAAGCTCGGCGGGGTCGATGGTCTGGCGCGAAACCGTGGTTGTGGGCTGCTCAAAGATACGCTGTGCAACTTGTCTATAAGCCTGGCGGGCCTCGGCCGTCTCGTGATCCCCAGGCGCCCTTAGCTCGAGCGGTGGGTGCTGGCGCTTGACCTGCATCACAAGGTGAAGCATTGTGTAGGGGCCGGTTTTTGAAGGCCGCTCGAATTCGAATGTGGTGACCCCAGCAGCGGGATCCACAAACCAGTCCTGTTCATGCAGGATCGACGTAAGCACCTTCGGAAGGCCGAGCTCGAAAAAGAGCTTGAAATCTCGTTGCTGCAAAAGTTTAACTTCTCGGATTTTGGAACGCTCCTCCAGCAGTTGTCTGAGGTTCTTGTTGCTGTGAATATTGGAGTTCAGCTTCCCCCTGAGCATTCGTAGGTAACTGTCCGGAAGATTGTGCGGGCCGACCTGCGTCGTAAACATAAGACTAAACCCGGCCAGAGAGTGCGGGGCAATGTGCGGCCCGGTCAATTCACGGTGTTGCCACTCGAACACACGGCGCAAGGCATTCACGACCCTCCCCGGAAACGGGTCCTTCGCCTTGAAAATAAATTCCTCGAGGTCCAGATTGATTACGTCGAATGGAAACTGTCGTATGAAATCACGTCGCTGGGAAAGAAGCCTGAGCTCGTTTCGGGTCTTGGCCGTATTTAGCAGCGGCGTTTTTTCGTCGAGGCTTGATCGGGGGGCTGCGTCTTCATCAGGATCTTTCCTTAATACTAGATCGACGAAATCCCCGTTGAACCCGGTCGCGCCGGGTATTCTCTTCAGTGTCTCGTCAACGGCCTCGGGACTCTGGTCGAAAAATACGACGGTGTCGAATCGGTCGGTAGACGACCTTGACAGAACCTTTGCGACATCGAGCATCAAAACGTCGACCGCCCCAATGGCGCAGAAGGTAAAATACCGCAGCCTCCTTTGGGCCTGTTTGCGAGGGCCTTGCCTGACCGATTCCAGCCGCTCTCTGCAGAGAGGAAGCCATCCCCGAGTGCGCACAAACTGCTTGAACAGGCAGTCCTCGTACGGGAACGTCTTAACTGCGTCCATTACCATTTGGCAAGAATACTCAAGAGGAGATCCCGGAACCTTTCCCGTTGTGCTGCGTGGTCTGGCTGCTGAAGAGCGAGCTCGAAGGCACCCATGATCGCCGAGGCCAAATCTCTCTGTGATTTCTTAGTTTTCAAAGTTTCGGCCGAGGGAAGGCGCAGAATCACCTCTCCATCGCGCTTCTTCACGTCAGCTCGCGGCGGTTCTTTGTCCTTGCTGGGCCTCCTGCTAAGACGTACCGGACTGCCTACTACGGAGGAAACTGCCTCGGTTAACCACGCCCGCCGTTCGGAGCTTCTCCTCTTCGCTCGTGCCTTCGTTCGGATGTCGATCTCTTTGTAGACATTAGGAAATATGTCCTCATGGAGCACGACGTGAACGTAGCCTTGTAGAGCCCTAAACTCGGGGTGAAACCTGTTAAAGCTGTCCCGGTCGATGTTCAGTGCGTCCTCCAGCCCCTCGTCGACGAAGATTTCTCCTGTCAGCCATCGACTCCGTGGTCCCTCGTTGAACCGATAATCGAGCATCGACGGATCGTAGTAGCCGATCGCGACATCCTTAATTCGGATCAATATTCCGCGAAGCTCGTCCGGCCGAAGCTGCGCGCCTTCTTGAACCAATAAGTAACCGTGGAATCGGAGTTGATTTCCGAAGACATTCATTCTCTGAGGCTCGATTCGCTTGTATGTGTAACCTGCTGGGTTACCGCGAAGAGCAACCGGCTTGAACAGCTGAATTCCGTCCACAACAACATTAAAATCGTATTTTGTAAGGCGCGTGTTGTCGGCTTTCGCTAGGCCGCGAGGCAGGGCATCTGGGCTCACATAGGGTATGGGGCATGATGCCGACAATTCCCACAGAAGCCGCCAGTAATCGCCGAGCTGCTGCAGGGAACGAACCGTCTTCGTGATCTCTATTGCCAGCTTCCATTCCCGCGGCGGTTCTTCAAAATTCTCGAATTCGAGGGAGTCTTGAAACGCCTTTATGAAAGTCGGATGAATATCGTCTGCCAATAAAAGGGTCCCGAACTTTGTCTTCTCAAGGTCAACGTCCTCGAATTCGTACGTCCCAACGTCGACGATCTTCGGGCTCCTGCTCTGATCTATCTTCTTGCCAAGCAGATCGTAGAGCTTGACCCTGGCTCTGAAGCCCTTCCCATTCCCTGTCTTTGAAGTGACGGTGAAGCCACCGCAAATCTGCGCAATTCCCAGCATTCCGATGCCGAGCCTGCCTATTACCTGTCGACCGTGAATGAGTTTCTTGGTTATAGGCCTCTTAAGGCTATTTCCGATGCCACCCTCCATCAGTTCTTTGAACTGATCATGGGTGAACCCGTCGCCGTCATCCTCTACTGACAGTTGGAAAAACTTCGGATAGTTAGTGCCGATACGGACAGTCTGGGCGTTGGCGTCCCATGCGTTGCTTACCAATTCGCGCAAAGCACTAGCTGGGCTGCGGTACAGTCCACGGCTCAGGTGTGCCAGAGCCTTTTCATGTACGCGTATGCTAGGCATGTCTTGAAGAGCGCAGGATCAGGATATTTTCCCCTACCTGTCGTGACATACTGCTTGACCAGCGGTGGCGCCAGTGTCTGATTTCGACAAGCTTATAGCCGTTCTGCTCAGCCAAGTGGGCCAGCATGTTTGCGGTTGGAATATGCACTCCCAAGTAAGAGGACTGATCGCCGACAATATACGCGCAGATAGCATCTGAGGCTAGTAGCTTGCGAAGATTTCTGAGATGGCGGACTATGCCGCCGAAATACTCCTCCGCGACCCTTGGGTACAGACGCGCAAACCCATAAGTCTTTCCCTTAACCGCTGCCTCAATACGCGCCACTAGGGATTGCACCGGGCGATCTCCCCTCACATACTGCCGATCGTTATCTGCGTTGTAAATCCCCTTAGTGTGGGACCGGATCATTGTGTACTTTATTTCCCGAAGAGTCTCGCGATCAACTACGTGCTCGAGCAGCGCTAGTTCCATGCGCGTATTTCTTGTGTAGTCGTGCTCGGTTGGGTAGGGAGGGGAACAAATCACTATATCAAATTGCTGTTGCCTACCCAACAACCGGCCGCATTCGCGGGAGTCGCCGAGAACAACGGTTGCTCGTGCGGGGGCAACGATAGAGAGGATACGTAGATCGGCGGCCATCTTTTCAACGCGATCGATGAAACCACCCACAACGTCTGGGTTGGTAGTTCGCCTAACACAATAGAGCTCCGGCCCAAACTTCAGATTCGATCCGTCCTCAACGACTCCAGACAGCAAGGCCAAAAGCAGTAACCGTTTGTACTTTTCCGAGGTTCGCAAGTCTCGGATGGCGATCTTCAGCGCCACAGCCTCCAATAACGATCCGGTTTCGATCCAGCCACGTTTGAGGAAGCCTGCATAGTCCAAATAGCGGAAAGTAGGATCGCCTGCTAGGGCCTTGACGGAAAGATGACGTTCGTAGGAATTCTCTACGTCGTCGAGCAACTCAAGGACCCGATGCGGCCTAAGATCCCACGTCGTCTTGACCTGGGCAGCGAAGTGTGTGGCGGGATTGGCATCGATCCCAACACAATCAACGCCTTGCTTCATGCATTCGACGAGAACCGTCCCGGTCCCGCAGAAAGGGTCGAGCACTTTGGTTTGACTAGTCGCCCCAAACTCGGCTAGTAAATCGGAGACGAGGTGGTCCGAGAATCCTAGACGAAAACGATACCAGTCATGCACTTCACCGTTCAGCATGGACTGCGGCGACAGACTTTGCGGTCCGTGCTGCTCCGCTAGAGCGGGTGAAGGCATCTCTGTCTAATTTTATGCACAGCTGTCAAGTTTGTCGATCGAAATCGGAACCACCGCGCCAGTTAAGACGAGCCCCTCAAAAAGTAACCATTAGCACTCCCCACCCCCGACCGCCAGCCTCGAGCGCCACTTTTCGTCGCTTTCCCTTCGCCCCATGCTTTCCCTGCCGATATATCGGCACTTGTCTAACCCCAAGCATCCCAGCAACCTGCAGCCAGCCAACTATAGCTTTAAGGTGGTTTTCCGAGATTTCCGAATTATCCACAGTGTTCCGGTAAAACCGCTCTTATGTTCCGACTGGAACATTCAGCCGAATGTTCCGGCAGGAACACTGCGAGCTATAATCCTACATGGCGAGCCTGCGCCAACAGATCGCGACCACCGCCCTCACCCTCACCAAGTTCCGCGAGCTCATGAAGCGGATCGAGGAGAACCGTCCCCAGGACGACCTCTCCATCGTCAAGAAAGCCTACGACTACTCCCTGAAGTATCACGAAGGCCAGATGCGCGCCTCGGGCGAGCCTTACCTGGTGCATCCCCTCGAAGTAGCGTTAGTGCTTGCTGAAATGAAGATGGACCCAGTCGCCATCGCCGCCGGCCTGCTCCACGACTCAGTCGAGGACACCTCGGTCACCATCGTCGACATCCGCAAAGAATTCGGAGAGCAGGTCGCGCACATCGTCGAAGGCGTCACCAAGATCAGCAAGATTGATTTCGCCACGCGCGAAGAAGCGCAGGCCGAAAACCTGCGCAAGATGATGCTCGCCATGATCGATGACATCCGCGTGGTGCTCATCAAGCTGGCCGACCGCCTGCACAACATGCGCACGCTGGAACACCTTCAGCCCGACCGCCAAACCAAGATCGCGCAGGAGACGCTCGAGATCTACGCCCCCATCGCCCATCGCCTCGGCATGGGAAAGATTCGCGGCGAGCTCGAAGACCTCGGCTTCCTGTTCCTCGATCCCGCCGGCTACGAGCAGGTGGAGAAAGCTGTCAACGCGCGCCGCAAAAAGGGCGAAGCTTTTCTCGCCAAGATGCAGGGGATCATCAACGACAAGCTGAAAGAGGCCGGCATCCAGGCCAAGGTGGAGAGCCGCATCAAGCGCCTGTTCTCGATCCACAAAAAGCTGCAGCGCCAGCGCATTTCGGTCGACCAGGTCTACGACCTGTTTGCCATGCGCATCATCACGCGCTCATTGCAAGATTGCTACGCAGTGCTCGGCATCATTCATAACATCTGGCGCCCGGTGCCGGGACGCATCAAGGATTTCATCGCCATGCCCCGGCCAAATTTCTACCAGTCGCTGCACACCTCAGTCATCACAGAAGATGGAACGCCTTTCGAGATCCAGATTCGCACGGAAGAGATGCACAAGATGGCGGAGGAAGGCATCGCCGCGCACTGGAAGTACAAAGACGGCCCGGTGTCGGCGCAGGATGAGCAGCGGCTGGCGTGGCTGCGGCAGGTGGTCGAGTGGCAGCGCGACGTCAGCGATCCCAATGAATTTCTTTCCGCGCTGAAAGTCGATCTGTATCCCGAAGAGGTTTACACCTTCACGCCGAAAGGCAAGGTGGTCGTGCTTCCGCGCGACGCCACGCCGATCGACTTCGCTTACACCATCCACACAGAAGTTGGACACACCTGCGTCGGCGCGAAGGTGAACGGGCGCATGGTTCCGCTGCGCCACAAGCTGCACTCTGGAGACATTGTCGAGATCCTCACGCAGGCTGGACACAAGCCGAGCCGCGACTGGCTTGGCCTGGTTAAGTCGTCGCGGTCGCGCAACAAGATCAAGCACTGGCTGAACGTGCATCAGCGCGAGCGCTCGATCGAAATTGGCCGGAAGCTGATTGAGAAAGAGGCGCGGAAGTATCGCATCGCGCTTAAGGAAATTAAAGACGAAGAGCTGCAGAAAGTTGCTGGCGGTTATGGGCTGGGCAAAGTGGACGACCTGATGTCCGGCATTGGGTATGGAAAATATTCGGCGCGGCAGGTGCTGGCGCGGCTGCTGCCGGCGGGCGCTACACCTTCGATGGCGGGCGACATTGAGGCTGAGGGGCTCTCGAACACGCCGGGGGCGATCGCGAGCGTGGTGCGGCGCGTGTTTGGCGATCACAATGCCATCATGGTCAAGGGCCAGGGCGACATGCTGGTCTACCGGGCGCGTTGCTGCAATCCCATTCGCGGAGAAAGCATTGTGGGCTACATCACGCGCGGCAAGGGCGTGGCGGTGCATGCGGCGAACTGCCCGAACGTGACCAACCTAATGTATGAACCGGAACGGCGCATTGATGTGGAGTGGGCTCGGGATGAGACGACGCCTACGGCTTATCCGGTGAAGCTCACGGTTTATTGCGACGACCGTTTTGGTATGCTTAAAAGCATTACCAGTGTTATTGGAGATGCTCAGAGTAATATACGAAATATTGGGGCGCGTACTGAGAATAGCCAGGCTAGTGTGGAGATCGTTCTTGATATCTCCGACCTTAAACACCTGGAGCAGATCATGGCTGGATTGAGAAAGATTGCTGGCGTGCATGAGGTGCAGAGGCTGCAGAAGATTTAGGGCCAGTCGCCAGTGCCCAGCAAAGCTGCCTTGTGGCACAGATGGTTATTTCAAGCCCAGGCCGCCGTTGAAGTGCTGGATTACTCCGTAGCATTCGCAGGTCGCCGCTTCCAGGCTTTTGCGGTTCAGTATTTTGACGGTGCCGCGCAGGTTTTCAATCAGGCCGGCATCTTCGAGGGCCGCTGCCGCCAGGCTCACGCTGGGACGTCCGGTGCCGAGCATCTGCGCGAGGAATTCGTGAGTCAAAGGGAGCAACTGGGAGTCGACGCGGTCCTGACACATCAGGAGCCAGCGGGACAGGCGCTGCACAATTTCATGCAGCCGGTTGCAAGCGGCAAGCTGGGCAACCTGCATGCCATGCATCAGGGCGAAGCGACTCAGTTGGGACCGGAGCGTCGGGGCGTACAACAAAAGTTCTTGAAAAACATCCGAGGGCACACGCACTCCAGTGCCCGACATCTGCATGATGGCGCGAAAGGTGCCTCGCCGCAGGCCCACGGTCAGGGGCATTCCCACCATGCCTTCCACGCCGACGATACCGACTTCGACGCTTCTCCCATCACGGCTAAGAGCCACCAGAGAGGCCATGCCGTCGTTCAGAAAATAAGTGAAATCGATCTTTTCCCCGGGCTCGTGCAGGATTTCGTATTGCGGCAGGTCCGCTGGGATCAGGTTAGGTCTAAGCAACTTGTACTCCCCGTCGGGGAGCGACAGGAGAATTACATTGCTTACGGCCTTCCCCGCGGCATCGGAGCGGGCGCCGGGATGCAGGGGAGGTTTCTTAATCGGCCCGGTTGATGTTTTAGTCCTAACGATTATGTTCTCCGGTGCCAATGTGCCCATTCTGATTGGATGCGATCGGGCGTTTCGGCTTGTTTCAGGGACACTGTAGTTTGAGCCATAGTTTTACGGATACTTAAACAAATCTGGGCAGCGAAGGTACGGAGAACGCCCCCATCGCTTCTACATGGAGAACATTAGAGCGCACCTTTAGATCGTTTCTGAACAGGACCTGCGAGTAAGTACCGCGCACACGGAATCACTCGTTTATTTGTCGTCCGGCTTGTTTTGTTGGAGCCGCTCATCTTTCGCTCCCAAAATACGGTTTAGCTCTTCGACAAGCTGCAGGAACTTCTGCCGGTCTTGCTCGACCGCGATCAGTGAACAGAGTTCGTGGATGCGATCACTGTCGGCTTTCTTCATGGGTAGTCGGGATTGATAACCGGGCAGTATCACAACATCCACAAGGGTCTGTATGTTCGATGTCGAACGCTGGCGGGAATTTGTGATGGAAGCGGTGGTCAGTGGCCAGTGATCAGTGACAGTGAGTCAACATAATCATGGACGTTGTGGGTTGAAGAGTACGCGTGACGCCCGGTGCCGTCCCTTCGGGACTCGGTTCGTCTTTCGCACGCGGCAATCCCGCACTTACGTGCGGGGCTAATGAATGCCGTCGCTGGCGCGACCCAGGTCCGCTGAGGCCGCGGTACGAGTTTCTGCGGACAAGTCCTTTGATTTGAACGTGTTCATTTTTCCCTTGACAGGCTTCCCGGATCGGCGCATTCTGTAATTGAACATGTTCAAATACTAAGTTAATGGGAGGGTTGCCATGTATATCGTCGGATGCTATGTGAGTTACTTGCTGATCAGCCTGGCGGTTACGGTGTGGGTGGCGCGGACGCTGCATAAGAATGGCAGAGTCTTTCTGGTGGATGCCTTTCATGGAAACGCCGAACTGGCTGACTCAGTGAACCATTTGCTGGTTGTGGGTTTTTACCTGATTAACATCGGTTATGTGACGCTGGCGCTCAGGACGTATGGAAACCTGGATACGCTGCGGGCGTCGATCGAGCTGGTGAGTGACAAGGTCGGCATAGTTCTGCTGGTACTTGGGGGGATGCACTTCTTCAATCTGTTCGTCTTTTCGCGGATGCGCAAGCGTTCGACCGCCGGCTCTCGGCTCGATATTTCCTACGCTCATCCATCGAGCGTGGATCCGGCCATGAATCCGGCGGCTGTCAATCCGGCCACAAGGACATAACCATGACGCGAATCGCCACAGCCACTGGCAAGAAGTCCGAAGAGACTCAAGCCCGCATTCTCGAAGCCGCGCTGACCCTGTTCCGAAAGCGCGGCTTTGAGAAGGCGACCATGCGCGACATTGCGAAGGAGTCGGGAGTCGCTTTGGGTGCGGCTTACTACTACTTCGATTCGAAAGACGCGTTGGTGATGGGGTTTTACGAGCGAGCGCAGCGCGACCTCGATCCTTTGCTGGAGGCGGCCCTTGCCAAAACGCAGGGACTGGAAGAACGGTTGCGGGCGGTGATTGAGGTGAAGTTTCGCTACTTTGCCGCAGACCGTAAATTGATGGGGGCCTTGTCGGCGCATATCGATCCGCAACATCCGCTATCGCCATTCAGCGAGGAGACGCGCGCAATCCGGGAGCACGACGTTGCATTTCTGGCAGCTGCTGTTGAGGGGACGAAGGTGCGGATTCCTGACGACTTGAAAGGGCATTTGCCGCGCGTGCTGTGGCTTTACCAGATGGGACTGCTGCTGTTCTGGGTGTATGACTCTTCGCCGGGGCAGGCACGAACCCGGCAGTTATTCCAGAAAAGCCTCTCGATTGTGGTGAACCTGATCAAGTTCTCAAGCCTGCCGTTAATGCGGCCGGTGCGGAAGCTGGCCACGGACCTGCTTGAGATTGTTTATGGCGAAGAGCCGACGATTGCTGAGGTGACGCTGTGACTGAAGCACGCCGCATCGTACTGGCTGGCGGTAACGGACAGATGAGAACCCTACTGGCCCGTCATTTTCACGGGCGCGGACATCAAGTTGTAGTGCTCGCCCGTTCTGTTCAGCCGGCGCCTTGGCGAGTGGTGCGGTGGGACGGCTCCAGCTTGGGGGATTGGACGGGAGAGCTAGAGCATGCCGATGTGCTGATCAACCTTGCCGGCCGAAGTGTCAATTGCCGGTATACGGCTGAGAACCGGAGAGCGATTAAGGAATCCCGAGTGCAAAGCACGTTGCTGCTTGCGCGGGCGGTTGGGCAGCTGGCGCATCCTCCGCGCCTGTGGATGAATGCCAGCACAGCCACGATTTACCGGCATGCTCTGGATCGAGCGATGGACGAAGATACGGGGGAGATTGGGGGGAACGAGCGGGGTTGCCCGTCCAGTTGGCGTTTCAGTATTGATGTTGCCACCAGTTGGGAGAAGGCATTCTTCTCTGCGGCTACTCCGCAGACGCGGAAGATCGCGCTGCGCAGCGCCATGACTATGAGTCCCGATCGGGGCGGAATCTTTGCGGAGTTGGTGCGTCTTGTCCGCCTTGGGTTAGGAGGAACGGCGGGTACAGGAAAGCAATTTGTGTCGTGGATTCATGACGCGGATTTTATTCGCAGCATCGAGTTCCTGACGGCTCATGAAGAGATCGATGGACCGGTTAACCTGGCCGCGCCGAACCCGCTGCCTAATCGCGATTTCATGCGCGCATTGCGGAAAGCATGGGGAACGCCAGTGGGACTGCCCGCACCTCGGCCTCTGCTCGAACTCGGCGCGGTGTTTCTGCGGACGGAAACCGAGCTTATTCTGAAGAGCCGCCGAGTTGTTCCGGGACGGCTGCTGCGGGCGGGATTTGAATTTCAATTTCCTGAATGGCCCGGAGCGGCTGCGGATCTGGTGAGGCGCTATCGGAACAGCTCAAAACTGTCGTCGCAGAGTTGACCTTGCCGCGTGGTTCTGCGTTAATTGACG
>CAVXOK010000010.1:0-155193 GCA_963763285.1 uncultured Acidobacteriaceae bacterium | reverse complement strand
CACGGCCACTGCTCATCTGGCGAACGGGCCAATGTGGCGACCGCTTGCGTGAGGACGGCGTGTGGGGATGGCCGCCTCGGCCGTACAGCCAAGCGCAGCGAGGCGTCTGGCAGCGCCCCAATCGCCGCGGTCCCAATCTACCGCCCATGCCATTTACCAGGACCAGCCGTACATGTCCGCATTCCCCCGCCCAGCGCACCCAAACGGCCTCTTTCGACCCCGGCGCCTGTCTGCCAGAATCGGCATGAATGTTCCGCACCCTCAGCAAACGGCGTCCTCTTTCTCTCACGTTCGCGTTGCTGTGCTTCATGACAGCCTGCGGCGGCGGCACGAACGCGATCTCAGGCACTGGCGGAACGAGTAACCCAGGCGGTACCGGCAATCAGGACCTCGCCTGCAACGTCATGAGCACAGGTCAGGGCGCGAGCCTCAGCGGATTCGTTCCCTTCACCAGTGGCAGCGCCTGGAATACCGACATTTCTTCCGCTCCGGTCGACCCCAATTCCGCCAACATCATCAGCAACTGGGTCGGATCGGTAAACGTCCATCCGGATTTCGGCTCGGATCCCACGTATGGCATTCCCTATGTCGTGGTCAACGGCAGCCAGTCGCTCGTGAATGTAAATCTTGAAGCCTACGCCGACGAAAGTGATCCCGGCCCCATGCCTGTACCCGCGAATGCGCCAGTCGAGGGCGGTTCCTCGAGCACCGGAGACCGGCACGTCCTGGTGCTCGACAACGGCAACTGCTTTCTTTACGAGCTATACAACTCCACTCCCAATCCTGACGGAAGCTGGAGCGCCGATTCAACCGCGGTTTGGGATCTTCTTGGGAACGAGCAGCGCCCCTACACTTGGACTTCCGCCGACGCCGCTGGCCTGCCAATCTTTCCCGGGCTGGTTCGCTACGACGAGGTAGCAGCAGGAAAGATTCAACACGCCTTCCGTTTCACCTTGCCGCTGACCCGCGCGGCGTTCACTCCTCCAGCGTCGCACGATGCAGCAACTTCAAGCGATCCCACCGCTCCACCTATGGGCATGCGGCTGCGCTTGAAATCGAGTTACGATATTTCTGGCTTCGACGCGAATATGCAGGTAATCCTGACCGCGATGCAGAAGTACGGTCTGATTCTGGCCGATAACGGAAGCGCCCTCTTCGTCACCGGCGCTCCCGACAGTCGCTGGGGTTCCGATCTCGATTCACTGAAGACGGTGCCCGCCTCCGCTTTCGAAGTCGTGCTCATGAATCCGGTCTACACCAACGCGACCGCACCCACGGGCGCGGCGCCCGTCATCAGCAGCTTCACGGCGAACCCGTCGAGCGTGTCATCCGGCGGAAACGCAACCCTGGCATGGACCACCAGCAACGCAACATACAACATCGTCTCGCCCGGAGTTGGTGCAGTCCGCGGTGCCAGCGTCACCGTCAACCCAACCACCACGACCACCTACACCCTCTACTCCACCAACCAGTACGGCCGAACCACTTCCACGGTGACCGTAACCGTCCCCTGACAAAGTTGTCATCCTGAGCAGTCGAAGGATCCCTCGCGGGCAGGAGTCACCACAGACCTCACAAGGCGTTCTTACCACCCTCCGGACTCCCTGCCGTCAACAGCGTTAGTGCATGCTTTCCTCCGCTGCTTCTTCTGAGGCTTCTTCTGTCACACTCTTCATGCCGCTGAGTACCCCAGCGCGCCGCAACTCAGGAAATGTCCAGGTCCAGAGCGCGATGACCACCAGGGTTCCCACGCCTCCCAACAAAACAGCAGGCACCGTCCCAAACCACTGCGCTGTCAGTCCCGACTCGAACTGCCCGAGTTCGTTCGAGGTCCCGATGAAAACCATGTCGACAGCCATCACGCGACCGCGCATCTCATCGGGAGTCCGCAGCTGCACCAGCGTCGCGCGGATGATGACGCTGACCATGTCGGCTGCGCCCAGGCAGATCAGCGAAATCAGCGAGAGCACCAGACTGGTCGAGACTCCAAACAAAATGGTGCAGATGCCGAATGCCGGCGACCGACCACAATAACGTAGGACCGGCCCGCCCGCGCAGCGGACGGTGCGCCAGCGCCACTGCCATTAGGCAGCGCCAACTCCTGGCGCAGTCCGCAGCAGTCCTAGTCCCCAAGGCCCGGTGTGAAGAATCTCGCGCGCATAAACTGGAAGCAAAGCGACCGCACCACCCAGCAGCACCGCAAACAGGTCCAGCGAAATCGCCCCCAGAATCAGCTTCTCTCGCCAGATGAAGTGCAGTCCCGCGAAAATAGTCTTCAGGGTCGTCGGTTCGCGCCGCCGCGCTTGTGCCCGCGTCTTAATGCGGAAGGTGGAAACCAGAGCGCCCACCGCAGTCAGCAACGCGGCCGCATAGACCGCAGACGGCCCCCGAAAAGCCGCGTAAAGAATTCCGCCCAGAGAAGGCCCAAGAATCGTGGCCGCTTGAAAAGTAGTAGCGTTCCAGGCCACGGCGTTAGCGAAGTGTTCGTCAGGAACCAGTTGCGGCAGAATCGAGCGGCTGGCCGTCCCGTTGAATGAGCGGGCCACGCCCAGCAGAACCAGAACTCCATAGATGGGTCGAGCCGAGTGCCCGCCGCGCACGGCAAGAATCAGCAAGAGGCCCGAGCACAGCGCATATCCCGCGTAGCATGCGCCCAGCACCTTGCGGCGATCGAAGCGGTCGGAAGTGTGTCCCGAAACCAGAAACAGCAGGATGCCCGGAAGAAACTGTGCCAGCCCGACCAGCCCGAGATCAAGCGCGCGCTTGGTGATGTCGTAAACCTGCCATCCCACTGCCACGGCCTGCATCTCAACGGCCGCGACAATAAGGAATCGCGCAATCTGAAAAAGCACAAAATCAGGATGCGTGAATGCTACGCGTCCAGCTCTGGAGTCGTCAGGCGCAGACATGAACTTCTAATGTGCCACAGACCGGGGAGGACGTGCACGATTCAGAAGGTAAGGATGTTTCGTTGGGCTTCTACGCGGACTAGCTCTGACCCGCGCCAGTCTGCCGGGCAGCGCTGGAGAACAGCTCTACGCGGTTCCTTCCATTCTTCTTGGCGGCATAAAGACTCACATCCGCCTCGTGAAGCAGGTCAGCCACCATGTGATCGCGCACCGCGGAGGTGACGGTCACGCCCATGCTGACCGTGGCGGAAGTTGTGCCGAACGGAGTAACGATCGGATCCTTGGCCACCAGATTACGCACCTCATCAGCCCGGCGGGCGCCGACCGTCAGATCGCATCCCGGCAGAATAATCAGAAATTCTTCGCCACCATAGCGCCCCACTACGTCATAGGCTCGCAAGTCCATCTTCAACCTGCGGGCTACTTCTTTCAAAACCTCGTCGCCCGCGGCGTGGCCGAGGGAATCGTTGATGCGCTTGAAGTGATCGATGTCGGCCATGATCAGCGTAGCCGGCTTGCCTTCGCGGCCGCTCCGCGAAAACTCTCTGTCTAGCGTCGCCAGTATTTCCGAGCGGTTCAATAGATTCGTCAGAAAATCGTGAGTAGCGGCGAAGCTCAGGGATTGCTGCAGTTCCAGAATTCTCTTGCCCGCCATGATTCGCGCGCGCAACTCGGAAGGATCAACGGGCTTGGCCAGATAGTCATCCGCACCCGCCTCCATGGCGAGCAGCAGATCCTGTTTCCGGTTCTTGGCCGTCAGCATCACCGTGTAGATGTACGGCGCTCTCGTTCCCAATTTCCGGATGCGTCGGCACACGTCGATCCCATCGAGACCGGGCAACATCCAGTCCAGCAAAGCCATGTTGGGAGGCTCGGAGCCTTCGAGCACTTTGACCGCTTCCGTGCCACTTCCGACAGCCAGATAGTCGAGTCCCCAGTCAGCTAAGTAGCCGCCAACCTTGTGCCGTTCAATGTAGGAATCCTCGACCAGTAAAATCTTCATAATACGCACTGTGTGATGTTGGCGGTTTGTTCGCGCCCTCACAAGATCACCAGCGAGGAACGAAAGGCGGTGAACTTCCGGGGAAGAGCACGATGTTCCGCGCTCCTGCGACGAGCACAAGTTCATCACCGGTAGAATCGAGCTGTGGAGCACACTCTGCGAACCATCGGCTGGATTGCTTGCGTTATCTACGCCACCATCCCCAGCTTTTGGCTGCTGATACATCCCCGCGTGGAATACTGGCGCTCCCGGCCGCGTTCCCCATATCGAATCCTGATGCCAGCGTGGATCGGAATGTGGCTGCTCCTCGCCACCATCACCGCCCACTGGCGCAACCTGACGCTCTATCACCGCTGGTGGTGCTGGATTCCGGCCTCGGTAGTGTTCAGCGCAGGGCTCGCGTTCTACAGACTCTCCGGGCAGCAATTTCAGCCCGGCGCAACTCGGAGGATTGCCGGAAGTTCTCCGGGATCATCGCCAGCAGGTTCTGGTAACGACAGGCATTCGCGCTCACGTCCGCCATCCAGTCTATCTAGCTCATCTCTGCGAAATGCTGGCCTGGAGCGTAGGCACAGGCCTCACCGTCTGCTGGGCGGTGACAGCGTTCGCAATTGTCACCGGTGCGGCAATGATCACGATGGAAGATAAAGAGTTGGAGAACCGCTTCGGTGAAGCGTACCGCGAGTACCGATCTGGCGTACCCGCAATCCTGCCTATTATTTGGCCGAGTCCGCGCTCAACCAAGAGTGAGTAGCTATAATCCGACTTGGCTGAAAGCTGACAGCTGAAAGCTTCCTCATGCGCTTCGAACTTTTTATCGCGACCCGCTACCTGCGCGCCAAGCGCCGCCAGGCGTTCATCGGCATCATCACCGGCATTTCGATTCCCGGAGTAGCCGCAGGCGTAGCCTCGCTCATCGTCGCACTCGCCATCAACAACGGCTTTCGCCAGGATCTGCAGGATCGCCTGATCGGATCCACCTCCCACGTCAGCCTCCTGCGCATAGCCGACGACGGCATTAAAGATTGGCCGCCGCTGCTCGAACGCCTCTCCAAACAGCCGCACGTAGTCGCCGCCGCCCCGGCAATCTTCGAGCAGGTGTTGATCTCCCGCGGACCTCGCGCCCGCGGCGCAGTGCTCAAAGGCATGATTCCAGCCGATGAGAGAAAGGTTGGCGATCTGCTCAACACCGTAAAAGAAGGTTCAGCCGCAGCGCTGGAAGAAAACGCTCGAGCAAGAAAAAGATCATGTAGGGACAGCCGCCGCGCCTGCCCAGGGAGCGTCAGCAGACCGAGGAATCACCCGACTCTCTCGGCCGCCGTCCAGGCCCGCGTCGCCGCCATGCCCCCCATCATTCTTGGCAAAGACATGGCGGATAATCTCGGCGCCACCGTCGGCTCCGTCGTCCTCGTGACCAGCCCACAGGGAGAACTAACTCCCTTCGGCATGGTGCCCAAATACAGCCGCTTTCGCGTCGTCGGAATCTTCAACTCCGGCTTTTACGATTACGATTCGTCCTGGGCCTTCACTCGGCTCTCCGACGCTCAACGCCTGTTCGGCCTCGGCGATCTGATCTCCGTGATCGAGTTCAAAGTCGACGACATCTACAAAGCCGACGTAGTCGCCCGCGAACTCGAGGAAGCCGCCGGCAGGGCTTCATGGCCACCAACTGGATGGAGCAAAACAAAGCCCTCTTTCACGCCCTGCACATGGAACGCCTGGTCACCTTCATCACCATCGGCCTGATCGTCTTCGTCGCCGCGCTGAATATTCTGATTTCCCTGATCATGATGGTCATGGAAAAAACCAAAGACATTGCCGTGCTCATGTCGATGGGCACCCGCAAATCGCAGGTGCGAAACATCTTCATCGCTCAAGGAGTCCTCATCGGCGTAATCGGCACCGCCATCGGCCTCCTGCTCGGCTATGCCATCTCCTACGCCGGCGGCCACTACCACATGATTTCTCTCTCGCCCGAGGTCTACTCCATCGACTACGTCCCCTTCGCCCCGCGCCTGATAGACGGCCTTTGGTAGTGCTGGTCGCGATCGGAGTTTCGTTCGTCGCCACGCTTTATCCCTCATGGTCCGCCGGCAAAACCCTCCCCGCCGAAGCCCTGCGCTACGAATAAGCCTGTAGGGCTGTGTGGTGTGTGTGGAGCGGCAGTGACGCCTCGTCCCGCGAGATTGTGCTTCGCAGGCGCTCAACCGCGAGTCGAATCCTGCGTCCGCGATGGAACTTTCCTTCCGTCGTTCCGACCGTAAATAAAGAGAAAGAAAAAATAAGGAGGCCTTATCATGTTCACTTTCCTCCTCTGGTGCATCCTCTTCGTACTCTGCTGGCCGCTTGGCCCTGCTGGCGCTCATAGCCTACCCGTTCGTCTGGCTATTCCTGCTCCCGTTCCGCATCATCGGCGTCGCAGTTCACGGAGTTCTCGAGATCATCTTCCTCGCGATCACACTCCCGTTCCGCCTGCTAGCCGCCCCATTCCGAGTTTAGAGAATCGGCGAAGAACTGTCCGGATTTCGTGCAGGCTTTTTCCGGTTCAGGGAGGGTTGTTCAAGACTGCGAGACGATTGTTCAGACTCAGACACGGTTGTTCAGGTTCAGCGAGGATCGATCAGACCTGTGGGATACCGTGGAAGAGCGGCGCTTCAGCGCCGCGTAAAGCTCAGAAAAGGCGGGGCTTTAGCCCCTGAGGGGTAAATCTACCCCTCCATCACCTTCAACCTCTTACTCACCACCAGCCTCGCCTCCGTCGCCCGCTGCACATCCTCCGCCGTCAGCCCCGGAGCCACTTCCTCCAGCACCAACCCTCGCTCCGTCACCCGGATGTACGCCATCTCAGTCACAATCGTATCCACCACCCCCACCCCGGTCAGCGGCAGCGTGCACTTCTTCAAAATCTTCGGAGCGCCTTCCCTCGTCGTGTGCTCCATCGCCACCACCACGCGCCGCGCCCCTGCCACCAGATCCATCGCCCCACCCATCCCTTTCACCATCTTCCCGGGGATCATCCAGTTCGCCAGGTTTCCCGCCTCATCCACTTCCATCGCGCCCAGCACGCTCAAATCAATGTGCGCCCCGCGGATCATGGCAAACGAATCCGCGCTCGAAAAATACGAAGTCCCCGCCATCTCGCTCACTGTCTCCTTGCCGGCGTTGATCAAATCGGAATCTTCCTGACCCTCCACCGGATAAGGCCCGATCCCCAGCATCCCGTTCTCCGATTGCAGCACGACTTCCATCCCCGCCGGAACACGATTCGCCATCAGCGTAGGCATCCCAATGCCCAGGTTCACATAGAACCCATCCCGCAGCTCGCGCGCAATCCGCCCAACAATCCGCTCGCGCTTCTCAACGTCTTTTCCAGGCTTGTTCATGCGCTTTCAGTTGTCATCCTGAGCGAGGTTGTGCTTCGCGAACGCGAAGCGCAACCGCAGTCGAAGATTCTTCCACTGCCAAGGATGCTAAAATCTATCGCTTCACCAACTCCGATTGCTCTCTTTGGCGAATCGTTTCTTACACTCCCTTGCCATCCTTGCACTCTCAATGCCGACGTCCCGAGCGGTCAAGGTCTCGGAGAAACGCAGGAATGAGGTGAAACACGAAACACTTATCTCCCTCTTCCTTCAGTGGGCTCACCGTATGACTGAGAATGATTCCACTTCCCCGTTTCCACCCGTGAAGTCAGCCCAAAAAGGAGCGTTCTTTCGCAGAAACCGAGAGACATTCTTTAAGGCGCGTTCGTAATCGGTGCATGTGTCCATCCTTGCCAGCAAACGTGCATAGAAAAAGCTCCATTTCGCACGGACTCTGCCAAGGTCCTCGCCCACCGGTCCGAGAGCCTTTAGGCTTTAGCGACCGGGCTGCCGCAATACTTTCCGGGCTATGTGAGGGGTCGCGGAGGACTATGTCGATACTGAAGAGTCCTTGGAAGTCTCATTAGCTCACTCCGCCCTTCCTCACCGTCCGCTTCTCAATCCGCCGCTCATACAACTCGCCCTGAAAAATCCGCTTCACGTAAACCGAAGGAGTATGAACCACATCCCCATCCAGCTCCCCGACCTCAACCAGATGCTCAACCTCCGCAATCGTTACCTTCGCCGCCGTCGCCATGATGGGATTAAAATTCCGCGCTGTCTTCCGGTAAACCAGATTCCCCATCCGATCGCCCTTCCATGCTTTCACAAAAGCAAAGTCCGCCTTCAACCACGCGCTCCATCACATAAGTGCGGCCGTCGAATTCACGCGTCTCTTTTCCCTCCGCGACGACCGTGCCCACTCCAGTCGGCGTAAAAAACGCCGGAATCCCCGCGCCCGCCGCGCGAATCCGCTCTGAAAACGTCCCCTGCGGCACCAGATCAAGTTGCACCTTGCCCGCCAGCACCATCGATTCCAGCAGCTTGTTCTCTCCCACATAAGTTCCAATGTGCCGCCGAATCTGCCCCGCGGCCAGCAACAACCCGTTGCCCAGACCATCCACGCCCGCGTTATTGCTGATCGTGGTCAGATTCTTCGATCCCTTCCGCACCAGTGCGCGAATCAGATTCTCCGGAATCCCGCACAGCCCAAACCCCCCGATCATTATGACCGAGCCATCCCCCACATCCCGAATCGCCTCTTCCGCATTGCCCACAACCTTATTCATAGCGTCCGGATTCTAAACGAAATTCAGTGGTCAGTGGTCTAGTGGTCGGTGCTCAATCGTCAGCTGAATGTAACTGCGCTCACTGATCCCATTCTCCCTCGTGCACCACTGGCCTAAGGAATTCCTGTTCTAACCTCCTTCTTCCCCGCACTCTTCTTCAACCCATGCGCCTGCTCAAATTCCTCCGCCAGCGCCCGCGTCGCCAGATTCTCCCGGATATGCGCCAGCCGCTGCTCCACCTTGAACAGCGCATCCTCAATATTCTTCTTGTTGCTGATCGCAATATCCCGCCACATCGAATACGGACTCGCCGAAATCCGCGTCATCTCCCGCAGCGCCCGCCCACCCGCCGGAAGCAACGGCGCCTCTTCGCCAAACTCCTCCACCAGCGCCGCCGCCAGCGCCGTCGAAATCATCTGCGGCACATGGCTGATCCACGCGCACAGCCGGTCGTGATCCTCCGGCGGCAGCATCGCAATGCGCGCCCCAATCTGATCGATCCATCCCGCAAACTCCGCGAACATCCCCTCATTCAGATTCTGTCCCGGCAGCGGCGTCAAGAACCACACCGCATTCCGGAACAAGTCGGCATCCGCATAATCCACGCCGCTGTGTTCCTTCCCCGCCATCGGATGCCCGGCCAGAAATCGCTTCCCGGCATTCTTTCCAAACACGCTCAGCGCCTGCTCCACCACCGCCGCCTTCGTGCTTCCCACATCCGTCAGCAACGTCGTCGCAGGCAGCGCCGGACCCAGCCGCCCAATCAAATCCACAATCGCCAGCACCGGCGTCGCCAGCACCACCAACTGGCTGCCCCGCACCGCGTCCGCGGGCTCGGCAAATCCGTTGTCGATCACGCCGCCTCTTCGCCTTCTTCAGCGCCGACTCGCGGTCGCACCCCACAATCTCGCCCGCGAACTTCGCGCTTCCGCAGCGCCAGCGCAAACGACCCGCCGATCAGCCCCGTCCCAATAATCGTGATTTGCCGAATCGCCATAGAGGAATTAGGAGACATTGAGTCATTGAGAAAAATTGTTTAGATATCGAATCTCGATCGAACGCGTGAAAACTAGGCCCCGCGCACTTGTCAGACCGGCAGAGCTAGGAATCGCGACCTAAGAATTGCCTTTCTCCGTGCCTCCATGGTCAAAATGCTTCCTACGCAATCTTTCTTCCCACCGCCGGCGCGATCATCCGCAACTCATCCATCAACTTCGCGAACTGCTCCGGAAACAGCGACTGCGCCCCATCCGACCACGCGTTGTTCGGGATCGCAATGCACTTCGATCAGCAACGCATCCGCTCCCGCCGCCACCGACGCCCGCGCCATCGGCGCAACTTTGTCGCGCCGCCCCGTTCCATGCGACGGATCGGCCGTCATCGGCAAATGCGATAGCTTGTGAATAATCGGAATCGCCGAAATATCCATCGTGTTCCGCGTGTAAGTCTCGAACGTGCGGATCCCGCGCTCGCACAAAATCACTTCATAATTCCCGCCCGCCATAATGTATTCCGCCGAAAGCAGCAGCTCCTCGAAAGTCGCCGCGATCCCGCGCTTCAGCAGCACCGGCTTGCGCACTTTCCCCAACTCGCGCAGCAGATTAAAGTTCTGCATGTTGCGCGCTCCCACTTGCAGAATGTCCACATAAGGCAGCATCATCGGAATCTGCGAGATCTCCATCACCTCGCTGATCACCAGCAGCTTGAATTTCTCTCCCGCCTCGCGCAGCAACTTCAGCGCATCTTCCCCATGCCCCTGAAAAGAATAAGGAGAACTCCGCGGCTTGAACGCGCCGCCCCGCAGCACCCGCGCCCCCGCCTTCGCCACCGCTTCGGCCGTCGCAAAAAGCTGTTCCCGCGATTCCACCGAGCATGGCCCCGCCATCACCACCACTTCGTTCCCGCCAATGTCGACCCCATTCGCCAGCTTCACGATCGTCCCTTCCGGACGAAAACTTCTTCCCCGCCAGCTTGTACGGCGAACTGATGCGATGGACTTCCTGCACCCCGGGCAGCAACTCGAGGTTGCGGATGTCGAAATCAATCCCCGCTCCCACCGCGCCCAGCACGGTTTGCCGCGCCCCGGTCGACCGGTGCACCTCAAACCCCATCTTCACCAGGTGCTCGATCACCTGCTGAATCTGCCCCTCATCCGCCATGTCCTGCATCGCCACAATCATAAGAAAACCTCTTGGCTTCTCAGCTTATCATTGTCATTCCGAGCGAAGCGAGGAACTCTGTTTCAGCTGAGTCCATGAACACAGCCGACTAGCTGCGAGCTGCTTTCAATCATTCACTTCCGAATCCAACTCCGTCTCCGCGCCTTCGCCGCGTCCGCCTTGGCCCCAATCCCTTCCTTCTGAATATTCCGCATCACATCCATGATCCGTTCGAAAATCCGCACCAGATCCCGCCCCGGCAGCGGACCCCGATTCATCTCGCTGCACATTCTCAAACACAATCCGCTCCCGCTCCGGCTCGTAAATCGGCAAATTGGTATTCCGCTTCAGCCGCCCAATCTCCACCGCCGCCCGCGCCCGCTCGCTCAGCAGCTCCACCAGCCGCCGGTCAAGCTCATCGATCTTCTTCCGCCAATCCGCGATATCCATGAAATTCTTATTCCGACGTTGTCATCCGAGCAAGGTATTGTGCCGAGGTGTAACGGATGCCCCAGTCTTGCACGCACTTCGCGCAGCGTAGGACTTTTCACACCTGCTAGCTCGCCGTCAGCTTCCCCACAAATTCTCCCACCGCCGCCGCTTCCCGTCCCCGGTTCCGCTCAATCGTCTCCACAATCGCGCTTCCCACCACCACCGCATCCGCAAACTCGCCGACTTCCGCAAACTGCTCCGCATTCGAAATCCCAAACCCCACCGCAATCGGCAACTTGGTCACGCGCCGCAACCGCCGCACCAGTTTCTGCGCATCGTCCGCCAACTGCTGCCGCGCTCCGGTCACTCCCGTCCGCGACACCGCATAAACAAATCCTCGCGACGCCTCCGCAATCCGCTTCAACCGCTCATCCGGACTGGTCGGCGCCGCCAGAAACACCGGCGCCAGATCATGCGCCTCGCATCGCCCGCAAATATTCGCCCGCCTCTTCCACCGGCAAATCCGTCACCAGCACGCCGTCCACTCCCGCATGCCGCGCCACCATGCAAAACTTCTCCATCCCCATCCGCAAGATCGGATTCAAATACGAAAACACAATCAGCCCCGTCGACTGCGCCTGCTGCCGCACCTCCGCCGCCAGCGTCAACACCTGCGCCAGGCAAGTCCCATGCTTCAGCGCCCGTTCGCTGGCCCGCTGAATCACCGGACCATCCGCCACCGGATCGCTGAACGGCACGCCCAGCTCGATCACATCCGCGCCCGCCTCAATCGCAGCCAGCACGACTCCCGCGTAGTCGCGAGATCCGGATCGCCGCAAGTCACATACACCACCAGCCCCGGCTTCTTATAAAAAGATAAAGGCATAGATCGACAATCAGCGAGCAGCAGATTTGACCCCGTGAGCCTCTGTAGACCCCTGTAATTAAGGGATTTTGAACTGTTCAGCTCCAGCGAAAGTGATCTCCCGCATAATCCCAATATCCTTATCCCCGCGCCCGGAAATATTCACGATCACCACATCCGATTTCTTCATCCCGCGGCGCGCGCTTCACCACTTCCGCCACGGCGTGCGCCGACTCCAGCGCCGGAATAATTCCCTCGGTCCGCGCCAGCAAAGTGGTCGCCTCCAGCGCCTCCGCATCCGACGCCGGAACATACTCCGCCCGCCCCGCATCCCGCAACGCCGCATGCTCCGGCCCAATCGACGGATAATCCAGCCCCGCCGAAACCGAATGCGTGTTCGCAATCTGCCCGCCGCATCCTGCAGCACGTAAGAATACGTCCCCTGCAAAACTCCCGGCGACCCTCCCCGAAACCGCGCCGCATGTTCGCCCAGCGCTTCGCCGCGCCCGCCCGCCTCCACGCCAATCAACCGAACCTTCTTATCCTTTATAAACTCGTAGAAAATCCCGATCGCATTCGATCCTCCGCCCACGCAAGCAATCACCGCCGCCGGCAGTTTCCCTTCGGCCTTCAAAATCTGCGCCCGCGCCTCGCGCCCAATCACGCGATGAAAATCCCGCACCATCGTCGGATAAGGATGCGCCCCCAGCACGCTCCCCAACAAATAATGCGTAGTCCGCACATTCGTGACCCAGTCGCGCATCGCCTCGTTGATCGCATCTTTCAAAGTCCGCGACCCCGACTCCACCCCGCGCACCTCCGCTCCCAGCAACCGCATGCGGAACACATTCAACTCCTGCCGCCGCATGTCCTCGGTCCCCATGTAGACGACGCACTCAAATCCCAGCAGCGCGCAAACCGTCGCCGTCGCCACGCCATGCTGCCCCGCGCCCGTCTCCGCAATCACGCGCCGCTTGCCCATGCGCTCCACCAGCAGCGCCTGTCCCAGACAGTTATTGATCTTGTGCGCCCCGGTGTGCAGCAAATCTTCGCGCTTCAAATAAATCTTCGCCCCACCCAGCTTCTGCGTAAGCCGCCGCGCAAACGACAGCGCCGTAGGACGCCCCGCATAAGTCCGCAGCAACTCCTCCAGCCGCCGCTGAAACTTCGGATCGCGCTTCGCCTTCTCATACTCGCGCTCAACTCCTCCAGCGCCGCCATCAAAGTCTCCGGCACATACCGCCCGCCATAAACCCCAAACCGCCCCGGCTCATCGCGCGTGAAGCAGAAACGCGAGGGTGCCCCATCCTTCTCGCGTTCTTTGCGAGAGGGTGGGGATTTTGACTTTCGATTCATTCGTTCTAGGAACCGTCGCCATTTCTAACTCGTCTTCCGATCCGCGTCGCGCACCGCCTTCACAAACGCCCGCACCTTCTCCGGATCTTTTTTCCCCGGCCTCGCCTCGACTCCCGAAGCCACATCCACTCCCCAAGGCTTCAAATATCCGCATTGCCTCCGCCACATTTTCGGCAGTCAAGCCACCGGCCACGATCACAGTGCACGCACCATGGCTCATCGCCTGCACGATATCGCGTGCGGCACTTCCCAATCAAACGTCTTGCCCGTCCCTCCTGGCGTTGCCGTCAGATCGCGAATCCAGCAATATCGCGAACAACTCTGCGTCGCGCACGACTCGCCGATTAATCAGAAAGCCGCTATCGTCTCAACGTCGTCCGCGTAGCATCATCGGAATCAGCCTCGAAGCATCCGACGACTCCGTGCTGATGGACGCGGATCTGTCCCGACAGCGCAGTTCATCGACTTGTCACCGATGTAGCTGCACCGCTGTAAGCCCGACCTGCACAGGACAATCTCATCGGATCTGCTGCGCTCGATCATCCACAAACACTCCCATCTTCTCCACTCCCTCCGGCAACTTCTCCACAATCTCCCGCGCCGCTTCAACACTAATATTCCGCGGACTCTTCTCATAAAACACAAACCCCACCGCATCCGCCCCGGCCTCAACCGCGGTCAGCGCATCCTCCAAATTCGTCATCCCACAAATCTTGACCCAAGTCATGACGCACAGTTGTCAGCAAAAAGTGACAAATCTGTCGCGCACGGCCGTTCAGCGCCCACTCGGTACCCGCAACTCGGCGCTCGCCACTAACTCCCGCAGCGCCTCCCCCGGCCGCTCCGCCCGCATCAGCGACTCCCCAATCAAAAACGCCTGATACCCCGCCGCCCGCAGCCGCGCAATATCCTCTCCCGACCGAATCCCGCTCTCCGCCACCCGCACCACATTCTTCGGAAGCCTCTCCGCCAGCCGGAACGCCGTCTCCGCATCCACCTTAAACGTCCGCAGATCGCGCGTATTCACTCCAATCAGATCGCATCCCGCATCCAAAGCCCGCTGCAACTCTTCCTCATCATGCACTTCGCACAAAACGTCCAGCCCTGCGATCCGCGCGCCCCGCGCCAGGCGCATTCAATTCTGCGTTGCGTCAAAGCCGCCACAATCAGCAACACCGCATCCGCCGAATTCGCCCGCGCCTCCAGCAACTGAAATTCATCCACAATGAAATCTTTGCGCAAGCACGGAATCTTCACCGCCGCCGAAGCCATCCGCAAATTCTCCAGCGACCCCTGAAAAAATTCCTCATCCGTCAGCACCGAAAGCGCCGCCGCTCCCGCCGCCTCCAATTCCCGCGCCAACTCCGCCACACAAAACTCCGCCCGGATCAATCCCTTCGACGGCGACGCCTTCTTCAACTCCGCAATCACCGCTACGCCAGCCCGGCTCTTTTCCTCCAGCGCCCGCCGAAACCCGCGCGGCACATGCTGTTCCGCCCGTCGCTCCAATTCCCGCCAGTCGGCCCGCAATTTCGCTGACGCGGCTTTCCGCCGCGTAGTCGCAATAATCTGATCAAGGAATGCAGTCATGCAGATCCTCGCAATTATAGAAGACGGAAGACTAACAGCTCGTCCACCCGAATCATGCATGCCAAAAAAAAGGCCTCCGCCACCCTTGCGGGCGGCGGAGGCCAGCTTTCAGCCCTGCCCGAGTTACTTAGCCGCAGTCGCGCGGGCTTGAAGGAATCCGCGAACGCTTTCCCGTTCGGCGTTCCCACCCCGGTTACATTATCCCAGCCCACTTTCGTATGCAGTCGCCGCCGGAGTGTTGCACGAGTTTCCGTCGAAGTCGGTGCTGGGAAAGGTCGAGCAGTCCGTCCCAAACGAAACTACCTAGGTCGTGTCTTCTGCGAAAGGATAGTCCCACATTGCGCTGATGAACTGCGCCGGGCGCAGCCCCGCCCATCAATCCATTCGCGTTGTAGTGATTGGTTCCAGTCGATCTCTTGAATGGCGGCGGTAACGTTGGTAGCGGAGCCCACCGGAACGACATCTCTGATCGCTCCCGCCGGCATGGAATACACGTACTGGGCAGCCTGGCCCAGGGGTGCTCCCGCTTCCTGATTGGCGATTGCCCACAGCCCGGAGAACATCGGGGCACGCAACGCTCGTCCCTCCCACCGGGATCCACACCTGCTCAGGGAACTGCCCGGCTCGCTGATAACAACCACAACTCCAGTGAACGGATCGGCAACCCAGGAAATATCGGGAAGCTGGCGATACTTCCCAGGCAAACCCTTCTGAAACGCAGGCTTCGGGAAACCAGCAAGGCAGTTCCCTTTTGAATCCTGAGTGGCACAATTGCTCGTGCCGCCCCCAGATCCACCGGCGAACCCGAAGCCGAGTGGCGGATCGAATATGGTGCCCGTGTCGGTCAAGAGGGTCTCATTCGTGCCCCATCCCGTCTGCCATTCGATCGCGTTCTCCGCATTCAGCGCGACACTCACTCCTCCCAACGCCGTTGCCCACGGCGAATCCGCCGGAGCACTCACCGTGGCAGGAATTCCGAAAGCCGAGTAGTCGCCGTCGTCCCCTGAGGAATACTGAATGGAGATTCCGGACATTGCCGCAATTTCCGCAATCAGGTTCTCCGTTTCGATGACGGACGCGGGAGTAAACGACTCGGGAGCACCAAAGCTGCCGGAGATAACATTCCCCAGTTGGTAATTCACCGCGTAAAACTCTCCCTCATCCACATCCTCAAAGCTCGCTGTTGTCGGAGCCAGGAGGTCGATATTCGCCCCCGGGGCAATAGCGTGAGCCCATTCCACATCTAGATTGGTTTCCACATCCGGCCCCTCACAGGTAGACGGGGTAGGTACCTGGATGATTTTGAAGGTCGACGCGGTCAACAGCGGCAGTCCAAATCGTGCCGAGAACGCATTCGCATCCTGTTTAATGGTTGGCGTTGGACACCAGTCGATGATCACAATCGTCTGTCCGGTGCCGTTGTTGCCGGCTGCATGCAGGCCGTTCAGATTGTAGGCTCCGTAAATGTTCGCAGGCGAATAGCCGCACCCAGGGCCAGACGAGAAGTAGCTGTTGCCTTTGTAGGTAGCGATGGGCAAGCTTCCGCCGGTGGAATAGGTTTCAGTCTTGGGGCCCGGGAAGCAAACCGATTGGAAGAACCCGGAATCCGCCGCGGTAACTGCCTTGGCGAGAGTAGTCGGCTCGGCTTTTCCGGCAGGCTGGCTCGCCGATCGCAAAGCGAGAGGATGTACATATTCCCCCGAGTCAAGTCCGGAGACCGCCCGGACCAGCGGACCTGCCTCTCCTTCAACGTACGCGTCGCTGCTATTGGCTCGGACTACCTTGTCCCGCACTTGGTAATTGTTCAGTTGCACATGGAAAGCCGTTTGCACATCGCTCACCGTGCCCTGCGCTCTCACGAAGAAATTGTCGGGCCCAACCGCCACTACTTTTAGGTTGTGTGCTTCAAAAAATCGTTGAACCGTTTTCGCTTCGTCCGCCGTCGGTGCAAACCGCTGCGCGATCTCTGACCGGTTCAGAAAGTGACGAAAGCTTGGCGACGTCCGGTCATACAACTGCCGCGCCACCTCATCCATCTCTCCCCGATTGTGCAGATTCAGCCAGATGCTCACTTCGATGGTCTTTGTCGGATCTTCCGTCCCCAGGTTCTTCGCCGTAGCCACATAGCTGGGGGTGCTATGCGCCACGAACTGTCCGTCAGCCGCACTTGCGGTCAGCGACGCGCAGCCGACTAGGGTCAACACAATCAAGCTCAACCCCATCTTCCTCATTCGGTCGAAGTGGGCTGAGCGGTAAAACGCTGCTTTACTTTCCTGCATTGTTTCCTCCTGGAGCTGGGTTTCTTAAGCGTGGGAGCCGAACCGTCAAGACCATCAGGGGTGACCTGTGACCTGCGGCGCATAGAAGCAACTACCATTGGAAGACGGCAACCCTCGGGGTCGAAGCTCGCCTGCACCCAGCACCGCCGCGTTGCGAGTAGTCAAAATATTCGCGGCAATGCTGTGCTTCCTTCCGCAAGATCACGACATGCTACTGGCTTCATCCGAAAAATGACAATGAGCCCAAAGACTCCTTGTTTTCGCTTTCGTAAACCTTCGACGTCAATCCCTTTCTGTTTTTCTTGCTCTCATTACCGGCAAACGCTCTCGATCTCCTTATAAGGCTTCTCTGCATGCTCCGGATACTTGATCTGCTTCACTAACATCCACTGATCGAGCATCGTGCCCGCATCATGCAACCCTATATCCGGATCATCTTCATACGCCGCATCGCTCTCCGCTTCTTCCAGCGTCACCAGCTTGAATCCCTTCTTCTTCAGCAGGTCCAAAGCGTCCGGCAGAATCGTGCTGCTATACGCTCCGAGGTGCATCAGCAGCACGTAGTTGATCTCGTGTCCATAAATCAGCTTGGCTTGCGCCCGTCCCAGGTCAAGAAACTCTGAAGCCGTGTTCAAATAGCTCGAGTGCAGCCATTCAATCGAATTGGTATCACCCTTCGCCACGCACCGCGCATAGGCCGTGTTCCACAGGTAGTCTTCCCAGTCGAGCGTCACCTGCGCGATTCTGTATCCGCGCGCCTTCAAATACGCCCGTATCGCGCGCCGCTTCTCCACCGTGTCTCCCTCATGCAAATACGGATAGCGAAACCAGTGCCATTCATCTCCCGGGCCGCCTTTCCGCGCCAACAACTCCAGCGCCGGCTCGTTCTCCTCAATCTCCCGCTCGAATGCTTCCGCCGGGTTCTGCTCCAGATCCATGTGCGAATACGTATGATTTCCCACTGGCTCCGCCGCAGCCCACAGCCTCAATGCCTCCGCCCCATCGGCATTCCCTTCCAGTTTTTTTGCATTGATGAATCCATACACCGCAGGCACGTGCCGCTTCTTCAGAATCGCCAGCACATTTTTCGTGGTCTCCGCCCGCGTAACTCCCGGCGGCAGCACCCCATTCGACGGAAGATCATCCATTGTGATGGCCAGCTTCTGCGCCGCGCAGAAGCCCGCAAGTCCCGGGATAGAGACCACCAGCAGGACGACCTTCCAGCCCATCAGCCGCAGCAGATTTTTCATGACAAGGAGTGTACTTCTTCCGGCAGATGGACGCGCGGAGAATGCAGCAATGGATGCAGGCCAACGTGGGACAGCAGGCCGATGTGGGGACAGCCGCCTCGGCTGTCCGACAAGCGCAGCGAGGGCTCAAGCTCGCTTTTTCAGCTCCTTACTAATGGTGCCATCGAAGGGACTCGAACCCCCACACCGTTGCCGGTACATGGACCTGAACCATGCGCGTCTGCCAATTCCGCCACGATGGCAATCTGAATTGCAATGCAGCGGCGGCCTCGAGGCCGCCGTGTCAGGAAGACTAACCTTTCTATTTTTGCAGCCTGCTATCAGCCTGTCAAACCAAGGCTGCAGTTGCCCAAAGACCGAAGCTGCCCTATCCCAGCTTGGCCGTCATCGAAATCTTCGCATTCAGCACCTTCGATACCGGACATCCCTTCTCCGCCGCCTCGGCATACTTCTGAAATGCCGCCGCATCCGCTCCCGGTACCTTCCCCACCACATCGATGTGGCTCGCCGTAATCGTCCACCCCGAGTCCAGTTTCTCCATCGTCAGCGTCACGTTCGTGCTGATACTCTCCGGCGTCAGATTCGCCCCGCCCAGTTGCGCCGAAAGCGCCATCGAAAAGCATGCGGCGTGCGCCGCTGCAATTAACTCCTCCGGATTAGTCCCCGGCCCGTTCTCAAATCGCGAAGTAAACGAATATTGCGTGTCTTTTAGTACCCCGCCTGGCGCCGAAATCGTTCCCTTCCCGTCCTTCAGTCCACCCTTCCAAACTGCGCTTGCCTTGCGTTCCATCGTGTTCTCCTAATCATGCCAAGAAAATTAAATACCCGGTTATTGTAGACGGACCTTGCCCGGCATGTCAGGTATACGCCTTAATCGAGCGGAAGCCCTTCACCCTCAATAAAAATCCGAGCAACTCAAATAGAACCCGCACCGCGGACAGCTCAACTTACACCGGCTCTCCTCTAACTCCTCGGAACAGTTAGGACAGAATCGCTCCGGATGTCCCGCCCCGGGCCCTGTTTCCTCCGGTTTCACTTCGGTTCGATTCGCTGTCCCTGGCTCCTGTCCGCTCACGCTCATTCGCGCAACATACCGCCGCACGCCCCTGCCCACAAGTGGAAACACGTCTTCCTGCCGACGTTTCGTCCCTGACCCTTATCCCGTGCTTCCGTAAAGGCTTCTCGTCGGAATTTTTTCTTTTTCCATTCACAAATCTTTGCTGCTTCCACAGACCTTTTTGCGCTAGAATGCCTCTGCACTTGGGAGTGGTTCCATCTGGCTGTGGAGCAACTCTCGGCCTTCCCCCAGGAGGTAGTAGATGTATCGGCCCTATTCCAGTTCCCTGGCGGATTCTCGTCCGTTTTTGGATGTAGAGTCTTTGATCCGCAACCTTGCCCAGGATTTTGTTACATCCTTTAACACCGGTAACTATGACCAGGTGGCCGCTCTGTTCGCTCAGGACGGCGCACTCATGGCCGCGCATCACGATCCAGCTTACGGCCCCAAAGCCGTCGAACGCCTGCTCCGCCAATTCGCCGAATTCGGATACGAAGACCTGCGCCTCGAGACCCTCCGCGTCGAAGCTTCCGGCGACCTGGCCGTCGAGATCGGCCGCTACACGGTCGCCATCCGACAACCCGATGGCACCATCCTCGCCGACCGCGGCAAGTACGTCAAAGCCTGGCGCCGTCTGGGTGCATGGCTGATCGTCGCCGACTGCTGGAGCAGTAACCTTCCCGCTCCGCGCTAGCCCACGGCGAAGCGGCCACTAATTTTCAAAGCTGAATGGGAAACCTGCGTCTACGGCTTGAACTCCATCGCCAGCTTCGTCTCCACAACGATCGCCTTGCCGTCAACCTTGTAGGGCTCGAACCGCCACCAGCGCAGCGCCTCCATCGCGGCCTGCGCCAGCACATCGGGACCATTCAACGCCCGCACGTCCATCACCGACCCATCGCGCCCCACCACCACATCCAGCACGATCACTCCCTGCAGCTTCGCCGGACGCGCCGCCGGTGGATATTCCGGGTCAACCCGATGCGTCACCAGCTTCTGCATCACCTCGGCAGGAACCTGAGCCTGCGGCCGCTGCGACTCAACAGTCCTTTCGCCTCTCGGCAGACCCGACTCCAGATCTTCCCACCCGCGATTCCAACGCCACCACAAAACCGTCAGCAGGATCGCCGCCGAGACCAGCAAAAAGATCCATCCCCGTCCCGGACGTCTGCGCACAAGAGACTGGACGCCGCTCGATCCCCCGCGCTCCGATCCCTTCCCCGCATCGATCGGAATCTTCCCGCGTACTCCCGGCTCCAATTCCGCCTTCGCATCACCCAGCAAGTTCCGAATTGCCGCCCTCTGTTCCGCCGATAATCCCACAAACTGGAGTCCCGAGCGGAGCTTGTCTTGATGCCGAACCAGCGCCCGCGCCCGCAATGGATTAGCCGCTTGCGGCAGCCGTATCTCTACTCCCACAGCCTCACCCGGCAACAGTTCTCCCGCCAGCACCGCCGAAATTCCACCTTCACCCAGGTTGACCGACCGTCCCGGCAAAGTATCTTCCACCCCCGATCGCACCACCGTCACATCCAGTAGCGCCTGCACGCGGTATCGCAGCCAACGCCGCCGCGACGCCTGCTCCCGTGCCTGTGCCCCAGTTGCCAATCAATTTCCCCCGATTTTCTTAGGACTATGAAGGATCGAATCCACCACGGAGCACGGAGAAACCCTCCTTAGGAATAGTTCTTCTCCGTCTCTCAGTGTCTCCGTGGTGAAAGCGGTTTTACTTGCCGTGAGCACGCAGTTCCAAAATCTCACTCCCATTCGCCACCAGCACTATGCTAGCCATGCCAATGAACAACCCGTGCTCCACCACTCCCGGCATATCGCTGAGCCGTCGCGCTAGCCCGTCCGCATCCCGAATCTGCCCGAACCGGCAATCAAGAATGTAATTATTCTCGTCGGTCAAGAACGGCTTCCCATCCGTTCCCAGCCGAAGCTCAACCGCCGCTCCCAGCGCCTCAATCTTTTTCCGCACCACCGCCTGAGCGAACTTGATCACTTCCACCGGCAGCGGAAACTTCCCCAGCACCGGAACTCTCTTCGTCGCATCGGTGATAATCACGTAATACTTCGTCGCCGAAGCCACAATCTTTTCCCGCAGCAGCGCCCCGCCCCCGCCCTTAATCAACCGCAATTGGGGATCAACTTCGTCCGCACCGTCCACAGTCACGTCAATTTGCTGGCATTCATCCAGCGTGGTAAGCGGAATCCCCAGCCCAGCCGCCTGCTCCCGCGAACGGTCAGAACTCGGTATGCCGCGAATCTTCAGCCCATTCTTCACCTGCTCGCCCAGCAGTCGGATGAAATACGCCGCCGTCGAGCCCGTCCCCAGTCCAACCACCTGGCCATCCTTCACAAACCGCAAGCTAGCCCGCGCCGCCGCCTCTTTTTCCTGATCGTTCGCCATAGATTTTCGATGCTGCAGATGTTTATGTGGGGACAGCCGCCCCCCGGCTGTCCAGTCGAGCCAAGCTCGACCTCACCACCACGAATCGCGCCCTTCATACACCACGCGCCTAACCCAAACTCTTCTGCACGTAAATCAAATACCCCGCCAGCACCAACCCAAACAGCACCGTCAAAATCGCCACCAGATCCACGACGAATCCCGCCGGCTCAAACTTCCCCTCGTCCAGTTGCGTCCGCGTTCTTCGATAGCGCGCCAGCCCCGCCACCATCATCGCCACGCCCGCCAGAATCGCGCTCATCCCCATCCACACTGAAAGTCCGGTTGTTCTTGACGTGCGGCCCTGAAACTCCGTCAACTGCCTCATCGCAATGGCAAACCGCCCAATCGCGAATCCAAACACGACGATTGCGACGCTGGTGCGCACCCAAGCCAAAAACGTGCGCTCGTTGGCCAGATGATCGCGAGCTCGATTGGAATTCTCAACCACAGGCTCTCCCATAATGCAGGACCATGACGGCAGAACGACGGACCGCAGAACGACGGACCTCGGACGATTAACCGCGGAACGACGCCCGCAGCATTATTCCACAGCCTTCGCCACCAGAGCGCCCACCACCCCAATATTCTTGATCAACTCTTCCGGCACGCCATGCCGCTGCTGCAAATACTCGGGACTATTGTAGGAAACCCAAACCTTGCCTGCGGCGTCTTCCGCCACCAGCGCCTTCAACGGCAAATCGATCGCCACCGACGGCGCGGCCACCATCACCGGCGTCCCTCCCTTGGGATTTCCAAAAATGACGAGCTTCGTCGGCCGCATCTTCATTCCCACCTTCTCCGCCTCGCCGCTGTGGTCCACCAACGTGAATACGCGCACCCCACGCTCGGCCAGAACCGATTCCAACCGCTGCACTGTTTCGTCCACCGGATAAGGGCTTGCCACCTCTACCAGACCGTTTCCCTGCATAACCTCACTCCTTCCGCAAAATCTGTAGAACTCGAACGCAGCTCCTACCCCTTCGCAACCATCCTCCCCAGAATCTCTTTCAGAATCTTCGCCGCCACCGTAGCTGTCATTCCCGAAACATCCTGCGCCGGGTTGTACTCCACGATGTCCGCGCCAACGATGCTCCCTTCGATCGCATGCAAGTGTGCAATCGCTTCGCGCACCGTCATCCCGCCAGGCTCGCGATGAGAGATCCCCGGCGCAAACGCCGGATCGAGCACATCCATATCGAACGAAACATAAACCGGCCCACGGATTTTCAAACGCCCGTAAGCGGGCAGCGCCGGCATCTGCAGCACCTCAACGCCGAACCTGGCCGCTTGCTCGCTCTGATGTCCATTCATCGTTCGAATCCCCACCTGCACCAGCCGCGTCGCCAGCCGCTCTTCCATGATCCGCGCAAACGGACAGGCATGCGACACCCGGCTGCCCTCGAACTCGTCGTACAAATCCGGATGCGCGTCGAAATGAACAATCGTCAACTCCTGATACCGCCCGGCAAAACCCTTCAGGATCGGATAAGTGATCGAGTGATCCCCGCCCAGCGAAACGGGACGTTCGCCCTTCTTCAGCAATTCGCCCACGGCTCGCTCAATCTCTATAAAATCATCGATAGCCTTCTCCAGAGAATTCCCCAGCCGCAAGTCGCCGGCATCCGCAAACGCACCCGCCGCTCCCAGGTCAACGCCCAACTCAGTCCATTTGTTAGAAGCATCGCTGCCCAGAGCCTCGCGAATCTTCGCCGGAGCACCGGCCGGTCCCCGCAGATAAGAAGAGTTCGCATCGAACGGAATTCCGAGCAGAGTTGGCATGTCCGAGTTCCGCTCCTGCACCTGGGGAATGTCTGTCAGTCTACATGCCCCCGATTCCCAACGCTGTTGTTGCGCACGACGGCACGGGCACGTCGAGTAGGGCGCCCTACCTTGTGTTCCGCGTGACTTCTGTGTTTAAGGTTTTGACTTTCCCAGCTCCAGAATCCCCCGCACGCCACCGCGCATCCGTTATCCTAGTAACGAATAATATGGCAACTCCGAAATCAAGGTCCTCCACCAGCACTGCCGTCATCGAGAACAACAACGGCGCCAACCCCGAGCGCGAACGCGTCTTCAACGCCTTCCGCCAATGGGGATACCTCGAAGCCGACCTCGATCCGCTCGGCTTCCTGCGCCCACGCGTAGCGCCAGAACTGCAACTCGAAGGCGAGTACGCCCGCGAAGCCCGTGCCATCTACTCCTCGACCATCGGGGTGGAAATCAACCACATCTACGCTCCCGAACGCCGCCGCTGGATCTATGACCAGATGGAATCCCCCGCTCAGAGTTTCGAAGTTGCCGACGCGGAGGTTCCTAATAAACGCCAGAAACGCATCCTCGACCTGCTGATCCGCGCCGACATCTTCGAACAGGTCATGCAGCAGCGATATCTAGGCAGCAAACGCTTCTCGCTCGAAGGCGTCACCGCCCTAATCCCGCTGGTCGATGAAATCCTCGACACCGGCTCCCGCCTTGGCGCCACCGAACTAGTCATGGGGATGAGCCACCGCGGCCGCCTCAACGTCATCGCCCACGTCGCCAAGCGCCCCCCGAACGAAATCTTCGCCGGCTTCGAAGACGTCAACCCGCGTAGCGTTCTAGGCTCCGGCGACGTGAAATATCACATGGGAGCAACCGGCGAATACACTACTCGCAGCGGCAAGAAAGTTCATATCCATCTGGTCTCAAACCCCAGCCACCTGGAAGCCGTCGATCCCGTAACCGTAGGCCGCACTCGCGCCAAACAAGACCGCACCGGCGAAGGCGGACGCGAAAAATATCTCCCACTCCTGGTCCATGGCGACGCCGCTTTCGCCGGACAAGGCATCCTGGCCGAAACCATGAACTATGCCGACCTTCCCGGCTACACCGTAGGCGGCACCATTCACGTAATCGTCAACAATCTCCTGGGATTCACCACTAGCTATGTCGAAGAACACTCCACCCGCTTCGCCGCCTGCATCGCGCGGCGCCAGTCCATCCCCATCTTCCACGTCAACGGCGAAGATGTGGATGCAGTAGTCCGCGTCGCCCGCATTGCGGCCGAATACCGCTACCAGTTCGGCACTGACGTAGTCATCGATCTGATCGGCTACCGCCGCCACGGCCACAGCGAAGTCGACGATCCCACCATTACCCAGCCGCTGCTGTACAAAAAGATTAAAGAACATCCCCCGCTGTGGGAAATTTATGCCGACGACATCGGAGCAACCGATGCGCCCGCGCAAGTCGCCGCTATCAAAGCCGAATTCGAATCCGCGCAGAAAGACGCTGGCAAGTTAACCAAGAAGCCGCTCATGCGCGACCTGCCGAAATATTGGGACCAATACTATGGCGGCCTCCACAAGCCCGAATTTGAAGTGGAAACCGGACTCTCGATCGAAGAACTCTCCGAACTGACGAATCACCTCACGACTTATCCCGCGGGCTTTCACATCCATCCCAAAGTGAAGAAGCTCTTAGAGCAACGCGCCGAAATGGGCGCAGGCAAACGCCCTGTGGACTACGGCATGGCCGAAGCTCTTGCCTTCGCCAGCCTCGCAAAGGCCGGCATCCCAGTTCGATTATCCGGCCAGGACTCCCGCCGCGGCACCTTCAACCAGCGCCACTCAGTTCTGATCGACATCGAAAACGAGAACGAATACGTCCCGCTCGAAAACATCGCAACCGGCCAGGCCCACTGCGGAATCCACAACTCAACTCTCTCCGAACCAGGCGTCCTCGGCTTCGAATACGGGTACAGTCGCGACTATCCCGAGGCTCTAGTCCTCTGGGAAGCCCAGTTCGGCGACTTCGTAAACGTAGCCCAGGCCATCATCGACCAGTTCATCTCCGCCGGCGAAGCCAAATGGAACCTGCTCTCCGGCCTCGTCCTGCTTCTCCCTCACGGGTACGAAGGCCAGGGACCGGAACACTCCAGCGCCCGCATCGAGCGCTTTATTCAGCTAGCTGCGAAGCACAACATCCAGATCACGCAACCCTCGAACGCCGCACAATATTTTCATCTTCTCCGCCGCCAGGCCCTGCGCCACTGGCGCAAACCGCTGGTAGTCTTCACCCCGAAAAGCATGTTGCGCCACGCCGACGCCTCCTCGCCCATCACCGACTTCACGCAAAAGAATTTCCAGAACGTACTCCCCGACACCGAAATCGGAGCAGCCGACCGCATCCTGGTCTGTACAGGAAAGATAGGCCACGAACTCCGGGCCGAACGCAAAAAGAGAAAAGACACCTCGACAGCGATTGTATTTCTGGAACAGCTCTATCCCTTCCCAGAACAAGAGCTCACAGCCGAATTCGCCCGCCACGGCGACTCCGGCGACATAGTCTGGGTTCAGGAAGAGCCGGCCAACATGGGAGCCTTATTCAACATGCTCCCCCGCCTCCAGCGCATTGCCGGCAATCGCCACGTGCTTTCAGTGAAACGCAGCTCCAGCGCCAGCCCCGCCACCGGCAGTTCAAAAGCGCACGATGTAGAGCAAAAGACGCTGCTGACGCTAGCCTTCACCACAAAGGGATAGCCCGTAGCACAAGCTGCGACGAGTCGCGAAGCGACGGCATTCATCAGCCCGGCACGTTAGTGCGGGGAAAGCAGACAACGAGAACCGAGTCCCTTCAGGGACGACATTACTTCTGACTCGTTTTCTGGCAGTGTGGGATTTCAAACTGCACCACTACCTGATCTCTTTATCGCCAGACAAATCTGAATCAGGGAGCCTCACCCTATTCCGGCCTTTCGGTCACCACTTTCGCGCCCGTCCCCGGCAACTGCGCCTTCGCCCCTCCAACCCCCTCTCCCGCAAACAACTCCTCCAAACTCGAATACGCATAAATCGTAGGAGCATGATTCACCATCAACCCACCCGTATCCGCAGTCGGCCCGTAATTGCTATGCACCTCGCGTCCCAGCATCCGCAACATAGCCATCAACTGCCCGCGATGATGCGACGTATGCGTCATCCGCCGCGTCATCACCCAAGCCCGCGATCGCAGCACATCGAAAAACTTCACATTCTCTTCCCACCAGGCTTCATCTTTATCCAAAAGCGCCGCCAACCGTTTCCCGCTGTCCTCGGCATACCGCTTCATGAACTCCAACCGAGTCTCTTGCTTCGGCAACGGAGGCGCGCCCACATCAATCGCCAGCATGTTGCGGAACCACAAGTCTTCGCTCACGCACTGATGCACCATCTGCTCATGCACGCTGCGCCCCCGCGGATCACCCTCCCGCGGCCGCACCGCAAGATCCTCATCGCGAAACTCGCTCCACACGCTGACCACTTTCACCCGCTCGGTGGCATACGTCTCAACGAGAAATGCATATCTCATAGCCGCAAATGTTACCCTAATCCTCCGAATTCATTGCGGGCGCCCCACGTCTCGCCGCTTTTGCGAGACGTGGGTCTCTCGCGACCGACACCGAGCCACATGACCCGCCGCCCCCGACCCCTGCGCGTAGCCATCGATACCGGCGGCACCTTCACCGACTGTGTCTGGATCGACTCCACTAATCACCTACAAATGCTGAAAGTCTTCTCCACTCCAGCCGACCCCTCCCAAGCCATCATCGGCGCTCTTCGCAAAATCAATCACAAAGGCGACTTAGTGATCCTGCATGGCACCACAGTCGGCACAAATACTCTGCTCGAACGCAAAGGCGCCCGCACCGCCCTCGTCACCACCTCCGGTTTCGAAGACGCCATCGAGATCGGACGTCAGGCGCGCCCCAAGCTCTACGATTTCTTCTTCGACCGCATCGAACCCCTGG
This sequence comes from uncultured Acidobacteriaceae bacterium, assembly GCA_963763285.1. Taxonomy (GTDB): domain Bacteria; phylum Acidobacteriota; class Terriglobia; order Terriglobales; family Acidobacteriaceae; genus Sulfotelmatobacter. The sequence goes on along the minus strand of CAVXOK010000010.1, from coordinate 127,420 downwards.
TCCCCGCCGATCTTCGATTCGGCGTAGAAGAACGCACCGCCAGCGACGGTAAAGTCCTGATCTCACCTTCGCCCAGAGATTTGAAATCGCTAGCCTCCCACGTAGAAGCAAAACATCCCGAGTCAGTAGCGATCTCCTTACTTTTCTGTTTCGCGAATCCGGAAAACGAACGGGCCATCGCGGAATCCCTCAGAGCGGTTAAGCATCCCGCTTTCCATCTCCCACCAAATCCTCCCCGAATTCCGCGAATACGAGCGCACCTCAACAGTCGTGATCAATGCCTACCTTCAACCAGTTATGCAGCGCTATCTGGAAAATCTGTTGCAGCGCCTTTCGAGGGTCGAGCGACCCAGGGTGGAGCAGCGCTTCAGCGCTGCGTCAAGGACGTCCAAAATGGACTTGGGGCTTTAGCCCCTGAGCGACCTCAGCCCATGGCGAGAATCTTCGTAATGCAATCCTCCGGGGGCATCACCTCGCTCGGTTCCGCCGCCACCGAACCCGTCCGCACCGTCCTCTCCGGCCCAGCCGGAGGCGTGGTCGGCGCCGCGGCAACCGCCCTCCGTAGCGGCTTCGAGCGCATCATCGCCTTCGACATGGGAGGCACTTCCACCGATGTCTCCCTCGTCGAAGGCGCCATCACCCCCGCGAACCAAGCCGAAGTCGCCGGACTCCCCATCGGCGTCCCCGTGCTCGACATTCACACGGTTGGTGCCGGCGGAGGTTCCCTCGCCCGCTTCGATTCCGCAGGCGCCCTCCGCGTCGGTCCTGAATCCGCTGGCGCCGATCCCGGCCCGATTTGCTACGGCCGGGGCACCCAGCCCACTGTCACCGATGCCAACCTCTTATTAGGCCGCCTGCAACCCACGCGTTTCCTCGGCGGCGACTTCACTCTCGATCTCGATCGCACCTGCCGCGTGACGCGCGAATGGTTAAAGCAGCAGGGAAGTCCGCTGACCATCGAGAAATTCGCCGCCGGCGTAATCCGCGTGGTCAACTCCACCATGGAGAAGGCCATTCGCGTCGTCTCTGTCGAGCGCGGCCGCGATCCCCGCGACTTTGCACTCGTAGCTTTCGGCGGCGCTGGAGGCCTTCACGCCTGCGCCCTCGCAGAAGCCCTCAGCATCCCCCACGTGATCGTGCCCGCCCTCCCCGGCGCGCTCTCTGCTCTCGGCATTCTGTTCAGCGACGTAGTCAAGGACTATTCCCGCACCGTCCTCTGGCGCGTCGCCGGCAAGGTTCCACGCGCGCGACTTGAACAAGAATTTGCGGCGTTGAAGAAACAGGCAGCGAAAGATTTTCAAGAAGAAGCCTGGAAAGGAAGAATTCGCTACCAGCCCAGCATCGACGTTCGCTATCGCGGCCAGGGATACGAACTCAACCTTCCGCTCAAGAAAAATCTCCGCCAAGAATTCGAGCAAGAACACCAGCGCCGCTACGGCTACGCCCATCCCACCCGCGAACTAGAGCTAGTAACCCTCCGCCTCCGCGCCACGGTGAAATCCGCCACAGCCCATGTGGGGACGATCGGCGTGAAGACGGATCATGTAGGGACGGGCACTCTTGCCCGTCCAGGCCGAGCCAAGCTCGGCTCGCCTTCCACGCCCAAAGCCTCAGTCCAATTCGAAGGCAAGAAACTCGCGACGGCAGTCTACTCGCGCGACGTCCTAAAATCCGGCAAGACATATCACGGCCCAGCCCTCATCATCGAATACAGCGCCACGTCAGTCATTCATCCCGGCAAACGCTTCCACCTCGACTCCGCCGCCAACTTGATTGTTACAATCCGATAAAAATCACGTCCTGCAACTCCGAACCGGCCACTCGGTACTAGGTACTAGGTACTACCTTCGCTACAATAATCCCGTGAAACCCAGCATCTTCGTCGTCGAAGACGATCCCGATATTTCCCGCCTGGTTCGCCACCACCTGGAGAACGACGGTTTCGCCGTCCGCGTCTACCCCAACGGCTCCAGCGTGATCGCCGATGCCGAACGCCAGCGCCCCGCGCTCTTCGTACTCGACATCATGGTCCCCGGTAAAGACGGTCTGGAACTCTGCCGCACGGTCCGCCAAACCCCGGGGCTTGCATCCGTGCCAGTGATTTTTCTGACCGCTAAAAGCAGCGAAGCCGACCGCGTCCTCGGTCTCGAAATCGGAGCCGACGACTACATCGCTAAGCCCTTCAGCCCCCGCGAACTCGTGGCCCGCGTCAAAGCTGTCCTCCGCCGCTTTGAGCGCCCGCTTCCGCCCAGCCCGCTCAAAGTAGGAGATATCGCCATCGACCCCGCCGCCATGATCCTCACCGTGCGTGGACAAACCGTCCCTACCACTGCCACCGAGTTCCGCCTGCTCGATTATTTCGCCCGCCACCTCGGCCGCGTCTTTTCCCGCGATCATCTTCTCGATTCCGTCTGGCGTGACACGTCGTACGTGACCCCGCGCTCCGTCGACGTCTATGTCCGCCGCATCCGCGAAAAAATCGAGCCAGACCCGGAAAACCCGCGCTATCTCAAGACCGTGCGCGGCGCCGGCTACCGCTTCGAGGCTCCAAAGTGAGAGCGATCAAAGAAGTGATCAAGGAAGTAATCAAAGAAGTGGTGCGAGTGACAGAGCAGTGACAAACGGGATCTTCCTCAAGCTGATGGCCGCCTTCGCGGTCGTCATCCTGGCCACCGCTGTAACGTTCGACGCCATGCTGGGCCGCGCCGTCCGCCTCGCCTATCCACTCTCAGATGTGGAAGCCGTCGCCCTGCAGATGCGCCACCGCCTGGAGCTAGCTTCCGCACTGGCATTCCTCTTCGCCTTTGTAGTCGCCGCGGTCGCCGCCAATTGGACGGCTCGCCGCCTCGAGCGCATCGTCGATGTCGCCGCCCGCATCGCCGACGGTGATCTTACAGCTCGTATCCAGGAGACCTCGCAGGATGAAGTCGGCCGCGTCGCCGGCGCCATCGATAGAACCGCCCGCCGCGTCGAAGAAAGTTTCGCCGCCGTCCGCTCCAGCCAGCGCCAGCTCGAAACTCTGCTCAACAGTATGCAGGATGCCGTCATCGCCGTCAGCGCCGATGGCCTCGTGCAGTGGGCCAACCAACCCATGGATCGCCTCGTTCCCCAGGGCGTTCGCCTGCATCAGCCCGTCGTCGAAACCATCCGCGATCCCGACTTCCTCGCCACCGTCAATGAAGCCACCACCGCCCGTGACGTCAAGACTGCCCGTGCCACCTCCATCGTCCCCGGCCGCGCCTTCGACGTGACCGCCGCCCCTCTGCCCGACGGAGGCGCCGTAGCCGTGCTCCGCGACCTCACCGAAACCGAGCGCGTCGAAAAAACCCGCCGTGACTTCATCGCCAATGTTTCGCATGAACTCCGCACGCCTCTCACATCCATTCAGGGCTATGCGGAAACCTTGCTCGACAGCACTCCCGAAAACACCGCTCCCACACGTGAGTTTCTGGAAATCATTCGCAAGAATTCCGCCCGTATGTCCCGCCTCACGGAAGACCTGCTCACCCTCGCCCGCGTCGAATCTGGCGAAACCCGTTTCGAGATGGAGCCCGTCCCTCCGGCCGAACTCCTCCACGACGCCGAAGAGAGCTTCCGCGAAATCGCCCGCACGCAGGGGATTGACTTGCAAATCCAGGATTCACAAAATGCCGGAGAGGACTCTCCAATCCAGCATCTCCGGTCCGTCCTCGCCGACCGGGAAGCCATTCACCAGGTCTTCTCCAACTTGATCGACAATGCCCTGAAATACGGCTCAAAATCCGGCACACAGTCCGGAGCACAGTCCGGGCCACAATCCCCATCGAAGTCCAGCGCGTCCCCGGGGCGAATCATTCTCGGTGCCCGATCGGTTCCCCACGCAGTCGAATTCTTCGTCCAGGACTTCGGCGCCGGCATCCCCTCCGAGCACCTCCCGCGCTTGTTCGAACGTTTCTATCGCGTCGACAAAGCTCGCTCCCGCGAGTCCGGGGGCACCGGCCTCGGCCTCGCCATCGCCAAGCACATCATGCTCGCCCACGGCGGCTCCATCCGCGCCGAAAGCGAACTGGCCCACGGCTCCACCTTCCTCTTCTCCCTCCCTACCGCCTAAGACGCAGGCCAACCATAAAGCCAGGGCAAGCAGTGCTCATGTGGAGACGGCCGTCCTCGGCCGTCCAAGCCTGGGCGAAGCCCGGCGCCCAGAACCAGTTCCTGCATTTCTCAGGAATTCCCTAGTCTCCGGTGTAAAATCATTGCAGGATTTTTCGTCAGGAACGTTCAGGAAATGTGATGAAACGAATAGCCGCCACCCTACTGCTCGCCGCCGCAAGCCTTGCTTGGTCGCTCCCGGCCAGCGCCCAGCGCGAGAACCGAAGCATCGGAGAAAATAGCATCGAGGCCAAACGAGCGTCCAAGCAATACCAAAAGGCCGCAAAGAAAGCTGCCCGGAAGCAGCAGAAGCAGATGAAGAAGTATCAGAAGGCCCAACGCAACGCGGCCAAGCACCAGCAACACGGCCCTAAGTAGCCTCCGGAAAACTCGAAAAATTCACCTGCCCGTAACCCACTCCGGCTAAAGAAAACCTATCCTTACGCATTGACCATCCATTCGTATGAGCGGCACAATAGCCTCAGCAAGTCAATCGGTCTGCGCCGTTCCGCCCCGCGTCAGAAGGATATCTTCATGAGTACTGCCCGCGTCGAAAGTCTTACTCCTGAACCGGCTCACCACCACATCGTTCGCCGCACCATTGAAGCCTGTCGTCTAGCCAAGGAAGCCGCGGCCGCCGCCGCCGAAGGTATCGCCACCGGTTCCAGCCCTCTGCTCAACTCTCTGCGCCAGCGCGAGCGCGAACTCGACACCCTCGACATGGAAATTGACAGCGCCGTCACCTCGGTCATCACCGAAGTTGAACCTGCCGAGGCTCGCGAACTCCTGGCCTGCATGAAGTTCATGATCAGCCTTGAGCGCATCGGCGACCTGCTCCTCAGCTTCGCCAATAGCGCTCAAGCCGCCGCCGGCCGCATCGATTCCGAAGACACCCGCGACCTTACCCACATGGCCACTATCCTCGAAAAGATGCTGACTGACGTTGGTGCTGCCTTCTCTACTCGCGACGTCGGGAAAGCCGTCGACGTCCTCCGCGCCGACTCCGAAATCGACCGTCTTCGCAACCTGATCTTCCTCCGCCACATCGAGAATCCCGAAAACATCGCGCGCCAGGCCAGCCTCCAGGTCATCTTCATGACCCAGTCTCTCGAGCGCGCCGGCGATCACGCGAAGAATCTCGCCGAAGAAGTTTGCCACGTCGTCAGCGGCCACACCGTCCGCCACGTCCTCATGGCCTACGATAAGCCCGTAGAACAAATGTTCATCGACTACCTACGCCGCCGCGACCAACACTAAATTGCCCTAAAAAGCTTGTCATTCCGAGCAAACCCTGTCATTCCGAGCGAAGCGAGGAACCTGCTGTTCGCCTGCGCCACCCGTGCTCGTGTGGGGCGGACACTCCTGTCCGCCTCTATCCATGAGCAATTTAGAATAAAGGCAGACGATCCCCGCCAGGAGTTGGCACCGCAAGCCCAGCCGAACTATCTCTTGCCAAAAAACTTCCCAACCACCCCAGCGCATCCCTCAACAAATTCCGTTTCCGTCTTACTAAACGTGCCGGTGAAATAGCTCTCGATGTCGAGCTCAGCCACAAGCTTGCCCTTCACGAAAATAGGCACCACGATTTCACTATTCACCATGGGCGATCCCGCGAGATATCGCGGATCTTTCTTGACATCATCCACTACGACGGTTTGCCCACTGCTGGCCGCAGCCCCGCAGAGTCCCGAACTCAGCGGAATGCGGGCGTTGGGCGTAAAACTGCCGACGAACGGCCCGACCAACAGGACGCCAGCATCCGCTGGATCGACTAAATAGAATCCCACCCAGTTGTAACGCGTCATCTTTTCGTGCAGACGCTCCGCAATGCGCTCCATCACGGACTCGGCCGTCACAGCGGTCCGAGCAAAGTCCTGAAATTCCCGCAGAAGTTCTTCGTGCACAAGCGTCATCGATAGTCCCCCGGAGGTTAGTCAGGGCGCACTCCCCTGGTTTCTCGCAACAAGAAGGCATGCTCGTGTGGGGCGGACACTCCTGTCCGCCTCTATCCACGACCAATCCGTAGATATCTAACACAATCTTTCATCTCGCGACGAGTACGTATCAGGTTCTGACTGTGGAAGCAGACGCTTTAGAGTTCGATCAAGCCGTGAAGGTATAGCCGTGCCCGGCCGGCGATCTTCACTCGCTCACCGCCGGTTGTGCACTGCACGGAACCCCCGCGAACACTGAGCTGCTGCGCACGCAACGTGTCCTTACCCAGCCGCCCAGCCCAATATGGAGCCAGTGTGCAATGTATCGAGCCAGTTGCGGGGTCCTCATCGATGCCGATCGAGGGTGCAAAAAATCGGCAGACGTAATCCACGTCATCCTCGCCAGGAGCGGTAACAATAGTCCCACTTCCGGCGTCCTGTTTGGCAAGAGCACCGATATCGGGCGACAGCGCTCGCACTTGGTCCGCCCGATCCACCACCACCAAGTAATCGCGTGATTTCATTACGAGCGCCGCTTTCAAACCCAGGGCGGGTAAGAGGCCGACTGGCGTCTCACATGGTCGGGGCGGCCTGGCGGGAAAGTTCATTTCAAAGCTGTTTCTGTCCCGTTCGACGGTCAACACGCCGCTGCGCGTGTGAAAACGAACCGGCCACTCGCCATGCTTCCGCAGCGCGAGCACATAGGCGGATGCCAAGGTCGCATGCCCGCATAGGTCGTCCTCGACTTTGGGCGTAAACCAGCGCAGGTCGAAGTCACCATCAGCGCGTGCAACCACAAAAGCGGTGTTGCTGTGCCTGTTCTCCACAGCAATTTTCTGCATGGTGCTATCCGCGAGAAAAGCGGAAAGGATGCAGACCCCCGCCGGGTTACCTGCAAAGATTTCATCCGCGAATGCATCAACGTGGTAATACGGAATCGCCATGTCGCGCTCCTCGAAAGCGTTCCTATGCGCATTCCTCAGACGTATCGACCTCAGCCATCGCCGGAACTTTTTCGGGAACTTTTACTGCAGCCGTCCGCTCGCCTCGCCGGATCAGCACAATCGCCCCCAGAATCGCCACCGACGCCAGCACCACGCGCATCGTCAAAGGTTCGCGCGCCAGCAGCCATCCTAAAATCACCGCCACCACCGGATTCGCATACGTATGCGTCGCCACCAGCGCCGGCGGAACCCGCTGCAGCAGCCAGGTGTAAGCCGTGAACGCCACCACCGACCCGAACGTGATCAGATAACCCAGCCCAAAAATAGACCGCAACGTGATGCTCGACCAATGCGTCTGCTGAAACTCGCCCGTGACCCCCGCCGCGATCAGCAACATTGCCGCGCCGCAAATCGTCGGCAACGCCGTTCGCCCCAAAGCATCAGAAGGCAGCTTAAGCCGCGGCGAAACCACAACCCCCAACGACCACGACAAAGAACCCAGCAACACCGCGAGCAATCCCCACAAGCTCGAACCTTTCACCGTAAGTTCCGCGCCCGTCAGCATGGCCACGCCCACCACGCCCAAACCCAAGCCCAGCGCGCTAAGCACGCTGATCTTCTGCTGGCCCATCATCCAGCCCAGCACCAGAATGAACATCGGTTCAGTCGCGATCAGCAGCGCCGCCAGCCCCGACCCCACATACTGCTCCGCCCAGTGCAGCGAGCCGTGCCCTATCAAAAAGAAGAGAGCGCCCAACGCAAATCCCGCCACCCACTGCTGCCGCGTCGGGCGAAACCCGCGCCACCAGGCCCAAGTCAGCATGATCCCGCCGGCAATCGAATGCCGAATTCCCGCCGCCACCAGCGGCGGAATGGTCTCGACCGCATAGCGAATCGCAAGATAAGTCGACCCCCATATGACATAGATCGCCACAAAGGCCAGCGCCATCTTGATGGCGAGCCCCCGGCTGGGCGAATTCGCGGATTGGCGTGGCTCGGGCACGATCACAGGTCTACCTCCGATATGTATCATCTTGCCGCTGCGAAGCATGGCGATAATTTGCGCTCGGTGGTCGGGAATCTGATCGGGAATCATTGAAAATCGCCGTCGAATCTGAATAACCTGTTAAGATATATTTACAGGTTAATTGTGATCGTAGACGACCTCATGTAACTTGTCAAGTGTAATTTTGATGGTTATATACTCTAAAGAGAAACTGATCATCATGACTGAAACCAGAGCCCGCAGACGCGGACCACCCTTTTTCGAACTGCTGGGAAATGTCTGCCTCGATTTCATCAACACGCTCGACGATCGTCCCAGCGGCGAACCAAAAGAGTTGCTCAAGAACTACTACGACCTGGCGCGCTTCGGCGAAGACACCGGCATCCTCACAGCCGAGCAGCTGGATTTTTTCTACGAGCGGGTTCACCTCATGCCCGACGAGGCCGAGGAAGCAATGCGCCGCGCCATCAACCTGCGCGAAGCCCTGTACGCCATCTTTTCCGCATTGATGAAAAAGCAACCCGCGCCGCAGCTCGCGATGGACAGGCTCAATGCGAATCTCCACGATGCCGCGCTGCATTCGCGGCTGGTTCAACCTAAGCTGGTGCAAGCCAAGAGTGCGGAAAGCAAAATGCCGCAAGTGGAGGGACGTTTGGAGTGGCGCTTCGACGACCTGACGTCTTCCTTCAACGCGATGCTGTGGCCGATCGCGCGCGCGGCCGGGGATCTGCTCGCCTCACCCGATCTCGCGCTGGTTCGCGCCTGCTCCTCGCCGACCTGCCAGTGGCTCTTTCTTGACACCAGCAAGAATCACCATCGCCGCTGGTGCAGCATGAAGCAGTGCGGCAACCGCGCCAAGGTGCGCAGGTTTTACGCGAAGAAGAAGACGGCTTAGATCCTATTTCAGCTCGGTAATGTATGGCGTGCTGTTTACAAGCACGGATCAGCCGAGATTTCAGTGTGGGTTAACGGTCGCGGAGGTTGAACTTGACCGTCGCGAATCCGTACGTAATTCAAGCACCCGACAGGGCTTCTGCCCGTCCGGAGTGGTCGACTACGTATCGCCATCTTCAAGGTCGACGATCACACGTCTTTGATCAGTGGAAGTGATCGGGCTGTGGCTCACGCCCAGCGTCCAGGTGTAGTATCCTCACAGACCGCGATTCGATCACGCGCTCGTTCTCGAAGATCTTCTTGGTGCTCACGGCCGCGGAAACGCCAGCGGATAGCCGGAGGTGTTGGCGATTGGAGGTACGGGATGATCCTTCAGATCGAGCACGATCGATCTCCGGAGACGTCGGGACGTCGAGCCCTTCGAGGTCGACGAACACCGCGCTGCGCCGACAAGGACACAACAACAGCATCAGACGGCTGCGCAGTGGTCGCGTCGGGCACATCCCAGACAGCAACCGGTCATTTTCATATCATGGGCTTCAGCGCCGTTTGCGCGCCGGCCTGCAACAGTATCGCGCAGAGCAGCATGGTCGGATCATGGAGGCGCCTTATCGGAGCCGCCGCTACGAACTCGACAACAAATTACTCGCTAACGCCGATGCTCCCTGGCGCTGAAAAATCAGTGGAGTCAACCTTACAAGCAGAACGTCGGCGATGGGCACCCGGCCATCCCTTCGCTACAATCGACAATCTACCCGGAGGTCTTTGTGATCGCTCGTCTTCTTTCTGTTGTTCTGCTGGCTGGCGGTCAGCCTTCGCCCAAAACACAATTCACTACACCGCCACCAATGCCAATGTGAAGTACCTGTTCGCGACGGCGGAGCCAGTTGCGCATTTGAAGTCGGGCGACATTCTCGACACCAACACACTCGATTGCTTTGGGAACGTGCTCAGGAAGCCGGGGGACACGCTCAGCATGGTGAAGGGCGACAATCCTTTGACCGGACCATTTTTCGTCGAGGGCGCGGAGCCCGGCGACACGCTGGCTGTCAAGATTCTCGAGCTCGACGTGGATGGCGACACCGGTGTCGGCGCGTTCGCTCCGGGATTTGGCGCGCTCAATGAGACCAACTACACGCCCATGCTGCATCCGCCGCTGCCCGAGCGCATCTGGTACTACCACATCGATCACGCGGCAAACACGGCGACGTTCAAGGCGCTCGATACGGATTTCTCGGTGAAGATTCCTCTGCATCCTTTCTTTGGATGCATCGGGGTCGCGCCGGCGGAGGGTGAAGCGCGCAGCTCGGTGGTCCCGGCCGAATTCGGCGGCAACATGGATTCGCCCGAAGCCAGCGTGGGCAACACGGTTTATTTTCCGGTGAACGTGAAGGGCGGGCTGTTTTACATCGGCGACGGCCACGCCGCCATGGGCGATGGAGAAATCGCCGGCACCGCCATCGAAGTTCCGCTGAAAGCGCGCGTCGAGTTGAGCGTGATCAAAGGCCGCACGATCGCCTGGCCACAGTTTGAGAACGACGATGCCATCATGACGGTCGGCGCCTACCGTCCGCTGGACGACGCGCTGCGCATTGCGTTCACCGAACTCGTCCACTGGATCCATAAAGACTACGGTTTGTCGGAACTCGATGCTTACGAGCTGCTTTCGAAGGTCGCGAAGATTCACCTCAACGAAATGGTGGATCCGAACTACGTGGTAGTGGCTTCGATTGAAAAGAAGTATCTACCGCCGAAGAAGAAGTGATGCGAAAGGCAAGGGGTGTTAACATCTCCTGATCTGAACGCGAGGTTCCGCGATGGGTGCGCTCCCTGATAGCTTGAACCAGGTCTCCTGGCCCGAATTGCCGCTGGAGGCATGGCAGGATACTTACTCCACTCTGCATATGTGGACGCAGATTGTGGGCAAGGTGCGGCTGGCGCTGAGCCCGCTCATCAATCACTGGTGGGAAGTTGCGCTGTATGTCAATGCGCGCGGGACTTACCACCTCTGCGATTCCTTACAACGGTGGAAACTTCGAAGTTCAGTTCGACTTCATCGACCACAAGCTGATCATCCAGACCAGTTGGGGATCGTCGAAGACTCTGGCGCTAAAGGCGCAATCAGTCGCCGAGCTTCTATGCGGAATTTATGTCAGCCTTGCGGTCGCTGGGCATTGAGGTAAAAATCTGGACGATGCCCTGCGAAGTGCCGAACCCTGTGCGATTCACTGCCGACACACAGCACGCTTCCTATGATCCCGAATATGCGCATCGTTTCTGGCAGATATTGGTCCTGTGCGACAACATCTTCCAGGAATTCCGCGCGGGCTTCATCGGCAAGGACAGCCCGGTGCATTTCTTCTGGGGAAGTTTCGACCTCTGTGTGACGCGATTCTCCGGGCGGCGGGCTCCAGAACGGGTGGGAGCGGATCTGGTGACGCGTGAAGCCTATTCGCATGAAGTGATCAGCGCGGGATTCTGGCCGGGCGGCGGCGACATTAAAGGCGCGGCGTTCTATGCTTATGCCGCGCCGGAGCCTGCGGGTCTTGCCGAGCAGAAGGTGCAGCCGGCGGCGGCCTTTTATCATCCGCAAATGAAAGAATTTCTGCTGATGTATGACGACGTGCGCCGCAGCACTTCACCTCGGCAGGCATTGCTCAGCTTTTTGCAGAGTACCTACGACGCGGGTGCGAACTTGGCGCACTGGGATCGAAAGGAGTTGGAAAGACAGTAGAGGAATCCCCTGAGCGGCTTAAGCCCGCGTCTTTCCTGGCTCTTGGCGGCACGGCTGAAGCCATGCCCTTCCCGAGCCAGTCTATGAAATAGCTTCTGGGGATCTCCCTCGGCTGCGCTCGGGGCAGCCCCTTCGGCTGAAGTTGCGCTTCGCCATCGCGAAGCACAATCTCCGCTCAGGATGACAAAAGTAGGAGGAAGATAAAGATGGCAAAGAAATGCAAGCATCTGGATCAGATCACAGTTACGACCACCAACACACATGTCTGTGCAGAATGCGTCAAAATGGACGACACTTGGGTTCACCTGCGGATGTGCATGATCTGCGGGAACGTGGGCTGCTGCGATTCGTCAAAGAACAAACACGCGACCAAGCATTTTCATCACACCAGCCATCCCGTGATGCGCTCAATCGAGCCCGGCGAAGAATGGATCTGGTGCTACATTGACGAAATAATTGCCGGCGAAGTAGCTGCGTAGCAAGCCGCGGGACACCATCGAGGGGCCTATGCCTTGGGGACGCATTGCGTTGGCAGTGTTGGCCAGTGGATTCATGTCGTCGATGACAGACTGGCTTTTCGCGGGCGACTGGCTTTACAAGCGCTATGATCGGAATCCGGAGATCTGGCGATACCAGGGGGGCCAGGCAGAAAGCACAGCGATTCTGTGGTCGAGCCTGTTTCCTTTTCTTACCTGCGGTGTTTTTGTTCTGCTGTGTAGCGGCCTGCATCTCCACACGTACCGCGGAACGTTCAAATTGGCAGCGGCGATCTGGCTCATCGGGCCTTTGCCGTTCAACATCGTGAACGCGCTGTGGATCAAGCTAGCTCCGGCGATCGCTGCATCCTACGCTCTGGGGTGGATGGTCAAACTCGCGCTCGCGGCACTCGCGGTAAAGCTGATTGTGGGCTGAACCGTTTCTCGAGAAGCGTTTCGTTAAACCCCTTTACCCTCTCACAATCTTCCTCGCCGCGCCGTCCCAGACCGCGATGGACTTGTTGAAGTAAGCGAAGTTCGCCAAATGGCAGCCGATGGCAGCGTGGTTTCCGAACATTTCATTTTCCGTGACTGGTTTGCGGGTGCGCACGGCGTTGAAGAAGTTGGCCTCATGATCGACCACGTCGCTGTATCCCGTGGGCGTAGTGTAGGACTCGACTTCTTTATCTACACGCGAAGCCAGCGCCGCCGTCGGCGGATGCTCTTCGTGCCATTGCTTCAAGTATTGCTCGCGCAAGGCGCGCGGCCAGCCTCCAGTCGAATATCCTTCCGGCGTCGGACGCGTGTCCTCCGGCTTGAAGGTGAGAGTGGAGTCCTTGATGATCAGGCTGCCCTGCGTGCCGTAGAAGGCGATGAACTCTCCGCCATCATTGTTCAGGTTGCAGCGCAGGCTGACGCGGAAATTGGGATAGTCGTAAATGGTTTCGATCAGGTCGGGGAACTCGCGGCCATCCTTGAAGTGAAAGAGCCCGCCGCTGGATTGCGCGCGCTCGGCGATCATATTCGTGCCGGAGATGAAATGGATTCCGGAAATCAGATGAACGAACAGATCGCCGCCAAGGCCCTCGCCGTAGTCGGTAAAGCAGCGCCACCTGAAGAAGCGTACTGGATCGAAGGGCCGCTTGGGTGCGCTGCCGAGAAACGCGTTCCAGTCGATCGTCTTCTCGCTGGCATCAGGAGGGATTGGATAAACCCACGCGCCGCTGGGGCTGTTGCGGTCCCAATAAGCTTGGATTGCAGTGACCTCGCCGAGCTTGCCCGAGTCGTAAATCTCTTTGGCTTTGGCATAAAGGATCGAGCTAACGCGCTGGCTGCCGATCTGGGTGATGCGATTCGCCTTATGCGCGGCTTCGACCATGGAGAAACCTTCTTCTACGGTGTGCGACATGGGCTTTTCGCAGTAAACGTCCTTGCCGGCGGCGCAGGCGTCTTCGAAAATGTGGCGGTGCTGGTGGTCCATCGTTGCGATGATGACGGCGTCGACATCTTTGCGATCGAGGATGGAGCGGTAATCGCGAGTGGCGGGAACGTTGGGGTTGCCGACGGCTTCCCGCGCGGCAATATGGCGGCTGTCATAAAGATCGCAGACCGCGACGCATTCGACGCCGGGGACATGAGTCGATGCCTCCAGCAGTTCGCAGCCGCGAATGCCGGTGCCGATGCTGGCGAAACGCACGGTGTCACTGGGCGGAACCGGGCGCGCCGCGGCCGAGAGCAAATGCGGCTGCAGAATATTCCCTGCTACGGTCGTGGCGGCGAGAGCTCCGCTACCGATGTGGATGAATTGCCGGCGAGTAAACGAATTCTTGGACATGAGTTTCTCCCACGAAATTAGGGCTGGAGTGTTTATGGGCTGAGATTATGCCACAGGAAGAGGAGCGTAAGTAATCGATTTTCCAGACGCGCGGGAACCGCGAGCCTGAGCTGAAGCGGGGTGCCGACCTCCGGAGCCCGTTCTGGCCAATTAATAGAACTTCAACAGTTCGCTAACGACAAGGGCGTTTAAGGGGAGTAACGAGAGATTGTCGCGCGTAAACACCTGCAAGGATGAGGTCACTCCGACACCTCTTCAAGCAAAAGAGTTACCTTTTCATCAGAGGGCGACCGTTTCGTCTTCTCTATGAAAAAAGGCAGCCTTAGTGCTGCTACCAAAAGCAGGATATGAATGAGGCTGAGCAGCATGAAGGTCGCGGTAAAGGCTCGGGAGATGCCGGTCGCCTGGTGCGCCATACCCAGTCTCCATCCGAGAAAAGTAGCGCACAGTGTCGTCAGGGTGGGACCTCCGAGACGCTGAACTATATTGAGTGCGGTCGTCGCCATCGGCAGGTGTTCTTTCTCGACCGAAGCGTAGGCAGAGGTAATGGACGGAATGCCGACCGCGCTCAAACCCATCCCGCGGACGAAGAGCGTACATACGAGCAGGGGGAGGGACATGCCGTGGCTGGCAAGAAAAACGAACGGCAGTGTCCCGGCTAAGGCCAAAAAGGCGCCGCTGCCCGCTACCCTGCGGATGCCGAAGCGCTGCGTCAGCACGCCGACCTTCGGATACGTGCAGATCATGCCCAGTCCGAGAGGAGCCATCAACCAGCCTGCCGCGCTGGGTGATTCGCCGCACATACGGATGAGATAGATCGGGATGAGCATCTGTCCTGCGAATGAGATTCCGTTCAGGGTGAATTGGGTCAGCACCGATGCTGAAAAACCCTTTCCCCTAAAGAGCTGAAGATCAATGAGCGCATCGTCGCCCTTCATGGTTGCCGTCCGGATGAAGACAGTGAGCAGCACCAGGGCAACGAAAAATGCCGTCAAGCCGATCCGTTCGCTAACATGGTCCATAGCGTAGAGAAAGAGCACGAGCCCTGGGGAAACTAAGCAGAAGCCGACAAAGTCGAGATCTCTCGGCCGGGCTTCGGCACGGTCTTCGGGAAGAAAGCGAATCGCCAGAACGATTCCCAAAAGACCGACCGGAATGTTCACCAGGAACAGCCAACGCCAGGACGCATGTTGAAGAATCGCCCCAGCGAGCACGGGCCCGAGGAGTGGTCCCAGCAGAATCGGTATTGCGGCGTAACTGTAGACGCGCGCCACGTGCCTCCCAGCGGCGCGCACTATCATCATCTGCGCCAGCGGAGCCATCAAACCTCCGCTCATTCCCTGGAGGACTCGAAAGCCAATCAGCGAGTTCGCGGACCACGCGAGCCCGCAGAGTGCCGATGAGAGCGTGAAGATCGGAAAACACCACAGATAGAGCGATCTTGCTCCGATCTGCCCGACGAGCCAGCCATTCAACGGGAGCATGAGAGCCAGCGCAAGAAGGTAGCCGCTCGTGACCCATTGAATGGTGGCAAGACTGCTGTGCAGATCAACTGCCAGGCTGGAGAGGGAGACGTTCACCACAGTTGCATCGACCTGTCCCATGAGGGACCCAAGCACAGCGACAGCAGTGATCTTCCAGACCACTGGATCGAGCCGATCGAGTTGATGCTTGGTGTTAGGCAAGTGCGGCGAGGACCTCCTTGGTGGAGCGCACGCGACAGAGCCGAGGGAATATCTTCTCGAATGCGAAACGATGCTGTTCGCCATCCTGACCGGAGCAGGCGTCTTCAACGACGACAAAGCCAAAGCCGAGGCCGGTACCCTGTCGCGCCGTGGACTCTACCCCCGCATTGGTGGAGATTCCGGTGAGGACGACCGTATCGACGCCACGCGACCTAAGCTGCTGCTCAAGGTCGGTTCCGGCAAAGGCGCCCCAGTGACGTTTCGTAAGCAGCATGTCGCCGCGCTGAAACCCGGCAGAAGGGGCGATCTCCGAGGCAACGGCGGGAAGCGGTTTATTCCCCAGATTGACTGGCTGGTCCACAGGAAGCTCGAGGAAATCGTTGAGGTCGACGCGGACATAAACAACTGGGGCACTGTGGCCGCGAAACACTTCCGCCAGCTTTGCCGAATTGGCAACGACCTGTGCGGCTGGATGAGGCGCGGTACTCATGCCGACGATGGCATTCTGGAGGTCAATGAGAACAAGTGCGGTTTTGTGGGGATCAAGCTGAAGTTCTGCCATGGGGCTCCTGGGGAAAAGATTTGTCACCAAAATCGAGGGTACCCTCGATTTCTAAGGTATAGAATATGAGGATGCCCTCGAATTTGTCAAATTCGATAAGAGTCGCCCCGCAACAGGAGCGCTCTTCACACAGGCTCGCCAGTTTCCTGAAAGCGGCCGCGGAACTGTTTGTCGAGGTCGGCTATGATGCAACCACGATGACCGCGATCGCGGAGCGCAGCGGCTCTTCGATCGGGGCGCTTTACAACTACTTCCCGGACAAACAGGCCGTCGCCCTTACATTGTTGGGCCAGTACGCCCAGGAGATGGAAGAGCAATGGAGGCCATTGATAGAGCAGGCAGAGAACCTCACTCATCGAGAGTTCGCGAGTCTCTTTATCGAACGGATCATTGAAATTCTTCAGGTACGTCCGGCTTATCTGAGACTGCTCGCGGCGCCGATTCGGCTGCGCCGTGACCCCGCTGTGAAGCGAGTCCTGCGAGCCAACATCGCGAATGCCTTTCGAGCAAAGAACCCATCCCTTTCAGACGAACGAGCACTGCTCGCTGCGAACGTGACTCTCGAGATGGTCAGAGGCTTGAAGACCCTCTATGCAGAAGCGGGCGATAAAGGGAAAGACTTGGTTGTGGCTGAATTCAAGAAGGCGCTGACCCTATATTTGGGCAGCGTTTTGGGCTCATGAAGCGCCCATAACAGACGCCTCTCGGATGAACTGGAGCAACTTTGCCTGAAAAGAGTGGGACGAACAGAAATCCGAAGTAGCGCGTCCAGGGGTTACAAAAAGGCGGGAAAAAATTGAAAGGGCCGTGACATTGGTTATGCTCTAGCTGCCGCCTCCTGCGAGGGAGCCAACAGCGTGGACGCATGTACCGTCACAGCCCCTTGATGCGATCACTGTTTTCACAGTCCCAAACCCCAACTGCACCTCGCAGCGCCGTCGGTTTTTTCAGGTTCGGGCTGCCTCTCAGGTTGCCCCGCTAGGCTGATCACTCAGTCTACTTCGGGCAGCAAGGTTTATTTCGCTGTCCCTTTCAACCGTCGACGGAAGTCACCTTAACAGACCATTAATAAATGTCAACGCAAACTATTGGTGCAATGCATAGCGATTCGTCCTGTGAATAACGGGAATCGCAACCTATTGCAGTATGAGAGCTTATCGATATGGCTTCCCAATTCGGGACTGGTTTTACACAAAAACTTTCACAACTGTCCGGAGGAACGAAAAATCCTCAACTCCGAACCAAATATTCGTCTTGACGCAGAAACATTCTCGGCGCATCTTGCTAATAGCACAAAAGAAGCATTGATGTCAGAACTCGTGGCCTACGTGGATGGTGGTTCCCTGGGCAATCCCGGGCCCTCGGGTATTGGAGTGGTGATCGACGGCTGTGAAAGCGGCCCCATCCGCATCGCCAAATGGATTGGCCATCAGGATAACAACGTAGCCGAATACGTGGCCCTTCTCGAAGCCCTGCAGTGCGCGCTCTCTCTGAAGGCCAAAGCGCTGCACGTTTACTCTGATTCGGAAGTGGTCGTCCGCCAGATGCGCGGGGAATACATTTGCCGCAGCTCGCGCCTCTATTCTCTGCATTGGACCTGCCGCAAGCTGGCTCGCGCCCTCAGTTTCTCGATTTCGCACGTTCCGCGCGAAGATAACGTGGAAGCGAACCGGCTGGCCAACACGGCCGTGCGGGAGCGGGCTGGGTAGGCAGTTCGGATTCGGCGCCGCTGCATTACTAATTTCCAAATGCTAACCGCAGGCATCTTGACACGATGCCCTCTCCGATGCAGACTCCCAGTACAGCATCCTGCAAATTGAAATAAGTTCGAGGTAGGCCGGATCGCGCCCCCGCCGCCTCGACTCGACGAGGTTCCCACGCGCGCCACGCGTCGTCGAGTAGCGATCGCTCAGTACCGATCGCTAAATAACGATGGTTACGTAATAGATCATCACGCAAATTCTCGACCGCAGTCTGGCATCGCCTGTGGTGGAGGGGGACATGGCAAGTACCAGCGCAACTCGAGCCGCAATCGCGAACGTCTCCGCCGCGAGCGCCTCATCTGCCCATGCTGCAAGATCCGGGGCCGCGTTTTCCCGGAGGAGATGGCGGACGCTCGCTGTCCGATATGGCCTACAGCGACCTCGACGCCGCCCTGCAGTTGCTGGCCGAGCGCGCCCAGTACATCACCGGTGCCAGTGGAGCCGCCATCGCCCTGCGCCGCGGCTTGCACAATGACATGCTGTGCCGGGCCAGCATCGGCTCGAATGCTCCCGAACTGGGCGCACTGCTCTCCATGGAATATGGGCTGTCCGGGGAAAGCGTCCGCACCCGCCAGCTTTTGCGTTGTGACGACGCCGAACGCGATCCGCGCGTAAACCGCGAAGGCTGCCGCCAGTTGGGCATTGCCGCGGTGGTCGTGATGCCCATCGTCAGTGACCAGCAGGTGCTCGGCGTCTTCGAACTTTTTTCCGGCAAGCCGCACGTCTTTGAGCAGCGCGACATTTCCGCCTTGCAGCGCCTCGGCGAGATGGTGGAAACCGCCGTGAAACATGCTGCAGCTGTGCAGACCGTGCCCGATGCCGAAGAGCCGGCCAGCGCGGTTAGTCAGCCGTCGTTGGATGCGATGGTGACCGAGGCTGCGCGAAGTGATTGCAGTTGAGTCCACGCCAGTTGAGTCCACGCTCAGCCTGATGCTCCCAGATGTTGTTCAAGGGCCAGTAAGCCTTCCGCCCCAAGAACCGGAAATTACACAAGGCAAGAACAGCGACAGAGACAAAACCCGAGCCAGCCCCGAAGAAGCCCCTTTTCTGGTCGGCCGCGATGCAGACTCAAGCATCTCGGCAAGAGCGACGAGGCCGATGCGTCGGTCTCAGTGCCTCTCGTCTTAAGGAATCTGCAGAAGTGCAAGGCTTGCGGATTTCCCGTCTCGCAGGGCCGCACCTTTTGCGTGGAATGCGAAGAGAAGAAGTGGCGCGGCCAATGCGCCTCTCCGCACCGCGCCAGCGCAGGCAGTTCCGCGATCAGTTCTTCCCCCGCCTGGAACCGAAAAATCAGCGGCAGCTGAACTGGCTCCGCCGCCGCGGCAGGCGTCGGTGGAATGCGAATTAACCTCCGCCCACATCAACTCGGTCGCTATCCAGACCTCCTTCTGGCTCTTCCTCACTCTCAGGCAATCTACCGCCACAGAATCTGGCCGAAGAGGTCTCCGGCAATGTGCCAGTATCCGACAGCAACCGCTGTTCTTGGCTTCTGCGGCCGACCGTCCCAATCGTGGTTCGCCGCCAACAAGTACGTCCTCGGAGCGCTGCTGGTCGTCGCCATCGTCATCGCGCGCGATCGCCTGGCTGCGCTGACATTCTCGCCGATCTCGCCTCGCCATTGCTTCCTTCGCTGAATTCTTTTCTGTGAAGCTCGCCCGCGGCAGATTACAATTCTTTTCCTGACTTCGATCATTGCAAGGATAATCGCCAAGGAGTGATCCGGAAGGCTTGATCGTGCCACCAACCATGCGTACGCGCTCTGCGCCGCTGCTCTGCTGGCCTCTGCTGCTGACCGCGTCTGCCGCAGCCCAAAGTTCCGAGCAGCGCACCGCCCGCTACCTGGACTCGGTGCGCAAGCAGCCGCCGTTGCTGCTGGCCTTTGTCCGCGATCTGCCCAAGGGCGGAGATCTGCACAATCATCTCGACGGCGCGATCTACGCCGAAGATCTGGTGGATTTCGCAGCCGACGGCGGCCTCTGCGTCGACCGCACGTCTTCGCGCCTGCTGGCCCCGCCCTGCGACTCCTGCGAAAACTACACCGCGAAACCCGCGGCCCGCTGCAGCTACGGCGATCACGTGCTCTACAACCAGATGATCGACGCCTGGTCGATGCGCAACTGGAAGCCCGGCGACGAATCCGGCCACGATCATTTCTTCGCCACATTCGACAAATTCGGACTCGCCTCGCACACCCATGTGGCGGAGGCAATCGCCGCCGCCACCGAACCGCGCCGGCATGGATCATCTGCAATACGTCGAGTTCATGCACACCGCCGACGCCGGCGCGAGCGGCGCAACTGGCAGGGAAAGTCGACTGGAATCCGGATTACGCCAAAGATGCGCGACGCGCTGCTGGCCGCCGGCATGAAAGACGTGGCCGCGGAAACCAGCAAGCGACTCGCCGCCGACGATGCCCGCGCCAAAGAAATTCTCAAGTGCGGAACCCCCGACGCCGCGTCCCGGATGCGACGTGACCGTGCGCTATCTCTATCAGGTGCTGCGCGGCTTGCCGCATGAAATCGTGTTCGCGCAGATTCTGCTGGGCTTCGAGCTGGCGTCGTCCGATCCGCGATTTGTCGGACTGAATCTGGTGATGCCCGAAGACTGGTACGTTCCCATCCACGACTTCAACGAGCACATGGCCATGCTCGATTACCTGCACGGCGTCTATCCCAAAGTGCACATCACGCTGCACGCCGGCGAACTCGCCATGGGACTGGTGCCTCCGGAAGATCTCGCGTTTCACATTCGCGCCTCGGTCGAGCGCGGACACGCCGAGCGCATCGGCCACGGCGTCGACGTGATGAACGAAAAAGATCCCATCGGCTTGCTGCATGAAATGGCCGAGCGCAACGTGCTCGTCGAAATCGCGCTGACTTCGAATGACATGATTCTCGGCGTAAGCGGAGACGACCATCCCCTGCCGATTTATATGAAGTATGGCGTTCCCGTAGCCCTTGCCACCGATGATGAAGGCGTGTCCCGCTCCGACATGACGCACGAATATTTGCGCGCGATCGAGAGCTACCACTTGTCCTATGCGGATTTGAAGCGCATGGCGCGCCAAAGCCTCGAGCACAGCTTCCTGCCCGGCCAAAGCCTGTGGACCGAAACGAAACTGGTGTTTCGCATCGACGCCGGCATGCGTGCAGATGCGGCCGGCGCAGAAAAGCCTTCCGCCGGATGCGAGCAATTCCTCGCCGCCAACGAACGCGCCCGCATGCAGTGGAAGCTCGAGGGCGAGTTCGCGAAGTTCGAGAAGAAATATTAGAAGGTAGCGCCGCCGTCCCGGCGGCTGTCGTGGAAGCGCCGCGCCTCCACCGCCAAGGACGAGATGCCTTCGCGACAGCCGGCAAGATGCCAGCGGCACAGTGCGTTCTTATGGACGATCAATTCACCCTCGCGGAAACCGCCGCGCAATCCGTCCTGCACCGAACCCCCCTGCGTCCGCAAATTGGCCTGGTCCTCGGCTCCGGCCTCGGCGGCTTCGCCGACTCTCTAACCGACGCAACGCGAATCCCTTACGCCGACATCCCCGCCTTCCCAAGCTCCACCGCGATCGGCCACGCCGGACAACTGGTGATCGGCAAGTCAACACCGTCCCCGTCGCCGTCGATGCAAGGCCGCGTTCATCTTTATGAAGGATATTCCGCGCAGCAAGTCGCGTTCCCCATGCGCGTCTTCGGCCGCATGGGAATTCGCGCCGTCATCCTGACCAACGCCGCAGGCGGAATCAATCTCAATTACCAGCAAGGCGCGCTGGTGCTGATCCGCGACCACATCAATCTGCAGGGAACGAATCCGCTGGTCGGCCCGAATGACGACCGCTTCGGCGTCCGCTTTCCCGACATGACTCACGCTTACGCCGAAGACTATCGCGCTCAGCGCGTGAAGAAGCCGCCAAGCTGGGAATGACGCTGCACGAAGGCGTTTACGCCGCCCTGCTCGGTCCCAGTTACGAAACGCCTGCAGAAATCAATTATCTGCGAACCATCGGCGCCGACCTGGTCGGCATGTCGACCGCCTTCGAAGTAATCGCCGCGCGCCACATGGGAATCAAAGTGCTCGCCATCTCCTGCGTCACCAACATGGCCGCCGGAATTCTCGACCAGCCGCTCTCGCACCAGGAAGTCATGGAAACCGGCGAGCGCGTCAAAACCAGCTTCGAAGCTCTGCTGCGCGCCGTCCTGCCGCGCATTGCGAGACTTGTAAAGAGCGCCAGATAGCGCTAGATTGATGACCAGGAAATAACTTTGTCATTCCGAGCAGAGCGAGGAACCTGCTGTCTGCCTGCAGCGGAACAAAATCAACCGTTCGGCACGTCCTATTTCCCTGCCCGCGGAATAAACAATTCCACCGGCGGCTTCACCCCATACACCGCGGCAAAACTTCCCTGATTCACCGCCAGCGCAAAATGCCCGCGCGAATCGATATACAGTAGCGGCTGCCCCAGCGCCACATCGCTGAAGGTCCGCACAAACTTGATCTTCATCTCTTTCTCGCCAACCCTCACCGGAACATCCTGCCCGCGCTGGTAACCGAGCTTCAGAAAATCCTCCGCATCCACATTTGTCACCAGATTGCCGAACGGACCGTCCGTCGCAATCACCTCCGCCGTAATGCCGCGCTCGTCAAGCCGCGCCGCCTTCAATTCCAGGCGCACCAGCGCCGCCACCGGCATCTCCGGACCCACCTTCGCCCAATCGTCGCCGCGCGCCACGTGCGCTCCCACAGGAGAAAAAATGTCGCGCCCGTGAAACGTCGACGACAGCTTGGTCCCAATCATCCAATCCGGATTCGTGATCTCGTGCACGGCC
Source organism: uncultured Acidobacteriaceae bacterium (assembly GCA_963763285.1). Classification (GTDB taxonomy): domain Bacteria; phylum Acidobacteriota; class Terriglobia; order Terriglobales; family Acidobacteriaceae; genus Sulfotelmatobacter. Next base: position 104,643 of record CAVXOK010000010.1, on the reverse strand, counting down.
TCGATGCCGTCTCGCTGCTCCACCAGCGTGAGCACTCCGTTATCCGGCAGCACAAAATACTGTCCCGCGCTTCGACTTCGCGACGATCGCCTTGCGCGTGCTGCCCACGGTCGGATCCACCACCACCACGAAAACCGTCCCTGCGGGATAGTAAGGCGTCGCCCCATAAAGAAAACGCGCGCCATCGAGAATCGAAAACGGCGTCACCTGATGCGTAAGGTCGACGATGCGCACCTCCGGCATGATGGAATACATCACGCCGCGGCAGATGCGCCACCGAATCATCCACCACGCCGAAGTCGGTCATAAAAACGATAGTCTGCGGATATTTCCGTCTGCGCGCCAGCCACGCCGAAGCAGAAGCCAGCACAGGAACAGCAAAATCATCGCGTCCAGCTGAGGACGAACGTCGATCCGCGGACTCCGGCTTGTGAAAGGGCGCGACTTCAGTCGCGCCGTAAAGCCCAATAAACCAACCGCGGCTTCAGCCGCATACGGTCTCCTCGCTCAGATTGCAATTCGTGGTCTGCAAGAATACTGGGCTTGCCGCCGCCCGCAAATCCGCGTCGCGGCCGCTCCCGTCTATAATGTTCTGTCCATTCCACGCACGCACTCGCAAGGAGGTCTTCATGTCGCAAGCCATCCCCGAAAAATACCGCGATCTGTTTCAGAAACGCGCCTTCGCCAGCCTGGGCACCCTGATGCCCGACGGCCGCCCGCAAGTCACGCCCGTCTGGTGCGACTTCGACGGCGAACACATCATTTTCAACTCCGCCAAAGGACGCCAGAAAGATAAAAACGTCCGCCGCGACCCGCGCGTAGCCATGACTCTGATGGACCCGGAGAATCCCTACCGCTATCTCGAAATTCGCGGCCGCGTGGTCGAGATCACCGAAGATGGCGCCAGCGCCCACATCGACAAGTTGGCCAAGAAATATCTCGGCGTCGACAAATATCCCTACGGCCAGCCCGGCGAAGTGCGCGTGATCTACAAAGTAAAGCCCGAGCACACCACGGTGATGGGCTAGTAGGCGTCGAAGGGCGTCCCGCCGTGCCGTCGCCTCAGGCGCCACAAAGCGCTGTGGCTCGCGCGAGATCTGCATTCGCACCCCACAACCTTTGCCTTCTCGGCTTCGGCAACGTGAACCGCACGCTCGCCCATCTGCTCCAGGATCGCGAGCACGAACTCCGCGACCGCCACGGAATCTCCTTCCGCATCACCGGAATCGCAACCCGCCATCTAGGATGGATCGCCGACCCCGATGGTCTGGATCTCGATGCTCGTGTGGGTCGGACACTCTTGTCCGACAAAAGCCTGGGAGTCTGATCAGAAGCTCGACCAACGTCCGAAGACTGGCTGACAGCAGCCCAAGCCGACATCCTCTTCGAAGCCACCTCGCTCAACGTCGAAACCGGCCAGCCCGCCGTCGATCACATCCGCGCCGCGCTCGAGCACGGAGCCCACGCCATCACCGCCAACAAAGGACCAATCGTCCACGCCTACCGCGAACTCCGCGACCTGGCCGCGGCGCAAGGCAAGCGCTTCCTCTTCGAATCCACCGTGATGGACGGCGTTCCAATTTTTTCCTTCTTCGATCAACTACCCGCGATTCACCTGCAGGGATTTCACGGCATCCTGAATTCCACGACAAACGTGATCCTGAGCGAAATGGAAAACGGCCTAAGCTTCGACGAATCGTTGAAGAAAGCCCAAACGCTAGGCATAGCCGAAACCGATGCCACGCACGACATCGACGGCTGGGACGCCGCCGTAAAAACCGCCGCGCTGATCACGGTGCTGATGGATGTTCCGGTGCGCCTGGAAGAAATCCATCGCGAAGGCATTCGCGAACTGACCACCAACGCTGTCCGCAACGGCCGGCGCGATGGCTGGCCGTTCAAACTCGTATGCCGGGCGCAGCGCGTAGCGGACGGCGTAAAGGCAAGCGTCATGCCTGAAAAAGTATTAAGCAGCAGCCCGATGGGAAAAATTTCAGGCACCTCATCTTACATCTCTTTTTTTTTTTTTTTTTAAAAAAAAAAAAAAAAAAAAAAAAAAAAAAAAAAAAAAAAAAAAAAAATATAGGTAATCGTCCTACATCTATTTCGAAACCGACATCTTCCCCGGCCTCGCCATCACCGAAGAAAATCCCGGCCTGTACGCCACCGCCTACGGGATGCTGGCGGATTTCGTCAGAGCGGTTTCTTGATGGTTTCTAGAGTTTCTGCGATGCCAATGTGGTTCTGCCCACGGTCCATTCTGGGAAAGTTCCGCGTCAGAAGGACGCCTGACAGTAGCCCGGCGTTTCTACGCCGGGTAAGCTGAGCTAGGGCGAACCCGTCCCGTAGGGACGGCTGAAACCTCGCGGAGGCGGCATGGCGCACACCTACGTTTCAGAACTAATCCACTGCGTATTCTCCACCAAAAAACGCCGCGATCTCATCTCGGCAGAGGTGCAAGAGCAGCTTTGGGAGTTTCTTGGCGGCATAGCCCGCAAGAACGGCTTCAAAGCTCTCACCGTCCGCGGAACGGAAAACCATGTGCACATGCTTTTATCCTTGCCTGCAACGATGCCGCTTTCGAAGGCCATGCAACTGGTGAAAGGAGCCTCGTCCCATTGGATGAACGAGAAATTCAAGGCAGACTTCGCCTGGCAGGAGGGTTACGGCGCGTTTTCCGTCGGAGTGTCGCAGAAAGGCGACACGATTGCATACATTCAAAGACAAGCGGAGCATCATCGCAAGCGCAATTTCGAGGAGGAGTTTCTGGCATTTTTGAAAAAGAACGGCATCGATTACGATCCGCAGCACGTCTGGGGATAAAATGTGGCCGGTTTCAAGCGTCCCTAACGGGACGCGGTTCGCTCTACCACCGAGCCTACCCAGCGTTGAAAACGCCGGGCTACTATCAGGCGTCCTCCGGACGCTTCGCTTCGTGCACTCTATAGTCCGCGCACCAAAACATAGGTAGATACGTCGGCGATCGCAGCCGACGCCAAGCCAATCCAGAGCCTAGCCCAGACAGGTCTGCTGTCATCGGTAAAGGCCCAGGATGCCAGCCCGATAGCTAATCCTTCCAACAAGGCTGCCAGACCTAGTGCCCGCAACGCGCTTGATCCTATTTCAGCGAGATCTTTCTCTCTGCCTCTTAGGCCCACGATCGCTCCATAAGCAATTCCTTGCGACACGTAGGCCAGCCACTCGAACCCTGCAATAGCCAAAAGCCCTGCTGCGAGCAACAGGATCGCGACTCGATTCCACTTCGTTGCGTCCATGACAAGTGGGGCTCCGGCGTAATAATACGCCGGAACTCCACCCTTTCTTCCTCTCATGATAAGAATATGGGGATGACGATGGTATCTACGGCAAATCTCATTTCGGATCTCGACCTCACCTACATCCGCGCCCAATTCCCCTCCCTCGCCCAAACCGTCAACGGACACCCCGCCGTATTCCTCGACGGCCCCGGCGGAACGCAAGTTCCGCAGCGCGTCATCGACGCCATCTCGAACTACCTCGGCCGCGACAACGCCAACACCGACGGCGCCTACGCCACCAGCCGCCGCACCAACGCCATCTCGCCGCAGCCCGCGCCGCCATGGCCGACTTCCTGAATTGCGGCGCCGACGAAATCGTCTTCGGCCCCAACATGACCACGCTGACGTACGCGATGTCGCGCGCGATCGGCCGCGACCTTGGCCCCGGCGACGAAATCCTGGTCACGCGCCTCGATCACGACGCCAATGTCTCGCCCTGGCTCGCGCTCGAAGAAAAAGGAGTAACGATTCGCTGGGCAGAAATTCATCAAGAAGACTGCACTCTCGACGTCGAAGATCTCGCCGCGAAGCTCAATTCCAAAACCAAACTAGTCGCAATCGGCTACGCCTCGAACGCAGTCGGCACAATCAATCCAGTAAAGGAAATCGTCCGCCTGGCCCACGCCTCAGGCGCGCTCGCCTACGTCGACGCCGTCCACTACGGCCCCCACGGCCTGATCGATGTCGCCGCGCTCGACTGCGACTTCCTGGTCTGCTCCACCTACAAATTCTTCGGCCCGCACATGGGAGTCCTTTTCGGCAAGCGCGAGCACCTGCAGCGCCTGCGCCCCTACAAAGTTCGCCCGCTCACCGACGCCGTCCCTAACCGCTGGGAGTGGGGCACGCTCAACCACGAATGCATCGCCGGCATCACCGCCTGCGTAGACTACATCGCCGATCTGGGCCGCCACGCCGAGGGAATAACAGGAACGTCTGGAGACGGCCGCCTCGGCCGTCAGTCGAGCGAAGCGAGACCATCGGCAATACTTCCGCGCCGCGCCGCAATCGTCGCCGCTTTCGAATCGATTCATCGCCATGAACACGCACTGATGAATCGCCTCATCGCCGGACTTTCCAAAATTCCCCAGCTGAAGATCTACGGGATTACCGATCCTTCCTGCTTCGCTTGGCGGTTGTCCCACGCTGGCGCTGCGCGTCGTGAATCAGACTCCCGATCAAACGCCGCTGGCCCTCGCAACAAAATTAGGCGACCGCGGCTTCTTCACCTGGGACGGAAACTATTACGCACTGAACCTGACCGAGCAGCTCGACGTGGAAAAGACGGGCGGCTTCCTCCGCATCGGCCTCGTCCACTACAACACCGTTGAAGAAGTGGATCGCCTGCTGGAAGCGCTTGGGGAATTGTGGGATCGTGAATCGTGGATGCCCTAGAAACACGTCAGCCCGGGACGTGGTCCCAGGCTGGTAGGGAGCGCGAACGCGCAGAGAATAAAAGAAACCGCGCCAACAAATTCCAGGCGAACCTGCCGGACGCCTCTTACGGCCAGCGTTTGGCGGTATCGTCCCAACCGGCAGCTCGCACCGGCTGCGCCGCCGCTACCACCGGAGACGCCGGAATGCGGATCGGCTGCTGCGGTCCGTTCACGGCCGTAGGCAGAGTCGCCTTCGCCGCGTCGGAGTTCATTTCCATTCCTTCGGACAGCAAGGGAGCCACCAGCCGCAACGCTTCCACTTCTTTCTCCAGCCGGGTCAACTCCATTTCTTTCTGCCGCAAAACTTCGTAAACGTTCTTCATAGACAGGGCACCTGTGAGTCCATCGTAGGGTCGCTGCATCCTTCTCGAACTTTAGCAGACTTACCCGTGTTGTCAAGGAATTAGGGCCTTAACCCTAGTATTCAGGCAAACACGCTGGCTTTACGCCGTAAAGGTTCCAGCTTCTCCCGCTGGAGACCCACCCACGTAAATCCCCCGCCCAGCAAGGCTTTCGCCGGATTTTCACAATCCAGGGAAGGCCGCCAAAACCGGCAATTCACGCCCCATTTTGGTCCAGTATCGCGAAAACCCGCGCCCCGCCTGCCTTCTGCGCGAAATCGCCTCCTTCCGCTGCACAAAATCCGGTCACCCGCCTGTGGACGACCCGCATCTGATTGAAAGTAAATAAGATAAAACAGCATTCTTTTTGTTGACTCAGAAATTAGAAGGAGTACAACAGGATCGTTCTTTGACAGTTTCTTAAGTTTTTCCGGTTGGTGCAGCGTCCGGGGCTCAAGCTAAGTCACCCTCAACATTGCAAAATGAGGAGGGAAGGCAAGCAAGGGTCTATAGCAAAGCGCTGGTCGAGAAGAACGGGAAACCCAGTCGAAGGCAAGACAGAGTTCCGAGGCGTTGGGTAGGTTTGTCCGGTTGGCGGTAAGCCCGGAGCCCGAGCGAAGATCGCGCGCAGCAACCCGCAAGGGAAGCAGCGACAGCAGGTCAAGCAAGGGTCTAAAAGCGAGCTACTGGCCGAGAGGAATGGACCCAACACCACCTCGGAACTCTTAATTTTTTGGAAGCATCTTCTGACCCACTGCTAGTCCACATGCTCCCCCTCCGCCATAAAGCTCTGCTCCGACGGAGGCAGCCTGTCCCCGGGCCGCGCCCAGAACACATACAAGCGTCGGCCACAGGATCACGCTCACGAACAACTCCACGATCAGCCCGCCCACAATCACGATCGCGAAAGGCCGCTGCGAGTCTGACCCAATATCGTGCGACATTGCCGCCGGCAGCAGCCCCAGAGTCGCCACGATCATCGTCATCATTATGGGACGCAGCCGCAGCGCCGCGCCTTCCTTCGCCGCTTCCCGCACCGGCAGCCCGCGCGTGCGAAGTTGGTTAATGTATTCCACCATGATCACGCCAATCTCCACCGAGACTCCAATCAGCGCCAGAAATCCGAGTCCGGACGACACGCTGAAATGCGTTCCCGTCAGCAGCAGGCTGAGAAATCCGCCCAGCGGCGAAAGCGCCACCACCGCCAGAATCAGGAACACCCACTTCCACGACCCAAACGCCGAATAAAGGATGAACGCCATCAGCAGCAGCGTGATCGGCACAATAAACGCCAGCCGCCGGTTGGCGCGCTGCTGGCTCTCGTATTCGCCCGTCCAGTCGAGGTGATAGCCCTCAGGGAACTGCACCTTCTGCCCCACTTCTTCAATCGCCTGCCGCACCGTGCTGCCCAGATCGCGCCCGCGCACGCTGTACTTGATGGCGATGTATCGCGAATTGCCTTCGCGATAAATCGTCGACGCGCCGTCGTCCAGCGTAATGTGGCTTACCTGGCTCAGTGCCACGCGCTCCCCCGAAGGCGCCAGAATCCGGATGTTGCCGATGTCCTCCACCGTCCTGCGGAACTGCGGCTCGTAGCGCACCGTCAAGTCGTAGCGTTGTTCGCCGATCAGAATCTGGCTCACGGCCTTTCCGCCCACTGCGCCTTCCACCGCATCCTGAATGTCGCTAACGTTGATGCCAAATCGATCCGCCGCCGCGCGATCCACCACCAGATTCACATTGGGCTGCCCGCGCACCTGGAATGTGCCGAGGTCCGCTACGCCTGGAATCTGGCTCATTACGGCCTGCATCTCTTCCGCTTTTTGCTCCAGCGTCTTCAGGTCGCGCCCGAAGAGTTTCACCGCCAACTCGCCTTTCACGCCGCTGACGGCTTCTTCCACGTTGTCAGAGATCGGCTGCGAGAAATTCCAATCCACACCGGGAAACTTGCTCAGTGCTTCATCCATTGCCGCGATCAGTTCATCCTTAGTGTGATATTGCTTCCTCCATTTCTCCCGCGGCAGCAGATCGACGAAGAACTCCGTGTTGTAGAAACCGCTGGCGTCACTGCCGTCATCCGGACGCCCTACCTGGCTCACCACTTGCGTGACTTCCGGAAACCCCGCCAGCACCAGTCGCGCCTTGTTCGCCAGGTCGATGCCGGCCGTAGGTCCGGTGCTCGGCGCCAGAGTCCCGCGCACCCAGATCGCGCCTTCATCCAAATGCGGCAAAAATTCGGACCCGATAATTCCGCTGAAAACCAGTGCCAGCATAGCCGCCAAAGCTAGCAGCCCCATGCAGAGAGTGAATCTGATGTGGTCGAAGCACCAGTCCAGCGCCCTCCCGTAGCTGCGGTTCAGCCACTCCAGCACCGGGTTCCGCCATTCCTTCATTTCCCTGCTGAACAAGAAACTACACAGCACGGGCGCGATGAACAATGCGAACACTAGCGCCCCCAGTAAGGCAAAAGCGACGGTCCAGGCCATCGGACTGAACAGCCGCCCCTCTACTCGCTGCAAAGTGAAGATGGGCAGATACGAAACGATGATGATAATGCGCGCGAAGAACACCGGCTTCTGCACTTCGTGCGCCGCTGCCGCAATGATCTCCATGAACGACTTCTTCTTGTCGCCAAACGCAGTGTGGCGCAGGATGTTCTCCACCATCACCACCGACCCATCCACCACCATGCCGAAGTCCAGCGCTCCCAGCGACAGCAGGTTCGCCGGAATCTGCCGCAAGTCCAGCAGAATGGCCGCGAACAGCAGCGAGAAAGGAATCGTGATGGCCACAATCAGCGCGCTGCGCACATTCCCCAGGAACAGAAAAAGAATCAGCGTGACCAGCAACACTCCGTCCGTCAGATTTCGCAGCACCGTATGCGTCGTGTGCTTCATCAGCTCGCTGCGGTCAAGATGCGGAACAAACTTCACGCCTGCGGGCAGCAATCCGTGCTGCCCATTCGTTCCGTTCAGTTCATCAATCTTCTTATGCAGGGCAGCCAGCGTGGTTTCCGCCACGGCGCCTTTGCGCAGCAACACAATGCCCTCCACCACGTCATCCGAGTCGATGATGGTTCCGTCCTCTTTGTGAATAGCCTTGCCCAATTGCCCCAGCCGCACCTTCGGCGCCTGCACCACCCTGCCCAAGTCTCGCACTCGCACCGGAGTTCCACCCTGCACCTTCACCACGGTCGCCGCGATGTCGTCCGTCGTCTCCATCAATCCCACGGCGCGCACATTCAGCGCCTGTTCGCCGCGCTCAATAAATCCGCCCCCTGCATTTATGTTGTTCGCGGCCAGCGCGTTTTCCACCTGCGCCAGCGACAGCCCGTAGGACACCAGCTTTCCCGCATCCACCTGCACCTGGTATTCCCGCGTCGGCCCGCCGAACGGATTCACATCCACAATGTTCGGCACCGACTTCAACTGGTTCACCACAAACCAGTCATTCAGCGTCTTCAACTCCATCACGTCGTACTTCGGATTCGTGCTGGTCAGCGTGTAGAACATGATCTGCCCGGTCGGACTGTAATCCGGCCCAATCCCGGGATTCACGTTCGGCGGCAGCGTCACCTGCTGCAGCCGGTCGAGCACTTCCTGCCGCGCGTTGAACGTCGTGATGTCATCGTCGTAGATGATGGTGATCATCGACAGCCCCGACAACGACACCGATCGCAGGTGCGTCAGATGCGCCACACCGTTCAACTCAACTTCGAGCGGAACCGTAATCTGCTGTTCGACTTCTTCGGCTGCATGCCCCGGCCATTGTGTGATGATCTGCGCGTAGGTGTCCGCCACATCGGGGTAAGCTTCGATCGGCAGATTGTGAAACGAGATGATGCCCCACACGAACAGCACCAGCGCTCCGCCCAGCACCAGCAGCCGGTTGTTCAGAGCGATGTCGATCGACTTGCGGATCATCTATTTCTTCTCCGCCACTTCGCTCGAAAACTCCAGCGCTTTCATCACCACTTCATCGCCCGCCTTCACGCCTTCGCGAATCTCCTGCATGCCATCCGGAGCCTGCCCATCCGCCTGCACCACCACGCGCCGGAAATTGTTGCCTCCTTCTTTCCGGAAGACCCAGTCTTTATCGTGCAAACGCATGATCGCGGTTGCCGGAACCACTACCTGCTCTTTCGTCCTCCGCGAGCGGAACTTCGCCACCGCAAACATCCCCGGCCGCAGCGCTCCGTCCGCCGTTTGGCAGCACGATTCGTACCTTCGCCGAACGCGTGTTCGGGTCGAGCACCCGCGAAATGTCCACGACCGTGCCGCGAAACAAGCGATCCCCAAAAGCGTTGAGCTTGATTTCCGCGGAGTCGCCCAGATGCACTTCGCCCAGATCGTTCTCGAATACGTCGCACACCACCCAAACCTCGCTCAGATCGGCAATGGTGAAAAGATTCGGCGTATTGTCCAGGCTCTTCACTCCCTCAAATCCCGAGACGTTCTGCTCCACAATCGTTCCCGCCACTGGCGCGCGCAAATCAATCAGCGCACTCGGATGCGCCGGGTCCGCACCCAGTACCCGCACATGCTGCTCCGCCGTAGATACATCCACCTTGGCCTTGTCCTCCAAATCTTGCGCCGTCTCCAGGTCCTTTGCCGCAATCGCCCCCTTGTCGTAGAGCAACTGGGCGCGGTCCAGCGCTTTGCGCGAAAGCACTTCATCGGCTACGGCCTTCTGATAGTCCGACATCGCCGCTGCCAGGTCGGGACTGGAAATCACCAGCAGCGTCTGCCCCTTCGTCACGGCATCGCCCAGCTTCACCTTCAGATCCACGACTCGCCCGCCGCCCAGCGAGGTAACGTGAATCGTCCGCGTCACGTCTGGAGTCACCGTCCCATTCGCCGTGAGTTCGGTGGGCAGCGCTCGCGTTTCAGCCTTCACCGTCTTAAACAATTCCGGATGCTCCACCGAAAAAATATCGGGATCAACCGTAACCGGAGCCTTGCTGGCCGCCGCCGGAGTTTCCTTTGAACATCCCGCTCCGCATATCAAAGCGGCAAGAAGCACAAACAGCGGATTCACTCGCAAGGCCGCTCTCCTCCAACTCCCTTCAATTCTCATTGGATAACCTCGCGTCCCACCGCCAGATTCAACTGCGCCGCCGCCGTCAAATACGATCCCACCAGGTTGACGTAGTTCAACTGCACCGCGCGGTACTCGCTCTCCGCGTTCAGAAAATCCAGCAGCGCAGCGCCGCCATGCTGGTAGGAAAAGAAAATCGTGTCCCGCACCCGCACCGCCTGCGCCAGATATTTCTGCTTGTAAGGCCGCAGCAGAATCACATTGCTGTTCAACGTCGCATAAGCCGAATCCACGTCGCTGAACACCTGCGCCTTCGCCGCATCCCGCAGCCGCTCGTTGCGCGTGATATCGAGCTTGGTGCGCAGCTTCTCGCCCTGGTTGCGGTCAAAAATCCGCAGCGGAAAATTCACATCCACGCCAATGTAAGCATCAATCGGCGGATTCCGCCCCACATCGAAGCTGAACGTCGGATCCGTCGATCCGTTCGCCTCCGCCAGCTTATAGTTGGACTGCGCCAACTCCACCGACTGCACCGCCGCCTTCAAGTCCGGACGATTATCCACCGCCATCTGCCGGTAAAAGTCCAACGCGTCCATCTGCTCGCTGAAATCAAACACTCCCACCACATCGAACTGCTCCACCGGCGTGCGATCGTTCAACAGCGTCAGCAACTGAATCTTCGCCGTCCGCAAATTCACGTCCGCCGATTGCAGATCCGACTCATACTGCACCCGCTGCAACTCCAGCCGGTCCAGATCGATCTGCGCAATGTCTCCCGCCTCAAACCGGTCGCGGCTGATCTTCAACACATGGTCGTAATATTCCAGATTGTCTTTCGCCACTTGCAGCACGGCCTTAGCCTGCAGCGTCCCCACAAACGCTCCCCGCAAATTGAACAGAGATTTCTTTCCAGATCCTGCTGCTGCGACACGCCAATCGCCGTCGCCTTCTTCGCGCTCTCCGTGCGCAACTCCCGCTTGTGCGCCCGCTCATGCAGATAACTCACCGTGGCCGAAGGCAGCCAGTAGGCAAACGGCCCATGCGCCGGCCCGCCCGGAAACGGATCGATCTGATCCGCCAGCAGCGTCAACTGCGGATTCGGCCGGAAATGCGCCGTAATCTCCTGCGCCTGCAGCTCGCTGACATTCAACTTCCCCGCCAGCAGCGTAGGATTGCTCAGCTCCAGCCGGTCTTTCACCTGTTCCCACGTCAAAGCTTGGGAGGTCGAAACCTGTGGCGTCGAGGCTTGAGGCGCCGGCTGCCCAGTCTGTCCTGAAACCAGACCCACACCCAGCACGAACAGCGATCCGCAACCTCGCCACAATTTCCGTCGCATCACCGACTCCAATCCGATTTTCTCCGAACTCCCTGAGTAGAGACGTAGCTTGCTACGTCTTGCCTCCACAATCCCAGTTGCAAATAAGGTCCCTGAAAGTATCCGGCCTCCCTCGTAAGGATTCCCCTAAAGACGAAGGACAACTCGCCGCGGATTTATTGCTGCCACCCATCAGCGATGCGCGAACCACGATGTGCTGACCAGGGCCTATCCAGAATGATTCAGAGAACTATCCGAGGAGGGAAAAAGGTGGCGCTCGGCTGCCCTGGAAAACGCAAGCCCTCGCCAGCGGAGCCAAACGTCGAATGGAAACTTCCAGCCGCCCAACTTCCGGAGCCACCAGCCGCACCGCACTCACAACCGTCGCCGGAGCCCCTTGCAGCCGGTTCACCCAGGCCGAATTCTTTTCGCTGCCAGCCTGCCGCACCGTGCGCTTGCTGATCGAGGAATCCTCCATCTCGGCCCGCATCGCGTGCAGATCGTCCGAAGCCGAGATCACCGGAAACAGCAGCACCAGCACCACATGCCAGAGCCAGTACACACTGCAGCGCATTCACTCCGCGCGCCGCGCGCGATCCCGCCTCCCGCCGCCACAGCCAGTAAGCCGGCAGCGCCAGCAGCATCCAGGCGAGATTGAGCACCAGTTCCATGCTCACTTTCGCAACTCCGCGTCGCGAAAAACCAGACGAAAAAAAGCGCCAGATACAAACCTGCGAGCTAGTTTTCCAGAAACCTCAAACCCAAGTCAACGTGACCACAGTACCGCCGCGCAAGCGATAGCCGAAAAAACGAAATCAAACACTGGCCACTGATCCACTGATCACTCCCGCTAAGGCCCCACCACCACCTGCAACGCCCCCGGCGTCTGCATGTGTTGCCGGTAAATCGCATTCCGCTTCGCCACCTCGCCCACCACGTTGACGTAGACCACGTAGCCGCCATGCGGCAGCGTCTCGCCAAACGGCAACGCCATTCCAACCGTGCCCTTCTTCAACAAAAAATGCTGATACCCAATCTCCGTAGCGCGCCCGTTCTCCGCCACCGCCTTCGCGTCAAACGTTAAATCCATGTCGTCCGCAGTCGTGTTCGTCACCGCCACGCTGCCATCGATCCGGTTCGCCGTCACGTGCGCCGGAACCTTCCACACTACCGTGATCGCCTCCACCACCTTGATCACGAACGCCCGCCGCGCCCCCTGCTGCGGCTTGCCGCCGTCCCGCGCCTCCACCACAAACTGAAATTCGCCCGCGCGTTCTGCCGCTCCCCGCAGCTCGCCACTTTCGTCCAGCGTAATCCCCGGCGGCAGCGCGCCACTTTCCAGGCGCCAGTGCAATGTCGGCACATAGTCGCCCCGCCCATACAATTTCACCTCATACGGCGCCTGCGGATACGTCACCGGCAACTCCTCCGGCTCAATCACCAGTCCCTCGGCCTTCTCCGCAGAAGCCCGATCGGCAGCAGCCTGACCTGTAGAAGTCTGGCCTGAAGAAGCCTGTTGCTCCGGCGTCGAGGCCGCCTGCCCCGACGCCGCCGCTCCATCGCCATCACCAGCATCCACGCCAGCACCCAATCCAAAATCCTCGCCATTAGTCGAACTCCGAAAGCTCTGTCATCCTGAGCGAAGGTTGTGTTCCGCGAAAGCCGAGCCATCCTGACCGAAGGTTTGTTCGCGAAGCGGAGCCAACAGGAAGGACCCCATACCTGCCTGCACAACCAGAAGCCTTTCAAGGCATTTCTACAGGCCCGTCGTTCGACGACCCCTGGAGTCACCTCGCACCCACCATGCTACCGGAATCTCTCGCACACCCTCACAACTCCGCCGCACTTAAGTCCTTCGTGTCCCGTCTTGGATGCTGAAACTCCCCGCCCGGACCACGCACCCAACCTCAGAATGTAAAGATATGTATATCTTGCACCGCCCTCATATTTTTTTCTCTCCTCACGCTACTTATTTCCTTGGTTCGGGTTTAAAGCAACAGAATTCACCTGTGCTAACCTCGAAACAAAGGTGGCCAGCTCCGCGTTCGATTCGCTCCCAGGGAGGAATCTATGTCAGTCCGCAACGCACTCGTCCTGCTCCTCGCGCTCTCTACGCTCTCACTTCTAGTCGGCTGCGGCAGCGGCACTGCCCACACCTCGCCGCCTCCCAGCGGCGGCTTCAGCGACACCAGTCTTAATGGCACCTATAGTTTTCTGTCCTCCGGCAGGACACGAGTGCACTTTCGCCTTGGTGGCTCACTAGTAGCTTCACGGCCAGCGGGGCAGCATATCTTCGGGCACAGTTGATATCGTTGACCCCGATCCGCGCCCGGCGCCTCTCGCAACCGGCAGCAATGAGCCCCCACAGCTTTTCATCGGCGCCGACGGCCGTGGCCAGATCAATTTCGGCGCTCACCCTTGCGACAGGGAGCCACAGTCGTTTACTTTCGATTTCGTCCTGACCTCCAATTCCCACGGCCTGATTGCCGATTCGATCGAACGGCACCGGCAGCGGCACCATTGACCTGCAGTCGAGTCGGTTCCTCACGCTCTGAGCAGATGTCTCCTTGCCTTCTGCCTTTCCGGCAGCCGACGCAGCAACGCCCCCTCGGCCACCGCCGGTGCATCTCACCCTCAGTGGCCGGCAGCTGATCACCGCGCGGCGTCGAGGATTTCAACTACAACGGACGCCTCGACCGTCTGCACTCTGACGGGCTCCGTCTTCGTGACGGCACGGGAACAGCGCCAGGAACGGCCTAAGCTCATAACGACTTTCGGCAGCTACACGTCTCTTTCGATGTCTATGCCATTGATAGCACGCACCTGAAGCTTATCGAGAGTGACGGGCAGGCATCCTTGTCGGCGATGTCTTCACTCAGACTACCCATCCATACCTGCTGAAAATGTTTTCGCCATGTCCGGCCGATTCGAGGGGCGCCCTATTCGCCGCCGGAGGCCTATGTCCTCCGACGGCTACCGGCGTGATCCATCACTGGCTCCGAAGATATCAACGACGGCTTGGCGATCATAGACTCTGCGCCGGCTATCTTTACCGGCGATTTCATGCCCTTACCGGCGGACGTTCCTGCTCACCCTCACTAGCTTCGTACTGGCGCCGCTCATGACGTTCCGGCATTCTGTTTGTCGCTTATCCCTTTAGCTCCGATGGTGGCCTCGGTTCAGCTGCAGGAAATTGACCGGTCTGGGCGTCACCATCGGCGTCGCCTAGGCACAGCAGCACGACCATGGCCCCATCGGCAGGCTACGGGTTGAACCTCACGGCTTCAACCTGCAGCGGTTCCGGCAACGGGCGAAGTCGACGAAATCGCTGAGTTCAAAACTACCAGCACCGCTTTCACGCCCGGCTTCTCGACGAGAACGACGGCGGGCCGAAACTCCACAAGAATCCTTGGTGGCCCATACGCGAGTGTACCACGGCGGATCCGGCTCAGCCACCGCCAGCACGGCAACGCCTTTTGCGAACATGTCATTCTACGCCGTAGACGGCACCACCTTCCTGCTTCATGGATCCCAATCAGCAGCGCAGGTTGTCAAACCCAGACCACTCCGAGCTGCAAAGCGGCTTCACACGTCGCTTCGCTGCGCGGAACCCAGCATCGTCCATGCTGCGGATCGCCAGCGCATAGCAGTGCGCCACTGGAAGACGTAAGTGAACCGCGCATGGCAAGACACACCACGGGCGCGGCTCCAAGCCGCGCCCTTTTTTCCTTCCCGCGCCCGCCCATTTCCCTCAGCACTTCGTGACCTTAGTTACCTTTAACGATGACCCTCTCTTCACAGCACAATCACTCTAAGGTCTGTGTCTTCGGGAGAACAAGATTGCTCTGCCAACGCTTTCTGCGTGTTTCCATATTCGTGCTCATCACCGCCTCGCTGGCGTCGGCGCGCGATCTCGCCCTGGTTTCCAATAAATCCAATGCCTGGGCGCCATCACTGTCGCCGATCTGGTCAAGGTTTGCAAAGCCCAGACCAGCCGCTGGCCCGATGGCAAACCCGTCACCTTCGTCATGCGCTCTCCGTCCGCGCCTGAAATGAAGGTGGTTCTCGAAAAGGTTTATGGCATGTCCGAGAGCGAGGTCAGCAGCCTCATCGTCACCTCCAATCATGGGCGCCCCAGCCATCCCGCTTTCTGTCGTCACCTCCGACGAAGACCTCGTGAACCAGGTGGCCTCCATCCCCGGCGCCGTTGGCGTCGTGGATGTGTACTCCATCAACAGCAGTGTCGCGGTCGTCAAGGTCGGCGGCAAACTCCCGCTGGAACCCGGCTACCTGTTGCACGGAAACTTAAGAAGTGGCCAGTGATCAGTGGTCAGTGGCCAGTAAAAGCCAGATATTGCTCTTAACTGGCCACTGACCACTGACCACTGGCCACTGACTTTATGGCAGCTCCGGGCAAAAAACTCGATTCCAATAAGCCGGCCGCGCCGGCCGGGGCCCACGCTCGCCGTTTCCCCCGCTTTGCCCTCGATGTCCGCATGCAGGTCCGCATGTTTCAGGATGGCGAATTCCGCAACTGCTGGGGACGCTCCACCGAACTCGGCCAGGATGGCATCGGCGCCACCCTCACCGGCGAACTCGAAACCGGCGAAATCGTTTCCCTCGAAATTCCTCTGCCCCTCAGTCCCTATCCGTTGAAGTGCGCGCCATCGTCCGTTACCGCCAGGGCCTGCGCTACGGCTTCGAATTCCTCACCCTCAGCGACAACCAGCGCCAAATGATCCGCCGCGTCTGCGAAATGCTAGCCACCAAATCCTGAACACCATTTGGTAATTTCTGTAATCGGGAAATTTTGCAATTTGGAAATCCGGCATGAGTACTTCAAATTACCAAATTACAAAATTGCCAAATTACAAATTCCTCGCCAATTACCTCAGTAACTTTCGAGTAACTCTCCCGCCGTTCTACCATGCCTATGGCTGAGTTCCAGAGGGGGAGCTTCCAGATGGGTGATCGTGTCACCCGTGTACCGCAGTCACGGGAACTCGTGCGCGCCAAGCGTCTGCGCCAGGCGCTCGAGCGCGGAGCCCCGCCCGCATTCGTTCCACCCGCCATCCCCAACCCCGTCGCGCAGCCTCGTCTCTTTCCTGGAATCCGGTAGAAAAGAACTCCGGGAAAACGAATTCCAGGAAAACAAATTCCGAAGAAAAGAACTTCCACGAAAACCAGCTCCGAAGAAACTCTCAACATCCGCCGCCAGTATCTCGAACAGCTCTTTCAAAACTCGCCCGACCCTCTCATCATCGTCGACCCTCCTTCCGCGCGCAGTGCGTCAACCAGGAGTTTCAGCGCATGTTCGGCTACTCCGCCGCGCAAATCCTGGGCAAACCCATCGACGAGCTCATTTTCCCTCCCGACCGCGCCGCCGAAGCCCAATGGATCGCCCAATGCCTCCAGCGCGGCGAACACATCACCCTCGAAACCCAGCGCCGCTGCAAGGACGGCACCCTGCTCGACGTTTCCGTTTCCTCCGCTCCTCTCGATCATCGACGGCCAGACCGTCGCCTTCTACGCCATCTATCGCGACATCTCCGAGCGCAAGCGCGCCGAAGCTCTCAGCTCCGCTCTCTATCGCATCGCCGAAAAAGCCAGCGCCACTCAGGATCTCCAGCAGTTCTTCGCCGCCATCCACGGCATCGTCGACGAACTCATGTGCGCCCGCAATTTCTCCATCGCCATTCACGATCCCGAATCGCAACTGCTCAGCTTTCCCTACTTCGTCGACGAGCAGGAGTCCGCTCCCGCTCCCGCAAAACCGGCCTCCGGCCTCGTCGAATACGTGCTGCGCACCGGCGAACCCCTGCTCTGCACTCCCGAGCTCGCGCAACAAATGCAGCAGCGCGGAGAAATCGAACTCACCGCTCCCACTCCGCTCCACTGGCTGGGCGTCCCGCTCAAAGTCAACCATCACATCCTCGGCGCGCTCGTCCTCAAGAGCTATTCCAAGAACACCCGCTTCCGCGAGCGCGATAAAGATGTCCTCACCCTCATCTCGCAGCAGTTGGCCGCCGCCATCGACCGCAAACGCAACGAGCAGGCCCTGCGCCGCTCCGAAGTCCGCTACCGCTCTCTGGTGCAAACCGCCGTCTACGGAATTTACCGCTCCAGCCTCGAAGGCCATTTTCTCGACGTCAACCCCGCTCTCATCGGAATGCTCGGCTACAACTCCGCCCTCGAAGTCCTGGCTCTCGATCCGCAAAAAGATGTCTTCGTCGATCCCGCCGAATACACCCGCCTGGTCGACGAATTCCGCCGCACCGGACGCATGGATGGTTTCGAAGTCCGCTGGAAGCGCAAAGACGGCGTCGCCATCACCGTCCGCATCAGCGGCCGCGCCGTCGCCGGCGGCGACGAACCCGCCGACGTCCTCGAAGCCATCGCCGAAGACATCACCGAGCGCCGCGTCCTCGAAGATCAATTCCGCCAGGCTCAGAAAATGGAAGCCGTCGGCCGCCTCGCCGGCGGCATCGCTCACGACTTCAACAATCTGCTCATGGTCATCAGCGGCTACACCGAAGTTCTGCTCGACCAGCTCACCCTCGGCCACCCTCTGCATTCCAAAGCCGAAGCCATTCAGCAAGCCTCCGACCGCGCCACCACGCTCACTCGCCAGCTCCTCGCCTTCAGCCGCAAACAGCTTCTCGAACTCAAAGTCATCGACGTCAACGCCATCGTCGCCGACATGGAGCGTCTCCTCCGCCCGCTCATCGGCGAAGATATCGAACTCACCACCAGCCTCGCCCCCGCCGTCGGCTGCACTCGCGCCGATGCCGGACAGCTCGAGCAAGTCATCATGAATCTCGTGGTCAACGCCAAAGACGCCATGCCCAACGGCGGCAAAATCTGCATTCGCACCGCCAGCGTCACCCTCGACGATTCCTACCGCCCCGAAAACACTTTCATCAAGCACGGCCCCTACGTCATGATCTCCGTCAGCGACAACGGCCAGGGCATGGACCGCGAAACCCAGGCCCGCATCTTCGAGCCTTTCTTCACCACCAAAGAAAAAGGCAAAGGCACCGGCCTCGGACTCTCCACCGTCTACGGCATCATCAAGCAAAGCGGCGGCTACGTCTTCGTCCAGAGCGAGACTCGGCCGCGGCACCGTCTTCACCATTTATTTCCCGCGCGTCGACGAACCCTCCGAAGCCGTCGGCGCCACTCCCGTTTCCCTCGCCGCCGCCGGCGGAACCGAAACCATCCTCCTCGTCGAGGACGAAGATTCCGTCCGCCAGCTGGTCCGCGAAACTCTCGAATCCCGCGGCTATCGCGTCCTCGAAGCCGCCAACGGCAACGCCGCACTAGCCCTCGCCGCCAACCACCCCGACCCCATCCACCTTGTCATCACCGACGTTGTCATGCCCGGCCTCAGCGGCCACGAACTCGTCCAGCAACTCCTGCCCGCGCGCCCCGGCATCAAAGTCCTCTACCTCTCCGGCTACGCCCAGGACGCCTTCCCCAGCACCGCCGCCGCCGACAGCCAGAAAACTTTCCTGCAAAAACCCTTCACCCTGCAAAGCCTCTCCCGCAAAGTCCGCGAAGTCCTCGGCCCACCCGCCAACTAAGGCTTCTCTAAAGGATTCTCTAGATCTGGAACCGCCGCCATTTGCGATTGTGTGGGGACGGCCGCCTTCGGCCGTCCAGCCAAGCGCAGCGAGGCGCTCAGCGCCACCTGCAGCACCCATGCCGTGCGACCATCCATGCCGCATGCGCAACCGTGGAAGAGCGGCGCTTCAGCGCCGCGTAACGATTTCCCTTGACAGCGGGCTTTAGCCCCGGTGGTTGCACCTCCGCAGGTGTAAAATCTCTTCGCAACCGCACATCCGACCCAGATCCCGTCATCAGTACAATAAGAACTCTGGAGGAAAAATCATGGCTCACGAACTACCGCCCCTGCCTTATGACTACGCAGCCCTCGAACCCGTCATCGACAAGCAGACGATGACCCTGCACCACGACATGCATCACGGCGCCTACGTAAAGAATCTCAACGCCGCCATCGAAAAACATCCCGAACTGCCAGCAAGTCCGCCGAAGATCTAATCCGCGACCTCAACTCCATCCCCGAAGACATTCGCGGCGCCGTCCGCAACAACGGCGGCGGCCACGTCAACCACTCCATGTTCTGGAAGATCATGAAGCCCAAAGGCGGAGGCGATCCCACCGGCCCCATCGCCCAGGCCATCACCAAGACCTTCGGCAACTTCAAAGATTTCCAGGCCAAATTCAACGACGCCGGCGTAAAACAATTCGGCTCCGGATGGGTCTGGCTGGCCGGCAAAGGCGGCGACGATGTGCACATCATGACCACGCCCAACCAGGACAACCCCATCTCCGTAGGGCCACTACCCCATCTTCGGCAACGACGTCTGGGAGCACGCCTACTACCTGAAATACAACAACCGCCGTCCGGAATATCTAGCCGCCTGGTGGAACGTAATCAACTGGGACGAAGTCAACCAGCGTTACGAAGCCTTCAAAACCGGCAAGCCAGTCCGCGAACCAGCCCTAGCCGGACGCTAGAGATGCTCGTGTGGGTCGGACACTCCTGTCCGACTGCCGTTGGGGACGTTGATCTTGATTCTTGATCTCGCGGTCAGCACCAAGACGCATGTGGGGACAGCCGCCTCGGCTGTCCCGCCAAGCGAAGCGAGGCGCAGTCGCTAAACAACAGAAGCCCCGGCGCATCGTCGCCGCCGGGGCTTTCTTCTCTCGGTCGTAAAATATCCACAGCACCTATGCCGCCACCGTCTCCACATATCCATTCGGATCAGCCTCGAATTCCTGCTTGCATTCTTCCGAGCAGAAAAAATATTTCCTGCCCGCATACTGCGTTTGGAATTCAGCCTTCTTCTCTTCCACTCTCATCCCACACACCGGGTCATTTGTCATGATTCCTCCTAACGAGAAAAATTTGTTCCTTATGCCCTCCCTCATAGCAAAGACCTCTCCGTTCTCCGCCCCGCCCCAAGTGACTGACCCCATTCGCCTTCCCCAGCCGCCAATTTCGTCCACCTAAAACCCCAGGAAAATTCTTCTACTCCCGTGCACCTTATACCCAGTCCATGTGGGAACAACATACCTAGTTCATGTGGGACAGCATACCCAACTTATGTAGCGGACAGCCGCCTCGGCTGCCCGCCAAGCGAAGCGAGGCGGAAGCTCAAGACGGGTGAAGCAGGCCCTTTAGGCCTACGTCAATGGCGAGATGAGTCGCCGGCTTCAGCCCCTGAGGTAGCGCCCAAGCAATCCACAGCTGAACCCCGACTCCTCTCCACCCGTACCAACTTTCAATACGCAATGCGCCGAACCAGAAAATCCCGCCATCTGCTCCTGCTCGTCACACTCTACCTCGCATTCTCCGCCATAGCCGGCATCTTCGTGGCCGACGGAACTCTGCATCCCGCTCGCCGCCCTCTAACGCCAGACGACGAAACCGCCATGCGTGACATCGCTCACCAACTGAACTCCGATCTCGCAGACGTTTCCATCACCACTCCAGACGCCGTCACCCTCCGCGCTTGGACCATCCACCCCCGCCGCGGCAACGGCGACGCGGTAATTCTCCTCCACGGTCTAGCCGACAACCGCGTCGGCATGACCGGATACGCGCAACTCCTCCTCGCTCACGGATTCACCGTCCTTCTCCCCGACGCGCGCGCCCACGGCGCAAGCGGAGGCCAACTCGCCACCTACGGCCTTCTCGAACGCAACGACATTCACCAGTGGTTCGATTTCCTCGCCGCACAAGATCACCCTCACTGTATCTTCGGATTCGCCGAATCCATGGGTGCCGCCGAACTCCTACAATCTCTCGCTGTCGAGCCGCGCTTCTGCGCCGTCGCCGCAGAATCTTCCTTCTCCAGCTTTCGCGAGATCGCCTATGACCGCATGGGCCAGCCCTTTCACCTCGGCCCTTGGTTCGGACGCACTCTCTTCCGCCCCGTCGTCGAATTCGCGTTTCTCTATGCTCGCTGGAAGTACCGCCTCGACATGCAGCAAGTCTCGCCAGAAGATTCGGTCGCAGGCACCAAAGTTCCGGTCTTTCTGATTCATGGCCAAATCGACAGCAACATTCCGCCTCCGCCACTCCCGTCGCATCCAGGCCCGCAATCCCAGCGTAATTCTCTGGGAAGTCCCGAACGCCGAGCACTGCGGAGCCATAAGCACAGCTCCCCGAGAATTCAACCAGCGCCTTCTAGCGTGGTTCTCCGCCACAGCTCGGAACCAAGGACTGACCACTGGCCACTGATCACTGACCACTGCCTTTCTGCATTTCCTGTGCAACCCCTGGCAACTTCCCCACTCTCAAGGATTTTCCTCCCTCTCCAGCAAACACAACCCGCGCCCTCTATGCGGCTTGGCGCGACATCTCTGACCATGCCCTTGCTCCGTATTAATCCGCGAAAATCCGTGGCAACTATTTTCCTCAACTGCACCAAAAATACTGAATTGACCGCGCGCCCTTTCGCTCGTACATTCACTCTCGCCCTCTCAACGAAAATGATTCGGAAAATCGGTCGAAGACAGGAACCGGCCGATGCCGATCAAATCAACCATTACCATTCAAATCGAGAACTGAGAACCGAGAACTGAGAACTGAAACCTGATAACCGAGAACTGAATGAAAGCACGAACCCATGGATCACCTACCGCACCCGCTTTCTGGTCAAAGCCAAGCAACTCACCACCAGCCTAACCTTCGCCGACGTTCTCGGCCGCCAGCACTCCGGACGCAAAGGCGACTATCTGGTCGAATCCTCCGACGGCGTTCTCCGCATAGCGCCCCGCCAGATCTTCGAAGACATCTATGTGCCCTTGCCCTCCGGAGCGAGACTCTCGGCCAGATCGAAACTCCGCACCGCCCCGCCACTTCCGGCCCACCTGACCCGCAAATCTCCCCAACCCTACCGCAACGGTCGCAGCCCCAGCCCCAACCTGCGCTCGTTGTAGATCAGCCATCCCAAGCGCGAGTCCCAAGGGATTTCACTGGCCACCTGGCCACTGACCACTGGCCACTGCCTTTGTGAACAGACGATGAATTCCACTTGTGGAAAACAAATCCCAAATAAATCCCTCAACCCGGTACCAAGCCCGTCATTGTTGAGGATACAACCTGTGGTGTTTCCCTCTTGACAGGCACTATAAGCGGGAGTAACTTTGCATTCCCATAGCCCTTTAAAACCGGCCTCGCGGGAACGGGGCGGGTACAAAACGAAGGGCGCTGTCAGGAAAGACTTACAGACCGGCGTCCGGCCAGAGGTGACCGGACGCCACCTGTAAATGTAAGACAACAAAGAGGTCTCACGAGCCGGAAGCCGAAAGCCGGTTGCGCGAAGTCCATTAGGAAGTGCGGTGGCCGTTCCCCCGATCCTCTCCCCGGGGGGCCGACTAAATCAGTAAGGAAGCATGAGTTGCATACCGGATCGTAATCAGCCTTCAGGCCGAAGCCCGAAAGCCGAAGCCCGAAGCCGGTTTTAGGAGCCCTGGATGGAAGCCTTAACTCGACTCGTCGCCGATTCCCTTGCCCGGCACGGCTTCGACCGCCCCGTGGACCCGCGTCGCCTGCAATGGTCGCGCTGGTTCCGCTGCGACTCCCCCCATAGCCTCCTCGTAGTTCCCAGCAAGCCCGGCATCTTCGCCCTAGCCGAAGAAATCATGGACCTTGGCGCCGGCAAAGTGAATGTGGGGACAGCCGCCCTCGGCTGTCCAGCCGAGCATAGCTCGGCAGCTGCGTCCACCGCCCCGACTCCTGAGGGGACCACAGATCGGGAAGGGCACGACTTCAGTCGTGCCGTGAACTCGGACAAATCGGTCGCGGCTTTAGCCGCTGAGCCGCCCACCCGCCGCATGCTGGCCGTCCTCCAGTTCTCCGAAGACGACGACATGGCCTTCACCCTCGACCGCATGTTCACCTGCGTCAACCCGATGCGCGCCCGCCTGGCCTCCGGACGCTGCTTCCTCCGCTTCGTAGTCATCGAAGACCAGGCCCAGCGCCGCAGCATCTGCAACGCCCTAAACCAGTGGATGCTCTCCTCCGCCGAAAAAGCCTCAGGCATCGGCATCGATTTCCAGTTATCGCTGGAACTGACAGACATAGGCACGACTCGTGTGGGTCGGACACTCCTGTCCGACAATGCCGCCAGCACCCCAAAAGCAGCCCAGGACATCGCAGCCCGGCCGAGAAACCGATGTAGCACCCCCGGCCCCGAATCTGGATTCCGGAGCCAACAAGAATCTTCACTGTCCTCACCCCCTCCCCTCCGGCTTCTAAACCGAAGGGAGTGACAAAGATCGGGAAGGGCACGGCTTTAGCCGTGCCGTAGATGCAGCTTTAAACAGGGCTTTAGCCCCTGAGGTTTAGAGGTATCAAGCACAACCGACACATGCAGCACCGTGGAAGAGCGGCGCTTCAGCGCCGCGTTAGAAGCAAAAATGATTTGGGGCTTTAGCCCCAGCCCAAAAGGGGCGAAGAAAAGTTCTTTACAAGAACCAGCAGCACCCCGAACAAATTCCCGTTTGGGCACAGCCCAATTCCCGCGTCCACCCCCAGGGACGCCGAATCGGGCCGGAGTAGATAGAATCTAACTAATAATGGAGAGAGCAATGCCCGAGGTCAAAACCACTACCGTTTCCACGTCCCCAGTCCACCCCTGCCAGAGAAGAAGGCCCCCGGCCTCTCTTTCCGCCGCTTCTTCACCAAGCCCGGCGTCTCCCCCTACGACGAGCTCGAATGGGATCTCCGTCTCGCTCAGATCACCGACGCCCAAGGCAACGTGATCTTCGAACAAAAAGACGTCGAAGTCCCCAAAGACTGGTCCATGACCGCGACCAACATTGTCGCCAGCGAAATACTTGCACGGCAAAGTAGGCACCCCCGAGCGCGAAACCGGAGTCCGCCAGCTAGTAACCCGCGTTGCCGAAACCATCCGCAACTGGGGACTGGCCCAGGGCTACTTCAAAACGCCGGAAGATGGCGCGACATTCCACGACGAACTGGTCCACATCCTCGTCCGCCAGTATGCCGCCTTCAACTCACCGGTCTGGTTCAACGTAGGCTGCGATCGCATCGAACCCAATTCCGACGCCCGCAACTGGCACTGGAATCCCCAGACTCAGCAAGTCGAGTTCGGCATCACCGGCTACAGCAAGCCGCAATGCTCCGCATGCTTCATCAACTCAGTAAAAGATTCGCTCGATTCCATTCTCACGTTAGCCAAGACCGAAGGCATGCTCTTCAAGTGGGGATCGGCACCGGAACAAATCTCTCTCCGCTGCGTTCTTCGACGGAAGGCTTGAGCGGAGGAGGCACTGCCAGCGGCCCGCTTAGCTTCATGAAAGGTTTCGACGCCTTCGCCGGAGTAATCAAGTCCGGAGGCAAAACTCGCCGCGCCGCCAAGATGGTCATCCTCAACGTAGACCATCCCGACATCGTCGAGTTCATCGAGTGCAAACAGAAAGAAGAGGCCAAGGCTCACGCTCTAGTCTCGCTCGGATACGACGGCTCCCATCCCGATTCCGACGCCTACTCCTCCATCTTCTTCCAGAACGCAAATAACTCCGTCCGCGTAACCGACGATTTCATGTACGCCGTAGTCCGCGACACCGACTTCTCCACCAAAAAGGTGCAGGACGCGAGCGTGATGAAGACTTACAAAGCCAAAGACCTGCTCAAGAAAATTTCCGAAGCCACCTGGCACTGCGGCGATCCCGGCATGCAATACGACACCACGGTCAATCGCTGGCACACCTCGAAGAACACCGCAAGAATCAACGCCAGCAATCCGTGCAGCGAATACATGTTCTTAGACGATTCAGCCTGCAACTTAGCCAGCCTGAATCTCCTGAAGTTCGCCCCCAACGGCACGTTCGACGTCGAGGCGTACCGCCACGCAGTAGACGTGTTAATCACAGCGCAGGAAATTCTCGTGGACAACGCGGGATATCCCACCGAATCGATCATGCGCAACTCCCATGACTACCGCCCCCTGGGCTTAGGCTACGCAAATCTAGGCGCGCTCCTGATGGCCGCAGGCCTGCCCTACGACTCCGACGCCGGCCGCGACTACGCCGCCTGCGTAACCGCAATCATGTGCGGCGAAGCCTACCTGCAGTCAAGCAAGATAGCCGAACAATGCCAACCACTAACGCCAGCAACCGACACAGTAGCAACGCGCCTGGGCATAACCGCTGCCGACAGCATGCCCGGCGGAGCCTGCCCCGGCTGGTACATAAACCGCGAACCATTCCTGGACGTAATCCGAATGCACCGCGCCAGCGTAAACAACATAAATAAAAATAACGTCCCAAGCACTCTCTACGAATCCAGCAAACAATGCTGGGACGAAGCCCTGGCCCAAGGCGAAAAACACGGCTACAGAAACAGCCAAGTAACAGTATTAGCGCCAACAGGCACCATAGGCTTCATGATGGACTGTGACACTACTGGTGTGGAGCCGGATTTGGCTTTGGTTAAGTATAAGAAGCTTGTGGGTGGAGGCATGATCAAGATTGTTAATCAGACTGTGCCTACTGCGTTGTTCAAGCTTGGGTACGATCATGATCAGGCTAACGCGATTGTTAGTTACATCGATGCTACCGGGCACGATTGAAGGGGCGCCGCATGTTAAGGATGAGCATCTGGCTGTGTTTGATTGCTCGTTTAAGCCGGCTAAGGGGACTCGGTCGATTGCCTATATGGGGCATCTGCGGATGATGGCGGCTGCGCAGCCTTTTATCTCCGGGGCTATATCGAAGACGGTCAATCTTCCGGAGAATGCTTCGGTTGAAGACATTATGGAG
Organism: uncultured Acidobacteriaceae bacterium; assembly: GCA_963763285.1. GTDB lineage: Bacteria > Acidobacteriota > Terriglobia > Terriglobales > Acidobacteriaceae > Sulfotelmatobacter. The sequence continues at coordinate 78,380 of CAVXOK010000010.1, read as the reverse complement.
GCTTATCTTCAGGCTTGGAAGCTTGGTCTGAAGGCCGTCGCGGTTTATCGGGATGGGTGCAAGAAGTCGCAGCCGCTTTCGGCGGCTGGGACTAAGACTGCCAACTCTTCGAAGGAAGACTCGCGGGCTGCGGCTGCTCCGCAGGAAGACAATCTGAATGCGCCTCCTCGTGCGGTGCGGCACAAGCTGCAGGAGGAACGCGCTTCGATCACGCACAAGTTCAATATTGGCGGCCATGAGGGTTACATCACCGTCGGGCTCTATCCCGATGGGGAGCCGGGCGAGCTGTTCATCACCATGGCCAAGGAAGGCTCGACGGTCTCGGGGCTGATGGATAGCTTTGCGCTGGCTACGTCCATTGCGCTGCAGCATGGCGTGCCGCTGAAGCTGTTGTGCGAAAAGTTTGCGCACACGCGGTTTGAGCCTAGCGGGTGGACTAGCAATCCCGACATCGGGTTTGCCAAGTCGATCATGGACTACATCTTCCGCTGGCTGCAGTTGCGTTTTTTGACTGGGCAGCAGCAGTTCTTGTTTGAGAATCTGCGGCCTGACTGCGAGCCCTCGGACCTCAGTCCGGAGGGAACCGGGGATGTGAATGCGCGTCGTCGGCTCCGACGTCCGAGGACCGAGGTCCGGGCTCGGTGCACGCGGCCGACGCGCTGGCTGGCATCATCGACCTGGGCGACGCTCCCACGTGCAGCTTCTGCGGCAGCATCATGACGCGGAATGGGAGTTGCTATCGGTGCGGGAGTTGCGGGAGTACGAGCGGGTGCTCGTAAGTGTTTGTTGTGGATAGTTTGATCCGGGTCGGGATTTTAGAGTAGAGGGCCACCTGCTGTGGCCCTTTACCGTTTCAAGTCAAAATGAAATTGAAAGAGACGATTGACGACATAGCTGATGGCTTGGTCAAAATCGATGCGGGAAGGGTGCCGTTCCGTGGATTTCAGCCCGGAGTTGGACCTTATGGCGAACCGCAGCTGGTCAAACTGCTTGCGGGGTATCTCAATGAATTACCGGAATACTGCGGTGCGGCGCGCACGAAGCGAACCCCTGATCTCCTTATCCCTAACGAATGGGCAATGGAGTTCAAGATTGCGCGTTCGTTCGGAGATAACGGCCGCGAAGCAGAGAACTGGTCGGTCAATCTGCTGCATCCCTATGAGGGGAACGTTAGCACAATTGGGGATTGCTACAAATTGGCGAGAATTCAGTGCTCCGAACGCAAGGCCGTCGTTGTCATCGGGTATGAGCACGTGCCCGCCCGTGTCGATCTGATTCCATTAATTGAATCGTTCGAGGCAGTCGCAAAATACGTTGCGCGCATTGAGCTCTCGGCGCGAGTGGAGTGTCGGCGAGATGGTTTGGTGCATCCGGTGCATCAGTCGGCCAGAGTTTTTGCTTGGGAAGTGATGGGCCTGAGTCATCGTTGAAGTAATTCATCGCGGTCGGATGGAGGGGGCTGAAACCCAGTTCCTTTTTGTGGCGCTTAGCGCGGCGCTTAAAGCGCCGCTCTTCCACGTCACTGCATGGGTACGTGACGGGCTTGCGGCGCGACTGAGTTCGTGCCCTTCACCGTCGTGGCGCTTCCCGGATCCTCAGAGGGATTGGGTTGTGGAATCCCATGTTTCTCGAAAGGCGCGAGATATAGGCACCCAGCGGGGGCTGAAGCCCGCTTCCTTTTCGGGGCGCTTTACGCGGCGCTTAAGCGCCGCTCTTCCACGGTACTGCATGCGGCGGTTCTTCTCGGGTGCGACTGAGGTCGTACTCTTCCCGGTTGTGGCGCTTTGCGAATCCTTAGAGCGATGGGGTTGTGGAATCCCATCCTGGGGCTGAAGCCCGGTTCCTTTTTGGGGGGCTTTACGCGGCGCTTAAGCGCCGCTCTTCCACGGTGCTGCATGGGTTCGTGACGCTCTTCCACGGGCTGCGTGGGTCCGTGGGCTCCTGCGCGACCTCGGACGTTTGCGCGACCGTGGAAGAGCGGCCCTTCCAGGGCCGCGTTCGATCGCCACAAGGTTTGTGGGCTTTAGCCCCCGTGGGCGTCTTTTCCCAATCTGGAAATTGTTTCTTGCGGTGTGACGGATATCACGCTCCACTTCCTCTCTCAGGCTCTACGATCCGAGGATGGATGATTCACAGCGTACGTTTTTTGTCACGAGCGTTACTTGGCGACGCTTGCCTATCTTTCGCGTCGGAGCTCGGGCGTGGCTTTTGATTGAGGTGTTGCTCGGGTATCGCGATCAGGGAAGGTATCTGCTGCACGAATTTGTTGTCATGCCGGATCACATTCACTTGTTGCTCACGCCTTCGGGCGAAGTTTCATTGGAGAAAGCGGTGCAGTTCATCAAGGGTGGGTATTCGTATCGGCTCCGCAGGGTGGAAAAGATTCAGGTGTGGCAGGAAAGTTTTACGAATCATCGGATTCGGGATTTCGACGATTATCAGAGACATAGCGAGTACGTGCGTTTGAATCCTGTTCGGGCGCGGTTGGTGCGGGATGCGGGGGCGTATGCGTTTTCGTCGGCGAGTCCTGGGGTGCGGTTGGATGCGATGCCACAGGGGCTAAAGCCCGGCTTTTCCAAAAGCGCTTGACGCGGCGCTTAAGCGCCGCTCTTCCACGGTACTGCATGCGGCGGTTCTTCTCGGTTTGACTGAGGTCGTACCTTCCCGGTCGTGCTCGTGGCGCTTCCCAATCCTCAGCGGGCACCTCGCACGGGGGCTGAAGCCCGGTTCCTTTTTCGGGCGCTTGACGCGGCGCTTAAGCGCCGCTCTTCCACGGTACTACTCGAGTTCGTGGCGGTTACCTCCGGGCTTTCGGCACGACTGAAGTCGTGCCCTTCCCGATCCCTTACCCTCGAAATTGGGCGGTTTCCACAGGGCGTCCTTGTGACATCCGAACGTGACTTGGGTGGTGCGGGTTGAGATGCTGGGAGTAGTGGCGAAGAAAGTGGGCGCGGAGGCGATAAGGATGCGAGCCAAACTGCGCGAGTATTGCGTGCAGTCGGTGGTGGCGGTCGTGGATCCTTCGGCGGGGAAAAAACGTCCGCCTCAGGATGACAAGCGTTCTTTGTGTCCGCTGCCAGCATGACAAGCTTTTTCTGGGGATGCGGAGGAGTGGACAATGTGGCGGAAGAAAGATCGGATGGCGGGTGGGCGGTTGCCGGGGTGCAAGGAGCGGGGGGAGTGGGCGGAGCTTTATTTCATGATGCAGGCGGCGGGGCTGGGGATGAAAGTGTCGCGTCCGTTTGGGTCGGTGGGGAGATATGACGTGGGAGTGGAGAATCCGACTGAGGGGAATCAGGCGCGGGTGCTGCGGGTGCAGGTTAAGTCTACGATCTACACGCGGAGAAATGGCGGGTACAGCTTGAATGTGATGGGGCCGCAGCGGAAGAAGTACTTGCCGGGGACGGTGGACTTTTTTGCGATTCTGCTGATTCCGATTGATTGCTGGTACATCGTCCCGTTTGAGGTTTTGGGGAGGAAGAATTGTTCGATCCACTTCACGCCTAAAAGCGTGCGGCAGAAGTATGGTGCTTACCGGGAGGCTTGGCATTTGCTGCGGGAGACTGGGCTGACCATTCAGGCCTGTGTGGACGAGGAATGGCCGGAGGTCGGGGCGGAGACAGCAGGTTCCTCCCCCTCGGCTTCGCTCGGGGTCGGAATGACAAAATTTATTTTAGGACGACACGGTTCGTCGTCTCGGCGAATCGATTTCAGCGGCGGGGTTGGCGGAGGGCTTTTAGGACTATTACGGCGCTGAGGGCGAAGGCGATTACGGCGGCCAGGGCTGAGATCAGCATCAGGGCTGGGTTCAGGTGGAGGACGTCGGCGAAGACGGCGGCTATAGCGAAGACTACGCCTGCGGCGTTCAGGCGGAGTGGTGCTCGGGTCGGGGAAGCTGGCGCGGTCGACGGTTGCGTTGCGGGGCTGAGGTCGGAACGAGGGTCGGAACGGAGGTCGGAACGAAGATCTGGGCGGAGGCGGCGTTGCAGTAGTAGGGCGGCTACTCCGATGGCGGCTACCACCACCATGGCTACCGGGCTTAGGAAGGCGCGGCGGCTGGTGTAGAGGACTACTACGGCTAGAGCGGCTAGGAGCAGGCCGGCGGCGATTATGGTGGGGCCGCGGGGTTGGGGAGTGGGGCCGGGGATGGAGGAGGGGTCGGGCACGTGGTCCGTAGTGATTTATACAGGGGTGGGGGGCGGTTTTCAAATCGTCGATGTTGACGCAGGCCTGAAGGCCTGCTCCGCCCTCACACCTCTTTGATCTGATCTGGCGCTGCGGCGGTTGGGTGGTGCTGCGCCTCGCTTTGCTTGGCTGGACAGCCGAAGGCGGCTGTCCCCACATTGTATTTCGGAATTTCATCTTCGCTGAAGACTGTTAGGAATCCGAGGTGGCGGGGGTTACTCCGGCTAGCCATTCGGCTTGGAGGGGGGCTCCGTGATTGACGGCGTAGAGGACCAGCTCGACTCGGGAGGAGATGCCTAGCTTATCGAAGATGCGAAAGAGATATTTCTTGATGGTGTGCTCGCTTAGATTTAGTTCGCGGGCGGTGTCGCGGTTGCTTAGGCCTTCGGCGACCAGGGCTACTACTTGTTCTTCGCGCGGGGTCAGGAGCTGGTGTCCGACAGAGTTCAGGACGCGGAGAGATGGGACTTCGGAGATTAGATCCAGGAGGAAAGTCATTTGCTCAGTGTTGGCCCAGATTTGTCCGGTGGCTACGCGCTGGATGCAGCGGCAGAGCAGGCGGAAATGGGTGTCAGAGATGCAGAAGATGCCGCGGGCACCGGAGCGGAAGGCGCTGACTACCAGGTCGCGGTCGTAGGACTCGACTAGAAGAACCTTGGCTACTGCGGGATGAGAGAGATGAACGCGGCGCATGGACGCCATCTGATTGGCGATGCTGACGGAGTGATTCAGCGATAGCACTACTACTTTGGCGGGAGTGGCGGCGACGGCGTGAAGGATCGAGGCTATGTCGATGGGGCAGGTGGAGATTTTGAACTCGGAGCGGCGGCGCAGGGCGCCGGTGAGGAGTTGCGCTTGCATGCGGTTGGAGTCGGCGATGAGGACGGCGATGGCGGCGGTTGGGGACGAAGTCATTAAGAAGAGCTCCGAATGGAGCGGGGTTACGGGCCGTTTTGATCTTAGGGGTGAAAGTGGAGAGGACTCAAGGAAACATGTCACTTTATTCGCGATGAGGCTCTCAAATCGGGAAAGTGGGTTGAGGTGGTGTGGAAAAAGTTTGATGAGCCAGATTGGGATCGGGGATCTTTCGGCGGTTTGAGCTGAAAACGTTGCTGGGCGCGGGTTTGCGGCGCGGGTTCGAGTTGGGGTTGGTCGAGCGGGTGTGATGCCGTGAACATGCAAGTCTACTTTTGTGGGTAGGCTGCTGGGGAGCGGTGTTGCGGTTGCGGCGTGGGCGCTCGGCGCTAGGAAACCCGCGGCTGGCGCGGGTTCGGGGTGCTTTTACGGCGGAATCTGGGATGACCCCGATGGTAGACAGCACTTCCCATGTCTTGCTGCGAAAACTGCATCGAGATACCTTGCACGAAGAGAGGCGCGGAAGCTGAGCGGCTCTCGGAATCCAGGAAAAATAGAGCTCATCACGCAATGAAGCCCCTCGTAGGCTGGACAAAAGTTGCGGTGATGGGCGTGTTGTCATTGCAGGTTTGCGTGGCCGCATTCGCCCAGGAGGAAATGAAGGAGCAGGACCTGGGAGCAAGCCCACAGTCTTCTCCAACCGGCCAAACCGGGGCTGGGATGGGAAGCACAGGAATGGCGGCCGCAAAACCCGGACAAGCGGACGGCAAGGGAAACCCTCGGCTCGGAGGGGAACGCCGTCCGCTTTACCGGCTTAACCGCAGCGACGTGGTGACGTTGAGCTTCACGCTGTCGCCGGAGTTCGACCAGATACTCACGATACAACCGGACGGATATGTCGCTTTGAAGGACGCGGGGCTAGTGTTCGCCCAGGGGCTGACGCTGGAGGAGTTTCGTTTGGCTGTGGGGCGGGCGTACACGGGATATCTGCACGATCCGCAGGTGGCGGTGGCACTGAAGGAGTTTGAGCATCCCTATTTTGTGGCGGGCGGGGAGGTGGGAAAGCCCGGCAAGTACGAGTTGCGCGCGGATACGACGATCATGGAGGCGGTAGAGATTGCGGGCGGGTTTACCCATGAGGCGAAGCATTCGCAGGTGCTTGTTGTTTCGGCGGGTGAACGATGATCTGGTGGAGGCGCGGGTTTTCAATCTGAAGAAGATGTTGCAGGAAAGAAGCCTGGGCGAGGCATCCCAGTTGCGCCCGGGTGATCTGGTGTTTGTTCCCCAGAATTCCATTTCGAAGATCGAGCGGTATCTCAGCAAGCCTGCCTTAAGCATGTACGTGAGTTCCACACAGTTTTAGCAGAGCGACTTTATCAGGCAACCCAGATCAATCCGATGCCAGATCAGGATTTAGTGCGCAGAGAAGAAGCGTCGCCGACCATGCGGGAGCTGGCGACGGTGCTGTTCCGGCAGCGGAAGCTTTTTGTCGGCGTGGCCGGCCTGGTCTTTGTGTTGGCAGTGGTGTATGCGTTTGCGGGGGCCACGTATCGCGCACACGTGCGGGTGCTGGTGCGGCGAGGGCGGGCGGATCCTCCGGTGGCGGCGCAGGAGAATGCTCCGGCTGATTTTTCGCGGGTGGAAGTGAGCGAGGAAGAACTGAATTCGGAAGTGGAACTGCTGAAGGACGACGACGTTTTGCGCCGCGTCGTAGAGGCCAACAATCTGGCAGCGCACGACTGGTTGCGCTGGCTGCGTCCGCACGAGGGGCGAGCGGCGCGAGTGCAGCGAGCGGCGAAGAAACTGGCGAGCAAGCTGGAGGTGGAGCCGATCAAGAAAACGAACCTGATCGCGGTTAGCTATGGCGCGGCTGATCCGCAACTGGCGGCGCATGTGCTGCAGTCGCTGGCCGCTGTGTATCTGGAAAAACACATGGAAGTCCACCGGCCGGGCGGACAACTGCATTTCTTCGATGAGCAGACTGGCGAATCGCGACGGCAACTGGAAGTGGCTCAGAGCAAGCTGATGGAGTTTACAAAAAGCCACGATGTGGTGGTGGCTGCACAGCAACGCGATCTTGTGCTGCAAAGACTCAACGAGGTGGAGGCGAGTTACCGGCAAACTCAGGTGGAGATGTCGGGCACAGAGCAGCGAGCTCACGAACTCCGGGAACAGCTGGCGAAGCTGCCGGAGCGGACGACTACGCAGGTTCGCACGGCGGACAATCCGGAGCTGTTGCGGGCGCTGAAGGCGAGCCTTCTGGATCTGGAGTTGAAGAAGACACAGTTGCTGACCAAGTTTGAGCCCGCCCATCGGTTAGTGCGGGAGGTTGAGCAGGAGATCATTCAAGCCGAAGGTGCGATTGCGGAACAGAAGGCTAGTCCAGTGCGCGATGAAACTACTGACCGGGATGCGAATTACGAATGGGCCATGGCAGAGCTGCAAAAGGCGCGGGTTGAGATGAAGGGACTGGAAGCGCGAGAGGCAACGACGAGCGCCCAATTGGCGGGATATCGCAGCCTGGCACGTGAGCTGGGCGAGGATGCGATTGTGCAGGATGATCTGACGAGCAGCGAGAAGGCGGCGCAGGAGAACTACCTGCTCTATGTGAAGAAACGGGAGGAAGCACGCATGGGCGATGCGCTGGACCAGGGCGGCATTGTCAATGTAGCGATCGCCGAGCAGCCAGTGGTGCCGGCACTGCCGGTGTGGCCAGCTGGCGTGGTGGTGCTGGTGGGATTTGTGGCGGCGCTGGGCTCGGGGGCCGGGGCTGCGTTCGCAGCGGATTATCTGGACCCGGCGCTGCGCACTCCGGAGGAGGTTTTCAGGTGTCTGGAAATCCCGGTGTTGGCTTCGATTCCGGAAGAAATAGGGCAGCGGTTATCTGCCTAGGAGATGAAATGAGTGCGAGCGCGGACGTGCTGCGAAGTTCCGAAGTGATGGGGTCACGGGCGCCGGGGATAGGAGAGGTTGAGGTTTCTTGCGCGACGAACTCTTGGAACCGGGAAGACTTCGCGCGTGAGCAGATTCGGGGCCTGGTGCAGCGTGTGTTTTTTGCCAGCGGAGGCCGACCTGTGACCGAGGTCGTGTTCAGCGCGGCGGAGCCACATACGGATGTGGGTAGCATCTGCGACCAAGTAGGATGGGCGCTGGCGCTGGAGACGAGTGCGCATATCGCCGTAGTGGGGCGGGAACGGCGAGCAGGGGGATAGTGCGGGATGATCCCTGGCTTGGGGGGAGAGCTGCTATCAAGTCGTGGTCCAGGCAGACAGCCGTCAACTTGTGGCGCGTGCCTGGGTTCGCGGGTCGCGAATGCAACGAAGAATCAGGGACAGGACGTTACTGGGCCTTATGGCTGGCGGAACTGCGGAACGAATTTGAGTACGTGGTGGTTCAAGGGCCTGCAGCGGGGATATCGAGTGAGGCGGCGCTGTTGGGGCAACTCACGGACGGAATCATTCTGGTGGTGGGTGCCCACAGTACACGGAGAGCGACTGCCCGCAAGATCAAGGAAACGCTGGAGGGATCGCAGTCTCGACTGCTGGGAACGGTGTTGAGCGAGAGAAGGTTCCCGGTCCCAGAGCGGATTTACCAGCGGCTGTGAGCTTGCATTATTGATGACAGTTTTAACGAGTACGGAGTGCCGGGCCGCAGGTTTGTGGCGTGGCATGAGCTGAAAGCGCTGTGCAAACAAAAACGAAAAATGGCTGTGGGACTCAATGAGCGGTAGCTATGGAGTCCCGGAGGCGGGCGTTGTTTTGACACAAACGCAGCCGCAGCCGGTGGTGGTGGTCCCGCCACCACAATGGTTCGCAGTGCAGACTCGGTACCGGTTCGAGAAGAGAGTCGTGGCACAGCTCAACCACAAAAGCTGCGAAGTCTACCTGCCACTGCTGACCGAAAATCACACGTGGAGCGACCGGGCGAAGGTGGTAACGATTCCTCTGTTTCCGGGATATGCATTTGTGCACATCGATCAGTCTGTTAATGCGCGGCGGGTGGTATTGCATACCGCGGGGCTGATTGGTTTCGTGAGCTTTGGAGGGATCGTGGTGGCGGTGCCGACGAAGCAGATCGAGGATCTGCAATTGCTGCTGCAAGAAAAAGGATTGTTTTCTCTGCATGCCTTTGTGCACACCGGCCAGCGGGTGCGAATCCGTGGCGGGTGCCTGAAGGGTTTGGAAGGCGTGCTGGTGAAACATGAAGAGGGAAAACTGGTGATCTCGATTGAATCGATCCAGCGCTCGCTGGCGATTGAGATCAAGGGGTACGAGTTGGAACTGGTCTGAAGTGTCTTCTCCATTCTTAAATCCAGGACAAGGAAAGCCTCAGGGAACCGAGTGGGCTGCGCGGTTAATTCCTGGAGCAGACTCAGTCGGCGTCCGGAAAAGACCGCAGCGGGAGGCAGTTGGACACGCGGGATTCTCCGTTCCGGGTGCGGCTCGGTTCACTGACAGTGGCCGACAGAATGGCGGGGACGTTGTTGCACTTCGGTCGCCGGAACCGCGGCAGAGCGGAGGCGCTGGAAAATGGCTGCGGTCCACGCTGGTCTGGATTGCGGGCGTGTTGCACGCGGGCGGCTTGCTGGCCTCGCGCTGGGCGCAGGGGGAAGGAAGGCGAAAAGGCACGGCGGCGCGGGGCGGGATGCGGAATGTCCTGATCGTGGGAGCGGGCGGTCTTGGGCATCGATTGGCGAGTTACCTGGAAAAACATCCGGAGATGGGGCGGTCGGTTTGCGGTTTTCTGGATGACCGGAAGCTGCCTGGGAAAGGGGTGATGGGACGGACGAGCGACCTGGCGGAACTGGCGCGCGCGGCATTTGTGGATGAGGTGATTCTGGCCGCGCCACATGATCGGGAGCTGACGCTGAAAGTGTTGCGGGCGGCGCAGCAATTGCGGCTGGACGTGAAGATGGCGCCAGACCTGTTTGGTTGCGAGCCGATGCGGGAAATGGAACGGATTGGAGACATGCCCCTCATTTCTCTTCATGAAGAGCGTTTGCCGGTGATGGGATTGTTTCTGAAACGGATGCTGGATGTGGCGGGGGCAGGAGTAGCGCTGATGCTGCTGGCTCCGGCGTTGGCGGTGATTGCGATTCTTGTTCGGCTCGATTCGCCGGGGCCCGTACTGTATGTGGCGCTGCGCGCGGGACGCAAGGGCAGACCGTTTCGCTGCTACAAGTTTCGCACCATGGTGAGAGATGCAGACGGGCTGAAGGAAGAGCTACGGGGGCAAAATCAGAAGCAGGGTCCGTTCTTCAAAATCACGGGCGATCCGCGAATCACGGGGGTAGGGGGAGTGCTGCGGCGTTACAGCCTGGATGAGCTCCCGCAGTTGTGGAACGTGCTGCGAGGAGAAATGAGCCTGGTGGGGCCGCGGCCGCATCCGCTGGATGATTTTTCTGGGTATGCGATTGAGCACTTGCCGCGGCTGGACGTGATCCCGGGTATGACTGGGCTTTGGCAGGTAACGGCGCGGCGGAATCCGTCGTTTCAAGCGGGAATGAAACTGGATATTGAGTACATCCACCGGTGGAGTTTGGGGATGGATTTCAGGATTTTGCTGAAGACGGCGGCGGTGGTGCTGCGGGGGAGCGGGGAGTGACGGCGCCCTTGTCAGTGAGGATCGGGCAGCAGCGTTCGTGGGCCGGAGAAGTGGCGTGGCGGCGGGATGCGGGTGGGGCTGAGTCCGCTGCAGGCGATGATGACGGCGCCGGCTGGGCTATTTCTGGCGGCGCTGACGGCAATGCTGTTGAGGCCTCCAGATGTGCCTTTTTATGAGATCGATCGGGTCGCGTTTTTGTTGCTGGTGGTTGGGGTGACGGTGCGGGCGGTCGTAATGCGGCAGCGGTTGCTGGTGGTGGAGCGGGCGACGTGGCCGATGATCGGGCTGACGCTTCTGGCGGTTGCGAGCGTTATTGGTCAACCGTTCGACAACCGGACGTGGTGTCTGCTGGCGGCGAAGTTTCTTGTGCCGTTCGCGCTGTTTCACTTGGCGGGGCTGGTGTTTCGGGAGGAACGAAGGTTGCGGCAGTTCGAGAGTTTCGCGCTGGTAGTGCTGGCTTATCTGTGTTTCACGGCGATCGCATTTCTGGTGGGGGCGAAGTCGCTGATCTTTCCGCGTTTCATTCTGGATGAAAGTTTCGGTTATCACGTGGACCGGGCGCGAGGTCCGCTGTTGCAGGCAGTAGCGAATGGGGTTTCTCTAAACCTGCTCGGGGTGCTGGCGTTGCATGCGTTCCTGCGAAGAAGGATTCGAGGAATTAGAGCGGCGGTGCTGCTGGCCTCCCTGCCGGTGGCAATTCTGGCGACGATGACGAGGGCGGTGTGGCTCTCGTTTGCGGTCAGCGTGGTGGTTTTGATTATTCGAGCGCGCAACCGGACGCTGCGGCGTATCTGCGTGGCGGTGACGGTTGTGGGAGCTCTGGGCTTGCTGATTACTTTGAGTTTTGACGATCAGCGCCAGGCGCTCGCGGAGCGGCTGAAGGAATCAGGCCCGCTTGATTTCCGGAAGGCGGTCTATACCGGCGGCTGGCAGATGTTTCTGGAAAAGCCGATTGCCGGCTGGGGGGTCAACCAGATGCCGGCGGAGCTGGCGCGGCATGTTAGCGGGTACAAGGAGAAGGAACTTTATCCGCACAATACTTACCTGGAGTTGCTGGTGGAGCATGGTGTCTTTGGGTTAGCGCTCTATGTGTGGCTGATGTGGGAGATTTGGCGGCTGGGGCGCGGGGCCGTTCCGCGGGCTGAGTGCGAGGGCTTTCTGAATCGGCAGTTTCATGGCATGTGGCCGGTGCTGCTCGGGATTTATTGGGTGAATGCCGCGCTGGTCGTGATGAATTATCAATTCGTGAATGGGCTTCTCTTTGCCATGGCAGGAATGCTGGCAGCGCAGCAAAGACGGGCTGGTCGCGAATTGGAAACCATCCTTACTCAGTCTGCTCGTAAAGTTTGTGGATCTGCTGCGTAAATCCGTTTCGATCCAGGTCTCCGACTCTTAATTCTGCGATTTCTTATTCTGCAACTCTTGATTCTGTGGTGACCGTTGCCTATCTCGCTAATCAATTCCCTGCGGCTGTGGAGCCCTATGTGGGCGAGGAGATCCAGGAACTGCAGCGGCGGGGTGTTCAGGTCATTGCAGGCAGCGTGCGCCGGCCGGATGCGGAACCGGGCGGAGTTTCCTGTGGAGCTTCGGCGCCAGAGATTCTCTGCGTCCAACCGGTTCGAGTGCTGACTCTGCTGCGAGCGCTCGGCCTGGTGATTCGGCGCTGGGGACAAATTGCCGATCTGGTGGCGCGGGTGCTCTTACGGGGGAAGGAATCGCCGAAACGCCGACTGAAAGCGCTGTTGCACACCGTGGCTGGGAGCGTATTACGCCGTGCTGCTCGAGGGGCGCGGAGTGAAGCACGTGCACGTGCATCACGGCTATTTCGGGTCATGGATCGGGATGGTGGCGTCGCGACTGCTGGGAGTGAGTTTCAGCATGACGCTGCACGGGTCAGACCTGCTGGTGAACCGGGCGTATCTCGATACGAAGCTGAAGAATTGCCGGTTCTGCGTGACTATTTCCGAGTACAACCGCCGTTACATTCTGGAGCATTTTCCGGCGATTGAAGCCAGCAAGATCATGGTCTCGCGGCTGGGGGTGGATGCACCGGAACGCGCGGAAACGCGGAGGGTGGCTCGCGGTACGCGCCGCACTCTCACTTTGCTGGCTGTGGGACGGCTGCACGCGGTGAAGGATCACGCATTTCTGGTTCGCGGGTGTGCCCGACTGCGGGATTGCGGGGTCGACTTTGAATGTTTGATTGCAGGAGAAGGACCGGAGCGGCAACGTCTGGAGTTTCTGATCCGAAAAAACCGGTTGCAAGACCAGATCACGCTGCTCGGCCACTTGGCCCGGCCGCAGATAGATGCACTTTACGGGCGCGCCGATTTGGTTGTGCTTACCAGCCGCAGCGAGGGAATCCCGCTGGTGCTGATGGAAGCGATGGTACGGGGAAAAATCGTGCTCGCGCCCGCGATCACGGGAATCCCGGAAATTGTTATTCCTGGTAAAACAGGTTTTCTCTACGCGCCTGGAGCGCTGCAGGATTTCGTGGCAAAGATTCTTTTCCTGGAAAAACTGATGTGCCGGGAGGATCGCAACACGGTGAGCCGGCTGGACTGGATCCGGCACGCGGCGCAGGTGCAAATCCTTCACAACTTCAACCGCACAAAGAACCTGAGTCACTTTGGCGACCGGTTTCTGCAACGGATCGCGATCGAAGAGCTCGTAATTCAGGATTGGAGTCCTGCTCATGAGGATCTTGTTTTGCAACAAATATAATTACGCATTCAGCGGGACTGAAGTCTACCTGTTCGAAGCCATGGAGTTGATGCGTTCGAAGGGGCACGAGGTGGCATTGTTTTCGATGGCCGATCCTCGAGGGAGTCCCACGCCCTACGATCGCCATTTCGTGCCGCATGTCGATTTCAAGAAGCGGACGGGATGGTTTCGCAAGGTTGGGCTGGCGGGGCGGGCGATTTACTCGCTCGAGGCGCGGCGCCGGCTTCGGGGGATGATCGCGGAATTTCGGCCGGATGTGGCCCATGTGCGGAACATCTATCACCATCTTTCACCGTCGATCTTGTGGGAGTTGAAGGCGCAGAAGGTTCCGGTGGTTTATCACTTGAACGATTTCAAGGTGCTGTGCGCGAGCTACAACCTGGTGTTGCGCGGAGAAACCTGCGAGGCGTGTAAGGGCGGGGAATTCTGGCATGCAATGAAGGAGAAATGCTATCCGGGATGGGGCGCGCGGATGACGCTGGTGACGGAGGCTTACTTCCATAAATGGCTGGGCACGTACCGGAAATGCGTGGACTGCTTTCTGGCGCCGAGCCAATTTGTGCGGGACAAGTTTGTCGAGCACGGGTGGGATGCGGCCAGGTTCGAAGTGCTTCCTCATTTCCAAACGGTCAAGGCTGTGGCGGAGCGGAGAGCGGAGAACGCTCCGCTGCTTTATTTTGGGCGGTTGTCGGCGGAGAAAGGTGTGGACGACTTATTGAAGGCCATGCAGCGGCTGCCCAATCTTCGTCTGATCGTTGCGGGGGATGGACCAGAGCGAGGCAGGCTGGAACGGCTGGCCGCGGAGCTGGGATTGGCCAACGTCGAGTTCGCGGGCCACATGCGGGGAGAGGAATTGGAGCGTGCGATTGCTGGCTCACGCTTTACCGTGCTGCCCTCGCATGCATATGAAACTTTGGGCAAGACGATTCTGGAGTCTTACGCTGAGGCACGGGCCGTGGTGGCTACGGACCTCGGATCGCGCCGGGAACTGGTGCAGGCTGGGAAGACTGGACTCTTATACAAGACGGGCGATGTGGAACAGCTGGCTTCCGCTATACGGTTTCTCAGCTCACAGCCGGAACTGGCGGACAGGATGGGGCGGGCAGGACGGGAACAGGTGCGGGACCGGTACACGCCCGAGGCTCATTATGAGGCATTGATTGGTTTGTATGAGCGCGTAGTTGACCGAAAGAAACAATCGACAGGCGCGCCGAGGGGGAGGAGGACTCGAAGAGCCCTTGTTACCGCAAACAGCCGGAGGCCGAAGGGATCGCGGGAACTTCGTCCCCCTGCAGCGCCTTGTCTTTGGCCCTACCTTGGTCGATCCCGCCGACGTTCCTCCCGCGGAATTTCAGAAGCGGATGCTCCGCGTCGCCTTTATTGGGGGGCGGGGTGTGGTTTCAAAATACAGTGGCATCGAAAGCTATTACGAAGAGATTGGAAGAAGATTGACAGGAATGGGACACGAAGTGACGGCGTATTGCCGGACCTATTTCACTCCGCCGGGGGAACAGCGCAACGGCATACGGTTGGTGCGGCTGCCGACGATTCGGTCGAAGCATCTGGAGACGCTGGTGCATACGTTTCTCAGCACGCTCCATGTTCTAACGCAGCCTTGCGATGTGGTGCACTACCACGCTCTGGGACCGGCGTTGTTTTCCTTTATTCCGCGTATGGCTGGTAAGAAAACCATGGTCACGGTACAGGGGCTCGACTGGCAGCGCAAGAAGTGGGGACGCTTCGCTGCGGCGGTTTTGCGGTTGGGAGAGCGGGCGGCGGTGAGTTTGCCGAGCCATACGATGGTGGTCTCGCAGGCGTTGCAGAAATACTACCGAGGCCGCTACGGAGCGGGAACGTCTTACATTCCCAACGGGGGTGTGCTGCGCGAGCGCCGGTTGCCGGACAAGGTCTTTGACTGGGGTCTGGAGCCGGGGAAATACATTTTGTTTCTGGGGAGGTTTTCTCCGGAGAAAGGTTGCCATCTGCTGGTTGAAGCTTATGAAAAGTTGGACACTGACGTTAAGCTCGTGATGGCGGGGGCGTCGAGCTACTGCGACGATTATTCGCGCCAATTGCGGGCTCACGCCAGCGAGCAAATCAAGATCCTGGACTGGGTTTCAGGTGAAGAGCTGGATGAGTTGCTGACCAATGCCATGGTGTTCGTCCTGCCTTCGGATCTGGAAGGATTGTCGCTGGCGTTGCTGGATGCGATGGGCGCGGGACTTTGCGTGCTGAGCAGCGACGTTGCGGAGAATCGGGAAGCCGTAGATGATGCTGGATTCACGTTCCGGCGGGGGGATGCGGCGGACTTGGCGGACCGGCTGCGATTTTTGATTGCGAATCCGGCGGTACGGGAAGCTGCGGGACAGGCTGCGAAACGCCGGATTCGCGAACATTATCAGTGGGGACAGATTGCGGGTGAGATCGAGCGAGTGTACTTCGAGATGATGGGCTGGGAGTTAGCGGAAGCTCCGGCGCGAATGCCGGTTGGGCGCGTGGCCGCGGCTGCGGCGGCGGGGCAGCGGAAGGCGGGATAAGGCATGCAACGTATAGTCTGCGCGAAATGATTTAGCTGGAACAAACCGAGTGCACCAACAGAGGACGGGGTCAATCCCGTCCTTTTTGTTTACAATTGGGTTCGTTCGCGGGCTACGGTGTGGCGAGCGGTCACGTCCGGTTGAATTCGAGACCAAGTTTCACGATATGGAAAATACGATCCTCGTCACAGGCGGAGCGGGTTTTATCGGATCGAACTTCATTCTGAAAGGAATGGAACGGGATTCGGCCGCCGTCGTGAATCTGGACAAGCTCACATACGCGGGCAATCTGCGCAACCTGGAGAGCGTCGCAAACCAGCGGCGGTATGAGTTCGTGCATGGCGATATTGCCGACCGAAGCCTGGTGCGCGGGCTGCTGGAACGCCGCAAGCCGAGGGCGATCGTGCATTTTGCGGCCGAGAGTCATGTGGATCGGTCGATCCGGGGGCCGGATGATTTCATCCGCACAAATGTGGATGGGACTTTTGCGCTGCTCGAAGAAGTGCGAGCGTATTGGAGTGGGTTGAGTGAGCGGGAGAAAATCGACTTCCGATTTTTGCATGTCTCCACGGATGAAGTGTATGGATCGCTAGGGCCTGAGGGTGCTGCTTTCTCGGAGACGACTGCGTACGCGCCCAATAGTCCGTACGCCGCATCGAAAGCAGCCTCGGACCATTTCGTCCGCGCCTATCATCACACCTACGGGTTGCCGGTGTTGACCACGAATTGCTCGAACAACTATGGGCGATTTCAGTTTCCCGAGAAATTGATACCGCTAGTCATCCTGAACGCGCGTGATGGTAAGCCGCTTCCGGTTTACGGAGACGGGCAGAATGTTCGCGACTGGCTTTATGTGGAGGACCACTGCGCGGCCATTGCGCAAGTTCTCGATCGAGGACGAGTGGGGCAGACTTACAACATTGGCGGATGGAATGAAAAGCGGAACCTCGAGATCGTGGAGACGATCTGTGACATTGTGGATGAGATGGCCGGGAGCCGCGGAGAGCCGCGCCGCGAGCTGATTACATTTGTGAAGGACCGTCCCGGGCACGACCGGCGTTACGCCATGGACGCGACTAAGATTGAGCGGGAGCTAGGCTGGCGTCCGCTGGAAACATTTGAGACCGGAATTCGCAAGACGGTGCAGTGGTACCTGGAAAATTCGGAGTGGGTGCGCGATGTGACCAGCGGTGGTTATCGGCAGTGGATTGAGACGCACTACTCTTCGTGACGTTGAATCGTGACCTCAGGCCGGTAGAAGAATCTATTTATGATGCAAGCCGCAAGTACGAGTTATAAGGGAATTATTCTGGCGGGGGGGTCGGGGTCACGGCTGTATCCGGTGACTCATGCCATGGGGAAGAGTCTGCTCCCGGTTTACAACAAACCCATGATTTATTACCCGCTGTGCACGCTGATGCTGGCGGGGATTCGCGAGATCCTTCTTATTACGACTCCGGAGGACTTGCCTAAGTTTCAGACGCTGCTGGGGGATGGGAGCCAGTTTGGGATCCGATTGCAATATAAGGTGCAGCCTAAGCCGGAAGGAATTGCGCAGGCTTTTCTGGTAGGGGAGGAATTTCTTGGCAACAGTGCTTGCGCTCTGGTGCTGGGCGACAATATTTTTTATGGGCACGATCTCGCCAAGGACTTGCGAGAAGCCGCAGCTAAGACGCGCGGTGCGCGGGTGTTTGCTTATCCGGTGCACGATCCGGAGCGGTATGGAGTTGTGGAGTTCGATGACTCGGGCCGGGCCTTCAGCATTGAGGAGAAGCCCAGGCATCCCAAGTCGCGGTACGCGGTGACAGGACTTTATTTTTATGATGATCAGGTGGTGAGGATCGCGAAATTATTGAAGCCCAGTGCGCGGGGCGAGTTGGAGATCACCGATGTGAACAAGGTGTACCTGGAGCGCGGCGCAGTTGGAAGTAGTGGTGATGGGACGAGGCATGGCATGGCTGGATACGGGCACGCATGAGTCGCTGATGGATGCGTCGCTCTACATTCAGGCTATCGAGAAGAGGCAAGGACTGATGGTGGCTTGTCCGGAAGAGATTGCGCTGCGTTCGGGATACATTACGGCGGAGCAGGTGGAGCGAATTGGCAACTCGATGAAGAACAATAGTTATGGGGCTTATCTGATGCAACTTTTGCGGGAGAAAGTATTTTGATGGATGCGGTTCAGGTAGTTCGTCCAGCGATGGATGCGCTCAAGAAAATCCCGACTTCGCTGCCTGGGGTGTTCGCACTCGAGCCGCGAGTTTTCGGGGACGAACGCGGATTTTTCTTTGAGAGCTATAACCGGCGACTCATGGCGGAGGTTGGGATTGTTGAGGAATTTGTGCAGGACAATCATTCCTGCTCATCGCGAAATGTTTTGCGGGGATTGCATTATCAGCTGAAGCATCCTCAGGGGAAGCTGGTGCGGGTTGCCGAGGGGGAGATTCTGGACGTGGCGGTGGACATGCGGCGGAGTTCTCCGACTTTTGGGCGGTGGGAAGCGTGTGCGGTTGTCGGGCGAAAACAAGCGCATGTTGTGGATTCCTGCAGGTTTCGCGCATGGCTTTCGAGTGCTTTCCGAAAAGGCTCACGTGCTTTACAAGGCGACTGATTTTTACTCACCGGAACATGAGCGAACGCTCGCCTGGAATGATCCTTCTCTCAAGATCAACTGGGAACTGGACAGTGAACCGATCGTGTCGGCGAAAGACCAGCGCGGCGCCGCGTTCCGCGACGCTGAGTGTTTCGACTAAATCCTGATGCGAGTCACACTTTTTGGCGCCTCCGGTTTACTGGGTAAGGCGCTCATGCGCGAGTGGAGCGGAGACACCGTGACCGGACTCACCTCGCACGCGGCGGACATTCGCGATGCGAAGCGAGTGCAGGACGTGACGCAGGAGACGAATCCGGAGTGGATCGTATTGGCTGCGGCCTATACGGATGTGGACGGATGCGAAGGCAATCCTGATCTGGCTTTTGCGGTGAACTGCGATGGCGCGATGAACGTTGCGGCGGCGGCGAAGAAAGTTGGGGCACGGCTGTTATTTCTGAGCTCCGATTATGTGTTTGACGGTAAGAAGACTACGCCCTACGAGATTGAGGATGCCCGGAATCCGCAGAGCGTCTACGGAAGAACCAAGGCTGAGGCAGAGATCAAGTTGCTGGCGTTGATGCCGGAGTGCTGCATCGCCAGGACTTCGTGGCTGTTTGGAATTGGCGGAAAATGTTTTCCGGATACGATTTTGAAGCTGGCGGCGAGCCGTCCGGCGCTTGATGTGGTGAACGATCAGCGCGGTTGTCCGACATACTCGATCGATCTGGCGCGAGCGATTGTGCAACTGTGCCGGAAGAATGCGAGCGGAATTGTGCATGTGACTAACGCGGGCAACTGCACCTGGTTTGAGTTTGCGCAAGACATTATCAGCGGCGCGGGGCTTGCGACCGTTGTGCGTCCGGTGAGCAGCCAGCAGATGGCGCGACCCGCGCCTCGACCTTCTTACTCGGTATTGTCAGCGACTCGTCGGCAGGCTCTCGGAATTGAAATGCCGTGCTGGCACGACGCGTTGCGGCGCTACCTGGAAGAGCGTCCGAAGCCGATTCGCTAGAACTTTTATTCGCGGCCAAAGATTGCTTCGTTTCCGACGGCCCTGCTAGGATTGCCGAGTCCCGCCTGGAGCGTTCGTGAAATTAATCCAGAACTACATTGATGGCCGGTTCGTGTCTGGGAGGCAGGAGTTCCCGGATCTGAATCCCGCGGACGGAACCGTGATTGCGCAAGTCGCCGAAGCGGGCGAGTCGCAAGTGGACGAGGCTGTGCATGCGGCTCGGCGCGCGTTGCGGGGAGAGTGGGGACGGCTCGGGGTCCGCGAACGGGTGGCGCGATTGCAGCGGGTTGCGGACGCGATTGAGAAACGGTTTGACTGCTTCGTTCAGACCGAAGTTGCGGACACGGGCAAGCCGGTTTCTCTGGCATCGAAGCTTGACGTTCCTCGGGCGGCTGCGAATTTCCGCGTGTTTGCCGAACTGGTGAAAATGGCCGGGCTGGAGTCTTTTCAGACCGAAACTCCTGACGGAACGAACGCTCTGAATTATGCCGTGCGCAAGCCGCTGGGCGTGGTTGGCGTGATTACGCCGTGGAACCTGCCACTGCTTCTGCTTACCTGGAAAGTCGCGCCCGCACTGGCTTGCGGGAACACGGTGGTGGTGAAGCCCTCCGAAGAAACTCCGGCTACCGCTGCGCTGCTTGCCGAGGCGATGCAGGACGCGGGGATTCCGAATGGAGTTTATAACGTGGTGCAAGGCTTCGGGCCGGGGTCTGCGGGAGAGTTCTTGACCAGGCACTCCGATGTGGACGCGGTTACGTTTACCGGCGAATCGAAGACCGGGGCAGCCATCATGAAAGCCGTGGCATCCACGGTGAAGCCGGTCTCGTTTGAACTGGGCGGAAAGAATGCGGCGATCGTATTCGCAGATTGCAATTTTGAAGAGGCCGTGAACGGGTTAGCGGAGGCCGTTTTTCTTAATACGGGGCAGGTGTGCTTGTGCGCTGAGCGGGTTTATGTGGAGCGAAAAGTCTTCGGAGCGTTTGTGGATGCACTGAAACAGAAGGCGGAGAGCCTGCATGCGGGCTGGCCGTCAGATGCGAAGACTGATTTGGGTCCGCTGATTTCGGCGCAACATCGAGACAAAGTTCTTTCCTATTACGATCTGGCTGAGAAAGAAGGTGCGACGGTTATCACGGGCGGAGGAGTTCCGACATTTGGCGATAGTCGCGACCACGGTTTCTATGTCCAGCCAACCATCTATACTGGACTGCCGGAATCGGCACGGTGCGTGAAGGAGGAAATCTTTGGGCCGGTGTGCCACGTTGCGCCGTTCGATTCGGAAGAGCAAGCCGTCGCTATGGCTAATGACACGAAGTACGGACTTGCGGCGTCGATCTGGACCACGAACCTGAAGCGCGGTCATCGTGTGGCACAGCAGATGAATGTGGGCATCACCTGGGTGAATTGCTGGTTCTTGCGCGATTTGCGAACGCCCTTTGGTGGAGCGGGACTTTCCGGGATCGGCCGCGAAGGCGGGATGCATTCGCTGAATTTCTATTCCGAGCTGAACAATATCTGCATTCGGCTGTGATCTGTGGACGCACGAAATGACGAAGACGAGCGGGATGAGAGCAAAGTCGTTGAGGGAAAGGCGACGCCACGGGGCAAGTATCCGCACGTGAAGCGGGCTGGAGACTTTCTGTTTGTGTCTGGAACCAGTGCGCGGCGTGCGGACAACACGATCGCGGGCGCGGAAGTTGATTCGTTGGGCACAGCAAAGCTCGACATTCGCGTGCAAACGCGCGCGGTGATCGAAAATATCCGCGACATTTTGCAGAGTGCCGGGGCGCAACTGCAAGATGTCGTGGAGATTTCCACTTATCTGGTGAACATGAATGATTTTGGCGGCTACAACGAAGTGTATGGTGAATTTTTCGGATACGATGGGCCGGCAAGAACGACCTTGGCGGTGCATCAGTTGCCGCATCCGCACTTGCTGATCGAGATCACGGCGAGGGCTTACAAGCCCGAGAAATAGGAGGCGCGATGGCATCCATCAAGAATCTGAAGGCTTTCAACTTTCAGGGCTGGATTGACGAGAACAAAGACAAGCTCAAGCCTCCAGTGGGAAACGCGCAGGTGTGGGAAGACGGCGAGATGATGGTGACGGTGGTGGGCGGGCCGAACCAGCGGCGCGACTATCACGATGATCCGACCGAGGAATTCTTCTATCAGTTAAAGGGCAATATTTCTCTCCGGCTTATGGAGACGCCGGGCAAGCCGCCGCTGGAAGTGCCGATCAAAGAGGGCGAGATTTTTCTTCTGCCCAAACACATGCGTCATTCGCCGCAACGGCCGGCCGACACAATTGGGGTGGTGGTTGAAGTGCCGCGTCCTGAGGGCTCTCTGGATGCATTCGAGTGGTACTGCCCGAACTGCCATCAGTTGATCTATCGCGCGGAAGTTAGGCTGAAAAGTATTGTGAAGGATCTGCCACCTCTGTTTGAGCAATTTTACTCGAACGAGAGCCGGCGCAAATGCAAGCATTGCGGCACGATTCATCCGGGCAAATGAAGCATGCCAGTCATTGACATTCATAATCATTTTTTTCCCAGTTCATGGCCAGACCTGGCGGCGCGCTACGGCACTCCGAACTGGCCTTGGATCAAACACACCGAGCCGGGGCAAGCGGACATTATGGTGGGGGATCGATTCTTCCGTCACATTTATTCGGCGTGCTGGGATCCGGAAGTGCGTTTGCGGGAAATGGATAGGGACGGGGTTGACGTGCAGGTAATGTCGGCCACGCCGGTGCTGTTTGGGTATGAGCGTCCGGTAGAACACGCATTGGATTGCGCGCGGTTGTTCAACGATGCGGCGCTGGAACTTTGCAGTCGGGGACAAGGCAGGTTGAAAGCGCTTTGCCAGGTGCCTTTGCAAGATACTGACGCGGCTTGCAAGGAACTTAGTCGATGCATGCGAGCCGGGCACCTGGGCGTGCAGATTGGCAACCATGTTCAAGACAAGAATCTGGACGATCCTGGGGTTGTGACTTTTCTGCAGCACTGCGCGGAGGAGGGTGCGGCCGTGCTCGTGCATCCCTGGGAAATGTTCGGGCGCGAGCGGATGCCGAAATACATGATGCCGTGGACGGTCGGGATGCCGGCGGAGACGCAGTTGTCGGTGGTCGCGATGATTTTGAGTGGAGCGTTTGACCGATTACCGAGCACGCTCCGAATTTGTTTCGCGCACGGCGGCGGGAGTTTCGCATTCTTGCTGGGGCGGCTGGAAAATGCCTGGCATCATCATCCGGTGGCGCGTGGGGAGAGTGAACATCCACCGAGCTACTATCTCAACCGCTTCTCTGCAGACTCGGCGGTATTCGATCAACGGTCGCTAGAGTTTTTGGTCGGAACGATGGGAACGGATCGGGTGATGTTGGGATCGGATTATCCTTTTCCGCTGGGAGAGGACAGAGTTGGCTCACTCATCCGACAAAGCGGTTTATCGCAGGACGCCAAGGCTAAACTTCTGGGCCGGAATGCGACGCGCTTTCTGGGGCTTAAGGACGAAGCACAAGCGGCTGAGGATCCGAAGTCGGGGGTGGTTGCCGGCTCGTCTCCAGTCGCGCCCGAGGCTGGAAAGCTTACCTACAGCTCATATCTTAAAGTTCCAGAGCTGCTGCAGTTGCAACAGCCGCAATCGGTGCCGCCGCACCACGATGAATTGCTGTTTATTCTTGTGCACCAGACCTACGAATTGTGGTTTAAGGAATTACTGCATGATCTGGATGCCGTGGTCGCTAATTTACGAAAGGCGGGCCTTGCGCCCCAATCGCATGATGAAGTTTATGAAGCGGCGCGGTTGCTGCGGCGTTGTACGGAGATCACGCGAGTGCTGGTGGAGCAGTTTACGATTTTGGAAACGATGCTGCCCACGCATTTTCTGGCATTTCGCGGACTGCTGGAACCTGCGAGCGGATTTCAGTCGGAGCAGTTTCGGGAGATTGAATTTCTGTGCGGCTTGAAGGACGAGAAAATGCTTCGCTATCACCGGCCCACGCGCGGAGGCTTATGCAAGTCTGAAGCGGCGGTTGGAAGAGCCTTCGCTGCGCGACGTATTTTTTGGGGCTTTGCAGGCTATGGGGAAACTGCCGTCGGCGAGCGAGGGCGCGACTGAACGAGAGCGATTTGAAGCGCGAGCACGGGCGGTCCACGAGCTCTACAAAGACGAACATCATCACCGCGACTGGATCGATGTGTGCGAACGGCTCACGGAGTTTGACGAACTGGTGGTGAGTTGGCGGTTGCGCCATATTCAGCTGGTCGAGCGAATTATCGGGATCCGCATGGGTACGGGGGGAAGCGCGGGAGCGTCTTACCTGAAGCTCACGCTCGACAAGAAATTTTTCCCTGAATTGTGGGAGGCGAGGACTTTGCTGACCGAGTAATGTGGGTTCCTCCTCAGGGTTGTTGGTCGCAACGTGGGTCGATCGAATTTCTCAGATGAAGGCCACTCCGAACAAAATCTCACTGATCGGCGCCGGACTGAACGGACCGCTTTTGGCGATTCTCCTTGCGCAAAGAGGGTCCACGGTTGAGATCTTCGAGCGGCGCCCTGATATGCGACGGGTCCGAATGAGTGCAGGACGGTCGATTAATCTCGCGCTCTCGACCCGTGGCATTCATGCCCTGCAGCAAGCTGGGCTATGGGAGCAGATGCGAAGCATCATTATTCCGATGAAAGGACGGATGATGCATTCGACGGCCGGGGAACTTACCTTTCAACCCTATGGGAAGAATGAAACGGAGGTCATCAACTCGATTTCGCGGGCGGAGTTGAACATCGCGCTCATCAATGCTGCGGAAGAACAAGGAGCGACCATTCATTTCAACCAGCGGTGCACGGGATATGACTTGAAGACCGGCGCATTACGACTGCGCAACGAGGAGACGGGCGAAGAGGTGATTTGCGATAAGCGGGGTTGTGATCGGGTGCGATGGTTCGGCGTCGTCGATTCGGGCGGAGATGTTTAAGCTGAGCCGGTTCAACTTCTCGCAACAATATCTCGACTATGGGTACAAGGAGTTGACGATTCCTGCCGGCTCGGATGGAAAGCATCAGCTGGAGACTAACGCACTGCACATCTGGCCGCGAGGCAACTACATGCTGATTGCGCTGCCCAACATTGATGGGACGTTTGCGTGCATTTTGTTTCTGCCGTTTGAAGGCGCGGACGGCTTTGCGGGACTGACCACTCATGCAGAGGTGATGCAGTTTTTCGAGTCTCGCTTTCCGGACGCAGTTTCGCTGATGCCGCAACTGGCCGACAATTATTTCGCAAATCCGACCGGGGCGATGGTTACCATCAGGTGCTCGCCGTGGCATGTGCGAGGAAGTGCGTTGCTGCTTGGCGATGCGGTTCATGCCATTGTTCCGTTCTTTGGACAGGGGATCAACTGCGGATTTGAAGACTGTACTTGTCTGGTCGAGCTGCTGGACCGGCATGGTGCGGACTGGCCGCGAGTTTTCGCCGAGTTTGAAAAGCAGCGCAAGGTCAATACCGATGCCATCGCGGACATGGCGATTGAGAATTTTACTGAGATGAGAGATCGGGTTGCGGACTCGCGGTTTTTGTTTCGAAAGAAGGTGGAGCTGGCGCTGGAAGCAAAATATCCTCAGCTCTTCGTGCCGAAGTATGCGATGGTGACTTTTCATCGCATTCCGTACTCCGTGGCACTGAATCGAGGCGGGGTTCAGGACCGAATACTGGCGGAACTGTGTGAATCCATTGATCGGGTCGAGGATCTTGACTGGGACAAAGCGGACCAACTGATTCGGCGCGATCTCACTCCCCTGGAGCTGCGACCGTGACCGACGTCCCATTTCTACCGGGCGAGGATTTCGCGATTGCGATGGATGAACGCGATCAGCTGAAAGATTTCCGCGGGCGCTTTTTGTTTCCGAAGACGAGCGGGAGATTGCGTTTATCTGAGCGGTCACTCGCTCGGGCTGCAGCCGAAGACCGCGGCAGCTTACGTTGAGCAGGAACTGAAAGAGTGGGCGCGGCTTGGCGTAGAGGGTCACTTTCAGCGCGAAGAATCCGTGGATGCCTTACCACAGGCTGCTCGCGGAGCAGACAGCAGAATTGGTCGGAGCCAAGCCACACGAAGTTGTGGTGATGAACTCGCTTACCGTAAACCTTCATCTGATGATGGTGTCGTTTTACCGTCCGACGCAGGAGAGACACAAAATTGTTGTGGAGCGCGGGGCGTTTCCGTCGGACCAGTATGCGGTGAAATCGCAGATCAGTTTTCATGGTTTCGATCCTGCGACTTCGCTTATCGAGTTGACTCCGCGAGCGGGCGAGTCCTGCCTTCGCGATGAAGACATTGAGGAGTTGATCGAGCGCGAGGGGGATACCATCGCTCTGATTCTGCTGGGCGGAGTCAATTACCAGACTGGTCAGGCATTTGATATGGAGGGCATCACGCAGATTCGGCAGGCGCGCGGGTGCGTGGTGGGTTTCGATCTGGCGCATGCCGCCGGCAATCTGCCGCTGAAGCTCCACGAGTGGGGTCCGGATTTTGCGGTGTGGTGCAGCTATAAATATCTGAATGGCGGGCCGGGATGTGTGGCTGGCTGTTTTGTTCATGAGCGGCATGCTCGCGCCTGGGATCTACCTCGCTTTGCGGGCTGGTGGGGCCATGACGAGCCATCGCGGTTCGAGATGGGGCCTGACTTTCGGGCGATGGCGGGCGCCGAGGGATGGCAGTTGAGCAATCCGTCGATTGTGAGCCTGGCGGTGCTGCGGGCCTCGATGTGTATTTTTTACGAAGCTGGGATGGGGCGTTTGCGGGCCAAGAGCGTCTCGCTGACCGGCTATCTGGAATTTCTCTTAGCCGAGCTTCTTCTAAAGCAGAAGGTGTCGCAGAAATTCTCCATCATCACGCCGATTGAGCCGGACCGGCGGGGCGCACAAATCTCGATTCGAATTCCATCGGAAGGGGCGGGCATTGTGCGAACGGCTGGCAAGGGAAGGCGTCGTTGGGGACTGGCGGGAGCCGGATACCTACCGGGTTGCACCTGTGCCGCTTTACAACTCTTATCACGATGTTTTCCGCTTTGTCCGGCGATTCGCAGCCGCGATCGCGTGAGTGGCCGGGCACGGTCGGACGTCTTGTGCGATTACTTCGGTAACACACACACCTCCCAGACGCACCATACACTCTTACCGTGGGCTCATTCCTGTGCGAAAACCCGGCAGGTGGACGGGAATCGTGTGCGCAGTGGTGTGCGTTCACGTACTCGTGTCTGTGCTGGCGCCGCGCAGTACTGGGCTGACCGCGTTCGGCGATCTGACGCAGGCTGTTTTGCTTTTCTGCGCAACGCTCTCCATCCTCTCGAACCTCAAAACCAGCTATAAGAAGGCCAAGCTTTTCTGGCTGCTCATGGCGCTGGGCTGCGGGATGTGGCTCTGCACGCAGGTGCTGTGGACTTACTTTGAAGTCTTTCTGCGGCAAGAGGTGCCAAACCCGTTTGTGGGAGACGTGGTCTTGTTCCTCCACGTGGTTCCTATGATGGCGGCCCTGGTGGTGCAACCGCACATTCAGAGGAATGATCATTCTCTGCGGCTGGTGTCGCTCGACTTTTTCCTGCTGCTCACGTGGTGGCTTTATCTTTATCTTGTTTATCGTGATCCCCTGGCAGTACGTTTCGCCGAACGAAGCAGTGTACGGCCACAGCTTCGACGTGCTTTACGCATGCGAGCAGATCGTTCTGATAGTGGGCGTAGGCCTGGTCTGGAGGCGCAGCCACGGGTCGTGGCGGCTGATCTACCGGCAGCTTTTTATAGCGGCTTTCTTTTACAGTGTTGGCTCCATTCTCGCCGGGGTGGCGATTGACTATCACTTGTACTACACCGGCAGTCTTTACGATGTTCCGCTGGTGGCTGCTATGGCGTGGTTTGCATCGGTAGGATTCATCGCACGTGGAGCTTCGTCGGACGGGCCTACTGAACAAGAACCGCGGCACAGCCACAGTATGTGGACGGCGCGACTTGCGATGATCGCTGTCTTCTCCACCCCACTGATGGTGGCTTGGGCAGAGTTCGGGGGAGGGGCGCCCGCGCGGGTGCGCTCTTACAGGCTGTTCTTGACGGTGGCGGCGATGGTCTTCATGGGTGCGCTGGTGTTCGTTAAGCAGCACTGTATGGACCGCGAACTGCTCCACCTACTGCGTTTGTCGCGGGAGAATCTGGATGAGACTTGCAAGCTGAAGGACGAGTTGGAGAGCAAGGAACAGTCGCTGCGGTGGCATAGCCTGGAACTGCAACGAAAGAATCTTGAGCTTCAGGAAATCTCCTTTACCGATCCGTTGACCGGAGTGTGGAACCGGCGCTATCTGGAAGAAATTCTTACGGCGGAAGCGGGGCAGGTTCTGCGAAATTATGAAAGGGCGCGTGGTAGCGACATTCGCAAACTGGATCACCGCGATCTGATCTTCATCATGGTGGATATGGACTTCTTCAAGGAAGTGAATGACCTTCACGGTCATCCGGCAGGCGATCGCTTGCTGCAGCGAGTGGCGGAGCGCCTGAGCCGGGTGGTGCGGAAATCGGATGTGCTGGTTCGTTGGGGAGGCGAAGAATTCCTCATCATGTCGCGGTCAGCCGATCCTTCCGGTACACCTGCGTTCTGCGAACGAGTTTTGGAAATTGTGGCATCAGAAGCATTTGATCTTGGCCACGGGGTTCGAGTGCGGAAGACCTGCTCGGTGGGATGGGCTCCCTTCCCCTGGAGTCGGCATGCATATGACGCGGTTTGCGCGGAAGAAATGATCGAACTCGCGGACACCGCGCTGTACCGGGCAAAGGCCGGGGGACGGAATCAGGGCGTAGGAATTCTGCCGGGGGAAGGCGCAGCGGCGACTCCGCAAGCGATCACGCTCGAGACGCTGCGGAATGATAACAGCGTTCTGACGCGTATTGTGAGAGTGCAAAACCCGGAGAGTCGAACCCGCGCAGTGGCGGAGGATGCGATGTCGGGCGAACGGCGCGACGTCTAGCTCCTCACTAGCTGTTTCCTTCTTATCCAAAAAAATTGCGTAGAGTCTGAACCCAAATAGTTGCCACCTGCCGGTGATGGTCCAAACGCTTCCCGGCCGCTTGACCTCCTGGGTCTGCGTTGAATACAGTGAGAAGCCGCCCATAATGCCAGCGGGCGGCAGGTAACGCAGGCAGCGAGATTTTACGAGGTATTCGACGATGAATGCGAAAGCCCCTTCCCGAAAAACCGGTCTGCGCCAGAAGGCGCAACTTATGTCGGCATCAGAAATCGAGCGCACGCTGGTCCGCCTGGCGTATGAGATCGTCGAGAAAAACGGCGGGGTCGAGGGTTTGGGGTTGGTTGGGATTCGCCGCCGGGGCGTCCCAATCGCCGAACGGCTGGGCAAGATCATTACGCGCATCGAGAATGCCAAAGTTCCGGTCGGCACGTTGGATATCACTTTCTATCGCGACGATCTTTCAACGCTGGGACCGAAACCGGTAGTGCAGGAAAAAGAAATCGGCTTCTCGATTGAGGACAAAAATATTGTTCTGGTCGACGATGTTCTCTTCACCGGACGCACGACGCGGGCCGCGCTGGACGCGCTGTTCTCGCACGGCAGACCTCGACGGGTGCAGCTGTGCGTGCTGATCGACCGTGGACATCGGGAAATACCGGTCGAGGCCAGCTTCGTTGGCCGCAATGTTCAGACCACCATGAACGAGGTGATCGAGGTGAAGTTGACAGAGGTTGACGATGCGGAGAAGGTTCTGCTGATGGAACGGTAGAACGGCGCGGGACATCGCGCGCTTTGGGATAAAAGACAAGGACGGCGGTGAACCCCGCCGTCCTTATTTATTTGTTGAGGATGAGCTTAAGCCAATTTGGTGCAGATCGCCTTGGTCTGGGTGTAATTGTTCAGAACATCGTGGCCCATTTCGCGGCCCCATCCGGATTGTTTGTATCCGCCGAAGGGCAGAGCCGCGTCGAAAATGTTGTAGCAGTTGATCCACACGGTGCCGGCGCGCAGAAGGTCGGCGGTACGGTGGGCCTTGCTGATATCGCGAGTCCAGACGGCAGCAGCCAGGCCATATTCGCTGTTGTTGGCACGCGGAAGGATATCTTCGGGATCGTCGAACGGCATCGCCGTTACTACCGGCCCAAAAATCTCTTCACGCACCACCTTCATGTCTTCGCGAGTGTTCACGAGAACGGTAGGCTCCACGAAATAACCTTTGTCGCCTTTTCTATGACCGCCGGAGATGGCAGTGGCGCCTTCCGCGAAGCCGGCCTCCAGATAACCGCAGACGCGGTTCAACTGTTCCTCGGAGACGAGCGGTCCCATGCTGGTTTCAGGATCGAGGCCCGAGCCGACATTGATCTTCTTCGCGTGGTCGGCGACACCTTCCACGACTCGGTCGAAGATCGACTTCTCGACGTAGAGACGCGATCCGGCGCAGCAACACTGGCCGTGATTGAAGAAGATCGCACTCGCGGCTCCAGGGATCGCGGTGTCGAGATCAGCGTCCTTGAACACGACGTTGGGAGACTTGCCGCCAAGTTCGAGCGAGACCCTCTTGAGGTTGCCTGTGGCGGCATGCACGATCAGCTTTCCAACTTCAGTGGAACCGGTGAAAGCTATTTTGTCTACGTCGGGATGAGCGGCCAGCGCGGCGCCTGCGGTCTCGCCATAGCCCGGGACGATGTTCACGACGCCCTCGGGGAAGCCAGCTTCCATGATCAACTCGCCGAGACGCAAGGCCGAAAGCGGCGTTTGCTCTGCCGGCTTCAAGATGACGGTGCAGCCGCACGCCAACGCCGGACCGAGCTTCCACGCGGCCATCAGCAGGGGAAAATTCCAGGGAATGATTTGCCCTGCAACTCCGACCGGCTCGCGCTGCGTGTAGGCAAGATACTTTGCTCCCGGCGTGTATGGAACCGAGATTGGAATCGTGTTGCCTTCAATCTTCGTGGTCCAACCTGCCATATAGCGGAACAAGTCGACGGCCAGCGGAACATCAGCGGCTCTCGCGATGGTGAGGGGCTTGCCGTTATCGAGGCTTTCGATGTAGGCGAACTCTTCGGTGTGCTGTTCCAATAAATCGGCGAGCTTCCAGATGAGGCGTCCGCGTTCGGATGCGGTCAACCGGCGCCAGGGGCCATGGTCGAAGGCTTTTCGCGCCGCTTTCACAGCCTGCTCAATATCGTCACGATCGCCTTCTGCCACCTGCGCCAAAACTTCGCCGGTGGAAGGATTGTAGCTAGGGAAAGTCTTGCCAGAGATGGAGCTTACCCACTGGCCATTGATCAACATTTTGCGCGGCTTTTCGATGAACTCCGCGACCTGCGGATGAATTTGCGGTGACACTGCGATGCCCATATATCCTCCTTAGATCAAGCACGTGGATCGAACATGAATGGCATGACGTGATGCCAAAGATGCCAAGCGGAGAAGAACGACGAAAGTATGCTAGTCCGGGGACGGGACAAAAGCAATTCCGATTCGAGCTTATTCTCGCCAGGTCATTCTCGGTAGATCATTCCGCCGCAGATCATTCGCCGTATGGAACCCAGATATTCTTCACCTGAGTGGCGTGTTCGAGAAACCAGCGTCCTTCAGCGAGCTTTGGATCGAACCAGTCGATGGCTCGGCCCTCATTTGTCCAGACCTGTTTTAGATTGCCCACCGACATAGCTTTGGCGGCGGCCGCGTTGGCTTCGTCACCGAAGGACCAGATCGCATCGACGTCATCGTGCTCGGCGAGAGTTTTCAGAAGCTGCGACGTGTAGCCGGTGACGATGTTCACCACGCCGCCGGGTAGATCGCTGGTGTCAAAGAGTTGATAGAGATCGGCGGTGATGAGCGGGTAAGCCTCCGATGGAACTGCGATCACGGTGTTGCCCACTGCGATAGCGGGCAGGACTAGAGAAAGGAAGCCCAGCAGTGGAGCCTCCATGGGACAGATGATGCCCATAGTTCCCACCGACTCGTTCATGGCGATCGCGATATTGCGGAACGGAGGATTGTGCACGGCTCCATCAAACTTGTCGGCCCAGGCCGCGTAGGAGAAAATGCGCTCGATGCTGAGATCGAGTTCGGCTGCGGCTTGTTTTGCGCCGACGATTGCTGTGAGTCTGCGGATAATTTCGTCACGACGCTGGGAGAGGTTTTCGGCGCAGTAGTAAAGAACCTGCGCGCGATTGTGCGCGGTTACTTTTGCCCACGCTTCCGCTTTGCGGGCAGCCTCGACTGCGTTGCGAATGTCTTTGCGGTTGCCGAGCGAGGCTTCGCCTAACAGAAGTCCATCGGGTGAACGAACTTCCATGCTATAGCCTGAATCCGGCCGCGCCTGCTTCCCGCCGATGTAGAGCTTGACGGTGCGATCGATGGCGGGAGCGCCGGATGCTTGCTCTTCTGTTGCCTGCGGGACTGCGGTTGGGCGGGCGGCGGGAAGTTTGGGAGCGTTCTTGAACCACGTCGGTTGCAGATATTCGAGCAGGCCTTCGCGGCCGCCTTCGCGGCCGTATCCGCTTTCTCGATAGCCTCCGAAGCCGCAGGAAGCGTCGAAGAGGTTGGTGCAGTTTACCCAGACCACGCCGGCTTTCAGTTGTGCCGCGACATGCAACGCCACGTTGATGTTCTCGCTCCAAACGCAGGCTGCCAGCCCGTATACCGTGTTATTGGCCAGTTCGACCGCTTCTCTTGGAGTGCGAAATGTCATTGCCGCCAGAACGGGACCG
Source organism: uncultured Acidobacteriaceae bacterium (assembly GCA_963763285.1). Taxonomy (GTDB): domain Bacteria; phylum Acidobacteriota; class Terriglobia; order Terriglobales; family Acidobacteriaceae; genus Sulfotelmatobacter. The sequence continues at coordinate 46,142 of CAVXOK010000010.1, read as the reverse complement.
AAAATCTCCTGCTGCGCGACGATGGATGTGGGATGCACATTGCTCAGGAGTGTGGGCGGATAATAAAAGCCACGCGCAGGCAACGCGACTTGCGGCTGCCAGCAGGTTGCGCCTTCCGCAATCCCTTGACTGACCATCTGCTGAATGCGGTCGAGTTGGACGCGCGCGACGATCGCGCCAATGTCGATTGCTTTGTCCAGCGGCAGACCGACGCGCAGGCTGCTCATGCGGTCGCGAATCTTGGCGATCAAATTCTCGGCAATGCTTTCCTGCATTAACAAGCGCGAGCCCGCGCAGCAGACCTGGCCCTGGTTGAACCAGATTCCGTCAACTAATCCCTCGACTGCGCTATCCAGGTCAGCGTCGTCGAAGATGATGAATGGGGATTTTCCTCCCAGCTCGAGCGAAAGACGTTTGGGAGTTGCCGAGGTGGCACTGCGAATTGCGCGCCCGACTTCGGTCGACCCGGTGAACGCAATTTTGTCGACGTCGAGATGTTTCACTAACGCCTCGCCAGTCGAGCTGTCTCCGTTGACGATGTTGACGACTCCGGGGGGCAATCCGACTTCTTGACAAAGTTCCGCGAAGGCGATCGCGGTCAGAGGAGTAAATTCGGCGGGCTTCAACACTACAGTGTTTCCAGTAGCCAGAGCGGGAGCGATCTTCCAGGCCGCCATCAGCAGAGGAAAATTCCACGGGATGATCTGCCCTACGACGCCGCAGGGCTCGTGCTCAGGGAATTCCTGCCCGAGAAGTTGGGCCCAGCCGGCGTGATGGTAGAAGTGACGCGCTACGAGCGGAATGTCGATGTCACGACTTTCGCGGATGGGCTTGCCGTTGTCCATGGTCTCCAGAACGGCGAGAAGGCGCGAATGTTTCTGCACCAATCGCGCCAAGGCGTAGAGGTAACGCGCGCGGACATGCGGAGTGAGCGCATGCCACTTTGGAAACGCCGCGCGCGCTGCTCTCACAGCGGCGTCGATGTCCGCCGGTGAACCTTGGGCAACGGAAGCCAGCTTTTCTCCGTTGGAAGGATCGACTGTATCGAAATATTCTCCAGCGGCCGGCGCTTGCCATGCGCCGTTGATGAAGTGTTCGAAGCGATGGCCGTGGCGATCGAGCCAGGCTTGTGCTTCTTTCGGATCTTCCGGAGCGGGGCCGTACTCCATCGTCACGAATTTTTCAGCGATACTCATATCCGTTGCTCGATTCCTTCATCGCCTGACAAGCAGGTCTGCAACTACGCTATGGGATGACGATACTCCGCCGAATAACGCCCGGTCGCGTGGTGCTCCAGTTGCCGCTCAATATCGCCTAACAAACCGCTCGCACCAAAACGAAAGAGTTCGGCGTGCATCCAAGATTGCCCGAGTTCTTCTTTCATCATGGCCAGCCAGTCAGTCGACTGCTTGGCTGTACGAATTCCACCTGCCGCTTTGAAACCCACGGCCATTCCGGTTTGCTGGGCATATTCGCGGATGGCACGGGTCATCACCAAACCTACCGGCAGCGTGGCGTTGGTCGGTTCCTTGCCGGTTGAGGTCTTGATGAAGTCGGCACCCGCCATCATGGCGACGACACTGGCGCGCGCCACGTTTCGTAACGTGAGCAGATCGCCACTGGCGAGGATGACCTTCATGTGAGCGGGGCCGCAGGCTTGTTTGAAGGCCGCAATTTCGTCATAGAGCGCCTGCCAGCGTGCGCCAAAGACGAGGGCGCGAGTGATCACCACGTCAATCTCGTGCGCGCCCGCTTCGACCGAACGACGAATCTCTGCAACCCGCTCGGCGAGCGGCGACAGGCCGGCGGGGAAGCCAGTGGAAACCGCGGCAACGCGAATGCCACTTCCTTCCAGGGCGTGAAGGGCGGTTTCAACGAACACGTGATACACGCAGACTGCAGCGACTTTCAGGTCTAGTTCTTCGACTCCCAGCTTGTGCACGAGATCCTGCTGCACCGGTTGCCGCGCTTTGGCGCAGAGCCGGCGAACGCGGTCGTCGGTGTCATCGCCGGAAAGGGTGGTCAGATCCATGCACGAGATAGCGCGCAGAAGCCAGGCCGCCTGCCACTCCTTTTTCACCGTTCTCCGCGCTACATGGCTCTGGGCGCGGCGTTCCACTGCGCTGGTGTTCACACGAACTTCCTGGATCCAAGTCAGGTCGAGAGGTATTCCGGAGTTTGGCTGGAGCGGACGTCCGGCAAGAAGCGCGAAGGGGGCGCGAGACTGGAGAACACCTTGCGCTATCATTCCGCGAGCTGGCCCGGGGTGGTTTTGATCTACTGGCACGGGAAATCGCCTCACTTCGCGGCCGGGGAAGGCAGCCACGAATAACTTCGGCGCGCTGTAATTGTACGGCAGGAAATCCTACAACGCGAGCTTACAACGTAAGACGCCTTTATGGCGATCCGTGGCCCGGTTCGACGCCGCCAAGAAAAAGCGATGAATTATTAGGCGAGGGTTTACAATGGCCCTCGATTTTGCCGTTTCGCGTAAAGATCTTTCCCTATGCGCAAGAAGATGGTGCGGGCCGACGTCCGGGCAAGACTGGTACGGGCTGCGAAGAAAGTAATGAAGAATGCGCATGCGCCCTACTCGAAGTTCCGGGTGGGAGCCGCCATCCTGCTCTCGAATGGAAAAATCTTTTCTGGTTGCAATGTGGAGAACGCGTCCTATGGCATGACTAACTGCGCCGAGCGCACGGCGATTTTTTCGGCGGTGGCGCAGCTTGGACCCAGGATTGAAATCCGCGCGGTTTCTGTCGTCAACGACCAGGGAGTGCCGTGCTCGCCGTGCGGCGCATGCCGCCAGGTCATTTACGAATTCGGCCCCGATGCGACGATTTTTTTTCAAGGGGCCGACGGGCCCAAACAAGCGCACATCACTGAACTGCTTCCGGAGGGGTTCCGCCTCCAGTGAATCCGACGCCAGCCGCAGCGCAGACTTTTCGTGCCATCGATGTGATTCGCAAGAAGCGCGATGGCGGGGAATTGTCTCGATGCGAAATCGAGTCCCTGGTGAATGCGTACACTCGCGAGGATATTCCTGATTATCAAGTCTCAGCCTGGCTGATGGCGGTTGTGCTGCGTGGCATGACGCGTGGCGAGACCGCTGCGCTGACCGATGCAATGTTGCGCTCGGGCGAAGTGCTCGATCTCTCTTCGCTTTCTGCAAAGAAAGTCGACAAGCACTCGACGGGTGGCGTGGGCGACAAGACGTCTCTCGTACTGGCGCCGTTAGCCGCCGCCGCAGGCGTCGCCGTGCCCATGATCAGCGGCCGCGGGCTGGGACATACGGGCGGCACACTGGACAAGCTGGAGGCTATCCCCGGCTTCAATGTGAGTCTTACGGTGGCACAATTTCGGCGCGTGCTCGATGCCTGTGGTTGCGCCATGATTGGACAGACGGCCGAGATTGCGCCGGCCGATCGTAAGCTCTACGCTCTGCGCGATGTGACTGGCACGGTGGAAAGTCCTTATCTCATCTGCGCGTCCATCATGAGCAAGAAACTTGCGGAGGGCATTGACGCGCTCGTGCTCGATGTGAAGACCGGCTCCGGGGCTTTCATGAAGAGCGAGAAAGACGCCGTCTTTCTCGCCGAACTCATGGTTGAAACCGGCGAGCGGATGGGCAAGGAGATGGTGGCGTTGATCACGGATATGGATCAGCCGTTAGGATGCATGATCGGGAATGCGCTGGAGGTAGTTGAAGTGGTGGAGATTCTGCGCGGCGAGGGACCGGAAGATTTGCGGCAACTCTGTCTCGAGCTCGCGGGTTGGATGCTACATCTGGGCGGAGTAGCTGAGACGGTCGCAGAGGGAAAAAAGCAGAGCGAGAAACTGATTGCCTCTGGCAAGGCTTTCGACCGATTTCGTCAGATGGTGGAACTGCAGGGCGGAAATCCGCGGGCGATCGACGATCCGAAAAAACTGCCTCAGGCTCGGCATACGATGATAGTTTCTAGCCCGAAGAGCGGATATCTCGCTTCTCTACAGTGCGAACAGGTTGGCACGGCGTGCGTGATTCTCGGCGGCGGGCGCGAACGCAAAGAAGATTCGGTGGATCCTGCGGTAGGAATCGTGCTGCACAAAAAAGTCGGGGATCCGGTATCGGCAGGCGAGGCGCTGGCGACGATCTACTACAATGCGGAAGCGCGCGCGGCGCGCGCCCGGCAACTGCTGGAGGAGAGTTATCAGATTGCCGATTCGCCCGCGCGCGAGAAAAGGCCGTTGATCCATCGCGTGATCAGGACGTCTGGAGAGAAAAACTGAATGGGACGGTTCACTGGAATCCTCGGCCTTTTGACCATGCTGGGATTGGCCTATGCCTTTTCGACCAATCGCCGCGCGATTCGACTGAAAACCGTGGCGTGGGGTCTGGGCTTGCAGTTTGCCTTTGCCGTGTGTGTGTTGAGAATTGGCGCCGGGCAGCGGGTTTTTCAGAAAGCTGGCGACGCCGTCAGTCGATTGCTTAGCTATTCTTATGCCGGCTCGCAGTTTGTTTTCGGCGACCTGGGGAAGCAAGGCTCCCACTTCGGCTTCTATTTCGCGTTTCAAGTACTGCCGACCATTATTTTCATCTGCGCGTTCTTCGCCGTGCTCTATCACTTCGGCGTCATGCAGTTCGTCATCAAGATTGCCGCCTGGGTCATGACTCGGGTGATGGGCGCCAGTGGCGCGGAATCGCTGAACATCGCGGCCAGCATTTTCATGGGGCAAACGGAGGCGCCCGTGACCATCCGGCCGTTTCTGCCGGATCTGACTCGCTCGGAACTGATGACCGTGATGACCAGCGGCATGGCGCACGTCTCCGGCGGAATCATGGCGGCCTACATCGCATTCGGTATTGAACCCAAACACCTGCTAAGCGCGGTGATCATGACCGCGCCCGGCACGCTGCTGATGGCGAAGATGCTGGTGCCCGAAACCGAGGAGCCGAAGACCGCCGGACGGGTGGTGATGCCCGAAGCGAAGAGAAAACCGAGAAAGAAGAAAATCTGCTGGGCGCGGTCGCGCGGGGAACGACCGACGGCCTGCATATGGCTTTGAACATCGCTGCCATGCTGATCGCGTTCCTGGCGCTGATCGCGCTAGCGGACGGCATTATGGGTGGGATTCACCACTGGCTGGCTTGGTTTCCAGAGAGTCTGGAAAAGATTTTCGGAGCGGTGTTCGCTCCGGTTGCCTGGGTGATTGGTGTTCCCTGGCGTGACTGCGGGGTGATTGGAACTCTGCTCGGCACGCGCATGGTGCTTGAATGAACTGGTGGCATTCTCCATGCTCGGACCGATGAAAGCGGCGCTCGATCCGCGCTCATTCACCATTGCCACGTTTGCGCTTTGCGGATTCGCGAATCTCAGCTCCATCGGAATCCAGATCGGCGGCATCGGGGCGCTTGCTCCGAACAAGAAGAGCGAACTGGCGCGGCTTGGGATTCGCGCGATGCTGGCGGGGACGATGGCAAATCTGATGTCGGCATCCATCGCGGGCATGCTGCTGTAGACCACGTCGACTTTCGAGAAAGGACTTCCTCCTGTGAAGCAACTCCGCGCTAACATCCGTCCTGATTTGTTTCTTCGTTGTTACTTTCCTGGCGAATGCTTTTGCGCAAGTCACGCCGCGGCGCGTGATCATCGACACTGATCCCGGCACTGACGATGCCATGGCGATCATCCTGGCTTTGAATTCTCCGGAGTTCAAGGTGGAAGCGCTGACGGTGGTGCCGGGCAACGTGGAGGCGCAACAGGGACTGGAGAATGCGCTGAAGATTGTTTCGCTGGCGGGGCGCTGCGATGTTGTGGTGGCCGGGGGAGCGCAACATCCGCTGAATCAGAAGCTGATTACCGCGCAGTTCTGGCACGGCAAGAATGGCCTGGCCGATGTTGAGTTGCCGCCTTCGAAATGCAAGGCTGATGCCCGGTTTGGTCCGGATCTCATCATCGAAATGGTCCACAAATATCCGCATGAGATCACGCTGATTCCGGTGGGGCCGCTGACCAATATCGCGCTTGCGGTTTCGAAAGATCCTTCGATTGCGTTTCTGGTCAAAGATATCGTCATCATGGGCGGTTCGATCTCTGGCGGGAACGTGAATGGAGCGGCGGAAGCTAACATCTATAACGATCCTGAAGCGGCGCAGATTGTTTTCAATGCCGGCTGGATGGTGACGATGGTCGGCTCCGATGTGGGGGAGCGAACGCTGATTACGCGAAAATATCTCGCGGAACTGCAGTCGTCGCACGGACCGGAGAGCGACTTCATCGCCAAGATTGCCGACTTCTATTTGACCCGCAGCGAGAAGAGCGGATACAGCGGGGCCGCGATGTATGACCCGCTGGCGGTGGGGATTGCTCTGGATCCGACTCTGGGCACTCTCAAGGAAATGCACGTGGATGTGGAAACCAAAGGTGAGTTTACTCGCGGAGAAACCGTGGCGAACCGCATGGGCTCAAACGAGAACAATGTCCTGCATGGAGACCACTACGAGATCGAGGGCGTCATCGATCTGAAACCGAATGCGCGAGTTTGCGTGGCTTCGGATGCCGACCGTTTCTTGCAGCTGTTTGTGAGCCGGATCCGAGGAAAATAGGCTCTAGCCGTTGGCGCGCGCGACCAGGAAAATCGCCAGACCATAGAAGACGAACATCAGGGCGAGATAGACTTTGGCGCGAGGTCCTGAGTTCGCGAATTCCTTCCACGCGAGAACTCCCCAGAGCGCCGCGACCATGGGAGCGGATTGGCCGATGGCGTAAGAGATGGCAACGCCGGTGAAGCTCGCGGCCACGAGATTGAAGACGGTGCCAATGCCCCAGATGAATCCACCGAAAAGGCCCAGCAGATGCCCGGAGGCAGGTCCGCTGAAAAATCCAGCGAAGCTTACCGGCTCGCCTACCAGCGGATGCTTCATGAAATAAATATTCCAGATGAAGCAGGAGAGCAACGCTCCCAGGGTCAGGAACACGGCGGCGCTGTAGGGTCCCAGCGTGTTGCCGCGAGTCATGGCGTGAGTCATGAAGGGAGCCCAAAGGCCCATTAGAATCCCTGACACGACGCATGTGACCAGACTTTTCTTGGAGACCGAACGTCCGGCGGACGCGAGACTGCCATAAGCCTTGCCATCCAAAAGTACGGCAATAAACGCACACGCGACGCCGAGAGCGAGAAAAATGGCATTTCCCTTCGGTTGAAGTGCATAACTCAATACCGTTCCGACCACCAGCGCGATGCCAATTGAAATGGGAAAGGCGACGGCCAGTCCGGCCATGTCAATCGCGGCTACGAGCAAAAGATTGGCGAGGTTGAACAGCGCGCCTCCGATGAGCGCATTGACGATGTTCGAATTGTCCGCCGCGTGGACATTGTTCAGGAAACTGGAGGAATCATGTCCGGTGCTGCCCATGGTGAAGGCGAGCACGAGTGAAACCAAAAAGATGCCGACGGCATAGTCCCAGTAGAAAAGCTCGAAACGATATCCCTTCACGCCTTTGTAGGTGTTGGCCCATGAACCCCAGCAGACGGCGCTGGTGATCATCATCAGCAGCGCAATGCTCAGACTCGAAGGGGTGAACATTGGCTCTCCTTAATGCGTGTCAGGACGGAAAGTGTGTAACTGTACTCCTGATTTATTCACGCCACAAGCGCGAGGCAGACATCAACTTCTGATTCTGGCGAACTAGGCGTTAACTTGTGAGTAAGTTGAGCGCCGGAGAAACTCGCCTTGCCCGGCACGGCCGAGAAACTTGTCTCCTTCCACGACCACGCGGCCTCGGGAAAGAACGACGTCGGGCATGCCGGTTACCTGGATGCCTTCGAACATCGAGTAATCCACTCGCATGTGGTGAGTCTTGGCGCTGATGGTGTGTTTGCGCTTGGGATCGAAGATCACGAGATCGGCGTCGCTGCCAACCGCGATCGTTCCCTTGCGCGGATACAGGCCAAAGAGTTTTGCCGGAGTTGTGGAGACGAGTTCGACGAATCGATTCACACTGAAACGTCCCTGGGCAACGCCGCCGGAGTAAATCAGGCTCATGCGATGCTCAATGCCCGGGCCACCGTTCGGAATCTTGGTGAAATCGTCGCGGCCGAGTTCTTTCTGCTCTTTGAAACAGAATGGACAATGATCGGTGGAGACGACCTGCAGATGATCACGCTTCAGGCCCGCCCAGAGTTTTTCCTGATGCCATTTTTCGCGCAGCGGCGGCGTGAAGACATACTTCGCGCCTTCGAAATCAGGGACGTCGAAGTTTTCGATTGATAGATACAAGTACTGCGGGCAGGTTTCGGCGTAGACGGGAAGCCCGCGGTCGCGCGCTTCGCGCACTTTCTCGAGAGCTTCATGGCAGCTCAGATGCACGATGTAGATCGGCGCGCCTGCCATTTCCGCTAAAGCAATCGCGCGGGACACGGCCTCAGCTTCGGCGGTGGTGGGGCGGGTCAGGGCGTGATACTTCGGCGCCTTCTTCCCTTCTGCCAGCGCTTGTTGCACGATGACGTCGATGGCGCTTCCGTTTTCGGCGTGCATGCAGATGAGTCCGCCGTTTTTCGCAGTGGTTTGCAGCGCGCGGAAAATGCTGGCGTCATCGAGCATGAAGACGCCGGGATAGGCCATGAAAAGTTTGAAGCTGGTCACGCCTTCGTCGACCAGGGCATTCATCTGCTGAAGTTGGCCGTCGCTGATATCGGTGACGATGCAGTGAAAAGCATAGTCGCAGACTGCCTTCTTTGAAGCTTTGTCCATCCAGGTGTCGAAGGCTTTGCGCAGCGGCTGGCCTTTGTACTGGATGGCGAAGTCGATCAGCGTGGTGGTTCCTCCGAATGCCGCGGCGCGCGTGCCGGTTTCAAAATCGTCGGCGCTGGTGGTGCCGCCGAACGGCATATCGAGATGCGTGTGAACATCGATGCCGCCGGGGAAAACATATTTTCCCGAAGCTTCCAGAATCTTCGTGACATTCTGGCGGGGAAGGTCTTTGCCGATGGCCGCAATTTTGCCATCGGTGATGGCAACGTCCGCCACGTAGGTATCCGTTGCAGTGACCACGGATCCGTTGCCGATGATCGTGTCAAAACCCATCCATCCCTCCACGCGCGATCGAGATCAAGGAGGAATTCTATGCTAAACTGCCGCACTTCAGGCCCACGTATTTGTTGAGTAATGAAAGAGGTCCCGCCATGCAGTTTGGTATTACGTTAAAGCCAGACATCTCGGTTGAACGCATTGTCGGATTGACGCGTCAGGCGGAAGCTGCCGGTTTCCAGTACGGGTGGATTTTCGATTCCCACGTTTTGTGGAAGGAGCCGTATCCTTTGCTCGCATTGATGGCCGCCAACACGCAGCGGATGCACTTTGGCACCTGTGTGACGAATCCCGCGGTTCGCGATCTCACGGTGACGGCCAGCCTGTTCGCCACGCTGAATCTGATTTCAAATGGAAGGATGGAATTGGGCATTGGACGCGGAGACAGCTCGAGACGTGTGCTCGGCAAGAAGCCGGTCAGTTGGTCACAGCTGGAAGCCGCGGTAAAAGTTTTTCGTGACCTCACGGCCGGACGCGAAATTGAGTACGAAGGACAACCGACGCGCTTGACTTGGGCCACGGTTTCTCCGCGAGTCTGGATCGCGGGATACGGTCCCAAGGTGCTGCACATGGCAGGGCGGGTGGCCGACGGGATCATTCTTCAGTTTGCGGATCCTGATTTGATTTCCTGGTGCCTGGGCTTCGTGAAAGAGGGCGCGCGCATGGCGGACCGCGACCCCGACGAGATCGAAGTGATGTCGGCGGCTCCGGTTTGGGTTTCTGATGACTTGGCTGTGGCGCGGGAACATGTGCGTTGGTTTCCGGCGCTGGTTTCGAACCACGTGATGGACCTCATCCGGCAGTACAAACCGCAAGATCTGCCAGCAGCGCTGACGTCGTATGTGCAGGACCGAGGGAGCTATGACTATCAGCATCACTGCGTGGTGGAAAGTGACAACGCGAATTTTGTTTCTGACGAGGTAGTCGATCGCTTTTGTTTAGTCGGGCCGGTTCAGGCTCATCACGAGAAACTGCGTAAGTTGGCCAGTGTGGGGGTTACGCAGTTCAATTTGTATCTGATGTGTGGAGATGAGGAACAGACGCTGGATATCTACCAGCGCGATGTTCTGCCCGCGTTCCAGGAAACCGTGGAGACGAAGCGCTGAAGCTACGAGGCCGGCATCGGCGAAAGCACAGCGGGGCGCCCGAATCTCATCGCCGCATAATAGACCGCGAAGGAAACCGCAAAGCCTACGAACCAAGAATAGTCATAAAGGACGCGCACGGACGAGACTGCCAAGCCGATCAGCGCGGTTCCGGCTCCGAGCGCGAGCGCGATCACTGCGCGCCAGTTAAACCCCTTCGAATATTCGTAGATCCCACCGCGAAGATAAAGGTCATCTACTTGCAGAACGCACCGTCGAACGACGAAATAGTCGCAGATCATAATGCCGGCGACTGGCCCGAGAAAGGCAGCGTAGCCGCCTAGCCAGCCGAGGATGAAGGTTTTGTAATCGGCGAGGAGCTTCCACGGCATCAGAGCGATGCCCATGAAGCAAGTGATCACACCGCCGGTGCGGAAACTGATTCGCCGAGGCCACAGATTGGAGAAGTCGTTGGCCGGCGATACGACGTTGGCTCCGATGTTGACATTCAGCGTCGCCAGCAGAATCGCGACCAACGAGATGATCACAGCCACGGGAGAATGAAAGCGGCTGAGCAGTTGTACGGGATCAGAGATTGCCGTTCCGTAAATCACGACCGTCGCCGAAGTCACCGCGATTCCGATGAAAGCATAAAGGGTCATCGTGGTCGGCAGGGCGAGGGCCTGGCCGATGACTTGTTCCCGCTGATTGCGGGCGAAGCGGGTGAAGTCGGGGATATTCAGCGAGACGGTCGCCCAGAAGCCGACCGTGCCGTTCAACGCTGGAACCAGAAATTTCAGGAAGTCGGGAAAGTTGCTGAAGCGCGACGGCGAGGCCAACATAGGACCAAAGCCGCCCGCGCTGCGATAAGCCCACGCCAAAAGTAATAGCCCAACTCCTAGTAACACCGGTGCGCTGATGCCCTGCAGAATCCGGATGTATTCGATTCCCATGAGAATGACGGCGAGATTGATCAGCCAGAACAGCAGAAAGCAAATGGCCGTGGCGTAGGGAAAATTCCTCCAGCCGGGAGCTAGCGTGGCGAGCAAGGTGCTGATCGCTTCGCCGCCGATCCAGGTCTGGATGCCGAACCATCCGCACGCTACCAGAGCGCGCAGAACCGCGGCTACGTTCGCGCCCAGCACTCCAAATGAAGCGCGAGCCAGCACCGGGAACGGGACTCCGTACTTGGCTCCGGGATGAGAGTTCAGCAGCATCGGGACCAGCACGATGACGTTGCCGATAAAAATTGTCATCACCGCCTGCTTCCAGTTCATCCCACCCTGAATCAGGCTTGCGGCCAGCATGTAGGTGAGAATGTTGACCGACATCGAAATCCAGAGCGCGGCGAAGTTATACGTGCCCCAATGGCGGCGGTCGGCTTGGGCGGGCGCGAGGTCGGGATTGTAGAGAGGACTGGATTCGATTCGGGATCGAGGATGAGGAGGTAGGGAGCGTGGTCATGGGTTCGAGTTTGCGACGCTTGCCTTTCAGTCTGCGGCTGCGGCCTCACCAGTTTGCGCGGTGATCGGGCCGTAGCTTTCCGGCCGTCGGTCGCGGAAGAACTGCCACACTTTACGGACTTCGGCGATCATGTCAAGGTCGAGATCAGCTACCACTACCTCGTCTTTGTCGCGACTGGCCTGGGCGATAATTTTGCCGCGGGGATTGCAGAAATAACTCTTGCCGTAAAACTCCCCGATACTCCAGGGCTTTTCGACCCCTACGCGGTTGATGGCGCCTACAAAGTAGCCGTTGGCGACGGCATGCGCGGGCTGCTCGAGTTCCCATAGATATTCCGAGAGACCGGCGACTGTCGCGGAAGGATTGAACACGATCTCCGCGCCGTTCAATCCGAGAATGCGCGCGCCCTCCGGGAAATGGCGGTCGTAGCAAATGTAGACTCCAACCCGCGCGTATTTTGTCTCAAAGACCGGGTACCCCAGATCGCCGGGAGTGAAATAAAACTTCTCCCAGAAGCCGGGATGACAGTGTGGAATGTGGTGCTTGCGGTATTTGCCCAGATAGCGGCCGTCGGCATCGATCACGGCGGCTGTGTTGAAGTACATGCCGGGCATCTGCTCCTCGTAAACCGGAACGACAATCACCATGCGATGTTTGGCGGCCAGCTTTTGCATCATGCGCACGGTCGGGCCATCCGGCACGCGTTCGGTCAGTTCATACCAGCGGGCATTCTGTTCCGCGCAAAAATAAGGACCGTAGAAAAGTTCCTGCAGGCAGAGGATTTGCGTTTTTTTTCGGGCAGCCTGTTCGATCAGTTTCAAATGCTTGTCGATCATCGCCTTTCGGATCTGAGCGAGGGGGCGCTCGGTGCTGAGCGCATTACTGGCTTGAATCAAGGCACAGCGCACGGTTCGGGGCATGGGACGCGACCTCCGAGGAACGCAACTATAGCAGAAAATTGCAACCGGAAATCCCGCGAGTCTGTCAGTGCTCTCGAAGAAGAGTTACTGGAGCGTACGTGAGACGGGCTGCGTTTGACACTTTCGGAATCGGCAAATAGACTCGGCGTTCTCAGGTTCTCTCAGGAGAAACATGCCTCGGCGCCCTCGCATCGCGGTGGTTGGAAGTGCCAACGTTGATTTGACGACATTCACCGATCGGTTCCCGAAACCGGGAGAAACAATTTTCGGGCAGAAGTTCGATCTTGGATTCGGAGGGAAGGGCGCAAATCAGGCGGTCGCGGCTCGTCTTTGTGGCGCGGATGTTTTCATGGTGGCGCGAGTTGGGAGTGACCTGTTCGGTCCGGCTACCATCGAGAATTTCAAGAAGCTTGGCATCGACACAACCCACGTGAAGCAGGTTGAGGGATTGTCCAGCGGCGTTGCACCGATTTTCGTCGAGCCGAACGGGCAAAACCGGATTCTGGTTGTGAAGGGAGCCAATGACGCGCTAAAGCCGGCGGACGTTGATTCCGCGGCCGAGACCTTGAAAGCTGCCGATTGTATTGTTCTCCAGTTTGAGATCCCGCTGGAAACTGTCTACTACGCGATCGGGTTTGCGCGCAGGCATGGGATTCGATGCATTCTGAATCCAGCACCGGGTCAGCCCATCGACATTCATCCTCTGGTTGACCTTGATTATTTCGTCCCGAACGAGAGTGAAGCGGAGACGATCACGGGGATGGCGGTGCGGAATGTCGAAGACGCGAAGAAGTGCGCGGAGAGAGTTGCTGGCGGGCGGAATTCGCCGCGTCATCGTCACGCTGGGAGCCAACGGATCCCTGCTCGCGGGCCGTGGTGTCAGCGAGCACGCGCCCCCGTATGTCGTGAAAAGCATCGACAGCACTGGCGCGGGCGATGCGTTCATCGGGAGTTTTGCGGTGTTCCTGGCAGAAGGAGTACCGGAACAAGAGGCGGTGAGGCGCGCCAATCTGTATGCCGGACTTTCTACGACAGGAATCGGGACGCAAAAATCTTTCTACGATCGCGCGCGTTTTGATGAAGAGTGGACGTCTCGAGGCCTTCAGGAGAACCGCTAAACTCTCCCTCAGGGAGCTATGCAAAAAGGGAAATCAACTGGATCACGGGACGTGTCTACCACCGAAAAGTCTTGACTTAGGAAGGAGCGGCAATTTATAAGGCCGATCTACGGTCCAAATACCTACCAGTGTCAATACAAGACGGAAAGCCACTTCGTCATTCGGTGTGGGGCCGCCGAAAAGAGGTCGTAATGTTGAATAAGAGGGTGCTGTTTGTTGCAGTTTTTTCTCTTGCTATTTCGGTTTGTCCGCTGCTGTACGGTCAAGCCAATGGCAGTTTTTCAGGCACAGTTTCTGACAAAGCGGGTGCGGTGGTGTCGGGCGCGACCGTGAAGGCCACCTCGCAAGGCACCGGCGTTTCGCGCGAGGCGAAAACCAACGATTCCGGATATTACCTCGTCCCCCTGCTGCCGGTTGCGTTCTACACGATTCGGGTGGAGTCGCAGGGCTTTCAAGCCACCGAGCAGAAAGACGTTCGACTGCAGGTCGATGAGCATCGCGAAGTAGATTTCGCGCTTGCCCCCGCGTCGGTCTCAACGGCGGTTCAAGTCAGCGCTACGGAAGTAGCGGTGGAGACTGCAAATCCGACGCTTGGTCAGGTCATTACATCCGAGGAAGTCGCCGATCTTCCGCTGAATGGCCGCAACTTCGTACAACTGGCGACGCTAACGCCGGGCACAACCGCATCCACTAGCCCGGTGAGCTTCTTCAATGGCGCTGCCAGCAGTGAAGCTTCCACTCGCGGATCGTTCTCGCTTTCGGTCGGTGGTTCTCGCGAGCAAAGTACGGATTGGCTGCTCGATGGCAACGACAACAATCAGCTGGATGAAGGCGGGATTGCGATTTTCTCTTCGATCGACGACATCCAGGAGTTCAAGGTTCTGACCTACAACTACTCCGCAGAATACGGAGAACGCGCAGGTCCGACGGTATTGGTCACGACGAAGTCGGGATCGAACCAATTGCACGGATCGCTGTTTGAATTCTTTCGCAATACAGCGCTCGACGCCGACCAATACTTCACGCACACCCAGGCGAAATTCAATCTGAATCAGTTCGGCGGTTCGCTCGGCGGGCCGATTCGAAAGGATAAGACCTTCTTCTTCGTGGACTATCAGGCAAAGATGCAGCGGCAGGGCCAGCCGTTCGACGGGTACGTTCCGACCACTGCGATGGTTACACCGGACGCGAACGGCAACTACGACTACAGCGTGATCCCAACGGCAATCCGCGTGGGTCCACAGCTTTACCGCATCTCAACGACCCTTACACTTTCTCACCGCTGCAGTGCAACACCGTGGGCGGCACGCTCGTTCCCGTCCCCGTCAACCCCGATGGATCGCAAAACGCAGGCACGTCAACTGCAACATCATTCCGGCAGCGCTGGTAAACCCGATCGGCGCGAAGGTGATTCAGCTTTATCCCACGCCCAATGCGACCGGCTCAACGCGGCTTCAACTACGTCGACCAGCCGACGAGGAAACTGAACGAAGGCACATGGGACTTCCGTCTCGATCACAATTTCTCCAGCAAGGATTCCGCGTTCGCCCGTTTCAGCTACGATCAGGCGACGCTCTTCGTTCCCGGCGGTTCGCCGAGCTGGTCGGAAGCTACGGCATTCGGCAGCAATCAGTTCATCAATAATCATGGGCGCAATCTGGCTCTTTCCGAAACCCACGTGTTTTCGCCGAATACCATCAACCAGTTCAATGCCGGCTTCAGCCGGATTTTCAACCACATTCTTTCATTTGGAACCGGAACCTGCGAAGCGGCGATCATCGGAATTCCCGGCGCGAATTTGGGCAGCAAGTGTGACAGCCTGACCGGCTATCCCGCCAGCCTGAACCAGGCAACCAATGACTGCGAAGGTTGTGGCATGACCTCATTTTCCATGTCGGCTTACTACGCGGTCGGCGACCGCGGCTATGCGCCTTACCAGGGTGGAACGAACGTCTACTCGGTTTCCGACACGCTTGACCTGATTCGCGGCAAGCATGAGATCCGCTTCGGCGTGGTCTACCGCGCCAATGAGATGAACGTTCGCAACAATGCTTCGCAGGACGGGCTCGTTTCGGAAACCGGGCTTTTCACGAACGACGACATTGCTGATGTCCTGGTCGGCGCCATGGGAGTCTTTGCCGCGCACGACCAGACTTTCCTGGGCGCCACGGTTGGCCGCCGCTGGAAGTTAGTTCGCCCGTTCGTGCAGGACAATTGGCGCGTCACTAATAATTTGACGGTCAACCTAGGAGTGGCTTGGGCTTTGGTTACGCCCGAAACGGAGGTGGAGAACCGGCAAGCGAACTTCGATTCCGCCACACTGACCTGGTTCGTTCCCAAGGGCAGCCCAGCAGGTTGCGCGCCCACGATTTTACCTTTCCCGTGCGTCTCTTCCGATGGACGGATCGGCATTCAATTCGATAAAACGGCTTTCGAACCGCGCATCGGGCTTGCCTGGAAGCCGATGGGAAGCCAGAACACCGCGATCCGCGCCGGCTATGCGATCTACCACGACTCTGCGTGGAACCAGGGCGGACAAGGACTGTGGCAGAACCCGCCCTATTATGCGGAAGTGGATCCCAATCCTTTTGCTCTTAGTTACGGCAGCACTGCGGGCTCGCTTTCAGGCGGCTTCCTGTTAACCGCGGCCCAGCCGCCCTCCACCCTGGCCGTGCCTGGCGGATTCATTTATAACGCGCCGGTGAACCCCGACAATTACACCGGCACCATCCAATCCATGAACCGCAATTTCAAACAGGGCATCGTGCAGCAGTTCAACCTGAACATTGAGCACCAGTTGCCAGGCAACATTGTGCTCACCGCGGGTTACGCGGGATCGCGCAGCGCCCACATTCTGGTGAGCCAGGTGAATGAAAATATCGGTTCTCCCGCGCGCGTGTCCAGGCACCGGATTTCACACCGGCTACACGCTCGGGTTGCGGTGCCAATCTCATCATTCCCTCCAATCCCTTTCAGTTAGTCAACAGCAACAACAGCGTGGGCGCAGCCCGATATGACTCGCTGCAAATTAAGGCGGAAACCAAGAGTGCGCGGCACGGCATCTATGCGCTTTTGGGCTATACCTGGGCCCGCAACTTCGACTCTGGCTTGACCGATGGCCTGGGCACCAACGTCGGCGCGATCTTCTGGCCGCTGCCCGGCACGCAGAAGCTGGACTGGGGATTGTCGCAGCTCAACATTAACGATACTTTTACCGCCAGCATTCTCTATGATCTGCCCTTCGGCAAAGGCAAGCGCTACGGCAGCAACTGGGGAGGAGCTACCAACGCGATTCTGGGGCATTGGCAAGTCAATCTGATCCAGCGAGCTGAGTCTGGATTCCCGTTGTTTGTCGTCGACAGCTCCAATACCGGCCCAACATTCGGTGCGGCCCCGGCAGCCGGGAACACGGGACAGTATCTTGAACTACGACTTCTTCAGCTTTAACCGTCCCGATCTGGTGGGCGACCCCAACGGGGCACACTGCCATGCCCAACACAGTGTTCAACACGTGTGCTGTTCGCGTCACGCGCCCGGCGGGAGAGCTCGGCACCGCCCCGCGCGCTCCCGTCTACGGCCCGCGTTTTGTGAACACGGATTTTTCGGTCATCAAGGACTTCCCGCTCTCCTTGCGCGAGGCCATGAACCTGCAATTCCGGGCGGAGTTCTTCAATCTGTTCAATCACCCGCAGTTCTTTATGGGCGGCATTCGGCGATACTCGGGATGCAGGACATCAACACGACCTCCAGTTTCGGCGTGATCAATCAGCAATTGAATAATCCCCGGCTGATTCAGTTTGCTCTCAGGCTGAATTTCTAGAGGCCGTGCAGCGTGTCCGCTTAGGGCAGACCGATTCGTTCAGTCTGCCCTTTATTTTGCAGCGGAATTGCACTTGGGCGAGTGCCAGTCGAAGTGACCAAGCAGATGGCGAGACTTCGATGAAATTGGAACGAGCTTGATCCTTTCGCACCTCTGGCGCTGCTGATTTGTTCCTCAGTGCGTCTGCGTCTGGGCGCAGGAGAAGCGAAAGATCATCATCGATCAGGATGCCGCCGGGCCCGCCGGCACGGACCAGCAGTCGATGCTGCTGCTGATTCAGTCGCCACAGACGGAAGTGTTGGGCATCACCGTAGTGACGGGTGATCAATGGCTCCATGAGGAAGTGGCACACACTTTGCGCATGCTCGAGCTTATTGGACGAACTGACATTCCGGTTGTGCCGGGGGCGGAGTATCCGCTGGTGAGGCGAAAAGAGGAGACGGAGCAATGGGAACAACAATACGGGACCGTCGCCTGGCTGGGAGCATGGACGCCTGGGTTTTATCATCCGCCGGACCAGTTGGGAGAGATGCCGGAAGGCAAGCCCACAACCCCTCCTGCCGAGGAGGACGCTGCCCATTTTCTGCTACGCATGGTGCATCAGTTTCCGAACCAGGTGACGATTTATGCGGGCGGCCCTATGACCAACCTGGCCCTGGCCATTTCCATCGATCCTGAATTCGCGGGACTGGCCAAAGAGCTGGTGTTCATGGGAGGCAGTTTCAATCCCCGGACGGACGACCCGGAATTCGCGAACACTCCAACTCACGAATTCAACCTCTGGTTCGATCCGGAAGCGGCTCACATTGTGCTACGGGCGCCGTGGAAGAAAATCGTTTGCACGCCGGTAGATATTTCGGTGAAGACGAGACTGACTGCGAACCTGATCGATCGCATCAAAGCAGGGATTCGCCGGCGGCACGCTATATCGGCAAATATGCGCGACTGCGGGGCAACTACAATTATTTATGGGATGAACTGGCGGCCGCAGCGTGGCTCGATCCGAGCCTGATCACGAAGAAAGAAACACTTTTTATGGATGTGGACCTCGACCGCGGCGCAGGCTACGGCAATACCTTGAGCTGGACCGAGCAGGATAAACCTAAGAGCGAACTGCAGCCGGTCGAGGTGCAGGATGATGTGGACCTGGAGAAGTTTTACAAGATGTTTGTTGATTTGCTGACTGCGCCTACGCCGCGGAAGAACTGAGCCGCGGAACCCCACTGGCTCCGCGACGGACCATTTTCGGAATTCCAAAGGGACCTTCCCGCCGTGGGAACTGCGACCCTGCAAAAGCAAGCTTTCCCCTTGACCTCCCATTCGGGAGGCGGCTAGCGTGTGAAATGAGCCTTGAAATGGATTAGAGGAACCTGAGGCGGGAGTTTCTGAGGAGGAGAGGCGAGGTCGGTTATCTGATGGGAACAGTAGTCTCAGGATTTTCAGGAACGGTTGCCGCAGTTTTCCTGCTGGCTGAAAATCGGCTGCTCCGCGAAGCCTTGTTGCGCATTCTTTCGAAGAAGGACGATATCCGCGTGGTCGGGGCGGGATCGTACGGGCCCGAAACGTTGGAGCAGATTGTGTCGACGCGAGCCAACGTAGTGGTGCTCGATTCGGTGACTCCGGTTCTGGCTGAGCACGGTGCTGTGCGCGAACTGCATCGACTGAACCCTGCCATAAGAGTGGTTATGGTTGGCATGGAAGCCGAAGAGGAGGTCTTTCTACGCGTAGTGCAAGCGGGGGCCGTCGGTTACATCCTCAAGGATGCTTCCGCGGTGGAGGTGGCACGGACCATTCGCGCGGTTGCCACGGGTGAAGCGGTTTGCCCGGCGGCCCTCTCCGTCGTCCTATTTCAGTGGGTGGCGCGGCACAAGTCCACCGGTCCGAGTTGGCACCTCAAGACCACTCTTGGCTTGAGCCGCCGGGAGCAAGAACTGGTGGGCTTGATCCAGCGGGGGCTCACGAACAAGGAAATTGCCAGCCGACTGAACCTCTCCGAACAGACCGTGAAGAACCACGTGCATCGCATGCTGCGTAAGGTGGGAGCGCAGGACCGGCTTTCGATTGTGGAAGTGTGCCGTAACGAAGGTCTTAGCATTTAAGCGCTACCGGCGGTGGCAGCGTGGCGAGAAATCGGATCAAGGCGACCGAGCAATATGCCTTCGAAATCTTGCAGGGAAACGGTCTCGAAGTTGCACACCACGTGAACTGCTCCCGCGGTGGTTAGATTCTCCGGCGTTTCGTGCAACGCCACCCCGACGCAACGCAGGCCCGCCGCGACGGCCGCACGAACGCCTGAAATAGCGTCTTCGACTGCGAGCAAATGTTCGGGCTCGATTCCGATGCGGTTGCAGGCCAGCCGGTAAACAGCGGCATCCGGTTTGCCCAGGAGCACATCTTCCCCGGTCACCACCACTGGGAAACAATTCTGCAAACCAAGTTCGACGAGCGTGGAGTGTGCTCGGCTTCGACTCGCAGAGGTCGCGAGAGCCAGGGCGGCACCGCTGTGATGAAGCTCTCGTACAAAGCGGACCACGCCGGGAACGGGGGCGACGCTGAGTTGCATTTGGCGGAAGATGCAATCCTTGCGCTTGCCTAGTTCCTCGAGTTCCGGATCAGTGCAGCCTCCCAGGAAATGACGCAGGATGTCGCTGCGTTTGCGGCCGTCGAGAATGAAATCCAATTCGGACTCGGGCACATGACGTCCCAGGGTTTGGAAAAATCGACGCCAAGCGTTGCGATGCACGGCGTGACTGTCTACGAGGACTCCATCCATATCGAAGATGACGCCCCGCAACTGCCGCGCGTTCATCGGATCTCTCCGGGCAACCTGCGGTGTGCCGGCAGACCGTCACGTGGCGCAGCAGCAGCCGGTCTCTCGATTAGATCGTCAGAGCCGGAAACGCCATCATTGCCGGGCCATGTGATCTGAGCTTGTGCGTAATTGGACAAAGTGCCAATGTCGAGCACGTAGTCTTGGATAAGATAGCCCTGCATTTGGCCGATCAGTCGAGGTAGGACATGAAACGCCAGATCCGCCGGAACGCAGGACGGGATGAAATCGAATAGACGGTGATCTGCGATCATGAGTCCGGAAAAAACCCAATTGCTGCGCGGGATCTGAGGTTTTTCTTCGAATTCGACGATCGCTCCTTCGGCACTCATGATCGCAACTCCGCAGCGCGAGGGATCGGGAACCTTGTAGAGACCAAGCGTCGCAATCCCTCCGTGGCCGGAATGGAATTCACTCACGCGAATCAAGTTGGTGTTGGTGAGAACGTCGGAATAGAGGATCCAGAACGCAGAATCGGAATTTACCCAGGCTCGGTTGGCAGCCAGCGTCCCGGCGGAACCCAGCAATTCGTCTTCGTGGATTACGCGAACGCTCACCGGTGAGCCGTTGCGCTTCAGATGCTGCTCGATGGATTGCGAGTGCGCATGCAGGTTGATTAGGACATCTGTGATGCCGGAGCGGGCGCAGAGCTCCAGCCAGATATCGAGCAGAGGGCGGCCGCGAATTGGTACCAGGCACTTGGGAACGGAATCGGTGAGAGGACGCAAGCGGGTGCCCAGTCCTCCAGCCAGCAAGAAGGCTTTCAATGTGTGGTCTCGCGATGGGGATGCCGTACGGACCTCAAACCGGCGCCGCCTCAGATAAGGGCAAGAACGTCCATCGTGTGCCCGCGTGTTCGTCGTGGTCGATGAAGGGATCGTTCACGATGACCTGGGCGCCCTGGCCGTCGAAAGCAAAGGCCATCTCCTGCACCGCCTCGGCCTGCATCGCGGAGCGTACGGCGTCCTGGCATGGGGGTTCGGCGTAGAGCAGAAGAAAACCTCCACCACCGGCGCCGGTAATCTTGCCGCCCAGAACGCCGTGCGCGCGCGCCACTTCATAGAGGTGGTCGATGCGGGAGCTGGAGATGCGCTGGGAGATGCGTTTCTTGGATTGCCAGGCATCGTCGAGGAGGTGGCCGAAGTGTTCGAGGTCGCCGCACAGAAGGGACTCTTTCATAAGGACGGCAGCTTCTTTCACCTGATGCAGGGCTTCTACGGCGGGGCTGTCTGCCACAAGCGTGGATTTTTCCTGATCTGCAAGTATGTCCCAGGAATGGTGAGCGGCGCCGGTAAAGAACAGCATAAGGTTTGACTGCAGCGCGGAAAGCACGCCAGGGTCAAGCTCGAGAGCTTCTACGTGGGTTGTGCCATCGCGGCTGAAGCGGATGTAGTTAAGGCCACCAAAGGCGGCGGCATATTCGTCCTGCTTGCCCACACACCGGCCCAGACCGAGGCGCGTGATGTTGAAGGCACGTTCGGCGAGGTCATACTTTGACAAGGGACAACGCAGGTAGGTGGTGAGCACTTTCAAGAGGTTCACGCAAACGCTGGCAGAAGATCCCAGGCCGGTGCCGGGAGGAATTTCGGAAGCCAGAAAGAGATCGGCGGACAGGTCGGCGCCCAGATCCCTGAGCACCGCCAGCGGTATCTCCAGGCCGCTGTCGTGGGCCGGCAGAGCCGTGAGATCGCTCCAGTTCCCGAACAACCGGAGGTCAGAGGAGATGACCTGGATGCGGCCATCACTGCGATTCCCCAGAATCGTATAGAAGTACTTGTTAATGGCAATGATCAGAACGTCAGGCTGCACTTGCTCCACAATGTCCGCCAGATCCGTCTCGTTCTGCACCTCACCCACGACCTCAATATCGGGCTGGTCGGCAATCGTCGCCATCACCAATTCCCGCATCAGGCGCGGATGATTTGCCACTAATACACGCACTCGCTTCACGAAGAATTCCCCAGCGCCGAGCATAGGTCGCGGAGCTTGCAAGCACAAGGTTCAAAGGGGATCTACGCAAGAGTCCGTAGGAAGAACGCGGGCAGTACTGGAAGGAACAATGGGCGAAGTACTAATGAAGATTCAGCGGGTACTAAGGCCGGTACTAATTGGGAAGATCCGGCAGCAGACGCCCCTTCCTCAGCGCGAGCCGGCGCTGAACTCGAGCACCGTCACGCTGTGAAACGTCTGCCCCGGCTTCAATTCGGTCGTGGGAAACGCAGGATGGTTCGGCGAATCCGGGAAGTGCTGCGTTTCAAGGCAAACCGCAAATCGCCGCTTATAGACGCGGCCCTCTTTTCCGGTGATCGATCCGTCGAGAAAATTTCCCGTGTAAAGCTGCACGCCAGGTTCGGTCGTGGACACACGCAGAATCCGCCCTGTGGTTGGCTCATAGACTTCGGCTGCCTCGGCCAGCTGGCCTGCAGCATGATCGAGGACGAAGTTGTGGTCGTAGCCATGGCCGAGGCGCAACTGCGCATCGTCGGCCTCAATCCTCTCTCCAATAGCATGCGGCGTTCGAAAATCGAACGGCGTCCCTTCCACCGGCATAAGTTCACCGGTGGGGATCAGGTTTGCATCGACCGGGGTAATCCGTGAGGCATCGATCTTAAGAACATGCCCCAGAACGTCGCCCTTCCCTTGGCCCGCCAAGTCAAAGTAAGAATGGTTGGTCAGGTTGAGGACCGTATCCTTATCGGTCGTCGCCGAATATTCGATTCGCAAGGCGTTCCCACTCAGGGTGTAGCGCACGGTCGTGGTAAGCGTACCGGGAAACCCTTCTTCCCCATCTTTGCTCACGTATGTGAGCTCGACTCCATCCTTTATTTGTTTAGCCGCCCAGACCACCTTGTCGAAACCGCGAATTCCACCGTGAAGAGCATTGTCGCCGTTGTTCTTTGGGATGGAATAAGTCTGACCGTCAAGTTGGAAGCTGCCATGCGCAATGCGATTTGCGTAGCGGCCGATTATGCCTCCGAAATGCGCCGTCTGCGCCACATACTTCTCGACGGAATCGCAACCCAACACTACGTCGTCGAGTTTTCCGTTCCGATCCGGGGTGCGAAGGGAAACGACGATTCCTCCGTAGGTGATGATGCCTACCTCGATCTTGCCAGCCGCCAGGGAGTAAAGATCGACAGGCGCTCCTTCTGCTGTATGCCCGAACGGTTGTTTAGACACGCGAGTCTTCGCTGACATGATGGATGTGAGCATAGTCAGAACCGCGAAAATTGCAAACCAGCGGCTGGCCTTGTTTGAAAGCATGGTTCCTCTTTTTCTCGGTGCGATGACCCGCGTTCTTGTAACTGTCCGACAAGCACCCGCTGGTGCGTGCATCCCAGCCTATCAGGCTCTGCACGCAAGCAACAACACAGGTGTCTTGCTTTAGCGCTTTCTCTTGGGCCCTGCACAGCTAAAGTGTCGTTCGACTCTGTTCGTTGGAACGGACGAGTGGGACTTGGAATTTGGGTCCGCAAGAGGTTCTTGTGAATTGCTCCATTTCACTGTCGCCTCTGGCCAAGCGGTGCAGCACGGGCCCGGTTCAAGATCGAAGTATCCTCAGCCACCGTATACCATCGCGCCAGTCATCGATTCGCGTCGGGGCAACGGGAGTAAGCCTTTTCGGTCGCCTGGGCCAGGCCGGCGTCGTCAGGGGAGGACTTTAAAACCTCCCGGTACAGCTTCATCGATTCGGCGTATGCGGCACAGGAGCGCTGAACATCGCCGAGCTTTCGGTATGCCTTGCCCATGCCCGAAGTCGAAATCGCCAACCGTTCTGCACGCAATGACTGCGTCTGGAGTTGTTCCGCAATCGACCTCGCCTCCTTATAGCTCGCCAGCGCATCGAGCGCCGAGACACTCAGCTGTAAGTCTCCCAACCGAGTCAGGATGTAAGAGAGCTTGTCCTTCGCCCAGGTATCTTTCGGGTCGGCGGCAGCAAGCTCGCGCCGGATCGCCAGCGATGCTCGCGTGTATTCGATCGCTTTCGCAATATCGTTCTTGCCCTGGTAGTACTCGGCCCACTGGCTCAAGTCAATGGCGAGGGCCATCTTGTTTCCCGGATCGTTCGGCGCTGCACGCAGCACGGATTCATCCAGTTCCTGGGCTCGCTTCAGGTGAGCGAAGGCGCTATCCAGATCTCCAATCGTGATCAAACTTCCCGCAACGTACTTGTGCGCGAGAGCGGCATTTCGCTGCTGGCTCGGGTTGTTCGGATTACGGGCCAGCATCCCTTCGAACACAGACGCTTCCTCGACAAGATACGGGATTCTGTCCTTTGCGCTCCCATAATTGCCGGCGCATTGCAGGGCATTTCCGAGCTGGAACTGCGCGTCTTCGCTCACGGGATCGGACCGAACCCGTTCACGCGCCAGAGCGAGCGCCTCCATCGCCTTTGCGGCAGCTATCTCAGGCTGGTTCCCATACCTGGCTGCCGCGGCTTGCGCGATCAGGACCTCCACCAACAATCTCTTCGCCCGGCCGGTGGAATCGTGAGGAACCAGCGCCTGCGTGAGCCGCTCGGCTTTCGCGTAGCTCTCCATCGCAGCCGGCAGGTCGCCGAGGTTTTGCGTCCCAGGACTGAATTGAATCTCGCCGACACGAAGATACGCGGCCGCTAACTCTCCCTGCAGGGCTCGATCGCTGGTTGCGTCTTTTGCCAGGGCATCGAGGTAGTTGATTGCGACTGCCAGCAGATCCTTGCGAGCTTGCGTGGTGCCGGGGATCGCCGCGAGTTGGTGTTGAAGATTGAAAATCACCTCCCGCGCTAGTTTGTGCACATCGTCGAACCGCCGTTGCGCGATGTCGCGTTCGCGCAGCGCAGCTTGTTGCGCGCTGCCGGGCGCGGACCGCCTCGAATGTGCTGACCGCCACGCCCGCCACCAACACCACAGCAATGGTCGCGACCCCTGCCACCAGCGCCTGATGCCGCCGAACATATTTGCGCAACCGGTAGGCGGCGCTGGCGGGACGGGCGCTGACGGCCTCGTGATTCAGGTAGCGTCGAATATCTGCCGCCAACTCGGACGGCGTGCCGTAGCGGCGGCTCCGATCCTTCTCGAGCGCCTTCATCGTGATCCAGTCCAGATCGCCGCGTAGCAGGGCTGCCAATTGTTTAGGCACCGTGCCACGGGCTTCTGCCGTCGCGCTCGATATGTTCCGGTCACCGCTCACTCGCGTGCTCGGACTCGGCGGTTCCTCTTCTCGCAATCTTCTTAGTAATTCGTCCAGCGGTAACTTCTCCCCTGTCTTGCTGTCGAGTGGCTGCACGCCCGCCAACAATAAGTAGAGAACTGCACCCAGCGAATAGACATCCGTTCGCGTGTCGATATCCTTCACCTCGGGGTCGGCTTGTTCCGGACTCATGTAGCCGGGTGTTCCAACGAAATGTCCGATCAGCGTGAAAAGTGTCTCGTCGTTCGAATGCGGAGTCATCGCCTTGGCCAGACCGAAGTCGATGATGCGCGGCACCGGCTTGCCGTCCACTTCCACGACCAGGATGTTGGCCGGTTTCAAATCGCGGTGAATGATGGCTTTCTGGTGCGCGTGCTGAACGCCGTCACACGCCTGGATGAACAGTTCAAGGCGATCGGCAATCTTGAGTTTCCTCTGGTCGCAATACTCTGTAATGGGCGCTCCGGGAACGTACTCCATGACGAAGAACGGCTGTCCCTGGGGTGTTGCGCCGGCGTCAAACACCTTGGCGATGGCGGGATGATCCATGATGGCCAGCGACTGGCGCTCAGCCTGGAAGCGTTTTACGACCGACTCGTCGTACATGCCCGCCCTGATGAGTTTGAGTGCTACTGGACGGCGCACTGGCGATGTTTGTTCCGCCAGCCAGACTTGACCCATTCCGCCTTCCCCGAGTTTGCGAATCAGCTGAAAGCGTTCGGCAAAGACCTGCCCAGCGCATGGCACACTGGCGTCGCCGGCGCCACCATCTCCGAAGTCACCCGGTCGGGGTGGGGATTGAAGAAAGTCCGAACGTAAAAGCTCCTCTTCGGAGAGGAGTACAGCGATCTCGTCGCGCAATGCACGATCGCCGCCACACGAAACATCGAGAAAAGCGCCACGTTTCTCGGGCGAAAGCTCCAGAGCCTGAACGAGTATGTCCTTCATCTGTTGCCATTGTTCGGAAGTCATAGTTCAGAAGTCATGTTTCGGAAGTCATGGCTGTGTCCAGGTGCGTACGTGACGATGGAGCCAGAGCCGGGCCACCGCCCACTCGCGATCAACGGTGGCTCGTGAAATGTTCAGTACCGACGCCGCCGACGTCGAGGAAAGACCACCGAAGAACTTCAGTTCGACAATCCTGGCCTGGCGCTCGTCGATGCGCGCCAGTTCGTTCAGCGCTCGATCCAGTGCCACCAGATCCTTATCCTTCGTGATGGGAATCTCTAGCGCATGGCTCAGGCTGACCCTGCAACCCCCATCGCGTTTGGCGGCTCTCCGGCTGCGTGCATAGTCCACCAGGATCTGCCTCATGAGGCGTGAGGCGATGGCAAAAAAATGATCCCGGTTCTGCAGTTCGACAGGCTGCCCCTCGATCAGGCGAAGGTAAGCTTCGTGAACCAGCGCGGTGCTCTCCAGTGTGTGTTCCGGACGTTCGGACCGCAGGTAGTAGTGCGCCAGGCGCCGCAGTTCCTCGTAGACGATCGGAGCCAAATCCTGCAAAGCATGCTCATCGCCGTTGGTCCACCGTTGCAAAAGCTGAGTTACCTGATTGGACGGAGACTGGGACAAGAGGCAGGCCTCCCTTAACCGCGAAGACTGCAAACCGACGTCGTCAGATGATAACCCAGCTGGCTGGGGTGTGAACCCTTGTCTTGGTCGTTTTCAGCCCTCCGACTGCTTCTCGACCTTGAAATAGAAGAGTGCGACGGCCATAGCCGTTACGCTGCAATAGTTTGGCAAAAATGGGGGCATCTCTTTTGTTCACTCAGTCCAAATCCTGTACATCTCACCACCCGAGGAGTTCTGTGTCAGGCTTCCGCTCCCATGACTCGGAAGAAGAGAAGCAAATGATTGATTTAGTCCTCTAGATCTAAGCGGAGTAAGGCCACAAGAAATTCGGGGTACTGGTGGACGAACTAAACGCGCTCTAGACGGTTCGGGACAAGCGATTCGCGCCGCCGAAGTAAAGAGTGTGCGCAGTATGGTGCGACGTTCACGCCGAAGCAGTAGCTGCAATCCTAGTGACTATTTGGTGAGTTTGGCAGCAGCTAATCTTCTGAGACGTCTGTAACTGGTGGAGCGCGACTCTAGGTGCTAAAAGTGAAGGCTCTAGCTCGGTGTCTTTCGCTGCAACCGCGGCGCAGAGTGCACGGAGAATGCTCCGGGAGTGCCCGGATCGACTATACGGTTTTTCTGTATGGCCGCTAGCGCTCAGAAGGTTTATAGGTCGCAGGCAATCATCACAAGCAATCCGTACAAGACAATCGTTCCCAACAAACCAACAACCAGCACAGCCCCTCCTAATGCTAAAGGGATCACTGTGCGGAAGCCTCTTTGGGGGAGCGGCTGATTGAGCAATCGACAAGAAGCCTCAATCAGCCGCGAGTGCCTTCCCCCAAGAGTCTCGCCTCATCGCCAAAATAACGAAATTGTCGTCAGTTGGGTATCGGGACAATGCTGTAAGCCAACCTCGGATGCAGTTGTACGCGCGAAACCCTGGAAGATAATCGCGGCCAAAAAAAAGAGTTAGGTGGGCTCTGGTTTCTTAATCGTGGCGGTAGAATCGGCTTCAACAATAACATCTACCTCTGCTCCCGGTCTGAGTCCGGGCCTTCTTGCCTTCCTCATCGGTCACGACATTTTCAATGCGAATCTCCTTGTAAAGAGGGTCGCCACCGTGCACGTCAATCTGTGCCTTCTCGGCCTCGCTTGGAAGGACAGGTTTTATGACCTTCTGGACAGTGCCGCGTAGCTTTTGACGTTTTCTGCTCATCGGAGAAACGGCCGTCGAACTCAACCCAGCGTTTTGCGATGGTTAGGAAATGCCAAAATCCGGGGCGCAATAGCGTCTGGCTTCCCCGTTATGATCGGCTTTATCGGCACCGCGATTGTCCGGAGAATCGCCTTGGCCCTGCGTTAATTGACCCTGGGCCGGTGTTCCCGCCTGAGTGACCGCGTAACTGCTTGATTTAGAATATGGTCGGGGAGAGAGGATTTGAACCTCCGACCCCCTGGTCCCGAACCAGGTGCTCTACCAGGCTGAGCCACTCCCCGACACGCTGCGGGCCGGCGACAAGGAAGGCCATCCCCGCATGGTTTTACTTCTTGATAGGCAGTAAGATTATAACATCGCAACATCGCAGGTCTTCCACCCGCTTGCTCAATTCATCTTTCGCGCTACACTGATGGCGCAGCCGGAAGAACGCGATCTGACCGAACACAACCTGATCAAAGCAACATGATCGATGCAATATGATCGTCCTCTGCGCGAATCGCCTGTATACGCCGCAAGAAGAAATAAAGGATCCGCTCGTTTTTATTGAGAACGGCCTCATCTCCGCGGTTTCTTCGCGGGCTCAACGAGAGATCCCGAAGAATGCAAAGGTGTTCGATCTTGGGCGCGATGGCCTCGCCGATGCCATCCTGGTGCCGGGTTTCGTTGACATTCACATGCACGGAGGCAGCCGGTCTCGATGTTATGCGGGCCACGTCTGGCGAATTGCCGCATCTGAATCAATTTCTGACGACGCATGGCGTCACGGGATATTTTCCCACCACCGTTGCGGCGCCCCTCGACCAGACCTGCCGGGCATTGGAACGTCTGGCCGATGCGATCGAAGCGAGTCAGAGTTCGCCTACTGCCAATGGCGACGCGGTGCAGGCTCGGCCGCTCGGCATTCATCTGGAAGGTCCATTCCTCAGTCACAAGCGCCGCGGCGTGCATCCCCCGGAATATCTCGTGGAGCCCACGCTGGCAATCTTTGAATCGCTCTGGCAGGCCTCTCGCGGGCAAGTGCGCATGATGACTATCGCCCCGGAACTTCCAGGAGCGCTCGAAGTGATCGCGGAAGCGGTGCGGCGCAAGGTATGCGTGAGCATCGGTCACTCTGACGCTGTGCTGGAAACCGCCCGCTCCGGCGTCCGGGCCGGCGCCCGCCACGCCACCCACACTTTCAATGCCATGCGGCCGCTGGATCATCGCGATCCCGGCATCCTCGCCGAAGTGCTTACCGACAGCCAACTGAGTGCGGATATTATCGTGGATGGGATTCACGTCGCGCCTGAGGTTGTGCAGATTTTCCTGCGAGAAAAGGGTCTCGAACGGTCGGTGCTGATCACCGACGCTACGGCCGCGGCGGGCATGCCCGACGGCACCTACCAACTCGGCCCCATCCAGGTCGAGGTGAAAGATGGAAAGTGCACCAAGGATGGGAATCTCGCCGGCAGTGTCTTGACCATGGACCGCGCCGTGCGCAACGTAACCCGCTTCGCCGGCTGGACCCTGCAAGACGCAGTACGCGCGGCGACCCTTAATGCCACCCGCGCCGTCGGCCTCGCGCAACACGGACACCTCTCTCCCGGGGCGGAAGCGAACATCGTTGTGTTGAACCGGGCTGGAGAAGTAAGAAAAACGATAGTCCGCGGTCGCGGATTCTAGATGCGCTAATTCGGCTTGCGTTCTTTAGCGTCCACGAGGTAGCGCAATAGCACGGCCTCGTCGGCCCGGGTCAGCTGATCGAGGAAGGAAGTATCCACCTTATTGTCTTCAGTGGTCTTCGCTGCGTTTGACTGGCGGAGCTTGTCTCCCAGTTCAGGGTCGTTACTCATGACCTGGGTGTAGAACCACAGGAAGTGGCGCATTTGATCGAGCGCTCTGCACAGAACCTGGATAGCTTCGGTCTCGGGCAGTGCGCTCAGGGCTTCCATCAGTTCCGGGTCGCTGGGGGCTTGCATGGCGGCATAGTTCAGCTCCCGCTGAATCGCGCGCAGATCTTCGGAAACTCGCACCATCCGCGTGTGAAGATCGTCCATCTGAGTGTCGTTCCCCATAGGTCGAAAGTGATGTTCGCGTGCCTTTCAACATCTCATCGGGACCGCCCATCGGATAGATGTCCCACGATCATGCGCTTTCGTAATTCCAGTTATTACTTTGGTCTGGCGACTCATGCCCAGAGCCTGATCACGCTGAACTCCGCTACGGGCAAGGCTTTTCGCTTGTCACCGCGCAAGCCTTGCGCCCTACGAATGAGCTTTGTTCTCTAGAGGCCCCGGATTCTCCAGCAGTCAACAGTGCAGTAACCATTGAATCCAAGGTCACCAACCATTGGTTACGGACAAAGTCATTGAAGCAAGGTCATGCTGAACGGCCTGTTAGGAAGTCGATGATTTGTGGTACAAACGCGCGAATGGAATCGTCTTCGGCAAACTCGCCTCGTCGCGAATTACTCCGCGCCATTGGCCGCTGGAGCCTGGTCGCGCTGGTCGTGAACTCGATCATTGGCAGCGGAGTCTTCGGCCTGCCCTCAACCGTGGCGGCCCTCATCGGTAACTACAGCCCCTACGCTGTACTCGCCGCCGGTGCTGGAATGAGCGTGATCATAGGCTGCTTTGCCGAGGTTGCATCGCGTTTTCAGCAGGCGGGCGGGCCCTATCTTTATGCCCGCGTCGCCTTCGGACGCCTGATGGGCATTCAAACCGCCTGGATGCTATGGCTGGGGCAAGTGGCTGCGCCGGCGGCGAATGCCAATCTGTTTGTGATTTACTTGGGTGAATTCTTTCCGCACGCCAAAGATCCCGTGCCACGCGCCATCATTCTCACCGTACTGGTTGGCTTGCTCGCCGTGATCAACATAGGCGGCGTGCGTGCCGGAGCGCAGGTTAGCAATCTCTTCACGGCGGCTAAGCTTGTGCCGCTGTTCGCCGTGATCGTCCTCGGTTTGTTTGTGCTGCAGCGTCAACACTGGAACATCGCGTCTGCACCGGTCGCATCCCCTGGTACGAGTCAGTGGTTGAAATCCTTGCTGCTTTTGGTTTTTGCCTACGGCGGATTCGAAACTGCGCTTGCGCCCATGAGCGAAGCGAAAGATCCTCGCCGCGACGCTCCATTCGCGCTATTCACGGCTCTCGTGGTCTGCACGGTGCTCTACGCGCTAATTCAGTGGGTGGTCGTCGGAGTGCTGCCGGACGCCGCGCACAGCCAGCGCCCTCTAGCCGATGTGGCAAGACTCGCGGTTGGCCCAGTAGGCGGAGCGCTGATTGCTGTCGGGGCGCTGATCTCTTTCTACGGATACCTCAGCGCCAAGATTCTAGCAATGCCGCGCGTCCCCTTCGCCCTGGCGGAACAAGGAGATTTCCCCAAAGCCTTCGCCGCGGTCCATCGCCGCTTTCACACGCCGTATGTCTCGATCCTCGTCTTCGCGGCCATGATCTGGGGATTAGCGCTGATCGGCGACTTCAAATGGAACGTAACGCTCTCTGCTGTTGCCCGGCTTGTCTATTACGGCGTAGGCTGTGCCGCCCTGCCCATCTTGCGCCGCAAGCAGCCAGAGGGTGCGAGCGCGATGTTCCATCTGCCCGCGGGAAATCTCTTCGCCGTGTTAGGCGTGATCCTCTGCGCGATTCTCGTGACGCGCGTGGATTTCGGCCAATCCGTGATCCTGGTTACGACGATTGCGCTGGCTTTGGTGAATTGGGCCGTAGTGGCCAGGAGGGTGGAGCGTTGAGTCGATGTCCTCCGTCGTAGAGGTGTCGCTTACAACATCTTGCTTGCGGCATCTCGGGGCGAGCGTCCAGAATGATAGCCAAGAGACGTTAGCAAGCTACGTCTCTACGACGGCGTGAGTCGCTCCATTTTCAGCAGCGCCTTCTTGCGCTCCACACCCCAGCGATAGCCACTGATGTTGCCATCTTCCCGGACGACGCGATGACACGGAATCGCAACCGCAACCGGATTCGTGGCGCAAGCCCGTGCCACGGCACGGCTGGCGCTGGGTTGCCCAATCGCCTTCGCCACCTGGCCGTAAGACCGCGTCGCACCGAAGGGAATCGACTGCAAGTACGTCCACACCCGCCGCTGAAATGCGGTAGCGCGGATGTCCAACGGCAAAGCGGCGTCCAGTTCCCTGCCCGCCATCTTCGAAAGCAAGGCCGCGACCCAGGCTTGCAACCCGCCTTCGTCGGGCTTGCGCACGGCAAAGGGAAATTCGCGCTTCAGGCCTTCGATCAACTCGCCATCGGAACGCGCGAACTGGATGGCGCAAACGCCCCGGTCGGTAGCCGCGATTAACATGCGTCCCAAGGGCGAATCGGCAATGGCGTAACGAACCGTCGCGGCGATGGCTCCGCGGCGATATTTGTCGGGGGTCATGCCCAGTTGTGAAGCGGTCTTCTCGTAAAGCCGGCTGCTGGAGCCGTAACCGGCGTCATACATGGCGCGGGTCACATTGTCACCGGCCTGCAGGTTGCGCTTGAGGTGGCGCAGGCGGCAGGAATCGGCGTATTCACGCGGAGTGATGCCGAGCGCAGCTTTGAACCTCCGCTGCAAGTGGAACGGGCTCTGGTGAAACACCTCACCCAGGCGCGCGAGCGTGACCGGCTCATCGAGATGCTGCTCAATGTAGCGGCAGATCTGCTTCGCCGAATCCGATTGCGGATTGCCGCTGATCGACCTGGGCCGGCAACGCAGGCAGGCGCGAAAGCCGGCTTTCTCGGCATGGTCGGGGTGTGAGAAGAATCTAACGTTCTCGCGCCGCGGACGGCGTGCCGGGCACGATGGCCGGCAATAGACACCCGTACTGGAGACCGCGAAAACGAACTCTTCGTCGCGACCGGAATCGCGCGCCACGACCGCGTTCCAGCGCCGGTCGTCGCCCGACTGGGCCTGGCTTGTCTTGGCCGAATTGGAGTGGGCCACTGGCATTCCGCCTGCGAGTTTCTCTTCGAGTATGGCACTCCCCGTCATCGTTGGGAAAGTCATGTTAGTGAAGGTCATGGTAGGGACAGCTTAGGGGGTCAACGCGAAGCGGACTATCCGAATCTTGCGGGCAAAACGAAATCTGTCAGGGCAAACGCAGTCTTTGGACTCGCTCTCGCGACTCAGAGCATTACGCGCAGCACCAGAAAAGACCAGATTCTCGGTGAGCTTTCGTACTCTGATACCGATCGGGGACAACTCCATGAAGAAGATACGCTTGGCGGCGGGTCACTTGTGCCGTCTTGAAAAGCGCCGCTGAAGAACTTAATTACCCCGCGGCTGGAACGGACCGATGACGCTGGAGACTCCAGAGCGCTTGCGCAATTCGCTGAGCAGAGCACTAGCTGCATTGGTATAGGTCTTGCTTGGGTCGGAGGGATCAGCCCAGACGGCGTCGTAGATGATCTGCGCCGCTTCTTTAAGGTCCATATGCAGGGCGGCCTCGAATACATCCACGCGCTCCTGCAAACGGTCGTAACAGGTCTTACAGATTGAGGCCGCTTCGGCGCCTTGCGCGTGGCGTTCTGCCAGAGTGCAGATAGCAGTCGAACCGGCCACTTCGGCGTGCGCTGTGAAAAGCTGAGACTTGAACTCTTTCAGGAAGGCCTCTCGTTGCTGCTCGACCTCTTGCTCGACGACAGCACTCTCGGGCGAGGGCTCGGCAGCGGCTCGCTCTTTGGGCGCGGCCGGGACCGCGCTGGGCGAGACCCGCTCCTTGCTGTTGCAGGCCGGACAGACGTCGAGGTTGGCAGAATAATAGAGACGGCAGTTGGAACATGGCATGCCGAAGCCGGTGGACTGGTGCTGGGCCTTGGCGTCGTGGCGAACAGCGTTTCGTAGGTCGTTCCGGACGTCGTTCCGAACTTCGTTGCGGACTTCGTTGTTCCGAGCGTTGTTCCGAACGTCATTCCGAACATCGTTCCGAACATCATTTCGGACGCTGGGTTCCGGCTGCGGGGCTGACTGTGCCGGCTTGCCGGCGGCTGTGGACTGTGCGAGGTTCATGATCGATCACCCCAAAGAATGCATCGAGCGCCTGTGTTTAACGCCTACATTCCAGTGTAAGCAGACCGCCGATGCGACCGAATATGCCGGGAGTACACTGCGTGGTACTGTCCCTGTGGAGTCGGAGTTAGCGGGAATCGCTGTCCTTCAGCTGCATCAGCTTCAGAAGTTCGTCGTGGCGCGCGCGATAGAGCTTGCGCTCGGGATCGAGGCGGGTCGCGGTTTCCAGTTCTACCAGGGCCTCCTCATAACGATCCATGGTCATCAGGCAAGCGGCAAGCGCATAGTGGTTGTCGGGGGAAGCGTTGAGGCGAAGGGCCTCGCGGAATTCCTTTTCTGCGGCTTGTAACTGCCGCTGCTGAAACAGCGCCGTGCCGAGTAAGTGGTGAGCTATATCGGAGTCGGGATTGAGCGTAACCGCCAGGCGTAACTCGCGCAGGCCCTCTTCCGGCTTGTCATCCAGCAACAGAGCTTCGCCGAGGACACGGTGTTCGGCGGAACCGGTGGGGTTCTGCTGAACTGCCAGTTGCAGCTCGGTGACTGCGCTGCCGTAGTCCTTCTTCGCCATGTAGGCGCGAGCCAGGCAACCGTGTCCCTGCTCCCACTCGGGATGCTGACGGTAAAGCTCGCGCAGCTCGAGCGTAGCGGCGGCGAAATCGCCCTTGTCGCAGTAGGTGTTGCCCAGATTGTTGCGAACGGAAGCTTCCTCGGGCGCAAGCTTTTTGGCTTCGCGATATTCGACGATGGCGTCATCAAGCTTGCCTTGCTCATGCAAGATCAGTGCAAGGTTGGAGTGGGCTTGCCAGAAAGCATGGTTCAGATGAATGGCGTGGCGATAGGCGTCGATGGCGGCGACCAGGTTCCCGTCGGCGTGCAGCGTAATGCCGAGGTCGTAGTAGGTATCCGGGTTATCGGCATCGCGGGCGAGCGATTCGAGGAAGGCGTGAACTGCAGGGCCGTACTGTCCGTTGGAGAATAGAGCGAGTCCGAGGAACTGGTAGGCCTCGGCGTTCTGCGGATCCATGCTGAGAGCAGTGCGCGCTTCTGCGATCGAGTCCGCAGGGTCATCCAGCCGATAGAAAATATAAGCAAGACTGCTGTGATTCTCAGGAAAATCCGCCATGAGCTGAGCAGAGAGCGTGATCTCGTCAATGGCGTCGTCCCAGCGCTCCTGCTGGCGCAGCATCGTGCCCAGGGCGAAGTGCAGCGCGGCATTTTGCGGATCAGAGTTTAAGACCTGGCGCAGAGCGAGTTCGGCTTCGTGGAAGCGCTGAGCCCGGGCGTCGGTGGCGGCCTGTGCAAGGGCTGCGGGAATCTCCGCGGTCGAGCCGCTCCCGGCTGGCTTCATGTTCTTCAAGGCGCGAACCAGATTGGCATCGGCGCCGGCGACTTCCAATTGGCGAAGCGGCTCTTTGCTCGGAACGCCGGCCATGCCGCGCTCCTGAATGATGCGGACGAGCCGACTGCCGGGCACGCCGGACATCAGCCAAGCCATCAATTGGACGGAGTTTACCGGCTGACTCTCGGTGGAATAGGCGGAAACAGCCGCCCCAAGAAGTACTAGAAATACTGCCAGGCCCTTGCGCTTCACTCGAACTCTCCGGCGACGTGTTGGCTTGCTGGTGGCGCTGATTGTGGCGTGGTTCAAGGCGTTTGGCCCGAACCGCTCATCTTAAGATTAGGGCCGCGACGGCACCGGGGGTAAGGTCACGGAAGTAATGGGCCGATCCCAAAAGCCCGTGGTGGCTTCCTCCAGTCGGCGATGGCTAACGATTCCTGAGGGAGATCGTCTACATTTGGTGTCCGAGTGCCAGGTCGCGAGGAGCCAAGAGTCTACAAACGCAGCACTTAGCCTCAGGATTGCCCTCGAGAACCGGGTATTGCCGAGGCGATACGGTGAAACCGGGAGATAAGCAATGCGCTTACGCCAGGCCGTATTGATTCTATTGCTGAATATCTTTGCCTATGCGCATAGCGGCAAAAGCGCTACCCCGAGCCAATGCACTTCCACGGCGACTGGCGACCTCGAAATCCGCGACTTCCACAGCGTGATTTTCCATAACACGCGAAAACTCCGCATCCTTCTACCCCAGGGCTATCGCGACCAGAAAAACGCGGATACGAAATACCCCGTGCTGTACTTGAATGACGGCCAGAACCTGTTCGACGTGTGCACGTCGATGTTTGGCCCCAAAGAGTGGAAAGTGGACGAGACCGCCAACCGACTAATCGCCGAGGGCAAGGTCGAACCATTGATCATCGTCGCGATCGACAACGCCGGAAGGCATCAGAAAGAACGCTTACAAGAAGAGCCGCTGGTGGGATCGCGGCCTAACGAATATCTTCCATTTCCCGACGAAAGTTTGGACCCGCCTCTCCCGGTAGTTCACGGGGCGAACTATCCGAGTTTTCTTACTCGCGAAGTGATGCCCTTTATCGAAAGAAATTACCGTGTAAAGACTGGGCCGGAGAATACCGGTCTAGGAGGATCGTCCTATGGAGGGTTAATCACTTTTTACGCGGCCCTGCACACGCACGGCGTTTTTGGCCGCGTTCTTATCGAAAGCCCTTCTTTTTACGTGAAGGACTACGCTGTTCTAAAGCAGGCGGCAAAGCACAAGGATTGGCCAGCTCGCATTTATTTTGGTGCCGGAACTGAGGAAACTCCACCGGACGACCCCGAAACACCCCAAGGCGATGTAAACAAGGCCGTCAAGCTGCTTGAGGCCAACGGCGTTAGTCCGGAAAGGATGCTGGTAAATATTACGCCCGGTCACCACGACGATGACGCATGGGCTGCACGGTTTCCGGCCGCTCTCGCGTTCCTATTTCCCAACCAGAAGTAGCAGGCGCGTGCCTGCCCGGGAGGATAGGCACGGTGGTTTGACTTCCCCCTACCCCTCCGGTACCGTATAAAGAAGACGTCGCAGTAGTGTCTGCTTGGAGGTTCCGATGCTCGAGGGCTTGTTTCAACCGACACACCTGATCATTATTTTTGCCATTGCGCTGCTGGTTTTCGGTCCCAAGAAATTGCCTGAACTGGGCAAGGGACTAGGCGAGGGCATTCGTGCCCTGAAAGAAGGCATGAAGGATAATCCAACTCCTCCGGCTTCGAACGAGCAGGCCAAAACCACCGAATCTAAGGACACGAAGGGCTGACCGAGTTCGCCTCGCGGGCACAACCTGTCTTTGATCCAAAGCCGCCGCCTTGTCGCTGTTCTCTATCCTGTTCCAAGCAGTCCCGGGCCCTAATCGCCTTTGAGTGTGAAACTGACTCTAAAATCTGGAGGTAGGCAGTGTTGCGTAAATTAGAAGTAGTTGCCCTCATTATGTTTTTAGGATTAGCGCCAGCGCTTTTCGCTGATCAGATCACGTTGAAGAATGGTGATCACCTGACCGGTACGGTGGTGAAGTCCGACGGAAAAATTCTAGTGCTGCACACGGAGTTCGCGGGAGACGTTACCCTGCAGTTTGCGGCGATCACGCAGATCACTACCGAAAAGGCTCTGCACGTGGCTCTGAAGGATGGCCAGACCGTGGTAGGACCGATCACGACCAGCGACGGCAAAATCGAGGTTGCCACCAAGACCGGCAGCTCCGGTGGAGGCGCCGAAGGAGAACGTGGTGGCGATCCGCAATGATGCTGACGAGCTGGCTTATGAGAAGGCTTTGCATCCGAGCTTGTTGCACGGCTGGAACGGCGGGGCAAACGTGGGGTTCTCGTTAACCGGCGGCAATAGCCAGACGGAGAATCTTTCGATTGCTTTCAACGCGGCACGAGCTACCAAGGACGACAAGCTCAGCCTGTACTCGACTATTCGTGTATGGCACGAACCAGCTCGCCACTCCCAGCACGACCGCGAACATTGAGACGGGCGGGATTCGCTATGACCGCAATATCAATCCGCGCATGTTTGGGTTTATAAGCGCAGACTTGATGAGCAACGCGCTGCAAGACCTGAATTTGCGATCGGTAGGCAGCGTTGGTATTGGCTACCACGCCATCAAGAGCGACCGAACCACGCTCGATTTCCTGGCTGGCGGCAACTTCACGGATGAAAACTACTCGCAGCCGGCAAACCCGACCGCGACTCCGCCAACCCCGGCTGATGAAGGTCATACACAATTTCGGCGGCCTTACTCTGGGCGAGGAATTGACGCATAAGCTGGGAAAGAGCACGGTGCTCACCGAGAAGCTATATTTTTATCCCGACCTTACAGAGACCGGGCAGTACCGGGGAACGTTCGACCTGGGGTGGGTCACGAAAATCAGTAAATGGCTGGGCTGGCAGAACCAGTTCAACGATATCTACGTCTCGAACCCGCCAGAGGGCGCCAAGCAGAATGATGTCGTCCTGACAACGGGACTGAATTTCACATTCACCCACTGAGCGCTTTTTTCAGCTTGAAAAGTGCGAGCCGCTCGTGAGAGCGGCTTTTTTCTGCTGCTGGAAAACAATCCCTGGCTCACCCCCGGCGGTCTTCGCTCACCAATACTTGAAAGATGCGTCTACTACCGAGTAGAGTACTGTTTCCCGTTTTTCCGGGTTCCTTAAGTCCCTCACTAACAGGAGTCTGCTTGATGCGTTACGCCTTGACTGTGCTGCTTGCTGTCTGCTGCTTCGGTGCATTTTCCTACTCTCAAACCGCGGACGAATTGATCGCCAAGAACATCCAGGCCCGGGGCGGGATAGAGAAGATGAAAGCCATCAAGAACTTCCGGATGACGGGCAAGTTTGAAGGTGGCGGAGGCTTCACGGCCTCGATCGGCCAGGAGAATGAGCGGCCGAACCTTATCCGGGAGACATTCACACTGCAGGGGATGACTGCCGTCCAGGCTTACGACGGAGCGACCGGTTGGCAGATTCAGCCATTTGGCGGGAAAAAAGATCCGGAGTTGATGGGCGAGGACGACGTGCGCGACCTGCTGCTGGACGCCGACTTTGACGGGCCTCTCGTGGACTACAAAGAAAAAGGCAGCACGGTCGAATATCTGGGACACGACGTGGTCGATGGCGACGATGCACTGCGGCTGAAGATAACGCTGAAAAACGGCGACATTATCTATGACTACCTCGACCCAGATACCTTTATCGAGATTCGCAAGGAGATCCAGCAGTTTATCCGGGGCTCAGTGCGGGATCGAGTGGTGGGCCTGGGATCCTACAAGCCGGTGGATGGCGTGATGTATCCCTTCTCGATGTCGCAGGGGCCGAAGAACAATCCCGATGCGCAAACCGTCACAGTGCAGAAGATGGAAGTGAATGTGACCATCGATCCGGCGGACTTTATGCTGCCGGCTTCATTGAAGACTGAGGAGAAGAAGTCGGGGCTGGTCGGGGTTCACTAATTCGCTCTGGAACAAGGAGTTTCCATGCGTCACGCGGCGATGGTTCTGGTTATGGCCTCGTGCCTCAGTGTGTTTGCGTCCGGTCAAACTGCGGAAGAACTCGTCAACAAGAACATCCAGGCTAAAGGCGGGCTCGAAAAATTAAGGCTGCTAAGACCCGGCTTACGATGGGCAAGGTCAAGAGCGGTGGCCGGCGTCGTGCCATGGTTGCGGCCTTCAGACAAATGAACATGCGCCAGGATTTGGTCCGGCAAAACGTCTCCATGCAAGGTATGACCGCGGTGGAGGCGTACGACGGTTCCGTAGGCTGGCAGACTCAGCCTTTTCGCGGACGCAAGGATCCCCAGTTGATGGGCGAGGATAATCTACGAGACTTGCTTCTGGCCGCCGATTTTGATGGGCCCCTCGTCGATTACGCTGAAAAAGGCAACACGGTCGAATATTTAGGGCACGACATGGTCGACGGCGATGACGCGTTGCGGCTGAAGGTGACTCTGAAGAATGGCGACATCGTCTACTACTATCTCGATCCTGACACCTATCTTGAAATCCGCAAAGAGATTCAGCAGTTTATCCGAGGCTCGGTGAGGGAACGGGTGATTGATCTGGGGTCGTACAAACCGGTGGATGGAGTCATGTATCCTTTCTCGATCTCCGAGGGGTCGAGAAACAATCCCGGCGCACAGGTAACCACGATTGAAAAGATTGAAGTGAATGTACCTTTTCAAGATTCTGACTTTGCTCTGCCGGCTTCGCTGAGGACTGAGGAAAAGAAGTCCGGGTTGGTCGGGGTTCACTGATGTAGTTCACTGATTCGCCGGGTTCAAGATGAAGAAGACAAGGAAAAATCACTGGCGTGGAAAAGGACTCGCAAACATGAAAGCATCCGCTCGCAATTCTTGGGCAGTGACTGTGTTGTTCGCCGGAGCTTCGCTGTTCGCATCTTTGCAGGCCGCAGCGCAAGCGCCGTACCGCTTCGATGCGGCGACGGTTTCAGGATTGCCGGCGCGAAACATCGGCTCGGCCACCATGAGCGGACGTATCGCCGCGGTGGATGCCGTCGAGGAAGACGGCCGCATCACTGTCTTCGTAGGCGCCGCCAGCGGCGGAGTCTGGAAGTCGGTGAACGGCGGAACGACGTACAAGCCGGTGTTCGACCGGGAAGATGTGCAGTCGATTGGCGCGGTGGCGATCGATCCGTCGAATTCGAAGATTGTCTGGGTGGGCACGGGCGAAGCCTGGACGCGAAACAGCGTATCGGTGGGCGACGGCGTGTACAAGTCGACGGATGGCGGCGAGAACTGGACAAACGTCGGACTAAAAGACAGCGAGCATATCGCTAAGATTCTGGTGAATCCGGGCGACAGCAACGACGTGCTGGCTTGTGCGACCGGGCATCTGTGGGACGACAACGACGAGCGCGGAGTCTTCCAGACGACCGACGGCGGCAAGACCTGGAAGAAAGTTCTGGCGGGCGTGAATGGTTCGAGCGGCTGCGCCATGATTGCGCGCAGCAAGCAGGAACCGAAGACGATCTACGCGGCGATGTGGGATTTCCGGCGGCAGGGCTGGACATTCCGCTCGGGAGGTCCGGGCAGCGGGCTGTTCAAGTCGACCGACGGCGGCGCGACCTGGAGCGAAATCAGCAACGGCAAAGGTCTGCCGCCGAAACCCTAGGGCCGCATGGCGGTGCAGGTAGCGCCGTCGAAGCCGCAGGTGGTCTATGCCAACATCGAAGCGGAAAAAGGAAGAGGTCTTTACCGGTCTGACGACGGCGGAGCGACGTGGACCAAGCTGGACGCCAGCAACTACATGGTGTGGCGTCCATTTTATTTCGGCAATCTGATCGTCGATCCGAAGGACGAAAACAAGATTTTCAAACCGGATCTCATCCTGCTGCTCAGCAATGATGGCGGGAAAACCTTCAACGTGGTTTCGGGCGCAGCGCATGGCGACTTCCATGACGTGTGGATCAATCCGAAGAATCCGAACGTCGTGATTGCCGGCGACGACGGCGGCTTGTGGCGCAGCGAAGACGGCGGCAACCGCTGGAAGCACCAGATGAACCTGCCGGTTTCGCAGTTCTATCACGTAAGCACGGACAATGCCGACCCCTATCACGTGTACGGCGGCCTGCAGGACAACAGTTCGTGGGTGGGAGATTCGTCGTATCCCGGCGGCGTGAGCAACTCGCAATGGGAGAACATGTTCGGCGGCGATGGCTTCTGGATGTTCGAAGACACTTCCGATCCTGACTACATTTATGCCGAGGCGCAGGGCGGGGAGATTGGCCGCGTGAATCGCTACACGCATGAGACTCGCGACATCCATCCCTGGCCGAATTATGGCGAAAAGAAACTGCGCTTCAACTGGAACACGCCGATTCACATGAGTCCCAATGAGAAAGGGACGATTTATATCGGCGCGCAATACCTGTTCCGCTCGCGCGATCACGGGCAGTCGTGGGATCGCATTTCTCCCGACCTGACGACGAACGATCCGGAGAAGCAGAAGCAGGAAGAATCCGGCGGCGTGACCATCGATAACTCTTCGGCGGAGATGCACACCACGATCTATTCGATTTCGGAGTCGCCGAAGAACGGGCAGATCATCTGGGTCGGCACCGATGACGGCAATGTGCAGGTCACCCGCGACGGGGCAAAGACCTGGACGAACGTGGTGGGGAACGTCAGCGGTCTGGGAAAGAATTCCTGGGTCACGACCATCGAGGCCAGCCGTTTCGATGAAGCCACGGCGTATGCCACATTCGACCGGCACACGTTCGGCGATATGAAGCCGTATGTCTACAAGACCACGGACTACGGCCAGACGTGGACGCGCTTCCCGCGCAGGAGAGCGGCGTGCGCGGATTTGCCCACGTGATCAAGGAAGACACCGTCAGCCCTAATGTGCTTTTCCTGGGCACGGAGTTCGGACTATGGATTTCGGTGGATGGCGGGCAGCACTGGGCGCAATACAAAGGGACAGACTTTCCAGCGGTGCCAGTGGACGACATCGCAGTGCAGGCGCGGGAATCTGACCTGG
Source organism: uncultured Acidobacteriaceae bacterium (assembly GCA_963763285.1). Taxonomy (GTDB): domain Bacteria; phylum Acidobacteriota; class Terriglobia; order Terriglobales; family Acidobacteriaceae; genus Sulfotelmatobacter. The sequence continues at coordinate 3,507 of CAVXOK010000010.1, read as the reverse complement.
TGCTGGCGACGCACGGGCGCGGAATCTGGATCGTGGATGACATCTCGCCGCTGCGCGCGCTCACTCCGGAAGTCATGACCAAAGAGGCGACGCTGCTGCCGGGACGGCCGTCGATCCAGTATTTCGATGTGATCGGGGGCTGGCCGGAAGGCGACGAGAGGTTCCACGGAAGAAGCCGGCCGGTAGACGCGCAGATCACGTATTACCAGAAAGGCCGGCACATCTTCGGCGATTTGAAGATCGAAATTTTCGATCAGGATGGCAAACTCGTGGATACGGTGGCCGGGAGCAAGCATCGCGGGTTGAACCGCGCCGGATGGGGAATGCGCGTGAAGCCGCCGGCGGTCGCTCCCGCGGCGTCGGCGCTGTTTGAAGCGGCGCAAGGACCGCGCGTGCTGCCGGGCACCTACACGGTGAAGCTGACCAAAGGAGATCAAACTTACACCGAGCAATTGAATGTTGCGATCGATCCGCGGGCCAAGTATTCGCTGGAGGAGCGCAAGGCGCAATTCGATCTCTCGATGAAGGTTTACAAAGAGCTAGAGCACATGACGTATGGAGTGGCGGCGATCGAAGGGGTGCGCGACGGGGCCAATGCGCGGGCAGCCAAAGTTGCGGAGAAAGATCCGCTACGCAAGCAACTGCAGCAGCTCGCGGCGGAATGTGACGAACTGCGCTCGAAGATCGTTGCCACCAAAGAAGGCGGCATGATTACCGGTGAAGAGCGCATCCGCGAACTGCTGGGACAACTTTATGGCGCGGTGACGGGATACGACGGCAAGCCCACGGACTATCAAGTGGCGCGGACCGAATCGCTGGGTCATGAACTGCAAGATGTGATCGATGACTTCCAGAAGTTGACGCAGAAAGAGCTGCCGGGGATTAACGCCGGCTTGAAAAAGAAGAAACTGGAAGCCATCACGGTGCTGGCTGAGGCGGACTGGCAGAAGAAGCAAGGAAGCTTCTGCGGTCGCCGCCGGCGCAGGAATGCGGGCGGCAGAAGGTCAGATGCGGGAGAGGGATTAGGACGGCGCTGGCGGGACAGATGTGGGTCAGGCTTGGCCCTTATCCCACGCTCTTCGGCTAACCCTAATGCGCCTGTTGCGTGATCAGTTGCGCCACCTTGGAGTTCGTGTTCACCGGCTCGACGCCCAGAATCTGACTGGGATTGAGATACATGCGATCCGGCTGATACAGGTCTTCAACTTTCTCTAGCTTAAACAGCCCCTTGTTGGTTTGCTTGGTATCGGGATTGGTCTGGGTCACGATTAGTAGACATCGGTCAATACCGGCTGAGGCGTGCCGTAGCCTTCAGTTTGCCGTAGTAAGCAACGCCGTTGGTCATCAGGACTGCCTGATACGGCGTGGTAAACGCCACAGGCGTGCCGGGCCGCGTATTCCTGACAATCAAGAGTGCGGCGGCAATCACTACAATCCCCGCCAAAACCCAAACGATCTGTATCGCGGCACTGCCTTGCTGATTCCTGGTCATAAGACAATCATCCTTCTGTGTTAGAAATTATTCTTCGCCCGCTTTTCCAGCCACTATGGCCAAGCTGCTTGTGTTGCTGATCGCAGTCGCGGTACCGGCGGTCGCCCCGCCGCAAATTACGCCCAGCTACCACGCTCAACAACTGAATGCCGAGGGAATTCGCCTGATGCAGGAGAACCGTCCCGCGGAGGCGGAGTCGCAATTCCGCCAGGCGGTGCAGGCCGATCCATCCAACATCGAAGCGGTGACGAACCTCGGTGTTGCCATATTTAAACAGGGGAGATTCGCAGAAAGCATACCATTTTTCGAGCAGGGAGTCGCCAGCCGTCCGCAGGAAGCCGCGCTGCACAACGACCTGGCGCAAGCCTATGTGCGTGTAGGGCGTCCGCATGACGCAGCTGCGGAAATGGCACGCGCCTGCGACCTGCAACCCAAGAACCCGGACTTCCGCAGATTTCTGGGTGACATGCTTTCTGAAGCGGGCGATCAGAAAGCGGCAGAAAAACAGCTTCGGCTGGCAGTGAAGCTGGCGCCCAAGAGTGCGGACAACTGGCTGTCGCTGGCCAAGCTGCTCACCCGTGCCGATCGCAGAGACGAAGCGGCAAAGGCCTATCAAACATCGCTGGGATTGAACAGCCGCCAGCCCGACGCGCTGCGTGAACTGGGTGAGCTGTATGCCTTCGCTGGCGACTTCACCAAGGCGGAAGAAGAATTTCGCAAGGCAATTGCAATTGATCCCAAAAATGCTGCCCTGCATCAGGACCTGGGCAGCACTCTGCTGAAGGCAGAGGATCTCGATAAAGCTGCGGCGGAACTACGCTGGCCATCAAGCTGGATGCGACTCTGGGCGCCGCGCACCGCGATCTCGGCCTGGTCCTGCGCGAAAAGGGGAGATCTTGAGGAAGCGGTGCAGGAGTTGCGGCGGGCAGCGACTCTGCTCCCGCGCGATGGCGCGGTGCACTTTCAATTGAGCCGCGCTCTCCGGCGCGCGGGCAAACAGACGAGGCCGCCAAGGAGGCAACCCTCAGCGAGCAGTTGGGCCGAAAGGCAAAAGAAGGCCAGCGTGTGCTGGCGCTGGCTAACGAGGGGCTCACGCTGGTGCAGCAGGGCCACGCGCGGGAAGGACTCGCGAAAATCAAAGAGGCGCTACAGATCGATTCGGAGAATCTGACGGCGCATTTCAACTATGCTCTGGCTCTACGCCACATGGGCCGCTATGACGAGTCGATCGCTCAGCTCAAAAAGTGTTGCGGTTGCAGCCGGATATGCCTGCCGCGCACTATCAACTCGGCTGCGATTATTTTAAGAAGAAGCAATACCAGGAAGCTGTAGCTTCTTTTGTAGAGCCGCCGGACTGATTCCCGGAACCGCCGCAGTGCACAACGGCTTGGGAGTGGCGCTGGCCAAGTCCGGAGAAATAGTCGGCGTTGAGAGAGTTTGCGCTTGCTCGGAAGCTGGAACCGAAATCCCCGCTTTCCGGAAGAACCTGGAATGCGTGCGAGAGGCCTACGCCGGGTTGCGTGCTGGTTCCCTGATCCCCGTCCATGATCAGGATTTTCTCTACGCGTCTTTCCCGAGTAGATCGAAAGCCCGAGCCTGAGAAAATCGAAAGCCCGAGCCTGAGAAGATCGCAAGCCTGAGTAAAGCGCAAGATTTTGCAACTCCGAAATGTGAAAATTTTGGCGGCTAAGACTCTATTTTTTTCATACCACTTTTGATATTGTGCTGTCGGGCAGCGCCCGTGAAGTGCTGCGCCGGCTTCTATCCTCACATCTCCTTCCCCACGGAGATTGGATAGAACCGAATCCGGATATCTGTTTCCATTCAAGCATTAAAGCTAAGAACTTCGCTCTGGCCCGCTGGAGGCGCACCGTGAAGTCACTTCTGGCCGTAAGGATGACTGCGATTCTGCTCGTGGTGACGAGCGTGAGCGGGCTCCGCTCGCAGGCGCAAACGGCCGTCAGCTGGAGCGGCACGAGCGGTGGCAACTGGAACACGGCTTCAGACTGGAGCGG
>CAVXOK010000009.1:0-22046 GCA_963763285.1 uncultured Acidobacteriaceae bacterium | reverse complement strand
GAGCGGAGCAAGACGATCCGCGAAGCGAATCCAGTCTTGCATAGTCGAAGGACCCCTTGCACCTTCGGGCCCCTCACCGGCTTTGCTAGAAACTCTGGCCATTTTTCTCCCGCCTAACTCATATCCCCAATCAGAAAAGGCCATCAGTTTTAGCCGATGGCCTCCAGGACGACCTTTGTCTCCTCTTACGGGCGAACGCGAATGACGGGACTGCCGCCCGCGGCTGTCCACTCGATCGCAGCTCCATGTCTCACTCGGTCGTCACCCTTCCCGTTCCGCCTCGCCATCAACCGCGTCGGCGCTGTCTCCTGTGTCGTAGTCCGTTCACCCCAGCGTCAGCGGAAGGCGCCGCACCGGGCTGGAGTCACTCGGCTCTCCGCAGATGCCGGCACAGGCAGCTGCCCGCCTCCAGCCTCCGTTCCCCCCAACTCGGTAACCACCGGATTCCGGTCACTCTGCTCAAACGCCTGTGGAATAGATGGTGTCGCTGCTTCCGGATTAACTGCACTGGTCATGGCCTTCTCCTCCATAAAAATATTTCGTGGAGATGAGCCCCAACAAAAAAGGCCACCGGCTGTTCGCCGATGGCCCCCGAGGCCCCGCTCTCAACCCTTAATGAATCTCCCAGGACATAATCGTCGCCTCCGTCGGATTATCCGCCGGAATCGTGATCCCATTATTCAGCGTGCCGCCCGCCGTCACGCCCTCCGACGTCCCGCTGCTCCCACCCAGAAAAGTGAAGCCTGCCGACGTCCCGCCGAATACCTGCGCGCACGAACTCGTGCAACTGCTGGTGATTGCCAGGTAATACTTTCCTGGCTGCAGCGTCGCACTCGCTGTCCAGTTCAAGGTCTTCCATCCCGTGCTCGGCGCAAACGTTGTGCCCGCCGTGCTCCCAATGTGCGCCACCATGTTCCCGAGCTGTTCAGCACTCCAATGTCATACGTGTTGCTCGTATTGTCGGCCGTAGAAACGTTGTACGTCACCTGCGTAGTGGTCAGCGGAAATGTCAGCACCACGCCCCACAGCTCCGCCTTGTTCGCTGTGCTCGAAAAGCTGATCGCCGTCCCCGTCGTATTCGTCGTCAACCATGGGATGGAGTACGACACGCTGCTGCTCACATTCGACCCCGGCATGTCGAGAAACATCTGCACCGTCGCGCTGCCCGAACTGGCCTGCAGCACCCGCCCCAGGATCTGCGTCCCCGTCGGTCGTGTCGCCCCCGCGTCGTGGCAAAAAGGATAGAGTCCGCTGCTGGCCGTACTCGAAGGCACAACGTAATCCCCCACCACAGTCGCACTGCCATCGAAACTGCAATATGCCGACCCCGCCCGCGCCAGCGTAACCACTCCCGACGCTCCGGCATTCGCAATCACCACTCCGATCGCCCCGCTGGTCAATGGGCTAGAAGACGATATTGCGCACCCCGCCCCTGCTTAGTACGGCTAACCCATTCACAATCGTGCCCGTCGTCGTGTCGTTACAAAGCTCGTAACTCTCGCTCGCAAACTTCCCCAGCTCAAACCCGCTTCCGCTCGTGGCGTTTCCCGCCACGAAAACTGTCCCTGGCCGCAGTCCGCTGCCGCTCCCCGAGCTATTGAACGAACCTACATTGGACGTCTGGTCCGTCCACGGCTTGAAATTACTGCTCGCATCCATCACCCACTTCAGCCCGTTGTTGATCCAGAAGCCCAATCCATATGCGCTTCCGGAAGGCGAACTCTCGCTCCGCAACACTGCGTAGCTATCGCCTGCGTCATATCCTAGGGATATTCGTTGCCAGGTCGAGCTGTTCGTGTAGCTGGAGTACACATGCAGGTTCTGCGCTGTCGTCCCGTTATATTCGCCCAGGTCATTCGCATCTTCCTGGAAAAGATTTGAGAAGTAGGAACTGGTCGCAGTCGTCGCCACCTTTTGCGGAGCCCCCGCGTTGGCAGATATATAAAAGTTTCCATCATTCGAGATCCCCAGCGCCGAAGTCCCCGCTCCCGCCGCTCCCATTGCCGTGCCCGGAATCGGGGAACTCACCATCCACGGCCCGGCCACCAGCAGTTGCCCGTTCACCGTCACGTTCCCGCTCACAGTTACCGGGACGTTGAACGTCTTCGCCGAAGCCGTCAGCCGCTCCAAAAAACTCGTATTGTCTCCCGCGTTTCCAATGTAGTTAGAGATGGAGACAGGAGCTCCGAAAGCTAGCTGCGCGTTGCTGGGGGAAGTGGCCGCACTGTTGTCGAGACCTACGTAGGTGTCGTTCGCGTCGTAGCTCGGCCGCATCCCTACCGAGGACAAGGTCTTTGCGGAATTGGAGTCCACTAGCGTGATCTTGTGAGTGCCGGCTATGTCTCCAAACTGCGCCGGCCCCTGCTCAATAATGATTCTCCCCTTCAACCCACTTGCCTCGGCTCCGGGAAACCCTTCATCGAGCAGGGTGGCGCCAGGAACAGTGCTCCCATTGTCTGTTTCAAGGCACGACACCCACGCTCCTCCTGTGATGTTCACACACTGCTGTGCGAAAAACTTTGGGATAAGCGTTCCCCAGCTGCTCACCAGTTGGCTCACAGGATTTGCCGCCGTAGGCGCTGCGTTATCCCCAAGGCGGTCGAAATGCACGCCCGATGCAGATGCGCTGCCCCCAACCGAATCCCCCGTCTGCGTCACCACCACCGAACCCGGCCAGAACACTCCCGCCCCAGTGCCATTGCCAAACGCAGGCCAGTAGCTCGGCGGGCTCGTGACCGTATAACTCGATGTACTCGTTGACGCCGTGTCCGTGAAGGCGCAGATGTTGGCCGACCCTACTGTTGAACAGACAGAACTAACCGTGAGTCCCGTCGCCACCGAGCCGCACATCGTTGTAGCTCCTCCCGTACAAACCGCCGTGTAAGGCGCAGGCTCGTTCGCAGGACCCGAGGTGCGAATCACATCATAGGTAACAGTTCCCGTGGCGCCGAATTGCGGCCACACCACGGGAATGCTCCCAGCACCGTTCGTAAGTGCGATCCCTGCGAGGAATGGAGAACTCACCAGACCGCCGCCGCAAGAGCCTCCGGTGCAATGCGCAACGATGTAGTAGTTGTACTGAGTCGATCCCGTGTTCGCAAAAAGCGGGGATGAGCCCACAGGTCCCACCGAATTCTTGACCGAAGCAAATCCGTTCTCTACGATCAATCCTGCCTCGCCGGTCCCTAACGGATTCGAATTCGCGCATCCTGCCACTTCAAAATAAACGTCATCTAGTTCGACATTGGGCACATTGCTGTAAACCCCCGTGGACCTTACTCCAAATTGCGCCTGCGATTGGATCACCGAATCGGAAATCCTCATCGTGTTCGCGTTCTGATTGTCCACCCCGTTCGCCGAGCAGCCTAGATTCATATTCGTGTTCTTGATCCACAGGATGCCCGCATTTCCGCTGCCCCCCACTCCCTTGATCCCGACCGAACAGAAATTCGTGTCGCAGTGCGACCAACGCGATTGCTCGGTATCCAGGCCGTCGATGACCGCAGATTGGTCGTTGTCCACCTGAATCAGGGAACCGAACGAATACCCGCTGGTCTTACTGCCGACGGGGTTGGGATTCGTCGATCGTATGTCAATGAAATGCGTATGCTGCCCGGCATCTTCGATCATCGGGTAGTTGCAGTTATTGCATCCCGCTTGCCCTGTAAAGTTCTTGATCGTCACATCCCAAATGTAGTTTGGCTCCGCTACGTTGCCCACCAAAAGGCAGGAATCGGACATCGTGCAAGTTACATAGGATCCCGCGAAATCAAGCTGTGTATACGGAGTAGGAACCGTAACTCGCGCCTGCCAGGTGTATTGACCGGGAGGAATCACCACCGCTCCCAGTTGGTTGTAGGAAATCGGCGGATACGACGCGGCGAGAATCGCCTCCTGCACTCCCTGAGAGGCTGATCCAATCGTGTACCCGGAACTGTGACTATTGGCAGCCGTGAAAGTGATAGTCCCGCTTGATCCGCCTGCCTGCGTGCAAGTGGTTGAGGTGATCAGCACCGCTTCTGGCGTCCCCACTCCTGAGATGTAGACATAGGCGTAAAAGGTAGCTTCCACCACCCCCACCGTCAGACCGCGAGGACAAGGGTTCAAGGTAACCGTGTTCGTTCCCGTCGAGAGGCTTCCGCTCGGATTCTGCGACCAGTTATCACCAGGCGCGACATAACGAATTCCGCTGAGGTTGTTGACACTGAACTGCGTGCCCGCCGGCTGTGCGATGTTCTGGCTGACCCCTGGACTCACCGATACGCCGCCGGTGCCCCCACTCGGCGTCGCTGGCGAATATTGCCCCGATGACGAAGAATACGTCAGCACTTGCCCGTTCCCGGGCGCAGTCGACCCCACCGGAACACTCTGAATCTCCGTCGCATTCGCGCTCGACCCACACGATCCCCACGTCCCATTCCCTAGCAGACAGTTCAACGAGGAAGCCGCTCCGCTCCCAAGCTCATTCGTCGGCACCAACCCGCTCACCAGATTCGCTTTCGATGCCGCTGTTAAATCAACATATTGTTTTGCCGCCGCTTGCAGCGGCGCCGTCGGACTTGCACTCAATGTCAGCGGCCCAGTCATCGCCCCGCCCGCTGTCGGCAGATAATTTCCCGCTCCTACATTTGCAATCGCTGAATCCACATAAGCCTTGTTCGTCACATCTCCCGTACTCACCGGCGTAGGCACATTCGGAGGCACTCCAAAACTCTTGGTCCCCGTCACTGTCTCCGCCCCCGCTAAATGCACCACCGCGTTGTCATTCGCTTTTGCTGTAAGCGCCGAATCTACATACTGCATCGATACCGGTTGAGCCGCTGTTCCTGATCCCGGCGTCGTCCGCACCTGTGCGAGCGTCGCCGGAGAACTCGTCGGCACCACCCAATACTCAGTTCGCACCTCGCCCGGTCCCAATTGATACACCACCGTGTAGTACACGCCCGCCGGATTAGCCGTCGCGTTCGTCGCCAACTCCACACTCAATGCACCGTTCGTTCCCAGTGTCACATTCAATGCACCCGCTGCCACCGCCGCCCCATTCGCCTGCACAAACGCAGGCCACGTAATTACGAGCGTGCCTTGGGCTTCGCTCCCATCTGCCCGGTACACGGTGTCAACCACGCTGGTAAGCGCCGGCCCGCTCTGGGGAGCCGCGTACAGTCGGGAGCTGGTTGCAGCTACCACAACAGCCATCACCAAATAAAAAATCCGCCCCGCAGGACGGTCTGTTCGAAACATACTTCCTCCTCAAACCTGGACCTTGTCATCCTGAGCGAAGGTTGTGCTTCGCGAACGCGAAGCACAACCGCAGTCGAAGGATCCCTCGCCTGCCTGCGCCATCATCGGCCCGACCTGGCATTTCCACCCGTGATGTAGCCTTGTTCAGACGGCAGGCGATCGCTTGCTCTTAACTCCGCCCGTTCAAGAACTCCTCCACACTCCTCACATAAACCTCAGCAAAATCAGCAGCCGGCCGTTTCTTCTCGATCAGATCCATCGCGTCCTCAACCTTCCACCCCATCACTCCCAACAGCGCCAGCGTCATCATCGGCGCCCGGTGCACTCCAGCCGCGCAATGGATAAACAGCTTTGCCTCGTCCTTTTCCAGCGCCGCCAGCGCAAACTCCACGCCACGCGCAAATACCTCCGGAGACTTGGGCTCAAAGTCATCGTCGATCGGATTCCAACAAACCACAATCTCATGCGGCTTCGCCAGCGGAGTATCGTCGAACTCAATCTGCATGTCGATGATGTGCGTGATCCCCTCTCGCGACACCTTCGCCATGTTCTCCGCCGACCAGATTCCGCCGCCGACCGCAATTCGGTCGGTCACCCACGTCATATCCATCCCAAACCTGCGTAATGCGCCGTCCTTGACTTTCCCCCTGGAATCCCGAAGATGCCCAGCCGGCCGGACGTTATCGACGACGATAAACCCGTTGCCGCAAATCTCCACCCGCGCACCGGTCTCCAGCGTTTTTTCCCGCCGCGATCCCACCCGCGGCGAAACCGATAACCCGCCCGTCTCTCGGGAACTCCAACTCCCGCGTTTCATTCTACGGTATCCTGTCGGCGCTTTCGCACGGCCCCGGCCATCTATTCTTCATTCTCCACCAGCACAGGTCCTGCCCCTTCGGCGCACTCTCCCTCCGTAACTTCCTCCACAACCATCGGCCTCGTAGCCGCGTGCGCGTCTTTCGCATCGCTCGTCAACTGGACCGGATCCGGGTCCTCGCCGCAAATCACAGGTTCTAGTGGCAATCCCATCCGCGTCAGCAGAGTATGAGCCAGCGAAGTTTCTATCGGCCTCATCGCAGTCTGCTCTGTCGCCGGATATATCCCCGCCGCCTCGAACAAATACTTCGCTGAGGCCAGTTGCCCCATCTTCGCGACTTTAATCACCTCGGTCGCGATGTCCTTCGCCGCCTCCTTCACCAGCTCGTTGATGTTCTCCCGCACTTCAACCACATCCTTGCCTTTCTTTTTCGCCGGCGCGCTCCCCTTTGGTTTCGCCGGCTTCTTCGTCGTCCCCTTGCCTTTTCCCTTTGCTTTCTTAACGCTCACGGTTCGACCCTCCCCAACCCTGTCGGCATCATCCGAAATGGGTGAAGCAGGCCTTCAAACCTGCGTCAAAGGGGCACTAGGAACCCGCCGGCTTCAGCCCTGCCTTGCCGGAGCAGAGTCTCCCCAAAAAACGAAAGGCGCGCTTTTCAGCGCGCCCCCAAGATTTCTTTTTTTCTTTACTCTATATATCCAGAATAGCATTTTGCAAAGGGTGTTTGTGTCACGTTTTGCAAATTTATATTTCCCATGTCATCAGCAACTTGCCTACATTTCCACTGAATTCCCCTCTTGACAAGATTTTGCTCATTGCGAAAACTCCCTTCTCGAAGGCAGCCCAGAAAGCAATCCTACCCGGAGGAAGTCCTCACTTAGCAGGTCTAGCACCTCTGGCAGTCTGCGCGCAATCTTGCTGCGACTGCAATGCAGAATACGCGCACCTTGTTCCTGACCGTATTCTTGTAAAATGATTCTCGCGATTAATTGCTGGTCCCAATGCTCCAATCGATTCAAGCACTTCTCCACGTCACGGACGAAGATGACTCGGTCTTCGAAGGTAGTCGCCGTGTAGTAAGTCACCTTCGCGCGGAAGAATTCCCTCCCCACCAGCGACGGCAACCTCCCGGTCTCTATCGAAAAGCGCATGTACCGACGCAGCAATCCCACCGTACGCTTTCGGTAAATCCACAAATCAGGATTGCGATTGGGAGGATCATCTCTTACCCGAGCATCGTCCAGCCGACGATCGTCCGGATTATTCAATACTCCCGGAAAGTTGTGCGGCGGCAGTTCGCGCCACGGTGTGTTCCTCTGCAAAGAATCGTCGAGAGACTCCTTATCCGCCGACGCCAGAGGTGCCCCCAATTCAAGCGCGTCCTTCGGAGCAGAGTCATCCGCCTCTGCCCCGATCCAATCCACAAAGCCTGTCATGCCACACCTCCCGGCACTTCCAGATCCAATTCCTCATCTCCCGCATAGCCTTCTAAATCCCCGTCATCCCCATCCCAGCGCGGTCCTCGCGGCAGTTGTGCCGTGTCTGGAACCTTCGAAGCTGGTGGCAGTTGGGCCATCTCGCGCGCGCAACTCACGCAATAAATTTGCCCTCCGCCTACCGGACGCAACCACAACCCGCCGCAGCGTTCGCAATACTTCAGCTCAAGTCGCTCCTCTTGCGCAGACGTGTCTCTTGCTCTTGCTCCTGCCTTTGACTTCATTACTCCTCCTGAAGCTCCGGGCTCGCGTTGCGGACCGGGGCGGCTGCGGTTGAAACGCGTTTACCGAAGCCCGGAGGCTGCAGCCGAAAAAAAGCCCTGCGTCGGCTGCCGCTCGTGGGAGCGGAAACCGAACGCAGGGCTCGTTTCTCTTACGATGACCTGCTTGAGCTATTTACTTGTTGGACTGCTGTTCACTCCTGCTTCCTAAACGTACACGTCAGAGAGGGAGCAACCCGCTTGCTGGCACCCTGTTACGGTTCGATCGGCATCCCAGGTTCCAGCCCGCAACCAGTTTCGCGCTGGCGAAAAAATCCCTCTTCGTAACCCGACTTCAGCACCCGGCCATTTTGCACAACCACACTCACCCGCCCGCTGAAGTGCAGCGACTTCAACAGATGTTCCATGGCCGCGGAAAGCACCTCGGCCGCCCGCACTTTCCGGCGAAATTCGACGAAGTTCTTTTCTTCGTTGCAGTTATCCACACTACTACTCATGGTTGATGATCCCTAAAAGAGAAGTTGGGTTATACGATACGGCGATCGTATAGCTGCGAATTTTACGAGTCAAGGTTGTTAGACCAAAGGGTCTGTGGAAATCCCTTTGCTTAGCATCGGGCTATACCTGCCGTGTTATACTCCCACCCATGAAATTCCGAGTATTGCAGGACAATTTGCGCGAAACTCTTTGGGAGCGCATTGAGGAAGGCGACCTGACTGGCCTCCGTCTGGCGCAGCAAACCGGCTTTAAGCAGGCTCACATCTCCAACTTCCTCAATCGTAAGCGCGGCTTGAGCCTCGAAGGCATGGACCGCGTCCTGGCCGTCCAGCATCTTTCGGTGCTCGATCTGCTCGAACCCTCCGAAGTTAACAAGCGCGCCTCCATCCTGCCTCCCAGCAACGATGAGTTCCAGAATGTCCTCGTCGCCGATGCAACCGTAGCCGCCACTCATCCCCTCATCACCAGCATGAACGTCAAAGAAATCCTGAAATTCAAGAAGAACTTTCTTAAGAAGCTAAAGCCGGAAACCGAAGGTGATCGTCGCCAGTGGGAGCGCTTCGTTCTCATCAAGGTAAACGGCCGCGAAGGCATGAGCATGTACCCGCGTCTGTTGCCCGGAGCCACGCTACTTATCGATCGCCATTACAATTCACTCAAGCCGTATCGCAAAGGCGAGTTCAATATGTACGCCGTGCTCAAGAACGAAAGTTGCACGGTGAAATATGTGGAAACAGCCGGTAACCACCTGATTCTGCGGCCCCACAACCAGGATTTTCCCATCGAGGTCCTGACCATGGAAGACGGCAAGTCCGCTTCCGATTATCTCGTCGGCCGCGTCTGCCATGTAGGCATCGAAATCTAAAGCGGTGGCCAGTCAACCCGAAGCCGTTCTCGCTTCTTCGAATTGTCGAAAGGCGGGCCGTCTGAATCCACCGGCAACAAGCACCGGCTACTGGCCACTGCCTTACTCACTCAGGCTGTCGAACATTTTCCACAGCTTATCCGCAGACGCGCGATAGATTATGTACCCGTTGCCGGCGTCCGTGGTCTCCCGAAATAACAACTCTCCTCGACCATCTCCGTCCGCATCCACTGCATCAATCAACTCCAGCCGCGGGGTTACGTCCAGGTGAAACTTGTCCGTTACTCCCGAATACAGTTTGCGCAGATTGCCGTAAATGTCAGTTCGCGTCACCAGCGTTACCGAGTATTGCTCCGGAGCTGCGTTCGCCCCAACAGCGGGAGGCCCAGGCACAGGAGGAAAGTGCGCCTCCGCGCTCAGGATCATCACCACTTGGTTGTTCGCCCACACGTCGAAGGCATGGAACTGGACGTTCTCAAACACTGGCTGAACCGGCTTTGCGGCAGGTTTATGGCCCGTCGCGGCAGGCTTCGCGGCAGGCGGTTTGGCCGGAATCCGGTTCCTGGCCAGCGCATTCGCGTAAGCCCGAACTTCATCTCCCGCTAGGTCGAGCATCTGATTGCGCCGCTCTTCCTCTTCGCCTGTCTTCCAGAAAAATTTGTAGGGCTTCGGGTCGGGTCCACTCGCATCGGAAATTGCCGGCACCAGCTGCACCGGCCCCAGGCTCGCGGCTGCAGGGGTGTCAGGTTTGCCAGTTTTCGCAGCAGGCTCGTCTTCTTCCGGCGCAGGCTGCGTAGGCTTCCCCCGACGCAGCGTCGGGCGATAGTAATTCTCGCTTTGACTTGGCGACGTTTGACCGGAAGATGTTTGACCCGAAGCCGTCTGGCCGGAGGTTGATTGCCCCGGCGCCATTTGTCCCGGCCCCGTTTGTCCCGGCGACTCCTGTCCCGGCCGGCGGTGCCGCTCCCGGCTGCTTGACGCTCTGATCACCAGCCTTGTCCGGTGCGGGTGGTGGAACTGCGGGTTTCTGCGGATCTTGGGCAGCCGACGCTCCGCCAGCCGATTGCGCAGACCCCGAGGGCGCGCTTGCAGCTGCCGGTTTGTCGGAAGATCCAGCCCCCGCGGGAGCTGTAGAAGCTGGAGCACCGGAAGTCGAGGCCGCGCCCGGGCTCGATGCTGCCCCGGGCTTCGACCCGCTATTCTCGGGTCAACCGCGGCGGCGCATCACTGTCGGTGTTGTTCACCCCCACCGGCACGTCTTCCGCTTTTCGTGTGGCCTTTGCCGCTTCGGTTCCATTCGGCAAGTAAGACCCCGCGCCCACCCACGGATTCACGCTGCCCGGATTCTTACTATGCAGCGCTCCGCTGACCGTAAACAGTCCCTGCGAATCCCCCGACTGCTCGACCTCATAGACCGTGCCCGAGTCCAGCGCCATCGGTACCGGATCTGCCTTATAGGCGCCGGCATCGTAGAACTTCCCATCGACCAGAATTGCGATCGGAATTAATGTCCCCTTGCCATTGCTCGCCAGCTGCAGTAGTCCCACCGCTCGCGGCCCTTTGACGTTTTTCTTCTTCGGTTCGGGAGGCTTCTCCTGCGGAATGTCCTCCGGACGCTTAAGCTGTGGTCTCCCTTGCGCCGCGCCCAGCGGGACCACCGCGGCTAGAAATGCAAGGATAAAGAGCGCCAGAATGACGATGACGGCAGACCCTGATCTGCGGTATAAGAACTTTCTGGACATAAGTTGTTCTGCCCTCGGCGTAGGCGAACCTGAAACTGCAGACGCCGGCTTAAACCCAAACTTCCATGGAAATGAGGCGCTCATGAGCATCAAGGTCAATGATAAGGCTCCCGAGTTTACTTTGCAGGACGAGAACGGAAAGGAAATCTCGCTGAAAGGTCTGCGCGGGAAAGTGGTGGTGCTGTATTTCTATCCTCGCGCAGACACTCCGGGCTGCACCATCGAGGCCTGCGAATTCCGCGACACGTTCAAACAGATGCAGAAAACCGGCGCCGTGTTACTCGGCATTTCGCCCGACACCCCCAAAGCACAGAAGAAGTTTCAAGAGAAATTCCAGCTGCCCTTCTCCCTGCTCGCCGATGACGACAAAAAGGTCGCCGACGCCTTCGGCGTGCTCCAGGAAAAGAACATGTACGGCAAGAAAGTCATGGGCATCGTCCGGACCACGTTCATCATCGGACCCGATGGCAAAATCCAGCACATCTTCCCCAAGGTGAAGGCGGAAGGCCACGCGGGAGAAGTGCTGGCATATCTGAAAGAATCGGCCAAGGGCGCGGCGTAGCGCCGCGCCTCGCCGGCTTTCGGCGCTCATCAGCGCGTCCCACGCCAAGAACAAGGCCCTTTTCGACAAGCCCATGAAATCCTCTCGGGACAGCCGCCAAGATGGCGGCGCTACGCCGCCCATACACCCGCTCGATCGCGACTTCTTCGCCCGCAATCCGCAGCGAGTGGCTCGCGGACTCCTCGGCAAGGTGCTGGTACGCGACCACGGAAACCTGCACTTGGCCGCCCGCATCGTCGAAGTAGAAGCTTACCTCGGAGAAAACGATCCGGCGTCCCACTCCGCCGCCGGCAACACCCCGCGCACTGCAGTCCTGTTCGGACCGCCCGGCTACGCCTACGTTTACTTCATCTACGGCAATCACTACTGCCTCAACGTATCCTGTCACCCCGAGGGCGAACCCGGTGGTGTTCTCTTCCGCGCCCTCGAACCGCTGCTCGGCATCGAAGAAATGGCGCAAGCTCGAGAGATCGCCGTAAAAACAACTCGTGACCTTCTCCGCCTCACCAGCGGCCCGGGACGCCTCGCCGAAGCTTTCGGCATCACCCGCGCCCGCGACAATGGCCGCGATCTCACCTCGCCTGCTTCCGGCTTGTGGATCGGAGACGACCGCCTCCGCGTCAGAAACATCCAAATCACCCCCCGCATCGGCATCACCAAAGCGGTCGACGAGCCTCTGCGGTACATCCTTGCAGGGAACCCCTTCGTGTCCGGACGAAAAACACCCGTGGGCAACTGAGCACCCGCCGGAGCTTGACAAATGGGTGTAGACTGTCCCTCGGGTCAAATGCGTGAGAAGCCGCTCTGCTCAAGGCATTCACCCGTCTACCGGCAGTTCCGAATGCCGGCGAGGCATGTCGGCAAGGACGATCCGTTTTTCGGCATCCCCCGCGCGAAACAAATCATCTGATTAGGCAGGACCCGCATGCGCCGGTTCACTTCATTTCGTACTTCAGTTATCGCCCTGACGATTCTAGCCGCAACGATACCGACACTCTCCCGGGCGGTGGATGCGACACCTCTTGCGCCCGAGCCCGCTACGACAACTTCGACTCCTTCGACCATCGTAATCGGTTTCGTCGGAGGTTTCGTCGCCCATAACGACCGGCACCACGGCCCCGTTCAGTTCGCCGCGCAGATCCAGCGAACGTACCCCAAAGACACTTACGTCCAGGTTTTCGAGAACCGCCACAGGAAGCAAGCTTACGCCGCGGTCGTCCGCCTGCTCGATACCAATCGCGACGGCGTTCTTTCCGCTGAAGAAAAAGCTCGCGCCCGCATCATCCTCTTCGGCCACAGCTGGGGAGCCTCCGCAGCCGTGTCGCTGGCCCGCGATCTGCGCCGCGAGGGCATTCCGGTTTTGCTGACCGTGCAGATCGATAGCGTTGCCAAAATGTGGCAGAACGACTCCGTCATCCCTGATAACGTCGCCGAGGCCGTGAATTTTTATCAGCCTCACGGCATCCTCCACGGCCGAAGTCAAATCACCGCCGCCGACCCCGCTAAGACTGAAATCCTGGGAAACTACCTCGTGGATTACAAGAAAACCCAATCCAGTGTCCCCAGGCCTCATGGGCAGAACGCTTCTTCACGCCCGGCCACGTAGAGAGCGAATGCGATCCCCACACTTGGTCGCAGATTGAAACCATGGTCCGCCAGCGGCTGATCGCTTCTTACACTTCTTCGGCCACCTCGGCAACCGTTTCCGCCGCTGTCCGTTCGCAACATTAGCCAGGACATTTCGGAAGCTGAATATTATCGATCAGCCGCGTCGGGCCGAAAAACGCCGCCACCGCGACCAATGCGCCGCCGGCAACTCTTCAACAGGATCTAGGCTCTCGGGATCCACGATCTCAAAGTAATCAAGCCGCACTGATTTTTCCCCCGCAACCTCCTCCCGACCCGCAGCCATCAATTTTTCCGCATCGCGTTCCCCGGCTTCCCACGTTCCTTCACCCGCACCAGCGCACGATACAACACCAGCGCCTGCCTTCTCTGCACCCCGATCAAGATAAGCGTTACGCGAACTCATGGCCAGCCCGTCAGCCTCTCGCACAATCGGGCAAGCTACAATTTCCACGGGAAACTTCAGATCGCGCACCATGCGCCGAACAATCGCCACCTGCGCCGCATCCTTCTGCCCGAAAAAAGCCGCATCCGGCTCAACAATATGAAATAACTTAGCCACCACCGTGGTCACTCCGCGAAAATGTCCCGGCCGCGAACGCCCGTCCAGTTTGTCACTAAGCCCTTCCACCGTAACCCAAGTCACCGCGCCCGCCGGATACATCTCCTCGACCGTCGGAGCAAAAACAACTCCACTCCTTCTTTTTTCAGCAACTCCCGGTCGCGCTCAAAGTCTCGCGGATATTTCGCCAGATCTTCGTTCGGCCCAAACTGTGTGGGATTTACAAAAATCGAAGCCGCCACCACATCGCAAGCGGCTCCCGCGCCGAACCCTCGCACCAGACAGACAAATGGCCTTCATGCAGTGCACCCATCGTAGGTACGAATCCCAGTCGCCTGCCGCCGCTTCGCGCCCTCGGCACGCCTCCCGCATGTCTTCGGTGGTGGTGCAGATCTTCATCGCATTGAAGGTCGCTGGCGTTTCAGGGGGCCGAGATCCAGTTGATCGCGACCTTCGCGCTCTCAAGATCACCTGCGACAATGCCCCGGCTTCGCCGGATCGCAATCTTGTCCGCTTCGGAAGCGCTAGGCTTCTCATCCACCAGAATCGCCACCGCGCGCCCGTAAGGCCAGGCCGATGCAGGCAGCCGCGCCAGCGCATTCAAAACTTCCTCCGGCTTCAGAATTTGTTCTTCATTGGCGGCCACGTCTGCTGAGCAGTCCAACCGCATCAGCGCGGATCACCAGATAAGGATTGCTCCAGTGCCGGGTCTCTCGCAGGGATGCAAAGACGGTACTTCGCCGGATCGGCCGCAGCGATGGCCTGCAGAAGAGTGGCCGCATCCAGCGGAGGCAGCGCGTCCTGCCGCGAGCAACTCCAAAAGAAAGGCTCACCATCAAATCAAATATGAGGCCGTATCGCCGCTGCAGCCATCGCCAGCCTGCAGAAAAACTCACCGCACCACCGCAGGAACATCCGTCTTAACCGCCCAGACCAAAGCAACCACCCACCCGATAAACGTCCATCCCAGAAAAAAGTTCAGCAACACAATCGCGGTCATGTCCCGCTTACTGCGAACCAGAGCAATGATCGAAGGCAGAAAATACATCACGAACCCAAATCCGAAAAACGGCAGAAAAAACGCAGGCAAAAAGTTCGTCATAAATCCCTCCGCATACCTACATGTCGCCGAGCAATACATACCCAACATATAAACTTTCGAAGTCCAATGATTTTCTCCGTGTCGGAGCCTGCCCTGAGCAAAGGCGAAGGTCCGTGGTGAATCCTAAGCACTCTACCGCCGCATCGCCCGCTTCCGCTCCAGCACCGTCTCCAACCCCGCCTTCGTCTCCTTCGGCAAATGATAAGACTCCTCATCCGACGGATACTGCAACGACTTCACATCCGCGCGAAACGCCCGCACCGCATTCGCCGATCAGCGCGCCCGCGTCGCCATATCGACGCACAAATTTTGCCGGCGGCCAAACGTCAGGTTCAACAAGTCATGGATCACCAGCACCTGCCCATCGCACTCCGGACCGGCGCCAATCCCAATCGTCGGCGTGCCCACCTCCGCCGTAATCATCGCCGCTACTTCCCGCGGAATGCCTTCCAGCACAATGCAAGCCACACCCGCCCGATCCAGCGCCACAGCATCGCGCATCAACTGTTCGATCCCACTCAGATTTTTCCCCTGTACCTTGTACCCGCCCATCACATTGACCGACTGCGGAGTCAGCCCAATATGCCCGGCCACCGGAATCTCCGCATCAATGATTCGCCGAATCAACTCCGCCCGTTTTTCGCCGCCCTCAATCTTCACCACCTCCGCTCCGCCTTCTTTCACAAAGCGCGTAGCGTTGCGCAGCGCGTCGTCCGGATCAACCTGATAAGACCCATAAGGCATATCCGCCACCAACAGCGCATGCTTCACGCCGCGTCGCACCGCCTTCACATGATGCAGCATCTCGTCCATCGTGACCGAGAGCGTATTCTCATAGCCCAGCATGGTCTGCGCCAGCGAATCACCCACCAGAATCATCTCAATGCCAGCCTCGTCCACCAGGCGCGCGGTGGCGTAGTCATACGCAGTAAGGCAAGTAATAGGTTCGTGGTCGGAGTTTTCGTTCCCGCAGAGAAGCGGTAGTGACCTTCTGGCGGTTATCGTCGGGACTAGGAAAGCCCGGACGCCCGCCAATCGGGGTGAGACTCATCATTTCCTCCAGTGCCCCTCCAGCTCGAGCCGGATAGAGCCTGTTCAGCATCTTCGTGGATGCTGAGCCTATTGTAGCGGGAAAAACCGTAATCGTTCGTCGACTGTCGTTTGCTATTTCTTGTGATCTAGCGAGCCTTCAGGGTCGAGGGATGTTAAGGCCAACGCGTGAACCTAGCCACATACACCTTGCGGATCCTGAACGCGGCAGTCCGCACAGTCAGTCAGCCCCCACGGTAGGCAATTACGAGCCGACGACTATCTCCAGGCGCCTGAGCCCCCACCGCCTCCTGCCCGCCCAGCGGCAAAAAGTATTGCGTCCCTTTAATCGGCTCCGTCACCTTGCGCAGCAGTTCCTGCAAGTCTTCGTTGCGGTCGACAAAATCAATGTCTGAAGTATTCACGATCAACAGATCCGAAGACGTGTAATGAAAAAAGAAGTGCTCGTACGCCTTCACCACTTCCTCCAGATACTCGTCGCTCACCGCGCGCTCCCCCGGCGCATTCTTTTTCTTCAGCCGCTTCTTCAGCACCTCAGGCGTGGCCTGCAGATAGATGACAAGATCCGGCGTCGGCAACTTCTCGCGAAAGTGGTTGTAATAACGGTTGTAGGTATCGAGTTCCTGGTCGGTAAGGTTCAAGCAGGCAAAGAGTTTGTCTTTTTCGATAATGTAATCGGCGACCACCGTCTTCTGCGAACGTGGACCCAGGTCGAGCGCCTGCAATTGCTCGAACCGCCGCACCAGAAACGCAAACTGCGCCTGAAACGCCGCACCCCGCTCACCCTCGTAAAAAGCGCCGAGAAAAGGATTCGACTCTGGCTCCATCACGCGTTGCGCATTCAGCCGCTCCGCCAGAATGCGCGCCAGTGTGCTCTTGCCGACTCGGATCGGCCCTTCCACAGCAATGTAACGGGGAAGTTCGAAGAGATTGGCCATGGGCTCGAATAATTCGGAACTTGCAGGATAGCTCGGATAACGCCGAGTGGCAATTGCGGGAAGAGTTAACAGCAGAAATTGTGCGATGGAGCAATTTTGCAATTGCAATTTCAACTCATTGGTGACAGGCGCCTCGGCTGTCCCGGCAGACGAATCTCGTCGGCCCTCACTCCGCGCTCGCATCCACGAAATCACGCGACCAAATCAACCCCAATCACCAATGACTCAATGCAATACAATCCCCACATGCTAACCCTCGCCCTGACCGTGCCGTCTCCGCCGCAGCCGCAGTCGCCGCAGGTTACCAGTCCATGGCCCCAACGGCGCAATGGTATGGACAAACTTTCACTGGACTGGCCGCGCGGCTCGCGCCAAATCGCGCTGACCTATGACGACGGACCCAACGACCCGCACACTCTGCGCTTGTTGGAAGTCCTTGCGAAACATAACGTGCATGCAACTTTTTTTCTGATCGGGCGCTATGTTCAGCAACAGCCGAAAATCGCCCGCGAAATTGTCCAAGCCGGCCATGTCGTCGGCAACCACACCTTCACCCATCCTCTGTTGATTTTCAAGAGCGAAGCCGAAATCCGCCAGGAGCTCACCCAATGCCGCGCCGCCTTGCAAGACGCCATCGGTGAACCCTCCAATCTTTTCCGCCCTCCCTTCGGAGGGCGCCGCCCCGCCGTTCTTCACATAGCCCGCGAACTCGGCCTCGAGCCAGTCATGTGGAATGTAACGGGCTACGACTGGAACGCCCCGCCCGCCGCCATAATCGAGCGCAAAGTCGCAAAACAGATTCGCGGCGGCGACGTGATCCTGCTGCACGACGGAGGGCACAAGCAAATGGGCGCGGACCGTTCCCAGACGGTGATCGCCACCGATCACCTGATCACTCGCTACAAGGCAGAAGACTACGAATTCGTTACGATCCCGCAGATGACTAAGTCAGCACCCGACCCTGATTCGGCAGCGTTGACCGTCATCTGAAGCTTGTTGCTTGTTTTCTCCGGTTCGCCGTGCCTCTGTTGTGAGATCGCTCTTATCTCTTCACCGCCGCAAACGCCACCTTCGCCGCCGCGATCGTGCGCTGAATATCCTCCTCGGTATGCGTCGCGCCCAAGAACGCCGCCTCGTACTGTGACGGCGGCAGATACACACCACTGTCAAGCATGGCACGGAAAAACTTCCCGAATGCCTCGGTATTCGATTTCGACGCCGAATCCCAATCCGTCACCGGCCCCGGCGTAAAGAACCAGGTAAACATCGACCCCACGCGGTTGTAGCACAAAGGCACAGCGGCATCTTTCGCGGCCGCAGCCACACCCTCAACCAGCTCTCCACTCAACTTCTCCAGCCGCGGATAAATCTCCTGTTTATGATCGCGCAAATTCTTCAACATCGCGCACCCCGCCGCCATCGCCAGCGGATTCCCCGAAAGCGTCCCCGCCTGATACATCGGCCCCAGCGGCGCCACCAGATTCATGATCTCGCTCGAGCCGCCATAAGCCCCGACCGGCAAGCCTCCGCCAATAATCTTCCCCAGAGTCGTCAGATCCGGACGAATGTTGTAAAGCTCCTGCGCCCCCCCGAAAGCCACGCGAAATCCGGTCATCACTTCGTCGAAAATCAGCACTGACCTCTCGCGTTCCGTAATAAGCCGCAAGGCCACCAGATAATCGTCCGCGCCCGGAACACATCCCATATTTCCCACAACGGGTTCGACAATCACGCACGCAATCTGATGCTTGAATTTCTGGAAAGCATATTCCACCGCCTTGACATCGTTGAAGGGCAACGCCAGCGTGAATTGGATGAACTCCTCGGGAACGCCCGCGGAGCCCGGGATCCCCAATGTCGCCACCCCCGAACCCGCCTTCACCAGCAGCGAATCGGAATGCCCGTGGTAGCACCCTTCAAATTTCACAATGTACTTGCGCTTGGTGTAAGCGCGAGCCAAACGGATGGCCGACATCGTCGCTTCCGTTCCCGAACTCACGAAGCGAACCTTCTGCATGGAAGGGATCGCAGCTAGCACCAGCTCCGCCAGATCGGCTTCGGAAGGCGTCGAAGCCCCAAAACTCGTGCCGTTGCACGCCGCTCCCACAATGGCATCGAGCACGTCCGGCGCGGCGTGGCCCAGAATCAGCGGTCCCCAGGAACCAACGTAGTCGATGTATTCATTCTCGTCTGCGTCCCAGATGTGCGAGCCCTTCCCTCGCACAATAAATGGCGCGTCGCCGCCCACCGCACCAAACGCCCGCACCGGCGAGTTTACTCCGCCAGGAATCATGCTCTCGGCACGTTGCTGCAAACGGCGCGACTGCTCGACTTTTCGGGACATTGTGGAAGGCATCGAGTAGCTGCCCTGAGAGAGCGCAAGCGACCGAAAGGCTCGCCTGGCTCGCTTCCTTAATAAGACTGACTACTATAGCAGCGCTCGCTCCAAACAAATTAATCAGATATTCACGATGCCGCCATCATTTTGCAACATCACGCATGTATCCTCGGGTCATCACGTGCCCTTCTAACCGGGAGGGTTCAAGGACAGCTTCGGGGGCTCCGGGCTGTCCTCTTTTATTTCTGTCGCTCACTCGCCACGTCTCACTTAAGGTAAGAGCGCACGATTTCCATCAATTCATCGGCGGCAATCGCCTGCTCCGAAGTAGTTTTACGCGCTGGATCGAGCACATGAAACCTGACGTGATCTTCCAGCAGTTCCGCCATAAGCCCGTTCATCGCGCCCCGGGCGGCCGTGATAAGTTGCAATATGTCACCACAGTCCTTGCCCTCATCAAGCGCGCGCTCCATCGCGTCAATCTGTCCGCGAATACGCCTCACCCGAAGCCTAAGTTTTTCTTTTTCTCTTAACGTATGGGTCATGTCAGCTCCCAGGTCAACTTTCCACTTGACCATACTATACAGGGGTATGCTACAACAAGAGCATTCGAGCACTCCTGAACTTGGCTTGTAACATTCCTTTAACTAACCCTGCGTACGCTGGGCTTTATTGGCAGCATGCGCAGCCTGCTCGTTACGGGATGCATGAGTCGCTAGAGCGCAAGCTTGTTAATCATAGTTAACTTTGAGTGATATACTTACGTTAAGACAGAGGCTGTGCTAGACGCGCATCCATGAGAAAGCAAGCCCAACTCGCGAGTTTCGGCGCACGCTGCCTTCTGCTTTTGCTCGGGACCGCCGCCGCTCTTAACCCCACCCGCTTGGCGCGGGCCCAGCAACCGGACGCGCCCTCCGCGAGCAAGTCTGGTGACGTCCTGCCGGCTAACCCCTCGGCTTCGTCAGGCACTGATGACCCGTCAGCCGATGACAGCCCAGAAGCCATGTTCCCTCATTTCAGGGACTCGCGCTTCTGGCTCTCCGGCCAGGCCAACTTCATCTTCCAGACTCATCCCCCGTTCCATGCGGACTACAGCGGCAAGAACAGCCTTAGTCCCAACTACGAAAAAGCCACATCCCGCGTCATGACCCTCTACACCGGCCTGCGCCTCGATAATTCCACCGAACTCCTGGTCGACATCGAAGAAGCCGGCGGCGCCGCGCTCAGCACCGGACTAGGGCTCGCCGGAAACACCGATCTCGATATTGTGCGCAATCCTCTCTTGAGCAAGGAGCCCTATGTCGGACGAGGCATGATCCACAAGGTGTTCGCGCTCAGCAAGGATAAAGTCGAAAATCAGCGCACCTGGCTTTCTCTCTTCGACGAACTCCCTCGCCGCCGCCTGGAAATCCGTTTCGGCAAGTTCAGCATCCCAGATTTCTTCGATGTAAACTCCGTCGGCTCCGATACTCACCTTCAATTCATCAACTGGACCACCGACAACAACGGCGCCTACGACTACGCCGCCGACACACGCGGCTACACCGTCGGCCTCACCGCCGACTACGAAGACCGCAACTGGGGATTCCGTTTCGCCGAAGCCCTAATGCCGAAAGTTGCCAACGGAATTGATCTCGTATGGAAGCCCTGGCAAGCCCACGCAGAAAACTTCGAATACGAATTACGTCACAGCCTGATCCCGAAAAAGTCCGGCGTAGTCCGCTTGTTGGCCTTCACCAACTACGCCAACATGGGCGTCTATCGCGACGCCGTCGAACAGTTTGAAAATCACACCGCCCCGCAGCCGGAATCGATCCCGGAGATCACCAACCATCCCTGGCACATCACTCGCAAGTATGGTTTCGGCGTCAACCTCGAACAGAATCTCCTGCCCAACCTCACCGCCTTCGCCCGCTTCGGCTGGGACAACGGCAAGACCGAATCCTTCGCCTACACCGAAGTCGACCAAACCTTCGCCGAGGGATTAGGCGCCAACGGCGCATGGTGGCATCGCAAGCAGGACCGCGCCGGCATTGCGTTTGTCTCGAACGCAATCAAGAAGGATCACCAGACCTACCTCGCCGATGGCGGCCTCGGATTCCTGCTCGGCGACGGCAACCTGAACTACGGCCGCGAAAATATTCTGGAGACCTACTACACAGTCCACATATGGCGCGGCATCTATCTAGCGCCTGGCCTGCAGCATATCGTCAACCCCGGCTACAACCGCGACCGCGGCCCCGTCCTAGTCCCCTCCTTCCGCGCCCACATCGAGTTCTAAGGATTCACTTACCGCGCGTCACAGCAACTGATCTAGGATTGCCGTCTCCAACTCCCCAATTCGCGCGAAAATAGGATCGTTCGTGACCAAGCCCGTCGCCTGCGCTCGGAGCGCAGTCGCGGCCTGCAGAGCGTCGGGAGTCCGTAGACGATACTTGGCTCGGAGTCTTGCTGCGAGGTCCGCCGTCTCCAGGTCAGGCGCAATCCACTGTAGGTTGGGATACGTGGAAAGCAATCCGTAGAACGCGTCAACCCTGTGCTCGTCGTCGCTGCGATACGATGGCACCAGGAGTTCGTCATCGTGATGGTAGAAGTCACTGCCTCATGGCCTGTGCGTTCCACCCACGAAAAGACAGAATCTGTGAGCGTCAGATAACGGGTATTTCCCTCCAGTTGGTAAATGAAGACGCTGGTTTCGAGCCCGATCCGGCTGTGACGCCGTAGGATTAGCCGCAGCCGCTCTACTCCCAAGTCTCACGTTCCTTCTGAAGATGTTTGGACGGATAATTCGTGGCCGCCAAACCTCGAATCGCCGCCCTGTGAGACTTGGGCTTTTGCAGCACCAGCACTCTTTTACCGCGGACCACCACCAGCACCTTATCGCCAGCTCTTAAGCCGAGTGCCTCTCGGGCCTCCCGCGGAATCACGATTTGATTTTTGGAAGAAACCGTCGCTTGTGCCATGCTTTACATTGTAGCACAAAGTAAA
>CAVXOK010000008.1:0-300126 GCA_963763285.1 uncultured Acidobacteriaceae bacterium | reverse complement strand
CCGAACGCGATTCTGTCGAAAGGCATCGGGTTCGGCATGAAGAAGTTCGGGAAGGAACAGACGACCAAATTGTTCGCGAAGAACGACAAGGTCTACCCGACCAGGATTGATGTCAATTTGGAAAAGGACACGGTGACGATGGGCATCGTCGCTTGTGACACATGCAACAAAACCGATCCGCCGACTTATAACAAGACGAATGTTGTCTTTGTGTTTCCCAAGGGATCTTTAGCGACGGCGAGCGCGGGGCAGGTCGAGGATACGATGGGACGCTGTTGTCGATCAGCAGCGATGATGCGAAGCAGGGCGATAGTGGGCAGCAAGGGGGAGATCAGCAACAGGGCGGGGATCAAGGCGGGCAGCAGCAAGGCGGGCAGCAGCAGGGAGGTCAGCAGCAGCCAGCCGCGCAGGAACAACCGGCGGCAGAACCGGCCAGCATCGATAAAGGGATGACGACTGATCAGGTGCAAGCAGCAATGGGAAAGCCGGACAAGATCGTGAACCTGGGAACGAAGACGATCTACTACTACAAGGATATGAAAGTGATATTCCTGGGCGGCAAAGTTTCTGACGTGCAGTCAGCTGCAGACCCGAATCTGCGGCGTGAAGCAGCGAGCTCGTTCGTCCGCCAAGAGGCTTGCTGCGTAAGGCCGGTTGCGGAGCAGCCAGAATGGCTGCCCCGCAAAGTTGGCTGATTCCCTGAGCGTAACGTTCACGTCTATAGTTGTCGTCGCGCCGTTCGCCGGTACACTGATTGAAGGAATGGACGTATCGCTTCCGCGAGCCTCGATAGGCTGTACTAGTATCGCGGCGCCGTTCGTGGCTGTGACCTGATAGCCATAATCAATGGTGGCTGAGCCCGCGAGCGTGATCTTATCGGTCGTGGGCGTGGCCGATAGCCAGGAATAGTGAATGATCGCCGAGCAGGTGTAGGTGCTTCCGCTCACCAGTGTCGCAACCCCAGTGGCTCTTTCGTCGTGTGCGCTTGCAGCGTCGCCAGCATCGGCGCTCGCGGTGCACCCGACAACTCCATTTTTCGGGATCGCCGCCTTCACGGTGATGGTGAACTTGATAATCAGTTCACCGGTCTCAGTGGTGGCCGCGGGAGCCTCGACTTCGCCTTCCGACTGATGAACGGGAGAGAAGGTTGCGGTGGCGGGATCGTAGTAACCCAGAACGCGATGCGAGGTTTGCGCCGGTTTAGCGAATTGGCCGAAGCTGAATGGAGCAAGTGCCAGGCCCAGAATGAACAGAGACACAACAACTAGCTTGCGACTTAGCATGATTATCTCCTGAGAGGTATGGACCGCGCAGAACGCGAGTCCTAGTGCAGGAAAAATATCCCAGGAAGAAATTCGCGGCAATGGCACATTTGGGGGTGGAAGATCTGGCTGCACCCCGCGCGTGGAAGTAGTTGCGTTCAAGCGCATACGCTCGCGCCCGGCGCGAGGATTGCGCCGTCGGCTGGTAACCTCGTGGCACAGCGCTCTCCGGCAAAAGCTAAAGTCAGCGATGGCAGCAACTTGAGCCGTCGACGTAGTACTTCCGTACCGTCTCTAGTACTTCAGTTACCAGACCGCGAGTGACTTGGGACGCCTCTTCGTAAAACCACTCGTAATTGGGTATCAGAAGATTGACACCCCAACATATAGATGAGCCCTCAAAAAGGGCTTTCTGACAATTCCAAGAAATGGGCATAAAACCCAATAAAACAGTGAGATTCGCTCTGAGGCGGGGCTTTTCAGGGCTGATATATGCTCTGGACACCGAGAGCCCCCGGACAGGCATTGGAGGGCAGGAGTTTCAAGGTAAGCCCCGCGGGCCGGAGACACCGGAGCGGGATGGTTCTGGTGGAGAGGGCAAGGAACTGGGGCAAGGAAACATGGCCGACTCGCGAGAAGTGATGAACATACGCCAGGCGTCGCAGTACCTGGGAGTGAGTCCGGACACGCTTTACAAGTACGTTGGGGAACAGAAGATTCCTGCTTTCAAGCTGGGCAACCGCTGGCGATTTAAAAAGTCGAAGCTGGACCAGTGGATGGAAGAGAAGTCGAGCCAGATGGAATCGGGAACGAAGCATAAGGCGAAGGCGGCGACGAAAGCTGCCGGACAGAGTTAAACAAAAATCGACGCGGGCGAGGTCGCCTGCGCCACACGAGCAAAGGCGGGCACACATGTTTGGAATGGGATCGAAGACGATTGTAGGTCTGGACGTGGGCTCTTCCAGCATCAAGGCGGTGGAGTTGAAGAAAAAGGGTGGGCAGATCGAAGTGTCGCACCTGGGGCTGGAACCGCTGTCCTCTGACATTGTGGTCGATTCGATGATCGTGGACTCGGGAACGGTATCGAGCGCGATTTCGAAGTTGTTCGCCGACTGCCTGATTAAAACCAAAGCGGTGGCCACGGCGGTAAGCGGCCACTCGGTGATCGTCAAGAAGATCTCGCTGCCTTCGATGAGTGACCAGGAACTGGCCGAGACCATCGAGAAGGAAGCGGCGCAGCACATTCCCTTTGATTTGGCGGATGTGAGCCTGGACTACCAGATTCTGTCCGAAGAAGCGGGCAGCCCGCAGATGGACGTTTTGCTGGTGGCCGTGAAGAAGGACAAGATTTTGAACTACACCAACGTACTCTCGATGGCAGGTCGCACCCCGGCTATTGTGGACATCGATGCGCTGGCTCTGCAGAACTGCTACGAGTACAACTACCAGCCGGCGCCGGGCCAGGTAGTGGCGCTTTTGAACCTAGGCGCCAGCGTAATGAACATCAACATCGTGAAAGGCACGACGCCGCTGTTCCCGCGCGACGTCAGCGTGGGCGGGCACCAGTATACGGATTCTCTGCAGAAGGAACTCGACCTGAACTTTGAAGATGCGGAGAAACTGAAGCTGGGCGAGAAGGTGGGAACGGTGAGCGAGGACGCAAAGGCGCCGATCCTGCAACAGGTGACCGAAATCATCGTGCTGGAAATCCAGAAGACGTTTGACTTCTTCCGGGCGAGCGCGGCGGGCGAGCACATCGAGAAGATTTACCTGGCGGGCGGTTCGGCGAAGGTGCCGGGGTTGATGGAAGCGCTGCGGCAGGAATTTTCGATGCCGGTTGAATTGTTGAATCCATTCCAGCGGGTGGTGCCGCCGACGGACGGTCCGGGAGCGGAGCTGGTGGAGCAGAATCCGGGTCAGCTCGCAGTTGCGGTGGGCTTGGCTTTGAGGAGCTTTGAATCTCTATGATCAGAATCAACCTGCTCGAAACATCCAAGGGGAAAGGCAAGCGCGGCGGAAGCGGACCGACGATGCCGGCCATGGAAATGGGCGACATGGGTTCGCCCAAGCTGAAGGTGCTGGTCGTGTTGCTGGTGGCCGGGGCGTTGAATTTTGGCTACTGGTACCGGCTGGACCAGCAATCGAAGTCGATCGCCAAGCAGATGGCGGCTGCGGAGCAGAAAAACCGTGAGCTCAGCGACGTGAAAGCGCGCTACATGGAGCGGCAGAGACAGGCCGACAACTACAAGCGGCGGGTGGACGTGATTGATTCGCTGCGCGCGGGTCAGGCTGGGCCGGTCAACCTGCTGGCCATGCTGGGCGAGACGGTGAACGGAACGGAAGCGGTCTGGCTGAGCAAGATGGATGACACGGGCGCAAGCGTAAACCTGGAAGGCACGGCCCTGAGTACGGATGCGGTAGCCAATCTGATTGCGAACCTGCAGAAGACTGGCTTCTTCAAGACGGTGGAGATCAAGGAAACCTTTCAGGACGATGGAGTCAAGGACATGCAGGCGTTCCAGTTCACGCTTGACCTGTGAGAAGGGAAAATCGTAGAGGCGGATCTTCGATAGGCGGACCTATGGCGATGAATTTTAGCGAACTGTCGGGCATTAAGCAGTGGGCAGCGGTGCTGGCCGGAGGAGCGCTGGTGACAGGGGCGCTGTACTTCACGGTATTCAAGAGCCAGAGCGATAAGAATGCGACGGCACAGCATGCGGTTCAGGACAAGGTTCGGGAAAACAACGAGCTGGAAGCCTACCGTCCCAAACTGAAAGACATTGAGCGGCAGCTGGCGAATCTGAAACAGCAACTGGAAATCGAACGGCGCATTGTTCCAGACGAGAAGGCCGTGGATGGCTTCATCGAGATGATGGACACTGAAGCCCAAAAGGCGGGGGTTGAGTTGCGCCGCTATACCGCCAAGCCGGTGGCTGCCAAAGAGTACTACTCAGAAGTCCCGTTCGATATGGAATTGGACGGCCCGTACTACTCGATGCTGAATTTCTTTGACCGAGTGGGCAAGCTGGAGCGGATCGTGAACATCAGC
Source organism: uncultured Acidobacteriaceae bacterium (assembly GCA_963763285.1). GTDB lineage: Bacteria > Acidobacteriota > Terriglobia > Terriglobales > Acidobacteriaceae > Sulfotelmatobacter. The sequence continues at coordinate 295,815 of CAVXOK010000008.1, read as the reverse complement.
GGACTGCTGGTGGCAAATACGAAAAACCCCACCGCGGCCAAGGCCAAGCATACCTACCAGTATGCGCCGAACGAGAGTGTAGTAGCGACGTTCACGGCGACGACGTTCTTCAGTCACGATTTAAATCCGGCCGGGCCGGGACCTGGAAGCAAGCCTGCCACTGCAATGGCAGGCGGCAAATAGGAATCGCTTATGAAGCTGACGACAGGCATTCTGGCAGTACTGATGACGGGGGCGGCTTGGGGGCAAAACCCGGGCGCCATCGACAACACGCGCAGCGCGGCGAAAGCGCTGCCGCAGACAACGACCAACAGCAGCGCAGTGCTGGTAGCGCAAGCCACCAAGCCAGCACCGGGCGCTCCGGCACCGGCAGTGAAGCCGGCGACGATTCCGGGGGCCGCGGCAGCTCCGGCTCCGGCCAAGGCGGCTGTCAAGCCGACGCCGGACCAGAACAATACGCTGCAGCGGGTGAAGGTTGTCCAAAATGCGGATGCGATACAGATCGAGATCAGCTCCCGCGAGGCAGTGACTCCGAAGGTGAGCAAACTGAGTTCGCCGGCCCGGGTGCTGGTGGAACTGCCGGCGACCGTGATGGCTACCCCGCAGAGCAAGATTGCGGTGGGTAACGCCGGGGTCAAAGGCGTGCGCATTGGCATGGACGGCAAAACACCTCCGACGACGAGCGTAGTCGTGGATCTGGATCAGGCGCTCGGCTACGAGTTGACGCCGGGCCCGGGAAACAGTTTCGTGTTGACGCTGCATACGCAAACAGTGGCGAAGAGCGCTCCGGCAGCAGCTCCGGCGAAGGCTCCGGCGGCGGCCAAAGTTCAGACAGTGGCGGCGAAGCCGGTTGCGGCAGCTCCGGCAGTCGCGAAGAGCAATGCAGCTCCAGCTGCATCGACTGCAACTTCGAGTGCGTCTGCAAAACCGCACGACGCATTCATGCCCAAGAAACCAGCGGCATCGGCTCCGATCGCAGTGGCCAAGGTTGAGGCTCCGAAGCCCTCAGCTACGGCTTCTGGCGCCAGCAAGAATCGCGGCTGATGAAAAGCCAGCCAGCGCAGCGCAGCAGCGGAAGCGCTTAAGACGCCGAAGCCGGAAGAGAAGAAGTGGGCGATGAACGGGAAGCGCGATCCCTTCTTCAGTCCGGTGGTGCAGCAGCCCACGGGCTCGGGTTGCTCGACAGGGAAGAAATGCCTGGAGATCGGGCAGATCAATTTGCGGGGCGTGGTGCATTCGGAGAGCGGCTTTATCGCGGTGGTGACCAACACCCTGAACAAAGCTTATTTCCTGCACGAAAACGATCCGGTGTTCAACGGCTACGTGGTGAGAATCACGGGAGACTCGGTGGTATTCGAGGAGACGGTGCAGGACAAGCTGGGCAAACCGTTTACCCGGGAAGTAGTTAAGCGGATCGTTACGCCGGCGGTTTAGCAGTCATGGGCGACAGCCGGGGAAGCCGGAACGCCGACAAATTCGAGTCTAGAAGAAGGAACGCGGGCCTGGCCCGCGGTTTGGGGAGAAGCGAAATGCGAAAGCAACTGCTGAGTGTGTTCCTACCGATGCTGCTTCTGGGGCTGGTCGCTTCAGCCCAGATGCCGGCGTCACAACCGGCGAGCCAGCGCAACGAACTGCAACGAGTGAACGTGGTTCGCGGCACGGATGAGATCCGGGTCGTGATGAATGCTCGTGGCGCAGTGACGCCCAAGCTGAGCACCGCAGACTCGCCCGCGCGTCTGGTGGTGGACCTGCCTGGAACCGTTATGGCGACAGGGCAGACCCACATCACGGTGGGCAGCGCCGGAGTAAAAGGCGTGCGCATCGCCATGGATGGCCAGAACGCCTCCTACCACCCGCGTGGTGGTGGATCTGGAGCACGCCTGCCGCTATGAGCTTACCCCCTCGGCGGATGGAAAGCTGGTGCTGACGTTGCACACGCAGCCAGTTACTGCAGCGGCGAATGCGAACGCCCCAAAGACCGCGGCGGAAGCTACACCCGCGCCGGCTGACAAGACTATGTCTCCGTTCGCGCCGCGAGTGATGGAAGTGCGACGCCCAAGGCGCAGGCGTTGTGGCCAGCGCTCCGGTCGGCGGAGAAGGCGGCGGCAACCGCGACGAGTGATTTTGTGTTTGTCGAGCCGACTTTCGAGGCCAAGAAGCCTGCGGTTGAGGCGACGGACGAGCCCAGCGAGCGCGCGCAGGAAGCGGCGGCAAAGTTTTCCGACAAGACAGCAGCGGAACTGCTGCCAGTGAGCGCGCACGCCGCGCAAGCATCGCAGAGCACTTCTTCCAACACGGGCGTTCAGCCCGCGGTAAATCTGGCGGCAGAGCAGAGAGCGCAGGCTGGACAGCAACCGGCTGCAGTCGGTCCCAAGTACACGGGCGAACCGATTTCAGTGAATCTTAAGGATGTAGATCTGAAGGACTTCTTCCGGCTGATCCACGAGATCAGCGGCTTGAATGTGGTGCTCGATCCCAACGTGCATGGCAGCCTGACCGTGGTACTGGATGATGTGCCGTGGGATCAGGCTCTGGACATCGTGCTCAAGAACAACGACCTGGCGCGGGAACTGGAAGGCAACGTTCTGCGCATCGCCACTGTGGATACGCTGAAGAAAGAAGCGGATGGACGGCGCGCCCAGGTGGAAGCCGAAGCACTGGCCGTGGAAAAGGTCTCGGTGACGCGTTTCCTGAGCTACGCGCATGCCAAGGACGTGATCATCACCGTAAAGAAGTTCTTGTCGGTACGGGGCGACGTGGTTGCGGATGAACGCACTAACGCCGTCATCGTGAACGACATTCCGAAAGTGCTTCCGATTATCGATCGCCTGCTGACACAGCTTGACCGCAAGACGCAGGAAGTGGAGATCGAGGCGCGGGTGGTGGCAGCAACTCGGCAGTTCGCACGCGATATCGGCACGCAGCTCGGCTTTGGCTGGGGCGATGGCCACAGCGCAATCGGCGGCGCGCAAGCAGTGGGCGCTTCACCGACGACCGTCGGTGGTTTGACTCCGGGCTACATTACGGTGCCGGGCACGACCTCGGGTTCGACAAGCGGTAACTCAATTCCGCTGTTCTCGAACCTGGGCTCGACCTCACCCACCAGCGGCTTGACCTTCCTGAACGCCAGCAACACGGTGCGCATCGATGCGGTTCTTTCGATGGCCGAGTCGCGGGGCTTGCTGAAGGTTCTGTCGCGGCCACGGGTAGTTACCCAGAACAATATTCAAGCCTTCGTGAAGCAGGGCGTGCGCGTGCCCATCGTCACGCAGGCGCAGTTGGGCGGTCCTCCGACCGTGACTTACGTGGACGCTTTCCTGCGGTTGACGGTGACTCCGCAAATCACTTCGGAGAACACCATCTTCCTGAACGTTGACGTGGAGAACACCACGCCGAACTTCGGCCAGGAAGTGCAGGGCAACCCCGAGTTGATCACGCAGCAGGCGACGACTCAGGTGCTGGTAACCGACGGCGGCACGGTGGTGATCGGCGGCGTCATTCAGACGCAGAACTCGATCAACATCACACAGGTGCCAGTGCTGGGGAACCTGCCGATCCTGGGCAACCTGTTCAAGCACGTGCAGGTGAATACGTCCAATCAGGAATTGATCTTCTTCATCACGCCGCGAATCATTCAGACGTAACAACGTCAGACTTAGCAGCGAAGTTGAAGATTTAAAGCCGCCGGTGCCTGAAGAACCTGTCAGGGCCGGCGGTTTTGCGTTTGGGGGGGAGCATTGCGGTCCTCGGGAAAGCGGACGATTTAGCGGGCCGCGCGAACGACGCGGGAGTCGTCCTCTCTTCGAATCTGATACTCAAAATGGGTCTTGAATCGGGCTACCGTTCCTTTCGGACCTACGCCCCAGCCGTGCGTGCCCTCAAAGGCGATCGCATTCAAGTTCAGCTTGTCGGTGTGCTGCCAATGAACGCCTTTGTCGTGGCTGATGTCTGTCCCATTTGGGCCAACCGCGGCAAAGTCGCCGTAGGAAAACGATGCTACGGCCGACCGGTAGCCGCCCGGCTGTGTTTCAGCGAGGTGCCATGTGGCTCCGGCGTCATCGGAGTAGATGGCGACGTGCTTGTCGCTATTCGCGTTCTTATAGTCTCCACCCACGGCCAAAAGATCGTCCCGTCCCTGGCAAGCAATGCTAAAGATACCGCTGGAAGCGGTGCCGCTGAGGATCGGGGTCTCGGAGACTGTCCAGGACCGGCCTTGATCGACCGAGCGAAAGACGCGCGCCGCCGGCCCACCGGTCCCGAAATAGATTCCGCCACGATCGCACAACGCAATCGCAGTCCCACTCGCCGCAAACGCACCTTCTTTGGCAAGCGCCGGAGGCATTCTGTCCCGAGGCAGCTCCGACCAATGCTCTCCATCGTTTGTACTCAAGACGACGAACTTGCCATTTACCGGATCACTTACCGCAACGCAATGTGTCGCTGAATCGCAGGCCATAGAGTCCAGAAAGAGTTCGGGTGTGGTCCCTGAATATTGCAGCTTCCAGGTTTTCCCGCCGTCGGCTGTTTTGTAAACTCTCGATTTCTTGCCCTCGCCGCTCGACATCACGTAGGCTTCATCCGCATTGAAGGCTTCGATGTCCCGAAAATCCAGGCCATCGGTGTTCGGAACGGGGATCTGCCTCCAGGTACTCCCTTCATCGACCGAGCGCAAAATGACCCCGTCCGATCCTGAAGCCCAGATAGTGTATTTCGGCCGGTCGTTCTTGCCCGTCGCAAGAACCACACTCACGCCGCGGAGATTCGCATCGCTTACAGAGGGGTGCACGGACCACCATGGTGCATTGTCCTTCAGCTGAATGAACAACAATGAGATGAGAAGCAACATGGCCGATATTTTACCTCTCTACGGACGCCAAGTTCGCGACTGCCTCTTATGAACGTACAGAGATGTCTTACTTCCGCAGGCTGATACACTTGGCCTTGGAAATGGATTACAGGCTTCGCCAGAACGAGCTTCGCAAACGGCTTGCTTCGAGCCGGCTGGATGGATTGATCGTCAGCCATCTTCCCAACATCCGATACCTTTGCGGCTTTACGGGGAGCGCGGGTCTGCTGCTGGTGGAGGAAGCCGGGAGCGCCTTCTTCACGGACGTCCGTTACGATACGCAGGGGCGTGAGGAGGTGAAGGGCGCGAAGGTGATTATCGCGCGCAAAGCGTTATGGAAGGCGCTGGGCGAGCGCATTGCGGCTCGACGCGGGAGATCGAAGGCGTGGACGATTGGCATTGAAGGTGAACACCTAACAGTCGCCGAGCGGAAACGGCTGGCGGATCTGCTGCCTTCGGGGGTGCGATTACGGAATGCGCCTGCGCTGGTGGAGCGGGCCCGGATGATCAAGGAAGACGACGAACTGGAGTTGATTCGGGCGGCAGTGCGGTTGGGCGCGACCTTGTTCGACCGGGCACTTGAAGTGCTGCGACCGGGCGCAAAAGAAGTCGAGGTCGCGGCGGAGATGGAGTATGCGGCGCGGCGAGCGGGCGCGGAGGAGATGTCGTTTCCTACCATCGTTGCTTCCGGGACGAGATCGGCATTGCCTCACGGCAGAGCTACGGAGCAGGTGATCGCGTCCGGCGGATTCGTGGTCTGCGATTTCGGTGTTATACTCGCAGGTTATTGTTCAGATCAGACGCGTACTGTATGGGTGGGTGCGCGTCAAGAAGAAGCGCGCAACGCGTACGAGTCGGTGCGGGAAGCGCAGCAGGCCGCGATCGCGGCGGTGCGGCCGGGCGTCAGCGCCGGAGAAGTGGATGCGGCGGCGCGTAATGTATTGCACAAGGCCGGGTTGGGGCGCCATTTTACGCACTCCACCGGGCACGGAGTAGGGTTAGAAATCCACGAAGCGCCCAGGGTTGCGGCCGGGCAAAAGGAAGTGCTGAAGCCGGGCATGGTCATCACTATAGAGCCGGGAGTATACTTCCCCGGCAAATGGGGCGTGAGGATCGAGGACATGGTGGCCGTCAGGGAAGGCGGCTGTGAAGTACTGACCCCGACCCGCAAGGATTTTCTGGCGGTTTAGGGGAAAGGTCTTGGGTCTCAGGTCTTGGGTCTTCTGCTCTCGACCTTTATCGTTGGCGCCAGAGACCTGATAACTAACAGCTAAGACCTGAAGCTGCGGTCCCACCGTACACGAATGAATCAAAAAGAGCTGAAAGAACTCATCGAGTTCTTAATCGAAAAAGACATTGCCGAGTTTGAGTTGGAGCGCGGCGATGTCAAGGTGAAGATCAAGCGGGGTGGCGAGCACACCGTGGTGCATACCCGCGCGGACGTGCCTTATGTGGCCGTGACCGTCCCGCAGACGGGCCAGCCTGCGGTTACAACTTCTCCTGGCGCAGCGGCCCCGGCGCCAGTCGAGACTGTCCCGGAAGAAGACCTGCACATCGTGAAGTCTCCCATCGTGGGGACGTTGTACGAGGCGCCCTCGCCGGGCGCGCCGCCTTTCGTGAAGGTTGGAGATGTTGTGGAGGTGGGGCAGGTGCTGTGCATCGTAGAAGCGATGAAACTGTTGAATGAGATTGAGTCGGACGTGGCCGGCGAAATCGTGAAGAAGATGGGGAGCAATGGCCAGCCGATCGAGTACGGCCAGGAACTGTTTGCCATCCGGGCGAAGAAGTGAAGGAGATTTTGTAATTTGGTAATTTGTAATTTTGCAACCTAAAAGCCCGGGCCGCTTTTTCAATTACCAAATTACCCGATTGCCAAATTACAAAATGCCCCTCTGTCTCCACATTTAATCTGAAATGTTCAAGAAGATACTGATTGCGAATCGCGGGGAGATTGCGCTGCGCGTCATTTGCGCGTGCAAGGAACTGGGCATCGGCACGGTTGCGATTTACAGTGAGGCGGACCGGCACTCGCTGCCGGTGCGGTTTGCGGACGAAGCCATCTGTATTGGGCCGCCACAACTGGCGCTGAGCTATCTGAACATTCCGGCGGTGATCAGCGCAGCGGAGATCGCCAACGTAGATGCGATTCATCCTGGCTATGGATTGCTGGCGGAGAACGCTAACTTTGCCGAGGTGTGCGAGACGAGCGGGATCAAGTTCATCGGGCCGCGGCCAGAGGTGATGCGGCTGATGGGAGAAAAAGAGAAGGCTCGCGCGGCCATGAAACAGGCGGGCGTGCCGATTCTGCCGGGCTCGGATGGGATTATCGCATCCGAGATCGAGGCGGTGGAGTGGGGGTTGCAGGTGGGCTTTCCGGTGATTGTGAAGGCCTCGGCGGGCGGCGGGGGACGCGGCATGCGCATTGTGCGCAATGAAGAGGAATTACCAGGGTTGTTTAAAGCCGCGCAGTCGGAGGCCGCGGGCGCGTTCGGCAATGGCGATTTGTACATGGAGAAGTATGTCGAGCATCCGCGGCATATTGAGTTCCAGGTGCTGGCTGATGAGCATGGCAATGTGGTGAGTTTAGGGGAGCGGGAATGCTCGATCCAGCGGCGGCATCAGAAACTGCTGGAAGAGTCGCCCTCGACCCAGGTTACGCCGGAACTGCGCGACCAGATCGGCGGGGTATTGTGCAAGTCGCTGGCGGAGATCGGGTATACGAATGCCGGGACGATCGAGTTCTTGATGGATCAGGACCGGCGGCTGCACTTCATTGAGATGAATACGCGCATCCAGGTGGAGCATCCGGTGACGGAGATGGTGACGGATGTGGATCTGGTGAAGAGCCAGATCATGATTGCGGCAGGGGCTCACATGCGGGATGTGCTCCAGGGGCCGATTGTGCACCGGGGGCACGCCATTGAGTGCAGGATTAATGCGGAGCATCCGGAGAAGTTCACGCCGTCGGCGGGAAAGATTACTTCATTCAATCCGCCGGGCGGGACGGGAGTGCGCGTCGATACCGCGGCGTATGCAGAGGGCGTGATCCCACCTTATTATGATTCGCTGATCGCGAAGTTGATTGTTCGGGGCAAGGACCGGAACGAGGCGGTTTCTCGTATGTCGCGGGCGTTGGAGATGTTTATTGTCGAGGGGGTTTATACGACGATTCCGCTGCACCGAAGAATTCTTGCTGATCCAGACTTTCGGGCGGGGAAGTTTGATACGGGATTTATCGAGAGATTTCTGGCGAAAGGGAAATGAGAGCTCTGGCGAGCCGCTTGGCTCCGGCTGATCGACTTATCCGCGCATTACAATAAGCTCGAAAGGATGAAATTGCCATGAACGCCCGCAAACTCAGGACCCTGGTCCCGCTCATTCTGGGCATGGCACTCGCAGCCTCGCTTCACGCGCAAACGCCTGCCGATCCTGCAGACCTCCCGCAGCGCGATGGCTCTCACGACTTTGACTTCCTTATCGGCGACTGGAAAGCGCACGTCCGCCGCCTTCCGGATCGTCTCAATAAATCCAATGTCTGGGTCGAGTACGACGGAATCTCGAACCACAAGAAGCTCCTCGACAGCAACGCGAACTTCGAAGAGTTCGACGTGACCAGTACCGATCGGAAACTTCGCATTAAAGCGCAGACGCTGCGCCTCTACAACCCTACTTCGCGTCAATGGAGCATCTATCTGGTCGACCTCGATAATGGGACGCTTGACGCGCCTCCTGTAGTTGGCGGCTTTACCGGGAATCGCGGTGAGTTTTTCCATCAGGAACAACTCAAAGGCCGGACCATTCTTGTGCGCTACGTCTGGCTTGATATTTCACCCAAGTCTGCGCGCATGGAGCAGTCTTACTCGCCGGACGGCGGAAAGACCTGGGAAGTCAACTGGATTTGCGAGCTTTCGCGGTAAGAGACCTGTATCGAACAACGCATGATCGCTCTTCCCCGCTTGTATCCCATCCTCGATGCCGGTTGTTTTCCCAACGCTCTCGGTTTGATTACTGCGGCGGAGGAACTTCTTTCTGCTGGTGCGACCTTGATTCAATACCGCAATAAATCGGGCGATGCGCGGGCGATGCTGGAGCAGGCTTGTGACTTGCGCACGCGTTTGCGGGCGAGGGCGCCCGCGCCACACGTGCCGACGCTCATCATGAATGATCGGGCGGATTTGTGCATTCTTGCGCAGTTCGACGGGGTGCATGTTGGGCAGGATGATCTCTTGCCGGAGTCGGTTCGAAGCATCACTGGCTCCGGACGCTGGCTTGGGGTTTCGACGCATAATCCAGAGCAAGTGAGAGAAGCGGACCAGACCTCGGCGGACTATCTTGCCATTGGACCCGTGTTTTCGACATCCAGCAAAGAGAGGCCTGATCCTGTTGTGGGTCTTGAAGGGGTGCGCCGGGCCCGGCAATTGACCCGAAAGCCCCTGGTGGCTATTGGGGGGATTACGCGGGGCAATGCGGCTTCGGTGATTGAGGCTGGGGCTGATTCTGTTGCGGTGATATCTGATCTGTTACGGGAGCCGCGTAAATCAGCAGAGGAATTTTTCCGGGTTCTGAGGTAAAGTCAGTTGACCTTGGACTGCGAGGGCGAACTGCCCTCGCGACGGCCGGCTGGACGCCGGCGTTACGCTGCGAGTTCTGCGGAGGAACACTGAGCACACCGACAACGGCTGCGGGCAGCGATCAGAAGACGCGGGGTCCTCAAGACGATGGACTGGTCAAGGGCCTGGGCTTGACCAGCGCCACCATGCTGGTCATGGGGTCGATGATCGGCTCGGGCATCTTTATTGTTTCGGCGGAGATTGCGCGGGAAGTGGATTCGCCCGCCCTGCTGATTGGCGCGTGGGCGGTTGCAGGGTTCATGACGATTGTCGCCGCGCTTAGTTATGGCGAGCTGGCGGCGATGATGCCGCGGGCCGGCGGGCAATATGTTTATCTGCGTGAGGCGCTTGGGCCGTTGTGGGGATTTCTCTATGGCTGGACGCTCTTTCTGGTGATTCAAACGGGGACGATTGCTGCCGTGGGCGTGGCGTTTGGCAAGTTCCTCGGAGTTTTCTTTCCTGCGATTTCTTCTTCCAACTGGATTCTTCATCTTTGGAAGGTTCCCCCCATTCATGTGGGGCCTATGGTTCTCGGCAACATGGATGTGGGAATCAACACGCAGAACCTGGTTGCCATCCTGCTCGTGGTTTTCCTCTCGGTGGTGAATATCTTTGGATTGAAGACGGGAGCGCTCATCCAGAATGTGTTTACCGCGGCCAAGGTCTCGGCGCTGCTGGGGCTGGCATTGTTCGGGCTGGCTCTGGGACGAAATGCGCAGGCGCTGGCGACCAACTTCAGCGGGCATTTCTGGCGCAATGCGGGACTGGATGCGCAGCATGCTGTTCAAGTGGGAGTGGGCGGGCCGATTGTGATGGTGGGGACGTTGACCATTCTGGCGGTGGCGCAGGTGGGGTCGCTGTTTTCCGCGGACGCCTGGAACAATGTGACGTTCACTGCGGGCGAAGTGAAGAATCCCAGCCGCAACCTGCCTTTGTCGCTGGCGATTGGTACGGGCGTGGTGATTGCTCTATACATTGCCTGCAACTTTATTTATCTGATGGCGTTGCCGCTGGACGGGGCAACGGGGGCAGCAACGATTCTGGGACGTGGGATCAAGTATGCCGCGGAGGACCGGGTCGGAACTGCGGTGATGACTCAGATGTTCGGGGCTGCCGGCGGATTGCTGATGGCGGCGGCGATCTTGATCTCGAGTTTTGGCTGCAATAACGGGCTGATTCTTTCCGGTGCGCGCGTTTACTACGCCATGGCGAAGGACGGGCTGTTCTTCCGCAGCGTGGCCAGGCTGCATCCGACATACAAAACGCCGGCGGTTTCGCTGATGGTGCAGATGGTTTGGGCTTGCCTGCTGTGTGTTTCGGGCAGCTACGGGCAGCTTCTGGATTACATTATTTTCGCCGTGCTGGTGTTCTACATTTTGACGATTGTCGGATTGTTTGTACTGCGGCGGACTCGGCCGGACGCTCCGCGGCCCTATAAGGCGGTGGGTTATCCGGTGCTGCCGGCGATTTATATTGTGATGGCTTTGTTTATCGATGTCGTACTATTGCTCTACAAACCGCAGTTCACGTGGCCGGGGCTGATTGTGGTGCTTCTGGGCATCCCGGTATATTACGCGTGGTCGAGAAGCGCGGGGGCGAAGCGCGCATCCGCCTAGGCGCTAAGGAGAAACCAAACGAATGGCCAATCTGTTCGCAACCAAGCCGCTGAACCTGCTGATGGAGGAAGCTCGCGAGACTGGTGAACACAGCCTCAAGCGCACGTTGGGAGTTTTCCAGCTTACGGCGCTGGGCGTGGGCGCGATTATCGGAGCGGGCATCTTTGTGATGGTGGGGCTGGGGGCGCAGTATGCCGGTCCGGGGCTTTCACTGTCGTTTGTTCTTTCTGGTTTGGGTTGCGCCTTTGCCGGTCTTTGTTATGCGGAGTTCGCTGCCATGATTCCGCTCGCGGGCAGCGCCTACACTTATGCCTACGCTACTTTGGGTGAGCTGTTGGCCTGGATTATTGGTTGGGACCTCACGCTGGAATATGCCATGGGCGCCAGCACGGTGTCTTCGGGTTGGTCGAACCACTTTATCGAACTGCTCAATATCTTTCATATCAATATGCCATTGTGGCTGGCCTACGATCACTGGACGGCGTTAAAGACTGCGGAAAAGGTCGTTGCGCGGCAGATGGCACAGGCTGCGGATCCGACGCTGGGGACAACCTCGCAAGCGTTCCTCGATAAAGTGACTGCGATCATGGGCACGCAATCTCCGGAACTGACGCAGCGGGCGCACGATCTTTTGGGAGCGCCACATCTGTTCGGAGCGGAGATCGGTTTCAACCTTCCCGCCTTTCTGATCGCGCTCGTGATCACAGCGATTCTCGTCGTCGGCATCAAGGAGAGCGCGCGGTTTAATGCGACGATCGTTGTGATCAAGGTGTCGGTCGTACTCTTCGTGATCGGGCTGGGAGCTCACTACATCAACCGCGCCAACTGGGGGATGGACTGGCACTCCTACGCGCCGCACGGCATGAACGGGATATGGCAGGGCGCTGCCTATATATTCTTCGCCTACATTGGTTTCGATGCGGTTTCGACTACCGCGCAGGAGGCGAAGAATCCTCAGCGCGACTTGCCGATCGGCATGATCGCCTCGCTGGCGATCTGTACGGTCTTGTACATCGCTGTAGCGGGCGTGCTGACCGGAATGGTGCACTGGCAGCAGATTAATATCGAAGCCCCGGTCGCGGTTGCATTCCTGGACCGGGGTCTGCCCATTGCCGCGAACATCATTACGCTGGGGGCTCTGGCTGGGCTGACCAGCGTTATGCTGGTAATGCTGTTGGGGCAGACGCGCGTGCTTTATTCAATGGCGAATGATGGACTGTTGCCCAAGAAGTTCTTCGCCGACATTCATCCCAGGTTTCGAACGCCCTGGAAGAATACGATTCTGGTGGGCCTGCTGGCCGCGATTGTGGGCAGCGTGACGCCGATTGACGAAATTGGGAAGATGGTGAACATCGGCACGCTACTGGCGTTTGTGATTGTGTCGGTTTCCGTGATGGTGTTGCGGTATACGAATCCCAGCCAGCCGCGGCCGTTTCGGACGCCGTGGGTGCCTCTGGTGCCGATCCTGGGGGTGCTTGCGAACGGATACATGATGCTGAACCTCGGGAAGTGGAACTGGATCCGGTTGGGCGGCTGGCTTGCCATCGGCTTGATTGTCTACTTCACGTACAGCGTGAAGCACAGCCGGGTGCAGGCGCTGAAAAGCAGTGGCCAGTGATCGTCGATAAATGATCAGTGGCCAGTGGCCAGTAAAGTCGGAGGCTCTCCGCGCGGCGCGGAGGGCCCGTTTGTTTTATAGTCGGAGGAAAGTACTCAGTGGTCACTGAAAAGCCGTTGACTTTTGTAACTGACCACTGACCGCTGAACACCGCTACTCTTATGAAAATCGTTTCTGCTGAAGAGATGCGAGCTATTGACCGCTCTACGAGCGAGCGCTTTGGGGTGCCCTCGCTCACGCTCATGAAGAACGCCGGCGCGGCGGTCGCCGACTACGTTCTCGCGCATCATGCTGCGGCTGGGCGGATTGTGGTTTTCTGCGGGAAGGGAAACAACGGTGGGGATGGCTTTGTAGCGGCGCGGCGGCTGCATGAGCGGGGGAAGAAAGTGCAGGTGATCCTGCTGGCGGACTCGGCCGACCTGCGGGGCGATGCGGCTGCCATGTTTAGCAAACTGCCGCCCCCTGCAATCGCCGTACATTCGAGCGAAGAGTTGAAAAGCGAGCAGGTGCGGCTCTCGCTGGAGGCCGACCTGTACATCGATGCGGTGCTGGGCACCGGATTCAAGCCTCCGGTGAGTGGGCTCTATGCGGAGGCAATTGCGATCATGAATGCCAGTCAGATTCCCGTGATTGCGGTGGACATTCCTTCCGGCGCGGATGCGGACGCTATGGGTCCGCAAGCTGGGACGATTGCTCGCGCGGATGCGGTTGTTACTTTTACTGCGCCTCGTCCGGCACACTTGTTTAGTTTGTTTACGGCGGGGCCGACGGTAGTGGCTGCCATCGGTTCTCCGGAAGAAGCAATTGTCTCGCGGCTGCGACTAAATGTGATTACGGGGCGTGATATTGGAGCCTTTGATCGGGCCGCGTCCCGCGGAGTCGAACAAAGGGAACTACGGCCATGTCCTGGTGGTCGGAGGATCGCTCGGAAAAGCTGGATCGGCGGCAATGGCCGGGATGGCGGCGTTGCGCGCGGGCGCCGGGCTCTCGACGGTGGCTACGGCGACGTCTGCGTTGGCAACGGTAGCGGGATTTCATCCCGAGTTAATGACTGAGCCTTTGCCCGAGACGGATGCAGGCGCGATTTCAACCAAGGCTCAGGATCGAATCGAGGAGTTGGCGAAAGGGAAGACCGTGCTCGCGATTGGGCCGGGGATTTCGCGGGATCCGGAGACTGCGGAGCTGGTTAGGAGTTTGGTGTCGCGGCTTCGGCTTCCCGTGGTGTTAGATGCTGACGGACTGAATGCTTTTGAGGGCCGCACGGCTGAATTGAAGGGTGCGGGGCGGGTGCTCGTGATTACTCCGCATCCGGGCGAGATGGCTCGGCTGGCCGGAGTGCACGATTGCAGATGTGCAGAAAGATCGATTGGGTACGGCGCGGAAGTTTGCGCGCGAGCACGAGCTTATTGTGGTGCTCAAGGGGCATCGCACGCTGGTGGTGCAGCCCGACGGCGAAGCCTGGGTGAATACGACGGGCAATCCTGGCATGGCTACCGGGGGCACGGGAGACATCTTGACAGGGATGGTTGCGGGAATGATGGCTCAGCATCCAAAGAACGGCTTTCTGGCAGTGCTGGCCGCCGTAGATCTGCACGGGCTTGCTGGCGATGTGATGCGGGAGAAAGTGGGCGAGCATTCGCTGGTGGCGACTGACCTTCTGCATGGGCTTCCCGAAGCGTTTCGACGAACTCAGGAGGCGGCGCGGGAGAAGCTGGTGCATTGGTGAACAGTTTGCGGTGGCAACTGGCGCGTTTTGGGGCGTCCGGTTGGAGGGTCTTCATCGGCTGCGGGACATTGGCATATCAGTTAACCTCTCTTATGTGCTTGGCGCCGCGGGTCTTATCGACTCGAAAGCCTTGTCTGGCGTGGGAATCCGGCCACTCTGCTTCCGTAACTTGTTACTAGCATCGGAGGGGCGCATAGTGCATATATCTTATGACCCACTTCCCCCAACCGCATCCTTCGCGGCGCGCGGCCCGAGTTCAGCTGGGAGCATCGGTTCTGGCTGCGATTCGATTGGAAGACGGCCGGCACGCTAAAGCAAAACTCCAAACCATTTCGGCGACGGGCGGACTGCTATTATTGCCGCGTCCGCTGGCCGAGGGCGATTTCGTCGAAGTTGCGTTTCATACGCAATCGGGCCCGGTGCGCGGCATGGCGGAGATCCTGACCCCGATGCAGAAGGCGACGAATTGCGTGCAGCAGGCGTTTCGCTTTGTCGCGCTCGAGGATGACGACAACCGGCGCTTGCGGACGTCGCTCGACCAAGTGACGGACCGGAGTCTGCTGGGCCTGAAGTCGTCGGCGTTTAATGTGCCGAGGACGATCTAGAAGGTGCGTCGTGATGATACAAACATGGCGACCACCGGGGCTGAAGCCCGATTCTCTTTCTGGCTCCTAACGCGGCGCTGAAGCGCCGCTCTTCCACGTTACTGCATGCTCTCATGAATTTTTCGGCAACCCGCTAACTTTCTGCCCTGGTGCTCTCGCTATACTGGTCGAGATGACGCGGGAGATCACTACATACTCTGCTGAGGAAACCATTGCTCTTGGGCGCACCCTGGCTGAGCTGCTGGCTCCTCCGAAGCTGGTTCTGCTGCGCGGCGATCTTGGGGCGGGGAAAACCACGCTGGTCAAGGGAATCGCTGCGGGCTTCGGAGCGGCGGAAGAAGAAGACGTCACCAGTCCTACCTTCACGCTGGTGCACGAGTATCGCGGGCCGCGCGCCAACCTTTATCACATTGATCTTTACCGCGTGGATACTCCGCGGGAATTGGAAACGCTGGGGCTGGATGACTTGCGTGCTGAGGGCAGTGTTTTGCTGATTGAGTGGGGAGAGAAGTTTCCGCGGTTGCTGCGGGAGCGGGATGTGGAGATTTCGTTGGAGCGTCTGAGCGAGAATGGACGTAAGATCACGATCGTGAGCTAGGGCATCCATGAGCTGATCATGAAGAGACTTAATCCTTTATTGTTCGCAGTGCTCCTCGGAAGCTGCCTGACCTTGCCTCTGGGCGCCCAACAGCCGGAGTGGTGCAAGAAGCTGCCCCGTCGCGGCTTACAGCAAGTTGGAGCGGGTTCCGACTGCGGACCCCTGGTTCGAGGTGTACAAGATTCGACCAGGCATATTTGCAATCTACGAACCGCGCCAACTGGAAGAGGTGATTTCGTATTTGGTCATTGGCCGAGACCGAGCGCTGCTGTTCGACACCGGGATGGGCATCAGCAATATTCAGGCTGTGGTTGCGGGATTAACCAAGCTTCCGGTGAGCGTGGTGAACTCGCACACTCACAACGACCACGTCGGGGACAACTGGCGGTTCAGCGATGTCTACGGCATGGATACGGATTTCACTCGAGCCAACGCACGCGGGTCGAAAGAGGACGCGCAAGCGGAACTTGCCCCGGAAGAAATCTGCGGATCCTTGCCGGCGGAGTTCGACGCGAAGGCGTATGCGACCAAACCGTTCCACATTACGCATTGGCTGCACGACGGCGACACGATTGATTTGGGTGGGCGGACGCTGAAGGTAATCGGCACGCCCGGCCATACGCCAGACGCCATCGCGCTGCTGGACGAGAAAAACGGGCTTTTGTTTACGGGAGACACCTTCTATCTTGGCCCGATCTATCTATACCGTCCGGAGACCGATCTGGACGCCTATGTGGCGTCGATGCAGAAACTGGCTGCGCTGGCGCCTCATCTTCAACTTCTCTTGCCTTCGCACAATACGCCGGTCGCTGACCCCAGCTATCTTCCGAAGGTGGTTACCGCGATTCAGCAGGTACGCCGTGGGGAAGTGAAATCGGTGGCCACGGATGGGAAGCACGAATATTTGTTCGATGGATTCTCGTTCCTGATGCGGTAGTAGAGAATCAGCAAGAGTCGGCAAAACAAAATCCCTCGGAGGCTAAAGCCCGCTCCCATTGTTTGATCGCCGACGGCACGGCTGAAGCCGTGCCCTTCCCGAGCTATTCCTGCTAGAACCCCATAATCCTAGAACCCCATGATGTTGTAGCCGCAATCTACGTAGATGACTTCGCCGGTGATGCCGCTGCTGGCGTCGGAGGCTAGAAAGACTCCGGTCGAGCCGACTTCGTGCTACGTCGACGTTGCGGCCGAGCGGGGCGCGCTCGGCGTGGGATTTCAGCATGTCGCTCGAAGCCGGAAATGCCGCGGGCGGCGAGAGTTTTGATCGGTCCGGCGGAAATCGCGTTGACGCGGATATTCTTTTTCCCGAGATCGTAGGCGAGATAGCGCACCGCTGCATTCCAGGCCAGCTTTGGCAACGGCCATCACGTTATAGTGCGGGACGACTTTCTCGGCACCGTAGTAGGTCATCGTGATGATGGAACCGCCGTCTTCCATGAGCGGGGCTGCGGCGCGCGACGACTGCGATCAGCGAATACACGCTGACATCGAGCGCGATGCGGAAGCCTTCGCGCGTGGTGTTCACGAACTCTCCTTTCAGTTCGTCGGCGGGGGCGTAGGCGACCGAGTGCACCAGCGTGTGCAGCTTGCCGTGACGCTCTTTGAGGGTGGCGAAGAGGCGGTCGATTTCTTCGTCTTTGCTGACGTCGCACATGTAGCCTTCGGCGCCGGGCAGGGAGAGGATGAGGTCTTTGGCTTCCTGCTCCAGGCGCTCGTTCTGGTAGGTGATGGCGAGCTTCATGCCTGCGGCGTGCAGTCCCTGGGCGATGGACCAGGCGATCGAGCGCTTGTTGGCGACTCCGAAGACTACGGCGTTACGGCCCTGCAGGTCAGAGGACATGAGTGCTCCTTGGAATGGGAAAGAATAACAGCGACGAGCCCGGATTTACCACAGAAGGCAAACACGCAGGAATGCGGGAACTTAAACAGAGCGCCGACTTGCTATCAGTGGCTCGTGTCTCTGCTCTGGGGTAGTCGACTTCATTTCAATGCGCTGACTTGCTCTTCTGCGGCGGTGCCCGTTCCCACCGGCCAACTGGCGGCCACAAACGCCAATCCGTAGACGCAGGCCAGGATCGCGAAGGCCGCCACCAGGCTGACCTTGTGCGCGACCGCACCAACGCTGAGCGCGAGCACCAGTTGGAGAAACGTGCCGAAAAAATAGAACGCGTTTTGCACGCGTCCCATCAGATGTTGCGGGACCATCTCCATGAGGCTGGTGTTCATGGCGATGCCGCCGACACCGCGGGCTGATCCCATCAATCCATAGAGGAGTATCGCGGCCACCAGCCAGTGCGAGACTGGAGCGCACACTACACACGCCGCCAGTACCGCCATGGAAAAGGCAACCGATCGGCGGCCGCCCAGGCTGGCGATTACTGCGGGAGCGTACAGGGCGCTGAGAAATGCGCCGGTGCCCCATCCGGCATTGAGCCATCCGTAGCCGACGGCGCCGGCGTGGAAGACGCGTTCGCTCAGCGAGGGCGTGACGACGACTCCGGTGATCATGGCGCCGAGAAACAGCGCCCAACTGATGCCGAGCAGAACGACGGCGCGATGATCGCGGAGAAAGTGCAGGCCCTCGCGCATCTCGCGCCAGAAGCGCTGGAGCTGGGTTTCGGCAGCGAGAAGATCGGCGCGCAGTTCCTCGGGTCGCAACACGACGTGGCGTCCCTTGCGCACTCCGAAATAGCACAGGAACGAGACCACGTACGTGGAAACGTCGATCAGCAGCACGCCGCCGAGGCCGATGTGGTTGTACATGAAGCCGACGATGGAGCCGGCGATGAGCCATCCTCCCTGAATTCCGGCTAAGAGGAAGGTGTTCGACTGCACGAATTGGCCTTCGGGCGTGAGTTCCTGGATGAGCGCGGTGATGGTTGGCCAGAACATCCAGAAGCCAGCGGCGACGAGGGTGTTCATCAAATAGAGTTGCCAGAGCTGCACGCGATGCCGAAACGCGAGGATGGCCACGGTTACGATGATGACGGCGCGCACGGCATCGAGCCACATGACGAGGCGGCGGCGATCTTCGCGATCGATGAGAACTCCGGTGAAGGGGAGCATGAGCATGGCGGGAATGGTTTGCAGAACGGCAAAGGTGCCGAGCGCCATTTCCGAGTGCGTGGCTTCGAGGATGTACCAGGCCACGGCCGCCGAATTCATCCCGCTGCCCAACATGGAGATCACGTTGGCGGCAAAAACAAAACGCAGCGGACGCTGGCCGAGGATCGCGCGCATCTCTCTAATTTAAATGAAGTCCGCGAGGGCCGGAATTCAGTGGTCAGTGATGAGTGGTCAGTGGCCAGTAAAACGCTTCGGTTTGTGTGCCCTTACTGACCACTGGACACTGGCCACTGACCACTGGTTCTCCTTGCTTCCGGACGCGTTCGGCGCTAGGATTCGCCTGCTGTTTGGAGTGGACATCCATTTTCACCAACGGTGAGGTGACCTATGAAACGTTATGCAGGGTCGCTGGTGGTTGTCGTTGTTCTCTGCTTTGTCTTTATTATTCCGCGTGCCAGCGCTCAGATGGACAAGATCGTGATTCCTGCGGGCACGCCGGAAGACCATGATCTGCAGGCCATTTCGAACGAGCAGGATGCGGCGAAGAAACTTGCCATGTACCAGGACTTCGTGCAGAAATATGCGTCGAACCCGGCGGCCGTGGCTTACGGGAACTGGCAGATTTCGCAGACCTACCAGGCTACGGGCGACTTGACCAAGGCGCTCGATTACGGGGATAAGGCTCTGGTCGGGGCTCCACGGAATCTCGATATCCTGGTGTCGCAGGCCAGCATCGCGCAACAGGCGAAGGACAACGCGAAGTTGATCGACTATGCGGCGAAGGGAGGGGCGGTCTGCAACTCGATCGGCAAGCAACCCAAGCCGGAAGGCATGAGCGACGACGATTTCAGCAAACAAGTGGAGGAAGACAAGAGCGCGGCCAAGAACAACTGCGATTTTCTGGAGTCGGCGGGCTTCAATGTGATCGCCAGCGAGGAAGATGCGAAGAAGCCGGATGGCCGATATCGAGAAGTACTCCGCGGCGTTTCCGGACTCGAAGTTTCAGGATCAAGTCTCGAGCTATGCCATGTATACGCTGGGCCCGGGGCAGTTGAACGATCAGGCGCGGCTGGTTGCGTATGGAGAGAAAACGCTGGCGGCGAATCCTAACTCGCTGCCAGCTTTGCTGCTTTTGGCAGGAGCTTATGTTGACGATCCTAAGGCCGGCAGCGTGGCCAAGGCGGTGACTTATTCGCAGAAAGCGATTGCGGTGGCGAAGGCCGATGATCCGGATGCCGACAAGTCGCGCAAACTGTCGGCGGGAGTTGCGCATTCGGTTCTGGGAAACGCCTACCTGAAGCAGGACAAGACGGCGGCGGCGATCCCGGAATTGAAGTCGGCTGCGGCGCTGCTGAAGGGACAGGACGATCAGCAATACTCCATCGCGCTTTATCGTCTGGGCTTTGCCTATGCGAAGCTTAACCGGGTGAATGAAGCGCGCGATGTGTTGGTGGAGGCGGTGAAGATTTCCGGTCCGGTGCAGGCCATGTCGCAGGATCTGTTGAACAAGGTGAATGCGGCGCGGGCGAAAGGGAAGTGACGGCCGGGAACGGAGCCATGCACCTCGAAAAGGCACGAAACTAACTGGTCTTCGAGGCGGTCAAGAGCAAATCCTCTTCGAGCCGGTGCTTGGGCCTTATGCCATGCTTTTCGAGTTCGCTGTGATAGTTTCTGACTGCCTCCTCGGGTTTTATTTCACCGTCGGCAATCGCGCGCAGCATGTGGATGAACTCCAGCGGGTGCTCGGAATCTTTAATCCTTCGACCAAACAGGGCGACTCTCGCCCCATGCTTGCGGGCCTCGGCCAATAGCCTGAAGGCGTCGTAAGTGGTTCCGCTGCTGCCTCCCAGTATGCCGACGACAACCGATGGATCGTAGGCCACCAACTCTTCGAGAGGTTTCGGCCCGAAGTAAGGGATTTTCAGAAACAGTGGGCGTCCACTGGAAGGAACGCCCGCCAATGTACGCACAATCTGGTCGTTCACAAAGGACGGCACTTGCTCCGGGGACAGCCCTGTCTTCGGGGAATTCGGGGCAAACACTTCGAGAAAATAGTGGAAGCCGCATTTCTCGGCCTCGGCCCGGAATTCGCGAAACGCACGCAAGGTGCGCAGATCCGCTTCCAGATCGTTATTGAACGTCATTGAATACAGTCCCAGGTTGACAACTGGTGTGCCTTCGCGAGGCGCGGTGAGGCTGCCAAACTGTGCTTCCTGGATGTAAGCTGTGGCAAAGGGCGCCGAGGCGATTCGCAATAGCGCGCCCCGCGTTGGCACCAAATGTCGGTGGCATCGTTGATGCGCACCGCCGGAGTGACGTGCGAGCCTTCGAAAAGTCGCTCTTTATGCGCTAGCGTGTCCATGGTCGATGCCGATGCCAGCAGTACATCGACAAAACCCTGGTGGACCACCGCGCGTATCTCTTCCAGAAACGCGGGTGCTGAACGAAAACCCTGGCCCGAGCGGGACTTGCCGAAACTCGGGATACCCCAAGCCATATCGGCGTCTCGGGCATCGGCAAGAATGAAAGTCTGGCCGGAGGGATTGGATCGAATTTCGGCGAGCTTGGCGAACAGCGACTTCACGCTCATGCGGATTTAGTCCTCGATTACCGTGGCACGGCGAATGTTGGGATCGGTGAAGACGTCGAATTCATCACTGCTGGGGCTGGAGAACTCAGAGACTACTGCGCCGTCGGGGCCGCCTTGGAACCAGTGCAATGTATTCGGTGGAATGGTGTATTGCTCGCCGGGATGCAACACGATCTCATGAAAGACGGTGTAGTAGTTCTTGCTTGCCTCGGGCACTTTGGCTTGAATGCGTGAGGCCGCTGCGACCCGCCACGTATAACCAGACCAGGCCCTCGCGACAGCGAAAAGTTTCCTGTTTGCCGGCTCGTCCATTGACTGGCGGATGCCGGTGCTCTGGGCAGGTCTGGCCGGGGAAGAGAACCAACTCTTTGGCACAGTAGCGATCGGTGTTCACATAGGTGACCAACTCCAGCCCTTCTGAGGCGAGGCGATTCAGTCCGAGGTCGGCCACTTCGATGTTGGCTGCCTCTTCGTTGGTCAATGCGATGCCGACATCGGCTAGCTTCTGCCGCGCTTGCCCTTGCGCTGCCAGCAACTCAGTTCGTTTCATCTCAGCTCCTGCTCTCTCGTGTAGTTCCAAACTCCCGCGTGCGAATCATAGATCCAATCGTTGCCCAGTACACAGGAAGGAGTCGAACGCAACGGTTCAGGGTTTAACCAACTCATCGGAGAGCAGGTGAGCTTTCAGGGCCAGATTGTGGCCGCGCTCCAGGTCTCCGGCGGCGATGGCGGCCTTTGACTGCTGCATGAATTGCTTGATCTGGCTGACCATCTCCTTCTGGCTGGGGTTGAGTTGGAGTGCCGCAGCTTTCTTCAAGTTCTCTTCAGTGGCGGCTCTGAGTTGCTCGGTCGAGGACTTATTCGCGGCCTGTTGGGCAGTTGTGCCACCGGTTAGCTGAACCTTGGGTTCGCTCGATCCTCCGTTGCGGACAACTTTCTTAGGCGGCGGACAAGGCTTCAGGGCTGCCGGGTCTGCATTCTTTGATTCAGGATTGGTCGAGCCAGGTGTGTTCGAGGGAGCGTTGCCCGACGAGTTATTGTTCGCTCCGGCGTCCGCAGAATTCTCCGAATCGGGGGGCTTGCCGACCGTAGTATTCAGCGCGGCTGGGGCGTTCGAGCAATTCGAAGGCGGACTCTTCTTGTGATGCCGCGGCTTTGCCGGAGCCGGGGAATTCGGAGTTTGGCTGGCTGGAGAAGGCGCAGTTTGGGCGGGCTCGGTGCTTTGCGCTGGCGGCTGTTGCGGTTGGTTCTGCGGCGCGGATGAGTCTGGCGAGGTGACTGCGGGCGGCTGGCTCGGGGCTTGTGGCACAGTTCCGCGGGCGGCTGGCGGGAACCAACCTGCGCTCAACAAGCAAAAACCGAGGATTGCGGCCAGATTCATATTGAAGCTGTTGCGCGGTGAAGCTACTCGAATCTTACGCTTCGAAGCGCGACTGAAAATATAAGTTCAGACAACATCACTGGTTCAAGTGCGCGGCAGCCTCGTGCTCCGAGTGCAAGCTCGAGGTTGCCAGGGGAAGGCGAAAACGAAACATCGAGCCCTCACTTTCCCTTGATTCAAACTCCACCGATCCGTAGTGCCACTGCAAAATCTGGTAAGTCTGCGCCAGGCCGATGCCGTTGCCGTCTTTCTTAGTGGTGAAGTAAAGCTCAAAAATCTTGTCCTGCACGTCGTGAGCAATGCCCATGCCCCGGTCGCGGATCTCGGCGACCGCCGCGTTGTCGTCGCGGCGCGCCGTGATGGAGAGTTGGCCACCCTGAGGCATGGCCTGGATCCCGTTCAGCACGACGTTGAGAAGCGCTTGCTTCATGAAATCGAGGTCGGCCTTGATGGGCAGCGTCTCCTCCGGCAAGTCACGCTGGATCGTGACGCCATGCTGCTCCGCATCGGGACCGGCGAGTAGCACGACTTCCTCAAGCACGCGACGAAAATCCACTTCCACCAGGTGCAACTCGCGAGCTCGCATGAAATCGACAAGGGTTTGCACCACCCGGTCGAGGCGGTGAATCTCGCTACCGATGATGTCCATATGGCGGCGGGTATCGGGATCCAGTTGCGCCAGCTTGTTTTGCAGCAGCTGCAAGTGCAGGACGATGGCATTGATGGGATTCTTTACTTCATGAGCGACGCCGCCGGTAACGCGTCCGCTGGCCGAAAGGCGGCGGGACATCTCGATTTCGTCTCCGATGCGGCGCACCGACTCGGCATCCCGCATGATCAGCAAGGCCCCGATCTGAGTATTTTTCTCCTGGACAAAATCCAAAGAGACCTGGACGCGCCGGCCCGCGGGAGCAACGAACTCGCGCTGGGAAAGCGCGCGCCGGTGTTCAAAAGCGTCCAGAACCGTGGCGCCGAGCGGCGTGTCTCTGGAGAAGACTTCCCTTACCGTTCCGCCCAGCAGTTCTCCGCGCGGCCGGCCGAGGAAGCGCTCAACCGGAGCGCTGACCAACACCACGCGAGAGTCGCGCGCGAACAACATCAGGCCGTCCTGCAACTTCGACATGAGCTGGTCCACGTTGTCTTTCAGGGCGGAGAAAATCTCGCGGCTGTCGCGCATCTGCCGGCCCAGGTTGGCGATTTTCAGAGTGACCAGCCCGAATTCATCGTGCTCCGATTCGTTTCCGGAGAGCGCCTCGGTTGCACCGGAACTGACGTTATCGAGATTACGGCTGATCTTCTTGAGCGGTCCAAGGGCGAGATTCGACACGCCGGCGGCGAGCAACAGAGAAGCGAAAATGGATGCAATCGAGAAATAAAGGGCGTGCATCAGACGTGGCGTGATCTCACTCTGAAGGAAGACGGTGGAGACACCGATGTGGATCGTGCCGAAGGGCGCTCCGTTCAACTGCAGCGGGAAGCTGACGTCGTAGACTTTGGCGGGCAGGTAAACCAGGCGGAGCTGTTCCCAGGAGCGAGCAGTCATTACGGTGCGAAAATCCAACCGCGGGACAATCTGCTTGCCCACCAGCTGCCGATTGGTATGGAGCAGCGCTTTGCCGCTCGCGTCCACGATGGAAGCATCGTAGATGAAAGGCCAAAGCGCGACCTCCGATTCCAGATTGTTCAGTATGTTGGTATCCATCGGCAGGTATTCGGCGAGGGCGCGCCGCACGGCCGCGGGATCATTGGTATCGATGCGGGTGCTGCTCAAATCCGGCAGGTCATTTCCTGCGAAGTAGGCGAGCTGCTGAGTCAGGCGGCTGGCGCTCTCATAGGCATTGGTGATGCGCTGGCGAAGGATCTGGGAGATATAGAGGTAGGAAAACCCTGTCACCATCACTGTCACCATGAAGGTGATGCCGAGCACGATGATGGTTTTGCGTCGCATGAGAAGACAGTGGCCGTTGGTCAGTGATCAGTGGCCGGCTGAAGCGGATTTGGGGAAAGCGACGACGTGTCAGAAACTTTTGCACTGGCTACTGACGACTGGACACTGGTCACTGGGTTTGTTCCTCCTTGTCGGAGGCCGCTTCCGGGGTGCTGCCGCCATACTCCTTTAGCTTATTATGCAGGGTTTTCAGGCTGATGCCGAGGATTTCCGCGGCTTTCGTCTTATTGTTGCTGGTGGCCTCCAGAGTCTTAAGGATCAGCATCTTTTCCGCCTCACCGACGGTCGTGCCCACGCCCAGGCGTACCGCGTCCGGGTCGTTCGCGGCCGTGCGCAGCGGCGTATGGCCGAACCCGGGAGGCAGGTGTTTGGTTTCGATCATGCCACTGTCGCAAACAATCACTGCACGTTCAATCGTATTGCGCAATTCGCGGACGTTTCCCGGCCAGGAATAATTGTTGAACTGATTCAGCACGGCTTCGCTGACGGCGGCAACCTTGCGGGAGTGTTTGGCGCTCATTTCCGACAAAAGCAACTGCACCAGATCGGCGATATCTTCCTTATGTTCCCGCAAGGGAGGCATGTGGATGTTGAACACGTTGAGCCGGTAGTACAGGTCGCTGCGCAATTCCCCGCTGGCGACGGCATCGTCGGGAACTTTATTCGTAGCGGCCAGCACGCGCACATCGACCGCCGTTTCCACTTTGCTCCCGAGGCGGCGCAGCTTGTGATCCTCGAGCACGCGCAGCAGCTTGGCCTGGGTTCCCACCGGCATTTCGCCAATTTCGTCGAGCAGGATCGTTCCCCCTTCGGCTAGCTCGAAACAGCCGGTGCGCCGCTCCAGAGCTCCGGTGAAGGCGCCTTTTTCGTGGCCGAAGATCTCGCTTTCGATCAGCGTTTCAGGAATGGCGGCGCAGTTGATGGCGACGAACGGCCGCTCCCGGCGCGGACTCAGTTGATGGATGGTGCGGGCTACCAACTCCTTGCCGGTGCCGCTGGCTCCGGTGATCAGCACAGACGCAGTGCTGGGCGAGACCAACTCGATAAGCCGGAAAATCTCCTGCATCTTGCGCGACGCCCCGCGGAGTGTGCCCAGCGAGCCGGAATCGCGCAGCTTGCGGCGGGCGCTCTCCAGTTCGGCGCGGGTTCCCACCAGGGTGGACGCATTTTGCAGCATGGTGCGCAGGCGGTTTGTGTCAATGGGCTTGGTGATGTAGTCATACGCGCCCATGCGCATGGCCTGCACTGCACTGTCGATCGTTCCCTGTGCGGTCACCAGAATCACGGCCATGGCCTCGGAGTGCTCGCCCAGTCGTTCGAGCAGTTCGATGCCTCCCATGCGCGGCATCTTGAGATCGGTAATTACAATCGAGGGGACCCATTGCGCCGCTTTCTCCAGGCCTTCGACGCCATCGCGGGCAGTTTCGGCCCGATATCCCCACGAAAAAACCAACTCAGCCAAGCCTGTGCGTTCGTTCTCTTCGTCCTCGACAATCAGTACTTTTTCGTGGCTCATCCCTTGGTCTTGCCCGCTTTTCAGTGAATTGCTTAGGCACAGCTCGCGAACAGCGAAACTATAACCATACGCGGCCTGCTTCGTGCGGGGCAAGGTCCGGGCGGAATGCGCGCTGCCATTTCAACCTTGGCGCCGCTGCCGGGAGCGGGTCTGAGCGATTAGCATATCAATTTGAGACAAGGCTGCACCCGTACCAAAATTGCAAAAATTCATTGTCAGATGAGGCGATTCCTGAAAATCAGGCTTTCGCTTTGAGATTGCGGTGGGTTAAAATTGCAAGCTTCCCAGCAGAGATCGAGGTCACGCTGCTAATCGTGCGTTATCTTTTCCGCGCAGCCCGCGCTCGAAGCGCGGCCAAGACCGCGCGTACTTTATTGGAGGATGGAATGTCAGTTTGCTCTAGCTTAAGCAAAAGCCGCTTAATCGCAGGCCTGTTGGCTGTTCTCGTGTTTTCACTCATATCGAGTCCCGGGTTCGCGCAGAGCGACTCGAATCCAAAATATGACCTGTTTGTAGGATATCAATGGCTGCATCCAGGCGGGTCCGTGCCTACGCCCTTCGGCGACTTCAACAATCCCATTCCCTTCGAGGTACCGGACATGGGAAAAGGATTCGGTAGCGCATTTACTTACAATTTCGATCCGCATTGGGGCGCGGAGTTCGATCTCGGGCATAACTGGGGGAGCGGGAACTACGAGACCACAGTGTCAGTGGGGCCGCGCTTCATCTGGCGTACGGACAATGCGAATTACTTCTTGCATTCTTTAGTCAGCCTGAATCGCGTAAATGTTGAAGGTCTTAGCCCAAACAACGGAATCGGAGCAATCCTGGGTGGAGGAATGGATCTGCCCATCAACAAGAAATTGGCGTTTCGATTGTTTGAGGCCGACTACGTCTGGGGCCGGCACAACTATGCCGATTTTGCGGCTCCTGAGTTTCCAGATGTACGGCGTCCGTCATTCGAAGGCGTCCGCTTGCGAACAGGGCTTGTCTTCAGCTGGGGCGGTGCGCCGGTGGTAGCGCCAGCCGCCAGTTGTTCCGTCCAGCCGGGTGAAGTGCTGGTGGGTGAGCCTCTCACCGCGACAGTAGCTATCAGCAACTTCAACCCCAAGCACACCGTCACCTATGAGTGGAGCGGCACTGGAGGTCAGATTACGGGGAAGAACACGACCGCCCAGATCGACACGACCAACGCGGCGCCCGGCAGCTACGCCGTCACGGCCCGTGTGACCGATGCCAAAGAGAAGAACAATAATGTAGCGAGTTGCTCGGCGAACTTTACCGTGAAGCCGCTGCCACCCAAGAACCCGCCGACTATTTCGATCTCGGCCAACCCGACGAGCCTGCAGGCGGGCGGAACCGTAAACTTGTCAGCCAACTGCAGCAGCCCGGATAGCGTTGCAGTGTCAGTGGCCAACTGGACGGCCAGCGGCGGAACCGTTTCGGGCAGCGGTAGTTCAGGCACGCTGAATACTACCGGCGTTTCACCGGGTCCGATCACGGTTGGAGCAACCTGCACCGACACGCGCGGTCTGACCGCTCAAGCTACCACGCAAGTGATGGTGGAGAATCCTCCGCCGCCACCGGTGAATCCAGAGGTCGCACGACTGGAGGCGCGGCTCTCGTTGCACAGCGTTTACTTTGTTACCGACCAGCCCAGGCCGGCGAATCCAAAGGGCGGTCTGCTGGTCAGCCAACAGAAGACGTTGATCGCGTTGGCCACGGACTTCAAGCAATACCTCGAAAGCAAGCCGGATGCGCACCTGATTCTCGGAGGCCATGCCGATCATCGTGGCTCCGTGGAATATAACCAGGCGCTCTCCGAACGTCGAGTCAACCGGGTCAAGACCTTCCTTATCGAACAGGGCGTTCCCGAAGCCGACATTGAAACCAAAGCGTTCGGCAAGGAACACAACTTGACGACTGAGGAAGTACAGGGTGAGGTCCAGAGCAATCCCGAGCTGAGTCCCGAGGAGCGGCAGAGGGTTCTCAGGAACATCGTGACGATCAGGATGGCAAGCAATCGCCGGGTGGACGTCACTTTGAGCACCACTGGACAAACCTCGGTCCGGCAATTCCCCTTCAATGCCACGGATGCGTTGACGCTGATCGGCGGCAGAGAAGCAGACAAGAAGAAAGCAGCGCCCAAGAAGCACGCTGCGAAGCCAACCAAGAAGAAGCCGTAACGGCGCGCAGCAAGACTGGGAAACACTATCGCGGAGGACCGCAGCGTCCTCCGCGATTCTTTTTGCCAGGACTCTTCAAGTTCGACGAACATTCTGCTACTGATCTGTGATGGTGAGCAGCATCGGCGCGGCCCCCGCAGTGAATGGCGAGCCTTGAAGGGGAGTGAGCGCTCCAGAGTTTGGGCTAATCGTGTAGGCCGTGACGGTCTGAGCTTCAGGGTCGGCTGCATGCAGAAAAAAGTTTCCTGAAGACGTCAATATCTGACTCAAGCCCCAGACGGATGTGCCGGCAGCGTAAGGAGACCCGTCTACCGGCGTTAAGACCCCGGTAGTATTGTCCGCCCAGGAAAGGATTGGGCTCTGGCAGAAACGACCATCGCCGCCCAAATCATCGCGATGGAACCGATCACACGTGTTGTTCGTGCAATGTTGCGCGTCATGAGAGTCCTCCTTGAGTTGCAGTTATTGCCTGGGATCGAATTGCCCTAACGTCGAAATCTCACCCAAGTCGATATCGTCTAGTGAGCGGCAGCAGCGGGGGCGGCGCGATAAATGGTGGTGTGGGCGGGGATCACAGCTCCGACCGCAGCCCCGATCGGGGCACCAATCACGACGCCGATCAATGCGCCAATTCCGGGCTCGGCCTTCCATGACCAAAAGCCCTTGCCCGTCGAGTGGTCGGCTGCAATGGCCCCAATCCCCGCTCCGGCGAGTCCGCCGACCACCAGGCCGATCACGGCATGCTCGCCGCGCCGGGCGCCGGAAGCAGTCGAGACGCGCACTACGTCTTCGCGTTTCACCGAAACATCAGATCCTTTTTCTTGCAGCGTGAGAACCTCGTCGGTCACGCTGATGAATTCTCCGTCATTCCGTTTCATGCTGGATTCGATTACAACAATGCCTTGGCCAACCTTCAGGCCACGCAAGTCGGACCACGAGCCCTGCTGTTTCTGAGCGCAGAGCGTCGCCGGGAGCGCGAGAACAAGCGCAAAAACCAGACAGAAACGCGGCGTCACTTATGCCTCCAATGTCGACCGATGTTCTCGACAAGTCGCAACTACTGCTGCAGAGTTCCTGAGAATGTGCCACTCGTTCCCTGGCACAGCGGCGTACTTGAACTGCAGGACCCAGTGCCTGTCATCGTGCCATTCGAAATTGTGCCGCTGCCCGTGAACTCAACGAAATTGCCACTCGCGACGGCGGCAACGAAAAGCAGGTTGAACGTCCCGTTGGCGGGAACGGGGTTGGCAGCAACGCCGATCAGGACTCCTTGTCCGGTATTTGTCGAGCTGGTCGGCAACCCGGTTCCGGAAATAGAGCCCTGCCCGGCGTTATTGTTGGCAGTGAAGCAAACGGGTCCTTGCACCGAGAACATGCCCACCGGGGTGGTGACGCTGCAGGGACTTGAAACGAATGCCACCTGGTAAGTGCCCGATCCGCCCTGCGAACCGAGATTTCCGGTTACACTCCACGTCCCCGGTATCGACGTCGTCGGTCCGCTTCCTGTGCTCTTGCTGGAGCCGCAACCCGCGGCGAAAACTAGCAGGATGAAGATCAAGATGCGTTTCATACTTCTCTCCCTTGGTTCGTGGGCTTCTTCTTAGCGCGTTGCGCCGACGCCGTCAATTGAGCCGCTCTAAATTGCTGCTGACTTCGTAAAACAAAGTGTGCGAAGGAGTTATTGGCTTCCATGAACTGGATTCATGGGTTAGAATCATCCCGCTTGGGTGAAGGTATGGAAGCGCCCACTAGTTTTGGCCGCCGTGTTCGCGCGGGACTGTTCGAAGTGGACTTAGCCTCGGGTGAAGTACATAAGAGTGGGAGGAAAGTTCCGCTACAGGAGCAGCCCTTTCGAGTCTTGGCGATGCTCCTGGAACGTCCGGGCGAAATTGTCACGCGCGAAGACTTGCAGGCCAGTCTCTGGCCGGCTGACACTTTCGTCAGCTTCGATGAAGGCATCAATACGGCCATCCGGAAACTGCGGGTTGTCTTCGGCGACTCGGCCGACAACCCTCGCTTCATCGAGACAATTCCGCGCCGGGGATACCGTTTCATCGCGCCCGCCGCAACCTCGAACGCAGCTGCAACTCAGCTCCCTACCATGGCTCTGAAAGGGTCCAGCGGTTCGGGGACAGCCCAGTCGCCCACACTGGAAACGCAGGCGGTCCACCGCTTCGACAATCGAACTGTGGTCGGACGGACCATTCTGTTTTACGGCGACGTTGAGAGGCTTGGCGCCGATGGCGTTACACGGCGGCGCTACCTTGTTTTGGCCGCTAGCAGCGCTGCAGTCCTGCTGGCTGCTCTGTTCGTTTTCCGGTGGCTCTCACCCTTATCCGCTCCACGAGTCCTGCGTACTACTCAACTCACCCAGTTCGCCCATGCTTCTGGGCTGGGCGGCGGGATCACCTCGGATGGCGCTCGCATTTTTTTCCTCGCACGGGAGGGTGGTCACTGGAACCCGATGCAGGTACCCGTGTCGGGAGGAGAATCGCAGCCCTTCCCGTCGCCCTTCCGTAGCGCCATCATCATGGACGTTTCGCCGGACCGATCAGAATTTCTAGTAGCGTCATTTACGGAGAGATCGGGGCCTTTTGAATTCTGGACGTTGCCGGTGGTTGGTGGATCGCCGCGCCGTATGAGCAATATGACCGGATTTGGTGCCTTTTCCCCGGATGGACAGCAGATCGCATACCACAACACCGATGGGATTTACCTTTGCAGCCGAGCTGGAAGTAATGCCCACAGACTGGTCAGCCTACCCCACCATTCCTGGGGAGTGGCTTGGTCTCCCGATGGGAAGACGTTGCGCTTTACTGTCGAAGATGAGACCACTGACGCCTTGTCTCTCTGGGAGGTTTCCGCTGACGGGAGCAACCTCCATCCGTTGCTCCCCGGTTGGCATCAGCCTCCTCATGAATACGGTGGCCGGTGGTCTGCTGATGGTCGGTATTACATCTTCTTATCCACTCAAGGCGAAGGCCAGAGTGCAGACCATAGCGTATGGGCCCGCCGGGAGAAAACAGGCTTTCCACTTTGGTCCAAACCTGGCGCGCCTGTGCGCCTCACAGCTGGCCCAATCGGCTTTGGGGCGCTTGCTCCGAGCAAGGACGGCCGACGGCTGTTGGCTATCGGCGGTGGCACACACGATCAAGTCGAATTGCTTCGGTCAACTCCGGATAGAAAACAGTTTTTCCCGATGATCAAGCTCGGAGAAGTACTCGGAGCGAACCTTGCGCCGAAGGGAGATTGGCTTGCGCTGGTTCTGCCCCGGACTCACGCCTGGACCCTTTGGCGGAGCCGGCCGGACGGCACCGAACGCACACAACTGGCATCCGACTTCCCCGGAGGCATAGACGTCCCACGCTGGAGTCCGGATGGAACGAAGATCGTCTTCCAGGGAATCCGAGAAGGCCATCCGTGGAATATTTATGTCGTGCCTGCTAAGGGCGGACCAACGGAGGAATTGTTGCCGAATGATCAAACTCATGAATTTCCGGATTGGTTAGCCGACGGGGAATCGGTTGTCTATTCCGCGCCTCGGGCAAGTCAAAATGCCCCGCGTGAGGATAGCGGTATCTTTGTACTGGACATAAAGACCCGCAAAGTGACGAAGTTGCCCGGATCGGAAGGTCTAAAGAATCCCAGGACGTCCTTCAACGGCCGATATCTCGCAGCGCTGACAGAGGACCAGACAAAAGTGATGCTGTTTGATCTTCAAACCCGCGACTGGAGAGAGATCGCGACCAATGGAAAGCTATTCTACTTCCTGGAGTCGAGGTCGGACGGGAAATGGCTCTATTTTCAGGATCTTCTCGAAGCAGGAGCGCCCCTGTACCGCGTCCGGGCCGGCAATTGGAAGCCTGAGCGTGTGATGAGTTTTGAATCCTTGCTAGAGACCGGCGTCACTCGCTGCCGATTCGTGGGCCTGACCCGGGACGGATCGCCGATGGTATTGGCCACTCGTGGTGGCGGCGATGTCTACGCGCTGGACCTGGATCTTCCTTAACTGCACGGGGATTTCTCCTGCGGAAATGTCTGGACCGAACGAAGAGTTATCCCAAAATCGCCCCCAGTCCAGCAACTTCTACACAGATGGTTTGTCCCAGCTCCGCATGTACTTGATTTCGCGGACCCTGATCTGGTACTTCATTTGCCACTACTACGAACCAGAAAGCCTTGCGACCATGGATACGATGACAGCACTTCCGAGGGCTCTTCGGTCCTGCTCCGCTTTCGGGATATGCTGTCTTGCTCTGAGCTTGAGCCAAGGCTGTGCCCGGTCCGAGCCCTCGAATCCGACAAGCGCCGATTCGGCCGGTGAACAAAAGCTTCCATTCCGACCCGATACAGATCAAGCCTCTTCCAACAGCGGAGGCGCTCATCCCGCAGTCCCGCCCGATGCGAAATTAGCTACCAGCCTGCCTTTTCGGCCAGGATCGCATCCGCACATTTTGCCCTCTGGAACCCTCCTGACCGTGGAACTGGAAGACTCGATTTCCAGCGCTACGGTTCATGCCGGGGACGCGTTCGCGGCATCGGTCACCGCGCCCCTCACCGTTGACGGGGATACTGTGATCGCACGTGGCACAGCGGTGACTGGACGGGTCGAGTCCGCGCAATCCGAGGCTGACCATCCCGGCTTGGTTCTCGGTTCCGGCTATTTTCGGCTGACGTTGAGCGCGATCACCGTCGACGGCCGGCAATTCGCCCTCCAGACCTCCAGTCTGTTTGCCCGGGGAACGTCCCGACCGCCCAATATCTCGTCCCCCGCCAGCCCAGACCCGCGCTTGCCCATTCTTGAGGTCCAAAAGGGACACCGTCTCACCTTCCGACTGACGGCTCCGGTCACGCTCGACCACCCGAATGCAATGGCTGATCGTCAAAGCTCCGGGTCAATCTCAGAGTAAATTGGCTGCATTTTCTCCCTAATTCCTTTCCTTTCGAACCGGGGCCGTGCTTATTATTTTCCCTATGTAATAGAAAATAGATAACTTGCTGAGTTTTCCACAGGCTTCTCCGGATTTGAGTGACGTGTGCCCTTCGCAGCGCCGGATACTCCCCCCTATAGTGAGGTCGAAGCAGCGGGGCGGTTTGCCACCCTCGGCGTTCCCGCTTCGGGAGCACCAAGGTATCAGATAGCCCATTGTGGGGTTTCTTTCGGGAACCGTCCCGCGCCACAGTAGGCAGATGAATACCGCGACCCCATTTCCGTGGCCAGAGCCGGCGACAGCGGACCTCAAAACCGCTTTCTACGCCATTTTTGAGCATGCTCCAATCGCAGTGGCCCGTTGCAATTCGCAGGGTGTGATCGTCGAGATGAATCCAGCTTGCGAACGGGCCTTGGCGTCGACCTTCGACCGCGGAGTGGCCGGCGGACGCTGCCTAGGACTCGGCGAATTAGTGCGTCCGCAAAACGGCGAACAGGCCGAGGTGCTCCTGCGCGAACTGCTCGATTTCCGGTGCGACAACTTCGTCCTCGCGGCCCGGGACGCGGGCCATGGACAGACAATTTCGAAGTGGATCGCATGGCGCGAGCCCGGGCGCGGAAGCGAACCCGGCCACGCGCTGCTTATCGCGCGGGAAGCGTTGGCGGAGCAGACAAGCGCGGTGGTTCCCGCTGAGGAGAGCCTTCTTCAAACTCAGCGATGGGAGGCGGTCGGCCGCTTGGCCGGCGGTGTGGTGCATGACTTCAACAACCTGCTCACCGGCGTCATGCTCTACTGCGACCTTCTACTCACCAGTATGGATGCGCGCGACCGCCGTCGGCGTTACGCCGAGGAGATCCGCTCCGCCATCGTGCAGGGCACTGGCCTGGTAAAGCAGTTGCTCGTTTTTGCCCGGCCCGAAGTCACGCCGGTCCGCACTTTGTCTTTCAACCAAATTGCGGAAGGGATGCGGGATTTGCTGGGCCGGCTGATCGGTGAAAACATCGCGCTCGAACTACATCTCGATCCCGAGTTAGGCCCCGTCACCATCGAGCAGGCGCAGGCCCAGCAGATCTTACTGAATCTCGTTCTCAATGCCCGCGACGCCATGCCAAGTGGCGGCCGGATTACGGTTGAGACCAGCAACTGCAAATTCCAGCCCGTCGCTGAAACCAAAGCCCCCACCTGCCTGCCCGCATTTCCCTGCGTCCTACTCGTGGTCGGCGACAACGGTCACGGCATGGACGCCGTAACCCGCCAACGCCTCTTCGAGCCATTCTTCACCACTAAGAACGCCGGCCAAGGCACTGGCTTGGGACTAACTACGGTCCGCAGCATCGTCACCAGCAATCGCGGACTGATCCACTTCGAAAGCGAACCCGGTCGCGGCACTCGCGTCATGATCTTGCTCCCCCGCGCATCTCAGCCTGCCGCTTCCGATCTTCTGGACAGTGCGAATCCAGATTCAGAGACCCCGTCAGCAACACCAATTAAGGAAATCAAGAAGGAATCACTTTTATGACGTCAGTTGCCGTAACCCACACCCTCGCTGCTCCTCAGATTATGGCCGCCAATTTCCTAAACCTCCTCATCGTCGACGACGAACGCTCGATTCGCGACGCTTGCCGCGAGGTCGCCCTGTCCCTGGGTTTCATCGCCCATGTTGCCGATTCTGCCGAACACGCCTATCGCCTGCTGCAAACCCAAAGCATCGATGCGGTTCTGCTTGATCTGCGCTTGCCCGGCGCAGGCGGCCTCGAAGCTCTCCGCCAGATCAAAGCCCACCGCCCTGAGGCCTTAGTCGTCGTGGTGACAGGCTACGGCACGGTGCAGTCGGCCGTGCAGGCTATGAAGCACGGAGCTTATGAATACGTGACCAAACCCTTCAGCGGCGAAGAACTGAAGCTGTTATTGCAGCGCGTGTCCAACCACCTCAAGCTGAAAACCGAAAACCGCATGCTCCGGGAAAAGCTCAAGTCCAAGCAGGGCTACGGCGGCATCGTTGGGCGCGCTCCGGAGATGGAGAAGCTCTACCGCATCATCGCTAAAGCCGCCAACAGTTCCCACCCCGTGCTGATTCTCGGCGAGAGCGGCACGGGCAAGGAAATGGTCGCGCGCTCCATTCATTACTCTGGACCTTTCCATGACAAGCCTTTCATTCCCGTCGACTGCGGTTCGCTCGTGCCCACGCTGATCGAAAGCGAGCTCTTCGGCTATGTCAGAGGAGCCTTCACCGGCGCCAACCAGGCGAAGGACGGACTGCTGGCCATCGCCGAAGGTGGAACCGTGTTTCTCGACGAAGTTGGCGAGCTGCCAGTCGACCTCCAGGCCAAACTTCTGCGGGCGATTCAGGAAAAGGAGATTCGTCCGGTCGGCAGCACGCGCCGCATCCCCATCAACGTCCGCATCCTTGCTGCAACCAACCGAATTCTGGAGCAGGCCGTGACCGAGGGCTCTTTCCGCCGCGACCTGTATTTCCGCCTCAACGTTCTCAGCCTGCGAATCCCTCCGCTGCGCGAGAGACGCGAGGATATCCCGCTGCTGGTTGCGCATTTCATGGAGCGCACATCGCGGGCTTCGGGGCAAGAAAAAATTCTTACCGACGAGGCCGTCAAAGTCATGCTGGCCTATGACTGGCCGGGCAACGTTCGCGAACTCGAAAACTGTCTGGAGCGCACGTGCGCCTTTACCAGCGGGCCCTTGATCCATGTACCCGACTTGCCTCCGGCTATCGCAGGCGCGCATGTTACGGTCCCGTCCAACGGTAACGGTAACGGACACGGCCAAGCCAAGATCGTTCCTATGGCGGAATTGGAGAGGCAGACCATCCTCAACGCGATTGCGGAACTCAATGGCGACAAGTTACAAGCCGCGCGCCTTCTCGGCATCGGCAAGACAACTCTGTACCGCAAGCTAAAGGACTACGCCGCCCAGACCTAAAGGACAGTTCTCAATTTTCAGTTCCAGTTCTCAGTCTCGCGAAGGCGTTCTTACTGAGAACCGGGACTGAGAACTGCTTTTGCGTTCCGCAACGGGAATAAAGCAAAAACAGCGCCGCTCTAACCCACGTCTTTTCAATGTCAGCGGTAGTGGTGCCTGGCGTGCTAATGCAAAGAGCATGATTCTACTCATAACCCCTTCAGCACGCGGCCAAGAGTGTGCTGCCACCGTGAAAGACGCCACTGGCGAAGAAACCCATTGGGCCGCAAATCTGCCGCTAGCGGTGGCCCGGCTGCGTGAACAGCCTTACTCAGCGGTCGTCCTCGACCAATTCCTTTTAGAGAACGAGCCCAGCGAAAGCGACCAGGTGCTCGAGCATCTGGGCACCGCCTTTCCGGTCTACCTCAACTTCGCTGTCAGCGGCATGGAGCGGCTGTTGCGCGAAGTGCGCTCCGCGCTACATCGCCGCAAACGGGAGGAAACTCAGGCCCGACGTTCAGTCGAACAACAGATTCGCAGTGAGGTATGCGAATCGCTCACCGCGATGCTGCTTTCCTGCGAACTGGCCATGGCCGTGCCCGAAGTCCCGGGCCCCGCCGCTGAAAAAATCCGCCTCATCGACAATCTCGCCCGCGACATGCGCCTGAGGCTGGGCGCGAACTGAGTTTCGAGTGCCATGCCCACCGTTCCTACCGCGGCAGCCCCATCTCCTTCTGCAGTGCGGCGTAGCGTGGGTCTGAGCGCAGCCTGTCAGCGTCGGGGGTCTGCCTTGATGCAGGAAATGCGGTCTGACTTTTCAGAGTACGCTTTCTCGAGCCAGACAAGGCCTGGTCCTTTTGCCCGAGAGCGGCATAGTCCATTGCGGTATCGCCCGGGTCTACGTGGCGCTTCTTGGCCAACTGCAGGTTAAGTTCGACGATTCGCCTCAGCGCGGCCCGGTATCCAGACTTGGCATACACCGACAGAACGCGATATTCCGAGGTGTGCAAGATCTTGCGGATTCGTCAGCCTCAAGAAAAGTTATTCGCCGATTCCACCCAGTTAGCACTAGAATGAACCAGCGCAACACGTCAGACCCCGCAACCACCGCGGGCCGACACTCCCGGAGGCTCCGTGCACGTTCTGGTCACAGCCGATACCATGTCCGGCTCTTGGACCTACAGCCGTGAGCTGGTCACGGGACTGGTCACACGCGGCATCCGAGTCACGCTAGTTAGCTTCGGCGAAGTTCCCCTTCCTGAGCAAACCGCTTGGATGGACTTACTTCACGGTCTCGAATATCGCCCCACTGCTTTCCGCCTGGAGTGGATGGACGAGGCGCCGCAAGACCTGCACGAATCCTCAGAGTTCCTCGTCAGCTTGGTGCGCGAAGTTCGGCCGGACCTGCTTCACCTCCACCAGTTCTGTCACGGCGATCTCCCCGTCGACATCCCGCGCGTAGTGATGGCCCACGGCGATCTCATCAGTTGGAACGAAGCCGTCCAGGGGTGCACGCCCCGCCCCACGCGTACGATGAATTGGTATCGTGAAACCGTGGTCCGCGGCATAGCCGCCGCCGATGCCGTTGTCGCGCCCTCGGCTTGGATGCTCGACACTCTTAGTGCCACTTACACCAGCCCGCGCCGCGAGGCCATCATCTATCCCGGACGCAATCCTATTTTCTTCAATCCCTACGTCAGCAAGGAGGATTCTGTGCTGTCGGTCGGTCGCTTGCTCGATGCCGGCAAGCAAGTCCACCTGCTTACCCAGCACGCGCACCGGTTCTCCATCTGCATCGTGGGTGCGGAGCAAACCGTGCCCGTTCCGCGCATTCCGATCCGCGCCGACGTGAAAGTGTCAACCGACCAGAGTTCCGTTGCCGTGCGCGGGCCACAAACCGAGGCTCAGCTGCGCGCCCTGTACAGCCGTGCCGCCGTCTACGCCGCCACGGCGCGCTATGAGCCGCTTGGCATTGCGCCTCTCGAAGCCGCGTTCTCCCGCTGCGCCATAGTGGCAAACGACATTCCCAGCTTCCGCGAAGTCTGGGGCGACGCCGCACTCTATTTCCGCACCAACGATGCCGGCAGCCTGGCCGAAACCCTTCGCCAACTGGACGCCGACCGCTCGCTTCGCCAGGCCTATGCCGACCGCGCCTATACTCGCGCCCGCGAGCGCTTCACCACCAAGCGCATGATCGACGATTACCTGGAACTCTACCGCAGCCTGATCTCCGCCAACGCCCTGGCCGCCTAAGATTGGGCCTTTTTTCTTCTTATCCCGAGTGAAACGAGGGAGCGGGTTTTTCTCTCGGGCATGGACAGCTGCGACCGTGGTTTAATGTTTGGAAGGTAGGAGAAGACCATGCCCCAGAGCTCCCACAATCGACTCTCAGAACTCCACAACCTTGCGGCTCACGCCCACAATGCCGCTGCCGTCGCTCACGGCAAAGGAGATCATCTGACCGCTCACGAACTAAGCAAAGAGGCGCACGAACACTCCATGAACGCCCTCAAACTCGCCGAAGAGCTCGCCCGGAAGACGGGTCCAGCAAATCCTAAAGCGCAATAGCTTATTGGGTTTGGAGTTGGCGAGCTACTCCCGCGACATTCAGCCCCGCTTGGTGATATCTTCTTAGGCTTACTAGAAACCCGTAAGGTTGGAGGAATCGAAGTCATGGCTCAGGTAAAGATCACAGTCCGTCCCAATGGCCCCTACCGCATAGAGGCGCCCGAAGGTTCCATCGAGCTCGTCGATGTCAACGGCAACCCGTTCGACCTTACCGGCAAGCCCGCCTTTTCACTCTGTCGCTGCGGCGGTTCAGTGAACAAGCCTTTCTGCGACGGTACTCACAGTCGCATCGGATTCCAGGGAGCAGAACTGGCCGTCAAGAAGTCTGAAGGCTAGTCCGCTACTTGGCGATTCGAGGACCTATGAGCGATCTGAGCGACCGCCAACTGGGGATGCAACGCAACATTACGCGCCGTGATTTTCTCAACGGTGTGGCCGTAACCGCAGGTGCTGCCTTGATGCCCAGGCATCTGCTCGCCGCGGCAGATACAGAGCTCGAGACGTCGCCCGACTACTATCCACCAGCGCTTACGGGACTGCGTGGCAGTCACGCCGGCTCCTTCGACGCCGCGCATTCCTTACGCGACGGCACCTTCTGGGACGCCGCCGGCCCGCCGC
This sequence comes from uncultured Acidobacteriaceae bacterium, assembly GCA_963763285.1. GTDB lineage: Bacteria > Acidobacteriota > Terriglobia > Terriglobales > Acidobacteriaceae > Sulfotelmatobacter. The sequence goes on along the minus strand of CAVXOK010000008.1, from coordinate 256,476 downwards.
AGGACACCGGCGAAACCTACGACCTGGTTATCGTAGGCGGCGGCATCAGCGGGCTTTCCGCTGCGCACTTCTACCGCAACCGGGCGGGAGCAAACGCGCGCATCCTCATCCTCGACAACCACGACGACTTTGGCGGACACGCCAAGCGCAATGAATTCCAGGCGGGAAAGAGAACTCTTCTAGGCTATGGGGGAACGTACTCGATAGAAAGTTCCGAACCTTACAGCGCGGTCGCTAAGGGCCTGATCGAGGAATTGGGAATTGAGGTCGCGAGTTTCGCAAAATATCTCGACCGGGATATATACGGTTCCATGGGGCGAGTTCCCAAAATCTTTTTTGACAAAGAGACGTTTGGCAGTGACAAGCTCGTCGACGATCCCTGTCCTTTTCCGGGTGGCGAGACCTACGACCTCGCGGTCGCCGGGCCCGATGCCTGGGCGCACTTCATGGCTGAGGCGCCGATCGCGGAGCAGGCCCGTAAGGACGTGTCTCGTCTGTGTCGCGAGAAGAAAGACTATCTCCCGGGCCTGAGCGCTGAGCAGCAACAGGCACGCCTGGCGCGGATCAGCTATGCCCAGTTTCTCACGGAGCAGGTGGGGGTGCACGGCGACGTGATCCGCCTCTATCAGACCATTTCTCAAACTCTATTTGGTGTAGGTATCGAAGCGATAGCCGCGCTGGACGCGGCAGAGACGGGCTACCCGGGCTTCAGCGGAATGAACGTTGAAGCGGAGGGTTTGAGCAACGAGCGGAAATATTTCTTTCACTTTCCCGACGGCAACGCCAGCATCGCACGTCTGCTGGTGCGCAAGCTGATTCCAGAAGCGATTCCGGGCAACTCGGCAACCGATGTCGTTACAGCGCGTGCGAACTACGCGAAGCTCGACGAAAAAGGCTCGTCCCTGCGTATTCGATTAAACAGCACGGCCGTGCGAGTGAAGCACGTGGGCGATGCCGCCACTGCGAAAGAAGTCGAAGTAGCCTACGCCCGCGGCGGCAAAGTCTATACCGTCAAAGGCCAGCACGCCATCCTGGCTTGCTGGAACATGATGATTCCTTACCTCTGCGAAGACTTGCCGGATAAACAAAAAGAGGCGCTGGCCTTCGCGACCAAGGTGCCACTGCTCTACACCAATGTGCTGTTACGTAACTCGACTGCGTTTCAGAAGCTGGGAGCGAATTCGATCTACGCGCCCGGGGGCTACCATTCGTACGTCAACCTCGACCTCCCGGTCAGCATCGGAGAGTATCGCTGCCCGCGCACGCCGGAGGAGCCGACCGTGGTGCACATGAGCAAGTCTCCGTGTCGCGCCGGCCGGCCCGCGCGCGATCAACACATTGCGGGCCGCATTGAACTCTACAACACAACGTTTGAAACCATGGAGCGGAAGATTCGTCAGCAACTGGCCCGGACGCTGGGGCCGGGTGGTTTCGACCCCGCGCGTGACATTCTGGCCATTACCGTCAACCGTTGGCCGCACGGGTACGCCTACGAGTACAGCAGCCTGTGGGATAAATTCGTGCTGGAAGGTGGCGAGACGCCATGTGAGCGTGCACGGAAAACTTTCGGACGGATCGCGATCGCCAATTGCGATGCGGGGGCTCGCGCTTACACAGATGAGGCGATTAATCAGGCGTGGCGGGCAGTGGGGGAGTTGAAGTCATCTGAGCCGGAACACGTTCAGGGACATTAGCGGAGCGTTCGTAATTCACTCGCCCCAGGCGCAGCGGTACGTCGTAATGATGGGCCGTGACGACTGCGCCTCCGGCTAATGCAAGGACCATGACTACAAATACCGCGACGCGGCGCAGGGCTTGGTCTTTCTGCGGAGCGATGAGCGCGATTAGTGCTCCGACGATGAGTCCGGTGATCAGGCCTCCGATGTGGGCGGTGTTGTCGACGCCGGGAAGTACGAATCCGAAGATGAGGTTGTAGACCACAAACGCGCCAAGGCTGCGCAGCGTGCCTGAAAGGGCGGAGCGCGGAACCGAGAATTCTCCTAACTTAAGAGCTGTGATGAGCGCGCCAGCGAGCCCGAAGATGGCTCCCGAGGCGCCGACGCTGGGTACGAAGGGGTGCCAGGCTGCGCTGGCAAGACTGGCTCCCAAGCCGCAGATGAGATAGACGGCGGCGTAGGTCCAGCGTCCGTAGAGCGATTCGCAAAGTTGGCCTAGATTCCACAGGCACCACATGTTGAAGGCAATATGAAGCAGACTGCCATGCACGAAGACATTGGTCAGCAATCGCCACCATTCTCCCGAGATCGTGACTTGCGCCCCACGTTTGCGCCCCATTGGACGGTCTCTGAGGTTGGGAACTCCTGCATCGGGTTGCCGAATGCAAGCGGACTGCCGGAAGCAAGCACCATGCCGAGGAATACTGCCACGTTGATACCGAAAATGATTTGGGTGAGGCCGATGGTTGATTCGCTGCGGCGGACCCAGGGCGTGGGCATGACGGTTTGCGCGGCATCGTCGGGGACTTCGCCGCGCTGGTAGGCCTCGTGCTGCTTGCACCACTGGCAGATCTTCTTGCCGAAGGTAAAGCCGGGGAGTTGACGGCCGCATCGAATGCAATTCGCCATGGGTCTTAAAAGAGTATCAGCAGTGCAGGGCACGAAGAAAATCTTTACCACAGAGGACAGACATGGACACAATGTGCTACCCAGGCCTCAGTGGATCGTTTTGGTCTTTCTCGACATGTAATCCATGAGCAGGTATTGGCCCAGTGTGTAGGGCGTGGTGAAGTAGGCTTTGCCGCGACACATTTCAGTTACTTTCTGAACGAATTGCACGAGGCCATAATCCGAGGCGAGCATGAAAGTGTTGATCAGGACGCCGGCGCGCTTGCACTTCGAAACTTCTTCGAGCGTTTGACTTACTACAAGCGGGTCCAGGCCGAAGGCGTTCTTGTAGATGCGTCCGTCTTCCAGCGTCAAGGCGGAGGGTTTGCCGTCGGTGATCATGACGATCTGCTTCATGTCTTTTCTCTGGCGCTGCAGAATGCGTTGTGCCAGCCGCAGCCCTTCGCGCGTGTTGGTGTAATACGGTCCGACCTTGACGCGGGCCAGTTGCGAGAGCGGAACTTCTTCGGCGGAGTCGTGGAAGAGAACAAGCGAGAGCGAGTCGCCGGGATATTGCGTGCGGATCAGATGGGAGAGTGCCATGGCGACTTTCTTCGCGGGCGTGAAGCGGTCCTCGCCGTAGAGGATCATCGAGTGCGAGCAGTCGAGCATCAACACTGTCGCGCACGAAGATTGGTACTCGCACTGGTGGACTTGCAGGTCGCGGTATTCGATGTTAAGCGGCAGCGCGAGGCCTTCGCGCTGGATGGCGCTCGAAAGCGTCGCGGTGATGTCGAGGTTGAGAGTATCTCCGAACTCGTAGGTGCGGGAAGCGCCGCTGGCTTCGATTCCGGTGGCGAGGTCGCGGGTGTCGTGGCGTCCGAAGCTGGATTTACCGAGCGAGCCGAGCAGGTTTCGCAAGGACTTGAAGCCGAGGAAGTCGAGGCTCTTGTCGGTGATCTCGAACTTGGCTTGCTGCTGATTTTCGCCGACCTGGCCGCCGACGCCGGATGGGCGGGAAGGGTCGGGCGGCTGGTCGATCGAAATGTAGTCTTCTTGCTGCATGCGCTCGATCAGCTTCTCGATGAGTTCGTCGAGTTCGCCATCGGCCGCCATCTGCTCGAGGCGTTCGCGCATGTCTTCGTCGAACTGATCCCCCTCCATGAGGGCTTGTTCGATGGCGCGGCGAAGATCGTCGAGAGATTGCTCGCCCTCGGGCATCTCGTACCACATATCGCTCTGGAAGCCGCTTTGCAGCAGGTAGTCGGAGAGCGCGCTGAGCAAGTCCTCCATGCTCATTTCACCGGCGGGGTCGGGCACGTATTTGCTGTAGCGAATGCGCTTCATAAGCAGTGGCCAGGGGTCAGTGGGCAGTGATCAGTGGCCAGTAAAACCCATGTCGATTCGTCTTGACTGGCTACTGGACACTGAACACTGGCCGCTGATCTTAGTTAAACTGCCTTCTCTGCCGGTACGGTGGTTCTTCTTTGTCGAAACTCTTTTCGCGCACTGGCTCGGGTTTTTTTTCCCCAGCTTTGAATACTCGTTCTTCGTTGCGGCCTATTCGCTTGTGGGCGTGCAGGCCTTCGAGGATGAATTCCGCGGCAGAGACTTGCTGCTCGGGGCTTTCCTTCTGCGAAATGCCAAGAGGGCCTAGTTTCTCGATCAAGCCCTGAATTTCCTTCAGATTTTCGAGCGCCTCTAGAGCGGCAACGGAATCGGAGAGCTGAATCTCGCCCCCTAAATCGAACCACTGCACGATCTGCTGCACGTTGGCGCCAGTGAAATATTCGTCATAGGTTTTGGCAATCGCGGCGCGGATCAACTCGCGGCCAACGTAATCGGCGCCTTTCATTTCGCCTTCGTACTCAAGTTCGAGCTTGCCGGTGATGGCGGGGAGCGCGGCGTAGACGTCGCTGACGCGGGGCACGACCAGTTTCTCGTCATTGCGAAGGGCACGACGCTCGGCGTTCGAGATTACGTTCTCCATCGCGGAGATCGGGAGGCGTTGGCTTACGCCGCTGCGCTTGTCGATTTTCTTGTCTTCGCGGGCCGCGAAGGCGATCCGCTCGATCACCTCCTGAATGTAGGAGGGCAGTTGCATGGTATGGGCTTCGCCTTGAGTGCTGCGGTTGGTCCAGGCTTCCTGCGCCGTGATGGCGATGCCTTCATCGACCGTTGCCGGGTAGTGCGTGCGAATCTCGGAACCGATGCGGTCTTTAAGCGGGGTGATGATCTTGCCGCGAGCAGTGTAGTCTTCGGGATTCGCGCTGAAGACTATTGCTACGTCGAGCGGCAGGCGGATGGGATAGCCCTTAATCTGCACATCGCCTTCCTGCATGATGTTGAACAGGCCAACCTGAATTTTCCCGGCGAGATCGGGTAATTCGTTGATCGCGAAAATGCCGCGATTGGCGCGAGGAAGCAGGCCGTAGTGAACCGTGAACTCGCTCGACAATTCGTGGCCGCCTCGGGCGGCTTTTATGGGGTCGATGTCGCCAATCAAGTCCGCTATGGTGACATCCGGCGTGGCAAGTTTTTCCACGTAGCGATCGTCGGAGGTTAAATAGGAAATGAGCGCGGCATCGCCGAGGCGCGCGACCTCTTCGCGGCAGCGGCGGCAGATAGGCGCGTAGGGATTGTCACGAATCTCGCAGCCGGCTAGATATGGCATTTGAGGATCGAGCAGCGTCGTTAGGGCGCGCAGGATGCGGCTTTTGGCCTGGCCCCGCAGGCCGAGCAAAATGAAATTGTGTCGCGAGAGGATGGCATTCACGATTTGGGGCACGACGGTGTCGTCGTAGCCGACAATGCCGGGGAATATGCCGGCGTCGTCGTGGTGACGCAGGAGGGCAATGAGGTTGTCGCGCAGTTCGTCTTTCACGCGGCGGGCGCGCAGCCGTTCTTCAGAAAAGGTGCTGCGGCGCAATTCGCCAAGTGTGCGCGGAAGAGGCATGATGGAACCCCCAAATACTTTTATGAATTATACGCGGGAAGAGGCGGCCGCGGACTTTGGCCGGCCTCAAGCGCAAATCAAAATCCTCACCATGGACGGCACAGGGATCACGGGTAGCGCACGTCTCAGTGGACGTGGCCGTTCCCGCCGGCCTTTTCGCGGGCGCTGGCGGCGCGGCGGAGGTTGGGGATGATGGTTTCGAGATAGCTGATGAGCAAAGTCAGACGTTCCGGTTCAGAGCGCAGGGAGAGCAACTTCTGTTTGAAATCCAAATCGAGGGGCACAGAACCGGCAAGATGAAAAGAAAGCAGCGAAGGGTTGGCGGCCGGGAGATCCTGCTTAGCGCCAGCGATCGCGAGCAGCTCGGAGTGCAACTGAACCGCGCGGGCGATGTCGGCCTGTGGTGGAGTTCCGGGCTCGTCGTCGATCATTAGAACCTCCGCTTGGAGAAACGACCGTTCCTGGTTGACGCGCAGGAGTTCGAAACGCTGGCGGCCTTCGGTGACTAGGTCAAGGCGGCCGTCGGGGTACTCTTTCACCACGGTGATGATTTCGGCGGTGCAGCCTATCTCGGCTAAACCTTTTTCGACGGCGCGAACTACACCGAAAATGCGACGCTGGGCAACACACTCGCCAATCATTTCTTTGTAGCGCGGCTCGAATATGTGCAAGGGCAGAGGAGTGCCCGGAAACAGCACGACGTCGAGCGGGAACAGGGGTAGAAGGGCGTCCAAGGGCTCTCCACGGTGAGCGAGGGGATCAGCGCGCCGTCCTGATTGTAACCCAGCGCTTGACTTCGCAAGATGGGGAGGAATAAAAGCGCGCTATGGAACTTTCGGGGAAAGTTGTGGTGGTGACTGGCGCTTCGATGGGGATCGGGGAAGCGGTCGCGAAGATTTTTGCCGATCGTGGAGCGAGCGTCGTAATGCTGTCGCGCGATGCGGGCCGGGTGGACGCAGCGCGAGGAAGAGTGGGACATGGCGAGCGAACTCTCGCGATGGCTTGCGACGTCCGGCACCGGGAAGACGTTGACCGCGTGATTGGGCTGACGCTGCATCACTTCCAGAGGATCGATGTCTGGGTAAACAATGCGGGGCATGGGCTGCTGGATTCGGTGGCACAAATGGATATGGCTGCATGCCGGGAAATGTTCGACACGAATTTGTTTGGAGCGGTGGGAGCGATGCAGGCGGTAATTCCGGTGATGCGGCAGCAGGGTGCAGGGACGATCATCAATATTTCGAGCGTGGCAGGGCATATTCCGATCCCGTTTCATGCGGCCTACAGTGCCACCAAGTTCGCGCTCAATGCGATGGGCAAGGCGGCGGGTATCGAGTTGAAGAAAGACGGGATTCATGTGCTGACGGTTTGTCCGGGCTATGTGCGGACAGCGTTTGGAGAAAATGCGATTCGCGGGAATGAATTGAAGCAAGTGCGTCCGGGGTCGGTAAAGGGGATTACTGCCGAGCGTGTGGCGGGGGCTACCCTGCTGGGGTATTTGAAGCAGAAGCGGGAAGTAATTGTGCCTTGGACTATGTATGTGCCGATTAAGATCTACGAACACTTTCCCGCACTGGTGGAGTGGGCTATGGGACGGATGGCTGGGTGAATGCTGACGTTGGACCTCGCACGTTGGACCTCGGCCTCAGCAGTTCGAGTTGGTCGAAGGTCTGAAGCCCGAAGGCCGAAGTCTGGAAGCCTATCCCAGCTCGGTCAGCATCGCTTCCATCTCGCCCTGGGCGTGGAGGTTGCCGGTGCGACGGGCGGAGGCTATGCCGTCAGTGAGCATGGCCTTGGCTTCTGCAATTCTGTCAGCACGGGCCAGCGTTTGTGCGGCCATGAAATAGCCGGGAGTGTAGTCGGGACTGGATTTGAGCAGGATAGAGAATTCGGCGAGCGAGCGGTCGAGGTCGCCCTGTTTGGAGTATTCCATCGCCAGGCCATAGCGGGCGAAGGTGTCGTTCGGATTCTGCGTGAGGACGTCGTTGAGTGCGGCGATGCGGTCCATAAAGCAGTTCTCAGTTCTTAGCTCTCGTTCTCAGTTGCGATGAGGTTACTACAAACCGCGTCTTCGGTTCACGGATTGTCCTTGGCTTGCGTTCGTTCCGCTGTAGAATGAGCGGTCCTTTACATTTCAGGTCCTGCAGAGGTGTTCGTGGCTTGTCCGTTTTTTGTGCCGGTGGAGAGATTGGCGGACGGGAATTGGCTGCATGCCGAGCGACTTCCGCTGGGAGGTGGGTGGAGCGGGCAGTGTTCCGCTCCGGGACATGAAGGTGAGACTCCGTCCCAGCACGAATTGCGGGAGTTCTGCAATCTCGGGTATGCGGAGGGCTGTCGGCGGTTGCCACGGCAGCGAGTGTGGGATTCGGTGCGGTTTGCCGCAAGACGCATGGACGGCGGCGCCGAGAGCGGGACTGCCGGGCGCATCCAGATTCGCTACGTATGCGAGCGCGCGCATCGTCCGACAGAGCATGGGACGTTGGAGTTTGATGGGTTCGAAACGCGTTGGATAGAGCCGCATGGCGACAGCCGGGTGCAGCGAATGGCGGAGGCTTTTTTGGAATCGTACATGGAGAAGAAGAAAAGGCAGGAACTAGCACGCGCGGCGAGTTAGGCGCGACCCCATACCAGTAGTGTCACAACAGAAAAAAGAGGAAGACGGCTATGAGTGAAGAGGATTTGACTCCCCGGTCTGTCAGGGATTCGCAATCGGAGATGACGGAAATTGTTCTGCCCAACGATGCCAACCCGCTGGGTGCGCTGCTCGGAGGCCGGTTGATGCATTGGATCGATTTGGCGGGCGCCATGGCGTGTCACCGCCACTCACGGAGTTATGTGGTCACAGCTTCGGTCGATCATATTGATTTCCTGGTACCTGTGAAGATTGGGGATCTGGCTATTTTGAGATCGTCAGTGAACCGAGTGTTTCATTCGTCCATGGAAGTGGGTGTAAAGGTTTGGGTCGAGAATTACATTGCAGATACGGCACAGCACGTGGCATCGGCCTACCTTACATTTGTCGCCATCGACGGCAAGGGGAACCACTTGAAGGTCGCTCCGGTAATTCCAGATACCGAGGAGCAGCAACGGCGCTATGATGACGCGGGGCGGCGGCGCGAGATTCGCCGGGCGGAGTTGGAGCGGAGAAGGAAGGCGAAGCGGTAGTGGCTCGGTGGTCGCCGGGCTTCGCACTGGCTTTGACAGCCGAGGCGGCTGTCTGCCCATGAGGGTCGTTTCCGCCCTGTATAATCTTAAGTGTTTGATCCATCCTGATTGATTCTTGGAGTGTGATCCCTTGAGTGCACATATACCGTCTCATCCCGGGCAGCCAGCGCCGGGGCCGCAACCGTTGCCCGGAGTCGATGCCATCATTGCCGTGGGTTCGGGCAAGGGAGGCGTTGGCAAGACCACGCTGTCGGTGAACTTGGCGGTCGCACTGGCCAAGATGGGGCACAAAGTGGGCCTGCTCGATGCGGACGTGTATGGGCCGAACGTTCCGCTGATGCTGGGCGTGAGCGGGCAGCCGAAGACGGTTGGGGAAAACCGCATCCAGCCGCTCGAGGCGTTTGGGCTGAAGGTGATTTCGGTGGGATTTCTTAATCCCGGGGACAAGCCCATCATCTGGCGCGGTCCCATGCTGCACCAGATCGTGAAGCAGTTCCTGGGACTGGTGGAATGGGGGCATCTCGATTACATGGTCGTCGACCTACCGCCGGGCACGGGCGATATCGCGCTGTCGCTTGTGCAGTCGGTGCCGCTGACGGGCGCGGTGGTGGTTTCGACTCCGTCTGACGTTTCATTGCAGGACGCGCGCAAGGCGATCGAAATGTTCCGGCAGATGAAGGTCGACCTTGTGGGCGTGGTCGAGAATATGAGCTTCTTTACGTGCCCGCACTGCAATCACGAGATCGATATCTTCTCCCGCGGCGGCGCGGAGAAGATGGCTGCGCATTTCAGCGTGCCATTTCTCGGAAGCATTGAGCTTGATCCCGAGGTGCGCAAATCCGGGGACGGTGGGAAGCCGATCGTACTCGAGGGCGAGAATTCGCCCCATGCCAAGTCGATCTTCGCATTTGCGCGGAATGTGATTGCGCGCGTGGGAGAGATCAAGGCGGGCGAGTCGGCCAGCGTGATTCAGATTCAGTAGGGAAGTCTTTTCGTCCCAAGGTGTGCTGGGATACGGACCCTTGCCCAGAAAGCTTGTGACATCGGGGGTCTTGGTAGTAGGGAAAGTTTTTGTCAGGGATTGGACGCTATGCGTGGATACTGGCAAGCGATGGTCCTTCTGTTTCTTCCAACGTCCCTCATGTGCGCGCAAACCGGTCCTCAGTCTTCAACTGGCCGAATAGCTGGAACCGTTTTGAACGAGGAGGGGCAATTCGCTGAGCGGGCGAACGTGTGCACATCGGTCACCAAGGGAAACACAACGTCGATCAACTGCCAACACGGGCTTACAGACAAAGACGGCCGGTTCCACATGGAGAATGTGGAATTCGGAACCTACGCCCTATTCGCCGTCAACGAGGGAGAGGGATATTCAATTGAGAACCAGAGTCCCGGCCAGAAGGTCAGGGTTACAGCAGAAAATCCCTGGGCGAACGTTACTATACGATTGCGACCGGGAGGGGGCGTCTTGATCGGATCGGTGAGGGACAAGATCACCGGGCGGCCCCTGAAGACAGCGATCAACCTGCAATATTTCGCGCCGGACGGTGGGGCTGCAGGCAATACCCGCAAAGAGACCAGCGGGGACGGAGAATTTCGCGCCACGGTTCCGACGGGATTGGATCTCCTCATCGTAGTGTCTGCCCCAGGATATAAGGGCTGGGTCTACACCGACCCCGCTAACGCGTCACGTCCCTTATTGCGGCTGCAGTCGGGCGAGCATAGATCGCTTGAGGTGGAGATGGAACCGAAGACGCAGCCGTGATAACCGGCGATATGAATCCTCTAGCCCGCTTTTCTTGCCGAGAACCTTGAAAAACGCCAAACCTTGTCTGGTTCGCTGTCATTGAGAATCAACTCCGCCATCATCTCTCCCAGCGCCGGCCCATGTTTAAAGCCATGTCCCGATCCGCCGCCCAGTAGCCACACGTTCTCCATCCGAGGATGGCGATCCATGATGAAATTACTGTCTGAAGTCTGCTCGTATTGGCAGACGCGGGTCTCGATCAGCGGAGCGTCTTTCATCGCAGGAAAGCGGAAGGCGATATATTCGCGAACCCTCTTCAGTGTTGCCTGACTGACCACTCGCTCGCCGTTCGTAGGATCGAACGCGCCGCCACGCGTATCATCAGCCACCTTCAAGCCACGCCGGTCGTTGCCTGGGATGCCGTAGAAGAAGCGTTTCCCATGATCGCCCCACACTGGAAGATGCTCGTCCGTGAAGCGGTCGTCTCCGGCGGGCGTGCCGAAGAAAAAAATGTCCTGCTTGGTGGGGCGAATTACGCCGCCTAGAGTTTCAGGAAACAGCTCGCCCAGCCACGGGCCGCAAGCGAAAATGTAGTAATCGGCTCGGAGGCGCGAGCCATCCGAGAGCGCCAAGCTGCGAAGATGTCCGCCTTCTAGTCCATCGGGCGAAACTGCGAGCTGCCGGTAGGTTCCGCCCTGCCCGACGAACGCGTCGACCACCGCTTGGCAGCTGGCGCGGGCGTCGAGGTATCCGCACTCGGGTTCAAAGATTCCCCAGTGGACATCCTCGAAGTTGATCTGCGGCCAGCGCTTCTTCATCTGGCGCGTCGAGAGTTCCTGAAACTTCATGCGGGCCTGGCGAAGCACCTCGAGCGAGCCGCGCTCGTAAGCGTCGTCGTCGCTGCTGACCATCCAAAGAACGCCGGTGCGGTGAAGAAACCGCTTCTTCCATCTCCGTTCATATTTCGCCCACAGCTTGAGGGCGCGCGCGGCGGTTTCAGTGTAGGGTTGGTCAGGACCGTAGGTGCCGCGCATGATGCGGGTCTCGCCGCCCGAAGACGCGCGCGAGTTGCCCGGACCCCATGCGTCGAGCAAGGTGACGCGGGCTCCGCGCTCAAGAAGATGCAGGGCAGTCCAGCCGCCGAAAGCGCCGGCTCCAACGACGGCGATGTGCGGTTTGGATTTCATCGCGAAGGGTTTCTACGCCTGCGAATTGAGGATACCGAGGATGCCGCAGCAGGGGAAGTTGCGAGGGGAGGTTCTCATGTGAAGCCTACCCCCTGCGGTCCTTGACAGGAAGGGGAGCGTTCCTAGAATCCAAGCAGGGCGCGGCGTTTGCGTCCTAAGGTAAGTTTCTGCATCTAAAATACTTAGCGGGAGATTGTTAGCTGGCCGCGAGCCTCGGCGATCCCATAACACAACATGCCATCTGATCCCAATATCGGCAAGCGCGAACGCGAAGTTCTGACGGCAATCGTGGAGACTTTTATTTCCACGGGCGAGCCCGTCGGTTCGCGCACGCTCGCGCGATCGAACCGCGAGGGCCTGAGTCCGGCATCGATTCGCAATGTGATGGCTGACCTGTCAGACGCGGGATTTCTGGAGCAGACCCATGCCTCGTCAGGACGCGTACCGACCACCGACGCGTACCGCTACTACGTCGAGCAGATTACGGGAACGGCACGATTGGCGCCGCAGGAAGAAAGCCTGATTTCTGACTCGCTCGCGGGCATTACCGATGTGCCGGAGTTCATGGAGCGCACTTCGCATGTGCTGTCGCTGATTTCACGGAACGTAGGCGTGACCGTGGCCACCAGCGGCGCCAAGAATGCGCTGGAGCATGTTTACTTCTCGCGCCTGGGCGATCAGAAGGTGCTGGCGGTGTTAGTGACGCGTTCTGGATTGGTGCGCGACCGCGTGTTGAGGCTCGACCTGCCGCAGGCCGAGCTGGATCTTGCGGCACGCTATATCAACGAGAATTTTCGCGGCTGGACGATGGAGTCGATGCGCGCCGAACTGGGCCGGAGGATTGAGCAGGAACGCAGTGAATACGACCGCCTGATGGATTCGATCGAGCAACTCTACAAGCAAGGCGCGCTGGCTGCTGAAACGGGTTCGCAGGTGGTCTTCGTGGAAGGCGCAGCCAACCTGGTTACGGGGCAGGAAGACCGCAAGCGTCTGCAGGAGATGCTGAAGACGCTCGAGGAGAAGGAAAAAGTCGCGCAGCTCCTTGGGGCTTACCTCGATGTGAAGCAGGAGGCCGTGCGGGTGGTGATCGGGCTGGATGATGCGCTGCCTTCCATGCAGAACTTCGTGCTGATCGGAGCGCCGGCGCGGTCGGGAACCGACATGTTTGGCTCGCTGGCGGTGATTGGCCCGACGCGCATGGATTATCAGCACACCATGACCGCGGTTTCCTACATTGCGCGGCTCTTTGACAAAATCTTGAATGAATCGGAGTGATCATAGTTGTTTATGGGCAAAGCAAACGGTAGATCAGAAGTAGAGAAGGCGGCGCTGGATCTGGAGCACGAACTGCCGGCGCGGCGACGGGGATGACAGCGTCACGGCGGTGAGCCGCGGAATCTCCGGCTCAGAATCGGAATTGCAAAAGCTAAAGGCGGAGCGCGACTCGCTGCTCGACCGGCTGGCGCGGGCGCAAGCGGAGTTTGAAAATGCGCGCCGGCGCGCGAGCAAGGAGCAGCAGGAGTTTCGCGATTACGCCGTGGCGGACGCGGTCAAGTCCTTGCTGCCGGTGGTGGATAGCCTGGAGCGCGCGCTGCAAGTGAAGTCGGACGCGGCCGAACTGCGTGCCGGCGTGGAACTGATTTACAAGCAACTGCAGGCGGCGCTGGCCAAGCTTTCGGTGCATCCCATCGTGTCGAAGGGCGAAGCGTTTGATCCGCGGTTCCACGAAGCCGTCGAAATGGTAGAAACCACGGAAGCTCCCGATCATCAGGTGGTCGAGGAGTTGCAGCGCGGCTACAAGTTCAAAGACCGGCTACTGCGGCCTGCGATGGTGAAGGTGGCCAGAAATCACGGGAAGTAAGCTCCTGATAAGGGTTCGAGTGTCTCTGGTAAGTTTTCTTGAGGAAAGGCGCCTATTCTGGCCACAAACGCAAAACGCGATTATTACGAAGTATTGTCGGTGAGCCGTACGGTGAGCGATCAGGAACTGAAGAGCGCTTATCGCAAGCTCGCCATGCAGTACCATCCCGATCGGAATCCGAACAATCCGGATGCGGAAGAGCGCTTCAAGGAAGTTACGGAAGCCTACGCAATACTGGCCGACTCCGAGAAGCGGTCACTCTACGACCGCTACGGCCATGCCGGAGTGGGCAGTGCGGCCAGTCCGGGCGCGGGCTTCGAGGGCACGCCTTTCCAGGACCTGGGCGAAATCTTTGGCGAGTTTTTTGGCTTTGGCGATGTTCTCGGAGGCAGCGGACGCCGCCGCAGCCGGGTGCAGCGCGGCGCGGATTTGCGCGAGGACTTAAGCATCGAGTTCGAAGAGGCCGCCTTCGGGGTGGAGAAGCGCATCATGGTGCGCCGTCACGAAGCCTGCGAGGATTGCCGGGGCTCCGGAACCGCGCCGGGCAAAGGCCCTTCGACCTGCCGTTCCTGCGCCGGCCGCGGCCAGGTGCGGTATCAGCAGGGCTTTTTCAGCATTGCGCGGACTTGCCCTTCCTGCCAGGGAACGGGCAGCGTGATCACCGATCCTTGCCCAAATGCAAAGGCGAAGGCCGTCATTCTGCGGCAGCGTGCGGTCGACGCCAAGATTCCGGCAGGAGTGGAAGACGGCACGCGCATCCGCTTCACAGGAGGCGGCGAGGCTGGACCTTTCGGAGGGCCCGCCGGCGATCTATACCTCGTGCTGCACGTGAAGGAGCATCCGTTCTTTGTGCGGGAAGGGAATGATCTGCACTGCGTTGTCCCGCTGTCCGTGACGCAAGCGGCCATGGGCACGGAGATTCGCGTGCCCACGCTCGAGGGCGAGCACGCGCTCAAGATTCCCGATGGAACCCAGCCCGGCACCACGTTTCGCGTCCGCAACAAGGGAGTGCCCGTGTTGAACGGACACGGCAAGGGCGATCTCTACGTCGAAGTGCGGGTGCAGATTCCGAGCAAGCTGAGCAAGCGCCAGAAAGAGCTGCTGCAGGAACTGGAGACGACGGCGAAGGTGGACAATCAGCCAATGATGCGGTCTCTGCTGGGCAAAGTGAAAGATATGTTCGGGTGAGAGGCAGTTCTCAGTTCCCGATTCTCAGTTCTCAGGATAGTCGGCTACCCTCCTCCAAGGCTAATCTCCGTCAAGATGTCGTATAGCCGACCGCGCCTTCGAGTCTGCGTTTCTGACAACTGAGAACTCCATTTTCGACAATGACCCGCCGCCGTTTTATTGCCGACGAAGTCTCGGGAGATCGCGCTGCCCTGGTCGGCGAGCATGCGGATCATCTGGTGAGGGTGCTGCGGGCTCGCGTCGGGCAGGATTTTGATATTGCTACCGGCTCAACCGTGCGCCGCGGACGAATCTCCTTTGTAGACGATGCCCGCGTCGAGTTCGAGTCTAGGCGAAGAAATCTCCGGACCGATCAGGCCGAGATCACCCTGGTTCTCGCGGTCTTCAAGTTCGACCGCATGGAGTGGGCGATCGAGAAGTGCACCGAGCTGGGCGTCGCGCGGATTGTGCCGGTAATCGCGCGGCGAACTGATTCGCATCTGGCTGCTGCCTCCGCGAAACGCGTAGAGCGTTGGCAACGCATCGCCCGGCAAGCGGCAGAACAGTCGCGCCGCGCCGCGCCGCCGGAGATCGCCGCGCCCGTCAAGCTTGCAGAGGCGCTGGACCTGCCGGCAGCGTTGCGGATCGTGCTGGCGGAATCGGAAGAGCAAACCTTGCTGCGCGACGTTGTGAAACCGCAGACCGCGGAAGACGGAATCGTTCTGGCAGTTGGTCCCGAAGGCGGCTGGACTGAAGGCGAATTGCAATCGTTTCGGCAATCCGGATGGATTTCCGCTTCGCTCGGCAACACCATTCTCCGCGCCGAGACAGCCGCTATCGCTGCGACGGCCGTTGTGGCCTCCGCGCTGTGCACAATCTGAGTTCTCGCCTGTTTCCTGCGCGCCGTTGTTCGTGGTGGTATTCTGAGCCGCAATGGCTGTCTCCAAATCGCAATCCCATCCTGCCCAGTTCGTCCCCGACGATCGCCAGCGCGAAGCCATTGAGCACGTTCACGGGCCGATGCTGGTGGTGGCGGGAGCCGGCACCGGAAAAACTTCGGTCCTGATCCACCGCATTGCCCGCCTTGTCGAGCAGGGGCACGCCAAGCCCGAAGAAGTGCTCGCCCTCACCTATACGGTGGCCGCCGCCGGAGAGATGCGCGATCGCGTCCGCGCCCTGCTCGGCAAACCGATTCATTCGGCAACTTTTCACGATTATTGCCTCGACCTGCTAAAGCGCTCCGGAAAAGACTTTGGCGTGCTCGATGAAAAAGATCTCTGGATCTATCTCCGCAAGCGAATCCACGAGCTCCATCTGGAACACTACGTCCGGGCAGCAAATGTCGGGCAGTTTCTCAACGATTTGCTGGGCTTCCTCAGCCGCTGTCACGACGAACTGGTAACGCCGGAAAAGTACGCGGAGTATGTTGCGCGGCTGGAGCGCGGCGAAACCCCGGTTCCCCGGGTTGCGAAGTCGAAAGACCAGTTGAGCGACGCCGAAGTGATCGCGCGCTGCCAGGAAATTGCCCGCGTCTTTGCCACGACGGAAAACTGGCTGCGCGAAGAAAACCTGGGCACGTTCGGCCACATGATCACGCGAGCCCGCGAGCTGCTGGCGAGCGACGAAAATCTGCTAGCCGCGGAGCGCACCCGCGCCCGCTTCATCCTGGTCGACGAATTTCAGGATGCCAACTTCGCGCAGATCAAGGTTCTGGCCGCGCTGGCGGGGGCCGAAGCGAATGTCTTCGGCGTCGGAGATCCCGATCAGGCCATCTACCGTTTTCGTGGCGCATCGAGCGCTGCGTTTCATCTGTTCCGCCGGCATTTTCCCCAAACAAAGCTGGTCGTGCTGGGCAAGAACCGCCGTTCGACCACTCCGATTCTGCAGTGTGCTTTTGCCGTAGTCGATAAGAACCCTCCGTGTTTGGCGCGGGCGATGCATTTGCCTACCGGCGGACTCCTCTGCAGTCGGCGCGCGAAGAAGAAGCGAGGAAAGAAGGAAAAACGCTGGCCACTTTTCCCGTAGAAGCGATCTCCTTTGCCGCCAAAGATGCGGAAGCGCCCGACGTAGCCCGCATCATCGAGGAGACGACGGCGGCGTTTGCGTTGCAAGTGGAAAGACTTCGGCGTTCTCTACCGCTCGCACATTCATCGCGATAACGTTGTCCAGGAACTGGCCGAACGGGAAATCCCTTTCTCCATCGAAAACATGGACGTCAGCGACACACCCGAAGTGCGGGATTTGTTTGCCTGCGTCGCTGTGGTGGTCGACCTGGCAGCCGATGCCAGCCTTTTTCGAGTAGCAGCCCTGCCGCAGTTCGATGTCGATCCGGAACAACTTCGCACAGCGCTGCGCGCGATTGCCAGGGAATCGAAAGAAGGAGCTGTGATCCCGCTGGCCTCCGTGCTTGACGAAGTCGCCGGCGGACGAGCCGTGCTCGACGCCGTGCGCCACGCGCGCGATGAAGTCAACCAGAAGCAGGCCAAGACGCACGCGGCTCTGCAGTTGATCGCAAAACAGTTCAAGCTCGACCTCAAATCCGCAATCCTGCAGGCCGCTTTGAAGTTTGCCGCCGACTGGGAAGAGAAGGCGACCACCAAAACCAAAGAACTGGGCGAATGGATCGAATACCTGAATTACTTTCGCGAAGCGGGCGGCGTGATTCCGCTGACGTCGAAAGAGGACGAAGACGCCGTGCGCCTGATGACTGCGCACGGAGCCAAAGGGCTTGAGTTTTCTCACGTCTTCATCCTGCGCGCGACCAGCGGTTCGTTCCCCGCCAGTTACCGGGAGACTCTGGTGGAGTTTCCTCGCGAGTTGCGTGATCCGGATTCGGCCGCGGCCAGCGATGACAAGACCCTCTACGATCAGGAAGAACGCCGGCTTTTCTATGTGGCGATGACCCGGGCCAGGGATTCACTGCACATTTACGGAAAGCAGGGAATCGGCCGCGACAAAACGCCTGCCGGACTGATGCGCGAACTCATCGGCAACCCGTCATTGCAGCCGTGGCTCAGGGCGCGCGCGGCGCTGCCTTCGCAGCCCGAGTTGATCGAGTTCGCCGCAGCAGCGGACGCGGCTTATCCCCAGGGCTCCCGGCTGCCAGCGTGGCTTGCACTCCCGCCAATCGAGGGGCTGGACGCCAGGTTGAGCGCCACTGCCGTCGAAACGTACGAGACCTGTCCTCTGCAGTTCAAGTTCGAACGCGAATGGAAGTTGGCGCGACAGGTCCACGCCGCGATGCAGTACGGAGCAGCTATGCACCGTGTCCTCCGCACTTACTATGATTCCGTGCGCCTGGGCCGGAGCAAGAGTGACGAAGAGTTGCTGCAACTCTTTCGCGACGACCTGGCTGCCTCTGGAATCCAGGACACCTATCAGCGCGAGCTGTACCTGAAGCAGGGGATGGAGCAGTTGCAGGATTTTCTTGCCGGCACGCGCTCAGCTCCCGCGCCCGAAGTCCTGCACACCGAAGAATGGTTCGACGTGCAGATCGCCGGGACGAAGGTTGCCGGCCGAATCGATCGGATCGACCGCGCCGCCGATGGCAGCGTGCACATCGTCGACTACAAGACCGGCAAAGCTCGCTCGCAAGAGGACGCCGACGAAAGTCTCCAGCTTTCGATCTATGCCATGGCCGCGCGCGAGAAGTGGGGGTACCGCGCCGACGCACTCGTCTTCCATAATCTCGAAGGCAACGTCCCCGTTTTCTCGAGGCGCTCGGAGTTCCAATTGGAGAGAGCGCGAGAACGAGTGCTGGCTGTGGCGCGCGGCATCGCTGCAGGCGACTTCGAACCATCACCCGGCTTTCACTGTAATTTCTGTGCGTTCCGTGGATTATGCCCGGCTCAGGAAAAGCGGGTTCCGGCGAAAAGCGCCGAGGACTGACGACGGCCAGTGAACAGCGAACTTCCCTACAAAAACTTAGGGGACGCTTTCGGCGTCCCCCTTTTTTGACTTCGTACTGACCTTCTTAATGCTTCTTTTTCTTTTTTGCCTTTTTCTTGGTTGCCATTGTTTCTATTCTCCCTTCCATTGTTCATGGAAAAATCTGCAACGATCATTTGTTGCAACTAATTGATTGTATAGAGTTAATGAAAAATGAAGTCAAGAAAAAAATGCACGCACCGAACGGGCGGTGTTGTACCAAAGTCATGGAGAGACGAGAGCGAAACAGAAAATTCTAATGTTGCTCTGTCCAAACACACTCGGCGCAAGCATTCGCACGACAGAAAAAAGCGGCAATGATCTGCCGTGCGTCTGTCCCGTGCTCGTGCACGATGCATCGATCGGCGAAGCGATCAGTCCAGAGAAGCCCATCGTTTTCGCGGTCTGCTGCATCTATAATGAGAATGCGAAATCTTCGCGGGAGCATGATCAATGGCGGCTTTCGATGAGGTTGTCATCATTTCTGGTTGTCGTACGGCAGTGGGAAAATTCCAGGGCAGTCTCGCCGATTTGAGTGCCCCGCAGCTCGGTGCGGTCGTGGTGCGCGAGGCCGTGAAGCGCGCTGGATTGAGCTCCGATCAAGTCGACGAATGCATCATGGGCAACGTTCTTCCCGCCGGCTTAGGACAAAATCCGGCGCGGCAGGCCGCAATTTTCGGAGGATTGTCGCCCGCAACAGGTGCCATGACAATCAACAAAGTTTGTGGCTCGGGATTGAAAGCAGTGGCTCTCGCAGCGCAAGCAGTGCAGACCGGAAACAGTTCCATCGTGGTCGCGGGCGGTATGGAATCGATGACGAACGCTCCCTATCTGCTCCCGCAAGCGCGTAAGGGATACCGCCTTGGCAACGGCAAAGTGATCGATTCGATGGTGCACGACGGCCTCTGGGATATTTACAACGACTACCACATGGGCATCACCGGTGAGAACGTTGCCGAAAAATATGGCATCACGCGCGAAGAGCAGGATGAGTTCGCAGTCAACTCGCACCGCAAAGCCGTCGCCGCGATGAAGGAGTGCCGCTTCAAGTCGCAGATTGTCCCGGTAGAAATTCCTGCGAAGAAAAAAGGCGAAGCCCCGGTCCTCTTCGAGAAAGACGAATCCCCGCGCGAAGATACGACCATCGAAGTCCTCCGCTCGTTGAAGCCCGCCTTCAAGAAAGATGGCACCGTGACCGCCGGCAACGCTCCCGGAGTAAATGACGGAGCAGCGGCCGTGGTCGTGACCAGCGCGCAGCGGGCGAAAGAACTCGGAGCCCAGCCATGGTTCGAATTGTGGCGCAGGCCACCAGCGGCGTCGAACCCAAGTGGGTGATGATGGCTCCGGTCGGCGCGGTGCGAACCATCTGGGAAAAGACCGGCTGGAAGAACGACGACGTTGATCTCTACGAACTGAACGAAGCTTTCTCAGTGCAGGCGCTGGGCGTGATGCGCGAGCTGGGCCTCGATCCCAACAAAGTCAACGTGAATGGCGGCGCAGTCGCCATCGGGCATCCCATTGGAGCCAGCGGCGCGCGCGTGCTGGTCACCTTGATCTATGAAATGACCCGCCGCAACGTGAAACGTGGAATTGCCGCGCTGTGCCTGGGCGGAGGCAATGCCGTGGCTATGGCGGTGGAAAGAAATTAGGGTGCCGCTAGTTTGAAGTGGCAGAAGCAGCTGCGGTGCGCAGCGTCACTGTGAACACCGCTCCTCCGCCCGGAGCGTTCGCGGCTTCGATCGCTCCGTTGTGTTCCTTCATCACCGCCTTGCAGATGCTCAGCCCCAGGCCGGTTCCGCGCCCCGGCCGCTTCGTCGTGTAAAAGGGATCGAAGATACTGGCCAGAATATCGCCGGGAATTCCCGGACCATCATCGTGAAAGCTGGCCCAGACTGATTCCCCGCTGCTTCCCAGGCGGATGCGTAACGTTCCCCTGTCGCGCGCCTCGCGAATAGCCTGCTCCGCATTCAAGATCAAGATTCAAAAACACTTGCATCAACTGGTGCGGATCGGCTTGCACATAAGGCAGCCCGGGCTCGCGCAGAAAGTCCACGGTGATGTTGTTTTTCCGCAGCGAGTAGGCGTGCAGATTGAGCGTGCGCTCGACGATCTCCCCGAGATTCACGGGAGTTTTTCCCGGCGCCGGCGGCCTCGAGAAATAAGTCAGGTTGTGAACGATCTCGGCAGCGCGGCGAGCCTGCTGCTGCAATATACCGATTTGCTTGCGCGCAGCGTCGGTGGTCTGACTGTCCTGCAGAAGTTCGCTGACCCCCAGAATGCTGGTCAGGGGATTATTGAGTTCATGGGCCACGCCGCCAATCATCGCGCCCATGGCAGCCAGGCGCTCGCTCTGCACAATCTGGTGTTCGAGTTTCTTTTCCATCGTGATGTCGCGTACGGAAACGATCACGCCGCCGGGTTTGGATTCCGCGTCAAAAAACTGGCTGGCGGAAGCGCGCATCGTACGCCAGCTGCCGTCGCGGTGCCGCGCCCCGTATTCCGCAGCGCCAAAAATCCGGATGCCCGAAGCCACATCGTGATGAAGCGCCACCAACTCCGGCGAATGATCCTCGGTCTCGGAAATTTTCTTGCCCAACAGATCCTCAGGTTGGTACCCCAGCAGGTCGCGCACTCGTGAACTCACAAACGTGTAGCGCTGCTGCAGATCGATCACGAGAATCAGGTCAGGGAAGCCCTCCAGCAAATGCCGGCGGAATTCCTCCTGCTGCAGCAGTTGCCGCTCCAGCTTGCGCCTTTCCGTGACGTCGACCAGCGTGCCCTGGTAACGAATCAGCTTCCCGGCCGCGTCCCACACGGCGCGCGAGGACTCGAGAAAAACCGCGGACGTCCCATCCTTCTTGCGCAGCGTAATCTCGCGCGCCCGCACCCCGCCACGATCGTCCGGAGCGCGGCCCAGCACGGGCTCTTCTGCGGGATTTACATTTAGCTTGCTCGGATCAAGCGCCAGCAGCTCATCTTTCGTCGCATATCCCAGAATGCTCACCAGCGCAGGATTGGCGTCCAGCAGTCTGCCTTCCGGCGTGCTGAAGTAGGCGCCTTCCTGCAGAGTCTCGAAAAGTTCGGTGAAACGCAGCTCTTTTTCGTGCTGCCCGGTCACGTCCCGTCCCAGCACGCTGACCCCAACCACTTCGCCGCTCTTGACGATCGCATTGAGCACGCAATCGAAAAAATGTGGCCGGGGGTTGTTCTTCAAACGCACCCGGACTGTGCCGGCCCAGTGTCTCTTCTCCAGAAAGCGGCTGAGCCCGGATTCCAGGCTGTCGCGGGTTGGTTCTTCCAGGAATTCGAAAAACTTCTTTCCGACAATCTCGGTGAAGGGAAGCGCAACCAGTTCGGCCACGCTTTTATTGACCGTGCGCAAAGTGCCGTCCAGAGAAACGGCGCAAGCGGCATCTTCGAAAGAATCAATCAGCTCCTTGAAGCTGCGCTGCGAGCGCGCAATCATCTCGTTGAGCTGGTCGAGTTGCTGCTCCGACGGAGCAGCTCCCACATGTTCCTGCAAATCCTGAAGCAACATCTTGAGTTCGACGACTTCCCGCCGCCGCCCGTAGGCGTAAACCGCCAGAAGCATGGACAACAGCAGCACGCCCAACGCCGCCGGACCCAAATGGTAAGGCAGGGTTTCCAGCCGCTCCCAGGCGAGGTAGGCAAAGCCCGCCGCCAGCAGGACCATGAACAAAAGAATCCATCGCCAAAGCTGCGATTCTTCGCGCTCCAGATTTTTCGAAGGACGGTCCTGCGGAGCGCTGGAGTGTCGCGTATCTAAAGAATCCTGCATCATGGGGAGAACACCCGGTCTCGCGTTCGTGGAACGACAAGACCGCCAATCATTAAACCAACGTAATTATACTGGCCGAGGCAAAGCAATCGTTGTTGCGGTCCCAGAACCTGGTTACTTCGGTGCGATTAAGGTTGGTCGTCTGCACGATGGATCCAGGGCTTGGTTTGTGCCGACGGCAGAATTGCTAGACACCACCGTACGGTAATACAGATGGAAAGTCTTTTCACTCTATGCGAGCTGCCGAAACCGGTGTATCGTTGCCTGCTGTTTTTTGAAGGCAAAAAGGAGAGATTTATGAACCTGCGCTCTGTGCTTTGCGCCGCTATCGTAGTACTCGGAATGTGGATGGTCCCGCTGGCAAAAGCTCAGGGGGTGACGCCATATCTCGGAGAAATCAGATTTGTGGCTTTCAGTTTCGCCCCGCAAGGGTGGGCACTTTGCAATGGGCAGCTTCTTCCGATTTCGCAGAACGCTGCTCTATTTAACCTTCTCGGGACCACTTACGGCGGCGACGGCAAAACCAACTTCGCCCTGCCTAATCTTCAGGGAAGGATGCCGCTCGCAAGGGCGTGGGGCCGTCGGGAACCTCCTACATTCTCGGTCAGACCGGCGGACAGACCTCCGTCACCCTCAGCGTTGCTCAAATGCCGAAACATTCTCATAGCCTGCACGTGAGCAGCACCACGGCAAACACGAAGGCGCCCGCGGGTGCGGTGTCGGCCGGTGACTCTGGCAACGCAACTTACAGTTCACTGGCGCCGGACGCAGTCATGAGCAGCAAATCCATCGGCATCGCAGGAGGAACCACTCCAGTGCCGACTATGCCCCCTTATCTGGGCCTCACCTGCATCATCGCACTGGAAGGCGTGTATCCGACGCAGAACTGACTGAAGCATTCCCGCTCCAGATGGTAGTGGTGTAGTTTGCCGGAACTCCTATTTTGGGGACAGCCGCCCTCTTCAGTCGAGCGAAGCTCGATTTCTTCCTCGGTTCCCGGGGCAACCCGCACCATACCCTCCAAACCCATGAAATCCACAGCCCCACCCTGTGACATCCGTCACAGCCAACTCCCCTCCCGCACGCGTACCCTAGCTACATTCCGGAATCAGGCCTCGGTGTGCCGACGGCGGCACGAAACAGGAAGGAAGCGTCGCCCGAAGCACCCATGCTCTACAAGACCCTAAGCGCCGCAGTCTACGGCATCGACGCCAACATCATCCAGGTGGAGGTCGACTGCTCCGGCATCAAGACCGATCAGGACCACTTCCACACCGTCGGCCTGCCCGATGCAGCGGTCCGCGAAAGCCGCGACCGCGTCCGCGCCGCCCTAAAAAACTGCGGCTACGACATTCCGCCCACCCACATCACCATCAACCTCGCCCCTGCGGATATCAAGAAAGAAGGCTCCGGATTCGACCTGCCCATGGCGCTCGGCATCGTAGGCGCCTATGGCGGTCTCACTCAAAAGACGATCGAAGACTGCCTCTTCATCGGCGAGTTAGGTCTCGACGGCGGAGTCCGCGGCATTCGCGGCACGCTCCCCATCGCACTCGAAGCCCGCACCCGCAAGATTTCAAAACTGGTCGTCCCCGAAGCCAACGCCCGCGAAGCCGCCATGGTCGGCGGAGTCGATGTCTACCCCGTCCGTTCGCTGCTCGATGTAATCCACTTCGTAAACTCCGGCAACGGCATCGTCCCGCTGAAAGCCGATGGCGACGCCCTGCTGAAAGAATCGCAGGAATTCCTCGTCGACTTCAAAGACGTTCGCGGCCAGCAAACCGCCAAGCGCGCCATCGAAATCTCCTGCGCCGGAGGCCACAACATTCTCATGATCGGCCCGCCCGGCTCCGGCAAAACCATGCTCGCCAAGCGCATGCCCACCATCCTTCCACCTCTAACCTTCGAAGAAGCGCTCGAAACCACCAAAATTCACAGCGTTGCCGGAGTGCTCGACCCCGGCAGCGGCCTCGTAGGCAAGCGCCCGTATCGTTCCCCCCATCACACCATCTCCGATGCCGGCCTCATCGGCGGAGGCGTAATCCCCCGTCCCGGCGAAGTCTCGCTCTCCCACAACGGCCTGCTCTTCCTCGACGAACTCCCCGAATTCCCCCGCAACGTCCTCGAAGTCCTGCGCCAGCCGCTCGAAGATGGCTCCGTCACCATCGCCCGCGCCGCCATGGCGCTCACCTTTCCCGCGCGCTTCATGCTTGCCGCCGCGATGAATCCCTGTCCCTGCGGCTTCCGCAACGACCGCACCCGCGAGTGCCAGTGCACCACTCCCATGATCCAGCGCTACATCTCGAAAATCTCCGGCCCGCTCATGGACCGCATCGACATCCACATCGACGTCCCCGCCGTGAACTACAAAGAGATGCGCTCAACCAACGAACCTGAAAGCTCAGCAAAGATTCGCGAGCGCGTCATGCGCACCCGCCAAAAGCAACTAGAACGCTTCGCCTCATCCCGCGAAAAAATCTACTGCAACGCTCAAATGTCGTCCCGCCACATCCGCCTCTTCTGCGATCTTTCTGCGGACTGCGAACGCCTGCTCGAACGCGCCATGACCCAGCAGGGCCTAAGCGCCCGCGCCCACGACCGCATCCTGAAAGTAGCCCGCACCATCGCCGACATCGAAGAGACGCCATCCATCGAACCCAAACACATCGCCGAAGCCATCCAATACCGCAGCCTGGACCGCACGTACTGGACGTAGGGTCTTGCTCATGTGGGGACAGCCGCCCTCGGCTGTCCGTCAAGCGAAGCTCGACGATTTTTCCGTCCCGTAGGTAGCGCCTCAGTTTGAATTTCCATAGCCTACAATCACGGCATCGCCTGTGCGATACTCGCTTCGTGGCCAAATGCCCGCGCGGCGTGGCCGTACAAAAGAAGTAGCAGGGCATTTTGATTTCTGAAATGATGGCTCAACATGGGATACATCTCAAGAGCCATAGACAGACTCCCAATGTGGGCGCGGTGGATTGTTATGGTGATCGGAATCCTGTGCGGCATTTACGGCGTCGCCCGCTATGGCTTTTGGTTCCTGGTAAAAGTTATCTTCAGTCCTGATTTATAAAAATTTCAAACTGAGGCGCTACCCGGCCCCGCTCGATTGACCCTTTCCTTCCAACATGTTATAAACACATGTTTTGCACTGGGATGCCCGGAGCGCAGTCTTAATCTCCGGCCAGCCCAGGCGCAAATTCCGACGCGGCCAAACTCCAACTCTCCGTTGAAGGTTTGCGGTGGAAGCGTGTTCGGAATTCCGGCAACTGAATCCCTCGTAGGCTGCACTGGGCGTGCTCGGACCTGGGATGCTTCGCCGGAAGAAAGTGCCCAAGCACGTTTATATATTCCTGAAACGCTATCTTTTGGAGGGACTCATTATGCGCACCTGGCTCGCCACCGCTGCGTTCGAAGGCCGCCTTGCCGTATCTGGTTTCCTGAAAAGCGCTTCCTGAACGCTTTCGTGAAAAAGACTCTGGCTCTGGCCACGCTGCTAACCGTCGGCGCCGCCACCGCTCTAGCTCAATCCTCCGGCGAAGCCGGCGGCGAAGCCTCGCTCAAACTCCCTGACCTTTCCTCGGTCAGCTTCCTCAACGGCGCCATCGACGGCCACCGCCTGCTTCTGATCGGAATTCTCTTCTGCTCTTCGGACTCGGCTTCGGCATGGTCATCTACCTGCGCCTCAAGAACCTGCCCGTGCACCGCTCCATGCGCGAAATCTCCGAACTCATCTACGAAACCTGCAAGACCTACCTGATCACGCAAGGCCGCTTCATTCTGTTCCTGTGGGTTTTCATCGCCGTCATCATCACCTTATATTTCGGATGGCTCAAGCCCGTCCCCGGCAAATCGGTCGCACTCACGCTCCCCATCATCCTCTTATTCAGCCTGGTCGGCATCGCCGGCAGCTACGGCGTAGCCTGGTTCGGCATTCGCGTAAACACCTTCGCCAACTCGCGCACCGCATTCGCCTCTCTCCCCGGCAAGCCGTTCCCGGTCTACCAGATTCCTCTCGAAGCCGGCATGAGCATCGGCATGATGCTGATCAGCGTCGAACTCCTGATCATGCTCATCATCCTGCTCTTCGTCCCCGGCGACTACGCCGGCCCCTGCTTCATCGGATTCGCCATCGGCGAATCCCTCGGCGCAGCCGCGCTCCGCATCGCCGGCGGCATCTTCACCAAGATCGCCGACATCGGCTCCGACCTGATGAAGATCGTCTTCAAGATTAAAGAAGACGACGCCCGCAACCCCGGCGTAATCGCCGATTGCACCGGCGACAATGCCGGCGACTCCGTCGGACCCTCCGCCGACGGCTTCGAAACCTACGGCGTAACCGGCGTCGCCCTGATCACCTTCATTCTTCTAGGCGTGAAGAACGCCGACGTGCAAGTCCAGTTGCTGGTCTGGATCTTCGTCATGCGCGTCATGATGCTGGTCGCCAGCGCCATCTCCTACTTCCTCAACGGCGCCATCGCGAAAGCCCGCTTCGGCAATGCCGCCGAGATGAATTTCGAAACGCCGCTGACCACGCTGGTCTGGCTCACTTCGATCGTCTCCATCGCCCTGACCTTCCTGGTCTCCTACTTCATCATTCCCGGCCTCGGCGACGACGCTTCCCAGTGGTGGAAGCTCGCCGCAATCATCTCCTGCGGAACTCTAGCCGGAGCGCTGATTCCTGAGTTGGTGAAGTCGTTCACCTCGACCGAATCGCGCCACGTGAAGGAAGTCGTCACCTCCGCCGAAGAAGGCGGAGCTTCGCTCGGCATCCTCTCCGGCTTCGTAGCCGGCAATTTCTCCGGATACTACCTCGGCTTGTCGATGGTCGTTCTGATGTCCATCGCGTATTACTTCAGCACGCTAGGCCTCGCGACGGCCGCAACCATGTTGGCTCCAGCAGTATTCGCCTTCGGACTGGTAGCTTTTGGTTTCCTGGGCATGGGCCCGGTAACCATCGCAGTAGATTCCTACGGCCCGGTCACCGACAACGCTCAATCGGTCTACGAACTCTCCCTCATCGAGCAGGTTCCGAACGTCGAAGCCGAAATCAAGAAAGATTTCAACATGTCAATCAACTTCGAGCGCGCCAAGCACCTGCTCGAAGCCAACGACGGCGCCGGCAACACCTTCAAAGCCACAGCGAAGCCAGTGCTGATCGGCACCGCCGTAGTAGGCGCCACCACCATGATCTTCTCCATCATCATGGCGCTCACCGCCGGCCTCACCGAAAACGTCGACAAGCTCTCGCTTCTTCACGCCCCATTCTTCCTCGGCCTGATCACCGGCGGTGCCATGATTTACTGGTTCACCGGCGCATCCACCCAGGCCGTCACCACGGGAGCCTACCGCGCCGTCGAATTCATCAAAGCCAACATCAAGCTCGATGGCGTGGTAAAGGCCTCCGTCGAGGACAGCAAGAAGGTAGTAGAAATCTGCACCAAATACGCGCAGAAAGGCATGCTGAACATCTTCATAGCGGTTTTCTTCGGCACGCTAGCCTTCGCCTTCGTAGAACCATTCTTCTTCGTAGGCTACTTAATCTCGATCGCCATCTTCGGCCTCTACCAGGCCATCTTCATGGCCAACGCCGGCGCCGCCTGGGACAACGCCAAAAAGATCGTAGAAGTAGAAATGAAGCAGAAGGGAACTCCCCTCCACGACGCCACGGTAGTAGGCGACACCGTAGGCGACCCCTTCAAAGACACGTCCTCAGTAGCGCTGAATCCAGTAATCAAATTCACCACGCTATTCGGACTGTTGGCAGTGGAGCTGGCCGTAACGCTCTCCCGCGATCAAGGCGCAACCATCACCAATGTGCTCGCCTTAGTGTTTTTCCTGGTCTCCTTCTTCTTCGTCTACCGCTCCTTCTACGGCATGCGAATCAGAAGCGGCAACGCGGAGTAAATAGCGCCGGTGTCCCGCCGGCCGTCGTACCGGACAAATGTGGGGACAGCCGCCCTCGGCTGTCCGCCGGGCGCAGCCCGGCACTTGAGCTGCGTTTTGAAAGGGCGCGGCTTTCAGCCGCGCCGTAAAAGCCCACCGGGTAACAGCGGCTTTGGCCGCCGAATTCGAGGAATCGCTGCCAACAACAAACGCCATCCGTCAAATCCGGATGGCGTTGGATGTTCTCAAATTGCAAAATTACCCGATTACCAAATTACCCGATGCCCCCTAGTTCGGCCCCTTCATCTTGTCCTTCACGCTGTGCGCCAGCTTCTCGATCTCCTCCGCCTTCTTGACCACATCAAGCGACAGAACGTTCTCATTCGATTTGTCCACCGAGTCCTTCAGTTCCACCGCCAGCTTGAGCAGCTTGTCAGTATCGGCCTTGAGCAAAGCCTGCCGCGACTGGTTGGCTTTCTTGGCCATCTCGCGAGCCAGCCGCTGTTGATCTTCGTCCGCGTCACCGCTCGACGGAATCGGCCCCCGGCGGCCTCGGAGCCTGAGTCTGCGCGTTGCTGGGAATCGCGAACAGCAAACAGATGAGAAGTATCCAAGCTATTCGGTGGGGTTGCATGGTGTCCTCGAAAACGGGGCGTGGACCTGCATGCCCGTTCCTAAAGTATGACACTTTCGGCGGGGACGAACGGGAAATAATTGCGAACACCGGAACGACCGCTTCGTACTCGGCACTCGCAACTCGGTACTGCTACTTACAGCGCGCTCATATTCGCCAAAAACTCGCCATTCGACTTCGTCTTGCTCAGCTTGTCGATCAGCAACTCCATGGCTTCCACCGGAGACAACGGGTTCAGCACCTTGCGCAGCACCCAGATCCGCGACAAATCCTCCCGCGGAATCAGCAGTTCTTCCTTACGCGTGCCCGACCGCTGAATATCGATCGCCGGAAACACCCGCTTATCCACCAGCTTGCGCTCCAGAATAATTTCCGAGTTACCGGTGCCCTTGAACTCTTCAAAGATCACATCATCCATGCGCGACCCGGTATCGATCAAGGCAGTAGCAATAATGGTCAACGACCCGCCTTCTTCAATATTCCGCGCCGACCCAAAGAACCGCTTCGGCCGCTGCAACGCATTCGAATCCACGCCGCCCGAAAGCACCTTGCCCGAAGGCGGAACAATCGTGTTATAAGCGCGCGCCAGCCGCGTAATCGAATCGAGAAGAATCACGACATCGCGCTTGTGCTCAACCAGCCGCTTAGCCTTCTCAATCACCATCTCCGCAACTTGCACGTGCCGCGCCGCCGGCTCGTCAAAAGTCGAAGAAATCACTTCGCCCTTCACCGACCGCTGCATATCCGTAACTTCTTCCGGCCGCTCATCGATCAGCAGCACCATCAACACCACTTCCGGATGGTTCGTCGTGATCGAGTTCGCCACATTCTGCAGCAGCATGGTCTTGCCGGCCCGCGGAGGAGAAACAATCAACCCGCGCTGTCCCTTGCCGAGCGGCGTCAGCAAATCCATCACGCGAGCGCTCGCATTCTCGCGAGTAGTCTCCAGCTTCAACCGCTCCTGCGGATAAAGCGGCGTCAAATTGTCGAACAGAATCTTGTTCCGCGCCTCATCCGGCGACTCAAAATTCACCGCCTCAATCTTCACCAGAGCGAAATACTTCTCGCCCTCATGCGGAGGCCGCACCTGCCCGCTGATCGTGTCGCCAGTCTTCAAATCAAACTTGCGAATCTGTGACGGCGACACATAAATGTCATCCGGACCCGGCAGGTAGTTGTAATCCGGCGACCGCAAAAATCCATAGCCGTCCGGCAATATTTCCAGCACACCCTCGGCGAAGATGTGTCCTTCTTTTTCGCTCTGCGCCTGCAAGATCTTGAAGATCAGATCCTGTTTGCGCAGTCCGCTCGCCCCGGGCAGCTCCAAGGTCCTTGCGATCTTGGTCAGCTCGGTAATGTTCTTTTCTTTTAATTCAGCAATAGTCATGATTTGTCCTAAAAACGATTCAACTAAACCCGTGCACTAAAAGTTATTCGTTAGTGTCTGCGGGAGATTTTCAAAGGAGGGTATTCAGGGAAGACAATAAAAACACCGGGCAGGAAGGCGGGGCTGTTTTAAGCAGCCCGCCGTTGTGCCTCAGCAAAATTCTCCGGCTCTGACAGGATTTCCTGCCGCTCCGCGCCCGCGATCCGGTCCAGCACACCATTCATCGTTTCCTGGATTCTGGTGCTGGGCCGATGGAACTTCCGCGTGGCCTTGGAGGCGAGCTGGCAAAGCATATATCGATTCCGTAATGTTTGTAAAGCGTCAAACACACGATCAGAGCGCATGTCTGTCACTCCTTCCTTATATAAGTATGGGCATCTCGCTTTCGCCCTTGTCCCAAGAAAGCGGCCAGAACCTCCAAAAGCCGTTCTAAACCACTGATTCCACTGAGGTTGTAAAGGAGTTAGCGCAATTCCTAACAGAATAGATGCGCCACCGGAGTCCGAAGATGCTCGTTTTTCCTAGTTTGGGATCACAGGCCGAGGCAGCTCAGAACAGACCCAGAGACTCCGAATGTCCGTGGAACAACATAATCTATCCGGAATCCCCAAGGAGGTCAATACTTTTCTCAAAGCTTTACGTATCTTTACCATCACCCGTCGCAAACCAAGTGGCCAGTGGTCAGTGTCCAGTGACCAGTAAACCCAACCGCATCCATACTTTACTGGCCACTGACCACTGATCACTGGCCACTGCTCTTGATCACTGACCACTCCCGTCTCCCGATACCCCTCCCACCGCGCTCTCCGGCTCTTCAAATCCGGATAAAATCTCAAACTCTTCACCCCCGCAAACGCCCCGATCGGCAGCAAATACCAAACCTCTTTCCCCGGAACCCCCCGACGCCTTTCAACGATCACATGCGCCGCCAGCACATCAATATCCTCAGCTGTATAAGTTTTCTTTCCCTCCCGGCGCGTCGAGTAAACCGGCTGCACATCATATCCCCCGCGGTTCAACCGGCCCGTAGCTTTAACCTGCACCCGCAGCAATCGCCCGCCGGGCCGCGCCCAAACAATAAAGTCATACTTCTCGCTGTCGCCCCAAGGCAAAGCCAACCCAAATCCCAGCCGCTGCGCCTTCACCAAAAAAGCCGCCTGCGACAACTCCCCCATCCGTTTAGGATTCGACCTCCGCCGCTTCCACCAGGATTCCTCCGGCTCCTCCGCCACCGCCATGATGCAAGAGATGTATCCCGGAACCGCGTCCTCTCTGTCACCCCACTTCTCACCATTTGACATTGCAAGTCTCTCCCCACTGCATCTCTTCTGACCCATACCTCCAGTGTAAAGTTTTCCCCTTTCCGAACCATGTGACAACTGACCATCCCCACCCTGTGGAAATCAGAAGGGAAGTGACGCATTGCTATCAGGGGGATGCGTTCAGGCCCACCGAGTACGGAGCAGGTCTTCCAAGCCTGCATTAAAGGGCCAGCATTGTAACCGGGCTTCAGCCCCAGCTTTCGGCCTGGATAACAACCGACCGGCACTGCCGTGGAAGAGCGGCGCTTCAGCGCCGCGTAAAGCATCAGAAAACCAAACGGGCTTCAGCCCCCGGAGGAAGCTAGTTCAACTTCACCAACACCGCCACATCAAGCCGCGAATAATATTTCTTAACGTCCCCAGCCCCATACTTCTCCCGAAACTTCTCCACCACAGCCTTCACCGCCTGAGCGCCAGTCACAGGTACCGCCCGAAACTCCCCCTCCACGCCCCGCGCATCAATCCCAATCGCCGGATTCTCCACCACGTTCTTGTACCACTGCGAACCCGACCCCGAGACCGGCAGCAGATGAAGTTCATCCCCCTCCAGCACAAACCAAACCGGAATAGAAATCCTCCGCCCCGATTTCCTCCCAATCACGCGAATCGTAATCTGCTGGTACCGGCTGAGTCGATCCTTAAGAGTGTCCTTCGAAGTCGCCACGGCAACCCTCCTCTACCACACAGCAAACCATTCTACGTCCGCCGGCGCGTGTAGAGCGGGCGCCCCCGCCCGCTGCCTTTGACCTTGCACGTGTGGAACGGACACTCCTGTCCGGTGCCCTTGACCTTGCTTTTGATGTTGATTTAGCGAATGAGCAAGTAAGCAAGGGAATGCCGGCCCCACCGTGAACGAGCGGCGCTTCAGCGCCGCGTAAAGATAAAAATCGATGCAGCCTTCCGCCGGCGGACGGTCAATGAGTGTGATACGAATGTTTCAACAGCTAGCCCAGCAGTGCCGCCACTTGGCACGCAGGAGCTATTCACAAAGCCTGTTACAGAAGACTACGTTGGAATCGAGCAGCACTCGGAGGGGAGGGCTGTTCAACGAAAGCGTCCCGCACTCGAAAGAGTTTCGGGCGCTTTCGTTTTAGGCGGCACATGTCCTCCATAACCCTACAACCTGTCAATGAGTGTAATGGCGATTTTGCAACAATCAGAAATGCCGTCCCACACCTACTTGCTCCCTTGACGAGTGCCAGTCGCAACGGTGGCTTCCGGTAAGTGAGCTTCTTGGAGCGACTGGAGTTCAGCTTCCCATTCCCGGACGTGTCTTCCCACAGCCCATTGCACCATCACAACATTCGTTTCCAGGTCGGTGGCGGCGGAGAGAGCAGGCTTGGGTTCGAGTCCTTGTTGTTTTATGGCGAATACTCTCACGCCGTTATTGAGATCCACAAGGAAGTCGCCAGCGGGAGTGAGGAGAGATTCGGTGAGAACGAGGTTGTTATCCTTTGCCACCTTGGATTGTAGAAACGACGACAGAGTATCGGCGTGGTAGCTGGGTCCGGTAGAGATCCTGGATTGGGGAACTTGATCACGTAGGTGTCGCCGCCAAGACAAACGTGGGGTGCGTTGAAGTCGCCGACAAAAACCCATGTTTGGGTCTTGTTCCCAGGGGCCCGGTTGTGGCGCTCGACTCCCCAATTCGTTGGGTCTGGTTTGGAGACTCCAATGCAGCCCGAGGAAATGTTTTTATCTTTCTTTGCAGCGGCATCGGCTTTCTTTTCGGCGTCCCATGCAGCGGCCCCCAGGACGGCGGTTATCTCCAGTTCCTTTTCGAGTTCATCGAGCTTATACGTTCCGTGCTGGTGTTCTTCCTCCAGGAACAAGCGGGTTCAGTGACGTAAGAGACAGAGAGCAGATCGGGGTTCACAAACTCAATCGTGGCCCGGTCGGTCTCCGAGCAATTCCAGTCAGGATTCTCCGGGTGATATTCGCCCTCGGCACGGGGAACGGATCTGGCGGGGCCCGCATAGACAAATTCTTGCCCCATAAACTCCCCCGGGGGCCCTTTGTGCAGAGTGCCTACCCGCCAAAAGCCGTCCTTTCGCGGGACGATCAAGTCGGGAACATCGGCGGCGAGTTGCGCCTTGCCATCTCGAAAGGTAATGAGAAACGTGCGATAGCTCGCTTGCTGCTGCTTCTCGGTACCGTTGTCCGCATCGAAAACGTGCAACCCGATCAGCGCCGCAGATTGCGCGGGAGCGTGCGCTATCCAGAGCGACAGAATATGATGAGGGTGCAGAGAATCGATCTCATGAAATCGAATCGTACCGCAAAGCATGCGCCGGTGGAACCGTCTGTCGTGAGAGAAGCGCATTCGGATGTAACTGTTGTAACCCTCGTTCGCCGATTTAACGCCAGCTTGCCCCATTCCTGGATGTGCGCCATTCTCACTGCTCGATCTTCGTCCCCAACCCCGCATACAAATAGTTCTCCCCGTACGCCTTCTTCAATCGCGCAAACGCCGGTTCACCTGTGCAATGTCCCGGCGCAATCCTCTGCACCTTCCACTTCGTCTTTAAATTCTCCACCAGCACATCAATCTCTTCCACCGGCGTCGTCACCAGGTGCAATCCCCCAAACACAATCTCCGTTCTCGGATCGACCGCGCTTGCCGCTTCCAGAATCGCTTCAATCCCCGCGTGCGAGCACCCATCCACCAGCAGCAATCCGTTCGGTCTCTTGATCGCCAGCGTCAATTCCGGCAGCTCCAGCGTCCCTTTCTTCTGCGAAACTGTCCGCACCAGGAAAATCCCCGGCGATACTTCCGTCAATTGATTCACCAACACAAAATTCCCCGTGTCATACAGCTTGCCCGATGTGAAATGTTCCGGATCCGTTCCCCCGAAATACCGCATCTTCGCGGGCAAGCTCTCATCCGCCCGCAAAAACGTCGCCGGAATCGGCGCTCCCCCAAATCCATTCGCCCCATCCGCGGGCACATACACCGTAACGTTCGGATTCACCTTCAGCACATATCTCAGCCCCGTCGTGTGGTCTGCGTGCCGATGCGAGATCACCACAAAATCCAGTTTCGTCAGGTCTACGCCCAGCGCCTTCACGTTGTGTTCAAAAATCGCGGCATCATTCCCCGTGTCGAACAAAATTCGCTTTCCGTTGTGCTCCACCAAAGCGGAAAATCCCCAATCCTTCGTCAGTTCCTTCGATTCCCCGAACGCATCGTAGAGGATCGTCACTTTATCCTGTGCCCGGCAGGGAACTGCCGCCACACACACCAGCAGAAACGTCAAAATCCTCAAAGCGTGGATTCGCAATGGAACACCTCCAACCGGAATTTCGGAGTTAGTATAACAAGCTGGATGCAGCTGCTGTTGTAATCAGGCGATTTCGCCCATTGAGGGGTCAATGAGTGTAACCGCGATTTATCACCATTTGAGAAAAGCGGAGGGCCGCGTTGCGTTCAAGAACCGCGCAGGGCGGGTCGTTAGCTAATGCTAGAGATGGCCTTGGGATGCCACACGACAGGGCTAATCACAAGTACACGCGAAATGCGACGTTGCTTTGCAGTGTCCCGTCCGGGGTTGTGACTTCGATCGTGCCCGTAGTTGCGCCAGCGGGAACGGTTGCCCTGATTTCGGTCGCTGAGACTACGGCGAAGCTCGCCGATGCGCCGTTAAAAGCTGACCGAGTTTGCGCCGGTCAGACCTGTTCCCAGAATGGTCACTTCGGTTCCTGTGTGCGCGCCTAGCTGTAGCGTTTCACAAACGGAGGCAGGCCCAGCGATATTTTAAAGACCGTGCCCTGGCTGTAGCTTTTTCCATCCTTGCCCGTGGTGGTCCCGTAGAGATTGCCATCGGTGCCTCTGTATCAGCCCGCCTATGGGATTCATACCGTCGCTGCAGGGATACCCGCCCAGACAAAAACTGTAGATCGAGGTGAACGTGCCATCGGGCGTGATTTTAAAGACCGTGCCACACCCCTGACCGCTACAGTCGCCTAACCCTCCGTAGTAGGTTTCCCGTAGAAATTCCCGTCAGTGGCCTGTACTAATCGAGAGACAGGGAACACGCCGTCAACGCAGGACTTGGTAGGGCAAAACTCGTAGAGCGTCGTAAACGTACCGGTGGGACTGATTTTGAACACGACGCCGTCGTCGAATGCGCCTCCGCTAAAAGTGGTTGTTCCGTAGAAATTCCCGTCAGTGCCTTGGGCGAGCCCGGCGACAGGGAACCCTCCGTCAGATTCGCCCGTGAAACGATACAGCGGCTTCAAGTGGCCACCCGTGCCAATCAGAATATCGTCGCCGCACCCACCCTCGAGTCGACATAAGTTGCCGAACCCTCCCTTTGTGATACCACCGAAAGCGGGTCACTCCTGTAAAACAATCCGTCGTAAACGTTCCAGACAAGCGCCCCGGAGGCATCCGCGCCATTCGCCACAGAGCACTGCGTATAGATGGAGCAGAAGCTGTACAGAGTGCTTACGCGGCCGCTGGGAGACATTTCAAAAAATATAGGTGCCCATGCCGCACTAAATATTGCGGCGGTCGTATGCCATAAAAGTCTCCGTTGACGGTGTCTTGCACCAGGCTTGTGTCCTGCGATTGCACCCGAAACCCGAAGCTGCTGCTCAGAATCGTCAGGGTGCCACCCGGAGTGATTTCGAACGCCGTGGAAACTGCGCCCCCGTCGGGGGCTCCCCCGGGTGCAGATCCGTAGAAATTCCCGTCGGTGGCCAGAACTAAACCTGCGTACGGGTAGGAACCGTCAGCTCCGACAAACTCGTGCAGCGTCGTCAGCGTGCCTCCGGGCGTGATCTTGAACACACGGTTCCTCGCAGCCGCCGTCGCAACCTGCCTGTCTTCCTCCCTGGCACCGTCGTGCCGTAGAGAGTCTGCCGTCCAGTCCTTGGACGAGAGTTCCCTGGGGGAAGAGCGCCATCGGTGACGTTGAAGCTCTTGATAGTGGTGAACGTCTGCGCCGACAACGAAACGCTTAAGGCAACACAGATCAGGAAAACGGCGCCGGCAATCAGACATGTGCGAATGTGAGTCTAATAGGACTCCTCCTAGGACTAGAATTTTCGCGGGGCCGCGACTCGGGGGATTGTGCGCGAAGCGCTCGATTTACTGCGAGTGCCTAAGTATCCATCCCATTTTACCTTGCGTTTCTCCCAAGTCGCGGATGCCCCCTCCCCGCGGGTGGCGCATCCTTTCGCGTCCTTTGCGAAAGGGTGGGGACCACAGACGAATGTCCTGCGGGCCTTTTTCTCTTGATCCCTTCCGCGTCTCCGCGCCTCCCTGGTAATTTCACTTCACCCCCAACTGCCAAAACAAAAACGACCAAACATCCGTCCCTTCCTCGATCTGCTTAGCGATGGGTTTCCCCTGCCCATGCCCCGCCTTGGTCTCGATCCGCAAAAGAATCGGCCGCGTCCGGCTACCTCCATTCGCAGCCGAAGCCTGCATCAAAGCCGTCATCTTCTTCGCATGCATCGGATCAACCCGCGAATCCGAATCCGCAGTCGTAAACAAAATCGCCGGATACTCCACCCCAGCCTTCACATGCTGGTAAGGCGAATAAGCGTAAAGCCACTTGAACTGCTCAGCATTCTCCGCCGTCCCATATTCCGGAATCCAAAGCTTGGCAATCTGAAAGTTCTGGTAGCGCAGCATGTCCAGCAAAGGCACCTCGCAAACCACTGCCCGAAACAAGTCAGGACGCTGCGTGATCATCGCCCCCATCAGCAGCCCGCCATTCGACCCTCCCTCAATGGCCAGATGATCGGCATCGAGTGTACTTTTCCGAGATCAGATACCCCGCCGCCGCAATCATGTCGTCAAAAACATTCTGCTTCTTATCCAGCATCCCAGCCCGGTGCCAGTCTTCCCCAAACTCCGCCCCGCCCCGCAAATTGGCCACAGCATAAATCCCGCCATGCTCCAGCCACAGATAAATGTCGCTGTCGAACTCAGGCGTGAGGCTGACGTTGAACCCGCCATACCCAGTCAAGAGCGTAGGATTGTCTCCATCCTTCTTCAATCCTTTCTTGTGCACCAGAAACATCGGCACCCGCGTCCCATCTTTCGAGTGGTACCACTCCTGCTGAACTTCGTAAGCCGCAGCATCAATCGCAGGCGCATCCACCTTGGCCCACAGCGTCGTAGCCCGCGTCTCCAGGTCGTAACGATAAATCGAGCGCGGAATCGTAAACGACTCAAATCCGTAAAAGATCTCATCGCGATCCCATTTTCCCTGGGACGCGAAAATGGTGCCGATCGCAGGCAGTGTCAGGTTGCTGAGCAGACCGCCTCCGAGATCGAATACCTTAAGCTGTGAAGTAGCATTCTGCTCGTACTGCGCAAAAATCTTCCCGCCCCAAAGTTGCAGCATCCTTTAAAACCCCACCGGTCTGCGGAATAATTTCCTTCCAATCATCGCGCTCGTAATTACCCGCTTCCGCCATAAACATTCGGAAGCGCGGAGCGTCTTCGTTGGTGACGATGTAAATCCTTCCGTTGTACACCGTCCCGAAGTAGATGAAATTCTTTCCGGTGGTGATGCGCGTGGGCGGCGTCCCTTTCTTCAAATCCATCAGGAACAACTCGGTCTTGGTCCAGCCTTGCGATTCCGTGATCAGCAGCATGCGGCCATCATTGTCCAGGCTCACCTCCGGCCAGTCCTCCGGGTCGCGCCCTTCGCCAAAGATCGGCGAATCAGTCGCCGGATCCGTTCCCAGCAGGTGATAGAACACATGCCGGTTGTAAACCTCCTGCCCCTCAGCCACGTCTCCCTTCTTGGGATATCGCGTGTAATAAAAACCGGAGTTGTCGTGCGACCAGGCAATGCTCGCTCCCCGCGTCCGCTCAATCGTGTCCGGCAAAGGATTGCCCGTCTTCGTCTCAAGAATGTGCAGCGTGCTCATCTCCGTCCCGCTCGGCGAAGTCCCGTAAGCCACATATTTTCCGTGCTCCGAGGGATAGAACCAATCGAGAGCTACAGTCCCATCCGCCGAGTTCTGGTTCACGTCAACTAGCACACGATCTTTTCCGTCAAGGCCCTCCCGCACATAAAGAACAGGCTGGTTCTGCGTCCCCTCCCGCCGTGTATAAAAGTAAAACTTCCCCGCCATCCGCGGCACTCCGATGCTGCCAATGCCAAGCAGTTCCGTAAGCCGCTTGTGAATCGCATCGCGCCCCGGCAGCGGATCGAGCACCCCCCGCGTATAAGCCATCTCCTCCGCAACCCACTTCTGCGTGTCCGCACTCTTCCCATCCTCCAGCCATCGATACGGATCCACAATCTTCGTCCCATGCATCTCCTCCGTCAGCGGCCGCACCTCCGCCTTAGGAGGCCCGGAACCCGCAGAACCCTGCCCCTCATCCCCCGCATAACCCGCCGCAATCAACAGCACAGAAAAGCAAGAATCCAAATCCCCCGAACCCTACCCATAATCACCTCGCCGCAGAACCATGCCAGCGCAAATGCGAAGCGCAGTCAGCATCCCTCCCCGCATGCAACACCGCCCGCCTTCAGTATTTTCACCCTCACCGCCGGAATGCTATGATAACCAAGCAGGCGCGCTCCGCGCGCGCTTCACCACTCCTCAGTAGCTCAATGGCAGAGCATCCGGCTGTTAACCGGAGGGTTGTAGGTTCGAATCCTACCTGAGGAGCCATTTTTTTAATGGCTCGGCTATCTT
Source organism: uncultured Acidobacteriaceae bacterium (assembly GCA_963763285.1). Classification (GTDB taxonomy): domain Bacteria; phylum Acidobacteriota; class Terriglobia; order Terriglobales; family Acidobacteriaceae; genus Sulfotelmatobacter. The sequence goes on along the minus strand of CAVXOK010000008.1, from coordinate 217,203 downwards.
TGCGCTGTGTTTGCGCTGCGTTGGTTGGAAAAAGAAGCTGAGCCGCGCTGAGATTTAAATAAGGCACCGACGCTCGGGCGGGAAATCACCCGGGAAGGCCAATGCGGCGCACAAGGTTCTGGAAGCGCGGGTCCGAGCGGAGAGGATCGAAGCCCGGCCGCAGCAGGACGCCGGGATTAAATCGCTCTTCGTAGCCTTTTTCGAGCCAATTCATGGCTTGATCCGTATCTCCGAGAGATGCATAGATCATGGCAATCTCCGAAGCATTCGAATAACCAGGGTTTGAGCGCTTCTTCAGATCGCCCAGCAGCTTTACCGCTTCGCTCCTCTTGCCGGACGCGACGTAGGCGCGAGCAAGATTGGCTATGCATGTCGGGCTATCCCCAGAAAGCTTCACCGCTTCTTGAAGTTCTGCGACCGCTTCATCGTACATGTGTTTTTGCAGGTACGCCTGGGCGAGTTGATTATGGGCGAGAGCGAAATTAGGATCCATTTCGATCGTCTTGCGGCTCTGTCGTATGGATTCGTCATAAGAGTGCGCAAGGACAAGGAGCTCTGCCAAATCGGCGTTAATGATAAGAGATAGCGGATCCAGATTTTGCGCTTTTCTCATTTCCGCAATCGCTTCGTCATACCGACCCAATAGACTCAAGTGCCATGCATACCAATGGTGAGCGGTTGCGTAGCCTGGGCTTAGTTCAATGGCCCGCTGAAATTCCTTCCCGGCAGAGTCAAAATCCCAGTCGAAGCCGTCCAGGACGAATGCAAGCGAGTTGTGGGCTTCGCCGAGCGAGCTGTCCAATTCCAGAGCTTTGATCGCCGCCGCCTTCGCTTTGGGGAACGCTTCCTTGGGAGTCATCACTGCGTACTGCCAGTCTCCCAACAAAGCATAAGTGTCGGCTAAGCCAGAATAAGCTTGGGCGTATTTCGGATCCTCTTCGATTGCCTGCTTGAAATAAGCCAGGGCGACCTTCAAACCATCCGCCGTTCGCTTATTCCAGAAGTAGCGCCCTTTGAGATAGGACTCGTAGGCTTCCGGATTAACAACCTTTACGTTTTTGAGGGCAGCTTGTTCCTGCGGAGTCAAATTGATCCGAATTTGATCTGCAATGGCGCCAGCCACCCGGTTCTGGAGCGCCAAGGTATCCCGCAACTCACCCTCATAGCTCTGGGACCATAAGTGCTTGTCCGTAGAGGCCTCGATCAACTGCGCCGTGATGCGGACCTGGTCGCCGGAGCGGAGCACGGTGCCTTCTACCACGGCATCCACGTTCAGTTCGCGAGCGATCTGCGGCAGAGGCTTGCGCGCTCCTTTGTATACCATTACGGAGGTGCGGGAGATTACCCGTAAAGCGCTGATCTGCGCCAAGTCAGTGATCAACTCATCCGTCATGCCGTCGGCGAAGTAATTCTGGGAAGCGTCGCCAGAAAGGTTCTCCAGCGGAAGCACCGCTATGGATCGGATGCCCGTGGGACGCAGGGGCCCGCGAACGAAATAGCCAAACGGAGAGAATCGACAAACTAATAATGACGAGCGCCAAGGCGACGATGACCCAACGCGTCGGCCACAGCCGGCGTTTGGGTCGCAACCGCCAACCCGGCGTCCTTGATCTTATGTCCCAGGGTCTGTAGCCGGCAGATCTCCAGCCACAGATTCCGGCCTTTTTGGGCGGGCGTCTGCATCGACAACCGACACGTCCGCAATAAAGCGATAGCCACGTTTTGGAAGAGTCTCGATGAATCGCGGATTCTCAGCCGAGTCCCCCAAGGCACTCCGCAGCTTCCCGATGGCGATATTGAGAGCCTGATCGAAATCACCGAAACTTTCGTTCGGCCAGACTCGGCTGCGCAATTCCTCCCGGGTGACGACTTCCCCCGGATGCTCCAGCAGGATCTCCAGCAGTTTCATCGGCTGCTGCTGCACTCTGATTCTCAAACCCGCCTTGCGCACTTCGCCCGACTGGAGAGAAACCTCATAGGTTCCGAATCGCACGACGGAGTTGGGCCGCAGGGGTTCCATAGCGCATTTGGGTTCGCACGGAAGTCTAGCACTTCGCGCCCAGGAGGCTTCCGGATTCAGGATATATGCGGAGCTAACTCATTAGCCACCAATTAGTTAGCAGACAATGAGTTGGATATGTGGAAAAAGTCCTCAGTTAATTGACGCTGGACGACTGGCGCGTCAGAGTGAGCTGCGACCGGGGTTCGAGCTTGATTTCAGGAGAAGGCAAATGAGGCTTGTTGGACTTGGCTCACAAGGGATGGTCCGATTCGGGGCTTCATCCTCCCAGGACGATCAACCGTTGGCAGGGTTCGAAGAGTTGGCCATGCCCCTTTTCGATTCCCTTTACAACTTCGCGCGCTGGCTGGTGCACAATTCGAACGATGCCGAGGATCTCGTACAAGAGACCTATCTGAAGGCTTTACGCAGTTTCGCATCGTTTCAGCCGGGCACCAATTTCCGGGCCTGGATGTTTCGAATCCTGAGGAACACCTTTCTAAGTTCGTGCTCAAAACTCGAGCGGCGCATGACCGTTGCAATGGACTCGGAGGAGGACGGACCTGAACTGGCGGTTGATACGGAAACTCCCGAAACGATTCTAATGAATCGCTCTAATTCCCAACTGGTGCAGCGCGCCATCGACGATCTGCCGGTGCATTACCGGGAGACCCTGCTTCTTTGTGAAGTGGAGGAAATGTCGTATCAGGAGATCGCGGAAATATTGTCGATCCCGATAGGAACCGTTATGTCACGCCTAGCCAGAGCCCGGAAGGCAGTTCGCGAGTCACTCCTTAGCGCTCCAAGCGCAACGCTATCGAGAGACTTGTGTCGTCACCATCGCGGCGCATTGAAGGAGGAAGAGGAAAGCATATGGCAGCCACCACCTTGGCAGCAACTTCGACCCTTCAATCTCCGAACTGCCGCCCGACACAATAGAGTCGGATTGCGGTGGTTGAGCGCGATCGTGCGCTGCAGAAGATTCTGCGACGACTTTTCTCCTTGGAAGGATATGAGGTCGATGTTATCCCAGAAGGTGCGGCTTGCCTCGAGATGCTTCACCAACGACTACCCTCCGCAGTAATCCTCGATCTACCGCGCCCCGGATCTTCGGGGTGTGATCTTTGCCGGGAGATTGCGAACCTAGTTCCGGATCTTCCCCTGGTGATCCTTAGCGCGAGCTCAAAGGTTGCGGACAAGGTCCTTCTTCTGGAAATGGGTGCCGACGATTACGTGACCATACCGTTCAGCCCACGGGAGCTTGTTGCGCGTTTGCGTGCGTTAATCAGGCGTGCATCGCGCCCGAGTCCGGAGGACGCTGACGTGTATTTCTTTGCGGATGTGACGGTGGACTTTTACAAGACCGAGATCACTCGTGGCGGCGAGAAGGTTGCGGTTACTCAGAAGGAATTTAAGACACTGGAGTTCTTGGCAAGAAACGCTCAACGGGTGATCTCGCGGGATGAGCTTCTCAATGAAGTTTGGGGTTATCAGCACTACCCCTCCACGCGAACGGTGGACAACCACATGCTGAAGTTACGACAGAAACTCGAGAGCGACCCTTCGCACCCGTCACACTTTCTTACAGTACACGGCCGGGGCTATAAGTTTCTGCCTTAAGCAGAGAAATCCTGAAGAACCGTGCACAGCATGAGAATTACCGACGTCACATCTACGACGCGGCTTTAAACAATTTCGCAAGACTATCGATGTCCGCAGAACTTGCATCGCCGATCACGAAATAGCGAAGGCCGCCCTGACTCCATGTTTCCATGTTGAACGGCTGTTCTTCTGGAGACAGGGTTTTCGCCCAACCTGGCGGGCAGTGACCGTTCCTGGAACACGAACACAGAAATGTGGTGCTTCCGCACGTCGTAAATGAGATGTGCGCCGGGCGTTTGCTCGAGATAAGTCATGCGGCCACCGAGCAGAGAGAACTCCGTGTTCTGGAGTTCCGGCAAATTGAAGGCGAAGGGAATTTTTCCCTGGAACCAAGGTTTCACTGTATGCCGATCGGTCGAGATCACATCCACCGGAGATGAACTGGCCAGGGTTGCCACGTGCAAGTCGGCGATCTCGCTAAAAACCTGATCTCTGCCGGATCCAGTTCCGAGATAAGCCGAAGTCAAAGTCCCGACCACGAGAATGACGGTTGCCGCAGCGGCTAACGCCCATCCCAGACCAAGACTACGCCGGGGTTTTGAGGCAATCTTCTGCTGCATCCGCTTCCGGAATTCAGCGCTGGGGGTGTAGCGTCTGCCAGCGGCTTGAATTGCGCGCTTCATCTGTACGCGCGCTAGGGCGTCCGCAGAGCACGAGGGGCAGCTGCGCACATGAGCATTGATGGTGCGCATCTCCTCCTCGGGAGCCTCACCGTCGAGGTAAGTGTCGAGTTTTGCCTTCCAAGACTCACAAACCATAGGTCACCATTTTAGTTCATCCTTTTTGCAAACTGTTAGTGCAAGCCCCGCGCAGCGCTTTTCTGGCACGGGATAAACGCGACATCACTGTTCCCATCGGGATGACGAGAGTGGAAGAGATTTCCTGGTAGGACATCTCTTCGACCTCACACAACAACAATATCTCGCGATAGGCGGGCGGCAGTTGCTCGAGGGCCTGCCTTACAAGATGCTCATCCGACCGCTGTAGGAGGATGCTCTCAGGGGTTTCCCCGACCGCTGGCAACACATCCTCTTCACCTTCAAGATCGAGCGGCACGGTGAGGGTAGCCTTCAGTCCGGTACGGGAGCTCAGGAACGCATTCCGCAGGATCCGGTAGATCCAGGCGCGAAAATTCGTGCCCGGCTGGAACGATGAAAAACCCTTAAGTGCTTTGGCGTATGTCTCCTGTACAAGATCCTCGGCTTCGTGCCGGTCATGTGTCAGCCAGCAAGCAAAGTTGTAGAGCCGTTCGAAGTGAGGCATAGCCAATTGCTCGAATGACTCCGATGGCAGGCTCTCTTCGACGCGCACACAAGGGTAAACCGAGGGGCGGTCGTTTTATTCCCATAGTCCAGCCAAAAAATACCACGGAATAAAACTAAGGACCGCTGGTTCTACACCACGAGTCAGAGAGCGAACTGGAGCCACCGGGGGAGTGGTGGTGCGGCAGAACCCACACGCTCTTTTGCACGTTGAGGAGGGACAAAATGAAAAACAATCTGAGCATGTTCGGCTTGGCGTTGTGCATGCTGCCGATGTGCCTGCACGCCGGCACGGGCGAAGATCTTAAACAAACGTATCAAGGTGCAGGGCTGATTCCGGCGGGTACGATTCTTCCCGTCACCTTGAATTCCACCTTGCGTTCGGACAAGAGCGGCAGAGGAGCGACGATTACCCTAACCGTCATGCAGGACATCCCGCTGGGCGCGGGAAGAACTCTGCGCAGCGGGTCTAAGGTTACGGGCCATGTGGTCAAAACCACTACTTCTGGAAAAGGATCTGACGAATCAAAGATCTCATTTCAATTCGATGGGCTGCGGTTTGAGAATCGCACCGTTCCAATCACCGTGAGCCTCAGAGCCCTGGCGTCGTCAATTGAAGTAGCGGCGGCTCAGATTCCGACGGGGTCAGAGGACGGGGTTTCGGAAGTTCCCTGGAGTCTAGTGAAAATCGGTGACGATCAAATCCGCAACAGTTCTGATGTGAGTGCGGAGTGCGGTGGAAGCAGCACCAACAACGCTAAGCAAGCATTCTGGCTCTTTTCTCCGGATGCCTGCGGCGCATACGGATTCGGTCGCCTAAGAATTCTGCAAGCCGGACACGGCGAGCCGCTTGGTGAAGTCACTCTGGCTTCCAACCGCCAAGCGGTGAAAATCGAAAAAGGCAGCGCGATGCTATTGCTCGTGGATGGCACCGGTTTCGAGGCAGCACAGGTTCGCTCGACTTCTTCGCGGGAGCCAGGGCAATAGCGGGTCCGCGCGGGCACGTTAAACAACGAGTACAGAGCCAACTGGAGTCTCCGAAGAAATGTTTGTGGGGAAGAACCACGCGCTCTTTAGCACCTTGAGGAGAAAACAAAATGAAAAACAATCTGAGAATGCTTGGCTTGGCGCTGTGCGTACTGCCGATGTGTCTGCACGACGGGATGGGACAGGAACTGAAACAAGGGTATCAACCCGCCAAAGAGCAGAACACACAATCTGCAGAACGGATTCCGGCGGGCACCATTCTTCCAGTCAGCTTGAATTCCGATTTGCGCTCGGATAAGAACGGAAGTGGAACAGCCATAATCGCGACGAGCATGCAGGATGTGCCGCTGGGGAAGGGAGAGACGCTGCGTAAGGGATCGATGCTGACAGGCCATGTGATCGAAGTCATCACTCCTGGAAGAGGATCTGACGAATCAAAGATGTCATTTCAACTAGACCACGTCCGACTTGGCAACCAGACCCTCCCGATTACCACCACCTTGCGCGCGATAGCGTCGAGGTCGGAAGTATCTTCTGCCACGCCCGAGCTGATCTCGAGCGAATACGCGGACAACACAATTGAAATCGGAGGCGACCAAATTTCTTACGGCGAAGGTCGACCGGTAATGGTGGGGTCGCAGGTCGTGGGGAAATATACCAGCCAAGGAGTTTTGGCCACGGTGGACCAGGACCTGGGCACTCCATGTGGTGTCACGATCGACAGCAATGCGCATCCGCAAGCATTTTGGGTCTTCTCGGTGAATGCCTGCGGCGTATACGGATTTGGCGACGTACGAATCCTGCAATCCGGACGCACTGAGCCGCTTGGCGAAGTTACTTTGGCTTCCAACCGCAAGGCGGTGAAAATCGAGAAGGGGAGCGCGATGCTTCTGCATGTGGACGGCAGCGGGCCGGAGGAGGCACAGGCTCGCACGATTCCTTCGCGAGAAATAGGGCAATAAGGAGTTCGCGGGTTGCGGCGGAGTTAGTCGCGTCCAGCCGGGTTCGTCGCCGCCCGCGAGTTGCTCCTGAAGGCATAGAACCCCGCCGAGAACTTTCTTTGGGCCAGCCTGGAATAAAAGATCAGCAAGTCAGTTATCTCAGTGAAACTGCTGCCGCCTCAACATGCGGCAGCTTACAGGAACCCGCACGAAGAGGCGGGCTGAACAAATTCGGGAAGACTGTAGTGAGGAGCCCCTGTTCATGCACTCAAAACTAAGGAGAAAACGCACATGAGGCAGGTAACAGTGGCATTGGCCGCGTGCCTGGTGGCTAGCACTTTCGCCGCCGGGCAGGGCAGTGACGCGTCGAACGGTACGAAGAATAAGAAGTCCAATTCAGAGGCCGTGGCAGTTCGTTTGTCGGAAATGCAGAAGGCAATTGAAATTCAACAACAACAGATTCAGCACTTGGTGGAACAAGTGCAGAGCCGCGATAGTCAGATCCAGGAACTGCAACAACGGATGAATCAGGTGCAAAGCTCGGCTTCACAGGCGCAACAAGCCGCCGAGGCCGCAACTTCGCAAAGCGCGCAGCAGCAGCAGAACATTACCGCGATCCGCAGCGACGTGAGCGGCCTCCAAGGCACGGTCAGCAACACAGCGCTGGCATTACAGGACACGCAGAAGAATGTGAACGCAGGACTGGAGAGCCCTCTGGCCCTGCATTACAAGGGCATCACCATCACTCCAGGCGGCTTCCTCGCTGCTGAATTCGTGAGGCGATCCAGAGCGCTAGCCGCCGACGTGAACACTCCCTTCAATTCAGTGACTGTGCCGGGAGCTTCGCAAAGCAGTCTTTCCGAATTCTTCGGTTCGGGCCGTCAGTCGCGTATTTCCATGCTGGCGGAGGGACACCTGCAGAGCGCGACTCTTTCCGGCTACGTCGAAGCCGATTTCCTGTCGGCGGCCGCGAGTTCGAACAATAACCAGAGCAACAGCTACTCGCTGCGTCAACGCCAAGCTTTTGGGCAGGTCGCGCTCGACAATGGTTTCACCTTCACCGGCGGACAAATGTGGAGCCTGGTCACGGAGACCAAGCATGGTGTGGATAACCGCTCCGAAGCTATTCCGATGACGATCGACGCGCAGTATACCGTCGGTTTCAGCTGGGCACGACAATATGGGCTTCGCCTCGCCAAGAGCTTCAACAACAAGGCGTGGTTGGCGGTGGCGGTAGAAAATCCGCAAGCCACTTTAACTACTCACAATAATGGTGACAATTTTCTGTTAGGTTCCGCCGGCGCCAGTGGCGGCCTTTTCAATGCCGCCGCCACCAGCGCCGGTGCCAACATCGCCAACTACTCGTTTAATCCTTCACCCGATGTCATTGCGAAGCTGGCTTTTGAACCCGGCTTCGGACATTACGAAGTGTTCGGAGTATACAGCCGGTTCCGCGACCGTGTGTTTCCCTGCGGGGAAGTGGCCAGCAGCACCACACTTTGCGGCGGCAGCACGGTTGCGGGCCCGAACGCTCTTGGAGCCAGCAACGCTTCGAAAAACGGCGGCGGCATTGGCGCGAATGCCCGCTGGTCGTTCGACAACAAGCACCTCGACTTTGGTCTGCACGCTTTCGGCGGCAGTGGAGTCGGCCGCTATGGTACGGGCGGCCTTCCCGATGCTTCCATCCACGCTGACGGAACCCTCGATCTGATCAAGAGTTACCAGGCTCTGGGAACTCTCGAGTGGCACGGGCCGAAGTTGGACATTTACATGAACGCCGGCGCTGAGTATGCGGGACGGGCATCGGATTTCGACCCCATCTCCGGGAAGAACGTGGGCTACGGATCGCCCATGTTCAGCAATTCCGGCTGCTTCACCGAAATCGCGCCGACGGTCAACAACGGGTTCACTCCTGCCGGCCTTTCGAGCTGTACGGCGGACACGCGGGTGCTGATCGAGGGCACCTTCGGCGTCTGGTTCAAGCCTTATGACGGATCGAGAGAAAAAGTGAACCGCGGCCGCATCCAGTGGGGACCGCAGTTTTCCTATGTAGACCGGAACACCTGGTCGGGGGTCGGCGGAGAGCCGCACGGGCTAGATGGAATGATTTTTACTTCGTTCCGCTACTACTTACCGTAGCGTGTGCGAGCCTCACCCCCGCGTTTGGTCCTCTCCTTTCGCGGGGGTGAGGACTTTTACTGCCCGTGTGAAATCAGAGTGAGATGAGCGCAGGTGCAAATCTGGAAGAGGTATGGTGATAGTAAATCCTTTCGATCCTCAAACCGTATTCTTAGCCAAGCACGCACAACATGTCGTGCTGATCCATTTTCCAATCGCATTGTTCATCACGGCGGTGGCGTTCGATTTTATCGCACAGTGGACGAAGCGCCGAGGCCTGGCGGACGCGGCATACTACAACCTACTCATGGCGGCAATTTCGACTGTTCCGGTTCTCGCTACTGGGTTACTCGCGTGGCAGTTCCAACTCGAAGGACAGAAACTGAAGGGCATCCTATTGCTGCACCTTGTCATGGCGTGTGTTTCGACCGTGATGATCTGGTTGGTGTGGTGGGTGCATTTCCGCGCGCGACGACTGACTGCATTCCTGCCGAGTTACCGCCTTGTGGTTGAGGTTCTGGCGGTCGGCGTGGTTGCGGTGACCGGGCATTTGGGCGGTTTTCTGAGCGGCGTAAACGGACCCGGTTAGGCGTCCCGATCGGTCCTGATTAGGGCAAAGTAAGCCGATAGGCAACCCAACAGAATAAATCGGTCTTAGATATGGTTGGTCGTGGGTTTGCGGTAGCTCTTTACAAACTCAGGCGCGTTCTGTGCGCCCAGCCGATAAGTTACTTGACGATCACGCGCCTTCTGACCTGCATTCGTGCGACAAATAGATAATTGCTACGAATCTTCACTGAACTTTACACAGCCGTTACATCTTGCTGACAACAGCAACCCTCGCCAAGGTTACCTTCTTCACTGGGAAGAGTGACGTGGTTCTAATCCAGTGTTAAATGAGCCGGTACCCCTCTTCACAAATGCATGGTCGGCGCCTGACTTTGTCGGGAATAAAAGGGACTCGTGCCAGTTATCAACTCAGGACGCAGGAAAAATCAAGGAGGGGCAAGATGGCGGAGAATAGGCACGATCTTATCGATCAGAAGTTGCAAGACCTCAACAACGACGGAGTCGACCGTCGCGGGTTTTTGAAGTGCATGGCATGGGCGGGCACTGGCCTGGTATGGACCATGAGCGGCGGCATTCCGGTGTCTCGGGCCTTCGCCAAAGGCCACGGCAAAGACACCGCCAAAGGTGCGGACTTCAGCTTTGTACAGATCAGCGACAGCCACATTGGCTTTAACAAACCAGCCAATCCGGACGTGACCGCGACTTTGCAGACGGCGATCAACAAGATCAACGCCATGCCCCACACGCCGGATTTCATCATTCACACCGGCGACTTAAGTCAGCTCTCGAAGCCAAGTGAGTTCGATACGCTGGACCAGGTGTTAAAAGGAGTGTCAGCGAAACAGATCTTCTTTGTTCCCGGTGAGCACGACATGCTGACCGACAACGGCGAGCAATATCTCCAGCGCTACGGGAAAGGTACGAAGGGAACGGGGTGGTCGAGCTTCGATCACAAAGGTGTGCATTTCATCGGTTTGGTAAACGTCGCCAATTTGAAAGCTGGAGGCATGGGTTCGCTCGGTCACGAACAACTGGAGTGGCTTGAGGACGATCTCAAGGGGCGCTCGACCAGCACTCCGATCGTGCTCTTTGCCCACATTCCGCTGTGGACCATCTATCCCGATTGGGGCTGGGGAACCGACGACAGCGAACAAGCCTTGTCTTACGTCAAGCGTTTCGGTTCCGTGACAGTGTTAAACGGTCATATTCACCAGATCATGCAGAAGGTGGAAGGAAAGGTTTCGTTCCACACCGCGATGTCGACGGCATTTCCGCAACCCGCGCCGGGATCCGCGCCATCAGCCGGACCTATGAAGGTGCCGGCCGATCAGTTGCAGCGTGTATTGGGCATTACTGACGTGAACTATCTGGTCAGTGGCCGCAGCCTCGCGGTTGTCGATTCGCCACTTGGGGACTCGGGTGCCTCGGCTTCAGGGAATGCAGGTGACGCCTCGGCGGTAGTTGATTCGATCGCTGGCTAGAGCTGAAGGCAGATCCGTTCCATAAAAATAAGAATCATGCACGAACATCAAACTAGAAAGGAAACAAGCCAATGGCAAGGAAAAATATTTGGGCTGCAGGCATGGCGATGCCGGTACTGATCGGGATGCTGCTGTTGTTCGCCGTATCGCCGAGCGTCAAGGCGAATGACCAGGCCCCCGCGGCAAACGCAGCAGTGAAAATCGATAATTTCGTTTTCGGGCCGCAGACGATCACAGTACCTGTCGGGGCGACTGTTACCTGGACAAACGCTGATGACATTCCCCATACGTCGGTCAGTACAGAGGGTGTGTTCAAATCCAAGGTGCTGGATACGGATGAAAAGTTTTCCTACACGTTTACCAAGGCGGGGACGTATCCGTACTACTGCACGATTCACCCGAAGATGACCGGCAAAGTCGTGGTGCAGTGAGCGCAGATTTTTTGGAGGGCGTAGGCAGTGCGTTTCGAAAAGAACGCCTAGCCGCGTCAAGTGTACAAATATGACTACAGACTCGGCACAGTTCGCAGTGAAGGAAGCGGAAAGCGATGACCTGGATCTTGTCCACGCCAGCAAGGATGGAGATGTTACGGCTTTCGAGCAACTCGTAAAGCGCTACGATCGCAAACTTCTCCGAATTGCTCAAAGCGTTACGCATAACAAGGAAGATTCCCAGGATGCGGTTCAGGAGGCCTTTTTGAAGGCGTACCAGAACCTGGCCGCATTCCGCGAGGATTCCAAATTCTCCACCTGGCTGATTCGCATCACTGTGAACCAGTCGCTGATGAAGCTGCGAAAGCAACGCGCCACAAAAGAGGCGTCCCTGGATGATGATTTTCAGGCGGAGGGTGACATTCTTCCAATAGAGGTCACTGACTGGGCCCCTAATCCTGAGCAGCTCTACTGGGCGTCTGAATTACGAGCCATCCTGATCAAGTGCCTGCAAGAGCTAAGCCCAATCTTGCGGACGGTCTTTGTACTGCGGGATATTGAAGGGCTCACCATCGATCAGACAGTAGAGGTGCTGAACGTGAGTGAGACGGCGGTGAAAGCGCGGCTATGGCGAGCTCGGCTGCAGCTTCGCGAAGGCCTGACCAAGTACTTCAGCAGGCAGACCCACACCGCGCGGAAGCAGCTGTTCCCCTCAGGCAGACAAACAGGCCGGATCCTTGGTCTTTTTGCCGAGTGCTTGCGCAGCTCGATACCTCGATCACCCTCGATGAATGTCGCCGAGTCGAATATGCCTGTGATGACCAGTCAGGGGAACTACTGAGAATATCGACAATTACTTCAACAATGTTTGATTTGTTCACGCTGACGTAACCCAGCTGTATATCGAAGTGCGCGTTCCGCCCACCCCCAGCGATGTTCCCACCACATATTTACGAGATCTCGACAAAGAGTTGACAATCAAATGACATCCCATTCGCATCCCACCCTGTAATCGTCGCGTCTAACTCTCATACCTTGTGAAAGCAGTTGATAAGTGAGCTAGCTAATAATGTGCGGAATATAGTCTCACGATCGCAGTTATCACCGGTGAAGAAGTAAGTAACACCATTTCAATAAGGAGACACTATGAAGAAATCATACTTTGCAGCTGTACTTACTCTGACTTGCCTGCTTGGGGTAGGCGTAACTGCCAACGCTCAGGACACCGAGGGAGTCAGCGTTAAAGTTCCGTTTGAATTCGTTGCTGGCGGCGCGACTCTGCCCGCGGGCACGTACACGGTTGGCCGCATCTCTGCCGACGCATCTTCAGGCATCGCAATCCGCAACTATGGCCATGGAGCTTTTGCGCTCCCCATGGTTGTAGATGGGACTCCCGCGAAGGTGCTGAAGCTTAGCTTCGAGAGTGTAGGGGGCACGCACTTCCTGACCGAGGCTGACACACCGGGAGGCATCTATACCTTTGCATTACCGAAGGCGATGGTTGCGCTGGCTCAGGCGAAGGATCAAGGCACCGTATCCTCTGGTGGCACTAACTAAGTCGAAGACCACATCAGTATTCATACGGTTGTGGGGGGAGTTCCGGGATAAGAAGCACATCAGTCGAACCCGAATTCCCCCTTCATTCCACAACGATAGCTTCACGGTAGAAGAAAAAAGAGCGGTATTCAGCAACGTCGTACAAATCATAAAGAAAATTAAGGAGGACAACATGAAAAAAGCACTCTTGTTATTCGGTTTGCTCACGGCGTTGACGATTCCGTCGGGGTTGTGGGCGCAGCAGGCTGGCTATTCCCAGACGAACCTGGTCTCTAATGTTACTGGTGTAGCCACCACCACAGACCCACAACTGTTGAACCCCTGGGGGATTTCGGTTCTTCCTGGCCAAGATTTCTGGATCGCCGACAACAACAGCGGCGTCTCCACGCTATATGACCAAAATGGCAACAAAGACACCGGGCTGATCGTGACCATACCCGGGAGCAACAAGCAATCCAAATGGTAATTGCAGCCCCGGTTGTCCGACGGGAACTGTGGCCAACGGCAGCGGCTCCTACTTCAGTGGTGGCGCTTTCATTTTCGACACCGAGGACGGCCTTGTCGTCTTCTGGAACGGTTCGAGCAACACTGCAATCATCGGTAAGGATAATTCCGCCAGCGGCGCGGTTTACAAAGGTCTCGCCTTGCTCGGCACCAACCTATTGGCGGCCAACTTCAACAGCGGCAAGGTAGACGTCTACGATTCGAACTACGCCCTCACTTCGTTGGGCGGCTCGTTCACTGATCCAAACCTTCCCGCTGGTTTCGCTCCCCACGGCATCCACGTCATCGGTAACCAGATCTATGTGGCGTACGCAATGCAGGATACTCCGAAGCACGATGCCGTCCCCGGCGCTGGTGCTGGGCAGGTGGATATCTTCGATTCAACGGGGAAGTTTGTGAGCACGTTCGTCGCTGCGGGCGCGAATAATAACCTTAACGCGCCCTGGGGCGTGGTGCAGGCTCCGGCCAGCTTCGGGACGTTCGCCGGCGATATCCTCGTGGGGAATTTCGGTGACGGCACTATTAGTGCATTCGACACGACCGGGAAATTTCAGGGCCAGCTCTCGAACTCATCCGGCAAGGTGTTGGTCAACCCCGGCTTGTGGGACATGGTGTTTGGAGGAGGCGGCGGCGCCAATAATGATCCAGGCACTGCAGGCACTCTCTATATCACCGCCGGAGGCAGCGCCGGCCAACCCAATTTCCCAGCTGGAGGAAGCGCAACGGCTGTGTTCGCCAGCCTCATCCCTGTGGCTGCGGCGAATGCCCCAGGTTTCACTCTAAGCCTCTCGGCCCAGAGCGCGACCGTCAATCCCGGTGGTTCGGCTAGCGTCATGGTCAGCGCCGCTGCGGTTGACGGATTCAACAGTCAGATTACTCTTACCTGCAGTGCGCCTGCTGGTTTGACCTGTGCTTTCAGTCCTTCAACAATCTCACCCGGGGGCACTTCGTCCTCCACCTTAACCATTTCTGCCGTCTCGACGCCGCCCCCGACGGGCTACAACGTGCCCGGCATGATGGCCCTGTTGCCTGGTCTGGGACTGTTCGGGACGCTTCTCACGACTGGCAAACGCAAACGGCTGACCCGCAAGAGCATTGCGTGGATGAGCCTGCTGGGCTTGATGCTTTTCGTTTCCCTGTTCGCGCTGGGATGCGGCAGCAGTTCAAACTCAGCAACGCCCTCGTCTCAGCAGACCACTGTGATGGTGACCGGCACATCCGGCTCTCTGAGCCAAACTGCCGCCGTAACCGTTTCCATTCACTAAAGCAAACGCCCCGACAAGGGCGCACTCCGGTGCGCCCTTGTCCAGGGGCGATCTGTTGATCCCTGTTGGTTTGCGTTGGCCGACAAGAAGCGCCAACGAGATGGACGGGAGGCATGAATGGTGGAACTAACGTCCTACGCGCTTACGGGCCTCACCACAATGCTCGTCATAGCGTTCTGTTTTGCTTACGGTGATGAACTCCCACCGACTCGAAAGAAGTTCTCGTACGCTCTAATCAGTGACGCACGCTTGAATGATTCTCGGATAATCGACGGCGCCACCGACAGCGATGCCTTTCAAAACGATCGCAGGTCAGAAAAGGCTTTCAATGGCTGATGCAAACGCTTTCGGACAGACACGACGCGCTCACTCCATGTCACTCCTGGCGCATCTGGAGGAGTTGAGGAAACGAATCATCTTCTCGGTTCTTGGGGTACTTGTCGGATTTATCTCATGCTGGTCCTTTGCAGATCGCATTTTCGGCTTAATGCAGCAACCCATCATTGGGGCGCTACATCACCACGGGATCGCGGGTGGGTTGGTGTACTTAAACCCAACTGAGCCCTTCAATCTCTATCTTGAGGTCGCGCTGGTAGGTGGGTTATTCGCGGCGTCTCCATTTGTATTCTATCAATTGTGGTTGTTCATCGCCCCCGGACTTTATCGCAAGGAAAAGCGATATGTTATGCCGTTCTTACTCAGTACGGTTGCTCTGTTCATGGCCGGAGGGCTTTTTGGCTACAAGATGGTTTACCCGGCGTCGCTGGACTTCTTAATCGGCTACGGACAGCGATTTCAGCCGATGATAACGATTGGAGAATACACAAAACTGTTTGTGACAATTATCGTTGGTCTCGGACTGATCTTCGAAATGCCAATTCTCGTGTTCTTCCTGGCTTTGATGCGCCTGATAACAGCGCGGTGGATGTTGCGTAATCTGCGCTACTCGATCCTTGTCATTTTTATTATCGCAGCAATCGTCACACCCACCGCTGACATCCTGAACATGTGCCTGTTCGCTTGTCCCATGATCGCACTCTATGCCATCAGTATCGGAGTGGCATGGATGGTGACCTCCACGCGTGAGCGCGCAACGGGCTCCGTCTAGGTGCCATTCATCACGGCGGAGATCTCGCAGTCAATCCTAAAGTGTCCAAACCGATCGACTGAGGTGGCTCAAGAGCCCGTCTTGCCGAAGACGGCCATTTGTGTGCCATTGTGGAATAAAAGCCTAATGGGTGAGTTGAACATACAGCGAGATCTAAGTCACAGGCGACGACGAGAGTATCTCGTCTTAGTCGTCGACTCACTCCAAATCTGAATATTCCACCGCGAGTGCCATGGGAAGTGTCAAGAAGTGACAATTAAATGACATTTGTCTTGTATCTCGTCGCTTGCTCGCTGCGTCTACGGTTACTGCTGGAACAAAATCATAAGCAAATTGGAGCATTAAAATGAAAGATGGCGGTCAGCAATGGTCCACTGCTAGTTTCCGAGTTACATTTGCTTCGGTATTGGTTCTAGGACTGATAGTCTTCGGGTCTATATTTACTCTTGCTCAGGGAATTGTCACGGGCTCGATCTCAGCCGTTGTGCAGGATCCTCAGGGTGCGGTTGTGGTTGGCGCAAAAGTCTCTGCCAGGCAAGTGGATACGAACCGGGAGTTCAAAACAGAAACAAATTCAGCGGGTCTTGTTGCGCTTCGGGATTTGCCACCCGGGGCGTACAGCCTTCGCATTGAAGCCGGCAACTTTCAACCCTATGAGGCCAACAATGTTTCTGTGGAAGTAGGTAAGGATACCGCGCTAGCCGTCGTCAAGTTGCAATTAGGCTCGGCTACGGAAACAGTCACGGTGGAAAGCGCCCCACCCCTGGTGGAGTCCACTACGGACCAGATCTCAGAAACCTTCAGCGCGGAGAAAGTAAGCAGCCTGCCGGTAGGGAATACGTTTGACTCGCTGGCGCTATTCATTCCCGGTGTCGCCACTGCCGGTGATGCCAGTTTCAGCAACAACAACGGCGCCGAGATTTCGGTAAACGGTGAGCGCGCTCGCTCCAACAACTTCCAGCTCGACGGGCAAAGCAACAACGACAACTCGATCGCGGGCCCCTCGATTGCCTTCGGTAACCAGGATGCCATCGCCGAGGTGCAGGTGGTGACTAACTACGATGCTCAGTTCGGCCGCAACACGGGGGCAGTCGTGAACTATGTCACGAAGGCGGGTACGAATCAATTCCACGGAACGGGATATGAGTTCTGGGAAGGTTCAATCTTTGATTCTCTGGAAAACCAGGAGAAGAGTCCGCTATTCGGATTTTGCCCCGCGGGAGTATCTCCCTCCACGGGTTGCACTGCGCCTACGGTTCCCGGCTTCGTGGACAACCGCTTCGGCGGCAGCGTGGGCGGTCCGATCAAGAAAGACAAAATCTGGTTTTTCGGTTCAAGCAACATCGAGCGCCAGCGTTTTGCCGGTTCGCCCAGTTCCTCGGCGCCCAACCTTGTGCCCACACCAACGGGTGTAACGCAGTTGCAAGCGGCGTTTCCCGGGAGTCCGATTGGGTTGGTTGAGAGCACTATTGGACCTAATGCGGTCACCGCGGGTAATCCGACCTTCTCCAACGTGCAAAATGTGCTGGTGACGAACCAGGTTGATCCGGCCACAGGGGTTGCGTTTCCGTGCGGCGCGGGAAGCGCGGGCACGAACGGCTGCACGCCTATTCAATTCGGTAGCATCTCACGCTTCGTACCCAGCCCGTTCAACGACTACGAAGCTACGGGACGAGTCGACTTCAAGTTGACCGATAAGGATAACCTGTTTATCCGCTACATCTACCAGAAGACGTTTAATGGCGGGGTCAACGACGGGAACGGGATCGATGTGGGGGACTATCAAGATATTCCGGCACTAAGCCAGCAGATCGGCTTGGACTGGGCGCGGAACTTCAGCAATTCATTCGTAAACCAGGTGCGCTTCAGTTATTCGCGCTCCAGCGTATTCTTCCAGGAGCAATCCTTCCCAACTTGCAACTCTAACTCCCCTACCGATTGCCCCACCAACGTGGCTCTCATCGGGTCGGCAGCGCAAGATTCTGTGAGCTTTGGCGTAACCCCCGGGTTTCCGCAAGGGCGCATCATCAACGTCTACCAACTGCAGGATAATGCGTCTCTGCTGAAAGGTCCTCACGCCATCAAGTTCGGCGGCGAGCTTGACCAGCAGCGCTCCCCGAACGTTTTTCTGCCCTTAAACAATGGACAATTCGTGTTCCCGAGTTTCAGTGACCTGATCGCTAACAATCCTTCTGAAACACAGATCGCACTGGGTAGCCCCATTCTTCCGTTCACGGAGTGGGATCTCGGACTTTATGTGCAGGATGACTGGAAGGTAAAGAGCAACCTGACTCTGAACCTCGGCATTCGATGGGACTGGTATCAACAGGCCATCAATCTGTTGCACCAACGGTCGGTGGCCCAGCAGATGGGGCCGCTCCCGCTGTGGTCTACTAACCTTCCTCTAAGTCAGACCACTGTGCCGTCCGTTCCTAACCAGTTGCATAATTTTGCTCCGGTCGTGGGTTTCGCCTGGACTCCGAAAATGTTCGGCGATGATAAGACGGTTGTCCGGGGCGGCTTTCGCCTTGCATACGATCCCGCGTTCTATAACCTGTTCTTGAATGTGGCAACTTCCGCACCTTCGGTAAACTTTGCTACGTTGGGGCCGGTCGTAGGCGGGCAGTCCACGGGCTTGCCCACAGGCGGGTTCTTCGGAACGCAGGTAATCCCGTTCCTGCAGCCATTGGCTCCAGTCGGAAACCCCGGCTTTGCCAACCAAACGCAGGTGCCCTCCAACTTCCGCAACCCCTACTCCGAGCAATGGAACTTCGGCCTGCAGCGCTCCTTCACTAGCCGGATCGTTGGCGAAGTGCGCTATGTGGGCAACCACACTGTCCATGAGTTCCAGGAGTTGAACGGAAATCCGGCGCTGGGTCCGCTCATCCAGGCTGGGTTTCAGAACGTGATCCCCGCTGGTTTGACACCCTGCGCAACGTCAGGGGCGCCGGGTTTCCAAGCCGGAAATGTCAACTGTAACTTCAGCAATGTAACTGAATATGCCAACACAGCGTCGTCCAGTTACAACGGGCTGCAAAGCGAATTGCGAATTGCCGCCTGGCGCGGCGTGAGCGCCACCGCTTCCTACACCTATAGCAAGGCGATCGACAATGCCAGCGAGGTTTTCAGCACGATCGCTGGGGGAAACACACTAGCGTATGCGCAGGATCCGTTCGCGACTGGCGCACCTGAACGTGGCGACTCAGGCACGGACTTCCCGCATATAGTCGGCGTGGCCATCGTGTACGATCTGCCGTTTTATAAAGGACAGCAGGGGGTTGCCGGGCATCTGCTGGGCGGGTGGCAGGTTAACACCACCTACCGCTACACATCAGGACAGCCTTTCACCGCCATACAGCGTTACGCGAACGGCAGCCTCTGCGATCCGACCGCTAATTTTGAGGGAACATTTGATGCGTGCCGACCCATTCTGAGCAACGCGAGCTTGCCAATTGCATCGGTGGGGCAATATTGCGACGGAACTCTCGCGACGTGTCCAACTGCCGGAGGCACGGCCTTGCCTCTCGGCACACTGGTCAGTTTCACAGACCCATGTCTTGGGAGTGGCGGTGGGAAAAACCAATGTGCAGTCACGCCCATTACTGGCGCGCATTGGATCCATAACGATCCAACTGCGGCCCAAGTCGTGGGCACACCATACGCAGGAGTAGGCCGCAACACACTTCGCGGGCAACCCATCAGTACCGCCAATCTCGCGGTCTTCAAGAACATCAAGATCAACGAGCGGGTGACGGCTCAGTTCCAGGCGCAGGCGTTTAACATCATGAACACGCAGTTTCTTGGTGTTCCCGATCCCGTTCTGGACGACGCCGCAACGGGGAGGTTCCAGAGCACGGCCTTCAATTCCAACGGAGGCGCGACGTTTGCCGGCAACGTCAATACCGACGGCATCGGACGACGACAACTGCTCTTCGGCCTGAAGCTGATCTTCTGAAGTGAAGAGAGTCTTCTAATCCGAATGCTTCAACGAGGCGACCTCTCGAGGATGGTCGCCTCTTTTTCCGTCCTTTTTTATCTATTACCTCCAGTCTCGACGGATTGTCCAACTGCAATAACTGAGTCCAAGTAACGCGGATTTGCAGAGTAAGTGGAACCCAGGCTGTTCTATTTGAAAACACTTTTGTTTGTAATTCGGGAATAAAGGTCGACTAACGGAGTTTTACATACAGAAGGAGTCGCAGCCGGGGAAAGTCGAGATATCGGTATCGCGTGATGTTCAACATGACTCTCTGTCCAACATTGGTTTTTGTCATTGCGGTCCCAAGAATTGACAATCAAATGACATTCCCTGCGTATCTCGTCATTGATCGTGGCGTCTAACCCACAGTACTGCTGGAACAAAATCATAAGCAAAGGAATTGGAGCACGAAAATGAAGAAAAAGCTTCACCCCTACAGCATTAGTCGCCCAGTGGACCGCCGTTCTTTTCTGAAAGGCGGGCTTCTGGCAGGAGGCGCAGCAGTGGGCGCCGGTTTGTTGGCAACTGGACCCCTGGCCCGCGCACAGGGCCAGACTCAGTCAAGCGGATCTCTCAATAAGGGCGATATCGCCATTCTCCGTTTTCTAGCAGCAGCAGAACTGATCGAAGCAGACCTTTGGACTCAGTACGCGGAGCTCGGTGGTATCGGCATAAATCCACCCATTGAGGTTGAACCTAACCAGACCTTGAACAACTACCAGGTGGCCTTGTCGAACCTCGACGGGGACGGTCCTCAATACATAACCAGCAACTGGAAGGATGAACTCACTCATGCCACCTTCCTCAATGCCTATCTCGAGTCCCGAGGAGCCGAGCCGGTGAACTTCGACGAGTTCGAAACTTTGCCGGGAAGCACCGCTCAAGGATCAACGGGCATTGGGCGGCTGACGAACCTCATGAAGCTCAACGTCGACACCAGTTGGTACGTGCGCTACCGAAGTGCGACCAATCCGGACCTTGGCGCAACTTTTCCACAGGCGATCACTCTCAAAGGGGTTACCGCCATTCCCAGAACCGACGAAGATTTCGGCGTTATCGATCCCACTTTCAACGTCCCCGGCAACGCACACATTCAGGCAATCGCGAATGTAGCCGCGTTTCACTTCGGATACATCGAGCAAGGCGGTTCGAGCCTTTACGCCGCCCTCAGTCAAAAGGTGACGGATCCGGAAGTGCTTCAGATCACCCTGGGCATTGGTGGAGACGAGATCGCTCATTTTTTGGAATGGGTTGATTTTTCCGGCAACGCGGTGCAACCCATGGTGGCGCCGTTTACAGACTCCATTTCCGGACTGACATTTCCCAATTTCTTCAACCCACTTAACCCATTGATCCAGCCCAGCCTGATCTTCCCTGTTCCTACTGAATTCAGGCCCCACCTTCCCCCGGTCTCGATCATTCGTCCGCTGACCGATAAGTTTGGCGGCGCCGTGGCAACGATCAAAAGCTTCACGCAAGATGGGCTTTTCATCGGCCAAAGCCAGCAGTTCCTCAAAACAGTGCGAGCGATGGCTGTCGAAGCCGATGCCGCGGTGCGCTTAGCGTAGTGATCTGAACCCTAACCGTCCGCTTTTTGCGGATAGCTTGTTGTCTAAGTGGGGGCGCCGCACTCATACACCGGTCGCGGCGCCTGCCTTTCACCAACCACGCATCGTTTCCACGTCTTTCGACGAGATATTGAGGAGCATATATGTTAGAAGGTCTGTTTCAACCGATGCATCTGCTGATCATTTTCGGAATCGCTTTGTTAGTGTTCGGACCTAAGAAGCTTCCGGAGCTGGGCAAAGGGATTGGGGAGGGTATTCGCGGCTTCAAGTCAGCAATGAAAGCCGATGAAGAGAAGCCGGCCAGCATAACAACGAGTGTCGCTAACGAGCAAAACGCAACCAAGGGGTGAATCGTGGGATTCGGCATGGAAATCCTGTTTGTGCTTTTCATTGGGCTCTTGGTGCTAGGCCCAACACGGCTGCACGCAATCCTGGGCCACGTGGCGCGGGCAAAAGCTGAACTGGAGAATGCGGCACGCGGCTTAAAATCTCAGCTCGCCGCAGAACTCGATGCGGCGCACGGGGCCGGCGCCGCCGATTGCTCCCACGTGTTGGTGGGGGACTGTGACCTTTGTTCAACTTTCAAGTCTGGACAGGAGTCTCGAGCGCCTGCGGAAGGTGTCCTGACGAGAAACTGAACAACCACTACCTCCTCGCGCATGTCCGCCGATGACGCCTCCCCATGGATGTTCATGGGTGATGGTTATGCGGCCGCCGGGAAGCGGCAGAACCCGACTCTAGTAAAAACTTTTCCTCGCAGCTACCGTAGTTCAGAAAGACTGCAGTTTGTCCTCTCGCTGCAAGCGTGTTTATTGCGCGAAATCCACCGCACCTGGCTGAAATCAACCGGTTTAAGTCAATCAAAAGAACGGAACTCTCTCCCGTTTCCAGGGTTCAACCTAGTAACAGGAATTCTGGGGGGACATTTATGAAAGCCAAATTATCTAAAACGCTTCTTGCCGCGGTGTTGACGACCGCAATGGCGCTCGGGACTGGCACTTCCTTGGTGGCGCAAGATCAGTCGACGGACAAGCCCTCAGCAGGTGTGAGCGCTCCAGTCGATCAAGCTCCGGCCGATCAAGGACCACCGGAGCAGACCACCCCGCAATACAACGCGCCGCAGTCGAATGCGCCAGACCAGAGCGCGCCTCCGGCTGTCGCGCCTCCACCGCCGCAAGATCAAGGTACGTACCAAGACCAGGCGCAGGCGCCTCCTCCGCCTCCTCCTCCTCCAACGGGGCCGACTCAAAGGCAATACACATCATTGCCTTCGGATCAGTTAGATAAGCTGGTAGCTCCAATTGCGTTGTATCCGGATGCGCTTGTGGCGCAAATACTGGCTGCGTCAGCGTATCCAACGCAGATTGTAGAGGCGGACCGGATGGTACGGGACTACCCGCAACTGAAGGGAAAAGATCTGGCCCAGGAAGCGGAACAGCAGGATTGGGACCCCAGCGTGAAGGCCCTGGTAGAGTTTCCCACGGTGCTCGCGAACCTGGATAGGGATTTGTCGTGGACCTCTGAGCTTGGCCAGGCCTATCAGAACCAGCAGGATGACGTGATGCAGGCGATCCAGTACATGCGTCACAAGGCTTATGACGCGGGCAATCTGCGGAGTACGCCTCAAGAGCGCGTGTACGAGGACGGGTCGAATGTAGACATCCAGCCGACTGATCCGGATGTGGTGTATGTGCCCACTTACAACCCGGCGTATGTGTACGGATATCCTGTAGGCCTGTGGCCCGGGTTCTATCCGTGGTGGGGATTCGGCGGCCCGCGCATTTCGTTCGGCATTGGCTTCCCGCTCTGGCCGTTCTTCGGCTTCGGCTGGGGATGGCATGGATGGGGCCTCGGATGGGGCTTCCATGGTGGAATCTTCTTCGGCGGACATCCTTATGCCTTCCGCAGCGGAGCGTTTTATAACCACGCCGCATTTGTGCACGGAAATTATCGAGGATTCTCTTCCGCGCATGGCGGATTCGGGGCGCACGGATTTGCGGACCGCGGTTCGCGCGGATTTGGCTCAACAGGTCGCGGATACGCAGGCGCATCTCGAGGCTACGCGGGAGCGTCTCACGGCTTCGCCGGCAGCAATCATGGGGCAGCCGTTAACCGGGGGACCGAGGGTAACCGAGCCTTCGCGGGTAACCGGGGATTCGCTGGCGGCGGACGAGCTTTCGCTGGACGCGGATCGAGCGCGCCGCGCGCTGGTGGTTTCAACAGCAGCCGTGGCGGTGAGTCGCGCGGATCCTATTCGCATGGAGCATCGGGGCGTGGGTTCTCCGGCGGTTCGTATGGTGGCGGACACTCTAGCGGCGGGCATGCCAGTGGTGGACATGCCAGCGGTGGACACAGCGGCGGTGGAGGTCACAGTGGCGGCGGACACGGCGGCAAGCGCTAAGTGTCCCGGGTAGTGGTTACTGTTCCAGCCCAAATCGAAGGCTCCGCTCTCGCGAGCGGGGCTTTCTCGCTTAGACAACCTGCGTGACGGTCCTTCTAGTGCTGGGACTCGTGATGTTGCTTCCAGGCTGCCAATCGTAAGATCGCGTTGTGGGAAGTTGGCGGGTGCGATCCGACTTGCTCGGACGAATGCCCCATAGGTGGGATGCATCGGTGTCGCGAATGCTCGGGAAATTTTGGTTCGTCGGCGGTTCGCGCGGTGGTAGGATATCGGGCTGCTTCAGAATTCCGGACGCATACATCGCAGATATTGGAAATGCAGATGACGAGGGGCTCTCGATCTGTAGCGTCGCCGCGGGTGGTGGGCATTGAGGACTTCCGGCCGATGGCGCGGGAGAGGGTGCCGAAACCTGTCTTTGATTATCTGGATGGCGGGGCCGAGGGCGAGGTCACGCTGCGGGAGAATTGCAGAGTATTTGATGACGTGACCTTTCGGCCGCGGCATGCAGTGGCGGTTGCGGGTTGTGATTTGCGGACGCGGGTGCTGGGCTTTGATCTTGCGCTACCGTTCTTGCTGGCGCCGGTGGGGTATAGCCGGCTGATGCATCCCGGAGGGGAAGTGGCGGCGGCGCGGGCCGCGGGCAAGGCAGGCACGGGCTACATTCTTTCGACAATTTCGGGACACAAACTGGAAGATGTGAAGGCGGGTTCCACAGGTCCGGTTTTTTATCAACTTTACTTGATGGGAGGGCGCGGGGCGGCGGAGGCTGCGATTGAAAGAGCGCGCGTAGCGGGGTTCTCCGGGTTGGTGGTCACGATTGATACTCCGGTGTCGGGGATTCGCGAGCGTGATCATCGCAACGGCTTGAAGGAGTTGATCAGCGGCGGACCGCTGGAGAAAATTCCATATCTTCCGCAGATACTGTCGCGTCCGGGCTGGCTGATGAGGTATTTGCTGGATGGCGGTTTGCCAGGACTGCCGAATGTCATTGTGCCGGGCAAAGGGCAAATGGCGCTGGTGGATATCAATGCTGCGCTCGCGGAGTCGGCGGTGACCTGGGCGGATTTGCGGTGGATTCGGGAGATTTGGCGAGGGCCGATTGTGGTGAAGGGTGTGCTGACCGGCGATGATGCACGGCATGCCATGGATGAAGGAGTGGCGGCGATTTCAGTTTCGAATCATGGCGGACGGCAGCTGGACGGGGTTCCGGCGTCTTTGCGGGCGTTGCCGGAAGTAATGGAAGCGGTCAAAGGACGCATCGAAGTTTTGATGGATGGAGGAATTCGTCGCGGCGGGGACATCGTGAAAGCTATCTGCATGGGAGCGCGGGCGGTGCTTTGCGGGCGCGCTTATGCTTACGGCCTGGCGGCTGCGGGCGAGGCGGGAGTGGACCGGGCGATTGAGATTTTGCGGACTGACCTGGAGCGGACTTTGCGCCTGCTGGGATGCGCATCAGTTGCGGAGTTGGATCGGTCTTATGTGAATGTTCCGAAGGGGTGGGAAGTGGGCGGCTGAAGCCGCGCACTTTCAGAGCAAGTTAATTAGTGATCTCGGTTACGCAGCTGACTCCGTTCGCCAGGGGGTGGTTATGCAGTGGACTCAGATCTACGATCCGCTTGGGCATTGGTGGCTTTCGACGCTGGTTGCTGCGCTTCCTATCGTTATTCTGTTCGGGCTGCTGGCCGGGCTGAAGGTGAAGCCGCACTGGTGCGCGATTGCCGGGGCGTCGACGGCGGTGGTGGTTGCGATTATCTTTTTCAAGATGCCGGCGGCGCTGGCGGCCATGAGCTTCGCGTACGGTGTCGCGTTCGGAGTTTTGAAAATTGCGTGGATCGTTCTGGCGGCGGTTTACCTTTACGACATTTCGGTGGAGACCGGGCAATTCGAAATCATGAAGGAATCGATTGCCGGAATCACCGCCGATCGGCGGCTGCAAGTTTTGCTCGTGGCGTTTTGTTTTGGTGCGTTTATTGAAGGAGCAGCGGGCTTTGGTGCGCCGGTGGCGATTGCCGGGGCGTTCATGATCGGGCTGGGGTTCAGGCCCTTTCATGCGGCTGCGTTGAACTTGATTGCGAACACGGCGCCGGTGGCCTATGGCGCGATTGGCACGCCGGTTCACAGCTTGGCGGCTGTGGCCGGGTTGCCGGAATCCGACATCAGCGCAATGATTGGGCGGATTCTTCCCTTTACTGCGGTTATTGTCCCTTTCTGGCTGGTGAAGACCATGGTCAGCTGGAGAGAAACCTTCGAAGTATTTCCCGCGATTTTGGTCATTGGGGTCTCGTTCGCGCTTACCCAGTTCTTCTGGTCGAATTACGTGGACAGCAATCTGGTGGACATTATGGGAGGCGTGGTTTCGATAGTCGCTGCCTTGATTTTCCTGCGATTCTGGAAGCCGAAGAAAATCTGGCGGTTCGATTATGACGACAAACCGGTGGCGCTTCCCGCGCCGACGGGGAAAATTACTGACGGTGCGGGCGGCGAATGGGCGGCGGCGGAATTCGACGGATATGTAAAACCGCGCAGCTACAGTGCTGGACAGGTGTTGAAGGCGTGGATGCCTTTCGCGATCCTGTCACTGTTTGTTTTGCTGTGGGGGTTGCCGAAGATAAAACTGGCGATGAACCAGACTACAACGCCGGCGTTTAGGGTGATGCTCCCGGATGGAAAAGTGCGGCCGGGTCCGGCGGGATGGGACGTGCCTCTGTTGCATAATGCTATTTCTCGCGCGGCTCCGATTGTTACGAAGCCGACGCCGGAGGCGGCGCGATACGATTTTAACTGGCTTTCCGCTACCGGGACAGGATGCTTCTTTGCTGCGATTGTTTCCGGATTGCTGTTGGGCCTGGGGCCCGTGCAGTTGATGAAGATCTTTTGGAGAACGCTGGTGCGCATGCGGCTGGCGATGATTGCGATCTCATTCATGCTGGGGCTGGGATACGTGACGCGCTACTCAGGGCTGGACGCGGTGCTGGGCCTGGCTTTCACGAGGACGGGATGGCTTTATCCATTCTTTGGGACATTTCTGGGCTGGCTTGGAGTCGCGCTTACGGGAAGTGACACATCTTCGAACGTGCTGTTTGGCAGCTTGCAGCGAATTACTTCCCAACAACTGGGCATCGATCCGGTGCTGATGTGCGCAGCCAATAGTGCTGGGGGAGTGATGGGGAAAATGGTGGATGCGCAGTCGATCACGATTGCCACGGCGGCGACTGAGCAGGTGGGGAATGAAGGGGTTATTTTCCGGTTTGTGGCGTGGCATTCGGTGGCGCTTTGCTCGATCGTTGGGATTATTGTGATGCTCTACGCTTACGTATTTCGATGGGCCGTGCCGCATGGCCTGACGTTTGTGAAATAGCTGGCAACGGCAGGTTTGCGGACCTGGTTTTCGATAGGCTTCTGGCTCCCTCATGAACATACTTGATCTGGTTGTCGGCAAGCCCATCAAAACCAGCGACGAACGAGCCGAGCAGATCGGCCCGATCAAGGGCATACCGATTTTTGGGCTCGATGCGCTGAGCTCGGCTGCTTACGGCCCGGAGGCGGCTCTCACTCTTCTGATTCCGCTGGGCCTGCTCGGCGTTCGTTATATCGTTCCCATCAGCGCGGCCATCATCACGCTGCTGGTGATCGTGTATTTCTCTTATCGCCAGACGATCGCCGCCTATCCTTCCGGCGGCGGATCCTATACGGTCGCGCGTTTCAACCTTGGAGCGTCTGCCAGTTTGCTGGCAGCGGCGGCGCTGCTGGCCGATTACATTCTAACGGCCGCAGTGGGGATTTCTGCGGGAGTTGGCGCTTTGGTTTCAGCCGTTCCGTCATTGTTGCCGCACACCGTTTCTTTGTGTGTGAGCATTCTGATCGTCATCACGATCGTGAACCTCCGGGGCGTGCGTGAAGCGGGGGTTGCCTTCGCGATTCCTACTTATCTTTTCGTCGGCACCCTACTCGTGACGATCCTTGCGGGTATGGTCCGCGTGCTGGTCAGCGGAGGGCATCCCACCCCAGCGGTTGCGCTTCCGCCTGCGCCAGCGGTGACTGCAGCGGTGAGCTTCTGGCTGCTGTTGAAGGTTTTCGCAAGCGGTTGCACGGCTCTGACTGGAGTAGAGGCTGTGAGCAACGGCGTGAAGGCTTTCCGCGAGCCCACGGTGAAGAACGCCCAGCGGACTCTAACGGTGATTATTTTTCTTTTGGCCGTGATGCTGGCGGGAATTTCGTATCTGGTGAAGGCTTATGGAATTGCGGCGACAGATCCGGGTCAGCCTGGGTACCAGAGCGTGCTCTCCATGCTGACGGCGGCGGTTTTCGGTAAAGGCTTGTTTTACTATCTGACCATCGGGTCGATCCTTGTGGTTCTGTCTTTGTCAGCAAACACTGCCTTTGCCGATTTTCCACGGCTGTGTCGCGCTATTGCGCAAAACAATTATCTTCCTCACGTGTTCGGATATCGCGGACGGCGGTTGGTTTACACCTATGGCATTGTGGTCCTGGCGCTGCTGTGCGGGGGAGTGCTGATCTCTTTCGGAGGTGTTACTGACCGGCTAATCCCGCTTTACGCGGTTGGCGCGTTTATGGCTTTTACGCTTTCACAAGCCGGCATGGTGATGCATTGGAGAAAAAATCGAGGTCCCGGTTGGGTGAAGAGTGCAATGGTGAATGGACTGGGCGCTCTTGTCACCGGCACCACGACGGCCGTTGTGCTGGTTGCGAAATTCGTGGAAGGCGCTTGGATCACGCTGCTTTTCATTCCGCTGACGATTCTTCTCTTCTCGATGGTCCGGCGCCACTACCATTCGGTGAAAGTGCTCACTACCTGCAAAGTTCCCGTGGACGCGGCAGGTCTGAGCCAGCATCCCATTGCGGTAATCGCCATCGATCGCTGGAGCAACATCACACGCATGGGAATTGAATTTGCGGCCCGGCTGTCTCCGGAAGTGATCGCGTTGCACGTGGAGCCCAACGAGCATTCCGAGTTGCTGCAAGACGATTGGGAACTCTACGTGGAACGACCGTTCCGCGCGGAAGGCAAGGAACCACCGCAACTCCATGTCCTGCCTTCACCCTACCGCTTCGTCATCGTGCCCGTCGTTCAATTCGTTCTCGATCTTTCAAAGAAGAATCCGACGCGCAGCATTGTTGTGGTCATACCGGAACTAGTGGAGGACAAATGGTATGAATACTTTCTGCACAATCAGCGCGGGCGGCTTCTCGAATGGGTGTTGCTAGCCCGCGGCAATGAGCGCATCTTCACGGTGAGCGCGCCCTGGTACGTTGGGCAACGTAGCTGATTCCACGTAAAGCGCCTAGCTAGTCGCCGTCTTTCTTTTCTGGCGCTTTGGGCAGTGGCTTCTCCAGGGGCTTTCGAGGCAGCATCTGGTCGCGCATGGCGGCGTCGTAGACGAAGCCGGCGACAATTACGCTGATCTGCTTGAGATCATCGGGCTGCAGGCGGTCGTAGAGGTCCATGTTGGAGTGGTGGGTGCGGGTCTCATATTCGAGCGGATCCTGAATGAACTGGAATCCCGGGATGCCGACCGCGTCGAACGACTGGTGGTCGGTGCCGCCGGTGTTACGCATGGTGAGTGTGGTCATGCCGAGATCTTTGAAGGGCTTCATCCAGGCTTCGAAGATAGGGGCTACGGCTTCGTTCTCCTGCAGATAAATGCCGCGAATCTTGCCGGTGCCGTTATCGACGTTGAAATAGGCGGAGACTTTTGCCTGCTCGGGCTTGACGGTAACTTCGCCGGCTTCGCGGCGCAGAAGGGTTGGCGTGTCTTTCATGCCGGGCTCGTCCATGTGGGGACGCGAGCCGAAGTGGTGTTCGACGTAACCCTGTGAGCCGAGCAAGCCTTCTTCCTCGCCGCTCCACAGGCCGATGCGGATGGTGCGGCGGGGTTTGATGTCGAGGGCTTTCAGGATGCGAACGGCTTCCATCATCACGATTGTTCCGGCGCCGTTGTCGGTGGCCCCGGTGCCGGTGTGCCAGGAGTCGAGGTGGGCGCCCAGCATGACGACTTCATCTTTTTTGTCTTTATCTGTGCCGGGAATTTCGGCGATGGTGTCGTACTGCATGGGATCGTCATCGTAGAAGGTGTTGGTGACGTTGAGTTCGAGGGATACGTCTTTTTTCTGTTGCAGGAGGCGGGCGATGCGGGTCCAGTGTTCGAGTGCCATGACGAGCTGAGGAACGGTAGTGGTCTCGCCGGGCTTGTAGGATCCGCCGGACTGGACAAAGACGGTGCCGCCGCCGGAAGTAAAGCGATAGTGGTCGATGACGGCCAAGACTTTTTCGTCGGCGAAGAACTGGTTCAAGTCTTTGATGAACTGCTGGCGTTTGACCAAGTCAGCCATGGAGAAGGGCTGACGCTCGCTGGGAATTTGGTAGTCGGAGAGCTTGGTGAGATCGTCGTCGCTGAGACGTTTGTAAGGAGCCTCGGTCATTGGCTTCACGTCGGGATCCGTGCCGAAGATCACGATCATGCCGCCGAGCTTGCCTTTGTACTTGTCGAAATCTTTTTTGTCTTCGATGGTGACGCGAACGCATTTGCCCTGCACGACGCCGTTGGTGCCCGGGGTCCAAGCTTTGGCGTAGACCAGGAGCGGGACGACATCGGGCGAGGTCATGCGAACGTTGATGTATTGGTTGGCCCAGCCGCGGCCGAAAGGTCCCCAGGGTTCGAGGTGGGCGTTGGAGAGACCGATGGCGGTGAGTTGGTCGCGAGTCCACTCATTGGCGCGCTTCATGTTGGGTGAGCCGGTGAGGCGCTCGCCGATGGAATCCATTAAGCCGGTGGCGAATTCCATCACTTTGGAATTGCGGAAGCCCTCGTAACGGATACGGGACATGGTTTCGAGATCGACTTTTTCCTGGGACCAGACCGGGATCACGGAAGACATTACGAAAAGAAGGCAGGCTAGGCGGACTGCGTTCTTCATGATGAGCTCCTGAATAAGATCGAACGGGGATTATACAGGGCGGGTTGGAGATCGGTGCGGGCTGTTGCAGGCGGTTGTGAAAATCTTTAACTCAGGGGCACAGATGGACACAGGGTAAGTCGCGCGTTACATCTTCAATTCTTCTCGGCGGGATTGTTTGGTGGTGGGCTTGAGTATTTTCTTCGGGTTTTCGTCGATCGTTTGCGGCGGGCGGTTTCGCGTCGTCGTCGCGATTCAGGACGACGTATTGGACAATCAGGGAGATGCGGCGGTTGGAGGGGTCGAGTGGGCTATCGAGCTTGCGGAGGCGCTGATCGGCGAACCCGCGGACCTGGGTGACCTGGTCAGGTCCGAGGCCGTTGGCCTGCATGAGGCGACGGGCAGCGTTGGCGCGGTCGGCAGAGAGTTCCCAGTTGCCGTAGGTTCCGGAGGTGGCGTAGAGCTTGGAGTCGGTGTGGCCTTCGATGGAGATTTTGTTGGGAAGCTTACCGAGTTCAACTGCGATCGTGACCAGCAACTCGCGGCCGTCGACATTGAGTTGGGGGCTGCCACTTTTGAAGAAGGTTCCGGAAGCGGATTCGAGGAGTTCGATGCGTAATCCTTCCGGGGTGACGGTGATCTCGATCTGGTTTTTGATTTTGTCGAAGTCGTTCATCTGACGAATGGCAGTTTGGAGCTGGTCCTTCAGCTTGGGCATGTCGTCTTTGGTGAGAATAAAGTTCTCGCCGCTGCCGGCTACGTTGGATCCGAGCTTCTTGGCGGTGCCGTTGGGATCGCGGAAGTAGCCGCCGACGGCCTCCTGTATTTGCTTGCTGGTGTTGAGCAGCCAGAGGACGATGAACAGAGCCATCATGGCTGTGACGAAATCGGCGTAGGCGACCTTCCAGGCGCCGCCGTGATGGCCGCCGTGGCGGGGCTTTTTCTTGAAGATTACGATGGGGCGAGTTTTGTCCATGGGCTGGGATGAGAGCCTCTATTGGGATGCCGCAGCGGGTACGGCATCGGGTGCGGCGGCGGTTTCCGCGGCTCGATTGCGACAGGCTGATTCGACTTCTTTGAAGGATGGGCGCACGTGACTTGGAACGGCGCGGCGCGCGACTTCGACGGCCATGATGGGAGCCGTGCCTTTTAGGAAAGAAACGATGAGGACGCGCAAGACGTAGAGGTAGGCATGCTCGTCGTCGGCTGCCTTGGTCATGTTGGCGGCGATGGGGCCGACCAGGCCGTAGCACAGGAGGATGCCGAGGAAAGTTCCTACCAGAGCGGCTGCAACTTTCTTGCCGATTTCTTCAGGCGGGCCGCCCAGGGAGCCCATGGTAATCACTACTCCGAGAACGGCGGCGACGATGCCCAGGCCGGGCAGCGAATCTGCCATGCTGGTGAGGGCAGCGGTGGGTTGAGTAGCGTCATGATGTTGGACTTCGAGATCGAGGTCGAGCATTTGGTCGAGATCGAAGGCGTCCACGCCAGTAATCGCCATGCGCAGTGAATCACAGACGAAGTCGCGGACGTGGTGACTTTTGAGAACGGCAGGACCCGTTGAAAACAGGGGACTCTTCTCCGGCTCTTCGACGTCGTTTTCGAGGGCCATCAGGCCGTCTTTGCGGGCTTTGTTGAGGAGTTCGTACATCATCTTCAAGGAGTCGATGTAAGCCTGCTTGCTGTATTTAGAGCCGGTGAAAACGCCGACGATGCCGCCGGCAATCTGGGTGAGAATGTGAAGGGGATTGGCGATGAGGACGGTACCGATGGAGGCGCCGCCGATGATGAGCAATTCGGCGGGCTGAAGGAGGACGCGGATGTTGCCGTGCTCCATGAGGTAGCCGGCGGCTACTGCGCCGAAGACAACCACGATGCCGATAATGGCAAACATAGGTCAGTCCTTGCCAGATGGAGCAGGTGCACCCACGGCGCGCTCGCGACTGGGCGGCGCGCTCTGATTTGCGCTGAGCGCGGGTTGCGCCCGTCGCAGAAGTGATTCGACGGTGTCGCCGGCGAGCGCGCCTGCGCGTCCCATGGAAACTGCCACCGACAATTCCTCTCCCCACCACGGAATGGTGGCGCTGGACATCATGTTGAGCACTCGTTGGCTGACGCTTTGCACGGCGTCCTCACCGCAGCCGCTCAGGATCACAAGAAATTGGGACTCACTCCAACGGCCGACGAAGTCGGCGGGCCAAACTGCATTTCTAAGGGTTCGAGCCAGCACCAGCAGGATGGAAGTGGCCGCTTCTTGCCCGTAGCGGGCGCGGAATTGGCTGAGTTCGAAGACTTCGACGCAAAAGATGCCGAAAGGAATTTGTAGCTCGGCGAAGGTGCCCAGCATTTCGCGGAGGTGGGAGTGCATCATGGCCTGGTTGGGCAGTCCAGTTATGTCATCGAGACAGCCACGCTCTTTCATGCTGCGATTGTTGGGGTCGGGGCCGGCTACGGCGAAATCGCCTTCAAAGGTCTGGATGATGCCGATGACGGATCCTTGTTTGTCGCGCAGGGGGATTGCCCACGAATGCACAGGGGAGCGATGTCCGGACTTGTGGTGAATGAAGCTCATGGCTTCGACGGGCCGGGCGTGATGGAGCGCAGTCGCGATGGGACATTTCCCCGTGCACATTTCGCAGCCGATCTGGTTGCAATGTAGAAGAATGTTTTCCGCACAGGAATGGCCGAGGACATCGATGCGGGCGTAGCCGGTAATTTGTTCGGCGCCGGCGCTCCAGAAGACGATTTTTTTCTGCATGTCGATTACGCTGACACCGATTTGCAGGCCGTCGAGGATGTCGCGATAGGTCTCGGGATCGGAAAAGGCTGGCATAGCGACGCAAGGGTGGTACTGATTTGTACATCGGCAAAAAGCGGCCTTACTTCAGGCGTGTGGCGGAGGCGGAATGGGCGACCCAGGGAGGTAATTTAGTGAAAAGCTGGATTTACAAGGATTTGGGCGAGATGACGGGATGGCACTTTAGGGACAGCGGAATAGCACGGGAGTGCCATTTGCAAAATCCTGCGTCACGTTTATTTTCGCTGGTGAGCAGTTCTGGGGGAGGGCTGCCCGGGCGCCTCGGTCTCGAAAGAGATTCGAGGCGCTCGTTATTTTGGGGGAAGTTTCTTGGCCATCGCCTCGCCTGGTTTGTTCCGCCGACTAAAGGTCAAGAGCAATGACAAAGTCAAAGGCAACGGACAGCAGTGTCCTTTCCACACGTCCAAGGTCAAAGGCAGCGGGCGAGGGGCCGCTCTACGCGTGTGAAGATCAATTGGTTGAGATGGTGAAGTTGACCGTGATCTTGGCCTGGGTCTCAACGGGTTCGGCGCCTTCAAGGTGAGGCTTGAAGTGCCATTGCCGGACGGCGTCCTGAGCAGCGGATGCGAGGATGTGCGGGCCGCTGACCACGCGCAGATTCTGAATAACCCCATCTTTGCTAATCATTGCCTGCAGAATCACCGAACCTTGCACTTTCATCTGCCGCGCCAGAAGAGGATAGCTGGGCTGCACCGGACGGGCCACGATGTCGGAGGCGTCAGTAGACATCTGGACGCGCTCCGCGGCATAGGTGGTTACATTCCCGGCGCTGTGGGTAGCGGCCGGGGCGGCTTCAGGTGCTGGTTGCGGCGGTGTGCCGGGTTGCAAGTCCACACGCACGGAGCTGCTGCCGGGCCGGATGGTGCGATGGGAATCGCCGGCGACTACCTCCACATCCAGTGGGGGCAATACGGTCCGGGTGGCGGTGGCCTCCGCAGGAGGCGGATCGGACGGGGCGGACATTACGGCTGCGACTACGACCGGGTGCTTCGGTTGAGGTTTCGATTCGGCCTTTGATCTGGCGGCCGGGAGTGGTTTGCCGGGTGCTGTGTGAGGCGTTGGCGAGGCGATTTTGGCGACGGGAGAGCTCTCGACGGGCTGGTCGGATTCGGATTCCGAAGTGTCGGGAAACCAGAAGTCGCGATCATGCCAGAGCACGATGGCCAAAGCCATCAGAAGCAGACAAAGCGAGCCGACCATCAATCTGCCCTGTTTGGGATCTTGAGGCGCGCGCTTTGGAGAATCTGCCGCGAGGGCGTGATCGGTCTTTGATAGATCCGCCTTCGTTTGATCGGTCTTGGGTACGAAAATGTTGAGATCCGGCATGGTGGAAACAGGGACCACTCCCGGGGGGGCTGGCGCTTGCTAGTATGCCCTGAAAACGCTCAGAAGGCCAGCGAAAGGTGGGTGGAATTGGGCTTCGAGGGGTATGATTCGCACAGTGGCAGGGTCCGGCGCCTAGTCTGCGCGAAACTTTCAGAAGTCCCGTGAATCCCATAACTTGCAGATCCTACAGTACGCGCTTGCGGAAACATGTGCGGGGAGAAGGCTGATCAAGCTGTGAAGGTGTTTCAATGAAGAACAACGATCGCAAGATGAGTGAAAAGAAGTTCCGGCAGATTGGCCGGCGCGAATTGCTGAAGCTGACGCCAGTGCTGGCGTTGGGGGCGTTCGCGATTCCGAGCCTGCAGGAAGGGTTGCTGAAGAAGGGGCTGGGGTTCAGCGACTGGGCTTCAGCGCGGCTGTTCCGGTCGGGCCATCTGGCGCCGACTTTCGATGATGCCGAGCTGACGCCGTTTGGCGAAGTTTCCTATCAATGGATATGACGTGGACGATCCCGGAGTGATCTTTGAGAACTGGACGCTGACGGTCAGCGGCGCGGTTAAGAAGCCGGGGGATTACACGCTGGCGCAGGTGCAGGCGTTGCCGCGCTTTCGGCAGAACACGCGCCACATTTGTGTTGAAGGATGGGATGTGATTGGGCGGTTCGGCGGGGCGCGGCTTTCGGATTTTCTGCAGATGGTGGGCGCTGATCCGACGGCGCGATTCATCACCGTGAACTGCGCGGATGACTATTACGAATCGCTGGATATGGCGACGGCGCTGCATCCGCAGACTTTGCTTTGTTACGAGATGTATGAGCAGCCGCTAACGCGGCCGCATGGGGCGCCGCTGCGGTTGCAGATTCCGACCAAGATTGGGTACAAGCAGGCGAAGTATTTGACGGATTTGAAAGTCACGCACGTGCTGGACAAAGTTGGATACTGGGAAGATCAGGGGTATTCGTGGTTTTACGGATTGTAGCGGTTGGCAAGTGCGCGCGTCGGAGGCTGGGAAATGAGCGGTGCAGTGATCGAAATCATTCAGGCTAAAGGCAAGAACACTGACGGCGAAGAGGAAGCGCCGGTGGTGGTGGGGCGGGCGGTGTATGAGCATCCTTTTGTTGTGCGGCTGTGCCACTGGATCAACACGGTCGCGCTATTTGTGATGGTCGGGAGTGGGCTGACAGATTTTTCGTGCTTTTCCCAGCTTCGGGGCGAAGATTCCGCAAAAAGATTTGCTGCATTGGCCGCGGGCGTTCGCTATCGGAGGATGGCTGGGCGGGGCGCTGCAATGGCATCTGACCTTTATGTGGATCTACATTGCTACCGGGCTTTTCTATCTGGGCTACCAGCTCTTCAGCGGGAACTACCGGCAGGTTTTGTTTACGCACCGGGATATTCCGGGAGTGTGGCCGATGGTTAAGCATTATTTTTTCTTTGGTCCGAAGCCGCCGGTTCGGGAGGCTTACAACCCGCTGCAGAAGCAGGCTTACACGACCGCGATCGGGCTGGGAGTTTTGTCGGTGCTTACTGGGCTTGCGGTGTGGAAGCCGGTGCAGTTTTCGTGGCTGGCCTGGATGATGGGAGGATTCCACTATGCGCGCATCTGGCATTTTGCGGTGATGTGGGCGATTTTGTTGTTTGTGCTCGGACATCTGGTGATGGTGATTCTGCATGGGTGGGGCAATTTCGTTTCCATGGTTACGGGGTGGAAAAAGGATCCGGAGTACTGAGGACCTCGGACCTCAGACTTTACGACGCGAGCGGGAGATTGCGAGCTTGATGTCCGAACCAGGCATGGTGTTGAACAATCCGGTGCAGATTGGAACGCGCGAGCAGGATCTGATTTTGGGCGTGCAGCGCGGACAGCATGAATTGTTCTACGAGCTCGTGCGGCCTTATGAGCGGAGGGTTTATGCGGCGGCGCTGGCGATTTTGCGGAATGAGCATGATGCCGAGGATGCGGCGCAGGAGGCGATGCTGAAGGCGTTTGCGAATATCCGGCAATTCCGGGCGGAGGCGCGCTTCAGTACGTGGCTGATCCAGATCACGGTGAATGAGGCTCTGATGCGCCGGCGAAGGGAGCGAACGGTCGTGATGGAAGGGATGGATGGGCGTCGATCGGGCCGGGACGATGAAGAGAGCGAGTATGCGCCCCGGGATTTCGCCGACTGGCGCGAGATTCCGTCGGAAGCGCTGGAGCGCAAGGAAGTGCGGCAGCGGCTGGCGGAGGCGCTCGGGACGCTTGATCGAAAATATCGCGAAGTTTTTGTGCTGCGCGATATGGAGCACTTGAACATTCAGGAGACAGCCGAAGCGCTAGGGATCACGGTGGCTTCGGTGAAGACGCGGCTGTTGCGGGCGCGGCTGATGCTGCGCGATCTGCTGGCCGCCGGATGGGAGCAGGGCTGGTTCAGCCGGCTGCCGTTTGAGAAGGGGAACAAGCCATGGTAGACAACCAGAAAATGTTGAACTGCGAACAGGTGTGGCGCGAGATTTCGAATTATGTGGACGGGGACGTGGAGGCTGGGCTGCGCTCTGCGATGGACGAGCATTTTCGCACGTGCAAGCGCTGCGCTTCGGTGCTGGCGGGGACGCGGAATGTGGTTCAGCTTTATGGGGATGAGCGCATGCTGGAGGTGCCTGCGGGCTTCGGGCAGAGGTTAGAGAAGCGGCTGGCGAAGAATGCGGCGGTGAAGGGAAGCGGATGGTCGAGCTGGGCGGCCTGGCTGGTGCCGGTGGCTGCGATCGTTTGATCGCTGGAAGTGTGTTGTTGACCAACTCGCTTTCTCACGGACGCTTCTTCAGGTCGTACCATGCGGAACCGGGAAATCACATTCCGCCTGATCTGGTGGTGGTGGTTTCGGATGGATCGAAGGTCTTTCACGTGGCGGGATGTCCTTTCATTCATGACAAGGCTTCGGAGCGGACGATTACTGCGAAGGAAGCGATGCGGGATGGGTATGTGCCTTGCACGCGGTGCTTGCGGCAGTATTTGAAGACGGGGTTGAGTGGGCGGCCTGGGGCGGAGGTTGCTGAGGAGCGAGTGCGGAGGACGAAGGCGGAGGTTTTAGTACCGGGCACTAGGAGCCTGGCGATGTACGGACTGGCGTGTACTGAGTCAGGGAAATTCGTTTGCAGCCTCTGTCGGATCTCGTTCCTGTACAGAACCTCAACCGCGCAATCGTCATTCACGGTGAGTATTAACATGCCTTCTGGTTCGAGTGACACATTCCGATGCCCCGGGCCGTATGCTCCGGCGGGCTTGGGCAGCACGTAGAACATTCCGCAAAGTCGTCCCCACATCGGCATCGCTCGATCACGCTAACTCCGGTACTAGCGGCCAGTCTGGGTGCCGTTCCAAGAAGTTCTGAAGTCCGTCGATAACGCTGCGAACATCTCCGAATAGCTTCAGTTCTTGCGTCGTCACGATTCGAAGTACAGCACGTGGCGCGGACCTGGCCCGCGCCTCATTCCGGACGACAGACTAGTTCGGCTTCATCTGGTCGTTTTTCATGCTGTCGTCTTTCTTCATGTCATCTTTCTTCATGCTGTCGTCCTTCTTCATCTGGTCCTTCTTAGCCATCTTTTTGGCCTTCTTGTCCTTCTTCATGTCGTCGTTTTTCATTGAATCGTTCTTTCATCTGGTCTTGCTTGGAGTCGTCCTGCTTCATTGAATCCTGGCTGGTGGATTGGGCGAAGGCTGCCATCGAGGCGGCCAAGATACAGGCGAGCGTCAAACTGCTGAATATCTTCTTCATGATTTTCTCCTTGGAGGTGAGTATCGAGTTCGGTCGTCCGGCAGGTTGGACCTGCAGGCTGAGATGGGATGAGCTGGGAGCACGGGAAGTTACAGAGAAATCAAAATTTAACCACAGAAGGCACGGGGGATCATGGTAGAGCTAAGCCTTGTTTTTCGTCGCTTCGAGGAAATCTGTGGCTGAAACTATCGTCGCCTGGCGGGGAACACTTTGTCCATCAGGCAGGCGTGGACTTCCGGATCCAGGTCGGCGCAGCAGTCTTTGATGACGATCAGGCGGTAGTCAGCGTCGGCCGCGTGGCGCAGGGTGGAGAGGACTACGCCGCTGGTGGAGATTCCGAAGAGGATTAACGTTTCGATATCTTTGGCGCGGAGGATCATATCGAGATCCGTTCCGGCGAAGGCGCTTACGCGATGCTTGGTTACGACGATGTCGTCTGCCTCCGGGGCGACTGTGGCGTGAATCTCGCGGCCGGGGCCGGCGAAGAGCTGCTGGCGTTGTGCCGAGGTCTTCATGGTGCTGAAGGCGGTGTTGCGCGGGCTGATCTCGGGAAAGTTGGTGCGGAATCCGACCTGCACGTAGATTACGGTCAGGCCAGAGCTTCGGGCCTGGCGCAGGAGGCTGGCGGCGCGGGGCAGCAGGTCCTCATCTTTGATGTAGTTGGAGACGATGCCCGTCTGGTAGTCCATGCATAGGACGGCCGTGTGGGCGGGATCGAATGAGAGTTCAGTCGTCATCTTCTCAGCAGGCTAGTTGATCGCGGGAGATCTTCAGGCCGCTTAGATTGCCTAGCGCAGTTACGGCTACGGATTCTGTTTTGAAGAATTCCTGGGCCAGGCTTTGGAGATCGTCTGCGGTTACGGCTTCGATCTTTTCGATCAGTTCGTCCAGATCCTGGAAGTGGTCGAAATACATTTCCTGGCGGGCGAGGTTTGACATGCGGGCCGTGCTTGATTCGAGAGAGAGCATCAGGCTGCCTTTGAGTTGATCTTTGGAGCGGCGGAGTTCTTCTTCTGGGACTGGATGAGTTTTCAGGTTGCGAAATTCGCTGACCACCGCTTTTACTACTTTGGTCGCCGATGCGAGTGAGGTGCCGGCATAGACGGCCATGCATCCGGTGTCGCGGTAGGGATTGAGGTCGCTGTAGATGGAGTAGGCGAGGCCCTGGCGCTCGCGGATATTCTGGAAGAGGCGGGAACTCATGCCTCCGCCGAGCAGGGTGTTGAGAATGTAGCCGGCGTGACGCTTCTCGTGGGCGATGGGATAGGCTGGAACGCCGATGCAGAGCTGCACCTGTTCGAGCGCCTTCTTGTTGCGCAGCACGATGCGCGGGACGATTTTCGGTTCGGGCGAGTGGAATCCGTTCTTCGCGGGCTTCAGGTGCTCGAAGTGCTTGACCACCAGGTCGACGAACTGGTCGTGGTTGAGATGTCCGGCGGCGGCTACGATGATGTTGCCGGGGGCGAAGCGGTGGGAATAGGTGTCGAGCACGGTTTCGCGCTCGAATTTCTTTACCGTTTCTTTTGTGCCCAGGATGGGTTTGCCTAGCGGATGATCTTTCCAGAAGTTCTGGGTGAAGATTTCGTGGACGAGGTAGTCGGGATTGTCCTCGTCCATCTTGATCTCTTCGAGAATTACGCCGCGCTCGCGGGCGATGTCCTCGGCGGTGAATGTGGGATGGAGGACGAGATCGGTGAGAATATCGAGCGCTACCGGGACGTGCTCATCCAGCACCTTGACGTTGAAGCAGATGCATTCTTTGGAGGTGAAGGCGTCCATGTTGCCGCCGATGGAATCGACCTGGCGGGCGATCTCCTCGGCGGTGCGGTGCTTGGTGCCTTTGAAGACCATGTGCTCGATGAAGTGGGAGATGCCGTTTGATTGCGGCGTCTCGTCGCGGGAACCGGTTTCGAGCCAAATGCCGATGGAAGCCGAGCGGATGTGCTCCATCTGCTCGGTGATCACGGTTAGGCCGTGGGGTAACACCTGGCGACGGATGTTGCGAACTTCTTTTACCATGATGCGGTTGATTCAGAGTCTATATTCTTACACATCTCACGGGGTGGGGCGGGCTGTGGGAGAATTAGATGGTTACGTTTTTAGAATCAGTCGAGTTTGCAGGTTCCCTCGACATGACTGAATCTCGGACATCGACGCTGCTGGGTATGGATCGAGGGGAGATCACTGCCTTAGTGAGCGAAGCGGGTGAGGCGGGGTATCGCGCCAAGCAGATCATGGATGCGGTCTATCGGCAGCGGGTGGAGATGCTTGGAGAAGATTTCTACGCTGCCGCAGAAGTTTCGCGAGCGACTGGCAGCGGAGCGGCGTATCGGTTGGGGCGGCGCGGATCGAGAAGAAATTTGTCTCGGTTGATGGGACCGTGCGGTATCTGATTGGGTTTGCTGATGGGCAGAGTGTTGAAACGGTGTGGATGCCGGAGGGGGATGGCGGGGAGGCTGGGGATGGGTCGGAGGCTGGGGCGGAAGCTGAGAGTTCCGGCCTGGACACCTCAGGGGCTAAAGCCCAACTCCAAGTGACGGGCTCTACGGAGGCCTAGAAGGCCTGCTCCACCCGCTTGCACACACTAGAAAATCGATTGGTCGTTCGACGATTTGTGTTTCGAGCCAGGTGGGGTGTGCCGTGGACTGCCAGTTTTGTTTGACTGCGCTGCTCGGGGTTAAGCGCAACCTTACCGCTGGGGAGATTGTGGGTCAGGTTTGCGCGGTGCTTAAGGATCAAGGCGTTTCGCCGCCGGAGGATCGCATCAATCTTGTGTTCATGGGGATGGGTGAGCCGTTTCTGAATTACGAGAATTTTGTGAAGGCGGCGCGGCTGCTGGTGGAGGGCGTGGGGATTGCGGAGCGGCGGATGACGGTTTCGACGGCGGGGATTGTGCCGCGCATCCGGGATTTTGGTGGAGAAAAAATCCGGCCGAAGCTGGCGATTTCTTTGAATGCTTCGAATGATGCGACTGCGCACGCGGCTGATGCCGGTGAATAAGAAGTGGACTTTAGAAATGCTGATGGCGGCGGCGCGGGAATTTCCGCTGCGTACGCGGGAGTGGATCACGTTCGAATACGTACTGCTCGGCGGGGTGAACGACGCGCCGGAGAATGCCAAGGAAGTGGCGGAGTTGCTGCGCGGGATGCGGTGCAAGGTGAATCTGATTGCGTTGAATCCGGGGCCGGGAATTGATTTTGTGACTCCCAGCGCGGAGCGGGTGACGGCCTTTCAGAACATCTTGCGGAGTGCGGGGATTCCTGCGTTTGTGAGGCGTCCGCGAGGGCGAGATATCTATGCGGCTTGCGGGCAGCTCAAGCGAACGGTTGAGGTCGCCACATCACCGGAACCCCGGGATCGGACGATTGCTGAGGCGCCGGAGGGATGACCGGGATCTCCACGCGGATAGTGGTTCCCAGGTTCCGGTCTTGGCGCCAGAGAATCCTTCCCTGATGTTGCTGCAGGATGCCCTGACACGCGCTCAACCCCAGGCCGGAGAGAGTTTCCGAGGAATCGAGATCGGGCGTGAGGTTGCCGAGAACCTGATCTCTGGTAGCTGCGAGGCTCGCGTCCGAAATGTAGATGATGGCGATACCGTCTTTGGACTCCGCTGCGATCGTGAGAGTCCGGCTGCCGCGCTGGCCGACGGCGTGGAGCGCATCATTGATGATCTGGACGCATACCTGGAGCAACTGGTTGGAGTCTCCGCGAACAAGCAGAAGTTCTTGGGGATACTCGGTGCGGACCTCGATTTTGAGAGCTTGCCATTGAGGTTGGGAGAGCTTGACGGCGGTGCGCAGTAGAGTGTTGAGATCGACGGGCGCCATGGTTGCCGGGCCCTGTTTGGCGAAGCTGAGCAGACTGGCCACCAGCGACCGGGTCCGCCGGGCATGCTGGCCGATTTTTCCTGCAAGTTCGCTCTGTTCGGCAGTGAGAGGTGTGCACAGCAGCAGATCGGAATAACCCAGCATTGCGGTGATGGGATTGTTGAGTTCGTGGGCGGCGCCGCCCAGAAGCTGGCCGACGGAGGCGAGTTTTTCGGACTCCGTGATCTGAGTCTGCAAACGTTTCAAGTTAGTGAAGGACTCGCGCGAGTGAGTCAGGAGACGCAGCAATTCCCAGTCGAGCAGCCGCTGGCGAACGAAAACCATGGCGCCCATGAGAACCGCCGCGGCGAGAGTCAGGACCACGCGGAACGAGCGGATGCGCGGAGGAACTGCGTCGTCGAGCATTGCCCACGCGGCAAAGATCGGGAGCGAAAAGGCTGCGATCATTCCCAGCCGGGCAAGCCACACTCCGTGCGATGTGGAAGTGGAGCGGACGCCGGCTTGCGGTTCGCGTTCGTGAGTCCGCAGACCGATGATGGTGATCCAGGCCATAGAAACTGCCAAGGGAATATCGTAAAGGCTTCCGCTGTAATAGCTGTGACGGCCGATGGCCCAGTTGGCGAGATGAGAGCTGGCGGCGTAGGTGAAGCTGGCGCCGAACAAATTGGCGTAGAAAACCTTCCAGCCACCCTTGCTCCCCATCCACGCCAGGAGCAAGGTGCTGAGAAACGCTGCTTTCTCGATGAGGTACAGCAAGTTCAAATCGTTGTTGTAGGCTGGGATGTTGGGCATGACGTACTGCCACGGGATGACGACCAAAACGTAGAGATAAATCCACCAAACCATCATGAGGGCGAAGTCGAGGCGGCGCAGACGCGCGGCATATTCATCCTGCGGAGCGTGAGGACGGAGCGCCAAGGCAGCCATGAGGGGTACGATGTGCAGGAAAAGGATCATGTCGCCGGCGCACAGGTCGGGAACATCGGTGCGCAGCCAGACCTCGAAGTAGATCCATACGAACTGATAAGCGAACCAGAGGCCCATGCCGGTTGCCAGCAGTGTCCAAAACAGGCGTAGGCGGCCGCGCGAACGGACGGCGTGAGGAATGAGGGAGACTGTCCCGGAAAACAACAAGAGGCACTGCATCACATCGCTGAGAGC
Organism: uncultured Acidobacteriaceae bacterium; assembly: GCA_963763285.1. GTDB lineage: Bacteria > Acidobacteriota > Terriglobia > Terriglobales > Acidobacteriaceae > Sulfotelmatobacter. The sequence continues at coordinate 173,566 of CAVXOK010000008.1, read as the reverse complement.
AGTGAGGCGAAAGGACTCAGGGAGCAGGAGCGCAGCCAGGACCAAAGTCGCGAGACAGGCGGCGACTGCTGCAGTCCAGAGTTTGGCGTAGGTGCGCAAGAAACAGGAATCCTCGGTGCAATTCTAAACTGGATTCGAAGAGGTCCAGGTTACGGAAGTAACCCGATCTGGGGGTGTGAGCGAAGAGTGGAGGCCCGACGGCACAAAGTTTCGCTTGCCCGTAGTCTTTCTTATCAATAATATGCGAGACACTTCTGTTACCCTGACAGGTTCCGCGCGCTCGAGCGCGGAGTTGACTCGACTTTGCACGCTGAAGGCAATCGCCGCTTTACCGGAAGGCCGCAGGCTCCCGCCGATCCCAGTGAGATTCGGCGAATCGAGCGCTGGCTGGCGACGGCACGCGTGTTTCTGGCAGGTTCTGCTCTGGTCGCGATTTATATGGACCCAACGCAGCTTGGCAACTCGCCGGCAGCCTATGGCCTGTTGGGTTTCTACATGGGGAACAGCATTCTGATCCTGATGCTGTTGCGGCGGCGGGAGGCGTCGACCGCCCGGTTTCGGCTGTTGGTACATGCGGGGGACATTATTTGGCCTGCCTTCATTTCAGTATTTGCCGAAGGTCCGCGAAGTCCGTTTTTTCTATTCTTTTTTTTCGTGCTGACGGCGGCGGCTTACCGGTGGGGTTTGTGGGAAACGTTGAGCACGGCGGGGGCGGAAGTAGTGTTGTTGTGGGCAGAAAGCTTTCTTCTGCTGCACGTTTGGGCGACGCACGGGGGAAGCCTTCCGTGGCCCTTCCTGGCGGGTCTGAAAATCAACGGGGATGAGTTCGAGCCGAAGCGCTTGTTCATGCTGTCGGTCTACTTGCTGGTGATGGGATTGTTGCTGGGTTATCTGGCAGAGCAACAGAAGCATCTGCGGGCGGAGAAGGCGGTAGTGACCCGCATGCTGTCAAAGGTGCGGGTGGATGCTGGACTGACTGGAACGCTGCAGCAGATGAGCCGGGAAATTGCAACGATGTACGGAGCGCAGCGGCTGCTGATGGCCTCGCAGGAGATTCACAGCCACCGAACGTTTCTGGGTGAATTGCGGAATAGCGATGGGGATTCATCTGATTTTGTGTGGCTGGAGCCCAGGCCGCGAGAGGCGAAGACGTACCTCGAGGATTTTGCGGGCGAGGCGTTTTACGCCAACAGCGAGGGCGACCGCTGGTCGGTGACCGCGCTGGACCGCGAAGGCAACCAGCTGCCGTCGCCTTCGACCGAGCCGCTCGTCCGATTGAAGGAGCGCCAGTCTTTTCAGTCCGTAGTGGCGGTTTCGTTTGTCTTCGGAGGGGAATGGCGGGGCCGGGTGCTGGTGTTTGATCCCTCATGGCAAGGGGATACGCAAGAGGAGCTGCGGTTTCTGCTCGATCTTTTCAGGCAAGTGGGGCCGGCGGTTTACAACGTCTACTTGCTGCATCGGCTGAGACGCCGGGCGGGGGCGGCGGAGCGGGCTCGCTTTGCTCGGGAGCTGCACGATGGCGCGGTGCAGTCGCTGATCGCGGTGGAGATGCAGGTGGATGTTTTGCGGCGTCAGGCGGAGACGTCACCGGCGGTGGTGGGCGGGGAGCTAGGCCGGATCCAGGGCTTGCTACGCGAGGAAGTTCTGAAATTGCGGGAACTGATGCAGCAGATGAAGTCGATCGACGTAGATGCCCGCAGATTCCTTCACCTGGTTACCGACACGGTGGAACGGTTTGAGCGGGAAACGGGAATTTCGGCACGTTTCGTGACTGACTCTGCGAAATTGGATATGCCGGACAAAGTCTGCCGGGAACTTCTGCGGATTGTCCAGGAAGGGCTGGTGAACGTGCGCAAGCATAGCCAGGCGCGCCATGCCCTGGTGAGGCTGAGTTCGAGTCCCAGCCAGTGGAACCTGACGCTGGAGGACGACGGCAAGGGCTTCCCGTTTTCTGGTCGCCTGACGCAGGAGGAACTTGAGCAGATGGGGAAGGGGCCGATGATCATCAAAGAACGTGTACGTTTAATTGCGGGTGCACTCACGGTAGAATCAAATCCCGGAACAGGGACACGCCTGGAAATCAGGGTTCCGAAGAGTGGAGAAGTCTCCGATGAACTTTAAGAAGTCACAGCCTGTACGTATCGTGATCGCCGACGACCATCCAATCTTCCGGGATGGCCTGCGGCGGCTGCTGGAGGCAGAACCGGATTTGAAAGTAATGGGCGAAGCTTCGGACGGGGCGGAAGCGGTAAGACTGGCGCGGCAATTGAAGCCCGACATTCTGCTGCTGGACCTGGCGATGCCCCGCCACCCGGGATTGGAAGCTTTGCGGGATCTGAGCGTAGGCACGAATTCAACTCCGGTGCGAGTGATCCTTCTGACGGCGGCGGCGGAAAAAAGCCAGATTGTGGAGGCGCTGCAACTGGGCGCGCGCGGCGTGGTGTTGAAGGATTCGGCGACCCAACTGCTTTTGAAAGCGATCCATACTGTGATGTCGGGCGAGTACTGGGTGGGACGCGAAAGCGTTTCGAACCTGGTGCAATATTTGCGCACGCTGGTGCAATCTTCCAGCGATGAGGCGCGACAGAAGAAGTTTGGCTTGACGCCGCGCGAGTTGGAGATTGTGGCAGCAGTGGTGGCGGGATACTCGAATAAAGAGATTGCGGAATACTTCAAGATCAGCGAAGACACAGTGAAGCACCACCTGAGCAATATTTTCGACAAGCTGGGGGTGTCGACGCGGCTGGAGTTGGCGCTGTTTGCAGTAAACCAGTCACTACCACTGAAAACCATTGGCTGATAAGGACTTAGGGGCTTGCACCAAGCGTAACCTTGGGTAGCACTTCCGGGCTATTGGCGAGTGTGGGCTTAGCACCTATCATTTGCTCACAACCAGCCTCGGGGAGGAACTGATCCTGTGACTGCATTTGGGTGCTCTTTCCCCCTTGTTGGAACGAGGGGGTTTGGTTAAGACATATTCTCAAGGAGACGGAGCCCGTGGCAAAACTTTGGCAAAATCTATGGAGCGATGAAAGAGGTCAGGACATCGCCGAGTATGCGGTGATGTTGGCTGTAATCCTTGTAATCGTCGTGGGCACGGTCCGGCTCATCGGCTCGAACGCCAACAACGTATTCTCCAACGTTGGCAGCGCCATCCAGTAATCGCCAAGCAGGCGATCGATATCGAGATTTGCAGGGCGCGCCGCCGGGTGCGCTTTTGGCGTTCTATCCCAGTTTCTTAGAATTCGGAACGGCCGCGTGCGAACGAGCTAGCGCACTTGGCTCTAGGCGAGCAGGAAGATTCCATTTCCCGATCGGCATGAAGATTGCGCCGCCACGCGAGCATTCTTACTTCGGGGCGGGCGACGTAAGTGCGACCTTCTCGCTGCCAGGAGTTGAGAGTCTCGTGAGGAAAGGGAAGAACGGCGTGATCTCGAACGGCATATTTTCCTTGGGGGAAATCAGGGGCACGGGCTTAGCCTTGGCCAGCTCTACCTGGTCGGTCCAAGGATCGAGCTTGATGCGGCCGCCGAGGGGAAGCGCGGCGATCTGATCGGTGCGCTTCGGATTGAGTTGTGGTGCGGAAGCCAGCAGCGCCGACATGCGGACATCCTTGCCTGCGGCGAAGCTATTGCCCAGATGGGGGCGAATCAAGTTGGGCAGCTCGGGTGCATGTTCCTGCAACGACTTCAAAAATAACCCAGCAGTTGCCATTTTGTCCTTGTAAGGAGAGTTCTTCAGCAGTTCCACGGCTTTGGCATCTGCCGCTTCTTCGTCTGCGGGGCGACGCTTGAAGTCCATACGCTGAAACGAGTCTTGATCGGGGAAGAACAAGCGATCGTTGAATGCCATCATGGTGTCGAATGGGTGGCCCAGCACAATGTGAGCGAGTTCGTGAGCCAGGACCATGGCGAGCGAGGCTTCGTCGGGCAACACGTCAAGCAAGCCGCGGCTCATCACGATGGTGCGCCCGATGGTGAACGACTCCAGAGGCGAAGTGAGCAGGACGCGGCAACGGATATCCGCCTGCAGATCGATGTTATTGGTGACCAGGAGGTTGTTGACTACGGTTTGAAGGATCTTATCTACCTCACCGGGAGGGGCCAGAAGACCAATTTTCTGCAGGCGCTCGATCGCGTTATCTTCGGCTTGACGTTCCCACATGCGCTCTGCGACCACAGGACTGGCATCGGCAGCGGCTTCGCTCTGATCTTTGACCGAAGCGTCCTGAGGAGAATCCACCTGAATCTGAGTAAACTCTGAATTCTTGGCCAGAGCCTTCAAGTCGTATCCCCAGAGACGGGTCTGACCCCGGAAGTGCAAACTCTTGGACATGCCGGCTTTGAGGTCGGATTCCTCGCTGTAGACATAGGCTGGCAGCCAGGTCCCAGGTCGAAGGTTCAAGCGCCAACTGTCGAAGTGCAGGTAGAAGCTGGTCCGGGGGTGAGGAGAATAGGTTCCGTTGAAGCGAACCACATTGTAGTCTTGATCTTCGACCCAGATTCTGCCCAGGAAGCGGGCCATGCCCGCGTCAGCCCGAGGTTGGACATCGATCACCAGGCAGCGTATTTCACCCAGAAACTCACGGCGCACGAAGGTGAATTTGTAATACTTCTTTTGGAAATCGGTATCGAGGATCACCATCTGAGCGAAGCCGAGCGGGAGGAAATGCAGGGCGTAGAGACCGGTGAGGCGCTTGACCATGCGTTGGCCAAACCCGGGTTGGCCTACAAATGAGGTATCTTCGGGGCCTTCACTCATGTCGAGGCGTCCGAGGAAATACTGGTCTTTCACTGGAACCGGATTGCCGTCCTTGTCGTTTTTAAGATCCTGCAGATAAGTTTCGACCATGGGATGCATGTGGCGCATCTGGGCCAAGAAGAGGTGCTCTCGCTGAATAGTGCGGTTGATGACCTCATCGAACGAAGCTGGGGGCGGAGTGGATGGAGCCTCCGCGCCCGGCGCTGCCGGAGCGGGTGTACCCTGAACCGGTGTAGCCGGAACTGGTGTAGCTGGAGACGGTGCGACCGGAGCCGCGCTGGTGGCCGCCGGCGGCTGTTCGGAAGATGGCTGATCTTGCGACACCGCGGGCAACGAGCAGGCCAAGAACAGAAAGAACGAAAGCGAACCTACCTGAAAAATGCGCATAAAACCCTTCCGGGAGCAACTTAAGCGATTTGAAAAATGATGTGCACAACGACTGTGGAATCCGTCGGCTGGCCATCCTTCACTGCTGGCTTGAAATGAATCTGTTCGGCGGCCTTGACGGCGTTATCGTCGAGGCCGTGGCCCAATCCGCGAACCACGCGCACGACCCGGAGTTTGCCGGAGGCTTCCAGAACCACTTCCAGGAGGACTTCGCCCTCAATCCGCAGGTTCCTTGCTTCTTGAGTATAGACGGGAGTTGGCTTGGAGAGGATTTCGGCAGGCAGCACTTTGGCCGGGGCTTCTACGGCTTGAGAGTGTACGGTGGGCGGAGCGGGCACATCGGCGCTGGCGAAGCCGCTTGGCTGAATCGTTCCGGTGGCGCGGCGCGGCGGCGGAGTCGCTGTGCCATTGCCAAAGCCTGTGCTTGCGACCACGCCAGGTACGCCCTTGGCGCCGCCGGTTCCGTTGCCATATCCCGGGCCGGACGGGAGATCGAAAGATCCGAGAGCTGCGATATTGACGGCCTTGGTCTGACCCGGCTTGGCAGGAATTCCGTTGGGATCGCCAAAGCCGCCAGTCTGCACCTGCGAGGGTGCGCGCGCAATCGTGGGAACCGCCGAACTACCGGTGGAAAATACGTTTGTCTTCACGCCCTGTTTTGGAATGACGGGTGCCGGAGCGGCAGGTAGAGGGTCCAACTTCTTGGTGGCAATGGCGACTACGGGAGCCGGAGCGTCTTCTACCTTCACGGGGGCTTTCGGCTTAGGCGCGGGCAGCACCAAGGCGTCGACCGGCGGATCGAGTTTGGCAACGACTACCGGCTGCTCGATCTTGCGCACCGGCTGCGGCTGATGGTTGACTGGAACTGGAGTGCTGACCAACTCAACCGAGCGGAATGTGTGCTCAGGAGCGGCAACAACCGAGGGATACAACAATCGCACCCAGATCAGAAGCGCCACCGCGGCGGCCTGCATTCCGGAGCTGAAAACGAATTCGGTCCAAGGTTTCCTCGGCTCCGGCAGCAGGGAGAAGAGAGTCTCTTGGGAGGCAGAAGAACTCATAGCCTTGGCTCGTCCGTCATTCAAACCCCGGTTCGGGCCTGAAAGTTTCTCAGTCGGCGGCAGGGTGGAGCTCCCGGGACTGAAAGGGGTCGAGGTGGTCATAGTTTACTACCTCAGGGCAGGCTGCCAATATGAAAATCTGCACGGCAAAGGCCATTTCGGCGGCGAACTGTGAACTCTATCTTGCTGATCTTTCAGTCACTTATGCCAAGCGGATTCGCAAAAGGCGCGGGGCTGGAAAGAAAGAGAAAAAACTTACACTTGAGGCGAGTCTTTTACTTCTACTTCCGAATCTCCACTCCCTGACGCCCTGCACGCCAATCGGCATCCGCTAGTTCAGCACCCGTACTTAGTTCAGCGTTCAGCAGCGCACTACCTTGGGACTCACGATGCCTTTAGTCGCATTGCGGGTGTCGACGACTAACTGGGCTTCACCGACGATCTTTTTGTAATCGTAGTCGGAGTGATCGGTGACGATCACGATGCAATCGTACTGGCCCAGTTTCTCAAGCTCGGTCCGCTTCATTTGCAAGTCGTATTTGCGTCCCTTCCCGATGAAAGGGAAGTAGGGATCGTGGTAGCTGACTTGGGCGCCTTCATGTTGCAGAAGTTCGATGATGGTGAGGGCAGGGGATTCGCGCAGATCGTCGATATCTTTCTTGTAAGCCACGCCCAGAATAAGGACGCGCGCGCCGTTCACCGATTTCTTGTGCTGGTTCAACGCGCCGCCCACAGAGGCGAGCACGTGATACGGCATGTTGTTATTAATTTCTCCCGCCAACTCGATGAAGCGGGTCCGGAAGTCGAATTCCTTTGCCTTCCAAGATAGATAGAAGGGATCGATGGGAATGCAATGTCCTCCCAGGCCCGGTCCAGGATAGAAAGGATGAAAGCCGAAGGGCTTCGTGGAAGCGGCCGCGATGACTTCCCAGATGTCGAGATTCATGCGCAGGCAGAGCATCTTCAGTTCGTTGACCAGCGCGATGTTGACGCAGCGGTATATGTTTTCGAGCAGCTTGGTCATCTCGGCCGCGGCCGGCGAGGATACGGGAACGGTGCGATGGAAGATGGATCCGTAGAGCGCGCCCGCCAGCTCCGAGGCTTGCGCGTTCACTCCTCCGACGACTTTGGGGATATCGCGGCGGGCGACCGTGGTGTTGCCCGGGTCCTCGCGCTCGGGGGAAAAAGCGGCGAAGAATTCCTTCTCAGCACTCGAGGGTCCTCTGGCAGTCTTCAGGCCCTGCTTGTTTTCTTTCTCAAGAATCGGCAGCATGACTTCTTCGGTGGTGCCCGGGTACGTTGTACTCTCAAGCACAACCAACTGGCCCGCTTGCAGATGGGGGGCGATGGCGTGTGTGGTGTCGGTAATGTAACTGAGGTCGGGTTCGTGATATTGGTTGAGAGGGGTGGGGACGCAGATGATGATGGCGTCCATCTCCGACGATCCGGGCATATTGTGACGTGGCCGAAAAGCCCTGTGCCTTAGCCTTCTGGATTTCTTCGGCGCTGATGCGGTAAATGTAGGATCCGCCCTGAGCGATGGTATCGACCTTGCGCTGGTCAATGTCGAAGCCGGTGACGGCAAACTTCTGTTCGCTGAACAGCAGAGCTAGTGGCAGTCCTACATAGCCGAGGCCGATGATGCCAATGCGAGCCTGACGCTGCTGGATCTTATTCTTGAGCCGATCGTAGGGTTGGCCGGCGGCCTGATTTGCGGCAGAGTGATTCGTCATCGTGGCGGCGCGTGGTCTCTTCCGGTTGTGAATTTCATTTTCGATTCTAGCACGTGGTTGCGAGACCACATGGCGCCGGTAAATTGCGAACCGCTTAGGGATTAGGTTCATCTTCCGGAGTTGGGACGGTGTAGGGAACTCATGGGAACAGTGGACGCGAGGAGTCGTAGGTGGGTGCTGGCCTGGACAGTCTTGGGAGCATTGTCGATAGGATTGGCTACGAAAGCTGGCGCTTTTCTTCTCGTGGACGCGCCACAGCCCTCTGACGTGATTCTGGTGCTGGCGGGGGAAACGGACCGGCGTCCGGAACGCGCCCTTGAACTTCTGGCGCAGGGATACGGGAGGCGAGTGGTGCTGGATGTGCCGGCGAACGCGAAGATCTACGAATCCACCGAGATTCAGTTAGCGCAGAAGTACATTCAGGATTTGCCGCAAGCCGCGTCGCTCAGCATATGTCCCATCGGCGGACTGTCGACCAAGGATGAATCGAAGGATGCGGAGAAGTGCCTGGCGCGGGAAGGCGGCAAGAGCGTGCTGATCGTGACCTCGGATTTCCACACGCGGCGCGCACTCAGCGTTTTCAGGCGGGAAATCCCTGGACATGAATACTCGGTAGCGGCAGCCCGGGATGAAACGCAATTTGGGATCAAATGGTGGGCTCATCGCCAATGGGCCAAGACCCTGTTGGACGAATGGTTGAGATTGATTTGGTGGAAGATGGTCGATGAATGGCTGTGACAGCGCAGATTGCGGGAGAGGAGCGATCAAGATTTCCACCGACGATCTCGCGACGTGGCACAAAAACCATTGACTGGCAAGAACATTGGAGGGTACGATGCGTTAACAGACACCAAATTAGTTAATAACGGAGTGTGGGATGGGCATGGCTACTTTCCGCAAGTTGGTGAGTTGCGTGCTACTGCTGATTTTGCCCGGTTCGCTGATGGCAGCCGATTCCGGCGCGGCCATGCTTTATGCCGATGGCGCTGCGTGGTTGAATGGCAGCAATGTGCCGAAGTCCTCCGCAATTTTTTCCGGCGACCTGGTGCAAACTCGCTCCGATTCAGCGGCCAGCATCCATGCTCTCGGTTCAAGCATCACCGTTTTCGGTGATTCTCTAGTGCAATTTGACGGCGCTTCCCTGAAGGTGGAGCACGGAGGCGTGGCTATCTACACTTCCAAAGGCATGGCCACCACCGCTGGCGATGTGCGGGTAGCACCGGCGTCCAGTGCGTGGACAGAATTCAACGTGACCGACACCGACGGGACGGTGCGAATTGTCGCCCGCAAGGGAGACCTGAAAATTACTGACGACAAAGGCACGGCCACTCTGCAGCAGGGCCAGGAAACCACACGGGATGAGCAATCTGACCAGACCGACAACAGCAAGAAGAAAAATACAAACAAGAAGCAAGGCGTAGGAGCAGCTCCTGCGGCAGGTGGTGGATTGCTGGATTCGCCCATTGCCGTCGGCGTGGGGGGAGCAGCAATCCTCGGCATCACGATTTGGGTTCTCGTCAAGAGCGATGACCCCCTTAGTCCGGCACAGCCTTAGCAAGTCCACTCAGGCCAGGTCCAACTCGAGCGCGGGCTATCAGATTCAAGTCTCAAAACGTCTTCAAGCTCACGGTTGCGGCGGATGTCGCAAAACCTGATTCATGGGGCGGCCTCAGAAATTTGTGGCGGATTGGTGCAGGGCTTCCGGCGAAGTCAGAGTTTCTTCAGGAGGTTGAGTTCGTGCTGCGCGGCGTTTGCGCGCTGGTTGCACGAAGGGCTCTGAGGCTGCGATGGTGCAGAGCACATAGAACAACGCGGCGTTGGCGGGAATCTGCAGATTGAAGTCGAAGGCGCTGTGAACCAGGATGCCACTTAAGCCGAGCACGCAGGCTAGAGCTGTAGCGCCGCTAACTTCCCCGGTCCAGTTGCCTATTTTCTTGAGAGCTCGAGTATAGAGCGTCAGCAGGAACCAGAGCATGGTTCCAAATCCCAGCAAACCCATCTCCACGAGCAATTGCAGATAGTCGTTGTGTGCTTCATTGACAAAGAAATTGGTGTAGAAAGTGCGAAACTGCGGATACACGACGGGAAATGTTCCCAGGCCCCACCCCAGGACGGGTTTTTTCAGGAACATGCGAAGGCCATCGCGGCTGATATTGAAGCGAGTGTCTCTGGAGATTTCCGAGTGTGACAATCCCACAGTTGCGATGCGTCGGCTGAGTTCGCCTCCGCCGAGCCAGATGAGCAATACGACCACAATCGTCAGAAACACGCCGATGCCGATCGCAGTGCGCAGGCCGCGTTTCTGTTTGACCAGCAGAACCGAGAGGATGACAAGTTCGGCGACGATTGCGATCATTCCGCCGCGAGATCCTGAAAGGAAAATCGTGCCCACCATAACGGCTGCGGCGACGGCCGCTGCGACGCGGGTTTTGGAGGGAGCCAGCCGGGTCAGCGCTAACACCAGGGGAATAGGAACCAGCATCTCGATCAAGCCGGCGTAATGGTTGTGGTTTACGTAGGGACCGTAGATCCAACCTCCATTGCGGGGCAGCCGAAGCCAGTACAACTTGCCATTCGAGGAAACGCCATATACCAGCGCAAAGGCGGCCAGCGCGGCTCCATACAACGAAAAGATCATCGCGAGACTGCGCGCCTGAGAGCCGCGAAGCAGGGTTTGTCCGGCGAGAAAGCAGAGCAGGCCATAGCAGAAGTACAGGAGCGCCAGTGCCGCGGTGTCGTGCGGATATGCAGTGATGCGGAAGACGAGCTGAGAAATGATGAGGAGGCCAAATACCCCCATGGGAAGAAACAGAGGATTCCATCTGATCTTGATCTGGCCTTCAAGAACTTGCTGGGCGATCCACAGCAAAAACAGAGCAGCGGAGCCCGCCTCCATCAGGAAGATTGACCAGGGTTCCACCGCGCCGAAGGCGAGTGGACCAAACAGAAGCAAACCGAAGAGGCCGTAGAGCAGAACGGTGCCGGCTTGCCGGGCGCGTTCGATGCGAAGGTTCGCGGTTGTGCTGTTCGGGCTCATGCGATTGAATCCACGCAATTGGACGGGCTATTGCCGCTTGGCCGCGAGGTGGAAATCGTCGACCCAGAGCTTACCACGGATCGGACTGCCCGCCGGCAGGCGGCGGACGTGCAGGACGAGCAGTCTAGTATCGGCTCCGGTGGTGAATTCCCGGTCGCAGACTTCCAGAATCCCTGCTTCTTTCAGTTCGTCGCTGTCATACAAGACGGCCTGAGTGTATGCATCCTGAATTGTAAGATGCGGGCCGCCGGCGCCCTCGAAGTTCTCCATTCTTGTAGTAAGCAGAAAAATCGTAAGTAGTGCTGGGTTGCACCGCGATGAATTGACGAATTCCGGCATCGCTTACTCCCGGACCGTCGAAGGCGATCGAGCAGCGAACGATTGCCCCGCCGTGAAAATCGCTGGGATCCAGAGTGAGAGCCACGCTCGGTTGTTTCTCATACTGCCAGTCGAAGCCGCCGTTCAGAACGTCCAGGCTGAAATCGCCGTTGACGATTAGATTCCTTCGGCGTGGGTAAGTAAGCGGAGAGACCGAAACGCGGAGCGGCTTGCCGCCAAACCAAGACGCGCCTGTTCCGCCTCCTTGTGATCGAACAAATACTGGATATAGGCATAGACGTAGCGTAGTTCGAAGGTCTGGGGCGCAGCCATCATAGCGGTCCAGACTTTGGCAGTGGCGGCGGTTTCCTGTTTAGCCATCAGCAGGCTCAGAAACGCGATATAAGCTTCGGGCCGCGCGGGAACGACGTCGCGCAACAGTGCGTCCACGTCCGGATTAATGCGCCAGCAGAACTGAATCGCGGGAGCCGCCAGGGAGGGTTCATTCGCCAAGACGACGCGGAATTCGCGCAGAGCCTTCTCGTTGTCGCCTTGCACGAGGTAGAAGTTGGCGGCTTCCCAGGCCACGTCAGGCGTGGCGGGATCGGCCTCGATGGCGTGCTCCAGCGCCGAGCTTTGATTCGAGGTGTCTCCCAGCACCTGATACGCGGAGGCTAGATCGAACCAGTAACGAGCGGAATGCGGGTTGAGTTGCAGGGCGGCGCGGTAGGGTTCGAGGGCTGCGCCGGGGTCTCTGGCAACCAAGGCGTAGTACCGTCCCAGACGATTTTGGTAGTCGGCATTTCCGGGGTCGAGACGGGCGGCGCGCTGCAGGCTCGCGAGTTCTGGTCTTTCACTGAACAGGGATGCGGCAAACAGTCGCCCCGCCAGCAGCACATAGATCAGGCAGAGCGCCGTCGCCGCGCCGATGGCAAGTCCTTTCCGCCAAGCTGAATTGAGGACTATCTCCATGTTGTCGAATGGGGAGCGCATGACCACGAACCCAGCATTTCTTCGCTACGCACTGTTGGGCGATGCCTCAACAGTATCCTCGATGTCGCCATCCTCGTCGTCATCGTTACCATGCGATTCGTTGTCGCGATAGTATCGGGAGTATTTGCCCTGATATTCGTAATAGTAGTAGTAATCGGGCGAACTGAGGTCGACGGCATTCAGCAAAACGCCTGAAACCTTGGCATTCACCTGCGCGAGGATGTCGCGGGAGCGGCGCAGCGCTTGCTTGGTGGTTTGCCCGGAACGGATAACCAGCACGATGGCGTCGGCTCGCGGAGAAAGCACGACCGCGTCAGTGACCGACAAGGTGGGCGGGGTATCGACTACGATGTGATCGTATTGCCCACGGAGTTCTTCCAACACGTCGCGCATGTTGCTGGAGGCCAGCAGTTCCGCCGGATTCGGCGGAGGCGTTCCTGCGGGCAATATAGACAAATTGGGCAGGATTGAGGATCGCGTGATGGTCTGCTGCAAGGTGGCACTTCCGGTAAGGACATTGCTGAGCCCGCTGCGTGGGCCCATCCCCAGGGTCTTATGGATGCTGGGCCGTCTCAGATCCGCGTCGATCAGCAGGACTCGAACGCCCTTCTGAGCCAGCACCACCGCGCAGTTGATGCTGGTCGTGGTCTTGCCTTCCTGAGGCAGAGCGCTGGTAATCATGATCACCTGCGGGGGAGCACCGAGGTGGGAGAGCAATAGGGAGGTGCGCATGGCGCGGTAGGATTCCGCCATCTGCGATTGTGGCCTGACCTGCGCGACCAACTCCACGGCCTCCTTGGATGTGGCGATCACCAGGCGCTTCCCGCTGGCGCCTTCGCGCGCCGTCCTCGACCCCATCGGAATCATGCCGAGCGGAGGCAGGCCGGAAATCATTTGCGCCTGTTCGGTAGTGCGCACCGTGTTATCCAACCCCTCCAGCAGGAAAGCGAGTCCAATGCCGGAGGTCAGACCCAGCATTAAGGCGAACGCGAGATTCCTGGGAATATTGGGTTCGATGGGGGAGGTGGGAACGCGGGCGACGTCGACAATGCGGAAGTTGTTGGATTTAAGACCGGCGGAAACCCCGGCCTCCTTCATTTTCTCCATCAGTCCTTCATAGAGGGTGCGGTAGCTCTCGAGGTCGCGCTTCAGGATGCTGTATTCGATGGCGCTCTCGTTGAGTTTGTTCTCCTCCTGCTTCTGTTTTTCGAGAGCGTCGTGCAGCATGTTTTCGCGCTGCACGGCCGCCAAATACTGGCCGCGGATTTTGCCCGCGACCTTCCTGGTTTCCAGGAGGATCTGGGCGTCGATTTCCTTAAGCTGATTGTTTACTTGAGCCAGTTTCGGGTAGGACGGCCCGAATTGAGTGTTCAATTCAGCTGCCTGGATTTTTAAGTCAGCCTCCTTGGTGCGGAGGCCCTCGAGCAGGGACGAGGCTGACTGGGTTCCGCTTCCAGCCGCCTCCAAGGCCGTGGCCGCGGACGCGACGGTATCGGCGTCGCCGGATTGAACGAGGCGATACACGGATTCCTTGTTCATGCGCTCGGATTCGGCGGCGGTCAGCGCTTTATTCAATTCATCAAGCTTTGCGGTAGTGATGTTCTGCTTCTCGTCGATGCCCAGAATTTCGTGCTCTTTCTGGTAGCGCACTAATTTTTCCTGGGAGTTTTCCACCTTCATCTGCAAATCCACCAGCTGATTCTTGAGCCATTCCTCGGCCTGCATGGTGGAGTCGAAGCGGGACTTGAAGTTGTTCTCCGTGTAGTCTTCCATCAGCTTATTTACGACGTTTGCAGCCAAAACCTTGTCGGCACTGCGGAAGTGCACCTCGATGATTTTGGTATTTGGAGCGAGAGCGACTTTCAAATTTCCCCGAAAGTTCGAGATCAGAGCGGAAGTTCGGCTGGGGTCGGCTTGCAGAGGATCGGGGGCGAGATCAAGGGAGGGCGACGGAGGTGCAGCTTTTCCGCCAAACTCTGGCCGGCGGTCAAGAGCCAAATCCTTTACTACCTGCAGCGCCAGAAGATCGCTTTGGAGAATCTTTACTTCGGTCTCGATCTCGGTCGGATCGTAGTAGTCAAGATTAAAAGTCGGCGAATTGTTGAAGTTGCCCAGGCTGGAATCCGGCTTGTTGATGGCAATGCTACCGTTGGCCTCATAAACCGGGGTCATCTTGAGGCTGGCGATTCCAACTACGGAAAAAACCGTTACCAGGCAGGCGAGGACCGTCCACTTGCGTTTCAGCAAGACTCGAACATGGTCGCCGATGGCCGATTCATGAGGAGCAAGTTCAGGGTAAATGCGGGGGCCGGCCGTCCTTCCAAGATCCACGCCCGCGGGCTGCATTTCGCGAACGGTTTGGCTATTGGCCTGCACCAGCGGTCCGGAATCCATGCACTCTCCTCAACCAAGTTTGAAAAGCTCTTTTCTGGCCTGGACCTGCCAGTCAAGCACAGCAATTTTCTAAAGAAAGCCTGCGAGTCGCATAGCTGGTTTATCGACTCGGACTCTCTGACTCGTATGTATAGGTTTCGCCGATATTCTAGCATTGCGCGATGAGAAACCATTCAGCAAATCTGGGTGGTCATGCTTGCGTCCCTGCCGCGAAGTCCAGACCTCGACTGCAAAGGAGCAAACTGCGTGGTTGCTATAATGTGATCCGGTTGTCGAGCATGAGGCTGGTTAGTCCACTCTTGAAGCGCGCGGTATATCCGGCTTTGCATCAAATCGGATGGCTCGATCACATGATGCCGCCCAGTGGCTATGCGGTCGTGAATTACCATGGAGTTGTTCCCTCCGATCATTCCGTCGCGGAAATCTTCCTTGACGGAAATCTAGTGCAGCCGGAGATTCTTCGACGGCAACTCCAATTCCTTAAAGCTCACTACGATGTAGTTCGCCCAGAGGAATTTCGCGCCTGGATCGAACAAGGCAAGCACCTTCCTCCCCGCGCTGTTCTAGTCACCTGCGATGATGGTCTGCTGAACACTCTGACCGACATGCTGCCGGTGCTGCAAAGCGAAGGCATCCCATGCCTGTTTTTCGTGACCGGGGCTTCGTGCAGTGACGAACCAGGCATGCTTTGGTACGAGGAGCTTTACCACTTAATGCGCGCCCGGCCGTTGGACGGACTAGACAGACAGCTTCCAGTCGAAGAAGGCGCGCAACCGTCGGGGAATTTTCAAGCTCGATGGTGGAGTACGGTGAGGCGAGCTTCGCGATTGGACGCAAGAGCCCGGGGAGATTGGTTGGGACAAGTGCGAAGTCAGTGCGACGGCACACAGGTTCTTCGCTCCGAGAAACGATGGCGCCTCCTGAATATTGCAGAACTAAGGCTGCTGGCTGAGGCTGGGATGACCATCGGAGCGCACTCGCTTTCGCATCCCGTACTGTCGCTATGCTGCGAAGAGGAAGCGCGCCGCGAGATTCAAGAAAGCAAGCACGATATGGAACGAGCGCTGGGACGATCGGTGTGGGCATTTGCTTATCCCTTCGGCAACGCTTCCACGATGGGAGAACGCGAAGTGGGCCTGGCTCGGGAAGCCGGCTTCACATGTGCATTCCTCAACGTGGAGCACTGGGGTACAGGCGTTGCAAATCCCTTTGCGCTTCCGCGAATCCACGTAACCGCGAACACGACGCTGCCTGAGTTCGCGGCTCACATGAGCGGGCTTCACGCCCGCCTTCAGCGGGCTGTGGGTTAGAATCACGCGGGGATGAACTGCTCTCGTCCTTATTTCATGGATTGGTACTATGTCTTTTCCGGAGTGGAAGCCACGGGGGGAAAGTAAGTTTGCGAATCGTTGTGCTCAGGAAAATTCCGGAAGATCCTTCTCTGCTCCAGCACTGGAATGATTTGGCCCTCCAGATGGAGCTGCCCAAGGTTTTCTACACCTGTGAATGGGCTCTCGCCGTGCAATCTGCCTATCAAGCTTCTCTGAAGCCTTTGCTGTTTCTTGGCTACGACGGAGAGGATTTGGTCGGAGTGGCGTCGCTAGCCGCAGATGCTAACGAACAAAATGCAAGTTTTCTGGCGGCGACGACTGCGGACTACTGTGAGTTCCTGAGTCGTCCAGAGCGGCGAGCGGAGTTCGTCGACCTGGTTTTCGCGGAACTTCGGCAACTCGGGGTGAGCGGCTTGGTGCTGGCCAGTTTGCCGGCAGAGTCGGAGACCCCTGCCGCGCTTCGAAGTGCGGCAAAGAAATATGGTTTTCACCTGTACATCCGGCCGGCATCCTTGTGCCCTCAGGTAGAGCTGGGTTCCGCAACGCAACGCCAGGAGTTGAAGACCACGGTCACGCGCAAGCGACAGGTCCGGCGGTGCCTGAAAGCGATGGAGCGTGAGGGGCCTGTGACCTGCGCTTACCTTAAGTCCTGGGCCCAGATTCAGGGTGTCTTGCCGGACTTCGTCGATATCCAGGTCGCGCGCTTCCGGGCTAAACAGGGTGTCAGCTTCCTCTCCGCGCCGGAGCGCCAATTCTTTCTGGAGGATCTTGCCCGAAGATTTGGCGATACCGGGATCGTGACGGTGAGCATGCTGAAGATCGGAGACCGGCGGGTTGCGTGGAGCTATGGTTTTCAATTCCACGGAGGCTGGTCGCTGTATCAGACGACCTTCGACACTCGCGACGAAGAGAATTCTCCTGGCTACTGCCTGCTGGCGAAGATTCTGATCGAAGCCTGCGACACCGACACATTTAACGTGGTGGACATGGGGTTAGGAGCAGAGGCCTATAAAGAATGGTTTGCGAATTGCACCCGCCAGACTCTGTACGCAACACTGACAACGTCTCCCCTGCGCCACTGGCGCGGCATCGCTCGGTATCGCATCGCGACCGAGGTGAAACGCTATCCGAAACTTGAAGCCGCGATCCGAACTGCCCGCTCTCGATTGGGGATGTGAAGCGTTCTTCCTGCCTATGCGATTTCAAGATTTCCGAGGTTGACATCCCCTTCATCTCATTGGGGGGAGCCTTTCTAGTCATCATTCGAAGGCCCATTTTGCCTTGACCCGCCTGCAGTCAGGGCGGAACATCTTTACTTAAGGAAATAGAGTTGAAAGGTGGGAGCAATCCGCTTGGGAAAGAGCTTACTTCCTAACGATGTCCGCGGTGCATACCAGGTCGAGGAGTGGCATTTCCATGCTTGGTCGAAGACCCTGGTTGAGGTCCTGCATGAATTCAAGCTGCGGACGAACGCGATCGCCAAGAAGTGGCGGGGACAGGTCTCCGATCCTGGACGCACAGAAGAACTTCGACGCACCAGAATGGCGACCGACTATTCAAAAATGAACTACGAACAACTCCGCGAGATCGCAGACAACGATCCCGTTGCCGACAAGATGTCAAATGAAGAATACGAGTCTTTATCAGTCGAACTGTGGAGAAAGTTCAGCGCAGAGAAACTCACACACTACCATCCGCTGCAAACCCGGTAGGCACCTGACTCCCTTCCAGCATTCAGCCCCTTCAAGCATTTAAGTCTGTACGATCTGCCGAGTCGTGAAGTCCTTTGCGACGGGTTCGCTTCCCCAGATGCGGGCGAAGGCTGTACGATGGTGCTTCGGCGCGAGCAGTTTGGTTTTACATGAGGCAGATGGGATGAACTGGTCGGAACAGGTGGTTCTTGTCACGGGCGGGACAGGCTCTTTCGGGAAGAAGTTTGTGGAGATCATGCTGAAGGAGTATCACCCCAAGCGGTTGGTGATCTTCAGCCGGGACGAACTCAAGCAGCACGACATGCGCGCCTCGGGATTGGATCATCCGAGCCTTCGCTACTTTATTGGTGACGTGCGGGACGCGGGGCGGCTGGAGCGGGCTTTCGCCGGTGTGACGGTAGTGGTGCATGCGGCGGCGCTGAAGCAGGTTCCAGCCTGCGAGTACAACCCGTTCGAAGCGATCCAGACCAACATCATCGGCGGCCGCAATGTGATTGATGCGGCTATCAATCAGGGTGTGCGGCGGGTGCTGGCTCTCAGCACCGACAAGGCTGTGAATCCCATCAATTTGTACGGTGCAACCAAACTCTGCGCGGAGAAAATGTTTGTGCAGGCGAATGCGTACGCTGGTTCCAAGGACGCTCGTTTCGCCTGCGCCCGGTACGGCAACGTCGTGGGCAGCCGAGGCAGCGTCATCCCGGTGTTTCTGGAGCAACGCAAAAGCGGGAAGATCACGATCACCGATCCTCGTATGACGCGTTTCTGGATTACGCTCGATCGCGGCGTAAAGTTTGTCATTCGATGTATCGAGGAGATGCACGGCGGCGAGATCTTCGTGCCGAAGATTCCCAGCATGCGAATGTCTGATCTGGCTGAAACCATCGCGCCCGGATGCGAAATCCAGGTCATCGGCATCCGTCCGGGAGAGAAATTGCACGAAGTGCTGGTTTCAGAAGATGAGGCTCGAAACGCCGTGGAGGTCGAGGGCATGTACGTGATCCGGCCATCGCATCCATGGTGGAGCGGGGAGAATTGGGTCAATGGCTGTGCATTGCCCGAGGGCTTTCGTTACGCCAGCGACACCAACTCGAGTTGGCTTACGAGCGATCAACTGCAGGAACTGATCTCGCACGCAAAGGTTCCGGTTCCGGCGTAGCGAGTTTTCGAGCCAATCAACTAAGACGAGATCATATGCGCGCCACGCCAACAAGTCAGGACGTGCTTGCTGTCGAAGGTGGAACTCCCGTTCGCAAAACGATGCTCCCCTACGGCCGCCAGTCCATTTCGGAAGACGACATCCAGGCCGTCGTGGATGTGCTGCGCTCCGACTGGCTGACGACTGGACCGAAGGTCGCCGAATTTGAGGAAGCTTTGGCCGCGTGGGTAGGCGCGAAATATGCCGTGGCCTTTAGTTCTGGCACTGCGGCTCTGCACGGAGCGGCGTTCGCGGCGGGCTTAAAGCTGGGTGACGAAGCGATCACCTCGCCGCTGACTTTTGCCGCCACCGCGAATTGTGTGCTCTACCAGGGAGCGCGCCCGGTTTTTGCCGACGTTTCTCCGGATACGCTGAACCTTGATCCGGATCGATTTGCCGAGCGCATCACGCCCAACACGCGCGCGGTCTTGCCGGTCGATTACGCTGGACATCCGGCGGATCTCGACCCCATTCTCTCACTGGCCGAGCGTCACGGCCTTACTGTGATCGAAGATGCCTGTCATGCGCTGGGCGCGGAGTACAACGGACGACGCACCGGCAACGTCGCGCACATGTCAGTGTTCAGCTTTCATCCGGTGAAACACGTGGCAACCGGGGAAGGCGGCATGGTCACCACGAACCGCGCCGATCTTGCGGAGAGCTTGCGCCGCTTCAGGAATCATGGAATCTCAAGCGACGCCCGCCAGCGCCAGGCGTCCGGCCAGTGGCACTATGAAATGGTTCTGCTGGGTTTCAATTACCGATTGACGGACGTAGCTTGCGCGCTCGGCCTTTCGCAGTTGAAGAAGCTTGGCGCGAACCTCGCCCGACGACGCCAGATTGCGGCTCGCTACACGGCCGCGTTTCCGAATCTGCGAGGCGTGGTTGCCCCAACCGTGCGACCGAACGTGAACCCAGCCTGGCATTTGTATCCAGTCCGCGTGAATCCTGCGCTTGCTGCATACGGACCAGGCTCACGTGTTCCGCGCGCTGCGAGCGGAGAACATTGGAGTCAACGTGCATTACATTCCCGTCCACATGCACCCGTATTATCGCGACCGGTTTGGCTACAAGGGCGGGGAATATCCGGTGGCTGAAGCCGCCTACGAGCAGCTGATCAGCCTGCCGATGTTTCACGGCATGACCGATGAGGATGTTCAAGACGTGATCGACGCGCTCATCGAAAGTGACGAACCACTACGCGCGCTGAACGCTGACAATCATCCGAGAACTTGCAGGAGAGTTGATTTGAATCAGGGAACGGCGGAGACTGCACAGAAAAGGCGATGGGCCGGTGACTTCGGCCGCGACTACACCGACCGAAACACGCTGAGCATTGCGCAACTAGACTCCCTTTACCAGACGAACTACGGGATTACGCGGAGTCAGCTGAATCAGACTTTCCTCAGTAATATCCCTACGGACGCCCGCGTTCTTGAGGTGGGATGCAACAGCGGAAATCAATTGCTGCTGCTTCAGGAAATGGGTTTCACCGACCTGTGGGGCGTAGAGATCCAGTCTTATGCACTGGAATTGGCAAGAGCAAGGGTGCAGGGCGCCCAACTCTCGCAAGCCTCCGCCCTCGAACTTTCTTATGAGGATGGCTATTTCGATCTCGTGTTTACCTCGGGCGTTTTGATCCATATCTCTCCGGCAAATCTGCCCCACGCACTGGATGAAATCCACCGCTGTGCCAAGACCTGGATCTGGGGCATGGAATACTATGCTCCGGAAGTTATCCAGGTGAACTATCGTGGACAAGACGATCTGCTGTGGAAGATGGACTATGTGAAACGCTATCTGGACCGTTTCGGCGATCTTGAACTGGTCCGGGAGCAGCGTCTGCCCTACTTGAATTCTGCGAACGTCGATACGATGTACCTGCTGAAGCGCAAAGAATAATGAAGATCGTTGCCATCGTTCAGGCCCGGACGGGAAGCTCGCGTTTGCCGGGAAAGGTGCTTAGGGATCTGGAAGGCGCGACCGTGCTTGACCGGGTGCTCAATCGCCTTGGGCGCTCGCGGCTGATTCAGGAATCGCTTGTGGCCACGACTATCGAACCCGCAGACAACGCCATTGTTGAACACTGCGAGCGCACCGGACAGAAAGTGTTTCGCGGTTCCGAGCAGGATGTGCTCGATCGTTACTATCAGGCGGCAAAATTCATGAACGCTGAGGTGGTGGTTCGCATCACATCAGATTGTCCGGTGATTGACCCTGAGGTCACGGATGCCACCATTCGAGCATTTTCGGATCGGCGTGCCGACTACGCCAGCAACACGCATGTCCGCACCTATCCCCGCGGATTGGATACCGAAGTGATGACGGTGCAGGCTCTGGAGCGGGCTTGGCGCGAGAGTACAAAACCTTACCAGCGCGAGCACGTCACACCTTACATCTACGAGAATCCCCGCGAGTTCAAATTGCATGGGATCGAGAATGATACCGATTGCAGCCGTCATCGCTGGACGGTCGACACTCCGGAGGATCTCCAGTTGCTGCGAGCGATCTACGAACGGTTTGGTGGCCGCGACGACTTCGGGTGGCGCGACGTTTTAAAGTTGGTGGAGAGCGATCCTTCGCTGGCCGAGATCAATCGCCATGTCGCTCAGAAAGCCGTGCACGAAGGATGACGGACGGTCGTACTGTGCTGGTCCGCTGCGACGCCAGCGTCGCGATCGGGACTGGGCATGCGATGCGTTGCCTGGCTTTGGCGCAGGCCTGGCAGGACTCGCGAGCCACCGCGGTTTTTGCTATGGCTCAGGCGACGCCGGCGATCGAAGAACTTCTGCAACGGGAAAGCATCGGAATAGCACGGTTGAAGGTTGAGCCGGGTTCGGCGGGCGACGTCCAAGAAACGGTTGCGCTTGCCCGCGAGAAACAGGCTTCCTGGGTTGTCGTGGATGGTTACGGCTTCGGCGCGGATTACCAGTTGGGGCTTAAGAATGCCGGACTGAAAGTTCTGTTCATCGACGACAACGGCCACGCGGGGCATTATTCAGCCGATCTTGTCCTGAACCAGAACGCGCATGCCCATGACGGTTTCTATCCAAGTCGAGAGACGAGTACCCGGCTGTTGCTGGGCCCGCGTTTTGCGATGCTGCGCCGTGAATTCACATCGTGGCGCGACTGGAAACGCGAAAACCCCGCTATCGCTCGGAAGCTGCTGGTGACGATGGGAGGCAGTGATCCGGATAACCTCACGCAGCGGGTAGTCGAGGCGATTTTGTCGGACGGCAACTTCGAGACGACGGTTGTCGCGGGTGGCAGCAATCCTCACCTGGCGAACCTGCGCCAAATCGTGAGCGGTTCCGGTCGCGAGGTGCGGCTGTTGGAGAACGTCACAAATATGCCGGAACTGATGGCAAATGCGGACCTGGCTGTGGCCGGTGCGGGGACTACCAGTTGGGAGATGTGCTTCCTCGGCCTGCCCGCGTTGCTGATTGTCTTGGCGGAGAATCAGCAGGGGGTCGCGGACGAGTTGGCTAAGCGGGGAATTGTAGTGCATCTCGGCCGCGGTTCCGGCCTCGCGCAGAGCACAATCGCCGCCGAAGTCCGGAGCCTGGCCGCCTCGCCTGGGGTCAGGCGAGAAATGAGCCAGCGCGGACGTGCCCTGGTGGATGGTCGTGGGGCCGAGCGAGTTGTGCGCGCGATGAAGAGGGATGCGCTCTCCATTAGGCTCGCGGAGGCTGGAGACTGTAAGCTACTGTGGGAATGGGCCAATGATCCGGCGGTACGGGCTTCGGCGTTTTCCTCCGAAACTATCCCATGGGAAGAACACGTCGCGTGGTTTCGCGGGAAACTTAACGATCCTGAGTGCCGTATTCTCGTAGCTCTGGATGCCTCGGCTGTCCCAGCGGGACAAATACGATTCAACAAACGCGGGCCAGGCGAGGCCGACGTCGACATTATTGTGAATGGCCGCCTGCGAGGCTTGGGCTATGCAAGTCTTTTGATTGACCTGGGTGCCGACTGGGCATTCACGGAGTGGGGTCTTATCCAGTTGAACGCTTTTGTGAAGCCAGAAAATGTGGCCTCTGTGAAAGCCTTCGAGGGGGCTGGTTTCCAGCGTAAGGAGACTGTCACTGTAAAGGGACAAACTGTTTTTCAATACGTGCGGACGGCGAAGTGAAGCAGTCTCCCCAGCGGTATCTCGTGGCGGGATGCAAATCCTGGCATCGCCGTGTGTTCGACGAGGTTCTTTGCAAGCTCGTCGGGGATTGGCATTACGTGGGAGAGCGGGAGCAACTGACTCTTGCCAAGGTTCGAAAACTTCGTCCGCGCTATGCTTTTTTCTTGCACTGGTCCTGGAAGGTACCCGCTGAGATTCTCGCGGAGGCCGAGTGCGTTTGCTTCCACATGACGGACGTGCCCTTCGGGCGCGGCGGCAGTCCGCTACAGAATCTGATTGTTCGGGGCTGCCGGGATACGAAGTTAACGGCCTTGAGAATGACGCCTGAATTGGATGCCGGCCCGGTCTATTTGAAAAGGGATCTGTCCCTCGAGGGCGGTGCCGAGGAAATCTATCTCCGCGCCTGCGCGCTCTCGGCAGACATGATTAAAAAGATCGCGCGGGATGGAGTGCAACCTTTGCCGCAAAAGGGAGAACCTGTGAACTTCAAGCGCAGGAAGCCAGACGAGAGTGAGATCGGAAAACTCGATTCGCTGGAGCATCTCCACGACTTTATCCGAATGCTCGACGCGGAAGATTACCCTCGGGCTTTTCTGTCCCACGCGGGTTATCGTTTCGAGTTTACTCGCTCTGCTCTCTACGATGGGCGAGTCGTGGCCGACGTCAAGATCACGGTTGAACCCAAGCCGCGGAGAACCAAAGAGCCAAAAGCCAAGGAGCCGAAGAAATGAGCGTTCTGGTTGTCGCCGCGCACCCGGACGACGAGATCCTCGGCTGTGGTGGCACAATGGCGCGCCTGGCCCGCGAAGGCCACGAAGTGCGCATCGCTATCCTCGCCGAAGGCATGTCGTCGCGCTACGCGCACCGCGAAGACGCCGACCCGCGGCAACTTCAGCACCTGCACACCCGCGCTCAACAGGCCGCTGACAAAGTGGGAGCTAAAGAGGTCGTGCTCTGCAAACTGCCCGACAACCGCCTGGACACGGTGCCGTTGCTCGATATTGTGAAAATGGTAGAGGAGTTGGTCGCGCGGTTTCGACCCGAGGTCGTCTACACGCATCATCCCGGCGATCTGAATGTGGATCACGGAATAGTGCATCGGGCGGTGCTGACCGCGACTCGGCCAGTTGCAGCACATTGCGTGCGCGACGTTTACGCGTTCGAAGTTCCTTCGTCTACCGAATGGTCATTCCAGCGGTTGGAGCCGCTGTTCCGTCCGAGCGTGTTCGTGGACATTACCGAGACGCTGGAGACGAAGATCGAAGCCCTGGCGTGCTATGACACGGAGTCGCGGAAATTTCCGCACCCCCGTTCGCCGGAAGCGCTGCGTGCGATCGCAACACGCTGGGGAAGCGTCGTTGGTTTGCCGGCGGTGGAGGCGTTCGAGTTGATCCGTTCGGTAAGGACCACGGTGAACCCTCGGTGACCAACTTTATCGAAATCGGGAAGCGGCGTATCGGGCCGGGGAATCCGACCTATTGCATCGCCGAGATTTCCGCCAACCACAATCAGGATTTCGCACAGGCCGTCCGAATCATCGAAGCTGCAAAGCAGGCGGGCGCCGATGCCGTCAAGCTGCAGACCTACACAGCCGATACGATGACGATCGCCAGCGACCGAAAAGAATTTCGCATCGGCGGTGGCACACTGTGGGATGGGCGCAATCTGCACGATCTCTACAGCGAAGCCTACACACCCTGGGAGTGGCAGCCCGGACTTAAGAAGGCAGCGGAGTTTTTCGGGATGGATCTGTTTTCGAGCGCCTTCGATGCGACCGCCGTGGACTTTCTTGAGAAGATGGGCGTGCCAGCCCATAAGGTGGCTTCGTTCGAACTCGTAGATATTGCTCTGATACAGAAAATGGCGAGCACCGGTAAGCCGCTGATTATGTCCACGGGGATGGCTTCGGTGGAGGAGATTGAGGAAGCATTACGCGGTGCTCGTGGCGAGGGTGCTACACAGATTGCGCTGCTGAAGTGCACCAGTGCTTATCCCGCACCTGCCGAGGAGATGAATTTGCGGACGATTCCGGAGATGGCCCGGCGGTTTGCAGTGCCGGTGGGATTGTCTGACCACACGATGGGAATTGCGGCGCCGGTAGCCGCCGTTGCACTGGGGGCTTGCATCATCGAAAAGCATCTGACATTGTCGCGCGCTATTCCGGGGCCGGATAGCGAATTCTCTCTGGAACCGCACGAATTCAAAGCCATGGTGGAAGCCGTGCGGACCGCGGAAAAGGCGTTGGGAGAAGCCCGTTTCGGCTTGAGCGAAAAAGAAGAAGCGCTTCGCATCTTCCGCCGTTCGCTGTTCGTGGTCGAGGACGTGAAACGCGGCGAGACGTTTACCGAGGGGAATGTTCGTTCGATCCGGCCCGGTTACGGCTTGCACACACGACATTTGGGCGAAGTTCTGGGCAAACGCGCGGTCCGCGATATCGAGCGGGGAACGCCGCTGAGCTGGGATTTGGTCGTCAATTCATGACATGGATTAGTTTACCCTCCGCATGATTCCACCCACCCACGTTGCTGGAGACCCGTCAGCAGGTAATTCAGGAAGAGACGACGATCCGAATCTTCCCGTCTATAACAAGTCGGACGTGGCAGCACATTATGCCTCACTCGACTATCTGAGTCCCTGCGAGAAGGTGCTGTTCGATGAATTTCTGAAGGAGGGGGATGCAATTCTGGATCTGGGCGTCGGTGGCGGCCGAACGACTCCACATCTCTCGCGCCTTGCGTCCCGTTACGTGGGTGTCGACTACGCTGCGAATATGGTGGCAGCGTGTCAACGGAAGTTTCCCCAGCTCGAATTTCTTGTGGCGGATGCCACCAATCTCGCGCACCTCGCTGACGCCACTTTCGACTCCGTCGTGATGGCGTTTAATGGTATGGACGCCCTCGTCCCGAGTGAAGCGCGACGGCGCTGCCTGGCAGAAATCCACCGTGTGCTGAGAGACGGCGGGGTGTTAATTTTTTCGTCGCACAATCCACGAGCAGTTTTTCTCCGGCCGGCTTGGAATCCGAAGCGAATCGAGGCAGTGGCTCAGAAGGTGGCGGGGCAGAGAAGATGGTTACTCGCACCCGCGAGAGTTCTTCTCTTGTGGTTGCGCGTTGCTGTGGCGCTGGCCAGGTCCGCGATCGATTCCGCTCTGCGCTTGTCCCGCAGAGTATGGCGGCGCGCTTTTTGGAGCGGCGACGGTTATATGGTCGACCCCGCTCACGGCGGACTGCTGACTCACTATGCCGTGCCCGAGCAGGTGATCGCAGAAGTGCAGGAGCAGGGGTTCCAGTTTCTGCGACTAGCCGGGGACGACTATCCCCGGCGCAGCGGAGTCTATGTTACGGATTGGTACTACTACGTCTTCCGAAAGACTGAAACATCAGTGAGTGCGCCGTGCGCATAGTCCGGCTGAGGGAAATCCCGGACGAGCCTTCTTTGCGGCGGCAGTGGAACGCCTTGGTCCAGCAGATGGAGAAGCCAGAAGTCTTCTACACCTTCGAGTGGGCTCTTGCGGTGCAGTCTGCCTATCAAGCCTCTCTGAAACCATTGCTGTTTCTCGGCTATGACGGGGACGATTTGGTAGGAGTGGCATCTCTGAGAGCCGCAGTTGACGGAGAAGAAGTCAGTTTTCTCGCCGCCACTACTGCGGACTACTGTGAGTTCGTAAGTCATCCCCAACGTCGAGCCGAGTTCGTCGAGACCGCGTTCGCTGAGCTTCGCCAGTTGAAGGTGGGCAGTGTCGTGCTCGCCAGTTTGCCGGCAGATTCAGAGACCCCTGTCGCAGTTCAGGTTGCGGCCCGGGAGTACGGTTTATACGCGTACACGCGTCCGTCATGTCTGTGCGCCCAGGTGGAGCTGGGTTCTAGTGAACAACGCCAACAGCTGAAGACCACCTTGTCGGGCTACAGAAAATACCGCCGCTACATTCGGGCGATGGAGCGGGAGGCGCCGGTAAGGTTTGTCCACCTGCACTCGCAAGCCGAGATTCAATCGGCCTTGCCTGATTTCGCCGAGGCTCACGTGGCCCGCTTTCAAGCTAACCAGCGCACGAGCTTTCTCTCCACACCCGAGCGCCAATGCTTCCTCCAGGAACTCGCCCACCGGTTTTCCGGCAGCGAGGTCGTGACCTTGAGCATGCTCATGATTGGAGACCGTCCAGTTGCGTGGAATTATGGTTTCCAGTTCCTCGGAAGCTGGTTCATCTATCAGGCAACCTTCGACCGCCGTCAGGAGGAGCATTCCCCGGGCCACTGCCTGCTTTCGAGGATCGTGACCGAAGCCTGTGACCTGGATGGAATGAAGGTGGTTGATTTGGGCCTCGGCGCGGAGGGCTATAAGGAGCGATTTGGGAACAGCACGCGACAGACGGTCGACATTACCATGACAAAATCCTGGAGCCGTTATATGCGAGAAATCGTGAGATATCGCGCCGCTAGTACGCTGAAACGGTCGCCGAAGGTCGAATCAGCCGTCCGCCGTTTACTGCATCGATCGTAGACGCCCACACCGGGAACCAAAAGCATTTAGACTGGGGTGTCGCAGTTCCTGATTCTTGAAGACTCTCCTTGTCCATCCCGAAGACTCCCCGTGCTCGGGGCCCTGGGCCGGCGAGAAATGGGACCTGATTGTAGACCTCGGGAAGTCCTCCGCTTTCACCAGGGCCGCCTGGGAAGAGCGCTTGAATTCTCCGATCTTGCAGTTGGACACGCTGCGGCGCGGAACGCAGGATTTCGGCTCGATCCGTCAGCTCTTGCACGCAGGGCGCAACCAACTGCTCGATGAAATAGGGTTGGATTGGTGGGATCTGGTCAGCGTTCTTATCTACCCAGAGTTACTGGATGCTGTGCTGCTACAGCGCCTGGCAGAACGGTTGCGCGCGACCGCAGAGCTGTACGCAACGCGGCTGGCATGGCCCGCGAGCGGAGTTGGCCTCCTGCTGCAACGTCCCCTGCGTACGTTTCCTGATACACCTCGATCCTCGCACTTTCGCCATTATAGTGAGGTGCTGCGTAGGTTCTCATTCGACCAACTGGCACAAATATTTCTGGACAAGTACGACGTGCGCTACCGGTGGCGCGCCCGGTTCGCGGCCAAGCGGCGCGGTGTGCCAGGATCGTTCGTTCTTTTGCCCACTGCCTACACCAATGTGTCGCGCATGGCATTGGCTTATGCCAGCATGGTTCCCGAGCAATCGTTTCTGCTGGTCGCAACGCGACGCAGTGGCACCCACTTCGACCCGGCTCCGAACGTGACCTGCGCCAGCCTGGCTGCCTATGCCGGTGGGGCCGAGCCAAAGACAGAATATATGGGGCTGCTTGGCAAGTGGCGGAACCTCCAAGCAAACCTCGCACAGTTGCCGGAGATCGGCTTGCTCTCCCGCGCGGGATTGCTGGAAGGCTTCCCGAATCATTTTCGTGATGGACTCACTATTCGGAATGCCTGGCGGAACGTTCTCGCTGAAGAGCGGATCACAGCTGTGATGTGCGGCGATGACAGCAACATTTACACCAGACTTCCCGTGCTTCTAGCCCGCCAGCAAGGCATTCCCACCCTGGATTTTCATCACGGCGCGCTGGACGGCCGCTTTCTCATGAAAGAGATGTCCTCCGATCTTTATCTTGCCAAGGGAGAGATGGAACAAGACTATCTGTTGAGGGTTTGCCGCTTGCCTGCCGAACGTGTGATCGTCGCAGGCCCGCCCCTCCCGCAATCGATTCCAACTCGCGAACGCGAGAAGAAGGACGAGGGCTCTCTGATTTTGTTTTTCTCGGAGCCTTACGAAGCTTTGGGTGGCCGTACCGAGGACGTCTATCGTGAGCTTCTGCCACCGCTGGCCGCACTTGCCGGCGAATTCGGGCGCAAGTTAGTAGTGAAACTGCATCCCTTCGAAAGCCGCGCTGAACGAATGGCACTGGTCAGGAAAGTACTGCTACCCGAAAACGCCAGGCTGGTGAATGTTCTTGATGGACCCTTTACCCCTGACTTGGTTGGAAGGGCATGGTTCGCAGTCACGGTCGAGTCCACCGTGGTCATCGATTGCTCGCTGCTCGGAGTTCCCTGCTTCCTGTGCGAGTGGTTGAACTACTCGCCTTACGGATATACAGGTCAATATGCCCGCTTTGGAGTCGGACGAATCCTGAATTCTCCGGCGCAGCTCAAGGCTCTGCCGGCAATGTTGGCGGAGCCGGCCTTGCCGTTATCCACAGACTGTCTCTTAAAGCCCATAGATCCCGACGGATTACGCCGAATACTTGCCTCGCGTACTGGTTCAGCCACTCAGAAAGCGGCTTACCAGAAAACAAGTTAGGCCGCAGCATAGTGGAATGACAAGAACGCAGCCACTCATCACGATCTTCACGCCGTCCCATGCCGACGCTGCCTTCACGAATGCTCAGCAACTCACGGTGAAGGAAATTGTCGCCAGGCTCCCGCCGGAGCGCTTTCGGGTGGCGATGTTTTCGGGTGAGCAACCTGATCCTCGAATCGCGGCTCGGCCAAATACATTACTCATTCCAGCGGGCCCGCACGGAAACACGCTGCGCTTCCTCACACGTTTGCTGCTGACGCGCCCTGACATTTATTTCTACCCGAGATTCGGGCCCCTGGATAACCTGTTCTTCTCGCTCCGCAGCAAGCTGCGACTGAAAACCGCCGTGGTCACTCACGTAGTGATGACCATGAACGAGTCGACGGCTAAAATCGCGGGCCGCTCCATTCGCGAGGCGGACGCGGTCTTCGCGAACTCCCGGTACGTTGCTGAAACCGTGCGCAGTCAGTTCGGAATTGAGGCCGGGACGATCCACAACGGAATCGACCGCCGGTTCTTTTTCCCTCGAGAAGAATCGTCTCGACCAGGCCCACTGGTGGTGCTATATGCCGGATCTTTTCAAGCACGGAAGCGGGTGGAGTTGATCGTCCAGCAGGCGGCCCGACACCCTGAGGTAAAGTTTCGATTGGCCGGACGCGGAGAGACAGAGCCGGCCTGCCGAGCCTTGGCGCAACAGCTCAATTGCCGCAACATAGAATTTCTCGGCCATCTGGCGCCAACGGAACTCGGGAACGAAATGCGCAAAGCCGGCTTGTTTCTTTTCCCGAGTATTCTGGAGGGCCATCCTCAGGTGCTCGGGCAAGCGAGCGCATGCGGCCTTCCGAGTATTGCGATGAACCTGTATCGACCGGACTACGTCCTGAATGGAGAGAGCGGGTTCTTGGTAGAATCGGATGCTGAACTGGACGACAAACTGGAACTGCTGTTGCGAGACGCGGACTTGCGGCGGTCGATGTCGCGAGCGGCTGCGTTGCATGCCCGGAACTTTGATTGGGATCGCATCGCCGAGCAATGGCAGGAGGCGTTCGAGGCCGTGACCGCAAAGCGCTAGATCCCTCCGAATGTGTGGAATTTACGGCATCTTTGATCCGAATGAGCCACTAGGCGAGCGTTGGCTCGCATGGGCGGATCGTGCCCGGAATCTACTTGCTCACCGCGGCCCCGATGGTCACAGGCAACAGTTGTTCCTCGACGATCGCTGCCTTCTCGGCCACAACCGGCTGTCTATCATCGATCTCGAGGGTGGCGCCCAACCTCTTGCCAATGAAGATCAGTCGGTTTGGGTGGTGTGCAATGGAGAAATCTACAACTACATCGAGCTGCGGGAAAAGCTGATCGCGGCCGGGCACAAGTTTCGCACCCAGAGCGATTGCGAAGTCTTGGTACATCTTTTCGAAGACAAGGGAAAAGATTTTCTCCACGATCTTGAGGGCATGTTTGCCTTTGCTCTGCTCGACACGCGCCGGGGAGAGCTCTTGCTGGTGCGCGACCGCTTCGGGGAGAAGCCGCTTTACTGGGCCTCGCTGCCGAGCGGCAGCCTCGCGTTTGCTTCAGAGATGAAGGCCCTGCTGGCGCTGCCGGGCGTCGATCGGCGGCCGGACGTCGCTGCGATCGCTCAGTTCCTGGATTTGCGGTACGTTCCCGCCCCCCGCACGCACGTGCGAGGCATTCGCAAACTCAAGGCGGGCGAGGCGATCAGTCTGCGGCGCGGCGCCAAGCTCGTCCGCACGCAATTCTGGTCTCCAGAACTTTCTGCGAATGGCAATGAAGGAGTCCGCCTTCCTTCCGTTGACGAGGCTGTGGAAGGGGTTCGCGAGCGCGTGCGACAGGCCGTGCGCATTCGCCTGCGCAGTGATGTTCCAGTCGGCGCGTTTCTTTCAGGTGGAATCGACTCGACAGCAATCGCATGCGCCGTTAGAGAGCTTCTACCTTCAGCAAAATTCAGTACGTTTTGTGCGTCATTCGACGACAAACAGCTCGATGAAGCGCCATTCGCCCGACAGGTCGCCACACATCTCGATTCCAATCATCACGAAGTTCATTTTTCGTCGAAAGAGCTGCTGCCCCTTCTCGACGATCTCATTGATCACTACGACGAGCCCTTTGCGGATGTTTCCATGTTCCCGACCTTCGCAGTGTGTCGGGCCGCACGCCAGGATTGCAAAGTAATGCTCTCAGGCGACGGCGGAGACGAGTGTTTTGCCGGCTACCGGCCGACGTTTGCCTACTACCGCTGGAATCGCCTGCGCCGCGCGCCGGGAGTAAATTTCCTGGCGCAGAGCGCCTTTCAGCATTTGCACAATGGACAGCGAGGCCGCAGTTTGCTTGATTTTCTTCGTAAGGACGATTGGCAACTGCTTCGCTCCGGCCACAACGACACCCAGCTGCTGAAATGCTTTCTTCCGCCGCACCGCGAAGAGGCACAAGCGGGACTGGAGGATCTGGAAACTGCCGACCGTCACCACGGACGCTTGCCTTACCCGCTTTCTGAGATGGAAGCGACGTTCTCTGGCTATCTTCCGGAACAGATTCTTGTAAAGGTGGATCGAGCAAGCATGTACAGTGCCCTCGAATGTCGAGCGCCATTTCTCGACTCGAGTCTTTTTCAGTTCGTGACTCACTTGCCTCTGCGTTACCACTTTTCTCACGGACAGGGTAAGGCTTTGCTTCGTAAGGCGCTTCCAGCTTGGGTTCCATCGGAAATTCGCTGGCGCGAGAAGCAAGGGTTCACGCCTCCGCTGGCGGCGTGGCTCCGGGCAGAGCTTCGCGAACGCATGGAGAACGATCTTATGCAATATCCCGCGGCTTTGCAGGCGGTTCTTGATCCGGCGCCGGCACGCCAGCTCTTTGCTCAACACCTGGCGGGAGCCGACTGCAGCGACCAGCTTTTTCGGTGGATGGTGCTGATCCGGCGCGCTGGGCAGCTCTGAATCAAGGCTAAACTTTTCAACCTATGCGGCTGGCGCGTGTGGTCAATAATTCGGCGGCCCTGCTGGTGCTCGATATCCTGAGCAAAGCGGTGCCACTGGTTGTGTTTCCGGCGGTAGTGCGCTCGCTGGGCCCAACGGCCTACGGCAAGGTGGGGTTCGCCACGGCAGTGGCGGGATTCTTCGGGTTGCTGGCTTCTCCAGGCTTCACGACTTACGCCTCGCGAGAAGCGGCGAAGGACGAGGGCCGGGTCAATTTCCTTGTCCAGCATGTGCTCGGGGCGAGAATTGCATTTGGTGTTTTCTCCTACGCCCTCCTCATCGTGTTCGCACTGACGTTCGCGCCTCACGACTTCACGACTCGCTTGCTGATCGTCCTCTCAGGTCTGGTATTCCTGGTGAGCAGCGTGGACGTGCAGTGGGTATTCACAGCGCGTTCCCGCATGTGGATGGTCGCCTTGCGCGGCGCCGTGGGCCAATTGATTTATGGCGGCCTCATCCTTGGTTTGATCCGGCGTCCCTCTGATGCGTGGATCGTGCCCGTCGCAGCGGTTCTCTCGTTGCTCGCAGGAATGTTGCTCATCTGGCTGCCGGCGCGTCGCGAATATCGCATCCCCTGGCCCGTCATTTCTCCCGGCGTCTGGCGCAGCTTTCTGCCCGTATGCCTGATCCTGGGTTTCGCCAGCATGATGTCGATGATCTATGACCAGATTGATACGGTCATGCTTCGGTATATGCGCAGCGAGAGAGAACTGGGCCTCTACGTCGCCAGTTACAGCATGATGGCGATTTCCATGTCTTTCGCCGTAATCCTCGGGCAGGTGTTTTTTCCGTTGCTCTCCCAGACCACCGGCCGTGACCCTGAAAACGAGCAGCGCTACCTGGGTTGGCTGGGGCGGGCCAGCATCGGGATATCTTTTCCCATCGCAACAGGAGGCTTCATCCTGGCAGAGCCGCTGACCAGGTTTGTTCTCGGCTCGCAATACGATGGCGCGGCAACGCTGTTTCGGTGGTTGATGCTGACGATCGTAGCCGGGCCAATGGCGAGTTATTTCGGATCGCAACTGATCCCGATCGCACGCGAAAGAAAGTATCTGGCTGCCGTGGTTGCAGGGGCTGTGGTAAATGTAGTTTTGAATCTGGTCTTGATTCCGCGCTATGGCGCGATTGCTGCCGCATTCACCACGGCGATCAGCCAAACGGTCGTCGCGTTTATGAATTACTATTTCGTGCGCGACCTGCCTCGGCCAAGCTTACTAGGAGCGCTCGGACTCTCTCTGACTGCATCAGCTATTATGGCGGCCGGATTGCTGGTAGAACGCTCCGTTTTTCCGCTGCACGTGGTGGTTCAGGTCGTACTGGGCGCTTTGATCTATGCCGCCGTTTACTGGGCGGGTCGAATGCTGTGGAATCGCTCGCAAACTCCAAGCTAGTGGCGCGTCTTAGACGGGCGATCCAGGCACGTGAACCGACGCGCACGCTCGACCTGGATGCGTTAAAATCTCAGTTCTCACGCCATGGAGGATCAGGATGAAGACCCCGCTCCCGGGGAATGTCGCGAGCCGCCCTCCGGAATCGAACCAGGAGTGGCAGGCTTGGGGCGAGAAAGACCCGCTTTTTGGCGTAATTCCCCAACCTGGGAGAGAACGCGACGGGGCTACTCCATGGACGGACGCCGATTTTTACCAGACCGGCCGCAGCGACTGGGAAGAATTTATGCGGCGCTGGCAACGCTACGGTGTCGGGCGCGAGAGCTGCGTTGAAATCGGCTGCGGCGCCGGTCGCCTAACCCGGCACATTGCCGAAGACTTCGCCGAAGTGCACGCCCTCGATGTTGCCGAGGGCATGATCAACTACGCCCGGCACCACGTGCGTCCGAACGTTCATCTATATGTGACCGATGGCATCTCGCTTCCCGTTCCGGACGCCAGCGTGACCGCAGTGTTCTCAGTAATCGTTTTCCTGCACTTTGACCGGATCGAGCACGCAGCCGCTTACTTCCAGGAGATGGCACGCGCGCTGAAGCCGGGCGGCACCATCATGATCCAGATGCCCTTGCACCAGTGGCCCGCGAATCTGAAGCCTCTTGTACGGGGCTGGTTTGCGAAAGCGCACAGTGCTTACATGGCGTTGCGCCGAACCAAGGGCTGGTATCACCGGTTTCAGTTGTCGCGCAACCAGTGGAGCCCGTTCATGCAGAGCATCACTTACGACGCCGCCTGGGTGCGCGAAACTTTGAACTCCCTCGGCTTTCAGGATATTGAAACCTGCTCCTTCCAGGTCAGCCGCGGGGGCGCCGCTTATTCCTGGGTCTTCGCCCGAAAGGCTTCGCAGGCGTGAGTCCCGCTTCGAATCATGTGCTGCTCACCGGAGGAGCCGGCTTCATCGGTTCCCATCTCTCGGAAGCTCTTCTGCGCCGTGGTTTGCAACTCTCGGTGATCGACAATCTCGATGATTTTTACTCGCCTGCTGCCAAGCGCGCAAATCTCGAAGAAGTGCGCAAAGTAGGGAACTTTTGCTTCCGCGAACTCGACCTGTGCGACTTCGAAGCGCTTCGTCAAGCCGTCTCGAAATTGCGGCCTGACACCATCATTCACCTGGCGGCACGAGCCGGGGTGAGGCCCTCGATCGAAAACCCAGAGCTCTACGAGCGAGTGAATGTAGCAGGCACTGTGAATCTTCTCGAGTCAGCCCGGCAACTCGGCGTGGAGCGTTTCATTTTCGGGTCGTCGAGTTCAGTGTATGGCGTGACGAACCGCGTTCCTTTCGTGGAAGACGATCCCTGTTTGCGTCCGATCTCTCCCTACGCGGCCACCAAACTCGCGGGAGAATTCTTCTGCCACACCTACGCTTATCTTTACGGCCTTTCGACGGTCTGCCTGCGATTCTTCACGGTGTACGGCCCACGCCAGCGGCCTGACCTGGCGATCAGAAAGTTCGCGACTTTGATGGAAGCCGGCAAGCCGATCCCCGTATTCGGAGATGGTTCGATGGGGCGTGACTATACCTTCGTCGATGACACAGTGGCAGGAGTGCTCGCGGCCCTCGATTATCAATTCCCGCCCGGCGAGACGCCCTTCGACATATTTAATCTGGGAAACTCGCATCCGGTTTCGCTGAACGAACTGATCGCAACGCTCGAGCGCGTCACCGGCCGTACCGCGATTCGTGATCAAAAGGAATTGCAGCCCGGTGATGTGCCCATCACCTGGGCCAGCACAGACAAAGCCGCTCGCATCCTGGGTTACAGGCCAGCAACGCCTCTGGCAGACGGTCTTGAGAAGTTCGTGCGTTGGCTTCGGCAGGAGCGAACGTGATGGAAAGCTTACGCAGCGAAAAACATCCCGGACGAAGTTCGTCATTCAAGACCGCCGAATCCATGACCCAAAATTCAGTACATCGGATGACTGTCGCTGTGCTCCTTTCAAGCCGGGAAAAATTTAGCGCGTATTTTGGAGGAGCACTGGCGCGCTGGACGTACGAGGTGTACAGCCGGCTGCGCGGCTCTTTCGATGTAACAGTATTTGGGTATCCGACCGCTTCTGAAGACCTATATCCGCTGCGCCATGCCACCAGTTCCGCCTGGCGGCTGTGCGACTTCACCTCAAAGATTCCCGGTGTCCGTCGATATGAAGAAAGCCTGTGGCTTCGGGCCCTTTTTCGCAGGCTTCGGGCCTTTGACCTCATTCACATTCACAACCGGCCGCAATGGGTAAGTGTGCTCCGTGATCTTGGGTACAAAGGGGCCATCGTCTTACATCTTCAAAACGATCACCTGGGCCACTGGACCGCAAGCATGCTCGACGAACTTGCGCGAGAGCTGGAGGCGGTTGCGGTCTGCAGCGAATACCTGCGCAACACATTCGCCGCAAAGTCTGCCTCTCTGGCGTCAAAGACGAAGGTCATTTTCAACGGTGTAGATACTGATTTATTTTTCCCGCAGGAAGAACTACGCGAGCGCAAGACGATACTGTTCGTTGGGAGACTTCATCCAGAGAAAGGGGTGCTGCAACTGGTTCAGGCGTATGCCTTGGTCCTCAAAGTCCACCCGGATGCGAAACTAGTGATCGGCGGCAGCACTGGCTTCGGAACCCACGAGCGTCACGCCGTATGTTCGCGAGCTGGCATCGCTAGCGAGTTCCATCGTAAAGAGCTGTCCCGGAAGCATTCAGTTCACAGGTTATCTGCACCACGATCGGGATTTGCTCGCGTGGCTTCAAAAAGTGACGCTCTTTGCTTGTCCCTCAATTTTCGACGAGCCGTTTGGTCTGGTGAATGCCGAAGCCATGGCTTGTGCCGCTCCAGTGATTGGGTCGAGGCGAGGTGGAATCCCTGAAGTGCTGGGCGACACCGGCGTATTGATCGATCCCGAGGACATCGAAGGCTTTGCGGAAGCGATCTGCATGCTCCTGGGAGATCCCGATTACTCAGCCAAACTTGGACACGCCGCGCATCAGCGCTCCCGCACACTGTTCGATTGGCAAATTGTCGCCCAGCGCTGGAATTCTTTGCTGCACAGCTCAGCCGCCAAGGTCGCAGAAACTGCTTGACGCGCGTGGAACAGACTTGCGGGGCCTCTTCCGGTCGCAGCCGAAGTTGGACGCACCTTGCGCCACTGTTTATGATTGCCGACAGAGGCTAGCCCAGAAGGGTTTCCGCTCGATCCTGCCGAATGGTAAAGAAACTTTTAACTCGCGCTGTTAGTGTCCTGCCGGAGTCCGCTCAGTTCCAGATACGTGAACGGTACTGGCGCGTCAAGAGCAGATTCCTGTATCAGTCGCTCTACAGCGTACTCAATCTTGAACATACTTTAAATTCTGGACTGGCAGTGAAGGTTGCGAGCAAGGGAGAGTGGTGGGCCTACAACGAGATATTTGTAAATGGAGAGTATGATGTTCCCATTCAGAAAGCTTTGGGAGCCATCTCGGGGAAGCCTTTCGTCGTATTGGATCTCGGAGGCAACGTCGGCTACTTCGCTTTTCGAGTTCTCGATCTGATTCATCAGCTGCATCTGAAACACATCCTTCCCGACATTACGACCGTCGAAGGCAGCCCTGAAACATTTCGCACTCTGGAGGAACGAGTTCGGTCGCAGCGCAGCGCCACAGCCGGCGTGCGCACGTTTCACGGCCTTGTTGGCGAGCGCTCAGGCAGCGCGCTCATTCGTGAATCAGCCGTGCATGTGAAAAGTTCCATCGTCGATGTTCCTGCCGGAGGAGGAACCAACGTCGCGTTTGTGGATGTGAACGCGCTCATGCAGGACAGAGTCGCGATCGATCTCCTGAAGTGCGACATTGAAGGTGCCGAGTTGATTTTCATCGAGAATTATGGTGACCTTCTTCGCAAAGTCAGGTACGCAGTTTTCGAGCTGCATCACAATCTATGCGACACTGAGAAATGTCTTCGCATATTGCAGAGCCTGGGGTTCCACCAGACAATTTTGCGTGCAAATGATTCATGCTCCATCAGCTTTCATAGCAGAGGCTAGGCGTCCCAGCGCTTTAAAGATTGGTACAAGGTTGGCTACAAGTGTACGAAGCAGTAGCACGGCGCCGGCAGATCAAGGTGCACTTTTAAGACTAGCGTAGAACGATGTAAGTTTTGTCCCGCGGATACTGGCAATACCGGCGATCGATGCACGTACTGACTCTCACCCCCTTCTACCCAACTGCCCAGGACGACGCGTCCGGCTGTTTCATCGCCGAGTCCGTAGGCGAACTACAGCGGCAGGGAATTGAGTCGTCGGTGATCGCGGTCCATCCCATGCACCACCCGGATCACGGTCCCGATCCGAAGTCGCCTCCGGCGATGTGGAAGAAATACTTCTGCCTGCCGGGGAATCCAGGACTATCCACCGCCGGACGATTCTTGCACGCAGCTCTGAAATCGCATCTGCGGCATCTGCACGCGCAACGTCCAATCAGCCTGATCCACGCCCATGCCGCCTTGCCCTGCGGGCAGGCGGCGATGCTCCTGGCAAGAGATCTCGGCATTCCTTTTGTCGTAAC
The DNA here is from genome assembly GCA_963763285.1 of uncultured Acidobacteriaceae bacterium. Taxonomy (GTDB): domain Bacteria; phylum Acidobacteriota; class Terriglobia; order Terriglobales; family Acidobacteriaceae; genus Sulfotelmatobacter. Next base: position 135,249 of record CAVXOK010000008.1, on the reverse strand, counting down.
CGTACACGGCCTGGATGCCTATTCCACGCAGCAAGTGCCAGGCTGGTTTGGACGCCGTTGCTCTGGAGTCAGCGAGGATGTCTACCGCGCCGCTGCCCGAGTGATCTGCATCAGCGAACAGGTTGCCCGGCGTGTTCGCGAAGGTCTTGGCGACCTTGCCAACATCAGAGTCGTTTACAACGGCGTGGATTCGTCGCTGTTCTCCCCCGGAGACGCTCCGCTCGTGAACGTGATCCTGAGCGTCGGCAACCTGATCCCGATCAAAGGACACGAATTGCTTCTTAGATCAGTGGCGGCAATCACACCCGCCCACCCACAAGTTGAATGTAGGATTATTGGCGATGGTTCCGAGCGCGATCGACTGCAGGAACTCGCCCGCGAGCTGCGCATTGCAGATCGGGTTCACTTCCTCGGTCGCAGGCCACGCGCGGAAGTAGCCGAAGCCATGAAAGAGTGCGCGCTGTTTGCCTTGCCGAGCTACTACGAGGGGCTGGGCAACGTGTATCTGGAAGCCATGTCGGCGGAACGCCCCGCTATCGCCTGTCGCGGTCAGGGCATCGAGGAGGTAATCCGCCACGGAGAGAATGGCTGGCTGATTGAGCCGAAGAATCTCACTGACTTGACCGCTGCACTGCACGCGCTGCTATCAGATCAGCCTCTACGCGAGAAACTCGGCCGCAACGGCCGGCAAACTGTCTTGCAAGGCTACACTCTGGCACACCAGGCCAGCCGGCTGTTATCCATCTATCGGGAGTCGCTCGGATGACCAGTGCTCCCCTGGTCAGCTCTCCAACGACGAAGCCCGTCAGGGTTGCGCTCCTCACGGAAATCATCTCGCCCTATCGCATTCCAGTCTTCAATGCTTTAGCTCGTCAGAAAGGGATTGAACTCCATGTCGTCTTTCTTGCGGAGACGGACCCCACGCAGCGGCGCTGGCTGGTCTACAAAGACGAAATCGAGTTTTCGTACGAGGTGCTCCCGGCATGGCGGCGGCGGTGGGGTGCCCGGCACATTCTGCTGAATCGCGGCCTGTGGCAGGCGCTTCAACGTTTTCGTCCCGACTCCATCCTTTGCGGAGGATACAATTACCCGGCTTTCTGGGAGGCGCTGACCTGGGCGAAATTCCATTCGGCGCGCTTTGTTGCCTGGATCGAGAGCACGAGTCGAGACCAGCGGAACCCCAGCGCTCCTGCTGCGTTCATCAAGCAACTGTTCATCCGAACTGCAACGCATTCGCGGTTCCCGGCAAGTCCGCCTTTGAGTATGTCGTCTCAATGGGAGTTCCTGCCGAGCGGATTCACACGGCGCCCAATGCTGTAGACAATCAGCGGTTCGCCAATCTGGCCCGCGCAGTAAGGGAACGCGAAGCCCAAAGCCGCGCCGAATTGGGCCTGCCTCCGCGGTACTTCGTCTATGCAGGTCGCGTGACCCGCGAGAAGGGCGTTTTCCAGTTACTGGAGGCATACACTGAACTGGAGCCCGAGTTGCGCTCCCAGGTGGGATTGGTGCTAGTCGGGGAAGAGACGGCCAAGAACGAATTGATGAAGAACGCTGCGAAGATTTATCCCGGTAAGGTGATTTTTCCGGGATTTGCCCAGCGCGACCAACTCGCGGCATTTTACGCGCTGGCGGAGGTAATGATCTTCCCCACGTTGAGCGATCCCTGGGGCCTGGTGGTCAATGAAGCTATGGCCTGCGGCCTGCCGATCATCGCCAGCGATGCTGCCGGTTGCGCGGCAGATCTGGTACACGACGGCGAGAATGGCTACGTCGTACCCGCCGCCAACGTCGACAAACTCGTCGCAGGCCATGGCAACTTTCGCGCGCGACCCGCAACTAGCCTCGCGGATGGGCCAGCGCAGTGCTAGGCTGATAGAAGACTTCTCGCCGGAGTGTTGTGCGGCTGGGTTAGCGACCGCAGTCATGCCCGTCTGAGTTTCTCTATATGATCGAAGGCTCCAAGACCGTAAAGATTAAGAACATCAAGATTTTTCCCGTTCTCGCGGCAGCCTCCGTAATCTTCCTGTTGTATCTGTCGGTGAGACGCCCGTATCTGTTTGGCGAGTCCAATGTACTGGCACTCCTGGTCCTCGTCGTTGCCGGGTTCATTGCTTCTCAGTTCGAGACTCATTTCTGGGCGATCATGATTGCGGTCTTCTTCTGGGCGGGTTCGGCATTTCCCCTGGCCGGCCCCATGAGCCTGTTTCGCTGGGTCGTGCTGGGCTTGGGCGCGTTCCTGGGTATCGGCTACTATGTCCGGAGTTCGACCAGGATTCCATTCAATTATCTTCATCTGCTGGCACTGTTCACTGTGCTTGCCGCCTTTGCGTCTGCCATAGTTTCTGTAAATCCAGTAATCACTGTTCTCAAGGCTCTGAGTTTGGCCGCGCTTTTTGTCTATGCTTCGATTGGCGCACGGGTCCTTTGGTCAAGAAACCCCGAACCCTTTGTGCGGAAACTTGTGCTGATGGCGGAGGTCCTGGTTTACTTCCTGGCCATTTGCTACGCGGCTGGATTCGAGGTGTGGGGCAGCTCGAATTCCCTCGGATTGATCATGGGTTGCCTGTGCTGGCCAGTGTTGCTGTGGCGCTTCATACTTCCGCCGAGCGCTCACGGGTCTCCCCGCCGCTTCATCGCCCTGTTCGTATGCGGCGCGCTCCTCGTTCTCAGCCTGTCGCGGGCATCCTTGGCGGCGGCGTGCCTGACTTCCATCTTCTTGCTGTTCGGCGCGAGACGCTATCGAACGCTGCTGCTCGGAGTGAGCCTGTTTGCGGTGATTTTACTGAGCACGTTTCTGGTGGCGCCAGGGCGTTTTCAGGATGCCTCTGAGACTCTTATATACAAAAAGGGCGACCGCGGAAACGTCATGGATTCGCGCCAGAAACCCTGGGAAAGAAGTCTGCGCACCTTCCGGGAGCACCCATGGCTAGGATTAGGATTTGGCGCTGCCGACAATAGTACTGACCAGCGCATCACCTATGCGACCACAGGCCAACTGACGCGTGAGCGTGGCAGTAGCTATCTCACTATGCTGGAAACTACGGGGATTCTCGGTACGCTCCCTTGTGCTCTGCTGATTCTTGCTCTGATATGCGAAATCTGGAGAGTATTCCTATGGCTGCGACGCACCGGGAGGGTAAACCAACCCGCTGTAGTTGCAGCAGCGATAATACTGGCGGGCCTGGTGAACGCGTCCTTTGAGGACTGGATGTTTGCGGTAGGTTACTACATGTCTGTCATTTTCTGGGTTCTCGCACTCTCGCTGCGCGATTGGATGGCCTGCCCGGTCTGGCCAGATGAGCAGCCGACAACGGAAGGACCTGGCCGCACAGCGGTTCAAGGGTCTTTCGCCCTGCGGGGACAATAGATTCGAACGCGAGATCGGTTGAATGGAGCGCCCGCATTCCAGACTCCTGACGAAAACCTCAGGCGCTGCGTTCCAACTGTCTCTTGTTTATTTCTGCTTTCGTCTTCAGCGGAACACTGGCACCCACGGTGCTCAGGTCAATCCTCCCAGGGGTTGGAGGCGGAGCCAGACGATGTCCGATCCGGATCATCGGCCGCTCCACCAGTTCGTAGCTCAAGACCGCCATCAAAAAAACCATCCCGACGTTAAGCGGGAACCGCTGCAGCAACGAGAAGGGATAAGTCGCTCCCGGAACCAGAAACAATTGCTGCCAGAGATAAAGGCTGTAGGAGAGCCGCCCCACCCATTTCATTGCCGGACTTTCTAGTACCCTGCCCACTATTCCAGCCGGACGTAAAACTGTGCCGGCAACCAAAGCCGCCAGCAACATTGACTCCCAAATACTGTACGTATGCTTTCTAGGAATTAACTGGAAGAGAACATATCCGACCGCAAGCGCCCACAACACGCCCACGTTGACCCGTTGCTCCAGCCACGCTCGCCACCGCGGCTCGACTAGAATTAGTGCGGCTAGGCATCCCAGAAGCAGCCCGTCTAACCGCACGTCCGTACGCGAAGGGAAAAGCAAATCGGGCAGGTAGCGATTCAACCAGTGATGATGGAAGTCCCACCAGCGCCACACCGCCACCGCTACTGCCAGCGCCGCCGCGAGATACCGTGCCCGTACTCGCCCGGAGAACGCTAACATCGCGGGCCATAGAACATAGAAGTGTTCCTCGACTGCGAGTGACCAATAGTGGATGGTGTATCCACCCCAACCGGGGTTGATCCATGCTGGCGGCAGGTAATTCCGGAAAAAAAGTACGCAGCTCCACCATTCCAGCGGCGTTACGAGGATGAGAGAACCTACGGCCAGCACCGCCACCACCAGCAGGTACGTCAAGGCGGCAGGAAGAATGCGGCAAGCTCGACGAATGTAAAAACCCTTCAGACTAATGCTGCCAAAGAGCTGTTCTTCCTCCAGGAGGCGCGAACAGATCAGGAATCCACTGATAGCAAAGAAGAGACTAACACCGTCGGCGCCGGTTTGCAGAAGCGGGTGCCAACTGGCCTGCCGATGAAACCCCGACGCTGCATGATCCAGCAGCACGGCGGCGATCGCAATGCACGCCACCCATCCAACGTCGGCAGATAGCCCGATCTGAGTGTTGATCCCTTCGGCTGCAGTGGGGAGGATCTCATACGTTTTCGACTGGGGACCCTAGTCTACTTGAAGGCCTCGACGTAAAGGGAGTGGGGAAGTTCCCGCGAATCTCCCGGTTCGTAAGGAGGAACACTCTCCTTATACAACCGACTACGGCCCTCTTCCGATTCCTCCACTTCACGGAACCCCGCAGCGCGCAAAACCTCATCGAGGTAGCTCAGATCGAACGCCGTCCGGTGCTGTCCGTCGCAGAAAACAAAGTTGGAAAACCTGCCTCCCAGAGACTCAAAGTGTCGCGGATAGTCGTCATAGAACCAGTTGTGCCGTTTCTGGGCGTAAGCAACAATCGCACTGTTCAAGCTAGGGACGATCAGGCGGATTCCAGCCTCCGGCTTCAAAACCCTGAAGCATTCCTTCAGAAGCCGCTGCAGTTCGTCGGGATAAAAATGCTCGAACATGTGTGTGGAATAAATGGAATCGGCAGAACTCTCAGCAAACGGCAACCCATTCCTCACATCCAGCCACAAGTCGATTTTATTGAACGGATTGGCATCGATATTCACGAAGCCGTTGAGATACTTCGGACCGCAACCGAGATGAAGATGCAGCCGGCCGTTCGACGGGCGGACGCTGTTCAGATACTTACGCGCCCAATGATTGGGCAGCGTCGCCTGCGCGATACCCCAAAACACCATGTCCTTGTAGCGCTGGCGAAGCAAGCCACCTCCATGCGGCGCAAGGCCACATTATAGAGCACACAGCGCGCGCTTCCGGTGACGCCTGCGGCGATCTACTTCCGCCTTTCAAGAGCCTATATACTTGCTGCGGTCTCCCGCTCTGCGATGATTCATCTTTTTGTCGATGCCTCGGCTGCCAGTTCTGGAAGCGGTCCCACATATGTGCGCAACGTTGTGCCCCACCTCGCGGCCAGAACCGATCTGCGCTCCACGATCCTGGTCTCTCCACTCTTACGCCGGAATTGCTCCAGGAATTTCAAGACCAATCCAATGTGTCGTTTCGTTGAGTTCGCCGACGAATCTGTGGGCGCAGCAACCAGATTCATTCGCGCTCAAAAGCTCATTCCAGAAATGATTCGCCGCAGCGGGGCGAACGTCTTGCTGTCGGCGGGAAACATCGCCTTGTTTCGATCTCCTGTGCCGCAGATTCTTCTCAGCGGCAACGCCCTCTACACCTCCAGGGATTTCTTCCGCGATCTGATGCAGCGGGCGACTACAAATTGTGGCTTGATACCAAGCTCAAGGGACAAATGGCGAAATGGTCAGTGCGGTCAGCCGATTGCACGGTCGCGCCGAGCCAGGCCTTTGCGGACGAGATCCAGCGCTGGACCGGCGTTCGCGCCCTGCCCATTCATCACGGCTTTGACCGCAATCTTTTTTTTCGAGACACTCAACCACTCCCAGAGGAACTCAAGAAGAAGCTCGATCGGACCAGCGATGAACTACGCCTGCTGTTTGTCAGCCATTACAACTACTATCGCAACTTCGAAACGCTGATTCGCGCGGTCGCCGTGCTTCGCAAGAGTGCGCTTCGCAAGAGTATCGAACCGCGGCAGGTAAAACTGTTTCTCACCTGCCGGCTCGAGCCGGGCGCGAATCCAGGATCGTTCCGGACCGAAGCCGCGGCCCGCCTGGTGCACGAACTGGGCGTGGCCTCGAATCTGGTTGAACTGGACGCAGTGCCATACCACCTTCTGCACCACGTTTATCGCGCCTGCGATCTCTATGTCACGCCTGCGTACGTGGAGACCTTCGCTCACCCCCTGGTCGAAGCCATGGCGGCCGGATTGCCCGTCGTGGCTTCCGATCTGGCAGTACATCGCGAGGTCTGTGGAGACGCCGCACTTTACTTCCCGATATTTTCACCGGATCTGCTGGCAGAAACCGTATCCCGGGTTGCCCAGTCGCCCGATATTTCCCAGAAAATGTCGGAGCGCGGGCTCGAGCGTTCGAAGAGATTTCTCCTGGAAGGATCACGTCGCGCGAGTGATTGCAGTGGCTGAGTCGTTGCTGAAATAGCACTCTTGCGATCAGGGTTGTGCGACCCGAGGTTGCGTTGTCTCAGCTCTCCTGCTTAAATGACTCTTCGCGTAAGTGTGAAAGGCTCGCAAAACATGCGGTGGTATTTCGGTTTCTTTTTTGTCTCGGGTTTTTGCAGCCTCCTCTACGAGTTGGTCTGGCTGCGTTTAGCGATGGCCCGGTTCTCAGTGACGACCGCACTCGTTTCGATCGTTCTCTCAACTTTCATGGTCGGACTCGGCCTCGGATCCTGGGCCGCAGGCCGCTATATCGGCAAAAGCCGCCGGTCCGCAACGACTGGATGGCTTGCGCTTGTACGCCCTGACTGAGCTGCTAATCGGTGTATCCGCTTTGTTCGGTCCCCTACGAATTGTCTTGGGGGAGACTATTTCTCGAGAGAATGGAAGCCGGTACTTCACTCTCAACCGGAGTTTCCTACCTGTTCTCAGGTATCTGGATCGGGCTCACGCTCGTGCCCTGGTGTGCCTGCATGGGGGCAACTTTCCCCTTCGCCATGTCCGCGATTCGAGAGAGATTCCCCCAGCAATCTCCGCGATCCTTCAGCTACCTGTATTTAGCCAACGTGTGTGGCGCAATGACCGGTGCGGTGGTTCCGCTATTGTTCATCGAAGAGTGGGGATTCACCGGAACTCTGCGCGTCGGCGCGGTGCTGAACCTGGCGCTCGCGACCTGCGCTCTCACGCTCTCGATGAAGCGCATGCAGCGCCCTCAAACGGTCGAGGTGACACACACTCCCCCCGAGCCCCAAACGCCAGCTGTCGCAGAACGCTTCGCTGAAACCGGTGTCGCAGAAAGTTGGCCCCGATACCTGCTGTTTGCCACGGGCCTCACCAGTATGGGCGTAGAGGTCGTATGGGTACGGCTCTTCACACCCTTTGTGGGCACTGTGGTCTATGCGTTCGCCACCATCCTCGCCCTCTATCTAGGAGCTACATACCTCGGCTCGTGGATCTACCGGACCAGAAAGTCTCGTAGCGGTGGACTGAGCAATCTCTTGTTGGCCTGGTTGGCGTTCTCTGTCTTGCTGCCGCTGGCGGCTTGCGACACTCGATTGCCGATTGTTCCTGCAGCCGCCCGAGTGGTCGCACTCATCCCGTTCTCCATTATCGTTGGCTTCATCACTCCGATGCTGCTGGATCGATTCAGCCAGGGCGATCCCAACCGCGCCGGACGTGGATATGCCATTAACATCGTCGGCTGCGTATTCGGGCCGCTGATCGCGGGTTTCCTGCTGCTTCCGCTGCTGGGCGAGCGAGTGGCGCTGTGCGCCTTCGCACTTCCCTGGTTCGTCATCGCCCTTCTGTACACTCGCTCCGCTCCTTTGCCTGACACCCAGCGGCTGCGCCCTTGGACGTCCTGGAAATTCGGCGTCCTTACCCTGGCTTCGTTGGCGCTGATCGTTCTCACCAGAGATTATGAAAATAAGTTCTATCCCAGAGAGGTTCTCCGCGACCACACAGCCACCGTGATCGCTACAGGAACGAGTATTGATGATAAGGACCTCATCGTAAACGGTATAGGGATTACGGGCCTGGGGCCGGTCACTAAGATGATGGCCCACCTGCCCCTAGCCTATCTCGGGCGGCAGCCTCAGAATGCTCTGGTCATTTGTTTCGGTATGGGCACAACCCACCGGGCAATGCTCTCGTGGGGAATCCGATCGACCGCAGTCGAATTAGTGCCGAGTGTGCCCCGAGTTTTCCCTTATTTCTACGCCGACGGAGCAAAGCTGCTGCAATCACCTCTGTCGCGAGTAGTGATCGACGACGGCAGGCACTATCTGGAGGGTTCTTCGGAGCAGTATGATGTAATCACCATCGATCCGCCGCCTCCGGTGGAAGCTGCCGGATCGAGTCTTCTGTACTCCAAGGAATTCTATGAGATCGCGAAGCGGCATCTGCGCGCGGGAGGCATTCTTCAGCAATGGTTCCCGCAGGGGAGTCCGGATCCGACAGCGCTAGCCTCCGTAGCGAAGGCCCTTCGGGAATCCTTTCCCTACATTCGCGTCTTTCACTCCGTGGGCGGTTGGGGAAATCACTTTCTGGCCAGCACATCGCCGCTGACGCCCACTTCGGCCGCAGTGCTGGCAAGCCGCTTGCCGCCCGCCGCAGTTTCCGACCTTTTAGAGTTTGGACCGGCTCACACCGCTGAGGAGCAGTTTGCCACCGTCACGAACAGCGAGTTTTCCATCGAAACCCTGATCGTGCGCGCCCCCGGCAACGTGCCGGCCCTGCAAGATGATCGTCCCGTGAACGAATACTACATTTTGCGCAGCGCGCAGGATCCCGACTATCGACGGAACATGTGGCAACGTTTCCTCAGGGTGATCAGAAGGATCTGAGAGGCCTTCTGGCAAGTCCACGACTTCCTTTTCACCACAATGCAATCTGACGACGACAGCAAGGCCTCAAAGTGGTTCATCGCGGCCACCGTTGTTAGCTCTGTCTTCCAACTTCTATGGTTTGCCTCAACATGCTTCAACCAAATCGATATCGACGGCATGGGCTATCTAGGAATCGCCCGTCACCTTCGACAAGGAGAATTTCACGCTGCTATCAACGCATTTCGTAGCCCTCTAATCTCCTGGCTGATCGCAGTCTTCTCTTTCGGAGGCGCAAACTACCTGCACATCGGCAAGCTCATCAACATCGGATCTTTTCTGCTGTCTCTGGCGCTGCTCTATGTCCTGACCGAGAAGTTGTGGCATTCGAGGCTGGTCGCTTCGGTGGCGGTTTTAATGTTTGCGCTTGGTCGTGGTCTTGCCGCCTCTGCCGTGTTGGCGGTCACTCCTGATTTCCTCTTTGCCGCACTGACGCTCATTTACTTCATCGTTCTATTGCGATGTCTTCGCGAGGATCGTTTGCGGGATTGGTTTTCTCTGGGCTCAGTTCACGGTCTGGCATTCCTGGCAAAGGCGTTCGCCCTGCCATGGCTGGCGGTCTGCACATTGATTGCCCTGGGATTGACGGCCTTGGTAGCGCCGACCAAGCCTTCGAGAACAAGGCTTCCGCGACTTGTCCTGGCCGCATTGATTCCCGTGATGGTTGCCGCAAGCTGGGCCGCAGTGCTGCACTCAAGGTACGGAGTGTTCACCACCGGCACACAGTTTAAGGTGAATCTTCTGCAGTGGACGCTGCGTGCTTACGACGAGCACCACGACGCAACCTACGCTCTTCTGAGAGATACCTCGAAACAAGTCGATCAGTACGGTGTGATCGATCCGATGCCGCCCGGCTCGTGGCCATGGACGTATCCTCTCAGCGTCAAGCGGGTAGTTCCAAAGATGATCCTCGCCGAAGCGCGCAATGTCCCGCGAGTACTCAAAGAAATGATGATTGTCGCGACGCTGGGAGGCCTGATCGCCTTTATAGCCACTCTCGTGATTCTTACCAGTCGCAGACAACAGTATCCCGTGGAATGGCGTTTCGCCGTAGTCGTCGCAGCCAGTGCGCTGACCTTGGTGGCGACGTACTCAACGTTAGTGTTTGACGAGCGCTACCTGTTCCCCTTAATCCCCTTGCTGCTGGCCATCGCCGCGCGCTTCCTTGTTCCCAAGATGTTCCGAACGATGATGATGAATTTGATCATCACCGATGGCGACAACTCAGCGTTGCTTTGGTCGTTCTCGGGACGATCGCTTCGCTGCTCTATCCATCTTCTCCATTTCGCCTGCTGACGCGGGATTTTCAGTTCAGTTGCTACGATGCCGGCAGGCTCCTGAAAGCACACGTGGGCGACAGCGTGGCAAGCATTGGCTCCGGACCCTTTCCCGAGCACGGAGTCGGATGGGAGGCAGGTTACAAGTCTGTTTTCTTCGGCGACCGAAAAATCATCGCGGCCATGAATTCGCTGCCGCAGTCAACGCAATGGAGCTCCCTCGCCGCCGACCTCCGAAAAGCGTCTCCTGACGCCATCCTCGTGTGGGGGAGACCGGATAACGCCACCTATACGGGTTTAATCCAGAACCTGATGTTGCAATATCCGCAGAGTCCCACCGAAAAAATCGTCGATCCCGTTCTTGGCGAGGTCGGCATGGTGCTCTGGTCGCGGCCACAGGCGGCGCCTCGTGCTGGCCTTTTGCGCTGCCCGCGAATAAACTTACCGGACCTCGCCATCATCGTCGGAATCACCACGGTGCCGCGCGGATAACCTCACGACGAACCCATGGCGCTGAATCCATGACGCTAAACAAGTGGCGATGAACACGTGGCGCTGAATACCTGGCGATGAAAGAAGATCCGCAGATTCACTCGAACTCCGCTAAGCCGCTAGCCGGCCTCTCCGTAGTGGTCCCGGTCTACGGCAGCGAAGCCATTTTGCCAGAACTGGTGCGGCGTTTAGACAGTCAACTCTGCCGGCGATCGCCTCCCGCTACGAACTTGTGCTGGTAAACGACAGCAGCCCCGATGCCAGCTGGGACGTGATCTCCCAACTTGCACAGCGTTACCCATGGGTTCACGCCATCAACCTGATGCGCAATTACGGCCAGCACAATGCTCTGCTGTGCGGAATTCGGGCGGCCCAGTACGGCGTAATCGTCACCATGGATGACGACCTGCAACATCCTCCGGAAGAGATCCCGAAGTTGCTGGCAATTCTCGAGCAGGGCAGTGACGTCGTTTACGGCAGGCCGGCCCAGCTACAGCACGGCTTGCTCCGCGATCTGGCTTCCCTCAGCACCAAACTCGCATTGCAGAACATGATGGGCGCCGAGATCGCGCGGCAGGTAAGCGCATTTCGAGCTTTTCGCGCCGAGGTTGCGAGTGCGTTCCGTCACTACGAAGGACCGTTCGTATCGATCGACGTGCTGTTAACATGGGGCACGAACCGGTTCGCCGCTACTCCCGTTCGACACGAGCCGCGTGCCCAGGGCGCTTCCGGCTACACCCTGCGCAAGCTTTTTATCCATGCGATGAATATGATCACCGGCTTCAGCACCATGCCGCTGCAAATCGCGAGCCTGATTGGTTTTGCCTTCACGCTATTCGGCTTTGGCGTGCTCTGTTATGTCCTCATCCGCTATTTCTTGCAAGGCACTCCGGTTCCGGGCTTCCCCTTCCTGGCGTCGATTGTTGCCCTGTTCTCCGGAGCTCAATTGTTTGCCCTCGGAATCATGGGAGAATATCTGGCTCGCATGCATTTCCGCAGCATGCAGAAACCGCCTTACGTTGTGCGTGGCGAGGTGCGCGATGACGTAAATAGCACGGGCGGGAGCCGTTCATGAGTTTCTCCATTCCATTCAATCGGCCGTGCCTTTCCGGAAACGAATACAAGTACATCGCCCAGGCCATTGCCAACGGCCACGCTTCCGGCGACGGTCCGTTCACGCGTCTCTGTAATGAGCTTCTGGAACAGGAATTACAGGTGCCGAAGGTGCTCCTTACAACTTCCTGCACTCATGCTCTGGAGATGGCCGCCATTTTGCTCGACTGTGGTCCCGGGGACGAAGTGATTCTGCCCTCATTCACCTTTGTCTCCACCGCGAACGCGTTCGTGCTGCGTGGGGCGCGAGTTGTGTTCGCCGATATCCGCCCCGACACCATGAATTTGGATGAAGCGCAGCTCCAGCCGCTGATCACCTCGCGGACCAAAGCGATCGTGCTCGTGCACTACGCCGGCGTGCCCTGTGAAATGGATACGATCTGCGCCATCGCCGCGCGCCACGGAATCGCTGTCGTAGAAGACAATGCGCACGCTCTCTTCGCGCGCTATCGTGGAAAATTCACCGGTACCTTCGGCTGTCTGGCCACGCAAAGCTTTCACGAAACCAAGAACGTGACCTGTGGAGAAGGCGGCGCGCTGCTGGTGAACGATCCCCAACTGGTCGAGCGCGCTCTGATTATTCGAGAAAAGGGCACTAACCGAAGCCAGTTCTTCCGCGGCCAAGTCGATAAATACAGCTGGGTCGATGTCGGGTCGAGCTACCTTCCGTCCGATCTCCTGGCTGCTTTTCTGTTTGCCCAGCTCGAGGCGAGGCAGGAAATTCAGAAAAAGCGTCGACGCATCTGGGAATCGTACCAGCGCCATCTTGCGCAGTGGGCGGTCGAAAACGGCGTACGCCTCCCCGTAGTGCCGGCCGAGTGTGAGCAGGCGTATCACATGTTCTATATGGTGCTGCCCTCGCTAGAGTTCCGCCAGTCGCTTATCTCTCACCTCAAGGCGCAAGGGATTCTCAGCGTATTTCACTACGTCCCGCTACACTCGTCTGAAATGGGCCGCAAATGGTCGGCTCGTGAAACCCGTTGTCCTGTGACCGAGGATGTGAGCCTCCGCCTCTTGCGATTGCCTTTCTACAATGACTTGACCGAGGCTGAGCAAGCGCGCGTAGTGGCCGCCGTGACCGCATTTCGCGGTCGATTCGGTCTGTGCGAGGAGCGGATTGAAGCGTGAAAACAAGCGCGGATCGCGAACCGGTTTGCACTTACCTCGACTGGGATTCCAGCTTCTTCGAATGCCGCATTGCCCGTGTCAACGGACATCGCCTGGACGAGGCAAAGCTGACTGAAGTGCTGGCCTGGTGCAAGACGAATCGCATCGACTGCCTCTATTTCCTTGCGGATTCCAATGATCCTCAGACCTCCGCTCTAGCCGAGCGAAACGGCTTCCTGCAAACTGATGTGCGTTTGACTCTGGAGCGAACTCTTCCCGGAAGCGCCCCCAGCGCGGCCGGCCGATAGCGTACGTTTGGCTCGTCGAGAAGACTTGAGCGCGCTCAAAGCCATTGCGAAGACGGGTCATCGCGATACACGCTTTTATTTCGACCTCCACTTTGATCGGGCGAAGTGCGATCTTCTGTACGAAACCTGGATCGAGAACAGCTTTACCGGCTTCGCGCAGGCGGTCCTTGTGGCAGAGATGAATGCCGAGCCCGTCGGTTACATCACCTGCAGCTCACAAGGTGCGGAGTCCCAGATCGGATTGCTCGGCGTCGCGGAAAAATGCCAGGGCATGGGACTCGGCAAACAGTTGGTGGAGTCGTTTCTAGCGTGGTCTGTAGAGCACGGGGCCGATCGAGCCACCGTCGTCACGCAAGGACGAAACGTAAGTGCTCAGCGTCTGTACCAGCGCATGGGCTTCCTTACGGCAGCATTTCAGCTTTGGTATCACCGCTGGTTCAACTGAGACGGTTTAACTGAGCGTGTTTCCCCGATGATCGATCTGGCACAAATCAGCCGCAATCTTGAGCAAACCGCCGAAGGCAGCTGGCGCTCCAAGTCTCACTCCGCCGTTTCGTACCCTGAATGGGGCAACCAGGCGTGTTTCGACGTGGAAGATTCCTCCTTCTGGTTCCAGCATCGCAACGCCTGCATCCTCGAAGCCGTACGCCAGTATCCGCCTCCAGGTCCGCTCTTCGACATCGGCGGCGGCAACGGCTTCGTAGCGAAAGCGATGCAGGACGCGGGATTGGAAGTAGTGCTCGTGGAACCGGGAGCAGCGGGCACAGTGAATGCCCGTAGGCGGGGAATCCAGCACGTAGTGCTTGCCACATTAGAGGACGCCGGATTCATCCCCGGAAGTCTCGCCGCAGTCGGTCTGTTCGACGTGGTGGAACACATCGAGGACGATCACAAGTTCTTGAAGACAATCCATAACCACTTGGCGAGTCAAGGAAGGGTCTATCTGACCGTTCCAGCCTATCAAGCCCTGTGGTCCGAGGCAGACGTAGTCGCAGGCCACCACCGGCGCTATAGCAGAAGCGCTCTTAGAGATCTGATCGAGAGAGCAGGTTTGAAAGTGGAGTTCGCAACCGGCTTCTTTCAGTTCCTGCCTCCGGCAATTCTTGCCATGCGGGTCCTACCTTACCGGCTGGGATGGAGGGCGCGCCCTGAATCTCAAGACGGCGATACGAAAATGGCCTGCCAACATAAGATCAAGAGTGGACTGATGGAGAAAATCCTGAATCGCATCCAACAGCGCGAATTAGCGGGAATCCGAGAGCGGCGCGAGAATAAATTCGGAGCCAGTTGGTTAGTCGTGGCTCAAAAGAGAGCATAGTGCATCACAGCCCTTCGTCCAGCCGAACGTCCACAAGCTATACTGCCTGTAAATGTTGACATCGCCCGAACACGCGGCGCAGGACGCAGTCGCCTACCACCGCGAACTGGCCGTCGGCTGGGAACAGCGCTATAAAAAGCCGGCGTTCAAGGCTCGTCTGCGAGCCGTTGAGGAATGTCTCTCCGGCCACGACCTGCACGGTCAGGACTGGCTAGATGCAGGTTGCGGATCAGGAACGCTGGCTCGCTATCTGGTCGAAGCGGCGCGCGCGTGCTCGGAGTCGATGCCGCCGAAGAAATGATCACCCTGGCCCGCGAGCTGTCCAGTCACGATGTTGCCACCCCGCAGCTGCGCTTCGAGCACATCGCGACGATCGCCCATCTCCCGCTCCCCGATCAATCGCTCGACGGAATTCTTTGTTCGAGTGTTCTCGAGTACGTTCCCGACCCGGCAGCGTGTCTCGCAGAATTTGCGCGGGTGTTGCGCCCAGGCGGCCTGCTGGTTGTCTCGGTGGCGAATCGCAATTCGCTCGTGCGCAAGGCCCAGGTTGCGACGCACCGCTTGGGGCGAGTCCTCCGGCAGCGATGGTGTGCCTTTCTCGATTACTCACACAACGATTACGCGAGCAGCGGCTTTCGCCTGCTGTTGAAAAAGCATGGCTTCGCGACAATAAGGTCATTCCTTTTGGCAGCCCCATTCCTCATTGGCTGCAGCGCCGCGAATTCGGAGGGTCGTTGTTAGCTTTCTGCGCTGTCCGCGAGTAAAGCTCCTTCCACGCTCCGCAACTATGCTCTGGAAGCACCAGTCAGGTAATATGTTCAAAGTTTTTCACACTCCCGATGCAAAAGTTGGAAGAGCCAAAGCAGGAAGAGCCAAAGCAGATGCGGAACGGGCGCTCTTCGCCGCTGCTCCCGGTGACTGCAATTGTCGCCGCGCGCAACGAAGCCCGCAATTTGCCGCGTTGCCTCGAATCTCTCCGCGATGTAGGCGAAGTGTACGTCATCGACTCGCAAAGCACCGACGCGACGGCTCAGATCGCGGAGTCGTACGGCGCACACGTCGTGCAGTTCCATTACCAGGGCGGATGGCCCAAGAAACGCCAGTGGGCCATGGAATCGCTGCCTCTAGCTCACGACTGGATATTCCTGGTCGATGCCGATGAAGCGCTAACTCCAGAGCTGGCGCGGGAAATCCTGGACGCAATCCAGAATCCCAACTTCGACGGCTACTACATCGCCCTGCGCATGTACTTTCTCGGACGCGAACTCCGCCACTGCGGCGCCAGCTTCGACAAGCTCTCGCTGTTCCGCCGCGGCAAAGGCCGCTTCGAGTGCCGCCTGCGCGAGCAGGACGCCTCCATGGCTGACATGGAAGTCCACGAACACGTAGTGGTTGACGGCAAGACGGCAAGACTCAAACATCCCTTGCTCCACCACAACGTCGAGTCTCTTTCCCATTACATCCGCAAGCACGACGAATATTCCAACTGGGACGCCAGAGTATGGCTCGAGGGCGAAGCTGGCTCCCGCGAACTGCCGCCCGCACTCTTCGGGTCGCAGGCTCAACGTCACCGTTGGCTGCGCCAGAAATTCTTTGCGATTCCCGGCTCGCCGCTCATGTTCTTTTTCTACAAATACATTTTCTGCCGTGGGATTTCTCGACGGCATTCCCGGGACTGATCTATTGCAGTTTCCAAGGCATACAGTTTTTTCACATCAAAGCCAAAATCTACGAGTTGCGCCACGACCAGCAGGAACCCCGGGGGCAGCAACCCTAGTTCATGCTTATCCTGGGCTTAAACATGTTTCATGCCGACGCCTCCGCCGCGATCGTGCATGACGGGGAAGTGGTCTTCGCCATCGCCGAAGAGCGCCTCAATCGCCGCAAGCACTTCGGCGGATTTCCCGCGCTCGCCATCAAGGCGTGTCTCGACGCCGTCGGCGCAAAGATTTCTGACGTCGACCACGTCGCCGTCGGGCAGGATAGCGACGCGAATCTAGCGAAGAAAGTCCAGTATGCTCTCGCGAACCCAACGAAGATTCTGAATTTCATCCGCCTCCGCCAGCGCAAAGAGTCGATGCGCGATGTGCGCTCCTTGATAGGCCATGCGCTCGAAGTCGATCCCGCGCAGCTTCGGTTTCAAGAGCACCACCTCGAGCACCACATCGCGCACATCGCCAGCGCCTACTACTGTTCGCCGTGGGAAAAAGCCGCCGGATTCAGCTACGACGGTTCCGGAGATTTCGTCTCCACCATGATGGCGCGCTGCGAAGGCAACCACATCGAAGTGCTCGAGCGAGTATTCCTCCCGCATTCCCTCGGCAGCGTCTACACCATGATTTGCGAATTCATCGGCTACAGCAAGTACGGCGACGAAGGCAAAGTCATGGGCCTCGCGCCCTACGGCAAGAACAAGGACGACTACCGCGACTTGCTCAGCAAGATCGTCACTCCGAAGAACTCCGGGTTCCAGTTAGATCTCAGCTACTTCAAGCCGCTGGGCAGCAATGCCGGCATGCAGGTTCTGCCCGATGGCACGGTCCGCCTAGCCCGCCACTTTTCCGATCGGATGGAAGAACTTCTCGGCGAGCCGCGCGCTCCACACGCCGAAATCACACAGCGCGATATGGATCTCGCCTTCGCACTGCAGCATCGTTTCGAAGAAATCTTTTTTCATCTCCTCAACGAGTTGCACCTGCGGGTTCCGTGCGACGATCTCGCCATGGCCGGAGGCTGCGCGCTCAACAGCGTCGCCAACGGCATGGCTGTTCGACCGCACGCCCTTCCGCCGCACCTACATCCAGCCCGCGGCCGGCGACGAAGGCCTCGCCATCGGCGCCGCGCTGCACACCTATCATTCCGTGCTCAAGCAACCCCGCCGTCACGAATTGAAAAACTCCTACCTCGGCCCTGAGTTCTCCGACTCGTGCATCGAATCGTCACTCAAAAAAGCCAGTCTGGATTACCGCAAGCTCGAACGTGCTCCCCTGCTCGAGGCCGTAGCCGAGCAGATTGCCGCCGGCAACGTAATCGGCTGGTTTCAAGGACGCATGGAGTGGGGCCCGCGCGCTCTCGGCAACCGCTCCATCCTCGCGCATCCCGGCCTGCCGAACATGAAAGACATTCTCAACGCCCGCATCAAGCATCGCGAATGGTTTCGTCCCTTCGCGCCCTCCATCCTCGCCGACTACCAGCACGAATATTTCGAGCACGACCATCCTTCCCCGTTCATGCTGCACGTCTACAAAATCCGCCCGGAAAAACGCAAGCTTCTATGCGCCGTCAACCATGTCGACAACACCGGACGCCTGCAAACCGTGACTCGCGAAGAGAATCCGCTGTACTACGATCTGATCGCAGCTTTCCATCGCAAGACAGGCATTCCCGTAGTCCTTAACACCAGCTTCAACGAAAACGAACCGATCGTCTGCACTCCAGAAGAAGCCATCGACTGCTTCCAGCGCACCCGCATGGACGTTCTGGCGATCGGCCCATTTCTAGTAACAAAGCCGAAAGCTGAGAACTCGGTTCCGTCATGATGCGCTCTCCCCGCCAATTCCCTCGAGCCCGCAGCAGGCCTGCGGCGTGTAGCTCGATTTCGACGGTCTTCGAGCCCTCGCGTGGGCAGGCGACGTTCTCTACGCTTCTCGCGGCTACGACCTCCTGCGCACCAGAATTTCTCTGGTCAAGATGAAAGCCAGATTCCTTCGGACAGCCAGCCTTGGGAAGCCGTTGCCTCATTCCATCCCGCCTACTGGCGCCGCTGGACGGCGCGCACGAATCTCACCTCGCGCCTGGTTCGCGACGGTTTTCACGCCTTGGCCAGTGCTGCCCTCGAGAGGCGATCGTGGCCGCGGTCCCCGGAGCGATCATCACCCTTCGCCCGAACGAAAACCAATTCCAAGTTACCCACAGAATCACTCGCGGCACGCGTCCGCTGCACATCACAGCAATTCCCAGCGGCACGGTCTTCTGGGGAGAGTATTTCGACAACGCCTCCCGCGACGAAGTTCATATCTACGCTTCCACCGACGGAGGCGATGAACTGGGATGTCGCCTACACTTTCCCCAAGCGCGCAATCCGCCACGTGCACAACATCGTGCACGACCCGTGGGGGAATGCCTCTGGCTGCTCACCGGCGATTACGGCGACGAATGCCGCATCCTCCGCGCCTCTTACGACTTCCGCCAAGTCGATGTCGTCTTGCAAGGCAACCAGCAGGCGCGAGCAGTCGCCCTTGTCCCCGCTGGAGAGCGGACTCTACTTCTCCTCCGACACGCCGCTGGAAGAAAATTCCATCTACCATCTTGATCGCCAAGCAATCGGATCGCCGGGAAAGCCGTCGCAACTCGCTCCCTCACCAGTTCGTCCATCTACGGATGCCGCGTCGGACGCGATGTTTTCTTCTCCACCATGGTCGAGCCAAGCCACGAGAACACGGATCGCTCCGTTCGCATCTACGGCAGCCGCGATGGACGGGACTGGCATCCCGTACTCGCCTGGCAAAAAGACCGCTGGCCCATGCGCTTCTTCCAATACGGCAACGCCTTCCTGCCCGATGGCGAGAACAACACACCTTACTTGGCGGTGACGACCATCGCCGTCGAATCGGAAGATATGGTCACTCTCGCTATACGCGCGATCCAGCTCCTGAGTTGTTTCCGCTTCGTGATATCCTTCGAGAAATCTCGCCAGGACCCATGCCCCTTTTGCCAAGCCTCAACTATTACCGTCGCATCGCCAGCGCCTATCTGCTCGGAGGCCAAAGCCATCTCACGTTCTGGCACGAACCCCCCGAAGAGAACCTGAATGCAAGCGCAAGGGAACTCGGCGAGTACTACATGCTGTTTGCCGAAAAAGCGAACTACGCCGGCACCTACGACTCAACCGGCATTCCGCAACTCGATTACCGCGGCAAAATCGGCCGGCAATACAACCCCATCGCCATCGCGCAATACGGATTAGGCAACTACAACCTCTTCCGCCGCAGCGGCGAGCGCGGAGTCGTCGCGACAAATTCTTGCAGGTTGCAGACTGGCTCGTCCTGCATCTCGAGAAAAACTCGCAAGGACTCGCGGTCTGGAATCACCACTTCGATTGGGAATACCGCGATACGCTGCGCGCTCCCTGGTATTCCGCGCTGGCGCAGGGACAAGGAATTTCAGTCCTAGTGCGCGCCCACCAATTCGCCAAGAAAGATCGGCGATTCGCGCTATCTAAACGCCGCGCAGCAAGCTCTCGCGAGCTTCTTCAAGCCGGTAGCCGAAGGCGGAGTCACTTTCACCGACGAGCAAGGCGATCTCTGGTTCGAAGAATACATCGTCTCGCCGCCTACTCACATCCTGAACGGCTTCATCTGGGCAGCCTGGGGAGTTTACGATTACTTCCTCGCGACCCGGGATCAATCCGCTCAGGACCTCTTCGCCCGTGCCGTGCGAACCCTGACTCACAACCTCGATCGCTACGATCTCGGCTTCTGGTCTCTCTACGAACAGTCAGGCACGCGCCTGCCCATGGTCGCCAGCCCCTTCTATCATCAATTGCACATCGTTCAACTTCGTGTGATGCATCGTTTGACGGGTGAAGATAAATTCATGCACGTGTCGCCGATCGCTGGGAAAGCTACGGCCGCAGCCGCAGCAAGCGAACCCGCGCCCTGTGCTACAAGAGCGCATTCAAGCTCTGTTACTACTAGGCTTCGATTATTTACCGAGACTCCATGAAGATTCTCTACGTGTCGCAATACTTTCCACCGGAGATGGGTGCGCCGGCCGCGCGCGCAGCCGAGTTGTCCCGGCACTGGGCTGCGGCGGGCCACGATGTGACCGTGCTGACCGGATTTCCCAATCATCCGACGGGCGTATTGCCTCCCGAGTATCGCGACAAATTCCGGCGGTTAGTCGCACATGAGCAAATCAACGGAGTGAATGTCGTTCGCACCTGGCTGCTTCCTTTTCCCAACCGCAAAGCGCACGAGCGAATGTTGAACTACAGTTCGTTCTGCGTTTCGGCGGCAAGTACAGGTCTTTTCCTGCCGCGGCCTGACGTCGTGATTGCCACATCCCCGCAGTTGCTGGTCGGGCTCTCCGGTTGGTGGCTGGCTCGTTGGAAGCGCGTTCCCTTCGTCTTCGAGGTGCGCGATCTCTGGCCTGAGTCTCTGGCCGCAGTAGGCATGGGCGAAAACGACTCGCTGCTCCACCGGTCGCTGGCGAAGATAGCAGGCTTCTTGTATCGCCATGCGGATCGCATTGTCGTCGTCACGCCCGCTTTTGAAGAACACTTGGTGGAGCACTGGAACGTGCCTCGGGAAAAGATTTCCGTGATCGAGAATGGAGTCGAGACCCAGCTATTCGCTCCCGAACCATTCGCCGGAGGAACAGGCAGCAATCTAAGAAGGGAATTGGATGCCGAAGAAAAGTTTGTCGTCTCCTATATCGGCACCATGGGAATGGCGCACGGGCTGGAAACCATCATCGCCGCCGCTATCCAGTTGCGTGCCACCAATCCGGAGGTCGTTTTCCTGATGCTGGGAGAAGGCGCCGAAAAGCAACACATCGCCAGCCTGGCGCGGGAGCGCAGCCTGAACAATCTACGATTTGTCGATCAACAGCCCCGCGAAAAAATTCCTGCCTACATCGCCGCCTCAGATGTTTGCCTGGTTCTGCTCAAGAAAACCGACTTGTTCAAGACCGTTATCCCCACCAAGATGTTGGAATTCATGTCGTGTGCCCGCCCGGTCATCCTCGGCGTAGACGGGCAGGCGCGCGCGATTCTCGAAGAAGCCCGCGGCGGGCTCGTGATCGAGCCGGAAAATTCAGATGCTCTGGTGAATGCCATTCGTTATCTGGCAGCGAATCGGGAAGAGGCTCGCGAACTCGGACAGAACGGCAGGGCGCACATCCTGCGCAAATTTTCCCGGCATCAGACCGCGGAAAAATATATCCGCGTGCTCGAACACATGTTGAACCCGCCGGAGCGGCGCAGCACGCAACTCGCCGCCTAACCCTCGATTGCTTCCCGCTCTACGGATGCGCGGCAAGTATCGCCAATCCGGATGCCGCCGCGACCGCCGCGTTAAAGCCAGTCCCAGCCGCCACCCGGACTCCGCTTAGCGGCACGAATAGGATGTCATCGGCCTGCAGGGTTATGTCGGGAGCCTTCGCTTCGAGCATCTTTTTCAGCGGAACCTTGGTTTCCGTCATTCCCTCCGGGCCCTTGCGAATTATACGAACTCCGCCCAACTTCGCCGTGTGATTTGCTCCGCCGGCGAGCGCCAGCGCCTGCAGCACGGTCAGACTGCCGTTATCCACCAGCAATCCCGCAGGACGCCCCACATCCCCTACCACATAGATGATCGGCGCTCTCGGGACTGTAATCGTGTCTCCCGGCAAGATCTCCACGTTATCCTGCAAATCGTCAGCCAGATTTCTGGGCAGGTTCACAGTGATCGCTCCAGCCTCGCTGTGCTGCCGGATGATGCTTACCTTTCTTCCGGCCGCCGCCGTGAACCCTCCCGCCACCGAGATCATGTCGTACAGCCTCCGTTCCCCAAGAGCCGGATAGAGGCCAGGCTTAACTATTTCGCCAAGGATCGTTACTCCCTGGGAAGCAGATTCGTCGAGGAAGATCGTGACGTGAGCATTGCGGACAAAGCCGCCATCCTCCAGCCGCTTCTGGATCAAAGCTTGCGCTTCCTCCACCGTGAGGTCGCCCACATGCACGTAGTCGATGAGCGGAAGGTAAATGTCGCCTGAATTGCCGATTCTCGCCTTGGTGGCCAACTCCGGCACGTTATACACGCCCACCTCAATCAAATCTCCGGGACCCAGCTTCTGCAGCGACGAATTCTCCTTAGCCGGGGGAATAGCGCCGGTCGCGGCCCCGCTCTGAGCAGGTTTC
Organism: uncultured Acidobacteriaceae bacterium; assembly: GCA_963763285.1. Classification (GTDB taxonomy): domain Bacteria; phylum Acidobacteriota; class Terriglobia; order Terriglobales; family Acidobacteriaceae; genus Sulfotelmatobacter. The sequence continues at coordinate 112,726 of CAVXOK010000008.1, read as the reverse complement.
GCAGAGTCACCGCCTGGCCGAGCGCTTCCGATCGCAGCTTGGGAGACAGGCACGCCCGTACCGTACTTCCCGCAGGCGACGACGCGGCCTCCTGCTGCGCCCAGGCCTTGAACTCCGAACCGCAAAGCAAGACGAGACAAACCACCAACCAGCTGCGGTTGCGGAGAAAACCGAATCTGCCGAACTCCATTTACAAGCCTCTGGGCGGAAGAAGGATCACCGAAACAAAGATCACTAAAACGTCTAAAGAAGGATCGCTGAAAAGTTTAGCACAGCAAGCTCTCGGCGCATGATATCGAGTTGCCCCGATGTCTCCCTGGGTCTTGTTTTCCACAGGTTTTACACAATAGGGAATTGAAACCCCGCACCCAGGCTGCTAAATTCCCACCAACCCTGAAACGCACACGGACCAGCGGAACCCGTTAACTAACTACCAGCCAGCACGGCAGGCTGCAATACTTAAATGTCGGACGAGGATGTTCCTCGCCCGCGCTGATTGGAGCGAAGGGGGGACAGTTGACGGTAGCTTTCTTTGCGATTTTCTTCCTGTCGCTGCTGTTCTCGTTCATCCTCACTCGTTACGTTCGGGACTTTGCATCCCGGCGCGGATGGGTCGCGATCCCTTCTCAAGAGCGGCACCTGCACGCCAGCCCTCTGCCTCGCCTGGGTGGAGTGGCGATTTTTCTTTCCTTCGCGCTGACTATGCTGGCGACTGCCTTCCTGGCCTCCTACATTCCTCGCCTGCACGCAGCCTTTTCCGCCGAAGACTTTGCTGACCATCCTGGTGCCCGCGTCTATCGTTTTCCTCCTGGGTCTTTATGACGATCTTTACACCATAGGCCCGTACAGCAAATTCGCGGTTCAATCTCTGGCCGCCACTATGTTGTTCATGGGCGGTCTTCGCATTCTCAATGTCCCCGTCTTGTTTGGCGAGCATCAACTGCCATGGTTTGTGGGCCTGCCTCTCACAATTCTGTGGGTCCTGGCCATCACCAATGCCTTCAACCTGATTGATGGCCTTGATGGCCTGGCGGCCGGTTCCGCCTTGTTCTCCACGCTGGTGGCGTTCGTAGTCACGCTGTTAAACGGATACTCCCTGGTGACGGTGATGACCATCGCGCTGGCCGGCGCGATCCTCGGCTTTCTGCGTTACAACTTCAATCCCGCGACCATCTTTCTAGGAGATTCAGGCAGCCTCTTCATCGGCTTTCTTTTGAGCGCGCTGGCTCTGGCCGGTGCGCAAAAGGCTCCAACGATTGTCGCGGTTGCCATTCCCGTCGTTTCCTTCGGCCTGCCGATTCTGGAAACCTCGCTCTCCATTCTCCGGCGCTTGATCAGCGGACGCCCCGTATTTACTGCCGATCGTGAGCATATCCATCACAAGCTGCTGCAGCACGGCCTCACTCATCGCCAGGTCGTGATTGTGCTTTACGGAGTCTCCGCTGTCTTCGCTCTGCTGAGCCTGTTTCTGCTGTGGCCGACCGGCAGTTCCTTGGGCCTGGTTCTCGCGGTGCTCGGAATCGGCATCTGGATCGGCGTCCAGCGCCTCGGCTACCTCGAGTTAGGTGAACTCGGCCGCGTCGCCCAGCGCACCTTCGAACAACGCCAGATTTTCATCAACAATCTTTCCATCCGTCGAGCCACCGAGGAGCTGAAAGTGGCGCGTGATTATGACCAGATTCGGCGCGTTCTCGAGGCCGCCTTCAGCTCCAACGATTTCGATGGCTTCGATGTTCGCTTCAAGCTCTCTCCCGGTGAATCCTGTCCCGCGGGCGCCGCCGAGCCGGGGCCCAGCCGCGGCGTGGAGAAGTTTCTTTTCACTGGGGCAAGCCCCGAGGAACACCATCCCTTGAAGGTTCGGCGACTTGGACTCTATCGCTTGATCTGATGTGTTCATCCAACCGCCGCCGCGGCACGATGATGGTTCACCGGCTTTATTCCGCACGCGATCTTCAGCTGGATATCAATCTTCTGACGTCGGATTTCCCTGTCGCTCTCGCCGATGCCCTGGACCGCACACTTCAACACTCCGTGCAAGTCATTCCGCTTCCGGGTCAGCAACTTCCAGGTCAGAGCTCCCAAGTCAGGATGATCAGGGATTTGTTGCGGCGCAGGCTGGCTAACGGGATCTGCCAGTCGAATGCCTGCCGATGTCAATTCCGTACGAAGGGCTTCGAGGAACCGATAGGAACGCTAACGTCTAGAGTTTCGCGCTGACGTAAGAATTAATCTCGCAATTCAAGCAAACTTCTTCAAAGGTAGGTGCTGTCCACTGCATAGTTTCCCCCGTTCAAAGCCAACTCTTGCGAACCCCCGAATTCTAACTCAGCGCTCGCTCTCCAATCAATAGCCAGCGACTTCGCACCTTCAATAATACTTTTCCACAACCAGGAACCATTGCGGCCACTGTCTAACCCGGCGCATCCCTGTTTACCTTGATCTCTCTCAGTATTGGCGGGAAAGGCAATCATGTTTCGCAAGACGATTTATGGCACTACTTTCAAAGACGTTCACTTTGTCCCTCTTCAGTCGGCCACGTTCTGTGTCCAGTGCGAACTGATCACCACCAATCACCGGCCCTATTGCCTGGCCTGCGGAAACCCCTCGCTGCTCAGTCTTTCCCGTGTCCTCGGCGGATCCCTCCGCCACCAACAGACGGCCCACCTCATCACCGATTCCGAACTTGACAGCCTGGTCCGCGACCTGCTTCGCACCGTCCCCGATCCCCATGCCCTAGACAGAGAAGTCTCGAACGTTGCCGACCATCACGCTCGCGTGCCCTCGACCGCCCTTCGCAGCCAGCTCCGCGTCGCCAACGCCGCCCATCCGGTTACCGGTTTCCGCGCCGTGCATCCCGGCGTACCTACCGAAAACGAAGTCGACATTCACCCGGCCGAACTGGATCTCGAGCCCGCCATCAGCGCCATCACCGAGCGCGCCCAGCATCTCACCGGCGCCACCGGCGCCGCCATCGCCCTGCGTGCCGGTGATGAAATCGTCTGCCGCGCCCGCGCCGGCCGCACCGCTCCCGATCTCGGAGTCCGCCTGCAAACCGATGCCGGCATCTCCGCCGAAGCCGTCCGCACCGGCGAAGTCATGCTATGCCACGACGCCGAACGCAACCCGCGTGTCGACCTCGCCAGTTGCCGCCGCCTCGGAGTCCGCTCCATCCTGGTCTCCCCGCTGCGCTACTATCGCCGGACTCTCGGCGTCTTCGAAGTCCTGTCGTCCTCCCCCAGCGCTTTCGACGAACGCGACGTGGCCACCATGCAACTGCTTTCCAGCATGATGGTCGCCGCCATCTCCCGCATCTCCAGCCTGCATCAGGCCCAGATTCTGCGCCGTTGAGATAGAGTCTTAAGTTTTGCATGTCTGATCATCAGCTCCCCGTCAGCCGTTACCATTCCGATTTCTCCTGCTACTTTTCCACAATCTCGGGTTAATATGTACCAGCAAGGCTCGATCCCGGGTTCTCCTATGTCGGCCACCGTCCAGGCGTCTCGACCTGCTTCCGTCAACCGCCGTCGTCGCGTGCGTCAGAAGGTGCACGCGCCTGCCTATGCCAGTTTCAGCGGCGCTTCCAAAGCGAGTTGCTCGATCTCTACGAGGTCCTCGACATCAGCGAAGTCGGCATGGCAGTGCAGTGCGCATCGCCCATGAAAATCGACCGCGAAGTGGAACTATCTCTGGACCTCGCCGAAGCCGGCGGACCGATTTCTGCGACCGCCCGGGTAGTTTGGTCCGACTCAGCTGGACGCGTCGGTCTCAGCCTTCCTGCCTTGACCAGCTCAGCTCGCCCGCGTCTGCGGGAATGGCTGTTCCTGAATGCCATGGCTGCGGCCGCCAACGCCGCGTCTTCACGCTGCTGCTCTATCCGCCAGCGCCGGAGCACTCCGTACTCCGCCCGACTATACCGACACGCTCACCGCCGCCTCCGCCGTCCAGAGAGAAGCGGAGTCCCTGGGCGCCGACCTCGAAGCGGTTCTTCCCTGGTTGCTTCCCGCTCCCAGTCTCTGCTTCGGGCTTCTGGTGCGGCCATTGCCCTTGGCAGAAAAGAGCCTGCGCACCATGATCTGCCGGGCCAGCGCCGGCCCCAGCGCTCCGCCTGTGGGCGCAACCTTGCAGGTGGGTTCAGGTTTTTCCGGCGAATGTGTGCGCACCGGAAAGATGTTGCGCTGCGATGATGCCGAGACCGACGAACGCGTGGATCGCGAAAGTTGTCGCGCTCTCGGCATTCGCTCCATGCTCGCCGCGCCGATACGCTTGGGCGAAAAAGTGATTGGCCTGCTCGAAGTATTTTCCGCCGAACCCGACGCTTTTGGCTGAGAACGACAGCTGCTGTGCTGCAGCGTTTCGCCGAGACGATTCTCGCCGCAGTCAATCGCGCCGCGCGCGCGCACGATTCCTCCGCTCCGCCTTCCGCCTACTCGCAAGCCTTTTTCTCTCCCCAGGCAGCGTTCTGTTCGTTCGCGAGCCCGACAGAGAAAACGCAAGAAACGAAGAAAGGAACGGAAAGGCGAACGAGACCGCCGACACGGACAAAGTCGGCGGTATTCGCCTGCCTCGCGCTCACCTTTACTTGCTCGATCTGTGCCGCCGCCTTCATCTTTCCTGGCGCTGGGCTACATCCTCGCTCCGTCGATCAGCCCTGGATTCAGGAAAAACTCAACTCCCGCGACCGAGCGGGGAGCACTACAGTTCTGGCCTCGTCGCGACCGCCGCAGCTGACCATCCCGATCCAGCTACTCCGCCGATCGAGACCGCAACCCTCGACCAACTCCGCCAGCTCGCCGCCAACGGAGATCCCGCAGCCGAAAATGCTCTGGGTCTTCGCTACGCTTCCGGGGACGGAGTAAAGCAGGATGACAAGGAAGCCGCCGCTTGGTTCACCAAAGCCGCCGAGAACGGAAACGTGAAAGCGCAGGCCGCGCTCGGTCACTCGTTACTGGGCCGGGAACCGCGGTGTACCGCCAAGTCTTAGCCAAGCCTACTTCTGGACCGTTCTGGCCCGCGCCGCCGGAGACCAGAGCAGCAAAATTCTTGCCGACATCCTGGCTTCCCGCATGACCCGCGCCCAAGCCGCAGCCATCGAACAGAAAGCCGAAGTCTGGTACGAGCAGCACGAATCCCACGCCAAACCAGCCCCCGGCCGCTAAACAACACCTAACTCCCTTGTCATCCTGAGCGAAGCGAAGGTCCTTCGCGAAAGCGAAGCATCAGCCGAGTCGAAGGATCCCTTACACGCCGGCGCCGTCACCAGCCCAGCAAGGCGTTCCCAACACGGACCGGTTCTGAAGCCGTAAGCCGAAGCTGAAGCCAGAAGCCGGAAGCCGAAGCCCGAAGCCCGAACCCCAGCGTTAGAATAGAACCAAGAGGTCCTCAGTGCCCACCCTCCGCACCATTCTCGACGAGCGAGTCCGCGAAGCCGATCCCGCTCTCTACGAGAAGCTCGACAACAATCGCGTCCGCTGCTTCGCCTGCGGACACTGCTGCCCCATCCCCGAAGGCCAGCCCGGCGTCTGCAAAGTCCGCTACAACCGCGGCGGCACCCTCTACGTCCCCTGGGGATACACCGCCGGAACCCAGTGCGATCCCATCGAAAAGAAACCTTTCTTCCACGCGCATCCCGGCGCGCTCGCCTACAGCTTCGGCATGCTCGGCTGCGATCTTGCACTGCGCCTATTGTCAGAACTGGGTAACGTCGCAGGCTCTGCGCGACCCCAGCGCCGTCTCGCCTCCGCTCGAAACCTCGCCCGAACTCTCTGGTCCGCGACGCCATCGCCCAGGGCGCAAAGATTCTGGTCAGCACCTACAACGAGCCGCTGATCACCAGCGAATGGGCCGTCGCCGTCTTCAAGGAAGCCAAAGCCGCGGGACTCATCACCGGCTTCGTTTCCAACGGCAACGGCACTCCGCAGGTTCTCGAATACCTGCGCCCCTGGCTCGATCTCTACAAAGTCGATCTCAAAAGTTTCGACGACCGCCACTACCACGAACTCGGCGGCCGCATCGCTCCGATCCTCGACAGCATCCGCCGCATCCACGAGTCAGGACTGTGGCTCGAAATCGTCACCCTCCTGATCCCCGGCTTCAACGATTACCGCCGACGAACTGCGCCGCCTCACCGAATTCCTCGCCGGCATCTCCCCCGACATTCCCTGGCACGTCACCGCCTTTCACGGCGACTACAAAATGCAAAACGATGTCGCCCGCGACACCAATGCCGAAGACTTGCTGCGCGCCGTCGAAATCGGCCGCCAGTCCGGCCTTCGCTACATCTACGCCGGCAATCTCCCCGGCATGGTCGGCGAATGGGAAGACACGCGCTGCCCGCAATGCAGCGAAACCCTGATCGAGCGCCACGGCTACCTGATCAAAGATTACCGGCTGACCGCGGATGGCCATTGTCCCAACTGCGCAACGGCAATCCCCGGCCGCTGGTCCGCGCGTTTCGAAGGCCAGATCACCTCCCGTCCTTTCTTGCCGCGCAAGAGCGCGCTTTTCGTTACAATCCACAAGTCGCTGGAAAGCATTCAGCGCATCGACAGGTTCTTGCGGCGAGACGCCCGCTGCTGATTGCCAATTGCTGAAGGACCGAGCTCGCTTGCCTCGTTCATGCGGAAACCATCCATCTTCGCGCTGTGCTCGCTGTCGCTGCTGCTCTCCTCCTGCTCCCCCCGCGACTTCCTAACGCGCCGTCTGGCCGCCGATCTGATCGCGAGCTCCGACACTTTCCGCTCCCAGCAGCAATTTCAGCTCCGCACCGGCGTCGTCTCCAACAAAGACTACCTCTCGCCCGACTATCTCGCCCTGCAGCATCACGGCTGGATTTCCGCCACCATCGCCCCCTGCCCGCCAGCTCTGGCCCCCCCCCGTGCTGGGATGTCACGCTCACTCCCTCGGGCGTGGATACCTTTCAAAGCCTGCTGCTCCCGGCGATGCGGAAAACAATCGTTCAGCATCCCCGCCGCGAGACGCGAACTGGTTGCCATCACCGGCATCGCCAAGCAGGGCAATGTCGCCGATGTCGATTTCACCTGGAGATGGATTCCCCTGAACGAAGTCGGCGCCGCCCTCTACTCCGCGCGACCCCCGCTACCGCTCCACCGCAATCTTTCGCTGCTATGACGACGGCTGGCGCGTGGTGCAGTCTCGTCGCATTCCGGCCAGCCTCTCGATGAAGCGCTGAAAAACGCCGAGCCCGCGCAGTAACTATCAGCGCACTGGGACCATGCCCCTGGGTGACCAGTGTCCTCTGTGTTTAAGATTTTGGAATCACCGCGGCTTGCCTACCCTTCACGCCTGACTCCGAGTCAACAGATCTCCAGTTGAAGGTTGCATATGTCAAACCCGCCGTTGTATAAACCTACTTCCCACCAGGGGCCCTTATGAAAATCTCAAAACATTTGTGGTGCTTAGCTGTGCTTCTGCTGTGCTATCCTCGCTCAGCTCTTTGCCGACGGCAAACCGAAACTGACTCTCGACGAATTTTTCAACTCCGTCAGTTTTCCCACGATCGCCATCTCTCCCGATGGCAACTCCGTTGGTGATCGGCACCGAGCGCGCCGACTGGGACCAGCAAATCTTCCGCAACGATCTCTGGCTCTATCATGACGACGTGCGAGTGCCGGAAATTGCCGAAAAGAACGCGTCGCTCATTCAACTGACCCAATCCGGCCACGACACCGAGCCCAAATGGTCGCCCGACAGTCGCTGGATCGCTTTCCTCTCCGAGCGCAAAGCCTCTTCCGAAAAATCCGACGGCTCAGACTCCGATTCCGACGGCGATCAAAGCACAAGGACCGGGCCAAAGACAAAGATGGAGAAGCCAGCCAGATCTACCTGATTTCTCCCACCGGCGGCGAGGCCTTCCCCTCACCACGGGAGATGAGGAAGTCCACGACTTTTCCTGGTCCGCCGATTCGCGCACAATCTATTTCGCCACGCGCAATCCCTGGACCAAGACACAAAAAGACGACTATAAGAAGCAATGGAAAGATGTGGTGCAATATCGCACCGCCGAGCGCGGCGACACCATCTTCGCCCTCGACTTGGCAGGTGCGCTCGAACGCCACACCGCGGCCGCGGCAAAAAGTTGAAGCCGATGCCGACAAAGATTCCGACCTCACCCCGGGCGCGCGCGCCATCGCGACTTCGCCGCTGCGCGTCGACGACCTCGTTACTTCTCCCGACGGCAGCAAACTGGCCTTTGCCAGCAACGCCATCAACCAGCGTCAGGAAAAAGTACGAAGACGTCGAAATCTACGTACTTGTAGTGCGGGCGTCCTCGCCGCGCAACTGCCGTCAGCTGCAAGCCGTGCCGCAACCGCGCAGCTCACCCACAACCAGGCAGTCGAAGGCAGATTGCGCTGGGCCAATGACAACCGCCACATATTTTTCACCGTCGAAGTCGGCGACGTAACCGGACCTTACCGCGATCTCCAGCCGCATCTTTATTGGGTTGACAGTGAATGCCGGCGCCGTCGAGCAGTGGAGCAAAGATTTCATCGGCCCAGTCGAGCACTATGCCGTTGCTGGCGAAAACGTGCTCGCCTCCGCGCGCGCTCGGAACCGAAGTCCAAATCTATTCCGTCGGCCAAGCCCGCCGAATCGTTGCATCGCGTCAGCGGATGGCACGGCACCTACGAGGAATTTCCGCGTCACACGCACTCCTCTCGCGTCGCCTTCGTCTACACTTCGATGAGCAAACCGGCGGAAGTCTATCTGGCCGAAAGCGCCGATCCACGCTCGACCAGGCGCAAGCCCATCACCGCATTCAACAAACTCTTCACCGAGCGCGATCTTCCGCAGGGCAAACCTTATCAGTGGAAAGCCGACGACGGCACCACCGTCGAAGGCATGTTGATCTATCCTCCCGGCAAATTCGAGGCGTAAGCATCTGCCGATGTTCACCTTCATCCACGGAGGACCCGCCGACGCCGACGGCAACCACTTCGAAGCCGACTGGTACGAGTGGGCCGCGCTCGCCGCCACCAACGGATGGCTCGTGTTCGAGCCCAACTACCGCGGTTCCACCGGATACGGCGACAAGTTTCTCCTGCAGATTGTTCCGGTCAAATCGTCTCGCGTCCCGGCAAAGATATTCTCGAAGGCGTCGACGCGCTGGTGAAAGACGGCATCGCCGATCCCGATCACCTCACCGTCGGCGGCTACAGTTACGGCGGCTACATGACCAACTGGCTCATCACCCAGACCACGCGCTTCAAGGCCGCCGTCACCGGCGCGGGCGCGGTCGAGCACATCGGCAACTGGGGCAACGACGACACCACTATGGACGATGCCTACTTCCTCGGTGGACGTCCCTGGGAAGCCCAGCAGCGCTATCACGACGAAGCCGCCATTTTCCAGATCGACAAAGTTCGCACTCCCACGCACATGGTCGCCGGCGCCGACGACATCCGCGTCGCCGTGATGGAAGATTATTTGCTGGAGCACGCTCTCTATTCGCTGGGCATTCCGAACGCGTTGCTGGTTTTCCCCGGCGAAGGCCACAGCCTGGGCAAAAATCCCTGGCACGGCAAAATAAAAGTGCGGGAAGAACTAAAGTGGCTGCAAAAATACGGAGGCGTCCCAGCACCCAACTGACCCTTGTCATTCTGACGCAGCGTGAGAATCGCGAAGCGATCCTCACCGCGCAGTGAACGTACCTACAGTCGTGCCCGCACTCCCTCGGTACGGATTTTGGACCTGGTGTCCGCCTGTGAATCCGCGCCGAAAGAGTGCTTGTCAGCTGCTTTATCGCTGGGGTAGTGTATGAGTGTTCGCTCGCCTAACTCACTAGGAGCACCTGAAATGCGAGAACCTATCATCGACAGAGCCACGACGTTAGTTGCCCTCGCCGGTTTGGCGTTGTTAGTTTCCGGCCACGCCACGAGCCAGGTTGCGCGGACCCACACGTCTGCAACGACACAAACCAACGTGCAGGCCGCAAAAACGCCATACACGGCGGAGTATCAGGTCACGCGTCTGCAAACCCTGGCCGACGGATCCACCATCACCCAAGAGCACCGAAGTAAAGGCGTTGGACTCGCAGGGCCGTCGCATGACGGCAACGACAATGACAATCATGTCGGTAGACCGGACGCCAATCACCCGTGTCATGGTCTATGATCCTGTCGCCCGAACTCCAACCTTCTGGCACTCTCCGGCGGCCGCACGTACTTCAGATGTACGGCCCAAGCGGCGGACCGTCATTGCTTGACGATCACCAGGGACAACGTCTCCGTGATCAGTGGCCCGAAGGCGAACTACATCAGGTGGATCTAGGAACCGAGTCGATCCAAGGCATCGAAGCCCGTGGACGCCTGCACACCACCACGATTCCCGCGGGCGCAATAGGAAACGACGAGCCCTTGGTCAGCACCAAAGAAGTGTGGACGGCCATTACCGCCGGCTTGAATGGCTTACTGGTACGCGACACCAGCAACGATCCCCGGCAAGGCAAGACGACTCGCGAGCTGACAAATCTCAGCCCGGGCGACCCCGAGTCCACGACATTCCAGCCGCCCGAGGGCTACGAGATCGTGACCAGGGATTCGCCCGGCTGCCAGGACCAAGCCCCAGCCGAAACAAGAAGCACAACAACGTCGAAGTGAACCTGGCGCCGGGTGCCCCAACTCCGGAGGGTGCCCAACTTGAGGTCACGTTGTTTTACGGTTCCGGGGTGGGGATTCTGACTTCGTGTCGCGCGTGTAGATTCTGCGGTGAAATAAAGCTCGCGGCTTCGCGGCATGAGGACAAGACGCAGCCCGCACGACCTCACCTCAGCCCGGCAAAGGCCGGCATAGAATAGCCTCCGACGTGAGTCCAGGGTAAGGTAAGCCCAGTAAAATGGAACCGAATCTGGGAGGGGCGTGGACTCCGACCCTCGTGGCCAGCGCCGGAACGGGCGTTCCACCCCGCCTACGGCAAAAGCATGCGAGGCTGGCTCGAATCCCTCTCGGCCGGCCCCGAACGGAAGGTAAAGGATATGGCCGCCGGAAAGCTTGACCAAAGCATAAGCGCGAATTGGCGCACATCATCACGACGGTACGAGGCACTACGAATAAGACCTGTCATCCAGCCAGGAGGGCGGTTCTCCTCCGACAAAGTGGTACTTGCCCACGTGTCAAAAGGACTGACGGTCGCCCGGGGCGTCCTGTACCTTGTCAGACGCGGGCCTGCCGCAGGAAGATTTCGTACTCTCGCTAACATCAGTGGAGTTGCGTTCAAACTAAGATTCATTACCGAATAAATACTCAGAACGGCGAGCGCTCCGGTTTGTTCACTACTACGCGGTTTGGAAGCTGGAGCAGATTAGACGCGCCGTAAAACACTTCAAGGGCCGTCAGACCAAGGGAATAACATCTCCCAGTGCACAAAGCGCAGCTGAAGCGTCACGTGCAATACAGTAGGGAAGTTATGCAAAGGCGGCCCGTAAATTTACGAACCGCATCTCCTGCATACAGCACGCAAGTGAGGAGCGGGGCATGGAAAATGGCAACTGAGCCCGACAAACACGAGAAGGTCGCTGGGCAGCCGATAAATTGGGAATTCGAATACGACTGGATTTACTTCTGGACCTCGCAATACGTTCATGCCACGGTCGCCTGCATGGATAGCCATTCGCTGCTTCCCAAGGAAGCCTTCTCAATCAATATCGCGCCGGAGAGAGGTGAGCATACAGCTGGGTTGGCCGTATTTAATGTTGCTCTTTATCTCCACTAGTTATGGCATTCCGTGCCATCAAATATGAGCTCCCCAGTAAGAACTGCTTTGAAGCCGCTAGCGAAGATCTAATAAACGACATGGGAAACGAGAAACGGCCTCCAACATAATCCAGCCGGGTGCCCAGCACACGCCAACCCTAATATCTCGGCCGCCGACGGCCCGAAAAATTCCCCCGGGGACTGCACCCAGCACTTTCCCACAGCCTTCCACAGCCGCACCCCTGTGACATCCAACCTTGTCTTCCCCGAAAAACTCGCGAAATTATGGTGGATAGCGCAAAAATGGCTCGGAACCCGATCATTAGGGTCTAAGTCCCTGATTGCAAAGATTTTAGTATCTAACTTCTTTGCCATCTAGATTTTGCGGGGCAATTCCACTCTAACCCCATGATTCCAGAGATCGAGGGGGGTGGGGGAGGGTACCCGCGAATTTCGCGCCGGCAAACCGAACCTGAAGGACACGAGAAGAAAATTATGGGGATGGACAATGTTCCACGATGTCAGCACATAAAGATGAATGGGACGCAGTGCGGCTCTCCCGCCCTGCGTTGCGCGGCGGCTTTGCTTTTTTCACGATCGCATCCAGCGCGAGCGGACGAAAATTGCCAAAGACATGACGGCGCAGCACCGCTTCGATCTGCCACTGCTCGAAGACGCCAACTCGGTGCAGGTGGCGCTCATGAAAGTGATGCAGATGCTCGGCTCCGGCCGCATGGACCACAGAACGGCCGGCCTGATGCTCTATGCGCTGCAGACCGCCAGCGTGAACCTGCGCAATGCGGAGTTCGAGGCGAGCAAGGCCACGCATGTTGTGATCGACCGCGACGACGTGTATCGGACCTCGATCGGCGGCCCGCAGTGGTTTGAACAAGACTTTGATGACGAGTCCGACGGGGAAGAAGAGATTGAAGGTGAAGATGATCAGGAAGACGCCCCCAGCGGTGTGCAAGCGAATGCTGAGGCCGTCCCGAAAGAGAGTGAGCCGGTGAAACACGTCACTCTGGAAGAGGCTCGGATGCAGGTCCAGGGAGTCGTCCGGAATTGGTTGTTGGAGACGATGGGCGAGGAGGTAGCAGTCAAGCCGGGATAGAGGGTAAGATGCTCCAGTGGAAGCTGGCAGAGGCTCCCGCTCTCAATACAAGTTCCCCTGATCCGAAAGACTCTTGGCGGCAACGGCTCACTGCGCGCTGGTTACTCCGTCGAAAACATTGATGATCGGCAAAACAACACTCGCCCTCTTCGCTGCGCTGCTTTTCCTGTCCGCGGCCGTGTTGCACCCGTCCGCAGCTCCGGCGCCTTCGGGCCCGGAATATACCAGCGACGCGCAGCTGAAGTTTCCCGAGCACTACCGCCAATGGGTCTACCTGACCACCGGGTTCGACATGAGTTATAACCCGGCATTGCAAACGGGACACCACATGTTCGATAACGTTTTCGTTAATCCCGAGGCTTACAACGCATTTCTCGAAAGCGGCACCTGGCCTGACAAAACCATGCTCGTGCTCGAGGGCCGGGAGGGCGAGGATAAGGGCTCGATTAATCAGGCAGGCAGCTACCAGGGCACCGAGGTCATGGGAGTGGAAATCCACGTCAAAGACGAAGCGCGTTTCCCCGGGAAGTGGGCCTTCTTCATTTTCGACAACGCGAAGACCGCAAAAATGGTTCCAACAGACATGTCTTGCTACAGCTGCCACGTCGAACACGCCGCCGTGGACACCACGTTCGTCCAGTTCTATCCGACTTTATTGCCGATCGCCAAGAGCAAGGGAACGCTCAGCGCCGCCTACCAGAAGGAGACAGCGGCCCCAGAACAAAAGCCGCATTAGAATTGTCAGGTAATGAAATCGGGAAGCGGGAAAGAAACCGACTACTTCCCGGCGCTAGCCACCTTCACGCCGCGCGACGCAGCCGCATACCGCGCGATGCCTTTATACAGCGCTTCGGCAATCTGCTCGCGGTATCCATCGCTGCGCAGCTTCTGCTCGTCGGTGGGACTGCTGACGAACGAAACTTCCGCCAGAATTCCCGGCATCGCGGTCTCGGTGAGAACCACGTAGGAAGCCTCTTTCACGCCGCGGTCGCGCAGCCCGGGATTCTGCGCCGACAAAGTTCCGTAAAGCGAGCGTTGCACGCTGGCCGCCAGCCGCCGCGACTGCTCAATCTTTTCGTGCAGTTCAGCCGGCGAGAGCGATGCGGTCACAGCATTCTTGTTGCTGGTCGCGCCCTGCCGAGTTTCCAGGTCTTTTGCATTGGGCGCCGAAAAGAAGTTCGTGTAATAAGTTTCCACGCCGCGCGCCGAAGGCAGGTCGCTATAGTTCGCATGAACCGAGATAAACAGATCCGCCTGCGACTGATTCGCCATCCCAGCGCGTTCGTCGAGAGGAATGTAATTGTCGTCGATTCCGCGTGAGAATCACGTCCGCGCCCAGACGGCTCTCGAGCAGCTTGCCCAATCGCTGCGCAATCTCGAGCACCAGATCTTTCTCCAGCAATCCCTGCCGGCCCACGGTTCCCAAATCCCAGCCGCCGTGGCCCGCATCCACCACGATGCGCATCTTCGGCACGCGCGCCCGCAATTGCAAATCTTCGCGCGTCGGCGGAGGAACAACGATCGCCAACTTCTGCTCTTCGGCCTCCGCTCCCGGGAAAAGATTCACCTGAGCTTTGGTTTCCGTGCCCAGCTTCCGCACCTGCACCACCAGGCGATAGGGATTCGGCTCCAGGCTGACGGAATAGTTCGAGTTGCCTCTCGTCTCCAGCACCACGCGGGTCAAACCCGAAACCGGCTGCGCCACGCGAACCCGCGCCAGCAGCGCGTCGCCAATTTCGATGGTTTTTCCGGCAAATTCAGGAGCCAGCGAAGTATCGTGCAAATCAAAATAAATGCGATCCGGACCCGTCAGACGATGCGCCTCATACTGCACCTGATCTTCCAGGTCGAGCACCACCGTGCTGGAATCCGCCGAAGACCAATGCCGAATCCCGGTGACGCGAGGCAGCTTCGCCAGTTCCTGCGGCGTCACGCTTCCACTCAACGGGTTCAGCCGTTGAATCCGCATCCGTCGCGAGCTGCGGAATTCGCTTGCCCATCCGCGCCTGTGCTCGATGGAGTCGACCGAAGATGGAGTGACCGAAGCGAAGCAGCTGTTTCGCTGGCTGCTTGTGCGCACGGGCTTTGTGATTTTCGGCTCAGGCTTGTACCAATACATCGCCGAGCTGCGCATTCTTCAGCTTCCACCAAATCCCGCCGGCCAATACCGCACGCGACCACCACCAGCACCAACACCAGCACGATTCCTGGATGAGTGCCCGACGAAGTCCCGATTTCCTGCACGATCTCGAGGGGCAATCGCGTCTTCGGGAACGCGCTCCGGTTCAGTCTTGAGCTTCGGTGCAGCTCGGCACGGCAGCGGCGCAAGTGCAGGTGCACGGCAGAGAGATTGCGGTCGCGTTCGCAGCAGACACAACTCTTGGCTTCGACTCGGTACTTGAGGCGCCGGCGCAGCGGACAACGACTTCTGCGCAGCGACTTCTTCAGAAGAAGTTTCTCAGCCGGCGGAGCCGCCGGAGCGGCAATCGCGGGCGCGGCCAATTCGGCTTCCGCTACCTCCGCCGATTCTGCGAAGCGGTCTTCGTCCTCAGGCTTGAGAGCTCCGAGAATCAACTCCGCCAGCAGTTCCAGGCTGCCCACGTCGCTGTCATTGAAGCCGAAGGGTTCGGCCGAGAATGCTTCCAGCAATCCGATCACGCGCCGCCGGCCGCACAGCGGCACCGCCACCATGGACCGCGCGCCCAGTTGCCGGCACGCAGTACAGGTTTACGCGATCATCCGTCTCGGTATCGTCGCAGCGGATAATCTGCGCCGTGCGGAAACATGCTCCGGAGAAAGCCGAGTCGCGCTGGATGCGCTGGCCCACATCCGGCTTGATCGCGCCCGCCGAAGCCCGCAAAACAATTTCGTTATTCTCCGCCAGAGCGATTCCCAATCCATCCGCTCCGGTGATGGCAATGGCTCGTTCCGCAACCAATTGCAGCACTTCGTCCAGAACGAATTGCTCTGCCGCCTCGAACTCAGCTGGACGGCGCAATCGTCTCAAATCCCTTGTGCCGCGAGGCCAGCGCCCGCCGCTGCCGCACCTGCTGATGCAGCGCCGAAAATGCCAGAAGCGCCTGCAGCGCGTCGCCTCCCGATGGCCGCAGTCCGCGAGTCGCATGAGAAGTCCCCGTACGAAAAACGCCTTCTCCGGGCGCGGACGCACCCCGCTCAGCGGCCATGACGGCACGCGCGCATCGGCCAGCCGTCGCCAACTTCGATTGTCGGTTTGGTGGGAGTCGTTGCCATTACATTACTGGCTGGTCAATCTCCTTAGTGCGAGTGTGGCCACCCAGCGAGCCCCTGTCAATTGACTACTTTGCGTAGCCGGTTTGCCTTAAGCCCGCGCTCCGGAGGCCAGGTCCGCCCTATCCGGTTTTTGCCGGGTTTAACAGTAAGTTAACCGGGTTTTGCCCTAGTTGCAATGATGTCGGCCTGCCCTCCCGGCCATGGTCTTTGGTAAGCCCATCCTGCCGCAGCTAGCGGAAGCCAAGTTCCTCCCGAACCTAACCCAGTCACTGCCAGCCGCGTTCACCAGAAACTAGAATCTGACGAAACGGGCTCCGTCCGAGCCACTCTGTCTGTGACTCGTCCGTTTCTTGGCGGAGAGTATGCAGACAGTCTCTTTTCCCGCGCGGCAAGCACGCACCCACTACCGGCATGAACTGCGCACGCTGACCTACGTCACCCTCGATGAGGCCAACGGTGGAATCATCCGCAACCTCAACCACGAGGGTGTGGCCGTGCAGGCCGTCGCCCCGTTGCGCCAGCACCAGCGCGTCCGCTTGCGCTTTGAGTTGAGATTTCCCCGCTTGCGCGTGGAAACCTACGGGCAGGTCAGTTGGGCCAGTCCCTCGGGACAGTGCGGCATCCGCTTCGTCGACTTGCCGGCACGCACCGGTCATCAGATCAACGAGTGGATCTTTTCCAACCTTCTGGATGCTGTCGCCCGCGATGCAGACCATCCCCGCTCCATCTTCGGGGCTTCTGTGGTTTCGATTGCTCGCGAAGAAAATGTTCGCGAAGAAAATGTTCGCGAAGAGAATGCTCCGGAAGAAAACGACGGGCTGACTCTCTCAGCTTCACCGCGCCCGGCGATCCGGCTGGAGCCGAGCGTCGTCCAGATGGGACGAGGCGCCAGTTCTGCATCCAGCACAGCGAAGAAGATCTTACAGATCCGGCTGACCACCCGTATGCTCAACTGAACTGGCTTTCCCAGCCGCTCTCAGGCCGCACCCTCGCCTGGCTGGTGGATAGTCTGATCGTGATCGCAGGCCTGCTCCTGTTCGCCCTGATTTTTCTCTCCATTGCTCACGAACTTCCGCCCTGGCCGCTGACTCTGGGAACGGCCTCGGCAGCCGCGGTTTTCGTCGCCGCGGCCTACTGGGCCGTATTTGCTGTGTTTGGAGGACCAAGCCTGGGCGCAAGACTGGCGCAAGCAGCATCCATTCTGGAAGAGGAAAAAGAATGTGAAACGCGTCGAGCCGCTTCCGCTAAAGCAGTCTCGACTCGGACTAGAACCGATAGAAGGTGAGAACTAGGAACTGAGAACTGCTCCCCGTCTAGTTCGCAAAATACTGCTGCGCCAGCCAAAGCCGCAAAGTGTGTTTCATCTCCGACGCCATCTTCACAAAGCGGATGCCAACATTTCCGCGGTTGTCGGACCAGGCCACCTCCACCTGCGCCTTCATCCCGCAATTCGTTCCGGGCAGCGCGAACGATACCCGCGACGCCTCACTGGCATCGAATCCGTTCTCGACGCGAACCTGCAGTCCGCCCTGGCTCAGATTGATGAGTTGCGCTCCTCCCCGCTTCTGACGGCGGCCGCTGAGAGTCACGGGCACTTCCAGCCCGGCACGGTGATAACGCAAGCGGCCGTCAAGAATCATGTTGCGCGCGGCGGAGAGCGTGCGCACCGCTTGTTCCACGGAAATCGGCTTGTCGAAAGCAAACATCGCGCCGGTAGCCTCCATGTCGCGCCTTCCCTGCGGAGCGCCCATGATCACCAGCGGCACCGTACTGACTCGCGGAGCTTCGCGCTGCAGTTCGCAAAATAGTTGTCCCGTGCCATTCAGGTCACAGTCAACAATCAGCGCATCCACTTTGGATTTCGTGAGCCGGGACAAAGCTCGTTGCGGTTCGCTCTCGACGGCAACATCCATGTGCAAGCCGCCAAGAATGCATTCCAGAACACTGACTTCCTGCCAATCACGCGAAACTACCATCGACGAGAGTGTCATGCCTTCAACTCTACCGAGAGAGGTAATGCCGACGTAGATCACCAACGTAACTTGGACTTTTAAGACGGACCTCGGACTTCGGACCTCGGACTTCGGGCCGATTTCCGCTGGAAGATTTGTGCGATCGGGACTCTTCGACGAAATGGCCGAGGTCCGAAGTCCGAGGTCCACGCTACGACCGCGTACTGCGATACCAGTCGACCGTCCGTCGCAGGCCCTCTTCAAAACTCACCTTGGGTTTATAGCCGAGATGCTCTTCCGCCGAGGAAATGTCGGCCAGCGAATGCTTGATGTCGCCGCCGCGTTCCGCAGCATAGATGGGAGAACCGGAGTACGAAGTGAGTCCCTGCAGAAGTTTGAAGGTCTCATTGAGCGTGACCCGCCGCCCTGTCGCCACGTTGAATACTTTGCCGGCCACTTGCGCCGCGGGAGCTTTGCAGGCCAGCAGGTTGGCCTCGACCGCGTTGTCGATGTAGGTGAAATCCCGGCTCTGCTCGCCATCGCCAAAGATCGTGGGCTGCTGCCCGCTGAGCATCTGCGTGATGAACTTCGCCAGCACGCCCGAGTAGGGCGACGACGGATCCTGCCGTGGACCAAAAACATTGAAGTAGCGCAGCGCCACCGTCTCCAATCCGTAGCAGCGGTAAAACGAAATCATGTAATGCTCGCTGGCCAGCTTGGCCACCGCATACGGCGAAATCGGGTCCGGCGTCATGCGCTCGTGTTTAGGCAGCGTCGGGGTGTCGCCATAGGCCGACGACGACGCCGCATAGACCACCCGCTTTACCTTGGCATCGCGCGCCGCCACCAGCACGTTCACCGTTCCATCCACATTCGCGCGGTTGCTTCCGATCGGGTCCAGCACTGACTTCGGCACCGACGGGATCGCGGCCTGATGCAAAACATAATCCGCGCCGGCGCAGGCCGACTTCATGGCGTCGAGATCGAGCATGTCCGCTTCACGAAAGTCGATCTGCTTGAGGATTTGGGCGAGATTCTCCCGCTTACCGGTTGAGAAATTGTCGACTCCGCGAACCTGCTCGCCCCGTTGCAACAACTCGCGCGCCAGAGACGATCCAATGAACCCGCCGATGCCAGTGATGAGATAAACGGACATAGGCCTTCATCATAACAAGACCTCGGACTTCGGACCTCAGACCTGGGCCTAAGAACTGAGAACTGAGAACTGAGAAGTGAGAACCGAGAACTGAGAACTGAGAACTAGGAACTGCTACTGGTTTTTGCGCAGAATCCTGAGAAATTCTTCCCGGCCCATCATGTGGCGGTCCTCGAAGAAGTTCGACATGTCCTGCAGAGTGGCCGCCGGGTTTGCCACGCCGGGCAACGTCTCGGCTGGCGCCGCCGCTGGGGCACGCATGGCAGCCCGCCCGCCCAGAATCACGGAAGGCCGCGAGATCGAGCGCACCAGTTCGCGCAAGCGCTCGCGATCTTCGTCCGACATTTTGTGGAACGATATTCCCATCCCCAGGCTCGGGTAAGATACACGCACCTCGCCTGTAGCCTCGACCCGGTAACCGTTGGCCTCGAGCTTCAAGCCGAGCATCACGCCGACACGATAAGCGGTGGTCGCCTCCACGTAACATCCGTGAAGACTGATGTCAGTGAACGTCGTCCAGATCGCCACTCCGGTGGCGATCTCGCGGATGTGCGCACTGCCCTGGCAGCAGTAGCGGGGGCTCTTGCGCTTGTCGGCGCTTGCTTGTGAGATCACGCTGCCGGTTCGAGTTCCGGGAGAGCGCTGCGCCGGGGACGCGCTCGCGGTCGCCCCGGCCTGAGGTCCACTGGATTGCTTCAAGGCGGCTAGATAAGCCGCGCCGGCATCGGGTTCATCAGCCATAACGTTCATCAGCCATAACGGGGATTCGCCTCTCCGCGTCGCGGCCCCGGCTTCACACAGCAGGATTGAGACTTCTGTGCGGCGCCGGTGCGGTATGCGTCCCTTCCTACTCTACGGACCTTTCGATCGGAACACTCAGGGGAAGTGCGCACGGCTGGCGACAAAGGGCTTGGGTAGTTTCCGCAATGGGAGGCGTTCAGGATTGGAACGCCGCGACAGGAAATTCGGCCGCGGATTGCCGAATCTTCTTCCACACTTCGTCCCGCCCGGCTCCCGTTTTCGCCGAGAAGGGAATCACCGGCGCCGTTGGATAAGCTTCCGTCAGGCCTTTCAGCGCATTGCGCAGTTGATTATTGGAGAGCCGGTCACTCTTGGTTGCGATCAGCAGAAAGTCGCGCCCCGAGGCATTAAGAAAATCTAAGAGTTGCCGGTCGCTATCTTGCGGCGGAACATTCGCGTCCACCAGCGCCACACACAACGCCAGCGTGGGACGGTCGTTGAGATAGGGCTCGATGAACTTCGGCCACTCCTGCGAAATCTCGCGCGAGAGCTTGGCGTAACCGTACCCCGGCAGGTCCGCAAAAATAACCTCAGGCTGCGGCTTTCCGGGCCAGCGCACTTCGAAGAAATTGATGCTGCGCGTGCGTCCCGGCGTGGAGCTGGTGCGGGCCAGCTTGGCGCCTATGAGAGTGTTAATCACGCTGGACTTGCCCACGTTCGAGCGGCCGAGGAACGCGACTTCCGGCAAGGTGGGAGCAGGGAAGTGGTCGGCACCGGTAGCCGACGCCATGAATCGGGCCATAACCCTCATGCGCTAGTGTGCTATGCGGGTGCGGAGGTTGGCAAGCTGGGGAAAGTGGTGAATGCTGGAGTCCGAGTCAGCTCGAACGAAATCATGCTCTCGAAATACTATGGGCTAGTGGTAACGGATCAACTGCAATATGGATAAGAGCACGCCTAGCGAGGAACATCCAACCGATTAAGCGACTTGCCCGAATATGTCGAGCGGCAGTGGATCGTCCATGTCGTTCTAGCCACTCCCTCGGATGCAAGACGAGCTTCGCTCCCTGCCATGCAAAGACGGGAATCACAATAACGAAAACCAACATTCCGATGTCCTGTGTTGGAGTCATCACGAATTAGCTTCCTTCAATCAGCGCGCCGTCTCGCGGCGAAACTGCTTGCTCAGCGTGAGCGCCTGGTGCTGGTAGGACGATCCTATATTCGTGCCGTAGATCTTGTCCGGCCGGCGCAGCAGAGGCATATAGTTCAGCCGGCCGACGAGCTGGCCGTGTTCCATCAGGAATGGAACTTCGTGGGCTCGAACCTCCAGCACCGCGGGGGTTCCCTTGATGTCGCCGGAGCCGTGTCCGAATCCAGGATCGAAGAAGCCCGCGTAATGAATGCGGAACTCGCCGTCCGATGGATCGAAAGGCACCATCTCGGCTGCGAACTCTGGGGGGACGCTCACCTTCTCTTTGGACGCAAGTATGTAGAAGTCGCCGGGCTCGAGAATCAGATTCCTGCTCGCATTCTGATGACGAACTTCCCAGAATTCCTCCGTAGGATAAAAATTAATCTTGTCCAGTTCGATGGCCGGAGCGAAGCGCTTCGCCTTGTAGGCAATGATCTCCTGCCTCTGCGCCTTCCAGATTCACGGTAATTCTCAAGCCCCGCTCGACTCGCGCTTTCGTGGGACTGTCTTCGTCGTAGACCAGCGGATCTTCCCGATCCAGTCCTCTGATCGCACTGTCGCTGGAGCGCGGATTGCCTTGCACAAAGCGCAGCTGGCTTAGCCTCATCCCGGCTCGAATGGCGACCGTAAATGTGCGGGAAACAACTTCGGCGTACAGTTTGCCTTTGTATCCCGGCGGCACGCGGTCGAACTCGGTGCCGTAATCGGTGATCAGGCGAGTGAAAATGTCGAGGCGTCCAGTGGTGCTCTTGGGATTGGCTTTCCCGGAAATATTTTCCGGCAGGTTCAATTCCTCGACCAGAGGAACGATGTAAACGCAATCTTTCTCGAAAACGGGCGCGGCCGTGAGATCGACCCGCGTCATGCGGAGTTCCTTGATCTTGGCTTCGACCGTGCTGTTCGGGCCCGGCAGAAAACTCGCGCGCACGCGATGCGCCATGTCGCCCAGCCGCAGATCGAGACTGGCGGGCTGGATATGGTCCGGGTTGATGGCAGGCGCGGCGATGATGTTTCCGCGGGCAATCAGGTTGCTGATTTCCTGTGAAGGAAGGATTCCCGTCGTGCGGGGTTGCGCACTCTCGGCTGGCTGGTCCGGCCCGTTTTCAAAGGCAATCTGACTTTGGTTGGATGTGGACATCTTGGAAGGTGATTTTACCCTAAGGACGCTCGTCGGCGGTTAAAGCCGGTTGTGAATTGCCCGGTGACGGCGCGGCTGAAGCCGCGCCCTTTCAAAGCTCTACTGATGCGCCGCCGGACTATCCTCTGTGCCGGAAGTCAAAGGCGCGATCGGCTGCGCGGTCTCTTCTTCGCGGAGCGCGGGCAGAGGAGATACCAGGGCAATCTGCAGCACTTGGTCCATCGTATCGACGAAGTGCATTTTCATCGCGCTGCGCAGGTTTTCGGGAACCTCGGCCAAATCTTTTTCGTTGTCCAGGGGCAGGATCACTTCAAACAATCCGGCGCGATGCGCTGCCAGCAGCTTTTCCTTGAGCCCGCCGATGGGAAGCACTTTGCCGCGCAGCGTGATTTCGCCGGTCATGGCCAGATCGCGCCGCACGGGAATCTTGCTGAGCGCGCTTGCGATCGCCGTGGCAATGGTGATCCCGGCCGAAGGCCCGTCTTTTGGAATCGCGCCTTCCGGCACGTGCACGTGCAGATCGAGAGTGCGATAGAAATCGCGAGTAAGGCCGAGACGGTGCGCCCGCGAGCGGACATAGGACAGCGCCGCCTGCGCCGATTCCTGCATGACGTCGCCAAGCTTGCCGGTCAGCGTCAGCTTGCCCTTGCCATCGACGACCGTGGCTTCGGTGCTGAGGATCGAGCCGCCCACTTCGGTCCAGGCCAGACCGGTGACCAATCCCACTTCGCTTTTCTCGTGCGCCAGCGTGTCGCGGAACTTGATGACGCCCAGGAAGTCATTGACGTTCTCGCCGGTCACGGCGATGGTATAGTTTTCGCCTTCCTTCACCACCTTGCGCGCCACCTTGCGGCAGACGTTGCCGATTTCGCGCTCCAGATTGCGCACTCCAGCTTCGCGCGTGTAGGAGCGGATCAGCCCGAGGATCGCCTCGTCGGTGAACTTGATGTTTTTCTCCGACAAGCCCGCCTGCAGCATCTGCTTCTTCACCAGAAACTGCTTGGCGATCTCAAGCTTTTCCTGCTCGGTGTAACCGTGCAGCCGCAACACTTCCATGCGGTCCTGCAGCGCGGGAGGAATGGTGTGCATCACGTTGGCGGTGGCGATGAAGAAAACCTGCGACAGGTCATACTCGACGTCGAGGTAGTGGTCGACGAACATGAAGTTCTGCTCAGGATCGAGCACTTCGAGCAGCGCGGCCGATGGGTCGCCGCGGAAGTCCATCGACATCTTGTCGACTTCGTCCAGCATGAAGACCGGGTTCTTGGTGCCCGCCTTCTTCATCATCTGAATGATCTGGCCCGGCAGCGCGCCGATATAAGTGCGCCGGTGGCCGCGAATTTCGGCTTCATCCCGCACTCCGCCGAGCGACATGCGCACGAACTTGCGCCCCGTGGCCTTGGCGATCGACATGCCCAGCGAGGTCTTGCCCACGCCCGGAGGCCCGACGAAACAGAGAATCGATCCCTTGGGATTCTTCACCAACTGGCGCACGGCGAGAAATTCGAGGATGCGTTCCTTGATTTTCTCCAGCCCGTAATGATCTTCGTTCAGAACTTTCTCGGCGCGCGAGATGTTGCGGATTTCCTTGGAGCGCTTCTTCCATGGCACGGCCAGCAGCCAATCGAGATAGTTGCGCGAAACCGTGGATTCGGCCGACATGGGCGGCATGGCTTCCAGCTTCTTCAGTTCCTGCAGCGCCTTGTCTTTCACTTCCTTCGGCATGCCGGCGGATTCGACCTTCTTCTTCAGTTCGTCGAATTCGCTCTTCTCGCCGCGGCCCAGTTCCTTCTGAATGGCCTTGATCTTTTCGTTGAGGTAATACTCTTTCTGCGCCTTCTCCATCTGCCGCTTCACTCGCGACTGGATGGTGCGGTCCACGTTAAGCTTTTCGATCTCGACATCAAGCACGTCGGCGATGCGGTTCAAACGCTCCGAAGGATCGAAAATCTCCAGCAATTCCTGTTTCTCTTCGATCGAAAGCTGCAGGTTGGCGGCAATGATGTCGGTGAGCTTGGCCGGGATCTTCCATCCTCACGGCCGAGATCATGGTCTCGTAGTTCAGCGCCTGGCAAAGCTTCACATACTGCTCAAACAGCGTGGTCACGCGCTGCATGCCGGCTTCGATCTGCGGATTCATCTCCACGGGGTAGCGCGCGACCCGCACCGAAGCCTGCATGTAACCATCCGCGTCGGTGGCTTGCAGCAAGCCGGCCGCGCTCAATGCCTTCCACCAGAACTTTGATGTTGCCATCGGGCAGCTTCAGGCTCTGCACGATGTTGACGATGGTGCCGACCTGGTAGATCTCATTGGACTTGGGTTCGTCGATGGAGGCGTCGTGCTGCGTGGCCAGGAAGATTTTCTTGTCCGCGGCCAGCGCCTCTTCCAGGGCGCGCACGCTGGACTCGCGGCCCACCACGAACGGCGTCATCATGAAAGGGAAGATGACCACGTCCCGGATGGGCATCATGGGCAGCTTCTTGGTTTCGAATTTTTCCTTGGATGTGGTCACTCAATCTCCCTGGGTTCGCAGTGAATGACTCGCCGCTAAATGACAACCGTCCACTACAGTTTACTACTCTTTTACTACCCTGCCTTCTCCAAAGCCACGGAAGCGCTGCGTTTCTCCACCATCTCGCGCGTGACCTCAAACTCCTTTAGTTTCTTCTGGCTGGGCAGGTGGAACATCAGGTCGAGCATCAGCTCTTCCAGAATCATGCGCAGCCCGCGCGCTCCCACCTTGCGCGCCATAGCCTGGCGGGCAATGGCCCGCAGAGCCTCGTCGGCGAACTTCAACCGCACATTCTCGAACTCGAACAGGCGCTGGTACTGCTTGACGATGGCATTCTTGGGCCGGGTGAGGATCTCGATCAGCGCAAATTCGTCCAGATCTTCCAGCATGCCCACCACGGGCAGGCGTCCGACGAACTCAGGAATCAGGCCAAACTTGATCAAGTCTTCCGGCTGAATTTCGCTCAGCAGTTCGAAGTTGCGCTTGCGCGAGACCGCGGCGTCTTCCTTTTCCGCCTCTTCGCCGGTGCGGAAGCCGAGCGACTTCTTCCCCACGCGCCTGCCAATAATCTTCTCCAGGCCCACGAACGCCCCTCCGCAGATGAAGAGGATGTTGGTGGTATCGACCGGAGTGAATTCCTGGTGGGGATGCTTGCGCCCGCCCTGCGGCGGAACGTTGGCAATGGTTCCTTCCAGAATCTTCAGCAGGGCCTGCTGCACGCCTTCGCCGGAAACATCGCGGGTAATCGAAGGATTCTCGTCCTTGCGCCCGATCTTGTCGATTTCGTCAATGTAGATGATGCCGGTCTGGGCGCGGCTTACGTCGCCCTCGGCCGCCTGCAGCAGTTTGAGAATGATGTTCTCGACATCCTCGCCCACATAACCGGCTTCGGTCAGCGTGGTGGCATCGACAATGGCGAAAGGCACGTCGAGCATGCGGGCCAGAGTCTGCGCCAGCAGCGTCTTTCCAGTGCCCGTCGGACCGATGAGCATGATGTTCGACTTGCTCAGCTCGATGCCGTCGTTGGTCTTCTGCCGGTTCATGAAGATGCGCTTGTAGTGGTTGTAAACCGCGACCGCCAGCTTCTTCTTGGTCTGCTCCTGTCCAATGACGTATTCATCCAGGAAGGTCTTGACTTCCTGCGGTTTGGGCAGTTGGTTGGGTGCGGCGGCCTGAGGAGTCGCCGTGCGGTCGTCTTCCAGGATCGAGTTACACACCGCCACGCACTCATCGCAAATATAGGCGCGGGGATAATCGCTGGGCGACGAGATCAGTTTGGCTACCGCATCCTGCGACTTGTGGCAGAACGAACAGCGCAAAATCTCGTCGGAGCCCGACTTGGTTTTCACTCGGCTCTACTCCTTTTACCTGTTCCGGATAACAGCCATCCGCCATCTGCAAGCGCGAAGGCAGATCATACCGCTTTTCCGGTCTTATAGATGATATCGTCTATGATTCCGTATTCCTTAGCTTGTTGGGCGTTCATAATGAAGTCCCGCTCCACGTCCTTTTCCACCTTATCGAGCTTCTGGCCGCTGTGCTTGGAGAGTAACTGGTTGGTAATCTCCCGCATGCGCAGAATCTCCCGCGCGTGAATGTCAATATCGGTCGCCTGACCCGACAACCCCCCCATGGAAGGCTGGTGGATGAGAATCCGCGAATTGGGCAAAGCATTGCGCTTCTTGGGCTCCCCGGCCGCCAGCAGCAACGCCGCCATCGAGGCCGCCTGGCCCACGCACAGCGTCATGACGTCATTCTTGACGTACTGCATGGTGTCATAAATCGCCATGCCCGCCGTGATCGATCCGCCCGGAGAGTTGATATAAAGCTGAACATCTTTCTCGGGGTCTTCCTGGGCCAGAAACAGCATCTGGGCAATCACCAGATTGGCGATGTTGTCGTCAATCGGCGTGCCTATGAAAATAATGTTATCGCGGAGCAGCCGGGAATAAATGTCGTAGGCGCGTTCGCCCCGCCCGGTCTGCTCGATGACCATCGGAACGAGCATCATTTGCGGATCGTTCCTGTTCGAATCGTTTTGCTTCACGTTCACCTGCCACACTCCGCCCCGAACTACAGCTTCCATTCTCGGGGAGGGTCGAAAGTGGTCCGCATCCTTTTCAGGTTACGCGGACTGGTGATAAAGAAATTCGAGGGTCTTCTCGCTGCGGATTCTATTCCGGATTCTATCGAGGCCCCCATCCTCTGTCAAACGCGCACGCACCGCTTCGGACGTCTGTTTTGACTGTCTCGCCAAAGCTTCCAATTCCCGGTTCAGTTCCTCGTCGCTGACCTCGATTTTCTCGAGGTCCGCGATCCGCTCCAGCAGCAAAGAAGACTTTACATCCTGCACCGCCTGCTCCCGCTGCCCAGCCCGGAGCCGGGGCAGGTCCATCTTCTTCAAGTCTTCCATCTTCATGCCCTGCGCGGCTAGAGCCCTTAGACCACGTTCCAGGCGCAAATCGATCTGCCGGTCCACCAAAGACTCCGGCACCTCAAAATCATTGCGCTTCACCAGTTCGGCCACCAGCTTGTCTTTCGCCGCATGCTCGGCCGTGTGCCGCTTCTCGGCCTCCATATTCTCACGAATCTGCTTGCGAACCGCGTCCAGGCTGGTGAACTCGCCCAACTCCTTGGCGAAGTCATCGTTCAGCTCGGGCAGGCTCTTCTGCTTGATGCCATTCACTTTCACCGTATAGACGAAAGTCTTGCCGGCGAGCCGCTTGTCGGCAATGTCCTCGGGATAGCTGACGTCGAACGTCCGCTCGTCGCCGGACGAAGCGCCGGTCAGATGTTGGCTGAACTCCGGCACAGTGTTCTTGCCGCCGATTTCGATCAGCACGTCATCCATGTGCACGGGATTCGCCTTGGCGTCCGCGACATCTTTACCGTCCTTCGGCTTCCCGTCCATGGACGCCTGGGCAAAGTCGCCTTCGGCGAGCACGCGTCCCTCCACGGTAGTAAAGGTCGCATGCTGCTCGCGCAGTGCGGAGAGCGCCTGCTCGACTTCCTCGTCGGTGACGGCAATCTCTGGCTTATCCGCGCGCAGATCTTTGTAGCCCTCGACCTGAATCTCCGGCAGCACCTCAAAACTAGCCTTGAAGGTGAGCGGCTCTCCGTCATGCATGTGCAGATCGGTAACGCGAGGCTGCGAAACCGGAATCAGCCCCAGCTTCTCAGCTTCCCGGCGAAAATATTTCGGGATCAAAGCCTCGGCCACATCGTTCTTAAGGCCATCGCCAAAGCGCTGCTTGATGATGGAAGCCGGCACATGCCCCGCCCGAAACCCCGGCAGCCGCGCACTCTTCTGATAGCGCTGAATCTGCACCTCGGTCTCGCGCGCAACCTCCGCAGCCGGGATCTCAACTGAGATCTCCCGCTTGATGTCCTTATTAGCAGTGTCGGTTTTGGCCGCGTCGGTAGTCTCTGTGGGGCTCACATTTGCCTTTCACCCGCCGCCGAATCCAGGAGGCTCCATTCAAGCAACGGAACCGGCCCGAATTCATACGGCGTTAACTTGAGTGTAAAGACAGAAGGAAGCAGCGTCAAACGGGAGAGGCGTATTACGCGCGGCTTCGCTACCAGCCCATGAACGCAAGACCCAAGGCTCGGTTCGCCGCGATGTTTTGGACTCTTTCGAGAAATCGATGGTAACCAACTGCGATCTCCTACGGCGTCTGGCTAAGTCGTAAATCTTCCAGGCTCATGTGGGGACAGCCGCCCCGGCTGTCCGGCGGCCCAGCCGTATCGGGCCGCGGCCTGCCGGGCGCAACCGACGGCACCCGACCGCGGTGTTCATGCCAGCAAAGTTTTCCTCAGCCACGGTGTGACATCTGACCTTGTGCCCCGAAAAAATCTGCGCGATCATGGTCGAGGCAGTGACGGTCGGGTGAACCCGTATCGTCGTGCCACTAAGTCCTTTGCTTCACGGATTTTAGTATCTAAGTTCTTTGACATCCGTATTTTGCCGGGAATTTCTTGCTAACTTCGTGATTCCAATAGACCCCAGGGGGGAGGGGTATCGAGAAAAAACTCGGATCCCCGCGCGAGGAACACGAATCGCAGTGAGCCTCGGGAAATTTATTTCGGATCACGAATTCACAGGTGCTGTTACTCAAGGCCGATACGTGAACACGCACCCGTTCTCATTCCAAGGAATCGCGCAAAGTAAAGCTGGCCGGAAGCCTGTGCGGCTCCGGCCAGCTATTGAATCGCGACAGATGATGGTGCTCTGCTGCGACTATTGCTTGTTGTCTTCTCTGGCTTCGGCGACGTGAGCCTGATGGCCAGCCTCAGCGACTGCCCTCACAAATGCTGCTCCGCTTGCGGGAGTGGAGGCTCGGCCCGAAAGAATGTTGCGGAACATCATGTG
Source organism: uncultured Acidobacteriaceae bacterium (assembly GCA_963763285.1). GTDB lineage: Bacteria > Acidobacteriota > Terriglobia > Terriglobales > Acidobacteriaceae > Sulfotelmatobacter. The sequence goes on along the minus strand of CAVXOK010000008.1, from coordinate 83,588 downwards.
ATGACCATAGATGGCACGCGTGGAATCGTTGTCTTGTTCGATAACCGCGCCTTCGAGCGTCAGGCCCGCGAATACGCCTTTCGAGCGCGAATAGGTCAGTACTTCAGTGTTCAACAGGATGTCAGTTCCGGCAGAGGTGTGACGGCCGACTGGGCCCGCAGCTACTGAGCCTTCGCCGGTGAGTTCGAACTTGGTCGAAAGCAGATGCTGTAAGCCGCGGTCATTCATGACCAGCATGACCAGGTCGACGCCTTCGACGCCAATCTGCAAGCCCCAGCTGCCTCCGCCCACGGAAACGAATGCGGGAGCGCTCCAGCCGCCTGCCGTCCGGCAAGTTGCTACGCCGCGCCCGTGCTTGCCGCCAAAGATGAATCCGCCTTTGAGCAAGTTGGGCACTACGACCACGCACTTGGCGCCGTTCAACACTTCTTCAGGGATCCCTTTGTCGGGCGTTGACATGATGGACTGCAGAACGTCTACGGATTTTTGCATGCGGTCAACGGTATCTTCCCGGTCCGAGCCGGCAAATGCGTAAGTTCCAACCATGCCGATCAAGCCCATCAATAAAACTGAAATTGTCTTCTTCATGAAATTGTTCCTTTCGGAGCTGTGGAACTAAGGAGGGATAACTTCAGATTGGCTGACTTAGTTCAGGGGATCTGAAAGAGCGAGAAGAAATGCTCGTCTCTGCCACCATGGTCGCGCAAGCCAGAAAAAATAGCTGATCTGAATTGCTCACTTCATTAATCTTAGGAATGAGCAATGCTGCTCAGTATCCCAAATGAGAACCAGGCAGAATGGGATAGACCCTGCAAGTCAAGGAGACGAATATGCTTTGGACGATTTTTGTGGTTCTTCTAATTTTGTGGCTCTTGGGTTTCAGCCTGCACGTGGCCGGCGGCTTGATCCACTTGTTGCTGGTTGTGGCGCTGGTTGTTCTGGTGATTAATCTGGTGAGCGGCCGCCGAGGTTCGGTGTGAGTACAAGCTGGTTGGGAAGCCAAGGATGCGGCTTCCCGATCTGTTTAGAAGATTCCCCCTGCTGCTCAAAATTGCTCACGTGTCGCATACAAACGTTCTGGCAGTCAATTGGCCTTCCGGTGGAGGCCGAGCAATAGTGAACAGAAGCCGGAATTACTCAGAGGTTAGGATTGCTAAAGTGCATCTCAACCCTCACTTAACTTCGTTGTAACGTCGGGAAGACACCAATGCGAAAACAGTATCTTCATTTGTCCGCCTACGATTGTGATATGTGTGCAGGTCCGGTCGTCGCGGGGTCAGTTGCGGTGCGAGAGAATGAAATCTCGAAAGAGACTGGGATCCGGGAAGTGGGAGCCATCTGCCTGTCGTGCGGCCATCGGCAGAGCAAAGCCATCGGCGCTGCCCGCATCCGCCATTTGTTGCCAATTGAATGGGAGCCGGCGAGCCCGATTGAGGATGGTCATCTGACTGCGGCCTACGCCGAGACGCTTAATCGTGCAGAACTACATTGAGAAGAGAGCTGTGGACCTGCAAGGCTCCCTCGGTACCGCCGGCGTAGTGAATGAAACCCAGCTTCCGGAACCGGTTCATGAAGAAGCTGACTCGCGAACGCGTGGTCCCAACCATTTCTGCGAGCGTTTCCTGACTGATCTTCGGCACCACGGTTTCCGGAATGCCTTCCTTGCCGAAGTGAGCCAGCAATAGAAGCACGCGGGCCAGCCGCTTTTCGCTGGAGTTGAACAGCTGGTCGACCAGATCTTCCTCGTAGCGGATATTACGGGCCAATAAGTAGGAGACGAACATTTCGGAAAACGCGGGTTCGCGGTGGAGGGCATCCATCATCGTTTTCTTGTCGACGCGCAGGATCTCGCAGTCAGTCATGGCGGCCGCGGAGCCCATGCGCAAAAGCTGGCCCGCCAGGGAACCCTCACCAAAAAAATTTCCCTCACTCACGATTGCGATGGTCGCTTCCTTGCCGGCCTGGGAGACGACAGTCAGTCTCACTTTACCTTTCTGAACATAGAAAACCGCATCAGCCCCGTCCCCTTGAGCGAATATCGTTTCCTTTTTTGCGACGGTCAGGATCTTCCGGCCATCGCCAATCGTGGCGAGGAAAGTATCGGAATTGAACGCGGAGTGCTTCTTTGCTAGAGCGGATCGCATTGTCAGTGATTATAGTCCGGCGAAAGATCCTCGATATTTATAAAACGTCGTAGCATCAACGCTTCTAGAAACTGAGCTATTCTGCACAGTTTTTCGAAGCTAATTGAGCGAACCTGAAGGATTGCTCACCCGAAAGTGGGCGCGTTGCTGAACAGTTCACTAGTCAGCGGCCAGTAAGCGCCGGTCTCGATGCGGCGCGGTGCGAGGGCAGGCCAGTGCTGAGCTCGCACTTCTCTCCAGGTTTGGCGCCGCAGGTAGGGCATCGGACGGCCAGAGCCTGGTCTTTTTTGGTTTTCATAGCCGCATGATGAACCGTCGCCGGGACGCAGGCTGATCAATTTTGATCAGTTTGTCGATCGGCTTCCGTTAAATACTGCCAAGAGACGATACTTCAATCCACAACTTAGTGCTCACTTGCGTCCCCGCCTTGAAAAGGGTCTCTTGAAGCAATTGTTCTCATCGGAAATTAGGGAAAATGGCGATACCCATCACAGTGTTCCCAAATCGGGACTTAGAAGTCGTCAGTCGCCGCGCTCTCGCGCCTGAGGCGATTTCAGGAACCCGCGCGGGCCTGCAATCGAAACCATCGCTGCCCAGTCGAATCGCTGTGATCGGGAATTACCTTCCAAGGCAATGCGGCATCGCCACGTTCACCACGGACCTTTGCACCGCGATTTCGGCGGAGTACGGAACGGCGCGGCTGCTGGCGCTCCCGGTTGACGACACGGAGCAAGGTTATGACTATCCTGCGCGGGTGCGCTGGTCGCTCGCGCAGGATGATCTGAAGTCCTACAGCGATGCGGCGGAATTTCTGAACTTCAACAACATCGACATGGTGTGCCTGCAGCACGAGTACGGAATCTTCGGAGGCCCCGCCGGGAGCCACATCTTGCATCTGCTGCGCGGCCTGAAGATGCCGGTGGTGACCACTCTGCACACCGTTCTGCGCGAGCCAGATCCGAATCAACTCAGGGTGATGGAAGAGATCGCGGAAGTATCCGATCGCCTCATTGTCATGAGCCAGCTTTCGTCGCAGTTCCTGCAGGAAATCTTCAAGGTGCCGGGCAGCAAAATCGATATGGTTCCTCACGGCGTTCCGGACCTGCCATTTCTGGATCCGAATTTCTATAAAGACCGCTTCGGAGTGGAGGGGAAGGCCGTCCTGTTACGTTCGGCCTGCTTTCGCCGAACAAGGGAATCGAAAACGTGATTCAAGCTTTGCCGCAGATTTTGGCCAGGCACAAGAACGTCGTGTACATGGTTGCCGGGGCGACGCATCCTCACATTCTGCGCCGCGACGGAGACAAGTATCGGGCCAGCCTGCAAGCTTTGGCGAAGGAGGTGGGAGTGGAATCGCAGGTGATCTTCCACAACCGCTTTGTCAGCCCGGAAGAGATGGTTGAGTTCATTGGAGCTGCGGACATTTACGTCACTCCTTACCGCCATGAGGCGCAGGTAGTCTCCGGGACGTTAGCTTATGCCTTAGGCGCAGGCAAGGCGATCATTTCGACTCCGTATTGGCACGCGATCGAACTGCTGGATGCTGGCCGGGGTGCGCTGGTGCCGTTCCAAAATCCGGATGCAATCGCGCAAAAGACAATCGAACTTCTAGACACGCCTGCGGTGCGTCATGCGATGCGTAAGCGCGCTTACCTGTTCGCCCGGGAAATGATCTGGAAGAGGGTGGCTCAGGGTTACATGGAAAGTTTTGCGCGAGTTCGCAGCGACCGCATGGAGAGTCCTCGGGCACAATTCCTCGCGCGCGACACGCCGAAGATACTGAATCAGCTGCCCGAATTGAACCTCAATCACGTGAATGCGCTTACCGATGATACGGGGATGCTGCAGCACGCCATCTTTACCATTCCTAATCGAGCGGAGGGATATACCACCGACGACAACGCCCGCGCCCTCATCTTTACGGTACAGCTGGACCAACCGGGTTTCAACGAGACAGGTTTGAACCAGACAGGTATGAACCAGCCAGGTATGAACCAGCCAGAGGGGGATGGTTTCGGAAGAGCCGCGGGACTCAACCCCGATTGGGCTTTCCGGTATCTGGCATTCCTGGAGCATGCTTTCAATGCTAAGAAGAAAAGGTTCCGAAACTTTCTCGCCTACGATCATCGCTGGATGGAAGACCAGGGCTCGGAAGATTCCCACGGGCGCGCGTTGTGGGCTCTTGGAACTGTCCTCGCGCGATCGACAAATCCTGGGTTGAGAGGCGCTGCGGGGCGTTTGTTTGAGTTTTCGCTGCCAGCGGCGGTCGAGTTTCGCAGTCCGCGGGCCTGCGCGTATACGGTGCTGGGAGTTCAGGAGTACCTCCATTCGTACCCTGGTGACCGAGACGCACAGCGCGTACGATCCGCTTTGGCTCGAAGGCTGCTGGATCTGTATGAAGCGGTCCAGGGTCCGGAGTGGAAGTGGTTTGAGAATGTTGCGGCCTACGGGAACGCCAGGCTGTCCCAGGCGATGCTCCTAGTGGGATCGGCATGCGGGGATGAACGCATGGTTTCCGCCGGTCTCGCCTCACTGGATTGGCTTATGGAAGCGCAGCGCTGCCCGACCAGTGGACACTTTGTACCGATTGGCTCCCAAGGCTTCTATCGTCAGCGAAGCGAGCCGGCTCGCTTCGATCAACAGCCGATTGAGGCTGCCGGCGCGGTGTCGGCCTGTTTGCAAGCCTACCGCGTGACCGGCGACGGGCGCTGGCGCAGCGCGGCCTGGTCGGCGTTTAACTGGTTTCTGGGAGACAACGATCTACAACTCGCTCTTTATGATTCCGTCACCGGGGGTTGCCGGGACGGACTGCATCCCGACCGCGCTAATGAGAACCAGGGTGCGGAATCGACGCTCTCGTTCTTAATGGCACTGCTCGAAATGCGCGCTCTGCAAGAGTCTCAAGCAAAGGAAATCCCATCATGACTGTTCCCGCTCAGGAACCTCTGAGTACTCAGAGTACTCGCTTCGAGGCGCTGCTGCTTCGGCACCCTGCCAACCCGATTCTCACTAGTAAGGATTGGCCCTACTCGATCAATAGCGTATTCAACCCGGGCGCGACTCTGCTTGCGGATGGCTCGACGCTTCTTCTGTGCCGCGTGGAAGATCGGCGCGGCTTGTCGCATCTTTGCGCCGCGCGTTCCAAGAATGGAGTCGACGGATGGCAGATTGATGCCGAACCCACCTTGATGCCCAACCCCAAGGATTTCCCGGAAGAGATCTGGGGCATTGAAGATCCGCGCATCACTTTTGTGCCTGAACTGCAGCAATATGCCGTCACTTACACTTCGTATTCGCGGGGTGGACCCGGCGTGTCTCTGGCTTTGACCAAAGACTTTCGAACGTTCGAGCGCTACGGCGTGATTATGTCGCCAGATGACAAAGACTCGGCGCTGCTGCCGCGGCGCATCGATGGATACTGGGCCTTGATTCATCGGCCCGCGACCCATCTCGGGGCGCATATGTGGATTTCCTACTCTCCGGACTTACGCCATTGGGGTCGGCACCGGCTGATGCTGGAAGCGCGGCGCGGCGCCTGGTGGGATGCCAACAAGATCGGCATGTCGCCGCCTCCGATTGAAACTTCCCGGGGGTGGCTCGTCCTCTATCACGGCGTACGGCAAACCCCTTCCGGCTGTTTGTACCGGTTAGGATTGGCCCTGTTCGAGTTGGAGAATCCCGCAAAGTGTTTGCTGCGCGGAGATTCGTGGATATTTGGGCCGGAAGCGGAGTACGAACGCCACGGCGACGTCGACGACGTAGTGTTTCCGTGCGGTTATACGATGGACGCCGACGGCGACACTCTGAACATCTATTACGGAGCCGCGGACTGCGCCATTGCCCTGGCGCGAGCCAGCGTGCGTTCCCTGCTGGCATGGCTGGATGACAACGGATGTTGCGAGCGCCGGCAGCGAGCGCACGACCAGTGAGACAACCTTAGTCCTTAATCTTTAAATCATGCATGTGAGCTATCTTGCTCAGACGTGCAAGCTGGCACCTGTCATTCTTTATTCTCCTGAGTGTGCAGACAGAGCCGCGGACGCTGATTCGCTGCTCCTATTCCAGGTCGCCCGAAACCGGGTCTATATCAAGTCACTCCAGGCGACCACATCCAGACAATCGGCATTTTTCATCCGCGTGTCCGCCCCGAACCTGCGGCGGACACGATTCGACCCTAAAACGCTCTTCGGATCGCGAAACTAGGCAACACCTCTGGCGGATGAGAGGGTTAGCCCATGAAAAAGAAAGGTCAAGATCATGCCTTTAATTCAACTCCTGGAAGTTCTGGTTGTAGTGGGTGTCCTGCTGTGGCTGGTGAATCGCTTCATCCCCATGCAGTCGTCCATTAAGTCAATTTTGAATGGCGTGGTGGTCATTGCCGTGGTTCTGTGGCTGCTGAATATTTTCGGGCTATTTCATTCCCTTTCCGGGATTCGTCTCGGAAAAGGATGAGGTCGGCGACGCGATTCATATAAATACGTCACGAACTCCCACCTTTTGCATGAAGCTAGAAGCCAGGCAGATACCTGCCGCCAAGGAGATAGTGTGAAAACAAAACTGTTGTTAGCTGCCGCAGTAGCGCTAAGTCTGCCAGTCGTAGCTCAGACCAATTCTCAATCCACAGCGGAAGTCGAGCATATGAGTGCAACTCCCACGTTCCGCGTGACGGTCATCAGCCGCAACGTGCAGGCCGTCAACTATGAGCACCGCAGCGGAAGCTCGAAACTGGACTTCGCGGGCACCAGCCTGATGCCTTCGGCGAGCGGCGAAGCACACGTGAACAGCAAGCGGGGATCGATCTCGATCGATGCATATTTCGGCAACTTGCAAAGGCCTATGACTTTTGGCAACGAGTATCTGACCTACGTACTGTGGGCGATTTCGCCCGAAGGCCGGGCCGTGAACCTGGGCGAGGTTTTAGTAGGCGATGACGCTCGCAGCAAACTGCACGTGACCACCGACCTGCAGGCGTTTGCGCTGATTGTTACTGCGGAACCTTACTACGCGGTGCGGCAGCCGAGCAACGCAGTCATCCTCGAGAATGTGGTTCGCGACGACACTAAGGGAACCAGCGAAGCGGTGAATGCGAAGTATGAATTGATGGAGCGTGGCGGCTACCTTCCGACTGGCTACAAGTTTGACCCGGTGGTTTTGAATGCCAAACTGCCACTCGAGTTTTTCGAAGCGCGGAATGCCCTGCGCATCGCTCAATCCGAGGGAGCGGAGCAGTACGCACCTGACAGCTATCAACATGCCGTCCAGTTGATGAATAACGCGGATGGCTATGCCATCAACAAACACATGGATCGCAAGCCGCTGATCGCAGTCTCCCGCGAAGCCGTGCAGACTGCGGAAGATGCGCGCGAAATCGCTGTCAAGAAGATGGGCGAAATGCGCCTGGCCAACGAGCGCCAGGATTCCGCGGATGCACAAGCTCAATCGCGACAGCAGGCAGATGATGCTCGCCGGCAAAAGGAGCAAGCCCAGTCCGACACGGCGCAAGCTCAATCCGACACCGCCCGAGCCCAGGCAGCAAGGGCCCAGGCAGACTCGGATGCGGCAAGAGCACGATCTGACGCTGCCGATTCACGTGCTGCGACGGCACAGGCTCAGTCCGATATGGCCAACAGTCAGGCGGCATCGGCAAGCGCAGTTTCCGCGGCGCAGGCGGATGCAGAACAATCGCGCCTCGCGGCACAGCAAGCTCAGTTGAGCGCTCAACAAGCAGATACGGACAAAGCTGCCATGCGTGTGAAATTGTCCGAGCAGCTGAATACGATTCTTCAGACGCGGGACAGCGCACGCGGGCTTATCGTCAGCATGTCCGATGTGCTGTTTGACACCGGGAAATACTCGTTGAAGCCAGGTGCGCGCGAGAAGCTGGCGAAGGTCGCCGGCATTCTGCTCGCTTATCCGGGACTCAACATTGAGGTTGGCGGATACACCGATAACGTCGGTGGCGACGCCATGAATCAGACGTTGTCCGAGAATCGGGCTGGTTCGGTGCGCGACTACCTGGTGCAGGAAGGCGTCGCGACAAGTTCAGTCAGCGCCCGGGGCTTCGGCAACACGCTGCCGGTAGCCTCAAACGACAACTCTGCCGGGCGGCAACAGAACCGGAGAGTGGAACTTCTCGTGTCCGGCGATGCGATCGGCACTCCGGTCAACGCGACCACAGGAAGCTTGCAGTAGGAAACGCAGTGAGACGCTCGAATCGACAATGGAGGCAACACCCATGAAACTAGTAGGGATTATCGGTACCGCAGTTTTATCTTTGACCCTAGCGGCTCCCGTTTACGCACAGCAGGAGCAGCATGAACAGCAGGAAAATAAAGACAAACCTGCCGAGAAGAAAGCTCAACCAGAAAGGTCTGCGAAACAAGAAGAGAAGACTGCCAGGCCGGAGGAGAAAAGCGCGCAACAGGAGAAGAGCGCCAAACCGGAACAGAGAAATGCCAAGCAAGACCAACGCGCCGGGGGACGCAGAATTCCTGACGACCGTTACAAAGCCAACTTTGGACAGGGACACACGTTTCGTGTGAACCGGGGCGATTACAGTAATCGCCACTTCCAATACGGCGGCTATTCGTTCGGATTTGTTGGCGTATGGCCGAGCAACTGGCTCTACACGCAGAACGTTTATGTCATCGACATTGATGGCGTGTATTACCTGTGCAACCCGATGTATCCGGGCGTGAACATTGAACTCAACGTCACACTCTAGCTCTGTAACGTAACCGGCTTGAGCGTGATCGAGTGAAACGACTGGCGGCGCGAGTCTACTGTTTTGTGGACTCGCGCCATGTTGTCTCTAACACATCTCTGAAAAGTGAGTCGGATTGCTCAGGCTCCGGCTGCGCATCCGTAGAATTCTTGTATCGGATCCATCGCCTTCACTGCCGCAGCCCGCAACAGCAAGGCTAGATCGGGCAATCGAAGGACGAGCTGGCAAGATAATTCAGTGCGCTGCTCACTGACGCACCGGTGCGGTTCCAACTTGACTAGCATCACTGCGTGCTGCCAGGCTTCCGAACACACTGGACCTTCGGCCTTCGATCGGAACAGGGGACGGCATCCTGTGACAGATGGCCGGCATCAAACGGTCTCACGGCCTCGGAACCGAGCCTTGAAAGCCGCGATATTCAGAACCGCGAAGCAGCCGCTACAAATCGAAGAGACTCCCAAGCCTCAGCTCGCAGCGGGCCAGCTCCTACTTCGGGTTCGCGCCTGTGGCGTCTGCCGGACGGATCTCCACATCGTCGAAGGAGAATTGCCTCAGCGAAAAGATGCGCTCATTCCCGGCCACCAAATCGTCGGCGATGTTGTGGACGGTGCAACCGCCGAGTTGCCGGTCGGCACCCGCGTCGGCGTTTCCTGGATGGGCGGAGTTGATGGGGATTGCCAGTACTGCCGTCGCGGGCTGGAAAATCTCTGCGACTCACCTGTCTTCACCGGATACACAGTCAACGGAGGTTATGCAGAGTATGCCGTGGTGCGAAGGGACTTTGCCTATGCGCTCCCTTCGGAGCTGGATGACCTCCACGCGGCGCCGCTGCTTTGTGCGGGCATCATCGGCTTCCGCAGCCTGCGAGTGGCCGGAGTGGAACGCGGCGACAGGGTTGGACTCTTCGGTTTTGGCGCGTCGGCGCACCTCGCGATCGCGGTTCTGCACTCCTGGGACTGCAAGGTGTATGTTTCGACGCGCGGCGACTCGCATCGCAAGTTGGCTGCCACCCTGGGGGCTGAATGGGTAGGTGGCGAAACCGACAAGCCGCCTGTGGAACTCGACCGCGCGGTGACGTTTGCACCCAGCGGCGACGTCGTGATCGCTGCGCTTGCGAGCCTGCGAAAAGGTGGCATCGTCGCCATCAACGCCATCCATCTCGACCGAGTTCCAGAGTTCGATTACGACCGTCTGTTGTGGGGTGAGCGCCAAATCCGCAGCGTCGCCAACATGACGCGGGCTGATGCTCGCGATTTTCTGAGAATTGCTGCTGATATTCGGCTGCAGCCAAAGGTGACTGTTTTCTCTCTCGACCAGGCCAACCAAGCGCTCGCCGCCGTCAAGCATGACGCCATAGACGGAGCGGCGGTCATCGTACCGTGACCTGCCTTGCGCGCATTTCTTCATACCGATGAGCAGTTTTGACCATTAAGAAACCGGCGAAAGGCCTACAAATAAAGCTGACTCGCAGGGGCAAAGGGAGTGGACATGCTTGGAACCATATTGATCGTGATTCTGGTTTTGGCGCTGGTTGGGGCGCTGCCGCGCTGGTCACATAGCCGGGAGTGGGGTTACGCGCCGACAGGTGGTTTGGGCCTGGTCCTTTTCATTGTGGTCATTCTCTTAGTTCTGGGCCGGATTTGAACCATGAACCGGCCGCGTATCGCGCCAAACGGCGTTAGTGAGGTCTGGCGCCGAGTCTGTCTCCGTGCCACGGGTTTTCTTCTGGTCGTGCTCCTGGGCAGCAGCGTTTCTTCCGCCTATTCAGTTCTGACCCACGAGGAAATCGTCGACCTGCTCTGGAGCGATGAGATTCAACCTCTATTGCTCAAACGATTCCCGGGACTGACGGAGGATCAACTCAAAGAGGCTCACGCCTATGCCTACGGCGGCGCCGTGATCCAGGATCTTGGCTATTATCCCTTTGGCAGTAAAGAATTCAGCAATCTGGTTCATTACGTTCGCAGCGGAGACTTCGTTCATGAACTGATGCTCGAGAGCCAGGACTTCGACGAATACGCCTTCGCGATAGGAGCACTTTCGCATTATGCTGCGGATATCGCCGGTCATCCAGCAGTCAATCAGTCTGTGAGCATCGAGTATCCCAAGCTGAGGGCGAAGTTTGGCAAGTCCGTTCGATATGCTCAGGACAAAAAAGCACACCTAGAAATCGAGTTTGGGTTCGACACGGTGCAGGTCGCGAAGAATCGTTACGCGTCGCAGCGATATCACGAGTTCATCGGATTCCAAGTTTCCAAGCCACTCCTGGAACGGGTTTTTCCCGTTGTGTACGGAGTGGAATTAAAAGACGTGCTTACTCATGAGGATCTGGCAATAGGATCGTACCGGTTCGCGGTAAGCCGGCTCATTCCGCATATGACCGAGGTCGCGCTGCAAACCCATAAGAAGGATCTGATGCGCGAAACGCCGGATTTCGCGAAAAAGAAATTCCTGTACCGTCTTTCGCGTTCGGATTATGAACGGCAGTGGGGCAAGGATTATGTAAAGCCAGGAGTTGGCACGCGGATTCTATCGACCCTATTACGATACATGCCGAGAATTGGTCCGTTCAAAGGGCTGGCGTTCAAGAATCCCACTCCGCAGACTGAAGACATTTACTTCAAGAGCATCAACAGCACCGTCGATCAATACCGGCTCCTTCTCGAAGCAGTGCGCGCCGACTCGCTGGTGTTGCCCAATTGTGATCTGGATACCGGCAATGCAACTAAGGCTGCGGAGTACACACTGACCGACGATGCCTACGCAATTTTGCTGGCTCAGCTATCGGCGCGGAAGTTCGACCGGACGTCTCCCGAGCTGCGGGATAACATCCTGAACTTTTACTCAGACCTTTCGGCTCCGATCGAGACGAGGAAGGATCCGGCTCATTGGGAAAGTGTACTGAGTTCTCTGGATCAATTGCGATTGGTCATTCCGGCCCCGGTTGTGGCTGCGACCCCGACACGCTGATTCACGAGCCCCTCAAGATAATTAATACCTTATAGTAAATGCATGCAACCTAGTAATCCCCATTGGCTAACCGTCCTGAACCGTGAGGTTATTGTGTGTGCTCGCTGCCCGCGCCTGGTCGCCTACCGCGAGCAGGTAGCCCGCGAGAAGCGCCGCGCTTATCGTGATCATGAGTATTGGGGCAAACCGGTGCCTGGGTTCGGCGATTCCGAGGCGCGGGTGCTGATCATGGGCCTGGCTCCCGGCGCTCATGGTTCCAATCGCTCGGGGCGCCCCTTTACCGGCGACGCTTCCGGCAAGTTCATGTTCCCAGTGCTCTATGAGACCGGGTTCGCGAGTCAGCCAAACGCCACCGACCGCGACGATGGGCTCAGGCTGAAAGATCTCTATATCACTGCCGCCGTCCGCTGCGCGCCGCCTGACAACAAGCCCACGCCGCAAGAACTGGCCAACTGCTCGCATTTTCTCGATCGTGAGGTTGAAGGATTAGGAAAAATCAAGGTCGTAGTCGCGCTGGGCAAGATTGGCTTCGACGCTTATCTCAACTACTTGAAACGTCGAGGTCTGATTATCACCAAGCAGGGCTATCTCTTCAAACATGGCGCCAGTTACCGGTTACCAGGGGGTAAGGTGTTACTAGCCTCTTACCATCCATCGAACCAGAATACGCAGACGGGCAAGCTGACGCGGGAAATGTTTGTGAAGATATTTAAGGAGGCGGCAAGACTTGCCGATGAGTAAGTTGAGGCGCCGCCGGGCGAATCGTTGCACCTTCCCCATTTGAATGGGGTCACAATGGAGAAGCGGGGGTCACGATTCGGGGCGGCGCCGCTAGCCTGGCTTGCGCGCGTTAGTCGCCCACACGAGCAAGACTCACAATCCAACGATGACCGGTTCCGGTTCGAGGTGGATGCCCCAGATTTCTTCCACGCGGTGTTGGATCTGTTCTTTAAGAGCGAGGACATCGGTGGCTGTGGCTCCGCCGCGATTGACGATCGCGAGAGCGTGCTTGGTAGAGATGCCAACGCGCCCGAAGCCGAAGCCCTTGGCGAAACCCGAGCGCTCCACCAGCCAGGCCGCGGAGACTTTCTTGCGGGTTTCTAGGGCGGGATAGTTGGGGAGGGTAAATCCTCGGGTGGCGGCCCGCTGCTTCAGGTCTTCATGCTGTTCTTGAGAAAGTACAGGGTTCTTGAAGAAAGAGCCCGCGCTTTGGCAGTCTGGATCTCCTGGAACGATGAGCATGCCTTTGAGGGCGCGGATGTGACGAACGGCTTCGCGAGTTTCGGCCAGATTCGGCGAGGTTTCGCGGCCCTCGAAGTGGTGCTTGAGTTCGGCATAGGTGATGCGAGGGCCGCCCCCGGGTATGAGGGCATAGGTGACGCGGAGAACGATGAACCGACCGCGCTCGGTCGTGTTGAAGATGCTGGCGCGGTAGGTGAACCCGCAGGCTTCGGGGCAGAGCTCGCGCACTTGACTGTCTTTTAAATCGAGGACCTGCACCGAGGCGATGGTCTCGGACACTTCCTGTCCATAGGCGCCGACATTTTGCACGGGAGTGCCGCCGACGCTACCGGGAATTCCACTCAGGCATTCGACGCCAGCGCAACGGGCGATCACGGCGTGAGAGACGAACTTATCCCAGGATTCGCCGGCGGCAACATCGAAGAGAGCTTTGCCATCTTCATCGTGTCCGCTGCGCTGGTCGATACCCTGAAGAGCGACTTTTAGCACCAGGCCGGGCCAACCGGCATCGGCGACCAACAGGTTGCTGCCGCCACCTAGAACGAACAGAGGCAGGTCGCGCGAGCGCGCGAAGGCGACTGCGTCCTGCACCTCGCCGACATTCCTGGCCTCGACGAAATACTTCGCCGGGCCTCCGATCTTGAAGGTGGTCAACTGGGCTAGCGGGATGTTTTCGAGCAGAAGCACGGATAGATTTCAATATACACACGAGTGAAAGGGGTCGTACTGGCATCGGTCGGAATCGTAAGCTGCCGATCCGGAACTCTTTCGCTAAACATTTTTCCGTAGACAAGGGAAAGCCCTGCAAGATAAAAGAGAGGTGCCCGCGAACAGCTTAGGCGGGCGGGTACCGGACAGACACTGCAAGATTTCTAAATGCTTACAGAAGAGCGGCAAAGAGCGATTCTAGAGATAATGCGCCGGGAAGGCCGGGTCCTGGTCGTGGATCTGGCCAAGCAGTTTCACACTTCGCAGGTCACGATCCGCAAGGACCTGGAAATTCTCCACGTCAAAGGCCGGGTTCACCGCACCCATGGCGGGGCGCTGCCGGCGCGTGAAGGCGCGCTGGAAGACCCTACGCTGCGAGAAAAAGAAAAGTTGCATCGCAAGGAGAAGCTGCAGATTGCCGCGGCGGCAGTGCGCATGGTTGCGGAAGGTCAGGTGGTGATTCTGGATTCCGGCACCACGACGACTGCGATTGCCCGCGCCCTGAGGAATTTTCAGAACCTGACCATCATCACAAATGCGGTCAACATCGCCGCCGAGCTTTCTGGCTCAGCGGTGGAAGTGATTCTGACCGGAGGTAACCTGAGGAAGAATTCTTTTTCCCTGGTCGGGCCAATTGCCGAGGAGACGCTGCACAAATTGAATGCGGACATTCTTTTTCTTGGGGTCGACGGATTCGACGTGCAGTATGGACTCAGCACACCCAATCTGCTAGAAGCGAAGGTTAACCGGGCCATGATTGAGATATCCAAAGTGGCGGTGGCGACTTGTGACTCCAGCAAATTTGGCAAGCGGAGTCTTTCACTGATTGCGCCGCCTTCCGCCCTCCAACACGTCATCACGGACCAAGGTGCTCCAAAAGCAGACTTGGCCGCGCTGAAGAAGGCCGGGGTGGAAGTGACGATCGTCTGACGCAGAGCTCCGTCCGCGTTGGTTTCCCATTCGACCCAGCGCAAAATTATGTCTACTGGATGCTTCAAGACAGCCAGATTGAGAGTTGCACTGCTCGCATGTCTGCTGCTGAGTGGCGGACTGGCTGTAGGGCAAAGCTCTCTTCTCTATGGAACGCATGCCGGCGTGGCAAGAGCGAAAGTCCAAGGTTCGGTTCTGTCGCTCTCAAACCAGATGCTCGAAGCGCAATGGTCAGTTCGCGAAAGCAAGCTGGAGGGGTTAAAAATTGTAGTCCACGGGGCGGGCGCGGAGATACTCCTGCCGCCCGACCCGTTTCTTCTGATTTTCAAGGATCGCACGTCGCTACGCGCCTCCGGCATGAAAATGATCCAGGGCCCGCGAGTCCAGGCTCTGCGGGCTGATCCGAGTGCCTCGCGAGGCGCTGAACATTTCGGCGGTCAAGCCATTCTGGTGCGCCTGCAGGACTCCGCGGGAAGAATTTCTGTCGACTGGCTGGCAGTCCTCCGCGACGAGTCCAACTATATTCGTCAGGAGGTTACGATTTCCGCGCTTCATGACGATCAGCCGATTGCCGAGGTCCGCTTGTTCGATGGCAGCCTGCCGGGCGCGAGCGTGGTCGGGAGCGTCAAAGGGTCTCCAGTGACGGCGGGAGATTTGTTTATTGGTTTTGAAGATCCATTGGCCCAATGCGAGTCCGGGGAGGTGGTGACCTGCGGCATGAAGAGGGAACTGCCCTTGAGAAAAGGGCAGACGGTCAACTATTCGTTCGTGATCGGCGTATCGCCCCCTGGACAAATGCGGCGCGGGTTCCTGAATTATATAGAGCGGGAGCGGGCGCATCCTTACCGGACGTTTCTGCATTACAACACCTGGTATGACATCGGGTTTGGAAAGTCGTACGACGCGGCGGCGGTGCTCGATGTCATCGGCGCGTTCGGAACAGAGCTGGTACGCAAGCGCGGGGTGAAGCTGGATTCTTTTTTGTTGGACGATGGGTGGGACAATCCGCATTCTACTTGGGAAGTAAACTCGGGCTTTCCGGGCGGGATTGCTGCGGTCAACCGTGCCGCGCACGAGTATGGCGGGGCGATCGGGGTATGGCTGTCGCCGTGGGGTGGGTATGAGGAAGCCAAGCAGCAGCGGCTCGACTTCGGCCGGAAGAATGGATTTGAAACGAATGGAGGAGGTTTTGCGCTGTCGGGCCCGAAGTACTACGCAAGGTTCCGGGAGGTGTCGCTCGATTTTATCCAGAAAGACGGAGTTAATCAGTTCAAGATCGATGGCACGGGCAACGTTGATAGTGTGTTTCCCGGCAGCAGTTTCGATAGCGACTTTGCGGCGGCGATCAGCTTGATTCGGGACTGGCGGGCGAAGAAGCCGGACCTGTACGTGAATCTGACGACGGGAACTTATCCTTCGCCGTTCTGGTTACGGTATGCCGATTCGATCTGGCGCGGGGGAGAGGACCACAGCTTTGCGGGAGTTGGGACGTGGCGGCAGAAATGGATCACCTACCGTGATGCGCAGACATATCACAACATTGTGCAGGCAGGTCCGTTGTTTCCGCTGAATTCCCTGATGCTGCATGGGCTGATTTATGCACGGCAAGCTGAACACCTGGACAGCGATCCGGGAAATGACTTCCCCAACGAAGTCCACGATTACTTTGGAACGGGAACGCAGCTTCAGGAGATGTACATTTCCCATGCGCTGCTTTCAAAAAGCGATTGGGATGTTCTGGCGGAAGCTGCGAATTGGTCGCGGCGCAATGCGGGAGTCCTTAAAGATACGCATTGGATTGGCGGCGACCCAGGCAAGCTAGAAGTTTACGGCTGGGCGGCTTGGTCAAGGACAAAAGCTATTCTCACGTTGCGCAATCCAAGCGACCACCGCCAAAGCATAACGATCGACCTGGGGCGGGCGTTTGAGCTGCCGCCGGGAGTGCCGCGTCACTTTGTCGCGAGCAGCCCGTGGAAACAGGACAGGGGAGCTCCGACTGTTTCATTAGTAGCGGGTGAGGAGCACGTGTTCGCGCTGGAGCCCTTCGAAGTGCTCACCTTCGAGACTCGCGTTTCTACCTCTGGTGGAAAAGGGCGCGAAAGCCGCGACCAGTAAGTGACCTCAACATTTGCAGAGCCGCCCGGCCTGGGTTCGGAGGGGGAGGAACCTTGGCGGCAGCCAGGCCTCGTGCCAGGTGCGTCTTGGCGGACGGATGTCCCGTGCTCATTGTACAGGGCTCTTTCGGTTTGGCCCGGCACATGGGGCAACGGACGGATAATATGTGTCGCAGGGTGAGCTTATCGGCCTCCATACCAGTATTATTCAACAACGCCAACATGAAAGATGGTCAATCTTGCTCTTAGCGATTTCGACCGGGCCAAAACGGGAATTTGCTGGGTGAGCGGGGACACGGGTGGGGGCGGGATTGCAGGCCATCGGGGCGATCATGGTGATACTCGCATGCGAACCCAGGATTCCTCCGGTTGAATCGTCTGCAGGTGGCAGCAGCGGCCCTGCGGGGGGCGGAAATGACTTCGCGTCTTTTGAGTTCTGAAGCCGCAGGTGATCTGGTGGCGGCTCGGTTCCGAGAAATGTTCGGTTCAACGCCCCTGATTTTCCGCGCGCCCGGCCGCGTTAACGTGATCGGTGAGCACACTGACTACAACGGCGGCTTCGTCATGCCCGCGGCCCTGGAGTTTTATACCTGGGTCGCTGCGGCCAAGCGCGAAGACCGCGTCCTGGAAGTCTACTCCGCGCACTTCGACGAAACGATCAGCCTTTCTCTAGGTAAGCTAGACGATCCGCCTCGAAGGCACTGGAGCGATTTCATCCGCGGCGTGGCGGCTGTCTTGCAGAATGCTGGACATAAGCTGGCTGGGGCCAATCTGGTTATTCACGGCGATGTTCCTTTGGGTGCCGGGCTCAGTTCATCGGCTTCTCTGGAAGTCGCGGCCGCACTTGCCCTGAACTCAGTTTCCGGAATTGATGTTCCTCGTCTGGAATTGGTGAAGCTTTGCCAGAAGGCAGAACACGAATTCGTCGGCACGCGCTGCGGGATCATGGACCAGTTCGTGGCCGTTCATGGCGCCGCTGGGCATGCACTGATGCTCGATTGCCGCTCCCTCGAATATGAGTTGCTGCCCCTGCCGCATGATTTCCGACTGGTGGTATGCAACAGCATGGTCAAACACGAACTGGCTTCGGGAGAATACAACCACCGCCGAGCAGACTGCGAGGAAGCGGTGAGGCTCTTGCAAACCCATCTGCCGGCAATCCGCGCACTGCGCGACGTTTCGGTTGCGGATCTCGAAGCTTGGAAGAGGGTGCTGCCGGCGACGGTTTATCGTCGGTGCCGGCACGTGGTTACGGAAAATCAGAGAGTGCTGGAGGCTGCAAAGGCTCTCCATTCTAACGATGCTGACCGGGTTGGCCATTTGATGCGCCAGTCCCATGCCAGCCTGCGCGACGACTATCAGGTGAGTTGCAGAGAACTGGATCTGCTGGTCGAAATGGCTTCGTTACGCCCCGGCGTCTACGGGGCACGGATGACTGGTGGCGGCTTCGGCGGATGCACGGTCAATCTATTGAGAGCAGATGCTTGCGATTCGTTCAAGGAGCATATGACGCGGACGTACCGGGAGGCGACGGGTATCGTTCCCGAAATTTACATTTGTGAGCCTGGTCAAGGTGCGCAGGCCTGGCCGGATGCACGCGGAGGCGAAGGCGAGGGATAAATGGAACTGCGGAATCTCTATCAAGAACCTCATCGCCGTTTCAATCCGCTCACGCAAGATTGGGTCCTGGTTTCGCCACAGCGCGTGCAACGGCCCTGGCAGGGCCAAGTGGAGATAGCCGAATCTGCCATGGCGCTGAGTTACGATCCGGCCTGCTATCTTTGCCCCGGTAACGAGCGCGCGGGCGGAGCGCGCAATCCTAAATACGAAAACGTATTTGTCTTCAACAATGACTTCGCGGCGTTGAAGTCCGAGGTTCAACCCGCGAGACACGATGACTCCGGGCGGGGCTTGTTGCTTTCGGAGTCTGAAGCCGGCATCTGCAAGGTAGTTTGCTTTTCGCCACGCCACGATCTCGCGCTGGCGCGCATGACGGTTCCGGAAATCGCAAGCATCGTCGACGTATGGGCGGAACTGTACTCCGAGATTGGCTCCTTGCCTTACATCAGTTACGTGCAGATTTTTGAAAATCGGGGCGAGATCATGGGATGCAGCAATCCGCATCCGCATGGTCAGATATGGGCTAACCAGACCATTCCGAACGAACCTCGCAAAGAGCAGGAATCGCAGAACGCCTATTTGGAGAAAAACCACGCTTGCTTGCTGTGTGACTACCTGGAATTGGAGACGCAAAAAGGGATACGTATGGTCGTTGAGAACGCCCATTTCGCGGCCGTTGTGCCGTTCTGGGCGGTGTGGCCCTTCGAAGTGCTGCTGCTTTCAAAACGACACGCGCGCGACCTGGGATCTCTTGATCCCGCCATGCGCGCCGGTCTTGCTGACATTCTTAAGCAGCTCACCACGCGATACGACAATCTCTTCGAAATATCGTTTCCTTATTCGATGGGTTTTCATCAGGCACCGACCGATGGTGAAGCGCACCCAGAGTGGCATCTCCACGCGCACTTCTATCCGCCGCTGTTGCGCTCGGCCACGGTCCGCAAGTTCATGGTTGGCTATGAAATGCTGGCTAGCCCTCAGCGAGACATCATTCCCGAAGCGGCGGCCGACTGTTCTCAGGAACCTCGACGCGACACATTATGCGGAGAGACTGCGCTAGCGCAACTTATGAACAGTGCGGTTTATGACGTAGTCATCGTAGGCGCGGGCATTGTTGGCGCGGCCTGCGCGGACGAGTTCGCGCGCCGCGGCATGCGCGTCGCGGTTGTGGACCGGGACTTCGTCGGAAGCGGCGCCACCGCAGCCGGCATGGGGCACATCGTGGTGATGGACGATTCCGAGCCGCAGTTTGCCCTGACCTGTTACTCGCAGCGGTTGTGGCAAGAGTTAAAACCGGAGTTGCCGCATGATGTGGAATACGAACAATGTGGCACCATCTGGGTTGCGGCTGACGAAGAAGAATTGATCGAGGTGCGGCGCAAACACGATTATTACAGCAGTCTCAGAGTTCCGACCGAAGTCATCGATTCGCACGGGTTGAAATGTCTGGAGCCGAACTTGCGTGAGGGGATGACCGGCGGCTTGCTGGTTCCGGAGGATGGAGTCTTGTATCCACCCTGTGCAGCCGCATTCCTGATGAAACGCGCGCAGGAACGCGGGGCGTACCTGCACCTCGGTGTCTCAGTTGCGAAGATCGGGCAAGGGCGAATTCTGCTGAACGATGGCCGCGAATTCAGAGCAGAAATCATCGTGAACGCGGCGGGAGCTTCGGCGCCCGAACTCACGGCGGGAATTGGGATCATGAAGCGAAAAGGTCATCTGGTGATTACGGACCGGTATCCTGGCTTCCTTCATCACCAATTGGTGGAACTCGGTTACCTGAAGAGTGCTCACTCAGTCTGCAGCGATTCAGTGGCGTTTAATGTGCAACCTCGCCGCACGGGACAAATTCTTATCGGCTCCTCCCGCCAGTTCGGAGCAGAAATAGGGATGTGGACAGCAACGTCCTTAGCCGCATGCTGCAGCGTGCTCGGCAATTTATGCCAGGCTTAGGGACGATGTCGGCGGTTCGTACGTGGACTGGATTCCGCGCTGCCACTCCGGACAAGCTACCTCTCATTGGGCCATGGCCGAGAGATAAATCGCTGTTCCTGGCCACCGGACATGAGGGGTTGGGAATTACCACATCTCTGGGAACGGCTCGCATTCTCGTGGATCAGATCACGGGTGCGAAACCCGCAATCCCCATTGAACCTTATCTACCGTCGCGACTTGTGAAGGAAGAGGCGTCATGTCTGAGCAAGTCACGCTGGCGGTGAACGGGTTGCCGGTTACAGTGCCCTCGGGCACAACCGTCGCAGTTGCCATGATGATTTCCGGGCAAGCTTGCCGAACTTCGGTGACCGGTGAACCGCGAGGGCCTTTGTGCGGAATGGGAATTTGCTTTGAATGTCGCGTGGCGATTAATGGGCAGCCACACTGCCGGAGCTGCCAGATTCTGTGTGAACCGGGGATGGAAGTGAGAACGGATGAGTGATGAGTAGGGAATTACGACAACGGTTTGATGTACTGGTGGTCGGCGGGGGTCCGGCGGGCATGGCCGCGGCTGCCTGTGCTTCTGAGTCTGGTGTTCGCGTGGGAATCGTTGACGACAACGCGAGTCTTGGAGGGCAAATCTGGCGCGGAGTGTCTCACGACGATCAAGGTAAAGAGGCCGCACGATGGTCCGAGCGCGCACGAGCTGCGAGAGTTATCACGCTCTGCGGAATGAGGATATTTGACCAGCCCGAACCGGGCGTTTTGCTGGCCGAAGGGTTGAATGAGCTTTTTGAATTGAGCTACCAACATCTGGTTCTGGCAACAGGAGCCCGAGAAAAATTCCTGCCTTTTCCGGGATGGACCTTGGCGAATGTGATGGGTGCCGGCGGGCTGCAGGCGATGGTCAAGTGCGGTCTGCCGGTGCGCGGCAAACGCGTCGTCGTTGCCGGTACGGGACCTCTTTTGCTTGCGGTCGCGGCGTACCTGCGCAAGCAAGGCGCTGAGATTCTTATAATTTGCGAGCAGGCGTCGTGGAGCAGTCTGGCGTGGTTTGGTGCTTCGCTCTTTGCTCGCCCCGAGAAGCTCAAGCAAGCACTGCAGTTAAGAAAGGAACTTTCCGGCATTCCGTTAGCTGCCAACAGCTGGCCGCTGGCCGCTCACGGACGCCAGACTCTAGAGAGCGTAACTGTTTGGCGAAGCGGGAAAACTGAAACCATTCCCTGCGACTACTTAGCTTGCGGGTTTCATCTGGTTCCCAATATCGAATTGCCGCTTCTGTTGGGTTGCGAGGTCCAGGCTGGCTGCGTGCGAGTCGATGACTTTCGAGAGACAACGGTTTCCCGAGTCTTCTGCGCTGGCGAACCAACGGGTATCGGAGGCGTGGAATTGTCTCTCGTAGAGGGACAGATCGCCGGTCTCGCTGCTGCCGGGCGAACGACAGAAGCGAAGCAGTTGTTCGCTGAGCGAAAGAAAGCACACAGGTTTGCGCAGTTGTTGGAACGGACATTCCGATTGCGAGACCAACTTCGCGGCTTGCCGTCCGCGGAGACTATCGTTTGCCGATGTGAAGATGTTTCATATTCTCATCTTCGTCCGCATACCTCCTGGCGCGAGGCCAAGCTCCACACGCGTTGTGGCATGGGACCGTGCCAGGGCCGGGTGTGTGGGCCGGCAACGCAGTTCTTGTTTGGATGGGATCGAGACTCAGTTCGACCGCCGGTCTTTCCGGCACGCGTTGACCATCTTGCTGCCCTCACTGGGCGCGCGGAACCGCAACACAGTCAAACGACGGGAGGTCTCGCATGAACTGGAAGGGTGTGATGCCTGCTATCACAACGTGCTTTGATGAGCATCGCCAAGTCGACCATGGCTTCATGGCAAGACACTGTCGTTGGCTTCTGGATAATGGATGCACCGGCATTGTTGCCCTTGGGTCGCTAGGAGAGGGTGCCGCTCTGTCGGTCGCTGAGAAGTTGGACGTTTGCCGCACTTGCATCGATGCGGTTCACGGCAGGGGACCTGTTGTTGCTTCCATTTCGGCGCTCACGACGTCCGAGGCCGTGGCTTTGGCCAGTGCAGCCGCGGTGTTGGGCTGTGATGGTCTGATGGTGTTGCCCCCTTACGTTTACAAGGGTGATTGGCGCGAAATGAAAAGGCACGTCGCCGCTGTATTCGAGGCGACACAGCTGCCCTGCATGCTTTACAACAATCCGGTTGCCTATGGGACGGATTTTCTCCCCGAGCAGATTCGGGAGCTAGCGGAAGAATACGAGAACCTTGAGGCCGTCAAGGAGTCAAGCACAGACGTGAGGCGGGTTCCTGCTATTCGCGCGTTGCTCGACCGTCGTCTGGAGATAGCAGTCGGTGTGGACGATGCCGTCCTCGAAGCCATTGGAGTGGGGGCGACGGGATGGATTGCCGGCTTGGCGAATGCACTGCCGCGTGAATCTGTCGACCTCTTCAACTATGCGTTGCGGGGAGAGCATGACAAAGCGTTTGAGCTGTATCGCTGGTTCTTGCCTCTGCTCCGGATGGATACGGTCCCGCACTTTGTTCAACTCATCAAGCTCGTGCAAACGGAGGCCGGGATGGGAAATGCGCGCGTCCGTCCGCCGCGGCTGGAACTGGTGGACGACGAACTGGAGCAAAGCAGGGAGATCATTCGAGTGGCATTGCGTTCTCGTCCCCAGCAGGTGGGTAGCTCGTCGGTGCCAGACGGAAAGTGAGCGCGGATCGGATGATCGACTCCAGAGATCGGGAAGCGGAGGGACTTTCTCTTCTGGAACCGAAGGCATATGATATTGCCGACGGAGCAACGGATGGCGTTCGCGGCCACGAACCAGAGCGTGGTTACCGAGCTCGATGTACTGTGGATCACCGCCGGGCTGGGTTGCGACGGGGACACCATCGCCATGACCGCAGCCACCCAGCCCAGCATTGAAGACATCCTGCTCGGGCAAATTCCCTGGATTCCAAAAGTAACCCTGCACAATCCCTTCCTCGCGCTGGACAACGGCGACGACTTCATGAAGCCCTTCCATCAAGCTGCTGAAGGCAAGCTGGAAAACTTCATTCTTGTGGTCGAAGGGTCAATCCCGAACGAACACAATAAGGAAGAAGGGTACTGGGCTTCTTTTGGCACGGATCCAAAGACCGGGCAGCCGATCACTACATGTGAATGGATCGATCGGCTCGCACCCCAGTGCGTGGGCAGTAGTGGCGGCGGGAACCTGCGCCACCTATGGCGGCATTCACGCCATGGAAGGCAACCCTACGGGATGCATGGGGCTTCCTGACTACCTGGGATGGAAATGGAAGTCGAAAGCGGAAATCCCCATCGTGTGCGTCCCAGGCTGTCCGGTGCAGCCCGATAATTTCATGGAAACGATGTTGTATTTGCTCTACATGGCGTCCGGGCGCGCGCCCATGATTCCCCTCGATGAGGCGTTGCGGCCCACCTGGCTTTTTGGTAACACGGTACACGAAGGTTGCGACCGCGGCGGCTTCTACGAGCAGGCGCAATTTGCCGATGAATACGGATCGCCGCTTTGCATTGTGAAGCTGGGATGCTGGGGGCCGGTGGTGCAGTGCAATGTTGGAAAGCGGGGCTGGATGGGTGGCATTGGCGGATGTCCCAATGTCGGCGGCATCTGCATTGGATGCACCATGCCCGGCTTTCCCGACAAGTTTATGCCGTTTATGAATCAGCCTCCGGGTTCTCTTTTGTCTTCGGCTGCGGTGCAAACTTATGGACGCGCGATTCACGCCTTGCGCCGCTTCACACAGTCATCGCTGAATAAAGAGCCTAGCCTGGCGCAAGCCGACGCACAGTGGCTCCTGAGGGTTGGAGATGGTTTCGTTTTCATGGCCGAAGCAAGAGCGTTAGGCGGATCGTGGCCAATCATGCCGCCGGATGATCGTCCAACTGCGGTTGCCGAGCCGGAACTGAATCCCGCCGAGGCTGAAGAAATTCTCCAGGACTTGGCCGGCGTCTTCGGCCCTCGCCTGAATCCTCCGCAACCGCAAGACGCATCGTGTATCCGCCGGAACGACCCGACCAGGGATGGTCGAAAGGTGACGGCAAAGATCAGAGATGACGACGACGGCAGCTCCCGAATCTCGAAGCTCGATATCGGGCGCTGGTCGAGCAGATTCCCGCAGTAGTGTTTATGGCTTATCTCGATCGCGGGATCGGTGAGGCCTACGTCAGCCCTCAGATCGAAGCCGCGCTGGGTTTTTCCCAGGAAGAATGGCTGGAGGATCCCGTCCGCTGGTACAGCCACATCCATCCCGAAGACAAGCAGCGCTGGAGCACGGAAGCGGCCGAGATGTTTCTTACCGGCAATCCGCTGCGTTCGGCCTATCGCGTGATTTCGCGCGATGGCCGCGTCATCTGGTTTCATTGCGAAGCCAAGATGATCCGCAAAGAGGACGGCGAGCCCTGGTTCATTCACGGCGTGGGCTTTGATATTACCGATCTGAAGCGGACCGAAGAAGCGCTGCAGGAAGAGCGCAACGTCGGTCATCGGCAGCCAGTTCTGCGATACTGTTGGAAGCCGCGCCTGGTGGTGGTGCTCGATCCGAGAAGGCCGGATCGTTCGGTTCAATCGCGCCGGGAACAAACAGGGATATTCCTGCGCGGAAGTTGCTGGGCAAACAATTTGGAATCTGGTTCCTGATGTCCGGAAGAAGATGGAGCGCTTCGAAGCGCTTCTTCAGAACGAGCGCGCGAGTGCGCCCCAGGATGAGCTACGAGGAGCTACTACGGTTAAGCGAGGACGGACGCCGATGATTGCCTGGTCGAGCACAGTCTGCCCGTGGAAACGGAAGCCGCGTACGTCATCGCCAGCGGCGATTCGACATCACCGAACGCAAACATCTGGAGAAAACAATTCTTGAGATCAGCGCCCGCGAGCAGCGCCGCATCGGGCAGGACCTGCATGATGGCTTGGGCCAGCATTTGACCGGCATCGCCTTCATGAGCAAGGTGCAGGAACAAAAGCTGATGGAGAAAGGCCTGCCCGAGGCCGGCGACGCCGGCCAAGATCGTGAACCTGGTGAATGAAGCGATCCACAAAACGCGCGAACTGGCGCGCGGATTGCTTCCTGTGGTGTCAGACGCGCAAGGGCTTGATGTCGGCCTTGCAGCAATGGGCGGGCGAAGTGGAAGATCTATTCGCGGTCAGCTGCCGGTTTCAGTGTTTTACTCCGGTGCTGATTCATGACGACACCGTGGCCACGCATCTTTATTATATTGCCCGGGAGGCAGTGAACAACGCGATCAAGCACGGCCACGCCCAGCAGATTGTCATTCGCCTGGCCGCCGACCAGACAACAGGGAGCGCTTACCATTCAGGATGACGGCTGCGGAATCGGAAGCGTTGTTCCCGGCAATAAAGGAATGGGGCTCATCTGATGAACTATCGGGCCAGGATGGTCGGGGGTTCGCTCGAAGTACAGCGCGTCGCCGACCGGCGGAACCATGGTGACCTGTTTGTTTCCGGTTCGCGACCGGAAGATGAAGGAAGTGAACGCATGAGCGTGAACGACAAGTCGCAGAACAACCTTCGCCGAGCCAGCCGTCACCAAGAAAAGAATTCTGGTGGTCGATGACCATCCCATCGTGCGCCAGGGTCTGGCGCTGCTGATCAACCGGGAGCCCGATCTGGTGGTTTGCGGCGAAGCCGAAGAAGCGACGGGCGCGATGCACGTACTGGCCTCAGCCCGGCCCGATGTTCTCATCGTCGATATTTCGCTGAATGGCCCCGATGGCCTCGATCTGCTGAAGAACATTCGCACCACTCATCCCACTCTGCCGGTGCTGATTCTCTCCATGCACGATGAGTCGATCTATGCGGAACGCGCGCTCCGCGCCGGCGCCAACGGCTACATCATGAAACAGGAAGCCACGGAAAAAGTGCTGGTCGCCGTGCGCCGCATTCTGAGCGGCGAGATTTATGTGAGCGACCGCATCGCCAACAAGATGCTCAAGCACTACATCACCGGCTCCGGCACTCTGCGAAACTCCTCCATCGCCGATCTCAGCGACCGCGAACTGGAAGTCTTTCGTCTGATCGGAGAAGGTCACGGAACCCGGCAGATCGCCGAAGAACTGCACCTCAGCATAAAAACCGTCGAATCCTACCAGGCCCACATCAAGGAAAAATTGTCGCTGCGCAGCGCCCGCGAACTCATGCAGCACGCCATTCAGTGGAACATGAACGAAAAGACCGCGTGACCGAATTTTCGCTCAATCAGTTCTGCTCCCGGCTGTTGCCCTCCGCTCCACATTCAATCGACAATTGTTAATGCTCACGGCATCGGGGAATCCCCGATACAATTAATAGTGTTACCACGGAACGTGAAAAAGTGGTGCTCCCGCTTGTGAGTCATCCCGCGTATTGTTGATTCTAGTGCTCGCCGTAATTCGAGCTTCCGATACTTGAGAACGGGAGAACTGCTTCTCTACCGGGTGTGTTCGAATATTCGCGGCATCCTCACGACAATTGGGACGCAGACTCCGTTCCTTAACAGTTTGAGCGGAGAAAGGAGAACCCAGCTATGGCAGCGGAAACAGTTCCGTACGGTCGAGTCACGCAAAAACCATCGCCTGTCGCCGAGGTACACATTCTCTGGATCACCGCCGGTCTGGGCTGTGATGGAGACTCGGTTTCAGTCACTGCGGCCACTCAACCCAGCATTGAAGATGTTCTGTTGGGAGCAATTCCCGGACTTCCCAAAGTGCACTTGCACAATCCCGTCCTTGCCTACGAAATCGGCGACGACTTTCTGAAGTTCTGGTACATGGCCGAGAAGGGCCAGCTCGATCCTTTCGTTCTCGTGGTCGAAGGCTCGATTCCCAACGAAAAGATAAAGAAGGAAGGATACTGGGCGGGGCTCGGAACCGATCCCAAGACCGGCCAGCCGATCACCACCAACGAGTGGATCGACCGCCTGGCTCCCAAAGCGTTGGCGGTCGTGGCCTGCGGCACCTGCGCCACCTACGGCGGGATTCACGCCATGGAAGGCAATCCCACCGGCGCATGGGTCTGGCGGATTATCTCGGCTGGGATTGGAAGTCGAAGGCCGGCCTGCCCATCGTGAATGTTCCCGGATGCCCGGTGCAACCCGACAACTTCATGGAAACCGTGCTCTACCTGCTCTATCAGGTGGCCGGACTGGCGCCCATGATTCCGCTCGACGATCAACTGCGTCCCACCTGGCTGTTCGGCAAGACGGTCCACGAAGGCTGCGATCGCGCCGGCTACTACGAGCAGGGCGATTTCGCCGAAGTGTACGGCTCGCCCAAGTGCATCGTGAAGCTGGGATGCTGGGGTCCGGTCGTGAACTGCAACGTTCCCAAACGCGGATGGATGGCCGGAATCGGCGGCTGCCCCAACGTGGGCGGCATCTGCATCGGCTGCACCATGCCCGGCTTCCCCGACAAGTTCATGCCCTTCATGGATGAGCCGCCCGGGGGCCAAGGTCTCCAGCGCAGCGGTCGGCGCTTATGGCCGCGCCATTCGCGCCCTGCGCTCGATGACCCAGACCACGGTCAACAAAGAACCGAAGTGGCGTCATCCGCGCGCTGAACTGACCACCGGATACCACCCACGATCTTACTGAAGACGCCACTTAGAGACCATCGAGACAAAGGAGCGATCGAATGAGCACTATTACCGCACCGACCAAGGATGTTTCCAGCAAGAAGCGGAATCTGGTGGAAATGAATTGGGACCCGATCACCCGGATCGTGGGCAGCCTGGGCATCTTCACCAAGATCGATTTTGAAAACCGGCACGTGGTCGAGTGCCACAGCACCTCGTCCATCTTTCGCGGGTACAGCATCTTCATGAAGGGCAAAGACCCGCGCGACGCTCACTTCATCACCAGCCGCATCTGCGGCATTTGCGGCGACAACCACGCCACCTGCGCCACCTATGCGCAGAACATGGCATTCGGCGTGAAGCCGCCTCCGATCGCCGAATGGATCGTCAATCTCGGCGAAGCCGCCGAGTACATGTTCGATCACAATATTTTCCAGGACAACCTGGTCGGCGTGGACTTCTGCGAGCAGATGGTCAAGGAGACCAATCCCAAGGTCTGGGCGAAAGCTCAATCGACGCCGGCGCCGCACTCCAATCTGCACGGCTATCCGCACCATCGCCGACATCATGACCGCGCTCAATCCGTTCACCGGAGCCTTCTATCGCGAAGCCCTGGTGATGAGCCGCATGACGCGCGAGATGTTCTGCCTGATGGAAGGCCGCCACGTTCATCCTTCCACTCTTTATCCCGGCGGAGTCGGGACCGTGCCCACCATTCAACTCTTTACCGACTATCTGGTCCGCCTGATGAAGTATGTCGAGTTCATGAAGAAGGTCGTGCCGCTGCACGACGACCTGTTCGACTTCTTCTACGAGGCGCTGCCCGGTTACGAAGAAGTCGGCCGCCGCCGCGTGTTGCTGGCGTGCTGGGGATCGTTCAACGATCCCGATCGTCTGCGACTACACCTACAAGAACATGACGAACTGGGGCCGCGGCATGTTCGTCACTCCCGGCATCGTGGTCGACGGCAAGCTGGTGACCACCGATCTGGTCGACATCAACCTGAACATCCGCATTCTGCTCGGCAGTTCCTACTACGACGAGTGGAAGAATTCACAAACGTTCGTCAAGACCGATCCGCTGGGAAATCCAGTGGACAAGAACCATCCCTGGAACCAGACGACGATTCCCACGGCCGCAAAAGCGCGACTTCGGCGGCAAGTACACCTGGGTGATGTCGCCGCGCTGGCTCGACAAGCGAACCGGCGATCATCTGGCGATGGATACCGGCGGCGGTCCGATCGCTCGCCTCTGGGCAACCGCGCTGGCCGGCCTGGTTGATATCGGCTACATCAAGGCCACCGGTCACAGCGTCAAGATGTATCTGCCGAAGACCACTTCCCTGCCTGAAGTCGAGTTCGAATGGAAGATTCCCAAGTGGAGCAACGCCATCGAGCGCGACCGGGCGCGCACTTACTTCCAGGTCTATGCCGCCTGCGCCGCTCTGCATTTCATGGAGAAAGCGCTGGCGGAGCTGCACGCCGGCCACACCAAAACCTGGACGGACTTCAAGGTGCCCGAAGAAGCCATCGGCTGCGGCTTCCACGAAGCGGTTCGCGGCGTGCTCTCGCATCACGTGGTGATCAAAGAGGCAAGATCGCCAACTACCATCCGTATCCTCCGACTCCCTGGAATGCCAATCCGCGCGATATTTACGGCACTCCGGGTCCGTACGAGGACGCGGTGCAGAACACGCCGATCTTCGAGGAGAACGGTCCGGACAAATTCAAGGGAATCGACATCATGCGCGCGGTGCGCAGCTTCGATCCTTGTTTGCCTTGCGGCGTGCACATGTATCTGGGGAACGGCAAGGTGCTGGAGACGCATCATTCTCCGATGTTTGGTCTCCAACCCTGACACCTGCATCATGGTTGACCAAGGAGTGAGAGTGGTATCCGTTAGGAATTGCCAGTTACGCTCGCGTAACGACGGATCTGGCCTCTCGAAACTGCGCTCTCGCTCCTTGTTTTCGGCTTGAGTAGGCACTCTTGATTCGTGAAATGAAGCGTCGAGAGAATCTGGCAAGGAGCATTGTGGCCGACGGCAAAGATTTTCGCGAAGACATGCAGCGGATCGGCGGATTGGTTCAGGAAATCGAATCGATCGCCGATCCCGCGGTGCGCGCTGCCACCAAGAACCTGGTGCAGTCGCTTATGGATCTGCACGGCGCGGCCCTGGAGAAGACGCTCGACATCGTCGCCGAGGCCGGAGAGCCGGGAATGAACATCATCGACCGGCTTGGGCCGCGATTCGCTGGTGAGCAGCGTTCTGATTCTTTACGGCCTTCATCCCGAAGATCTCGAAACCCGGGTGGTGAAAGCGGTGGACCGGATGCGGCCGCAGTTGCGGAAACAGGGTTGCGAAGTTGAGTTGCTCGGCGTGAACGATGGTGCAATCCGGCTGCGGGTTGAAACCGGTTCGCATACCTGCGGCTCAACCGCGAAAACCGTGCAGGCGACCCTGGAGGGCGCCATGTACGACGCGGCGCCGGATCTGACCTCTCTGGTAATCGAAGGTTTGGAAGAAAAGCCGGCTTCCGGATTTGTGGCTCTGGACAAGTTGATGGGCGGCATCATCCAGCTCGTCGATAGCTTGGAACCGCAGGCGCGGATTAAGGCGCTAGCGTTTGGATGATTGAAATTATGAGCGCAGGACAATTTACGGAATCCGCCGACGGCTTCGGAACGCTGCGCCAATTCGCGCGGCGCGAGCGTCCGCTCGAACGTTGCGAGCTGTGCAGTGTAGGCCTGCGCCCCGATCATCCGCACTCTGATCGAACTGGCGCAACGCAAGCTCGTCTGCACCTGCGAAGCCTGCGCGATTCTGTTCAGCGGCCAGGGGTGAAGTTCAAGCGCGTGCCGCGGCGAGTGCGCTCGCTTCCCGGCTTCAATCTGAGCGACGCCGAGTGGAACGGCCTGATGGTCCCCATCAACATGGCTTTCTTCTTTCAGGAGCAGCCTCGAGGATCGCATGATCGCGCTTTATCCCAGTCCCGCCGGCGCGACCGAATCGCTGCTGGCGCTGGAATCCTGGAACGACATTGTGGCGCGCAACCCGCTTCTGAACGAAATGGAATCCGATGTGGAAGGCCTGCTGGTCAACCGCCTGGGCTATTCCCGTGGATATTCCGCCGCCGAGTATTATCTGCTTCCGATCGACGAATGCTACAAGCTGGTGGGCCTGATTCGCATGCACTGGAAAGGTCTTTCCGGCGGGACGGAAGTGTGGAAGGAACTGGGCGAGTTCTTCAGCAGTCTGAAAGCGCAGATCGGTCGAGATTACGGATGCGCCGCTAAGCAGGAATGTCGCGATGGAAGAGGAATCTCATGCCTGATCTGAGCTTTCAAGTCGAGGGCGTCGAGGTCGTCGCCAATGCGGCCTCGCCGCTGCTGGCCTTCAAACTTCGCCTGACCGACGCGAATCCGGAACAGACGATTCACACGGTCGCGCTGCGCTGCCAGATCCAGCTCGAAGTCACCCGCCGCAAATACACGCCGGAAGATCAGGAGCGGTTGCTCGATCTGTTTGGCGAGCCCAGCCGCTGGGGCCAGACCCTGCGCAGTCTTTTGTGGACCCACGCCAATCTCGTCGTGCCTTCGTTCAAGGGAACGACTCTGGTCGATCTTCCCGTGCCCTGCACTTTCGATTTCAACGTGGCCGCCACCAAATATTTCGACGGCCTGGCGGACGGAGAAGTTCCCGTCTGCCTGCAGTTCAGCGGCACGGTTTTCTATGCCAGCGCAGAAGGCGGCCTGCAGGTCGCTCCCATTTCCTGGGACAAGGAAGCCCGCTTCAAGCTGCCCGTGAAAATCTGGCGCGACATGATGGAGTCCTACTATCCCAACAGCGCGTGGCTCTGCCTGCACAAAGACGCCTTCGACCGCCTTTATCAATACAAAGTCCGCCACGGCATTCCGACCTGGGAAGAAGTGCTGGAGAGCATCGTCCCAGTTGAAGAGAAGAAAAGGTGATGCTGATGAATCTCGCGGCGGTGGAGCAAGATCGCGAAGGCGGTGCTGTACGAGGGATACATGCTCTATCCCTATCGCCCATCGTCGGTGAAGAATCAGCAGCGCTGGAATTTCGGCGTGCTCTGTCCGCAGTCTTACAGCGAGGCGCAGAACGGCAGCGAAGCCTGGACCATGCAGACCGAATGCCTGGTCGAAGGCAGCTCGCTTACCGCGATTGAAATTCGCGTCCGCTTTCTCCAGTTGGTGGCGCGCTCTGTCGGCGAAGCTGACCACGCCGGTGAGCGATTTGCCCCGGCGAGACGCCGGAGTTTCGCCTGGTGGACAGACTTGCGGTGAATGGCCGCGTCTACCAGCCCTGGCAGGAAGCGGTGGAGCGCGAAGTGATCGTGCCGGTGTGCAACGTCGAAGCGCTGAGCCACGCGCCGCTGACCGAGCCTTTTCGTTTTCGCGCCGGAGAAACAATTTGAGTATCTGCGGGATGGCCAGCGGGTCGGATCGCCGGCGTTGTTGTCCGCGAACGAAGCGCGCTTGCAAGGCATGATTGAAGTTGCCGAGCCGAGCAGTTGGCCGACGGACTTATTCAAAGTCAGCGTGCGCATTCGCAACCGCACGCCTTTTGAAGGCGCGCAGCAGTGCCAGCCGCGAAGACGCATTGTTAAGCTCGCTGGTTTCGGCCCATACCATTCTTGGCGTGCAGGATGGCAACTTTGTTTCGCTGCTCGCGCCGCCCGATCAATTGATCGCGAGCTTGCCGCGGGCTGCAAGAACGTCGGAACCTGGCCGGTCCTCGTCGGAGAAGAAGGACAATGCGATACCGTACTTTCTTCGCCGATCATTCTCTACGACTATCCGCAGATCGCACCGGAGAGCGCCGGAGATCTGTTCGACGGAACCGAGATTGACGAAATTCTCTCCCTGCGCATCATGACGCTGACCGACGAAGAAAAGCGCGAGATGAGCCAGTCCGACGAGCGCGCCCGCCAGATGCTGGAGCGCACCGAAACCATGCCGGTGGAGCAATTGATGAAACTGCACGGAGTGCTGCGCGGACTGCGCCTCGATCGGTCACCGCTCACCCAGGAGGAGACCCAATGAACGAATGGGAATGGCAACTCCTCGAAGAAAAAACTCCGCTCGATCATCTGGAAATTTCTGGAGTCGAAGTGAGAACCGGAAGCCGCGTGCGCCTGCGCCCTCGCCCCGGCGGCGACGTCATGGATATCGCTCTGGCCGGGCAAACTGCGACCATCGAATGCATCGAGCAGGATTACGAAGGCAAGCAGCACGTCTGCGTGGTTCTGGACAACGATCCCGGCAAGGACATGGGCCTGCTTCGCCAGCCCGGGCATCGTTTCTTCTTCGACGCGGAGGAAGTTGAGCCGCTCTCGCCGAAGAGATTCCCGCAAACTCGCAACCACGCAGAAACCAACCATTCTGGTCGCCGGCATCGGCAATATCTTTCTTGGAGATGATGCCTTTGGCGTGGAAGTGGTTCGCCGCCTGGCCAGCCGCAACCTGCCGGAAGCTGTGCGCGTGGCCGATTTTGGCATTCGCGGTTTCGACCTGGCCTATGCGCTGCAAGACGGATACGAAACCACAATCCTGGTGGACGCTTGTCCGCACGGCGAAGCTCCGGGCACGCTCTATGTCATCGAGCCCGATTTGAAAGCGCTGGATGATCCCGGACGCTCCGCAGCCCGCGATCGAAGCCCACGCGATGAATCCCGAGAGCGTGCTGCGCATGGCGCGGGCCATGAATATCGAAGTGAAAAACGTTTTGCTGGTCGGCTGCGAGCCCGAAACTCTCGGCGGCGAAGAAGGTCAGATGGGACTGAGCGCGTCGGTTCGGAAGCTGCAGTGGATCGAGTGCGGTCGAAACTGGTGGAGAATCGTGATCGAGCAAGACGATTCTGAACACCGAGGAGATCGATGAGTCCCACGGGTTCAACCCAGTAAATATCCTGCACCAAGAAGGAGACTGCCGTGGCAATGGAAGAAAATGGTAACGGAGGCATCAGCGACAAAGACACGCTATTCATGCTGAGCGGAGTGGCTCTCGTGGTTTTCGGGGCGGGACTGATTCTTTCCAATCCGATCGCGAGGCGTTATCTCGGCCAGTTCGGAATCGGGAATCTGGCTCAAGCGCGCGTTGCCGGATCTGGATCGCTATTTGAAACTGCGGTGCGATGTAGAGACTGGCTGAAGTGGTTCGCGTCATCGGAGGGGTACAGCCGACGTGACGCGAGTTATCGGCACGATCCTGGAAGAAGACTTCGATGGCAACGAATGCTGTCAGTATTCGTTACGTGGTCGACACGCGAGCGAGCCAGTTTACGGTGCAGGCTTTTGCCAGCGGTTTGGTTGCGGCGGTCGCGCATAGTCCAAAAATCGCAATTCGCGATTGGACTGGCGTGGTTCGAAGATGGATGCTGGCTCACTGGATGGGTATTTCCCTTAAGTGTTCGGGTAAAGCCTGCTTCGCTCGAGGTTCTGGACGAATTGCGGGATGATGATCGCCGGGAGATCCACCGGGTGATGAATCAGGAGGTGCTCGAAACGGCGATGTTTCCGGAGATTGCTTACGACAGCACGGAAGTGGCGGTCGAGAAAGTGAAGGAGGATTTTTACCGGGCTGAATGTGCGAGGCAGGCTGAGCCCTTCATGGCGTTTCTAATGATCAGGATTTTGTAGCTCAAGCGTCTCTCGGAGTTGACAGCGTCGCGCGCTTACGGCGCCTTTACCCTGCTGCAGAGCGACTACAACATTCGTATCGCGTCCATCGCCGGGGGCACCTTGAAACTTCAGGACGAGTTGAAGTTCTCGTTTTACGTGGTGGCTCGCAAGGCGGAGTGATAGCCACGGCTATTCTGAGATATGGACGTTCTGATTCCTGGGAGGTTTTTCTAGTGCATTACGCCATCGAACCCACAGTAAAACCGGAGGGCGCCACGGTTCACTACATCATTGAGACCAAGGGGAGCACCTTCACCGTCAGGGCGTTTGCCGCGGGACTGCTTTCCGCACTCGGCCATAACCCGACGATTGCAATTCCCGATTTCGAGGGCGAGATCTTTCTGAATCCTGACGCAGTCGAACAAAGCTCTCTGCGACTGGTGATCCATTCAGCCTCGCTGACCGTCACCGACGACATCAGCGAGAAAGACCGCGAGGAAATCAATCGCAGGATGCACGAAGAAGTCCTTGAGTCTGATTCCTTCCCTGACATTGTGTACGAGTGTTCTCGCGGTGTCCGCCAGTAAGACCGGGGAAGGACAATATTGGGTGGCCTTGAATGGAGAGTTGACGCTGCACGGAGCTAAACGCAATCAGCCAGTCTCGGCGCGGGTCTCGGTGAACGGTGACACGCTGCGCGCAGCTGGAGATTTTTCGGTCCGTCAGAGCGATTACGAGATTCGTCCGGTTTCCGCAGCTGGGGGGAACGTGAAGCTTAAGGATGAGCTGAAATTTTCGTTTGATATTTCCGCTCGCAAGCAGGCGTGATCGATTTGCGAGCACGGGTGTGTTGAAAAATGGATCACGACGAAGCAAATCATGATGCCGCTGGAGGATGCCGCATGTGTCTAGCCATACCAGGAAAGATCGTCGAGATCTCCTCCGATAATCAGGATTCGGCGATCGTCGAGGTAATCGGCGTGCGGCGAAAAATTGATCTGGGCCTGTTGCAGGATGACAAGCCCGTGCCCGGCGACTGGGTGCTGGTTCATGTCGGCTTTGCCATGAGCAAAATCAGCGAGCAGGATGCCGCCGACCAGATGAACACGCTCCGCATGCTGGGAGAGATCGAGGGAGCGATGCAGGAAGTCAAGGGTACGGGCTGGAGGATGTGAATTGACGCCCGCTGCGTTCCGCCGTCAGGGAAGGGATCGGCATGAAATTCGTTGATGAGTTCCGCGAACCCGAACTGATTTCGAAGACTGCGGAGGAAATTCGCCGCCTCGCCGGCACGGAACGCCACTACCGCATGATGGAAGTCTGCGGCGGACACACTCATGCCATCTATCGCTTCGGGCTGAAAGATATCCTTCCCGAAAATATCGAATTGATTCACGGCCCCGGCTGCCCGGTCTGCGTGCTTCCCATGGGAAGAATCGACGATGGCCTCTCCATCGCGCAGCAGCCAGATGTCATCTTCGCCGCCTTCGGCGACATGATGCGCGTCCCTGGCACCCAGGGCAGCCCGCTCGAACACAAAGCCCGCGGCATGGACGTTCGCATCGTGTATTCGCCCTCCGATGCGCTGAAGTTGGCCCGGCTCAATCCCGATAAGCACGTTATGTTTTTCGCCATCGGGTTTGAAACTACCGCGCCCTCTACCGCGCTTACGATGATGCGCGCCAAGGCCGAGGGCATTCACAATTTCTCTGTTTTCTGCAATCACGTCACTATCATTCCGGCGATCCGCGCGATTCTGGATTCTCCCGACATGCGGCTCGACGCCTTCATCGGCCCCGGCCATGTTTCGACCGTCATCGGTTGCCGTCCTTACGAATGGATCGCGCAGAACGAACGCAAGCCCATCGTGGTCTCGGGCTTTGAGCCGCTGGACATGCTGCAATCCATCGTCATGCTGCTTGCGGCAATTAAAGGCGGGCGAAGCCAAAGTCGAAAATCAATACAAGCGCGTTGTCCCCTGGGAAGGCAATCGCGCGGCGCTTCAGCGCCATGGCCGAGGTTTTTCAGTTGCGTCCTTATTTCGAGTGGCGCGGTCTGGGATTCATTTCGCAATCCGCGCTGCGCATCAACGACAAGTACGCCGAATTCGACGCCGAACAGCGCTTCGAGGTCCCCGGCATTCGCGTGACCGACCCGAAAGCCGCGCAATGTGGAGAAGTGCTGAAAGGCGTGCTGAAGCCGCATCAATGTAAACTTTTTGGCCGCGAGTGCACGCCGGAGCATCCTATTGGCGCACTCATGGTATCGATCGGAAGGATCATGCGCCGCCTATCACAACTACGAACACCGCAAGGCAGCAATGGTAAGTCTGAGCTCGATCGCCTGATCGATCCGGCCGGAACCTTGCTCGCCGAAGCCGCGCCCATCCGTTTTCGCGACCCGCAAATCGAGATGGCGCACGGAGCCGGAGGCAAAGCCAGCCGCAAGCTCGTCGAAGGCTCTGTTTGCTCCTCTGCTTTTTGGTTCCGCGCCCGGCCCACTCGGCGACGCCGCGCACGTCGACATCAACGGCACCACGGTTGCCATTACTACCGACAGTTTTGTGGTTAAGCCGCTGAGTTTTCCCGGTGGCTCAATCGGCGAACTTGCCGTGAACGGCACCGTGAATGACCTGGCCGTCTCAGGAGCGAAAGCGGAAGCCCTGGTAGTCACCTTTGTGCTGGAGGCTGGCCTGCCCACTCCAGTTCTCGAAGCCGAAGTTCGCGCCATGGCAAAGGCTGCGCGGGACGCGGGAGTCCGCATCGCCGCCGGCGACACCAAGGTTGTCGAACACGGCAAAGCGGATCAGATGTACGTCACCACCACCGGCATCGGACGCCTGCTTCATGGCGTCACCATCGATCCTCGCTCCGTGCGCGTCGGCGACAGAATTTTGCTTTCCGGACCCATCGGCGATCATGGCATCACCATTCTGCTGGCGCGCGGCGAGCTCGATTTCGAAGCTGACCTTCGTTCCGACACGCGCTCGGTATTGCCTCTGGTCGAAACCCTCGTGCAGGCCGCCGGCCCGGGTATTCGCTGGATGCGCGACCCCACCCGCGGCGGCGCTGCAACATCTCTCAATGAATTGGCGCGCGATTGCGGACTCGGCATGGTTCTTTTCGAGGATCAGATTCCGGTGCGCGATACCGTGCGCGGCGCCTGTGAATTGCTCGGACTCGATCCCTTGCACATTGCGAATGAGGGTCAGTTCCTCGCCGTCGTCTCTCCCGGAGTACAGCGATGCCGCGATCAATGCATTGAGCCTGGCGCCGGGCGGAAGTGAAGCGCAGGTAATCGGCGAAGTTCGCGAACAGCCCGCTGGCACAGTTCTGGTGACAACCCTTTATGGGGGCAGCCGAATCGTAGATATGCTCGTTGGCGATCCCTTGCCGCGAATTTGTTGAATGTTGAACGCGAATTTGTTGAATGAAGATGAAATTCTCACCGACACACGCGACGCTGACACCCTCGCATCTTGCGAGCCAGATCGAAGAGCGGCTCCTCGAACGTAATCAACTTTTCGAGCATTTCTTTTCGCGCGAAGCGTCCGCGCCTGGCTGAAGCTTGCCGCGAAATGTCGGAACGCTTTCTGCGTGGCGGCCGTCTGCTCGCCTTTGGCCGCGGACCCTACGCCACCGATGCGCAGCATGTTTCTGTGGAGTTCGTTCATCCCGTGATCGTCGGCAAACGCGCTCTGCCCGGCTCTGGATCTTTCCGTTCTATTTCGTCCTTGGCTCCAGGCGATTCTTCATCCCGAAGACATCGTGATGGGATTCGGTCCGCCGGAGGGTGATCCGGAAGTCTGGGCGACCCTCCAGGAAGCGCAGCCTGAATGGATGCGATGACATTCGCTCTCCCCGGCCTTGAAGGCTCTTATGCCGTGGACGCGGCCACGCAAGATCCATTCATGCATCAGGAGATGATCGAGATCCTCTACCACACGCTATGGGAAACCGTGCATGTTTTTTTCGAGCACCGCGAACTAGGCCATGATGTGGGAGCGTCCGGGTTTCTCTATCCATTTCTTGGGAACGGAAAAACAAGCCACCAGCAGACATAGCGGCCGAAGTTGCCGCATCCATCTTGATGAAAGCGCAGGATGATGCCAGGCTGCGCGCGCAAGTCGCCGCGGAAGAGGCCGAACAGATCGGCAACAGCGTGCTTGCGATTCATGAACGCCTGCGCCGCGGTGGCAAACTCATTATTTTCGGCAATGGCGGCTCTGCCACGGACGCAAACGATTTCGCCATCGATTGCGTGCTTCCACCAGCCGGGTACGAGTCCATTCCAGCAGTTTCGCTTTCCCTGGAGCCGGCAAACATCACCGCTGTCGCCAACGACATTGGCACCGATGCTATTTTCCTTCGCCAGTTAATCGCGCAGGCTCGTCCTGAGGATGTTGCCATCGGCATCTCCACCAGCGGCGGTTCGCGCAACATCATTGCCGCGCTCGAAGAAGCCCGCAAACGAAATATGCTCACCGTTGCGCTGCTCGGTTACGATGGCGGCGAGATCAAGCGCAAGCGGCTGGCGGATTTTCCCATCGTCGTGAACTGCGACTACATCCCCCGCATTCAAGAGGTGCAGGCCTCGATCTACCATGTCATGCGCGAATCGCTGGAGGTGCTGGCTCGTGGCCACGCTTGAACTTTTCGGCACAGCTCGCTGTCCCCACACCGGCGAAATGCGCGACTGGCTTGAGTGGAAGCGCAGTGAATTTGTAGAGTACGACGTCGAAGCCGATCCCGCGGCGCGCCAACGCATGCGCGAAATCTCCGGTGGACAGCGCACCGTGCCCATCCTGGTCGAGGATGGCAAAGTGATCCAGGTCGGCTGGCAAGGTCACGGTTGCCTCGTAGACGAGTAATTCTCGCCGAGCACATTACCAGCGCCAGTCTGCAGAATATCGGCTTCGACGTAGCGTGAATAACCATGGCCAGTGCCTTGTCGATTCAAGTTCGCGGCGTAGTGCAAGGCGTGGGATTCCGTCCCTTTATCTATCGCATGGCCTGCGCTCAACGCGCTGCATGGCTGGGTGCTGAACGGAGAAGAAGGGGTTGAAATCCATCTCGAAGGCGTCGAGACCGAGTCTCGAAACTTTCGTACGGGATTTGAAATCGCAGCCCCCACCCGCGGCCAGTATCACAGAAATCGAGGTTCGCTCTTCTGAGCCGGTTGGCCTAACCGGATTCACGATACGGGAAAGCCAGCACCACAAACACCCGACGGTGCGCATTTCTCCCGACCTTCCGGTTTGCGACGATTGCCTGAACGAGCTTTTCGACCCCGCCAATCCTCGCTACCTGTATCCCTATATCAACTGCACAAACTGCGGCCCGCGCTACAGCGTGGTGCTGGCTTTGCCTTACGACCGGCCGAACACCACCATGAAGCCGTGGCCACTCGACGCCTTGTGTGAGAGAGAATACCGCGATCCCACCAACCGCCGCTTTCACGCGCAGCCCGTCGCCTGTCCCGCCTGTGGTCCGCACTATTACCTCCATCCGAATCATGTCTATCCGAATCACGATACTGCCGGAAGTAACGACAGCCATCCGCCGCGCGGCAGAGATTCTTCGTGCCGGCGGGATTCTCGCGGTGAAAGGACTCGGCGGCTATCACCTCGCCTGCGATGCCCGGAATCCCGCGGTCGGTCGCGGCTTTGCGGGATCGCAAATACCGCAAAGAAAAACCTTTCGCTTTGATGGCAAAGAACCTCAGCATCGCAAGCACGCTGGCGGAGCTGTCCTCGGAGGCTGAAGCGATGCTCACTTCCGTCGCGCGGCCCATCGTGCTTGCGCCTGCCAAGATAGACACTCGCGGAGGTCGCACCCGGCAACAACGAACTCGGCGTAATGTTGCCCTACACGCCGCTGCAACACTTGCTATTCGCAGCCGGTGCTCCCGATGTTCTGGTCATGACCAGCGCGAATCGATCCAGTGAACCGATCGCTTACGAAGACGACGACGCATTGCAGCGCCTCGCAGGAGTTGCCGACTCGTTCCTGATCGGCCAGCGGCCCATCGCGCGCCGCGTGGACGACTCCGTGGCCGCGCTGGAGTTTTCGGTCCTGTGATCCTGCGCCGCGCTCGCGGTTACGCTCCAGGAGCGGTTGCATCGCTTCCGGCTGAAGCGTCCCATACTCGCGCTGGGCGCAGATCTGAAGAACGCGATCACGCTGGTTGTGGATGGCCAGGCCTTTGTCAGCCAGCACATTGGCGATCTCGACCATTACCAGTCGCTCCGCGCCTTTCAAGAAACCATCGATGATCTGGTCTCGATGTACGAAGTGCGCTGGGACGAATTGCTGTTGGTGCACGATCTTCACCCGGAATATCGCTCAACCGCTCACGCCGCCGCTTGGGCTTCGCTACTCCGCAAAACTACGCGGTGCAGCACCACCGCGCACACGTGGCATCTGTGCTCGCAGAGCGCAGGGAGTGGACGAAGCGAGTCGTCGGCGTAAGCTTCGACGGCACCGGATATGGAGACGACGGGTCGATCTGGGGCGGCGAGATCTTTGTCGGCAGCGTGCAGGAAGGTTTCGCCCGCGTGGCTCATTTGCGCCCGGCGGCTCTCGCCGGCGGCGACGCCGCGGCGCACTACCCAGTGCAGGCAGCAGCTGGATTTCTCGCTCAGGTGGATGGCCTGCCGGACTTGCTTGAGTAGCCCTTCAACTTTCCCCGAGCGCTACCGGAATGCGATTGAGTTGGTACGCAAAGAACGTCCGCACGTTTGCCACTACCTCTGTAGGGCGTCTGTTCGACGCCGCTGCGGCGCTCCTCGGATTTACCCGCGAGGTGACGTTTCGAAGGCCAGGCCGCCATATGGCTGGAGCAACTCGCGCGCTGCGCGCCTGCTGACGCGAGCCTTATCCCTTCCCGTTCATCGGCGGTGAACTCGATTTTCGCCCGCTGCTGCAGCGGTGGCGCAAGACCGGGTTCGTGGCCGCGATGTGCAACGAAATTGCGCGCTCTTTCCAGCGGGGAATCGCTCAGGGCTTGCGGGATGCGCTGAACGCAATCTCTCGCAGTCACGGATCTGGATACGGTTGTTCTTTCCGGCGGCGTCTTCCAGAACGAGTTGCTGCTCGAAGATCTGAATTCTCTTCTGACGCGGGGATCGCTGCAGGTCTGGACCAATCACGTGCGTCCCTCCTAACGATGGCGGCATCAGCCTGGGGCAGGCGGCGCTGGCGGCATTCGGCCGCTTTGATGGCCCATGCGCGATTGGAGAGGCGACCACCGAGTTAGGAAGCCATGCATGAACTTTCTATCGCGATGAGCATCGTGGAACTGGCCGAGGAAGAGGCAGAACGTCGCGGAGTCCAGATTGAATGCGGTGCATCTGAAGCTGGGAGCCTTGTCCGGCGTGGTGAAAGAGGCCCTCCTCTCGTGTTACGAAATGGCCTGCGAGAATACTCCTCTGCAAGGTTCGCGCCTGCTTGTGGAAGACGTTCCCGTCGTGATCTTTTGTCCGAGTTGCCAGGCACAGCGGCCGCTGAGCTCGATGCAGTTGTTTTGCTGCCCGGAATGCGGTACCCCCTCCTCTGAAATTGTGCAAGGGAAGGAACTCGAAGTGGTTGCACTGGAGATACAGGAATGCGTCCCGAACCCCGTTTGATTGAAGTCCGCAAGAATGTTCTGAAGCAAAATGATGTCGTGGCGCGGAGCCTGCGCGACCGTTTTCGCGCCGCCGGAGTGTTCGTGGTGAGCCTGGTTTCCAGCCCAGGCTCCGGCAAGACCTCATTCCTCGAAAAGACTCTGACTCTGCTTCGGCCAAATTACCGCGTCGCTGCTCTTGTGGGTGACCTTGCCACCGAGAATGATGCGCTGCGTTTGGCGCGCAGCCAGGCCCCAGTCAAGCAAATCACGACCGGGACTCTCTGCCACCTCGAAGCCGCCATGGTCCAAAACGCCCTGGAGGAATGGGATCTCAACCAGCTGGATTTTCTCTTTATCGAAAATGTCGGCAACCTGGTCTGTCCTTCTTCGTATGACTTGGGAGAAGATCTTCGCCTGGTGCTCATTTCGGTAACGGAGGGCGAAGACAAACCGCTCAAGTATCCGACGATCTTCAACAGCGCCGATGTTGCGATCGTCACCAAGATCGACTTGGCAGCAGCAGTTGAATTTAGCTGGGAAACCGCGTACAACAACATCCAGGCAGTACGCCCGGGCATGCCGGTCTTTCGGCTTTCTGCCAAGACCGGCGAGGGCATGGAAGAGTATTTGGGATTTCTTGCAGCGCGCCTGATACGAGCAGCGACAGGCAGCAGTTGTCTAAGCGATCGGTCCGCTGAATCGATCTAATACATGTTCTGAGCACTCAATTCTAAATAAACCCAGGCGGAACACATGATCGGCTTCTTCTCCATCCTCGCGGTGGGATTTTTTCTGGGGATGCGCCACGCCACCGATCCCGACCACGTTATCGCGGTCACGACCATCGTCAGCAATCAGCGCAACATCGTCGATCGGCGCTGATCGGAGCATTCTGGGGCGTTGGCCACACCGTTACCATCTTCGTGGTCGGCGCTGGAATTATCCTCTTCAATCTCGTCATTCCGGTGCGGCTCGGGCTCAGCATGGAGTTATCGGTCGCGGTAATGCTGATTATCCTGGGGGTGGCGAATGTGGCTGGGTTTTTGCGGTCCATGCCTGAAGGATCCGTGCCACCCGGATCAGTTGGCGCTCATGATGAAGCGGAAGTCGTCCACTCGCATGCCCACAGCCACGGCGGATACGTTCACAGCCATCCCCATACTCACGTGCCCGAGTCCCATCCCCATCCGTCCGATCACGCACCGCTCACATGGCTCGACCATGCCTTCGGAAGGAGCGGGGTGTATCAATATATACGGCCGTTCGTAGTGGGCGTGGTTCACGGACTTGCGGGTTCAGCGGCAGTAGCGTTGCTGGTCCTCACCACGATTCGAGATGTCCATTGGGCAATTGCGTATCTGCTGATCTTTGGAGTGGGGACCATTGCGGGCATGATGCTGATCACGATGAGCTTGGCCTCTGCGTTCACAATGGTGGGAAAGGGTCGCCAGAAGTTTTCCCGGCGATTGGCATTCGCTTCGGGGCTGCTAAGTCTTGGCTTCGGTCTTTTCGTCGCCTACCAGATCTGCTTTGTTAACGGTCTTTTCACAACCCACGCGCGGTGGACGCCGCAGTAGTTTGAGACTGTCTTCACACGTCGCGGAGTCTGTAGCGTCAGGTCAGCGCGGTTTCGAGCACATGGACTGGAAGCAACACAATTATTACCGCGCCGCCACTCGCGCGATCTGAGACCTTGGCTTCGCCGCCATGGGCCCGGGCAACCGCATCCACAAAAGCAAGTCCGAGACCGTGTCCGGGTGAATGCTTTCCCTTTACGAATCTCTTGAAAACAGTGCTGCCAATCTCAGGCGGGAACCCCGGACCATTGTCTTCAATCACTAATTCTGCTGAGCCATCGTGCGAATGTAACCGAATGTCGACTCGGCATCCCAGCGGCAAGTGAGTCAATTCGTTTTCAAGCAAATTGCTTACCACTCGATTCAGCAGAGGCAAGTCAGCATCGACTACCACGTGTTCTTCGAGGTCACTGGTGACCTCGAGATGGCGCTCAGCCATGGCCGGCTGATAAATATCAACCAGTTGTCTCACGACGTCGGAAAAATCCACGGGGCGGAGCTCCATGTGAAGCGCACCCGCCTCAGCTTCGGCAAGATCGAGCGTGGTATTTAGCAACTGCAAGAGCCGGTCCAGGCCTTCGATCGCTTCTCCCACGGAATCGCGCCAGCGCTCGTTCCCTTCATCACATAACGCGGATTCGAGCGTTCCACGAATCAGGGTTACTGGGCTTTTCAGATCATGTGCGACTGCGCCGGTGACGGTTCGAAGCTGGTTCACCGAAGACTGAA
Source organism: uncultured Acidobacteriaceae bacterium (assembly GCA_963763285.1). Classification (GTDB taxonomy): domain Bacteria; phylum Acidobacteriota; class Terriglobia; order Terriglobales; family Acidobacteriaceae; genus Sulfotelmatobacter. Next base: position 39,032 of record CAVXOK010000008.1, on the reverse strand, counting down.
CCCGGTCCAGCATGCGATTAAAAGTGTTCGCCAATCGCGAGATTTCGTCGGAGTTCACTGGCTCGGGCAGTCGTTCTTCCAAGTCCTCGGTGCCAATTCGAGCGACCGTTTCGGTGATGCGTTCGACACGGACCAGAGTACGGCGGGCGCTCCAGTACGAGATCAGGAAGCCGAGCAGAAACATGCCGCCCCAGACCATGAGAAAACGGCGGGCCAGTCGGTGCAGCATACGATTCGCACCGCGATCTGAGAGTCCCAGATAAACGATTCTGCCTTCTTGCGCCTTGACAACGACTCGGAACGTTTCGTGCAACCCTTCCACGGCAATGGACTTGGGAACCCCGGGAACGAGCTTCGCCCGCTGAATCGCAGTGACAAAGGCATCCTTGGCTCCCGGGCCTACCCACAACGGTCCTTCGTTCGCTGCGCCTGTTGCCAGGAAGAAGACGGAATTCAGGCGTTCCCCACGGGCATTGCGCTCATCCGGCACTTCCTGAGTAGCGAGTTCGGCCACCTCTCCGACGATCCGCTTATAAAGGTGATCGCTGGGTGTATCAACGGAGACCCTAGCCAGAACTTCAGCTTCGCCGCTAAGCCAGGTATCAATGCGCTCCCGGAGGCCCTGGGCGACCAGGAAGTAAACTATGGAAAACGCCACGGCAGTTCCGAGCGCGAAAGCCAGCGTTGTCCAAATCGAGATCCGCCAGGCGGCGGTGGCGCGTAGATTCTTAGGCATGCTTGAGCACGTAGCCGACGCCACGAATGGTGTGGATCAGCGGGCGCGGCGTGTCATGGTCCACTTTGCTGCGCAAGCGATAAATATGGACGTCCACGACGTTGGTCGCGGGATCAATCCGCATACGCCAGACGTGGTCCAGAATCATGGTTCGAGTTACCACGCGGCCTTCATTGCGGCACAGATACTCCAGCAGAGAAAATTCCTGTGGGGTCAATTGCAACAAGTGATCGCCTCGTCGCGCTTCGCGACGTACCAGGTCAAGTTGCAGGTCGGCGGCCTGCAGACGCACCGATTCATTTTGCGGCAGAGCAGAGCGGCGCAGGAGATTTCTGAGTCTCGCCAGCAGTTCCGGAAGAGCAAACGGTTTCGTGAGATAGTCGTCCCCACCCTGCTCAAGTCCCCGGACACGCTCGTCCACGGAGCGCCGGGCAGACAGGATTAAGACGGGCGCCGAATTACCTTGGGCGCGGCAGCGGGCTATTAAGTCCAATCCGTCCATGTCTGGAAGACCAAGATCGATGATGAAGGCATCGTGAATACCCTCCAGGGCCATGGCTTCGCCGGCCCTCGCCGTGCTGGCTGTATCCACCTGGTATCCGGCCTCTACGAGTGCCCGTTTCAAGAACTCCTGAATGGATACGTCATCCTCTACCAACAGCAGTCGCATGGAAGATTCCCGCCAGTCCAAGACTTTACACCTCCAGGTGGGATGCAGGAAACCCCTCAGAATCGCTTACTGCGGACGCCAAGTCATGTCCACGCGCACGGGGATCTCGTTCTTGACCGGGAGCGTGAGGAGCGACGGGGGATCGATTTTAAAGTCGGATAGGGTGGCAGGAATTGTCCCGGTGATGCGAGTCTCGCCACCGTGTGTCTCCAGTTTGAAAAGAACCTGCTTGTACTGGACAGTCTGGCCAGCGAACTGGATCTCCAAGTCGGCATTCACCGTCGCCGATGCGGCAGCTGATTCGGGCAAGCGGGTGCGCACCGTCACTAGAGGAAACTCCGCGCCGCGCGTGACCTGAACCATATGAAGGTCGCGGTTGCTGTCGCCCGAATCAAACGACTTCACGGCTACCGCGATCAGGAAATCGCACTGTCCGGCATGGCAAACGCCCTTGCCTCGCGCCGCGTGGCTCACACCCTCGGACTCATGCAGCGGGTGGGACACGTGGTAGGTCAGACTATTTTGTCCAAGGACCCATTGGGTGTCTGCCGCCGAGGCAAGCGGCGGAAGCGCCAGCAGAAGGCAAGCGGCAACGGTTCTGATGTTCATAAGCGTTAGAACTTAACGGAAACCGACAAGAGCGCGGCGCCAAACGCCCCGGCCGTAACGATGGCCACGGGGCCGTGTGCCTGGGCGATCCCGTGGACTTTCTCTCCATTGTTCTTCTGACTGAACGCCATTGCCCCAAGAATGGGCGTGGCGATCATGCCCGGCCCGTGAATCCACGCCATCGCCTCGTGAAATTTTATCGGACCGCGCTTTTTGGTTCCGGGGATTCTGGGGGCGCGAATGGCGTAGTAAGCGGTGATGCCGTACAGATCTCCCGTCAGGCTGCCTAGCGCCACGTGTAAATCGCGAGTAGCCGTGCCTTCACTTTTGCCGCCAGCGCCAGGACCGAGGATCACCGTCGCAACGAGCGGTATCGTCGTGATCAAACCCATCCGCTGATGGATCTTTAGCATGTGCGTCCGTTTGTCGAGCAGCGCCTGTTCTCGTGGGTTTCCCTGAGTCTGCTCCGGGGTAAGGCCAAGATCCGAAAGGGAAGGTGCCGAAGGACTGCTGGAAGGGGCGTTAGGCAGGTTTTCCTGCTGGGCCGGTATCGGTGCGCCGGTGACTTGGTTGCCGACTTCCAGTTTTCCGTCCTGCACTGCCGTTCCAGTCGCGTTTACCGTCACGGACGGAATTTCGATGGTCTTGAAACCGGCGGCCTCAAACTTCACCAGGTAGTTTCCCAGTGGCAACCCGTCAAACTTATAGGTGCCATCGGGCCCTGTCGTGACGCTTTGGGTTTGTCCCGTCTCGACGTTCGTCGCTGTCACGGCGGTATTTCCAATCATGCCGCCGGACGCGTCGGTAACCCGGCCCGCCAAGACCCCGGTACCAGCCGTTTGAGCAATGAGAGACGGAGCCAAAACAACGAACAGGTAAGCAACAAGAATGCTAGGGAAATCATAACGCAGGTTCCGAAGAGTCTTCCTCGATGCCCTCTGCTTCACGCTTTCCAATGGCACGACGTCCTCGTCTTGCGACTAAGCGCAACGAAACTACGATATGTGCGGAATATAACCGCATCTTTTCCGGAAGATGACGATTTGTTCATTCGCAGGAAGGTGCCGGTCGATGTCGCTGCAACTGCCTGAAGAACCTCGGCACCATGGGACTACGGCGTGAGATGAAAAGGGATAAAGGGAGATAGTGGTGGAGGCGGCGGGAGTTGAACTATTCAGGGTACTGATAACACGTAACTTATTGATTCCAGGAACTGCCACAACGGCTAAAACGGCCCCATTGTCCGATCCATTGTGCGTTTATTGTACGAAAATACTTTTCGCTTTCGAGTTCCACGGGCACCACATGGCGACCACAAAATCGCATAGATCCACAGGGATGGATCGAAAAAGCACCTAGCTTCCTGCGATACCGTCAGTCACCGCCTTTCCATTTCTTCCGTATGCCGGCTTGCCGTCTCGAGTACTACGGGTTGCCCGTCATTCGTCCACAGAAAAGCAAGCGGCTCGATCGCTTCAGCCGATCTATGGCCGGTTTATGGGGAACTAAAATGCGAAGCGTCGCAGAACGGCTTCAGTGGAATCACCGAGTCTAAGTAACGCGGGGAACGGTCAATGGAACGCGACAGCTTCGTGATGCCATTTTCCTTCTTTAGTTGCTGCTAGCCAGCATTGCGCAATTCCTTTAAAACGGGCGGATCAGGCGGCTGAACGTTGTCGTTGTGCCCGCACTGTTGATACTCAGATTCGCCCAAACACCACGTTGTCGAGGACCACGCCTGAGGCTGGCCTAGCTCAGTTAAGCCGTGCTGGTCGTACTGTACAACGTGCGACCAGTCCGGCGAGACAGTGAAATCTTGCGAAATTCCGGTTCCGGTATCGACAACACCTCCCAGTTGCAGCGCCTCATGAATTTTCATGTCCGCACTGAGACGAAGAATCCGCAGCTCGGTTCGCGGGCAAGCTCCGCACTGCGCCGAGCTATTCACCCCGTATGCCCGCGGCCCAACCTTGATCAGCAGGTCTCCTCCTGGCAGGCGGTGCGCGTCGAAGCCATGTTCGTCAACGTGCACATCAAGATTCTGTGTCTTCTCGCCTTTTCGATAGCTCAAGTGTGGCCCACAAACCCATTCGCTCTCAGAGATTCCGTGCCAGAAATAATGCAGTGGACGCGCAATCGGCGATAGCGCCTCCGGCCCAGCCGGATACGAGCCGCCATCGTTCGCTACAACGAAAGCATCTGAGTCGAACTCCCAGTCTTGGTCAGTGTTTGGGACGAACCATGCCGCGTAACGATTCCCATATTCGTCTTTTCCGCCCAAAGGAAGGTCGCACGGCGTGAGGTGGAAGTGATGTGGCGGATCAAAGCGAAGCAGATTGAAGGTCTCAGGCTTACCATAGACACGCGATGGAGACGACGTGGAATAAGCTCCTACTTTATTTCCCGGCTCTGGTGCGTCAAAGACATCAACCAGCAAACGCAAATCGCTCAGTTCGGTCTCAGAGAGCGGCGGAAAGTCTATAAACGGAATCATGATCTCGAACGTATAGCCGACATGGTTTTTGCCGGGACCGGACCACATCTGCAGATGACTGTGAGGCTTAAGTGGCGCCGGGATTTCCTCGCTGCCGGGCTGGTCGGTGGCAAAGTGGGTGGTGATCTCATCGTATGCGGGCGCAGCAAAGGATTCGACTGCATAGTTCGGTGTGACCAAATACTGGTGCACGAAAAGCCGTTTGAAATACGGACGGTAGTGAGTCTGCATGTCTGCCCAACGTCGGCACTTTTGTTCCATCGCCTCTGTGTTTTCGGAGACGCTTTTCTTTACCCAGTCTTCGCAGGAGTCTGCCCCGTTCGGTAAAGTGACTTCTTCCTGGAGCCGGTTGCCCCAGCCAATCGGAGGCAGTTCGGGATCTCTGGCGCCGGCCAGCCAAATCTCAACATGGTCTCTCTCAAGAATCAGGTTCTTGTTGCGCGGGAAGTCAGGCGGCCTACCATCGACTTCCCCGACGATGAGCAGACCGTAACCCACGCTCTGCACCCAAACATGTCCGTGCCGCGCGTCTGGTCCGTGCGGTACAAGTGTGATATCCGGGGGGCGGTCCGTGTATGGTGCGGTCACCATCCCGAGACCTCGGTTTAGTACCTGCGGCACTTCGATGGGGCTGCGCTTATCTTGCGCAGGAACCACCATGGAGGGGAGCAGCACGATCCCAATCGAGAGAAGCCTGTTCATTTATTCCTCCCGCTCACCGCTGCATGGGGCTATTTCCTCACTTGCCCATCAAGGCGTACTGATTGCCGTACAAGTCCTCGAAAATGGCTTGCCGTCCCCACGACAGCTTCGTGGGCGGACCCAGGAAATTTACGCCACGCTCGCGCAGGGTCTCGTAGGTTTCGTCCAGGTCGTCAGCCCGGAATACCCAGGTCGTGCCTTTTCCGACCTGTTCCGTCTTCAGGCGTGCGCGCTCGGCACCGTGCTCCTCGGGCACTGGCTGTTGAAGAACGATGCCGAAGTCGCTCTGATCTTGTGGTGCCACAACCAGCCATCGCGCCCCTTTCCCGTAGGGCGCATCCTGCAGCTTCTTGAGGCCAAGGATCTCGGTGAACCACCGGAGGGCCTCCTCTTGATCGTGCACCAGGATGGTGACAAGGCTCAGCTTGGTAATCATGCCTTTTCCTCTCCTTTCTCCCGAAGTCCGGTCTTCAAACGGATCCTGCTTGCGGCCAGGAAGCTGCCCTTTGGCATCCGCGCTCGGAAAGCGTTCGCGCTTCAGACTCCACGGCTTACACCGGTCCAGACAAGCCCTTCAACATCCTTTTGCAAGACCATGCGCGAGAGCACGGCCGGTAAGCGTTGATTGATCTTGTGTGCCCATCCATGGCTCAACACCCAGGCCAGTGCGAGTCCGCGTGCGCCACCGAAACCCCGGTGCTCAAGACACAATCGTGTTCCCTCGACCACCGGCTCCAGCCGAAAGGTTACGACGCTTCCTTTGCTGCCCCAGAGGTATGACAGAACCCGCGGCTCGTCGACTTCGACTACTTCACATGGAATAATTCGTTCGAACCCGAATCTCGATTTCGAACGAAAGTGGAATTTGTGTCCTATGCGCGGCGCGAAGTCGTTTTCCATTAGCCAGTGCGCCAAATCAACGGGATTGGTCAGGGCACGCCAGACTTCTTCCGGGCGGTTCGGATAAACCATCTCGAAACTGAGGTCGCGTTTCACGAGCGTTTTCGCAGGTGTACGCCGAGCGCCTCCAGCTTCCCGGTCCAGAAACGTTCGTAAACGGCAACCCAGTTGTAGATTTGTTCCAGTGGCTGGGGCCGGAGCCGGTAACGGCGCTCCCTGCCGACGCGCCGCGCGCGCACGAGGCGCGTTCTGAGCAGGATGGCCAAGATGTTGCGAAATGGCCGGACGGGTCATTGCGAAGCGCTCGGCGAGGGAATTGACCGGTTCTTCACCCTGGGCGAGAAGATCGAGCAGCGCGCGTCGTGTAGGGTCCGCAATGGCGTAAAACACGTCCCCTGCGAAGCGCGGGTTTCGATGGCTGGCGGTCCGGGTGCCGGGCATACGATTGGTTAGCATTCCCTTACCGCTTTATACGTAAGCATGTGCTTACTTGTCAAGGTCGGTATAAGATTGATAAAGCTAGCGAGCGGTTGCTGGGAAATAAGACTTGGGGGTGCAGAGATGGATATAAATGCTTTCTATGAAAAGGATGATGCCGTCCGTGCGGTGCGTACGCTGCGCCTACTTGCGAAGTATGACATCTCGCGCTGGGCGCTGACCGGCGGGACTGCAATCGAGCTGCATCTGCATCAGATGGGCGCCCAGCCTTGCGTGCGACCGTTGCACGACCTGGACTTCATCGCTGCGCGCTTCGATTGTATTCCCCCAAGCCTCGGCGCCGTGGTTTTGTCACGGCATGTACATCCACATGACCCCCCAGCAAAAACCATGTTGCAGGCCGTGGACCCTGACACTTCAGTGAGGATTGACGTGTTCCGTGCATACGGGTCCGAGATGGAGCGTGCGCAGAGCATCGAACTGGTCGAATCCGCGTTCCAAATTGTGGCCTTCGAGGATCTTGTCGCAAGACACGCGCGTCTGTGCTGCGATCTGCTTCGCGAACAGAATCTAGCGCCGAAATTCGCGCGTGACTTTCTTCGTTTGGTGGACTTTGCGAAGCCGGAGTATATCGAAAGTGTCTGGCAGGAGCACCGTAAGTTAGAGGATCCCAGGAGATTCTCAGAGGCGGCGGATCTGCTGCGTGAGGCAATCGCCGCGCGCACCGAGCTTCTCATTCCGGCGGTGTATTCGACTGATGTTGATGAAGTTTGCCTCAGATGTGAAAGCACTGCGGCCTTCCGGTTGGCGGACCCGGGGCAAGTGTTTGCTCTACTCGGCTACTGCTGAGGTCTGAGCAGAAGAGGGGTCCGCCTCTTCCAGAGGTGACTGTACGAACATTGTGCGAAATTAAAATTTGTCCGTAAACAATTGATAATAAATGAGATAGTGGTGGAGGCGGCGGGAGTCGAACCCGCGTCCGAAAATGTTACTGGTCAAGAGACTACATGCTTATTCCCGTTCATGCCCTCGGCATTACCCGAGGACGTTCGCGGCCCACGCTCAGAACGGACAAGAAACGCTAGCCGCTAGCCTGAGATCTTAACCTCCCCGCCCAGACGTAGCGGAGAAGAGCAGCCCTCTGTGTGACGCTCGCTCACCGCCCAAGGGCGAAGCGGTGGAAAGCGGCTGCCTAATTAATTAGGCTGCGTATGCCATTTGTTGATTGGCAATTATCATTTTGCCCACGATTACGGGTGTGTGCACCCCGGCATGCCTCTTGGCCGCAAGCATCTCCGTCGAAGCCGTGACGCCCCCACTGGTGGGATTGGCCATACTCAAAGAGCTAGTTCCAGACTAGGGTTCGGAAGCACGGAAGTCAACACCTAATTTGATGACGAGCGAACTCCTTGGTTTCAATCTTTTGGCGTTCTTGAGGACGCTCTCGGACTCCGTTTTCGATCGAACTCCCGTCCGCAAAGCGACTAAGCAGGAAGACAGCAGGAAGAATGACCCTGGAGTTCAGATTCACTAGAGCACGCCAACCGCTTTCACAGTGCCTCCCGGTTGGACTCAAGCGATTTCACGGATTGTCTCGCGCAAGCATCGCTTCGAGCCTAGCTTTTATGCTCGGCCACTCCGTATCCAAGATGCTGAAGTAGACCGAGTCGCGCACCCGGCCGGTCCAGGTGATCAAATGCCTGCGCAATGTGCCTTCTTCCTTCGCGCCGATGCGGAGGATCGCGTTGCGCGACCGCTGATTCAACGCATCGGTCTTGAGTTCGACGCGCATGCATTGCCAGACTTCGAAGGCATGGCGCAGCATGAGATATTTCGCTTCGGTGTTGACGGCGGTGCGCTGCCACGCTGGAGCAATCCAGGTCGAACCGATTTCCACCCGGCGATTGACGCGGTCGATGTTCATGAAGCGGGTGCTGCCGATTACTTGACCCGGAACTACGCTCGACGGTAGCAAAGACTACCGATTCGCCGCGTTCCTGCTCGTCAAAGACTTTTCCACCAGCTGCTGAAAGTCCCCGCGCGTCTTCATGCGGTAGGGAATCCATTGGAATATATCGTCGAGAGCGTCCTTGGCAACCTCCCAGAATATCTCGGCGTGTTCGCGGCGAATTGGTTCCAGGCGAACGGCGGAGCCCTTCCAGCGTGACAGGCGTGACGATATGCAACGGAGAAACTGCCAAACTCATCGTGCATTCCTTCCCTGACGTCGCCATTATCTTGCATCTTGGGCCTGTTTTGCGGCATCTCTACTACGACGCGATCTGTAGAATGAGATCTGCAGAATGAGACAGGAGGACGTTGACCGGCGATGGTCTCATCCGTCCAACACTGTAGCAACCGGCGATGTCAGGAGAGCCAGCGGTGAAAGCTCAGTGTCTGCCCTTTACCCAAATCCCGCATACCACCCGCCTGTTCACCGATTTCCTCTCTTACTCTCCCAGCGTCCAGCCTTTCTACCCGCACTCTCCGCATTTTAGCGAATGGTCGAAGGCGGAGGCTTCCGCACTGCAGTATGATCCGTCCCGCCGGGAGCGCGTCAGCACGATTCTTGAGCGGCAGAACCAATCCTGGAACGCCTCGCCGCAGACTTTCGCCAACCTTATCGCCTTCGCCAGGGCGCGGCTGCGATCGTTACCGGGCAGCAAGTCGGCCTGTTCGGCGGACCGATGTTTGCGATCTACAAAGCTCTGACCGCCATCAAGTTGGCGGAAGAGGCGACGGCCGCGGGCATCGATGCCGTTCCTGTCTTCTGGCTGGCTACGTCGGATCACGATCTCGCTGAAGTGAATCATGTTTCGATACCCGGGCCCTGACGGCCTTTTGCGCACGCTGCCACTTCCAGCCAAGGTGTTACCGGCGCGCCGGTAAGCGACGTGTGCCTCGGAGAGGAGATCTTGCCGGTCGTGGAAGAAGCCGTATCGCTGCTGGGAGATTCCGAGGCGTCGCAACTCCTGCGCGAGTCTTATCGTCCCGGGGAGACGCTGGGCACAGCTTTTGCCCGCTTCTATGCGCGCCTGTTCAGCCACTGGGGCGTGATTCTTCTGGATGCTGCCGATGCCGGAACTGCATCGCGTTGCGGCGCCTGTCTATCGAGCTGCTATCGAACGCGCGGAAGATCTAGATGCTGCCTTGCTGGCGCGAGGCCAGGCGCTGGAGAGTGCAGGTTATTACCAGCAGGTGAAGAGTGACGGAGTCTTCGGTATTGCTTTTCACGTTGCGCGAGGGCGCACGCACGGCCGATCCACCGCCGGGATGGGGCGAACCATGCTGTGGAGTTCGCCATCGGCGGCGAAAAAGGAGCGGAGAAGCTTTCGTCCGCTGAACTGCTGGATCGCATCGCTGCAGCGCCGGAAAACTTCAGTCCCAACGTGCTCTTGCGGCCGGTCGTGCAGGATTATCTTCTGCCCACGCTGGCCTACACAGGCGGAGCTGCCGAGGCGGCATATTTTGCGCAGGTGGGCGCAGTCTATGAAGAAATTTCATGGGCCGGGTGACACCGATCGTGCCTCGTTTCTCAGCAACGCTGGTCGAGCCCAAGAGTGCAGCGCTGGCTGGGGCAGTACGGCATCGCAGTGCGGGAAGTATTCGACGGGCCTGAGCGCTTCGCCAGACGCTGGCTGCGCGAACTCTGCCAGCAGGTTTGCAGGCCGCCTTCGAACGCGCGAACCAGTCGGTCGAAGAATCTTTTTCCGGACTGAAGGAAGCGCTGGCCAAACTCGATCCGACGCTAGTTGAAGCCAGCCAGACCGGAGCTTCAAAAATGCGGTACCAATTGGACCGCCTTCGGGAACGGGCCATGGCCGCAGAATTGCGCCGCAGCGAAGTTGTCAGTCGTCATGCGGAGGCCCTCAGCCAAGCGCTCTATCCGGAAAATGCCCTGCAGGAGACGAGGCGTAGCCGGAGCATATTTCGTTGCTCGCCATGGAACCGAACTTCTGCACAGCATTCACGACATCGATGCGCACTGATTGCCACGACCATCAGATTCTGGAGTTGTAGGGTCCTGCCAGCGTGAGCCACGCACTCGAGGTCTCTATCGCTGGAGCCAGGTTTCGAGCTGCTCCAGCGACTCCACGCGAGGCAGTTCACGGTCGCGATAGGCACCAGCTACATCGAACAAGACCGCCTGCATTCCCGCGTTGCGGGCTCCCACATAGTCCACGGAGTACAAATCGCCCACGTACAGGCTTTCGCCGGCGCGCGCCTTCATCGCGCGAAGCGCTGCCTCAAAGATTTCCATGCGCGGCTTCTCGACTCCGACAGTTCCTGAATCCGTGATGCTTTCGAAGCAGGCTGCAATCCCGCAGCGGGAAAGTACCTGCTCGATTTTGCCATCGGAGTTGGAGATCACGGCGATGCGAAATTTCTGGCCGATGCGGGCGAGAGCATCGCGCGTGCCGGGGAGAACTTGATCCCAATTAGCCGACTTCTGCGTGTTCTCCACCAGCACTTCGCGGAGACCAATGTCCTCCCCGAGTTGCTGCAGCAGGTGAGTGTGAAATATCCACCAGAAGCCGTGATCGACTCGGCCACTCTGCATGCCCTGGTCGAACTCCTGTTTCGTTCTGCGCTCCAGGGACTGCCATTGCGCAAGCGTGGGATGACGACGGCTCGAGATAGGGGCCAGTATCTTTGCCGGTTGGGAAAAAGAAGAGTGTTTCCGACATCGAAGAAAATGACGCGCCGTTCGGCCATGATTCCATCTTACCGAAAGCATCCGCCGGAACGGCGTAAGGAACTGATTCCCGCGTAGCCCGCGCGAAACCGATTGACCGCTTGATGCGGTTGCAGCGCATCCTTCGTGACCCGCGCGGGAAAAAATTGCAATGTCCGATCACTTACGGTATTCACACATCCTTGTTGCCATTCGGTGCGGCTATGGCTCTTTCTTCAACATCGATGGTAATCTCGGGCTTCGCGCGCACTACGCGCGCCCGCCTCTCGCTGCACAATCTGTTGCGAGCTCAGCCTGCGCTGGTCGCAAGCCTGGTGCTATTGCAGCGTCATTCCAGCCGCCGCAATGACGTTTACAATATTCTCTGGGCTATCGTTTTCGGGTTCGCAACGCTGAATATCCTGAGCCTCGCTGCGAGGCGCTTCGAGCCCAACCGCCGCGGCCTTACCTTTGGAGAGTTGATGGCGGTCCTTGTCGTCCTGCTCTCGATCTTCCTGCTAGGGTGGGAGTTGCTGAGCGTATTCCACATCTTTCCCATCAAACTTCAGCGCTGAACGTGGCCCGTTCGAAAACCTAACTGTCTCGACCCGGCGTTAACCTGGCTTTTGCGGTATCATTCGCAAAATGGCGAAGAGTCCTCCCACGATCGAAGTTACTTGTCCCTGCTGTAGTGCGCTGCTCAAGATTGATACAGCGACAGCCGCTGTGATCGCCCACACCGCCGCGGTGAAGCCCAGGATGTTCGATGACATGGAAGACGCTGCCCGGGCTATGAAAGAACAGGACAGCCGCCGCGAATCGATCTTTCGGCAATCGGTGGAAGCGCAAAAGCATGCTTCCGAACTGCTGGACAAGAAATTTCAGGAGGCGGTGAAGAAGGCCAAGGAATCTCCAGACACGGGCAAACCCATCCGTGATTTCGATCTGGATTAGAGTAAAGGTCACTGATCAGTGGTCAGTGGCCAGTCACCGCACCGGCTGCCGGTTTTGCTGACCACTGGACACTACCACTGGCCACTGACGTTTAGAATCGAGACGTGATGGCGATTCGTCCACTGCTTCTCGGGCACCGCGGCGCGCGGGCCGAAAAATCGGTTCCTGAGAACACGCTGGCCTCGTTCGATCTCGCGCTTAGCCCAAGGCTGCGATGGCTTCGAATTCGACGTGCGGCTTACGGCGGACGGGCGACCCGTCGTCTGTCACGATTCGATCGCCCACGGACTGAAAATTGCTGACTCCTCCGCCGAGAAGCTAGGCTTGCCGCATTTGCGCGACGTCTTAGCTCGCTACCGGAGCATTGCTTTTCTCGATATCGAACTGAAAGTCTCCGGCCTGGAGACGATCACGGCAGATTTGCTACAGAAACTGCCTCCCGCGCGTGGTTTCGTGGTCTCTTCGTTTCTGCCTGAAGTGCTGCGGACCATTCATGACTTGGACTGCGACCATTCCGCTGGGATTGATCTGCGAAACGCAGGCCGAATTCAGCCTTTGGCCCACGCTGCCCGTCGAGTATGTGATTCCGCACCACAAGCTGGTAAGGAAGAATCTCATCGATGAGATCAAGGACGCGGGTAAAAAAATATTGGTGTGGACCGTGAACGCCACGGTCGGACATGAAGCGTTTTTCGAAATGGGGAGTGGACGGTATTATTTCAGATCACCCCAAGCGGCTGGCGCGCGCTCTGGGTCGGCAAGAAAAATCCTAGTATGGATTCCCCGGATTTCACGGTACTTCGTTTTGATTCTTAAGCTCCGGTCTGGATTTATTGGTTTATCCGCGGAAATCGGGCAGATCTGTAGCTAGGATCTATCCGCTGCGGCTTCGAATGCGGCAGTTGCGCGGCCCGCTGGCCGCAGGAAGGCTGGCGCGCTCCATTTCAAAAGCTTCCAGGTTGGCCCCCATGGCGTGTTCGTCCCAGCCGAGAACCGCGCCGATGCGCAAGGCGGCTTCGCGGCTGCACGACTCGGACCAGCAGGCGCCCAGAGCGACCGGCACGCGGCGTAGCAGCACGTCGCCCAAAGTCACGGCAAACTCTCTGCGGTAGGCTTCCACTACTTCAGCGATGACGTGGGAGGTGTGCGGGACAAATCGGCGCGCGCAACTCCGCGCTCACCAGAGCCATGCGGGCGATGTCGGCGGCGCGCTTGCCGTGCCATTCCACCATTCCGCGAGCTGTTTCCTCGCTCACTGCTCCAATCCGCGCGATTTCCAGCACCGCATCATCCAGAAGAGGATCGAGCGCATTCTCCGGTCCCATAGCCAGGGTGACCGGTTCGGCCGCCTTTAGCCCGATCTTGCGGGCACAGTCCCGCGCCAGCGAAGCCGCTGTCGTCAACTTGCCGCCGATCACGGAAATCATGCGCGCCGCGCCGTCATCGGTGTGGTCGTGCAGGATGTGCTGCCGCGTGACTGGCTGAAGGACTATTGTCCGGAGAATAAGGCAGAGGCCGGATTCCCGCAAAAGCGTGCTTCACGCTCTGTGCCGAAATCTTGGCTTTAGGAAATAATTGCGCCACGGAACGCACCAGGTAGTTGATCTCCTCCGCCGAGGGAACCGTTCTTGACGGGTCGCCGTTGTCGGCAACCTCCGTTGTTCCGACCAGGATCTGGTCGTTCCACGGAATGAACAAAGAAGGGACGGCGGTCCACTGCCTCGGTATAAACCGCGGCACTCGGCGAGCCCGAAAACCGCGGCAGGACAATATGCGAGCCCCGTACTCCGCCCAACATGGGCTTCGCCATGCGGATCGAAGAACGCTGGCACACGCGGTCCGCCCAAGGTCCGCTGCAGTTGATCACCCAGGCTGCGTCCACCCGCTGGTCCCGCCCCGTGATCTGGTCGCGTAACAACACACCTCGCGTGCGGCCGTGCGAGACGTCGACCGCGAGAGCCTCCATGTGATTGCGGACCGTCGCCCCGGCCTGCCACAGCTTCCATCAACCACTCCGCTACCAGACGCTCCGGAAATTCACACTGAGCATCTTCGTAGTTGTAGAACGACCAGCGATGCCCGGCGTCCAGGGCGCGCTCCAGGCGTTTCAATTCCATTTCGGTGGCGTCTTTGCTTGGGGACTTTCCGGCCATACGCTGGTAGAGCCATAATCCTGCACGCACTTTCAACGCACTGCGCTGGCTGGTCTCGTTCAAGAGCAGCAGGAACTGCATGGGATGCACGAGGTGAGATTTTTCCCGAAGTAACTTTTCCCGTTCGCGGAGCGATTCCCGTACGAGGCCCAATTCGCCGTGTTCCAGGTAACGCAGGCCGCCGTGGATTATGCGGGTGGAACGGCTGGTTACTCCCGAGGCGAAATCATTCTGCTCAATCAGCAGCGTGTGCTTGCCCGCGCGCGCGCATTGCCGCGCCACCGCGACGCCATTGATGCCCCCGCCAATCACCACCACTTGAAAGTGCTGGCCTTCGAGGGACGCTCGGGGATTTGCCGCTAAGACCATGTTTTATCAATCAGATGCAGAGTTCTCAGAAAGACGATTCTAGAGCCTCGAGCCGGGCTCCGCCCACACTATGACCCTTAAAGTGTGCACCCTGTCCGTCAACCGGAGAAGGTAACCTTGGTACCGCAAAATAGATGACCAAAAGCCAGCAAAGTCGGCTCAAAAGTTCCGAAAATAGTAAGCGCAAACATCCGAAACGGCCGCGACCGCGAGGGTAACCTGCGACCGGTATTTCTCGACGACAACGCCATTTCTACTCGTTGCCGGTACCACGATGGCTCATTTACAGTGGTTTGGCAATGTCCACGACCGGAGAACGATTCGAACGCGCCGTCGCGATCATGGAGCGCTTGCGGGCTCCGGGGGGTGTCCCTGGGATCGCGAGCAGACCTTCGATTCCATCAAACCCTACACGCTGGAAGAAACCTATGAAGTCCTCGAAGCCATCGATAATCGCGACTGGGACGAACTGCCCGGCGAACTCGGCGACCTGCTGCTGCAAGTGCTTTTTTATTCGGAGATGGCCAAGGAGCAGGGGACGTTTTCGATTGATGACGTTCTCGACCGGCTCTCCGGCAAGCTTGTAGACCGGCATCCTCACGTGTTCGGCGACACGAAAGCCGATACCTCGACCGAAGTGAAACGCAACTGGGAAGCGCTGAAGGTCGAGGAACGAAAAAAGCGATTCGGCGAGAAGGCGGATGCGGCCGAGCCCTGCCGGCAAGAACAATGGGCCATCGATTCTGGCTGGCATCTCTTCCTCCATGCCGGTCGATGCTCGAGGCCCATAAACTCAGCTCGCGCGCGGCGCAGGTTGGCTTCGACTGGCCTGACGTCGAAGGCTTGTTCGATAAACTTAGCGAGGAAACCGGCGAACTTCGCCAGCATCTGCAGGAGTTTCCGGCTCCCGGTCCGCGCCCCGAAGGCCGCGGCGTCGCCGGTTCCGGACGCCAGACCATTCCCGAAGATCTGCGGGCGCGGCTGGAAGACGAGGTTGGTGATCTTTTCTTTGTGCTGGTCAACATCGCCCGCTATCTCTCGCTCGATCCTGAATCCGCGCTGCGCAAGACCAACCGCAAGTTCCGTCGCCGCTTTGAGTGGATGGAGCAACGCCTGCACGAACGCGGCACCACTCCCGAGAGTGTTTCGATGGACGAACTTGAATCCCTCTGGCAGCAAGCCAAGCAACAGGAGAAGCAAGCTTGAGCCCGGACGCCATCGTGATTCGGCGATGTCAGGGCCTCGATGAACTGCGGGCCTGCGTTGCCTTGCAAAAAGATGTCTGGAACTTCAGCGATGCTGAACTGGTTCCACTGCGCATGTTCGTCGTGGCGGAAAAAGTTGGCGGGCAGGTGATGGGCGCTTTCGACGGCAGTGACATGGTTGGCTTCGCTCTTTCGGTGCCGGGGACGCGGTCGGGCCACGTCTATCTTCACTCGCACATGCTTGCCGTTCGCAAGGACCACCGCAATGGCGGGCTCGGGCGCCGCCTCAAGCTGCTGCAGCGTGAAGACGCGCTGGCTCGCGGCATCGAACTCATCGAGTGGACCTTCGATCCGCTCGAGATCAAGAACTCTTATCTCAATATCGAAAAGCTGGGAGCGATCTCCCGCCGCTACAACATCAACCAGTATGGGATCACGTCATCGCCCTTGCAGGGCGGGCTTCCGAGCGACCGGCTCATTGCCGAGTGGTGGCTGAAGTCCAAGCGCGTGGAGACTTTGTTGGCAACTGGCAAGATTCCATCAGTCAACCAACAGACAACGATCGAAGTCCCGGCACAGATTTACGAGTGGAAGGCCGCAGCGGAAACGCGCGGCAAAGCGCAGCAGGTGCAGGAACGCAACCGCGAGCAATTTCTTCGGGCGTTCGATGACGGGCTGGCTGTGCTAGGTTACGAGCGCGACTCCGAAGGCAACGGCAAGTTCGTGCTCGGTGAGTGGGATGAGAAGTGGTCGTATGCGTCGGAAGACTGATTTCACCACGGAGGCACAGAGACACAGAGAAAACCAAACTTGGCAAGCGCATCTTCGCCAAGACTTGTTTTCTCTGTGTACTCGCGTACCTCCGTAGTGATGTTTGAAAAATTATGAAGATTGAAGCCATTACGCTGCGCGAGATTCAGATGCCGCTCGTCCACTTCTTTGAGACGAGCTTCGGACGGACCTATAGCCGTCGCATCCTGCTGCTCACTGTGCATTGTGACGGCGCTAACGGCTGGGGCGAATGTGTGGCCGGCGAAGATCCTTATTACAGCAGCGAGTGGACCGAAAGCACGTGGCCCACCATCACGCAATATCTTGCCCCGGCCGTGCTCGGCCGCACGCTCGACTCGGCACGCGATTCCGCGGCCCTTTTCTCCAGAGTACGCGGCCACCGCATGGCCAAAGCCGCCCTCGAAAACGCGTTGTGGGATGCCGAGGCCAAGCAGAAAAACGAGCCTTTATGGAAACTGCTGGGTGGCACACGGACTGAAATCTCGTGCGGTGTTTCCATTGGTATTCAGGATTCGGTCGAACAACTGCTTGAGAAGATTCAGATTGAACTGGCCGCCGGCTACCGCCGCATCAAGGTGAAGGTCAAGCCGGGCTGGGATGTAAATGTGCTGGAGAAGATCCGCTCGCGCTGGGCTGATATCACGTTAAGTTGCGACGCCAACTCCGCCTACACGCTTGATCAGGTCGAGCACCTGCGGAACTTCGATCAGTTCAATCTGCTGATGATCGAGCAACCGCTCTGGGACGACGACATTTTCTATCACGCCCGCCTGCAAAAAGAACTGCGCACCGCGATTTGCCTCGACGAGTCCATCGTCAGCGCCCGCACCGCGGCCGATTGCGATCGAGACCGGCGCATGCCGCATCATCAACATCAAAGTCGGACGCGTGGGCGGATTCAGCGAGGCCAAGAAGATTCACGACATCTGCCACGCCCAGAAGATTCCAGTCTGGTGCGGCGGCATGCTCGAATCCGGCATCGGCCGCGCCCACAACATCGCGCTTTCGACGCTGGAGAATTTCAGCCTGCCCGGAGACGTCTCTGCCTCCAAGCGCTACTGGAAGGAAGACATCATCGATCCGGAAGTGCAGGTTTCGCCGCAAGGGATGATTGCGATCAGCGACCAGCCCGGGACCGGTTATCGCGTTAAAGAAGATCTCATCGAAAAACTGACAGTAAGGAAGGAAACGCTTCGCGCCCGAGCGTGACGCCAGAAGCCATCTCCCGGGATGTGCGCGACAAGGTTCCGCGACCGGTTGCTGTTGAGGGATAGAGAAGTCGTATTCTTTCCACGTTCACCAAGTCTTATAGGTCGAAAGGAGAGACTGATGCCGGAAACGATTAGAGGAAGCTGGGGGGCCGTATCGAGGTGCACTTGGCCTTTCTCGTTGGGGGAAGCCAGGCGCAACAGCCGACAATGCGCGCGCCTCCGCCGCCGCGACTTGATGCTGACTCGATCGTTGGTGTGTGGAAGCTGAACGTCGATAAGAGCACAAACCCATCCGCGGCAAGCGAACTGATTACAATCGTCTCGCAAGGGGGCGACTTCAAACTCACCTTCGACATCAAGCAAGACAATGAATACAACCCGCACTATGAAGTCCTGACGGATATGAAGGGCGCCACCGTCAAACCTACCTACCTAGACGGGAAACAAACGAGCGACGCATGGCGTGTTACGCGGCGCGGGCCCAAGGCCTTCGAGATGCAGTTGCTAGGGCCTTTTGGCGGGTGGAAAGATCGAATACGAGGTAAGCGCCGACGGCAAGTCATTGGTACTTCACCGCATAGCCGGCAAAACCGGGATTGTAGGTGGCCAAATGGATCGAAACGGAGTCTGTCCACAGCGTTCAAGTCATTTCGATATTTGAAAAGGTGCAATAGCCTAGAGCGGCAACTCATTGACCGCCATCGTCTCCTAGTGCGACTTCGGCTCCGTCGCGGCTGCTCCGGGTTTATGATTCTCCGCCAGCTTCGCCTCTTCTGCCTTCAGCATCTCCACTCCCTGGGCAAACGTAGTGTCGGCGGGCACACGCCGGAAGTCGCTGAATACCTCTTCAGATTTGATTGAAATGACTCTTGAATAGAAGAATCCTGCCGGTAAAATTCAGGGACATCCGCGAGATGTCCCACGAGCCATCCCCAACGTCCCGCTGCTCGACCAGAAAATGTCCGCCTTTGTCGAGATGCCCTAGAATCCCCCATCCGAAGCCGACTTCTTTGAACAGAATTCCGTCGATTCTGGCGATCCTCCGCGCATGCGGAATCGATCAGCACAAATCCCTGCATGCCGTCGAGGACCTGTTCCACGCGAGAAGGCGGCTGGTAAGCCGGATTGGGCCGGAATTTCAGACGCACCAGCCGATCTCCATCCTTGCCCAGGTCTGCCGCGCCTCGCTCCTCGCCGTCATAGTCGTAAAGAAAAGCATCGGGCAAGGCCTTCACGATGCGCAGCGTGCGCTCGGCAGTCTGCTGCTCCTGAGAATGCTTGCGGCTAAGCTGCTCGGGATCGCCCACCAAGCCCGCCAGGTGATTTTCCTCGCCCTGCACTTGTTCTGGCGTGAGAGGCTGGTCGTTATAGGCAATCGTCATGCCCGCCATGGCGCTCCGCGTCTCCACATAGAGCCGGGTCTGCGAACCCTGCGGAGTCTGCTTGCGCGACCGGAACATGTGCTTGATTGAATTGTCGTTGGCGGCCACCACTTCATTCGCAACCGCAGCCCGCACCAGTTCGATCGGAGAAGCCGAGTCCGAAGCCGAGGCCGCACCAATCCGCCGCGGCGAGCAAGACTCCGAGCAAAACCGCGAGTGACGGCACCGATCAGGCCCGCCGATTTCATCCTGTCCACCACACTTCCAGTGTAACAATTGGGCTTCGCGCGTTCTCTACAGTCAACCGAGTAGACAAATGGCAGAGACATGGCTTGCCGCGCACTCCTTGCCTTGCGTATAGTCGTTGCAGTGAGCAGTCTTCCGTCTTTGCCTCGAGGATTCTGATCCGGGAGCAAACCGTCACGGATTTCGTTTCACTAGGAGAGCTCCTATGAGCGCACCCGCCAGTGGATTGGCACAAATCGGCAAGTCGGTCTTTATCAAGGGCGAACTTTCCGGCAGCGAAGATTTATATCTGGATGGCCAGGTTGAAGGCAGCATCGCCCTCAAAGGCAACAGCCTCACGGTTGGCCCCAACGGCCAAGTCAAAGCCAGCGTCGAGGCCAAAGGCGTCGTGGTGCAAGGTAAGCTCGAAGGCAACATTCAGGCCAGCGACCGGGTCGAATTGCGTAAGTCTGCAATCGTCACTGGAGATATCATCACCCAGCGCATTTCGATTGAAGAAGGCGCCTATCTGAAGGGCAAAGTTGATATTCACAAGACCGACAAGTAAGTGGTGTCGTTGCGGGCTGAGCTGTTTTACAGATCTGTGGAGGACAGGAGTGACGAAGTCAGGATGTCGTCAGTTTCGCAGAATTTCATGAAACTCTTTCGCGGTTCATCCGGACCGGAGACCATTCCGGCGCAGGGCTCGCAGAAGTTGACCCGCCGTTCCAGCGGCCTGGGAGAATTGTCTCGCCTCTGGGAGTCCGCCGAAGACCTTTGCATTCTGGACCTGGGATCGACGTCGCCGGCCAACATCCGCCACTTTACGGAATCCGGCCACCGAATCTACAGCGAAGATCTGCTTACTGCGTCAACCGATCCCGAACTTCTGACCAAAGACGAGCAGGGCAGTATCGTCCTCGACAGCCGCAAGTTTCTCGCGGACAACCTGGTCTACCCCGCCGCCCGCTTCGACGTCGTCCTATGCTGGAATCTGCCCGACTACCTTGATGAGAGTTTAGTGAAGCCAGTGGTGGGGCGTCTGTGGTCAGTGCTGAAACCCGGGGGCATGCTGCTGGCGTTCTTTCATACCCGCGATGCCGGTCCCGACTCTCCTTGTCACCGCTTCCACATCGTTGGCGCCGACACCCTTGAGATGCAGAAGATTGTGCTGCGCCGGGAAGCCCGTCGCGGTCCCACAGGCGCGGTCCACACCGCGATCTCGGACGGCTTCCAATTGCAGCGCGTGTTCAATAACCGCCATATCGAGAACCTCTTTCACGATTTTGCTTCGATTAAATTCTTTCTTGCGCGAGATAATATCCGCGAGGTACTGGTAGTCCGCTAAACAGGTCGCGCTTTCTGGATGGGACTCTTCCAAACAATCACTCCCATGCGGTAAAGATAATTGCAAGAAATCTCCGCCCGCACTCCCGCGTCGGCAGACAAGGCAGACGCCAGCGTGCTCCGAATTTCGTCCGGAACATACGCCCGGCGCACCGAAGTCAGCCCGTCCAGCCAGGCCACGCGGCTGCGCATGAGCGGAAACCCTAGGTATGCCAAAGCCAAGTGCAGGGGATGCCGAATGAGGTCGTTGATCAGCAGAGCACACCGGCTCACTCGCAAACCTTCGCGCATAAACTGGGCCAGTTGCTGCTCGTCGAGATGATGGGCAAAAAGGCTGCAACTCACCAGATCGAAGGCTCCATCTCCGAAAGGCAGAGCAAGCGCGTCGGCGACAACGCCTTGATTCCTCGCGGTGCGATTAGCTGCCGCATGATTATTGTCGGGAAGATGAGACCGTGCCCGGTCCAGTAGCGTCACATCGAGCGTGATGCCTCGTCGCGCTAGCTTTTGCCGGACCGCTTCCGGAACTTCTCCTGACCCAGCAGCCACTTCCAACAGCGAGAAGTGCTTCGTTCCCGAGACGTGAGCAGCGCGCTCCACCATTTTCTGCGTAGTCGCCACGCCGCCGAACCAGCGGTTGACCCGCCCGAGATCCCGCAGTGTAGCCTCCACATCGGCGGGAGAGCAGGCGTCAGAATCGAGAATCTCAGGCGCGTCGACTCGTTGCATGGCAAGGGGTGCCCCTCACGCCCTAGTTCGCTTTCGCTGCCGGCCGCGCCGGGCTGCCGTCGGCCTTCACGTAGTGCGCATACCAACTGAGATTGCGTTCGAGCCGGTCTTTGATATGCGAAGGCGTTTTGAAGCTGTGATACTCGCCGGGATACACCACCAGTTCGGTTTCGCGGCCCAGGCTCTTCATCGCCTCGTACATCTGCTCGCTGCCTACGATCGGCACATTCCAGTCGATCTCTCCGCCCATGAACAGCGTGGGCGTGGTAATGTTTGCGACCCTGTAGAACGGAGAGATTTTGTCCCACACCGCGCGATTCTCCCACGGGCGCCCGAGCTCCACTTCGTAATCGAGAATGTACTGGTCATGCCCATACAGCGCCGCGAAGAAAGCCGAACTGGCGCCAGAAATCGCCGCCTTGAAGCGCGTGGTCTGCGCAATGATGAAGTCCGTTGAGATGCCGCCGTAGGACCATCCTCCCACGCCCATCTTGTCGGGATCCGCCAACCCCCGCGCGATCGCATAGTCAACCATGGCCATGTCGTCCTGATAATCCTTATTTCCCCAATCGGCGAAGATGGCCTTGCAGAAATCCTGCCCGTAGCCCGACGAGCCGCGCGGATTCGGCTCCAGCACCAAATATCCGTTGGCGGCTAAGAGCTGCCAAAAATGGTAGAACTCGCCGTAGTAAGCGCCCACCGGCCCGCCGTGCGGGATCAGAAGCGTGGGATACTTTTTCCCGGCCACGTAATCCAGCGGCTTGTAGAGATAACCCGCAACCATGGTGCCGTCCTTGCTCTTGAACTTGACATACTCCGGGGTGACGACTTTGATCTTTGCCATGAACGCATCGTTCACGTGCGTAATGCTGTGTCAGTGGGCCGCCGGAGGTGGTTAGTGGTGAAGATTTCGGCTGGCCGGTCCATGTTCGTGATCTGCGCCGCAAGGTCTCCCGATTTTGCGAGGGTGTAGCTCGACGACCACAACATGCCCTGAGATTGCTCGCGTCGACTCTCCCCGCCGGTGGCCGGGATGCGGAAAAGGTTCTGCGTTCCGTCGTCATCGGCAATGAAGTAGATGAACTGGCCGTCAGGCGAGAAATGCGGCGACCGCGACATGCGATCGAAGGCCAGCGTGAGCACCTTGGCCTCGCCTCCCGCAGCCGGAGAAACGGCAATGTGGTGAGTGGCATAGATAAGTAGCTTCGGATCAAGCTGCGTGACGTAGGTGATCCACTTGCCATCCGGCGACCATGCCGGTGAGGCGTCCGCGCCCGGGTTCGTCGTCACTTGCGTCAGGTGCGCGCCCTTGTCGGTGTTGTCCGCGGCCACCACCCAGATGTTCGTGTCGTAAGTGCGGTCGGGATCCGGAGTCGAGCGGTTGCTGCGGAACGCCAGCAGCTTGCCGTCGGGAGACCACGCCGGCTCGTCGTCGTCAAAGTCGCCGGACGTAATCTGCACGACCGCCTTTGTGGCGACATCGAACACATATAAATGCGTACGACGCCGGTCGAGATATCCCACGGTGTCAGTCTTGAAGCGATAGCGGTCGATCACGAATGGAGGCGGAGTTTTCGGCTTCTTCGCAGTCGCGTCCTTGCCTTTATCCTTTTCGTTGTTCCCGGGCTTGTCTCTTTCTTTGTTTTTGGCTTCGTCCAATTCTTCCGGCGAGGGATCTTGCAGGATGAGGACCAGTCTCTTGCTATCGGGTGACCAGGCAAAGTCATCCACATCTTGAATCGCCTCCGTCAGTTGCTGCGCCTCGCCGCCCATGCGGTTGAGCAGCCACACCTGGTTCTTGCCTTCGTTGCGCTTGGAGAAAAATGCCAGAAATTTTCCGTCCGGGCTCCAGCGTGGATGCGAGGAGGAGACTTTCTCGGCTGTCATAACAATGGCATCGCCGCCTCCCGTCGGTGCCATCCAGATGCGCGTCTCCGTCTTGTCCTCCTTCAACGAGGCGGTCGAGACGGTATAAGCGACCCACTTGCCGTCTTCTGCAATCTGGGGATCGCCCACTCCACGAATTTCAAAAGCATCGTCGACCGTGATTGCCCGCGGCGTAGCTTGTGTAGACGGAGCAGACTGGGCGGCCACGAACGGCGCCAGAGAATAAATAGCACAGGCCAATGCACACAACGGCAAAGCAAGTGCGCGGAATCTCATCATTGATTGCTTCCCCATGCAGGATTTTCGATACGCTGCGGAGCGGCCTAAGTCTAAACCTCGGCCAGCTCTTCTTCCAGCAACTGCTTGTTATACAGGTCGCTGTAGTATCCGTTCAAGGCGAGCAGTTCGTCGTGTGTGCCCGACTCCACGACGCGTCCATCGTGCAGCACGGCGATGCGGTCGGCATTGCGCACCGTGGAAACGCGGTGGGAGATGAAGATGGTGGTGCGGCCCCGCATCACTTCTCGCAGGTGATTGAGGATCTTATCTTCAGTGTGAGTGTCGACGCTGGAGAGGGCGTCGTCGAGAATGAGAATGCGGGGATTGCGAATCAACGCGCGGGCAATCGCGGTGCGCTGCTTCTGTCCTCCAGACAACGTGATTCCGCGCTCGCCTACCATGGTCTGATATTGCTCGGGAAAGCTCTCGATATCCTGAGCAATGTTCGCAGCTTCAGCTGCTTCGTGAATCTGCTGATCGGTAGCGGATTCCACTCCCAGAGCGATATTTTCCCGAATGCGGTCGCTGAATAGAAATGTTTCCTGAGGCACAAACCCAATATTCTTGCGCAAAGACGCCAGAGAGAACTCCCGGATCGGCCGGCCATCCACCAGAACCATCCCCGGAGCCGCGTCATAGATGCGCGGAATCAGATTGACCAGCGTTGTCTTCCCCGAGCCCGTTGGACCCACGATCGCCATGCTGGTTCCGGCGGGGATTTTCAGATTCAGGTCGCGCAGCACGGGCTTTGCCGTCGTATGCAAAATTCAGACCGCGAAATTCGATTTCGCCTTCCACCTGCCGGTCTGCAGCTTCAGGCCCATCCTTGATTTCGGGTTGTTCGTGGAGAATTTCATTCAGCCGCACCACGGACGCCGTCCCACGCTGAAAGATGTTGACGACCCAACCCAGCGCGATCACAGGGAAAGTCAACTGCAGCATGTAGATGTTGAAGGCGGCAAAGCCGCCGATTTCCATGCGCCCGGCCAACACCTCACCCCCGCCGATCCACAACACGAGCACGACCGCCAGTCCGAGCATCAGCTCAAGCGTGGGCCACAGCATACCCATGAGCCTGACCAGTTTCAGGCTGCGCGAAACGTATTCCTGGTTAGCACCTTCGAACAATGCAATTTCTGCCTCTTCCTGCACGTAGGCGCGAACAACACGGGCTCCGGAGAAGTTTTCCTGAGCTCGGGCCGAAATGTCAGAGAACATCGCCTGAATTCTCTCGAAGCGCTCATGGATTCGACGCCCGAAGTACTGAATAACCACGCTGACTGCGGGCAGTGGCAGAAACGCATAGAACGTCAGCCGGGGGCTGATGCGCCACATGAACGACAAGGCCGCCGCCGTGAACACCAATGTGTTCGCCGAGTACATGATCGCCGGGCCCAGCAGCATCCGCACCGCGTTTAAATCGTTCGTCATCCGGGCCATGATGTCGCCGGTGCGCATGCGCTGGTAGTAAGAATACGAAAGAGTTTCGAGATGAGCGAAAAGGTCGTTGCGCAGATCGAACTCAATGTCGCGCGAAATGCCGATCACAATCCAGCGTGTGAGAAACAGGAAGACGCCGCGGACGGCAGCGACCTCCAGCATTTGCCATGCAAAGTGCAGCAACTTCGCGGAAGTAACTCCGGTGTTGAGATCGTCCACCGCGTGGCGGATCACCTGGGGCAGCAGCACCCACGCGCCATTGCTCAGCAAAATGCAGAAAACGCCCGCCACAAAGCCCCAGCGGTAGCGCTTGAGGTAGGGCAGGAGCGGACGCATACTCTTGGGAATCATCCAGGTCGTGTAGATGAAATTCTAGCAGGCTGGGGTGCAAGTTTTGGCAGGCACAAATTGGCCAGGACAAGAGGTGAGAATTAAAGCGCTGGCGGAAGCAGCCACGATGTCGTCAATGCACTCTCAGCGCAAGGAGTGATCTTTCTCAACGGTCGTGCGCTGAGGAGTCGGGAGAATATCTCGTCCGAAGGCGATCACGCTGACTGCCGCAAGCACCGTTCCCCAAGCGACGGAGAAGATCCATCCCGCGTAAACGATGAATACCTGAGCCAGATCCATTGCTTCACCCTCCGATGCAGCCAGCGCGTAGGGTCAAACCTAGAACCAACCCCGCGCGCCAGCGCAAAAATCTAGCCGGACACCTTACTCCTGCGGAGCATTCGGAGCATTCGGTGCATTCTGCATGCGTTGCTGCATGCGGGCTTCCCGATTGGCCTCCAACTCCTTCATCTTGGCCTGCTGGTCAGAAGTAAGCAGCTGAAACAGCTCGTTGTGGATGCGGGTTTCCTGTACCGTAAGCTCCGCCATGGTTTGGGTCTGTTGCGCAACCAGGGCGCGCACCTTGACTTCATCGTAGGTGCCCTCTTCATAGGGCTTCAGCTGCTCATGCGCCTGCCGGAGCTGCTGTATCAGAGGCTTCAGCGTGGGACGCTCTTTCTGCAGAACGGCTTTCATCTGCTCGCGCTGGGTATCGCTTAGATCCAGAGATCTCGCGAAGAAGCCAATCATGTGGCCTTCCATGCCGAACTCATGACCACGCATTGGCGGCGCGTCCGCAGTTTGCGACTTTGCGATCGCAGCGCCCAACATCACCGCCAGCACCGCTACCACCAACCGAAAACGAATCGATTTCATAAACTCTGACTCCTTGAAGATCGGTTCCATGCAGACGCCTTCCTCCGGAACCGCAGAATTCGCCTGCGTACACTCATAGGAACACGACTCCCACAGAAAAGTGGTAAAGAGTGCGTCAATCCGAGTAAAGTTTTGTCAAAGGCGAACCCCTTGGGTAACCATCGGGTTAGTGCGTAAAGGTTTGACAATTCTTTACCGCTGGCGGCCTGCAGTCTGGTGCACAATGAAGGCTAAGATGGAACGAATTCTGGTTATTGACGACGATGTCGAACTGTGTACCTTGGTGGGCGAATACCTGCAGGCCGAGGGATTCGTGGTGGAATCGGTGCATGACGGCGAGAACGGACTGCAGCGCGCCACCGCCGGCGGCTACCTGCTGGTAGTCCTGGATGTGATGTTGCCGGGCATCAATGGTTTCGAGGTGCTGCGCCGGATCCGCGCCACCTCCCGCCTGCCGGTGCTTTTGCTCACCGCTCGCGGGGAAGATGTCGACCGCATCGTGGGTCTGGAGATCGGCGCCGACGACTATCTGCCCAAGCCTTTTAATCCGCGGGAACTGGTGGCGCGCATTCGAGCCATCCTGCGCCGCACCCGCAGCGACAAGTCGGCCCCGTCGGCGCCAGAGATTGTTCGCGTGGGTGAGATTGAACTCGATCCCGCCACGCGCAGCGTGCGCCGCGACGGCCAGCCCGTCGACCTCACCTCGGTGGAATTCAATCTGCTGGAAGTGCTGCTGCGCGAGGCCGGACACGTGGTGCCGCGCGAGCGCCTGGTAAATGCCGTGCTCAGCCGCAAGTTCTCGCCGTTTGACCGCAGCATCGATATGCACGTGAGCAAAGTCCGCAAGAAACTCGGAGACACCGACGCCGACGAGCACATCAAGACCATTCGGGGTGTAGGCTATATCTTTGCCCGTCCGCGGGAAAAGGCGGGCGAGAAGGTAAAAGCGACATCATGAATAGCCTGTTCCTCAAGATTTTCCTTTCCTTCTGGATGGCCTTTGCTCTGTTTCTTGTGCTCGCGATCCTGGTCACGCTGGCGTTTCGGCCGCGAAGCTCAAGCTGGGAAGCTCTTCTCGCCACCGCGTTGAACGACTCAGTAAATGCCTATGAACAAGGCGGCAAGAGCGGACTGCGAGAGTACTTGGATAACCTGGAGAAGACGCAACACGTCCGCGTCTTTCTATTCGACGAAAATATGGAGGAGGTTTCTCACCGCGGTGCGCCTGAATGGGCGGTACGGGTCGCAACCGGAGGTCCGAGAGTACCGCACGAGGGATTCATTTTTCCCGCTCCTCCCCCGGTGTTGCGCGATTCGCGTGCTTCCTCCGATGGATTGCACCGGTACACGCTGGTTTTATCACCTCCGCCGGGCCCCCGCCTCTTCTTGGGGCCGCGCGGCTTGCCCATTCCTGGCCTGATTATCGCCGTAATCTCCTCCGGGCTCGTTTGCTACTTGCTCGCGTGGTTCCTGACTATGCCCGTCGTTCGGCTGCGTGCCGCCACCCGCCAATTGGCGGCGGGAGATCTCACGGCTCGGGCTGGCGCACCCAACATCCGGCGACGCGACGAAGTAGCGGGATTGATGAGGGACTTCGATACGATGGCGGAGCGGCTGGAGAACCTGGTAAAGGCGCAATCTCGCTTACTCAATGACATTTCTCACGAACTGCGATCGCCCCTGGCCCGTCTGAACGTCGCTTTGGGTCTGGCTCGCCAACGCTCCAACCCGGAAAGCGCGGTCATGCTCGATCGCATCGAGCTCGAAGCCGGACGCTTAAATGAACTCATTGGCCGCCTGCTCACTTTGGCCCGCCTGGAAGACGGCGAGCAGCACGTGCCCGCCACGCCGGTTCTGCTGGACGAAGTGGTGCTCAGTGTGGCCGAAGATGCCGAGTTCGAAGCGCAGGCGCGGCATTGCCACGTAAACAGCGAGATTTCTGCGGGAAGCTGGGGAGTGCGTGGAGATGCGTCGCTGTTGCACAGTGCCATCGAGAACGTTGTGCGCAACGCCATCCGTTACACCCGCGAAGGCACCGCGGTTGAGATCCATCTGGAGAGAACAGGTGGTGCTGGTGGCGAGGAAGCGGTGGTCCGAGTCACCGATTGCGGCTCCGGCGTTCCCGCCGATGCGCTGGAAAAATTGTTCCAGCCGTTTTACCGCCTGGACGATGCTCGCGGCCGGCAGACTGGCGGGGTTGGTCTGGGCTTGGCCATCACCGAACGCGCAGTGCGCTTCCACGGCGGACGCGTGACGGCTACGAACCGGGCCGAAGGCGGACTTATGGTCGAAATTCACCTGCCTCTAATGCCAGAGAGCCTAACCCCAGTGGCCAGTGATCAGTGGCCAGTATCCAGTGAGATTCCACTGGCTACCGATCACCGATCACTGACCACTGATCGCTGACCTCTGACCACTGTTTCCAGGCAACTCGCAGCCCGATCCGCGGTTCCAATAGCTCCGGGCGGTTGCTCTTCCGGCGCATTCCTGATACATAAATGGATGGCAATTCACGCCCTCAAATAGTCTTCCCGCCGGTCTCTCGCGGCCGGGGACGGATTAAGCACGCTCATAGGAGATAAACCGAAGAATGCGGACAAGGCTTACCTGGATTGTGGCGATTCTGACTCTGGTATCAATCGGCGTCCTGATGGCCTGCAGCACTAAGTACACGTCTTCCTCCAATGGTTTGGTGGTTATGCCCAGCCAGGGTTCGCTGGCGATGGAGACCTTTTCCCTCGACATTAGCAACGGCCGCATGTCGGAGATTAATAACGTGAACGGTCCACCGACGCCGGGACTGCCAACGGCCATCATTCTTGATCCTGCAGGCGCATTTGCGTACGTGATCGTCACCGAGAATGCCGGTGGTGCCGGGCGGCGGTGTCACCGGGATCGCGACGTTTCCAGTAGCTTCCGATGGCAAGTTAGGGACAGGAAACACGGCGTCTCTGAACATGACGGCCCCCACGGTGACCGTTGAGTGTGTCACACCGAATGGGCCACAGGACATCATGGTTCAAGTACTGCCGACGCCGGTAGTTCCCACTTCGCTGGTTATCGATTCCGCGGGCAAGTTTCTGTTCGTGGCAGATGCAGCCACATCCGGTCAAACGCAGCCATACACTTGCAATGGCACAACGGTGACTTCCACAGTCCCAGTGCCGGGAACAGTCTCGGTGTTCGCAGTGAGCAGCGGCACCCTGACCGAAGTAGCCAGCTCGCCATTTGCCCTCCCGACCGACCCGGGAGCCAATACCGCAAGTGCATCTGCCCTTGCCGTGACCCCAACCATTTACCCTACGCTCTATTCCTACTGTTCAGGTTTTACGGGTCCGGCAACCGAGAACCTGTACGTCACGGATTCCGTCAACTATGTGTTGCTGAATTACTCGGTTTCGTCGACTGGCAACCTAACACCGCGCCCAACCTCGGCGACCGTGGGTGTTCCGACTGGCGCCGGACCCGACGGCGTGACAGTCGATCCGTGTAACCGGTTTGTTTACGTGTCCAACGGGGGACCGGGCAATAATGCCAACACCGTCAGCGCTTTCACGATCTGTAGTACGGTCTCGCTGCCCAAGTGCCCGAACGCAGACTTCAGCCTGCTGCCGGTCAATAATGGCGTGCCCTTTCCTGTTTCCCCCGGCGATGGACCCGGGCCATTGGCGGTGGATGCTTACGGCAGTTTCTTGTACGTCGTGGATACCGCGTCGGGCCTGGTCTCGCAGTTCAGGATAAGCCCGACCACGGGCTCCTTGACGGCACTCACGCCACCGTTCGTGGCTGCAAGCGTGGGAGCTAACTCGATTGCGATTCGCAGTGACGACAGTTGGGTGTTCGTGGCCGACAAGGGTCCTCCCGCGATCATCTCGCAATATGCAATCAATCTGGCGGTTGGAAATCTGGCCGGGCAATCGCCGATTCAGACATTTAATTATCCTTCGGGAGTGGCGGTGAAGTAGTTCGGTTGCTTTTGAATACCGCCTGTCGATCAGATGGCCGGGTGATTAGGTCGGAACCTTCAAAATCAGATAGGCGCCTACCAAGGCGAAAATCAAGTCTGGGGACCAGGCGGCAAGCGCAGGAGGTAAGAGGCTGATGTCTCCCATCGCCTCGGACAAGCGCGACACGATGGTATAGACCACGGCGATTCCTACCGCTACGGCGACTCCGGTGATGGCTCCCTTCTTGGCAGTTGACAATGAAAACGGGACCGCGAGTGCGGCCATGATCAGCGTAATCAGCGGGTAGGAGAGCTTCTGGTTTAGCTGCACCCTGAGGCGCACGACGTCGAAGCCGCTTTGCTGCAAATCGCGGATGTAGCGGCGCAGTTCCTCATAGTTCATCTCGGAATATTGCTTCACTTCCTTCTTGAAATAAGATGGCGCCTCGCTGAGTTCGGGAAAGGTAGAGACGTCGAAAGTGCGATAGCCAGCGATGGCCGCGCTGCGTAATGATCGTTGCCAGCCTTGTTCGAAGATCCAGCGGCCCAGGCTGTCGGCCCAGTGGGCGCGCTCGGCATGGATGCGCTCGCGTGATAGCGAAACTGGCGGGATCGATTTGAAAGATGGTGAGATTGGCGAACTGATCGCGGTCGGCGTCGAAGAACTGGTAGTAGTAGATGTCATTGTGCTGGCCGAAAATCCACCGCCGGTCGGGACGCAGATAGGTCTGTGGCGGTTTCCCCTTGATCTGGTTGTGCAGCGCTTCCTGGCGCTTGTTGGTATGAGGCAGATAGAACTGGTCGGCGAAGAACAGTCCCGTGGAAAGCACCGCGGCTGCGGCCAGCACTGGCGTGACGATGCGGTAGACGCTGGTTCCCGTCGCTTTGATCGCGGTAATCTCGTTGGACCGGTTCATCAGTCCGAAGGTGATCAGCACCGCCAGCAGCATGATTAGAGGAGCAACGCTGTAAAGCAAGTATGGAGAAACGTTGAGCAGATATTCCGCCACGACAATCGCTGGCGTCTGATTGCGGAGAATGTCCCCCAACAACTCGAACAGGGTGAACACCAGCAACAGAACCAGGAATGTCGCTACGATCATCCCCAGATAAAGGAAAAAATCGCGCAGCACGTAGTCATCGAGCAGCGTGGGGAAGCTGGCGCTGAAGACCCGGCGCCGCGTGGAGGCGCGCTCGAAAGCGTTGCCATCTCGACGCCGGTGCCTGCGGTCGGGCACGGGAACGTTCGGAAGCTTATCGCGCTTCCATGCCAGCCGAATCGCCGACAGGGACAAGGGCCGTCTCTCCGCTTGCCACAGCAGGAACAAAGCCGCGACGAAGAAGACGATATTGGCCAGCCAGGCTCCGAAAGCGGGGCCGACTCTCCCCTGTTTGGCAAGCGAAACTCCGATCAGAGAAATAAAGTAGTAGACGAAGACCAGCACAATCGTCAGGACAAATCCGCCGGACTTGCCGCTCTTCTTCGAGGAAAGTCCCAAAGGGATTCCGACCATGGCGAGCACCAGACAAGCCGTGGGCAGGGCGAACCGGTTGTGAAATTCGATGTTATACAGGCGCGCTGATACGGGATCGAGGCCGGCCGCGCGATCATGAAGTGCCCATGTGCTGATGGCTCTTACCGGAGTCTGCTCGTCCGCTTTGTTCTCCGACGAAGCCAGCTCGATCGGGATATCGGTTTGCTGGAATGTCGAGATCTGGTAATGGTCGGCTTGCGCCGGATCCGTTTCGTGCGTGGAGCCTTCTTTCAAATGCAGGTGCAGGCGGTCTTGTCCCTCGGGAACCAGGATGCCCTCGCGAGCCAGCGTGATGCGCGGATTGGAAGCATCCGAGATGTCGGCAAGAAACACTCCATTCCAAACCGCGCCACCCTGGGCGCTGTGCACGTCCTGCACATAGAGGACGAGCTTGGGAAAGCCTTCATAAAACACGCGAGGCTGCACTTCATAGGAAGCCTGCGCGCCCTTGAGTTGATCCTCCAGGTGCCCCAGCGACGCCAGTGACCACGGCGCCAGGTAAAGACCGTTGACCAGAGCCAACATCCAGGCGCCCGCGACAAATATCGCGAGCACGCGCCCAAAGCTCCATACGCCCATGCCGCTGGCGCGCATCGCCGTGATTTCGCTATCGGCGGCGAGGCGGCTCAGGCCGATGAGAATCCCCACCAGCACGCTCATGGGGATGGTGTAGGTGAGCGCGAACGGTACGGTGTAAAAGAAAATCTCGGCCACGCTGGGCAGCGGCGCGCTGGCCCGGACCACGAGTTCGAGGATGCGTCCCAGATCGCGCGTGAACAATACAAAGGTGAAGATCGCCGCGCCGATGAGGGCGTGCGAGGTCACTTCGCGGAGAATGTAGCGGGTAAGAATCCGCATAGGACGCTTGCTGAGGGCAGTCTAGCACGGGGTTGAAAAGCAGTGGTTGTCGCTGGTGATCAGTGGCTAGTGGTCAGTGGCGAGTTCCTGGAGCTGGCTTTATCTTCGCTGGAAACGGTTTTTAATGTTCTAGCGGAAGTTTGGAAACGGTGAAGGTCGACCGTTCTTGTCCCTTGTGGATTCCTTGTCGAAATAAATTCAAACGAGGCTGGTGGATTCTGGATTCCTTTGCGTGCGTTTCGGGCCAGAATCGGGGTATCCCCCTCCCCCCTCCCGTCACTGGAATCATGACGTTAGCAGGAAATTCTCTGCAAAATCCGGATGTCAAAGAACTTAGATACTAAAATCCGTGAAAGAAAGGACTTAGAGGCGCGACGACGCGGGTTCACCCGACCGTCACGGCCTCGACCATGATTACGCGATTTCGGTGACGGCACAAGGTCAGATGTCACACGAGAGGTGTGGAAAAATCTTGGGAGCGAACGATGCGGGTTTGAGTGCTAACGCCTGTTATCAATAGTCTATCTGGAAGTGTTGCAAATTCAGGAGTAGGCTGCTGGGCATGAGAACAGGGACTGCTTGCGCACACTACTCGGTGGCATATCTTGTTGTGCGCCGTTTTCTGTTTGCTCGCGATACCGCCCTTCGGGTACGCGCAAAGCATTACCGAACTCAAAAGCAAGGCTGAGGACGGTGATGTACAAGCACAATTGGCGCCTTGCCAAGGCGTATCACCTAGGTGAAGGGGTCCCGAAGGATGACGAGCCAGCCGTGCATTGGTGGGAGAGGGCTGCCGAGCATGGCGACGCATCGGCGCAGATCAATCTTGCAGGTGCGTATCCGGTCGGCGCGGGAGTTCCAAAGAACTACGCAGCGGCTCTACGCTGGTGCACCAAAGCTGCAGAGCAAGGCAATGCAGATGGGCAGGCAGCCCTAGCAGGACTTTATCACTTGGGTCAGGGTGTTCCGAAAGACGACGCCGAAGCCGTGCGCTGGTGGAAAAAGGCTGCCGAGCAAGGCAATGTAGAGGCTGAAGGCAATCTTGGAACCGCATATGGCTTGGGCGTGGGCGTTCCTAAAGACGAGGCTGAAAGCGTGCGATGGCACACCAAGGCCGCCGACAATGGCAATGCAGCTTCACAGCTTAGCCTCGGAATGTTCTACATGTCCGGCAATGGAGTCCCGAAGAACGAGGCCGAGGGCGTCAAGTGGCTGCGCAAATCCGCCGAACAGGGCAACGCTGACGGTGAGTTCTGGCTTTGAGCTGCGTATTACGCTGGCACAGGCGTCGCAAAGGACACCGCCGAAGTCTTTGCGTTGGTATCGCAAGGCAGGCGATCAAGGCAGCGCAGCGGCTCAATACAACCCCGGACAAGCCTACAACTTAGGAAACGGAGTCGAAAAGGATACCGCCGAAGCCGCCCGGTGGTGGCAGAAGGCTGCCGAACAAGGCCTTGCGAAGGCTCAATATAATCTCGGTCTGGCTTATCACGATGGTATAGGCGTACAAAAGGACAACGTCACAAGCATATTTCTGGATCGAGCTTGCTGCGACATCCCTCGAACAGGGATTCGTGAAGGATCATCGCGACAAAGCCGAAGCGTTGCTCACAGCAACTCAGCTTGCTGATGTGCAGGAACGCGTTCGCAAATGGGAAGAGGCGCATCCGGCCACGCAGATAGTTTCATTAAATTCCTTACCAAGCGTCCCGCAGGATCAACAACAACAACAGACTCAGACCCAAGGCCACCCCCAGGAACAACAACAGGCTCGCACACAAGACCAATTGAAGCCGGTATTCTTTAATATCGAACTGCGTATTGAAATCGGGGTCAGTGATTCTATCGGCGTTTAAGGAGGCACTCCAGAGCTCGAAGAGATACGAACTGGTGCCCGACTTGAGCGACAAGGGAAAAATGGATGTCGTGATTACGAGTGAAAATGATTTGCGTTGAAGATAAGGGTAATGTTGCCGTCGCCAGCATTTATGGGTTCGCGAAGTGCTTTGGGCCTAAGAATTGTCACCTCTCCAGCGACGACTCAACTCTGAATGCTCTCTTGTCCGAGCCAGGTGATGAAACGCAAAGTGGCGTAAATCTCTTCAAGGGATTCGATCAGTACATGACTGACAGCAAGGGCCAGATGATACTGAACCACTGATCTGGTCGCGTGACCAGAGACGAGTTTGTCTCTTTTTGCCTTGTACGCCGCGCCAACATCATGCGTCGCTCTCTCTGTGTTGAAGCCCACCTCTGTCAATTGGCGAAAAATCGCCATTACGCACATTGACCGGATTTGTGGTCTCTGAAGAACCGCCCGCTTGGTGGTCTTCATCCTGTTTAAGCTCTCTTCAGAAACAACGCCCCCAGCGGCGGCAGCGTCAGCTTCAACGAATACGGCCGGCCGTGGGCCGGTTCAGTCCTTCGGCATGCACTCCGCCAGATTGCCCACGCCGGTGCCGCCGTATTCCAAGGCGTCGCTGTTCAGCAATTCGCGCCAGTAGCCGCCTTGCGGGCACGCCCACGCGATAGCCGACGCGCGGTATCGGCGTGAAGTTGCAGACGATGAGGACGGTGTCTTTCGGGGACTCGCTCTTGCGCAGCAGCGAAATCGTGCTGGTCAGGTTGTCGTTGCAATCCACCCACTCGAAGCCGGCGGGATTGTTGTCGAGCACGTGCAGCGCGGGCTCGCTGCGATAGAGACGGTTCAACTGCGCCACCCAGTTCTGCAAACCGCTGTGAACCGGATACTGCAGCACGTGCCACTCCAGGCTGGTATCGTGCGCCCACTCGCGGACCTGGCCGAACTCGTCTCCCATGAACATCAGCTTCTTGCCGGGCTGGGCGTACATGTAGGCGAACAAGAGCCGCAGGTTGGCGAAGCGCTGCCACTCGTCGCCGGGCATCTTGCCGATCAGCGATCCTTTGCCGTGGACGACTTCATCGTGCGAAAGCGGCAGCACAAAATTTTCCTGAAACGAATACAGCATGCGGAAGGTGAGCTTGCTGTGATGATATTTGCGGTGAATGGGATCCTGCTTGAAATATTCGAGCGTGTCGTGCATCCATCCCATGTCCCACTTCATGCCGAAGCCCAGGCCGCCGAGATAAACCGGCCGCGAAACCATGGGCCACGAAGTTGACTCTTCCGCAGTGGTCTGGATGTCGGGATGCTCTTTGTAAGCTTCCTGATTGAAGCGGCGGAGGAAGTCGATGGCTTCGAGATTCTCGCGCCCGCCGAATTTGTTGGGAATCCACTCGCCCTGCTTGCGCGAATAATCGAGATAGAGCATGGAGGCGACCGCATCCACGCGCAGGCCGTCGATGTGATATTTGTCGAGCCAGAACATCGCGCTCGACATCAGAAAGCTGCGGACTTCGGTGCGTCCGTAATTGAAGATGTGCGTCTTCCAGTCGGGATGAAATCCCTGCCGCGAATCCGCGTGCTCATATAGATGCGTGCCGTCGAAGTAAGCCAGGCCGTGGGCGTCGGAAGGGAAGTGCGACGGCACCCAATCGAGGATTACGGCGATGCCGTGCTGGTGCAGGTAGTCGACCAGATACATGAAATCCTGCGGCGTGCCGTAGCGCGAGGTGGGAGCGAAATAGCCGGTGGTCTGGTATCCCCAGGAACCGTAGAAGGGATGCTCCATCACCGGCAGAAATTCGACGTGGGTGAAGCCCATGCGTTCGACATACTCGGCGAGGCGCGGCGCAGTCTCGCGATAGGTCAGCGGACGATTGTGCTCCTCGGGAACGCGCATCCAGGAGCCGAGGTGAACTTCATAAATGGATTGCGGCGCGCGCAGCGAATTGCGGGCGGCGCGCTTCTCCATCCAGTCGCGATCGTCCCATTGGTAGTCGAGATCCCACACCACGGAAGCGGTGCGCGGAGGCTTTTCGTGCAAGAAGCCGAGCGGATCGGCTTTGTCGACGTGATAGCTGTGACGCCGCGACTCGATGTGAAATTTGTAGAGCGCGCCTTTGGTGACTCCGGGGATGAATCCTTCCCAGATGCCGGAGTCGCCGCGCGGCGTCGAGCAGATTGCTTCGGGATCCCATGCGTTGAAGCTGCCGATCACCGAGACCTGACGAGCATTCGGCGCCCAGACGCTGAAGACCGCGCCGGCTTTCCCGTCGCGCGAGACCAGATGCGCGCCCATGGTTTCGTGCATGCGATAGTTGCTGCCCTCGTTGAACAGGTAGAGATCCTGATCGGAGAGCAGGGTGGGGCGGTCAGAAGCGGCGGGGATGGAGGTTTCAGGCATTTTCCGAGTCTTAGTGTACCGGAAGATGCGGCGTAGGGTGTCGATCGCTGAAGCACTTCCTTTCGCTGCCAGATCTGACGCCATGCGGCTGCAATCCCCATGCTAGACTTACTTTTCCGCCATGCCCGCCCTGCGTCTGATTCTTCTCTGGCACCAGCACCAGCCTTTTTATAAGGATTTGGTGACGGGCGAATATCGTCTGCCCTGGGTGCGCCTGCATGCGCTCAAAGATTATTACGGCATGGTGAAGCTGCTGGATGAGTTTCCCAACGTCCACCAGAACTTCAATCTGGTGCCGTCGCTGATCACGCAGATTCAGGATTATGTTGCGGGCACGGCGCAGGATCCGTTTCTGAAGGTCGCGGCCAAGCCGGCGAAAGAATTGACCCCGGCGGAGCGGCTGTTTGCTCTGCAGTATTTTTTTCAGGCGAATCCGACGAATGTGATCGGGCGGTATCCGCGTTACCGGGAGCTGTGGGAGAATTTCGCGAGCATGGGTATTCGCCGGAGAAGGCGGAGAAATATTTCGAGCCGCAGCATTTCACCGACTTGCAAGTGCTGTCGCAGATCGCCTGGTTCGACGAATTTTTTCTGGAAGACAAAGATGTTGCCGCGCTGATCAAGAAAGGAGCGCAACTATTCGCTCGAAGATCAGAGTTTTGTGATTGCGCGCGAGCGGGAACTGCTGGGCAAAGTTTTGCCGGCCTATGCCGACGCCGCGAAAAAAGGATCGATCGAAATTTCCGCGACGCCTTTTTATCATCCGATTCTTCCTCTGGTCTGCGACACCAATGCGGGAGCAGTTTCGTCGCCGGGCTTGCCCTTGCCGCAGAACCGGTTTCGTCATCCGGAAGACGCGCGTGAACAACTGGTGCGCGCTCTCGATCTTCATCAACAGGTTTTTGGAGTGCGGCCGCAGGGCGTGTGGCCGTCGGAGGGCAGCGTTTCGGAAGAGACGCTGGCGATCGCGCACAGCCTCGGCATCAAGTGGATGGCCACCGACGAAGGCGTGCTCGGCCGCAGCACCGGAGTGTTTTTTCGAGCGCGATGGCAACGGCCGCCTGCCCGCGCATCTGGCGGAGCGGCTTTACAACATTCACCGCTACGAGAATGGCTCCGACCGCGATGCACATGGTCTTTCGCGACCACACGATTTCGGACCTGATCGGCTTTGTCTACTCGGGCATGGATCCGGGAGATGCGGCCGGACATCTTCTGCACAATATCAAAGAGGCGGCTCAACCGGTGCTGGCGCAAGGCCGCGACGCAGTAGTGTCGGTGATCCTCGATGGCGAGAATGCCTGGGAATATTATCCGAAGTCCGGGCGGGAATTTCTGCGGCGATTTTATGACGCGCTGCAGCGCGAGAGCGGCCTGGAAGCGGTTACGGTTTCCGAGGCGATCTCGCGCCATCGCGACGTTTCGCCATTAAAGTCGCTGGTGCCGGGATCGTGGATCAACGCCAACTTCAATGTCTGGATTGGCGCTCCCGAAGACAATCGCGCCTGGGATTATCTCCACCACGCGCGCGAATTTTATGCGCAAAATGCGGCCCGCGCCAGCGAAGCGCAACGCAAACTGGCTTTTGAAGAAATTCTGATTGCCGAGGGCAGCGACTGGAACTGGTGGTATGGTCCTGAGCATCACTCAGCCAATGACCGCGATTTTGACGAGCTTTACCGCAAACATCTTTCGAATGTTTATCAGGCGCTGGAGCCACGCCGCCTGCATCGGCACCCGCTCAGCCGATGATGCAGGTGAGTCGCTGGGCCAATCTTCACGCTCGGCACGCACACCACACACATCATTCCCGCGCCCCGACAGGGGCGGATCGCATTCGTTACTTCGAGCGCATGGGCCGAGCGGTCTTCACCGCTCGACCAGCGTGCCGCGCGACGCGCATGGAGAGCAGCCTCCGCCGGATTTGGCGTCCATGCCGGTGTTCGACCTAGCGTTTGTTACGTGCCGGAGTCACCGGAGGAGCGTCCGAGATGGAGATCGATCTGGTCGTGAACCTGGAGT
>CAVXOK010000007.1:0-166501 GCA_963763285.1 uncultured Acidobacteriaceae bacterium | reverse complement strand
GTAGTTTCCCTGACCTCGCTGTGGTTATTCTTCGCTCTATCGGCGCCGTTCGTAGTCATCGTGCTGTTGGCGCCTTTCAAGATGGGCGCGTTGGCGAACGCCGTGACCAAGCCGACTACCTCAACCGTGGATATTCTCGGCGGTCTGCTGATCTGCATGTGGAACTACACGGGCTGGGACAACGCCTCGACCATTGCCACAGAAGTGGAGAAGCCGCAGCGAACTTATCCGCGAGCGATGCTGGTAGCAGTTTGCATCGTGGCCTTGACCTACGTGCTTCCCTTCGCTGCCATGTGGATGACCGGGCTGACTTCTACCGCTTGGGAGACGGGATCCTGGGTAGACATTGCCGGCTTGCTGGGCGGCCCACTGCTGCGCGTGGGAGTGGTGCTTGGCGGCGTGATCAGCGCCTTTGGCATGTTCAACGCCCTGGTGATGAGTTATTCCAGACTCCCGCTGGCCATGGCTCAAGATGGCATGCTGCCCGGCATCTTTGGCAAGCTGCAGAAAAAGTCGCGAGCCCCCTGGGTTGCGATTGTCGCGCTGGCCGTGGGCTGGGCGATGTGCCTCGGCCTGGGCTTTGCGCGGCTGGTGACGATCGACATCCTTCTTTACGGCACCAGTCTGGTGCTGGAGTTTGTGGCGCTGGCGGTTCTGCGGTTCCGCGAACCGGACCTGCCTCGCCCATTTCGCGTTCCGGGCGGACTATTCGGGGCAATCGCGATCGGCATTCCCCCGGCGCTCCTGCTGGGCTTCCGCGGTGGTCGCGCAGCGAGCATGAGCAAGATCTGGAATATGAGCTCGTTCGCCTTCGGGATGATCCTGATCGCAGCGGGCTTTGTAGCTTACGCCGTCAATCATCTGTTGAAGCCGCACGGATGGACCCTCCACCAGCGAAAAACCTCAGGCGGCGGCGTGAGTCCGCTCGTCGCTTTCAAAGAAGTGAGGACCGGAAGCCTCCCGGTCCTCATTTACGTGTTTAGTGGAT
Source organism: uncultured Acidobacteriaceae bacterium (assembly GCA_963763285.1). Taxonomy (GTDB): domain Bacteria; phylum Acidobacteriota; class Terriglobia; order Terriglobales; family Acidobacteriaceae; genus Sulfotelmatobacter. The sequence goes on along the minus strand of CAVXOK010000007.1, from coordinate 165,513 downwards.
TTCTTCGACCTGCTTCTTCGAACTTATTTTCTTCGAACTATGCAGCCGCCCTTGCCTCGTCTCGCAGGCTCTTTACCTTGTCATGCGCTCTTTGAACGCTAGCCGCTTGTCGGCGAACAATCTGAGCGATATTTTCCGGCAGATCGCCTGTGATCGCCTTCTGGTAGGTTTCTTTGGCGTTGTCCTCGCCTGCCTCAACCGATTCGAGAATCGTCTTGTCGCCGCCGCCAAGACTAACCTTCGTATCGATCCAGGCGCGATGGACGTAGCCAGAGACAGAGCCGGAGACCTTCTTATCCGGCTTACCCAACCGGATCAGCTCCGCTTCCAGTTCCCCGGCAAAGCGAGCCCGCTCGAGGCTCTGCTCGTTAAAATAGGTCTTCAAGTCAGACCGCTTCACGTGCGAAGCGGCATCCTGGTAGCCCTTCTGCCCGTCTTTGCAGGTCTCGATAAGATTTTCAATGACGCTGATAGCATTATTTTCGTCCATGAAATAAACCTCCGGAGGTTGGATGCCGGCGACCCAGTAAAGGTTGGGCGGAATTCTGGTGCGTTAAATTAGCCAGAAAAGCTGTCCTGCTCTAAAATCGACCGCAGGAGTGAAACTCCAAGGAAGGAATCAAATGCCGACCCAAACCCACCAGCAACCGAAAACGAAATTTCCCGCGACCGACTCGCGGAACTGTTGAACGAAGACCTTTCCCGCGAATATCAAGCCATTATCGCCTATGTCGTTTATTCCCAGGTGCTGAGCGGCGCCCAATATATGGACATCGCCGCCCAGCTCGAAATCCATGCCAAGCAGGAACTCGATCATGCCCTGATTCTCTCGCGGCAGATCGACTATCTCGGCAAAATGCCGGTGGTCACTCCGCAAGCCGGTGCGCACGTCGAAAAATGCGAAAGACATGCTCCGCTACGATCTCGAGAATGAAAACGAAACCATTCGCAATTACCGCGATCGCATCCGGCAATGTGAAGCGCTTGGGAGAATACGCGATGGCGGAACAGATTCGCCAGATCCTCATGCAGGAGCAGGACCATCAGATCGATTTAGCTACTGCCCTCGGCGAAGATGTTCCAGACGTTAATGGTCCCAAAGCACGCAGCCTGCGCAAGCGCCGCTAATGCTGCTTTGCTCCGCCGGTAGTATGGGTAAGAATTAACGTGGGCGCTGCGGCTCGAGACAGATGACCAAACGCAAATCCAAAGGCGCGTACATGATCTCGGCTGTGGCTGAGATGTATGGCATCCATCCTCAGACGTTGCGCCTTTACGAGCGCGAGGGATTGCTCAAGCCGTCGCGCACTGAGGGCAACACCCGCCTCTACACCGACGAAGACTTGCAACGGCTGGAGTTCATTCTCTCGCTGGCGCGCGACCTGGGGGTGAACATCAGCGGCATGGCAATCATCCTGCAAATGCGGGAGCGCATGGAAGAGATGCAGCGCCAGATTCAGGAGTTCGTGCAATACATCCAGGAAGAAGTGCTCACCCGCGCTAACGCGGCGGCAGATCCGGCCAAGGGCGCGATCGTGCCGGTGCGAAGGCCGATCGTGGTGCCGGCGGTGCAGGCGGGAAAGAAGCGATAATGTCTTAGTGGGATCCTGACGGGATGACAGCGCAGGCATAGGAATACAGGCGCGCAGTATTATGCATAGCTCTCTTCCATGCTTCCCTTCAAGCTCCATCTACAGCGATGCGTATTACCTTCCCATTGGCGCACACGTTTTCCCGGCCGAAAAATACAAGCGAATCCATGATCAACTCTTGGCCAAGGGCGTCGCCGGAGCCGGCGACTTTCTGGAACCTGAGCCCGCCGCTGATCAGGACGTCCTGCTTGTTCACACGCCCGAGTATGTGCACAAGCTCAAGACGGGCTCGCTTACCCCGCGCGAGGAAATGGAGATGGAGGTTCCCTACTCGCGCGAGCTGGTTGAGGCGTTCTGGCTGGCCGCCGGGGGATCGATCCTGGCGGCGCGGCAGGCTTTGGCCGACCGCGTCTCGATCAATATTGGTGGCGGATTTCATCATGCATTCCCCGACCACGGCGAAGGCTTCTGCATGGTTCACGATGTGGCCGTGGCCATCCGGCGGCTGCAGCGCGACGACAAGATTCGCACTGCGATGACCGTGGATTGCGACGTTCACCAGGGTAACGGCACGGCGGCGATCTTTGCCGGCACGCGCACCGCGAGCGCGCTGTTGCCTTCGGCCGGAGCATCGACACTTGATCCTTCGTCGCTCGATCCGCGCTTCCCGGCAAGATTCGGGGCGCACATGCGGGAGATGTCTTTACTATTTCTTTGCACCAGCACAACAACTATCCCACTGTGGAAGCCTGCTTCTTCCATTGATGTAGACCTGCCCGACGGGACCGGAGACGACGACTACCTGGCCTGGCTCGACAACGCGCTGAGCTCCGGCCTGCGACAGTTCGAGCCCGATCTGTTGTGCTACATCGCCGGTGCCGATCCTTATCAAGAAGACCAACTGGGCGGCCTTTCTTTGACCCTTGAGGGATTGAAGAAGCGCGACGAACTTGTCTTCCGCGTGGCTCGCGCCCGCGATATTCCCGTGATGGTGACTTTCGCAGGTGGCTACGCCCGGAACGTGGAGGATACCGTGACCATTCACTGCAACACCGTGATCGCGGCCAAGGGACGTGTGCAGGACACGAACGTAAGACCCGGAGGTTGCCGTCCGGGCCTTTCTGCTTCCGGCGAGGCAGTCGCCGGCCCTATCACTCAGTAGGCGTCCTGAAACGCGAGCATCTGTGCAAGCCTCTGTTCATGATCTTCGGGAAAGCCGCACTGCGCAGCAAACGCATCGGCTTCCCGGAACGTTCCGAATAGGCGGTCCCACCAGGTAATGTCGCCGTAATTGAAAGAGTGGAGATCGCACTGATGGTGAATCGAATGATGCTCAGGCCGTTGCAAGAAGTAACCCAACCAGTGCGGTGTGCGTAAATTGCTGTGATAGAAGTACTCGCCCAGTGGTGGCAAACACATTGAACCACGCGGCGCCAGCGGGGGACGCACCCAGCACTAACAGCAAAAGAGCGCTGGAAATGATCAAATCGGCGGCAATTTCAACCGGGTGTTTGTAAAATGCCGTGAGTAGTTCAATGCGCGAGGGGCTGTGGTGGACTTGATGGCAAATTCGCCAAAGCACGTCCGAATCGTGGCGAATGCGATGCCACCAGTAGAAAACGAACGTTCCGACGAACCAGCCAATCGCACCCTGTGCAATCTTCGGGCAATCTGCGACAAGTGAAACAAGGAGTGCCCCCGAAACCACCGGCCCCAGGCGAATGCCGCGAAAACGACAATTCCGAGTTGGCATCCGTTCAGGAACGGCGGCGCGTAGGTACCAGCCCGACGATTCGGGCAATTCCCGCCCCGGCAGTACGCGCTCAAGAACAAAGAACACGACGGTTGCGGCGGCAATGCATGCGATCTGGATCATATCTTCCTCCTCGACTCCTCTGATTCAATCTAAGCCGGACACTCAGTAGAGTACCTAAGATCCGTACAAGCTCGCGACAGTCCCAATGATGCTTTCTGTAACTGTCACACGAGGCTCTCGTGAGGCTGCTGGCGCCAGTCCGGCTCAGGGAAAAGCGAAAAGGATAGAATGCACTGCAAGGTCATCATGCAGGTTTCACTCAACAAGCAAAGCGACGTTCCGCTCCACCAGCAGCTTGCTGAACAACTCGTGTTCCTGATAACTACTAGGAAGTTGCAAGCCCGGAGAGCAGTTGCCCAGTGTGCGCTCATTCGCGAGGCAACTCGGAATTCATTACAACACGGTCAGTAAGAGTTACCAGGATCTGGTTGAGCGCGGATGGCTGAACCGGCATCGTGGCAGCCGCTTGTGCGTGGCATCCGCACCAGGCGTCGCGAAAGCTTCTGGAGCCACGTCGACCTCGATGAACTTATCAACCAGACGATTCGACGGGCGAGCGAACTAGGGTATTCGCTGCAAGAACTACGCTCTCTGGCACTCGAGCGCCTTCGGGCGCAGCCCCCCGATCACATCCTGGTGGTTGAGCATGAGCCAGAGCTCCGTCAGGTAATTTGCGCTGAGATTTCTTCGAGGATCGGCAAGCGCGTAGAGTCCTGTACGGAAGACCAATTATCTGCAATAGCCAGAGCTGGCGCTCGGGTCTCAAGTCGTTTCTCCCGAACGTCGAGTGACTTCGATAAACCCGTTGCTTTCTCCCAAGCTTCCTTGCATCGCTCTCGCATTTGCAGGCGCTCAGGAGCATTTGGATTTCATCCGAGGGCTTGCCAAACCTTCGGCCATTGGCGTCGCGTCGATCAGCAAGAGCTTTCTTAAGATCGCGCGCAGCCTGTTGCAACCGTCGTGGGACGACGTCATGTCATGGAGATGTTTCTTCTTTCTTCAGGTCGTCGCATTGCTCTTGACGGCATGGACGTCATTTTTTGTGACGCCGTGACCATGCCATTGGTTCGTGGCCGTCGCAAGATTCAGTATCGCGTGATCTCCGAGAAGTGCTTGGAAGACATCGCAGTGAGCCTGAAGCCTCCTATTCCATCCGAAAGCTAGCTCACGACTCGCTCCACAGTTTGATGGTATGCATCTGTCAAGGTGCCGCCCCTAACCGCCACTCCGAGGTCGAAAGCTTGCTCACCCTGCACCGCCGTACCGGGCGTATGCACGCCGTCGGCCTTGAACGTCCCAGAGGCGTGGTCTCGCCTGTAGGTCGTGAACCCTCTGGGGCCCAATCCCTAGCGAGCACGCTCAGCAGGTGCGCGCCTGATAAAATCAATCCTTACCTCTATGTTCGAGAATCTTCAGGAAAAACTGCAGCGCGCGTTTAAGAGCCTTCGCGGCCAGGCCCGGCTGACCGAGGAAAACATTGGCGAGGCGCTGCGCGAAATCCGCTTGGCGCTGCTTGAAGCCGACGTCAACTTCAAGGTGGTCAAAGAGCTGATTGACCGCATCCAGGCCAAGGCTGTGGGCCAGGAAGTGCTGACTGCGCTTTCTCCCGGCGAGCAGGTCATCAAGATCGTGCGCGACGAACTGGTCGAGACTCTCGGCAAGGACACGGCGCGCGTGAAGTTCGCCTCACAGCCGCCCACAGTTGTGCTGATGGCCGGACTGCAAGGGTCCGGCAAGACCACCACTTCGGGCAAGCTCGCGAACTGGTTCAAGACGGGAGGCCATCGACCGCTGCTGGTTTCGGTTGATGTGTACCGTCCCGCGGCGCGCGAGCAGTTGAAAGTTGTGGCGCAGGCTGTCAAAGCTCAGATTTACGAAGGCGAAGTGGGCGAGGCAAAAACGCCCGCGGAACTCACGCAGGCGGTGGAGCGCCTGGTGAAAGAAGCCCGGCGCGAAGCGATCGTTTCCGGCTGCGACGTGCTGATTGTCGATACTGCCGGACGGCTGCACATCGATGACGAACTCATGAACGAGATGCAGTCGCTGAAAAAGCTACTGAATCCGTCGGAGATTTTGTTCGTCGCCGACGCCATGACCGGGCAAGACGCGGTTCGCTCCGCCGATGAGTTTCACAAGAAACTCTCGCTCACCGGCGTGATTCTCACCAAAATGGATGGCGATGCCCGCGGTGGCGCGGCGCTTTCCATCCGGCAGGTGACGGGCCAGCCGATCAAGTTCATCGGAGTGGGCGAGAAGTACGATGCGCTCGAGCCGTTCCACCCTGATCGCATCGTGTCGCGCATTCTCGGCATGGGCGACATCCTTTCGCTGATAGAGCGCGCAGAATCGCAGATCGATAAGAAGAAAGCGCAGGAGATGGCCACCAAGGCCCTTACCGGCGACGGCTTCTCGCTCGAAGACTTTCGCGATCAATTGCAACATGTAAAGAAAATGGGCTCGATCAAGAGCCTGATCGGCATGATGCCATCGATCGGACCGTTTTCTGGCTTGCAGAAAGCTGCCGACAACGTGGACGAGAAGCAGATCAACCGCGTCGAGGCCATCATCAATTCGATGACTGTTCACGAGCGCAATCATCATGAAGTGATCAACGGAAGCCGCCGCAAGCGCATCGCCCGCGGATCTGGCACGAGCGTGCAGGAAGTGAATAACCTGCTTCGCCAATACGCGCAGATGAAGAAGATGTTCAAGCAGATGGGCAAGCCCAGCTTCGCGCGAAGAATGGCGGGGATGAAGTTGCCGGGGATGTAGCAGTGGCCAGTGATCAGTGGTCAGTGGCCAGTTCTAAACTATTCACTTACTCTGACCACTCGGAACTGGTCTTATGAAATGGCGCTCCCTGGAAGAAGCCGATCCGGAAACTGACATCCGCCCTCTGCGCGAGATCTTTGCTGAGCGCAAGGACCTGATCGCAAAATACGTTCCTGCGGAGACGCAGACAATTCATGCCGCTGCCATCGCGGAACTCAAGCAACAAAACTTAGCCACGAATATCCTCCCCGTTGGCGCAAAGGCTTCGGAGTTTCAGTTACAAGATCATGGCGGCAAGGGCGTCTCTTCCTCCGACTTGCTCGCCAAAGGGCGCCTCGTGCTCTGCTTCATTCGCGGGCGCTGGTGCCCGTTCTGTGTTGCTCAGATGGAGGCGATGAACCTCATACTTCCCGAGATCGAGCAGGCCGGCGCAACGCTCGTTGCCATCTCTCCACAGACCGTGAAGCAATCGTTTTTCATGGGCGACCAGCATAAGCTGCGCTTTCCGCTGCTCTCCGATACCGGCAATAAAGTGGCGCGGCAGTTCGGCCTCACCTACCGCGTTCCCGATGAACAGCAGACGGTCTATCAACGTGCATTCGTCAACCTTCCATTCGTGAACGGTGACGATAGTTGGGCGCTTCCGATTCCTGCGACCTACATCATCGACCGCGACGGTTTGGTGCTCTTCGCTTCCGCTAACGAGGATTACACGGAGCGTCCCGAGCCAGAAGACATCGTGCGTGTCCTCGCCAACACGTCGGGCGCTTGAGGCACGCGGGCGAGGGCGCCCGCGCCACACCAAGGCTTTCGGTACACTGATACTTCATGAACTATATCTACGGCATCAATGCTGTCAGCGAGGCGCTTAAGGCTCGCGGACGAGCCTTTCAGTGGGTCGGCATGGCGAAGGAGCGGCATGACATCCGCTTGCAGCGCATGATCGAAGAGTGTCGCAAGCTGGGCGTGCCCGTGCGTTTCCTCACTCGCGTGGAACTCGACCGTATGGCCGGCAACGCGGCCCATCAGGGGGTTGTCGCCGTCACCTCGGCAAAGCAATACAGCGACCTTGATGATGTGGTCGGCGGCAAACGCGGACGCTATTCCTTTGTCATCGTGCTCGATGGAGTGGAAGATCCGCACAATCTGGGCGCGCTCTTGCGAACGGCAGATGCTGCGGGTGCGGACGGCGTGATCATCCCAGAGCGCCGCGCTGCGGCCGTTACCGGAACCGTCACAAAAGCCTCCGCTGGAGCCAGCGAACACTTGCCCATTGCGAAGGTTACAAACATCGCCCGCACGGTAGAAGAATTGAAGGAACGCAACGTCTGGACCGTCGGTCTAGACGAGCGCGGGCAGCAGACATACGACGCCCTCGACTACAACATGGATTGCGCGCTGGTTCTGGGCGCTGAGGGAAAAGGCCTGCACGACCTGGTGAAGAAGAAATGCGATTTTCTGGTTTCGATTCCGATGCTGGGAAAAGTGTCTTCGCTGAACGTCTCGGTTGCGGGCGCCGTTGTAATGTACGAGATTGTGCGGCAGAGGCGCGGACATGCGAAAGAGGCGCAAAATAAACAAGAGGCGTCCTCGGGTGCGCAATGAAGTTGCGCGGCCTGCGTTTTTGCTTCTTCTGTGTCCTCTGTGCCTTTGCGGTCGAAGCTTTTTCCCTCGACCGCGAGGCGTTTACTTTCACCAGCTACGACCTGAAGGTTCGCATTGAGCCTGCGCAGCAACGGCTCGGAGCCCGCGGCAAGATCACTCTGCGGAATGATTCGACAACGCCGCAAAAGATCGCGGTGCTGCAGATTTCCTCTTCGCTGGACTGGCGCTCCATCAAGGCCGGCGACAAGCAGTTGCAATTCGTCTCGCAGCCGTACACCTCTGACATCGATCACACTGGGGCTCTTTCCGAGGCCATTGTCACTTTACCCGAAGCCGTTTCACCCAAAGGCACGGTCGACCTGGAGGTTGCCTATGAAGGCGTGATAGTGCTCGATGCAACGCGGCTCACGGAGATCGGCGCCCCGAGACTCTACGGCGCAGAGCACAGACTGGGATCAGATCAGTACGAAATTCACAGCCGTGCGGGGAGTGGGATACGTGGCCTGGTATCCGGTGCGACGGAGGCAGGGAGTCTCTCAGAAGGCAACAGCGCATTCGATAGCGTTGGCAGGTGGAAGATGCGAGAAGCGGCGTCCACCATGCGATTTACAGATTTCGGTGCCGAGTGATGATGAAGCGGAGAAACCGGAGCTTCTGGTCAATGCGACCACCTGCCCAAACGCGCACGAGGTACAACACGAGTTCCTGGCCGATTGCACATACCGGTCTCTGGGCGCCGTGGTGCCGACGTTTGTGATTGCCGACTATGAGGTGGTGGATCGGGCGGCTGTCGAGGTTCATTTTCTGCACGGCCACGACACATCCGCTGCAGTCTACGGCGACGCTGCGGAAAAGGCGATTCCGCTTATCACCGAATGGTTTGGAGCGCCGCGAAGCAAAGCGGAAACCGCCGACCTGGCTGATCCGAATGCACGCGCCCTTTGAAAGCGGCTCTTTTTTGTTGACGCCGCTGACCAGCACTGACTCGAAGCTAGCAGGATTGGCGGCGGTCCACCAATTAACCCACGCGGCTTTCTATCGTCCCGGCCCTGGATCAACGAGGGCCTCGCCCACTTCGCGCAAGCACTCTATCTGGAGCATCTGAGTGGACGACAAGCAGCCTTCGATTACATGGGGCTGCACCGTTCCGCGTTGAGCGCGGTTGAAAAAGAAAAAGAGAAACCGACGACCGCCCCCAGATCTGAAGATGAAGTGAACCGCTCGTTAGTCAATACGGCACGACGAGGAGCTTTACCGCAGCAAAGCGATGTGCGTCTGGTGGATGCTGCGCGAGATGGTTGGCGACCAGGCGCTGAAAAAAGCTCTCGCGTCGTACCATGCGGACCAAGACAAGGAGCCTTCCTACATGCAGCGCTTGATCCAGGCGCAGACGAAGCACGAGCTGGAGTGGTTCTTCGACGACTGGGTTTATCGCGACCGGGGCCTGCCCGAATTCAAAATAGAATCCGCATTCGCGCGTAAGACGATGCCGGGAGCTTTCATGCTGACGATTACGGTCGCGATCTGGGAACGGCCGGAGCGGAAGTTCCCCTCACGGTGAAGTTTGCGGGCGGAGAGGTCACCGAGCGGCTTGTGGTGCGCGGCAAGAGCAACGGCGTGATTCGAGTGGAGGTTCCGAAACCGCCGGAGGAAGTCGTTGTTAATGACGGCAGCGTGCCGGAGAGCGACACGACGAACCACGTGTTCAAGATTGAGGCGAGCGACGCTGCGAAGTGATCGAAAATTAGTGGTTAGTGGTCAGTGGTCAGTCGAACCCATCGTCGACTGATCACTTATCACCACTCGCTTCGTAAAGGTTGCCAGCGCTGCCAGCTTTGCGGCAGCCGAGCCGGAGTCGATCGATTGGGCGGCGAGGGGAATTCCACCTGCGAGGTGGTCAGCGCGACCGGCCGCCACCAGGGCAGCAGCGGAGTTCAGCACGACCACATCGCGGCGGGGAGATTTCTTTCCGCTCAGAACTTCGCGAACAATGGCTGCATTTTCGGCCGCATCTCCGCCGGAAATGTCCGCCAGCGTGGCCCGCTTCATGCCGAACTCTTCGGGATCGACCTCGTAAGTGCGCACCGTTCCGTCGCGAGCTTCGGCCACGCGGGTTTGCCCGGTGATGGTGATCTCATCGAGTCCGTCAAGTCCGTGCACTACCAGCGCACGATGCAGGCCCAGCATGCTGAGCGCCTCGGCCAGCTTCTCAACCATGTCGAGTGCATACACGCCCACCACTTGTCCTGAAGCGCGGCGGGATTGGTGAGCGGGCCCAGCAAGTTGAACATGGTGCGCAGGCGCAGCTCGCGCCGCACCTTCTGCACCTGCTTCATCGAGGAGTGCAGATCGGGTGCGTATAGAAAACAGATTCCGACTTCGCGCAGGCACTGCGCGGCGCGATCCGGAGACAGTTGGATGTTTACGCCCAGCGCTTCCATCACGTCGGCCGAGCCGCATTTCGAACTGATGCTGCGATTCCCGTGCTTGGCTACGCGCACCCCCGCTCCCGCGGTCACGAATGCCGTCGCTGTAGAGATATTGAAGGTGCCACTGGCATCGCCGCCGGTGCCGCTGGTGTCGACCAAAGATGACTCGACAAGTGCGTCGCGGCCGGTTCCGCTCAAGTCGAGTGCGCCGGCGGAGGAATGGGCAACGGCGTCGCCGCGGCGCGGATTGCTTCGGCAAAGCCGACGATCTCTTCGACCGTTTCACCCTTCATGCGCAAAGCCATGAGCAGGGCGGCGATCTGCGCGTCGGTGCAGTTTCCCGCCAGCACTTCCGCCATCACTTCGCGAGCTTCCGCCCGCGCCAGCGACTGGCCTGATTGGCGATGCGATGGAGGGCGTCAAGGATCATGACTGCGCAATAGCCTAGCATCTTTGTGGTCGGTTTCTGGAATGGACCGACGCCGGCGGAGGATATTGACCGTTGAAGGGTTTGCCCTAATCCTCTGCCCTTCTATAAAATCAAGAGTTTGCTGCCCTCAGTCGATAGCCGCAAGCAGGTTCCTTCCGATTCTTAGCTAGCGAGCAACGAGCAAAGAGCGTCATTATGAAAATCCATGAGTACCAGGGGAAGGCGATTCTCAAGAAGTATGGCGTGACCGTGCCGCGCGGAACCATGGCGACCTCGCGCGAAGAGGCTGAGGCCGCCGCCCGGGAACTGCTGAGCTCCGGCGCGACTGGAGTTGTAGTCAAAGCTCAAATTCATGCCGGCGGCCGCGGCAAGGGCGGAGGCGTGAAGATCGCCAAGTCAGTCAGTGAAGCCGGAGATCTCGCCGAGAAGATGCTGGGCATGAAGCTGGTCACGCATCAGACCGGCCCGGAAGGGCGCACGGTGCGGCGCTTGCTGATCGAAGAGACTCTGCCTATCGAAAAGGAACTGTACCTGGGAATTCTGGTGGACCGCGCGGAAGGCAAGCCGGTGTTCATGGCTTCGGCTGCCGGTGGAATGGAAATCGAGCAGGTGGCTGCGGAGAATCCCGACGCGATTCTCAAGCAGCATATCGATCCGGGCGTGGGTCTGGAAGCGTTTCAGGCTCGGAAGATGGCGTTCAAGCTTGGGCTTAATGCCAAGCAAATCACCCCTGCGGTGCAATTTCTTTCGAATCTTTACAAAGCGTTTCTCGACACCGACGCGTCGCTCCTCGAAATAAACCCGTTCATCACGACCACGGACGGCGGCCTGTTCGCGCTCGATGCCAAGCTGACTTTCGACGACAACGCGCTTTTCCGCCATCCCGATATACGCGAGCTGCGCGACATCACGGAGGAAGATCCGCTCGAGGTCGAGGCCTCGAAGTACAGCCTGAACTACATCAAGCTCGACGGCAGCGTCGGCTGCATGGTCAACGGCGCCGGGCTGGCGATGGCAACAATGGATATCATCAAGTACGCTGGCGGAATGCCCGCAAATTTTCTCGATGTGGGCGGCGGCGCCAATGCCGAGCAGGTTGCACACGCGTTCGAAATCCTGCTCAGCGATAAGAGCGTGAAAGCGGTGTTGATCAACATTTTTGGCGGCATTCTGCGCGTGGATACGCTGGCCACGGGAGTGGTAGAAGCCGCGAAGAAAACCAATATCCAGCTTCCCGTTGTGTTGCGCCTGGAAGGCACCAATGTGGACGAAGGGAAGAAGATCCTGATGAATTCCGGATTCAACTTCATCGTGGCTGACACGATGAAGGATGCCGCCGACAGAGTGGTGGCCGCGGCCCGCGGTTAGGGCCTAATGAGGAATCGTATTTATGGCAATCCTGGTTGACAAGAAAACGCGCTTGATCGTGCAGGGCCTGACCGGGCGCGAAGGCACCTTCCACGCCAAGGCCTGCGCGGCTTACGGAACGCAGGTCGTGGGCGGAGTGACGCCGGGCAAAGGCGGCACCACGCATGAGGGCTGGCCGATTTTTAACACCGTGCAGGAAGCCGTGGAGGAAACCGGCGCCGACACCACCATGATTTTTGTCCCGCCGCCGTTCGCTGCCGATGCCATCATGGAGGCTGCCGATGCCGAACTCGACCTTATCGTCTGCATTACTGAAGGTATTCCCACGCTCGATATGGTCAAGGCCTGGGAGTTCCTGCAGAACCGCCGTTCCCGGTTGATCGGACCAAATTGCCCCGGCATCATTTCGCCGGGCAAGTGCAAGATCGGAATCATGCCGGGGTCGATACACAAGGAAGGTTCGATCGGGATCGTGTCGCGTTCCGGCACATTGACCTACGAGGCAGTGCATCAGCTTACGCAGCGCGGCATCGGACAATCGACTGCGATCGGCATTGGCGGCGATCCTATCATCGGAACCAATTTCGTGGATGCGCTCGACTTGTTCAATCGCGATCCTGAAACCGAAGCGGTGATCATGATCGGTGAAATCGGCGGGGACGCCGAAGAAACCGCCGCGGAATTTGTTAAGGCCCACATGAAGAAGCCGGTGGTCGGCTTCATCGCCGGACAAACCGCTCCTCCGGGACGCCGCATGGGGCACGCCGGCGCGATCATTTCCGGCGGCAAGGGCACCGCCGCGGAGAAGATCAAAGTGATGGAAGCGGCCGGTATTCGCGTGGCAAAATCTCCGGCAGCCATCGGCGAAACGCTGGTGGCGGCGCTGGGCGTGAAGGTCTAGTATCGAGCACCTAGTACTGGTACCCAGTACCCAGAACAAATCCAGAACTGTTAAGGACTAACCTACCAACTATGAAAACTCTGCAACGCACTCTTACTATTGTGAAGCCCGATGCTGTCGCCAAGAACGCCGTTGGAGACATCATTGAACAATTCGAGAAGAGCGGCTTCCACATTCTCGCCATGAAGATGCTGGAAATCTCCAAGTATCAGGCAGAGCAGTTTTATGCCGTGCATGCGAGCCGGCCATTCTATAACTCTCTCACCGACTTCATGTCGAGCGGCCCGATCGTTACTCTGGCTCTGGAAAAAGAAAACGCCATCGCCGATCTGCGCAAGCTGATGGGCGCGACGAACCCGGCCAATGCCGAGGAAGGCACGATCCGGAAGAAGTGGGCATCGAGCATCGAGCACAACGCGATTCACGGCTCCGATGCCGAGGATACGGCGCGCTTCGAATTGAGTTTCTTCTTCGCGGGATATGAGCTGGCGAAATGACTGTCGCGCCGGCGGGACCATTGGGGCTTTGACACATTGCCTTCCTGGAATGCGGGCCGGGGCGCCCGCTCCACACAGCGTTATCCTAGCGCTTCGTACAGGTGGCCTTCCACGCGGTCCGCGACCTTGGGCAAATCCTTGCGGGCATATTGCAGAAAATGCGGGGCAGCGCGGTGGGCTTCGAGCGCGGCGTCATCTTTGTATTGCTCGTAGATGAAAAAGCGCCGCGGTTCGGTCTTGTGCCGGTGGACCTGATACATCAGGCAGCCGGGCTCCTTGCGGGATTCTTCGGTCAGCTTCGCAAAAATTGGGGCAACGTCGGCATCGTGCCCGGCCTTCGCCATCCACGTCACTGCCAAAACCACCATCGTGCGCTCCTTACATAGTCTGGTTTCGTAGTTTCGTTGCCTGACTAATGGGAAGTCAAGTCTAGATTTTTCGGGACTGCGGCCGTCTTCATCTCCTTGGCAAATTCGTCCATGAAGATAATTTGATCCCGGTCCGGACCGGTCGAAATCATACCCACCTTCGCCCCGGTCTCCTTCTCCACGAACGCCAGGTATTCGCGAGCCGCCTTAGGCAACTGGTCGAACGCTGTTATGCCCTGCGTGGATGTCCGCCAGCCCGGGCATCTTGTGGTAAACGCACTCCAGCTTGTCGTAACCGCTGGCTTGCGCCGGGATTTCCATGGTCTTCTTGCCATCGACCGCGTAGCTCACGCAGACCGGAATCTCCGCCAGTTCGTCGAGCACATCCAGCTTGGTCACCACCAGCCACGAGATGCCGTTAATCATGCCAGCGTAGCGCAGCAGAGGCAAATCGAGCCAGCCGGTGCGCCGCGGACGCCCGGTAACCGCGCCAAACTCGTTGCCGCGCTTGCGCAGTTGCTCGCCGAGCTCGCCTTTCTCCTCGCTGGGAAACGGACCTTCGCCCACTCGCGTGCAATACGCCTTGGTAAGTCCGATCACCGAGTCGATCGCATTCGGAGCGACGCCGGTGCCCGTCGCGGCGCCTCCGGAAGTCGCGCTGGACGAAGTCACGAAAGGATAAGTGCCGTGGTCGATGTCGAGCATCGTGCCCTGCGCGCCTTCGAACAGGATGGCCTCGCCACCAGCCAAAGCCTGGTTCAGCAGGACTGCCGTGTCGCATACGAACGGCGCGATCTTCTCGGCGGCCGCGGCGTATTCCGCGTACATTTTGTCGGCATCGAGCGGTTCGGAATTGAACAGCGCGTGCGCGATCATATTCTTCTCGCGCACCGCATTTTCGATGTGTTTCTTCAGCAGCTGCAGATCGAGCAGATCGGCTACGCGCAGCCCGCGGCGGCCCATCTTGTCTTCGTAAGCCGGACCGATTCCGCGCGAGGTGGTGCCAATCTTCACGCGTCCCGGAGCATTCTCCGCCGCCAACTCGATCATGCGATGGTAGGGCAGAATCACCTGGGCGCGGTTCGAGACAAAGAGATTTCCATCGACCCTCACGCCCGCTTCGCGCAGCGCAGCCCACTTCCTTCAGAAACGCCATGGGGTCAAGCACCACGCCGTTGCCGATCACGCTGCGGCAGGCCGCCCGCAACACTCCGCATGGAACCAGTTGCAGGACGAACTTCTTGCCGTTGATGATGACCGTGTGGCCGGCATTATGGCCACCGGCATAACGGGCCACAACGGAGAAGTTCTCCGACAGAACGTCGACAATCTTGCCTTTGCCCTCGTCGCCCCACTGGGCGCCGACAATTACCGCGGTCTTGCCTCGTTTCAATGCCAACTCCGTCACAGGGATTCGCGGACGCATCGCTGCGCCGCGCGTATGTACGAACACCGGGGGTCGCACACTCTTGCCCGCGGCAAATGCTTCAAAGGCTAACTGGGATGGAAGCGGAGAAGACGTGTACGAGTTATCTTATCGCGCCCGCGCAGCGAATGGCAACGAGCGCTCGAATCGGTGCAAACAGGTATCGGCAATCGTTCGTAAGGTCTAGAATTTCTTCACGGGATCTCTATGCCCAAGTTCGAAAAACATATTTTCATTTGCGGCAACCAGCGCCCTCCAGGAAATCCGCGGGGATGCTGCGATCCCACCGGCCAGGCCAAGCTGCAGAAACTATTCAAACAGAAACTCGCGGAGCGCGGCCTGAAGGGCAGAGTCCGCGCAAACCAGTCGGGCTGTCTCGATCAATGCGAGCACGGCCCGAATCTGGTCGTCTATCCGGACGCCGTCTGGTATGGGCACGTCACCGAGGCCGATGTCGATGAAATCATCGAATCCCACATCATCGGCGGAAACCCAGTCGAGCGTCTGATTCTAGCCGACTCCTGCCTCAACACCGCCACCTGTGAACACCGGAAGGCCAGTGGCCAGTGATCAGTGGCCAGTGGTCAGTAAAATCAGGAGCGGAGTACCCATGGTGCAAGCGCCGTAACTGGCCACTGATCACTGGCCACTGTTTCTTGGTAGGCGCGGCAGGAATCGAACCTGCAACCACCGGATTAGAAATCCGGTGCTCTATCCGTTTGAGCTACGCGCCCATAGAAAAAATCTACCACAGCGCCCATTCCGCCGACTTGAATAAACCACGATCCTACCAAGGGTTACCCGGAGAACCTTAAACAGGCAACGTGCATCTAACGGTCAATGCAGTCTGCAGTGCCGCGGTCCAGTCTGACTCTCCGCGATCTTGGGCGCGGCTGGTGGCGGGTTTTGAGCGGAAGCATTCCACTGCTTTCCATTGAAATCACGCGTGAGTGTCCTTTGAGTTGTCCGGGATGCTACGCCTATGGCGAGAGCCACCTGGGCGACGGGGTCAGGCTGGCTGAGCTTCGGGACCTCCGCGGAGGTGCACTGGTCGAAGGTGTCCTCGACGTGACGCGGCGCCATCGCCCCATGCATGTTTCTCTCGTGGGTGGCGAACCGATGATGCGCCATCGAGAATTGGATCGCATCCTACCTGCGCTCAGCGAAATGGGAATCTTTGCCATGGTCGTAACCAGCGGCGTGATCCCGATCCCCGCGCACTGGATGCAGATCCCCCGCATGCGCGTCGCCGTATCGGTCGACGGCTTGCCCCAGCATCACGACGTGCGACGCCAGCCCGCAACCTACGAACGCATCCTGAAGAACATTGCGGGCAGGAAAATCAATGTGCACTGGGTCATCACGCGGCCCATGCTCGCCCGCCCCGGCTACCTCGAAGAATACGTGGCATTCTGGAACGCGCGACCTGAGGTCGATCACATCTGGGTAAGTCTCTACAGCCCGCAGATGGGCGAGGAGAGCCCGGAGCGGCTCGCTCAGGAAGACCGAGAGCGCGTTGGGAAGGAATTGCCGCTATTGCGGAGAAAATATTCGAAGCTGCTGATCCCGGAGGGCGTGGCTCGCGCCTTCGTGAACCCGCCAGCGAATCCGCAGAGTTGCCTGTTTTCCAAGATGTCCGTGAATTACTCGGCCGACCTGCAAACCCGCGTGGAGCCCTGCGTCTTCGGCGGAAACCCGGATTGCAGCCAGTGCGGCTGCAGCATCAGCAGCGCACTGCACTGGATTCAGAATGAAAATATTGTCGGACCGCTTCGTGTCGGACACCTCGTAACTGCGTCTCTCTATGTTGGCACCGCGGTCAACCAACTCCGCGCCCACCAGCGCCCTCCCAACCGCCGGCAGCCCGGAGCCCGCTCTTCGGGACCTGGAACTCCTCTTGTGCAGATTCAATCGACCTAGTGAAGGGGAGGCCGCATTGCAACGCTGTGCCTTATACTGCCACCTTGCTCTCGCGCGGCTTGCTCTCGCGCAGCAGGTATGGCAGTTTCAAATCCATCCCGGCTGGCCTATATCGACTGGATGCGGGGACTCGCCTGCGTCCTGATGTTTCAGACCCATTGCTACGACGCCTGGCTCAGCCCGGACGCGCGCCAGAGCAAGTTCTTCATGTACTCGCAACTGGGCGGAACCTTCCCTGCCCCTCTGTTCTTGTTTCTGGCGGGCATCTCGTTCGCGTTGGTGACCGAAAAACTGTGGAGGAACAACTTACCGCCGGCACAAATTGCACGTGCGACCATCCGACGCGGCGCGGAAATATTTGGCTTCGGCCTGCTCTTTCGCCTGCAGGAATATCTAATTGCCTGGGGATGGGCGCCGCTTAGCGACCTGTTGCGCGTGGACGTGCTGAACACCATCGGCCTTTCCATGATGCTGATGGGCCTCGTCTGCTGGCTCGTGTTGTCGATTCATCGCGGAGCGCGCACGAGAATCGCGCTCGTCCTGACCTCTGCCGGAACAGCGACCTTGATTTCCTTGCTCACACCGCCGCTATGGACCACCTGGCGCCCGAACTGGTTGCCCTGGCCGCTGGAATCCTATATTAACGGCGTCCACAATCTCGGCACACCGCAGGCCTGGCTCTTCCCAATCTTTCCCTGGACTGCCTTTGCCTTCGCCGGACTAGCTACCGGATTTATTCTGCAAAGCGAATGGGCGCGAGAGCGTCGAAACTCTGATCTTCTTACTGGCGGGCGTGACCGGCTTAGGATTTATAGCCGGCGCGCGCTGGCTCGATGCTCAGCCGCATCAGCTTTACGCGGTCTACGATTATTGGCACACCAGCCCGAATTTCTTTCTCGTTCGAGTCGGCATGCTGCTCACGATTCTGACGGCGAGTTACGCCTGGTGCCGCTGGGGCCCGGGACAGATGGAGTTTCAGTCCTCTGATTCAGCTGGGACAGGCCTCCCTGCTGGTGTACTGGGTGCACCTCGAATTCGTGTACGGACGTTTCTCTATCCTGCCCAAACACAGCCAGAGCATAAGAACGGCATCTTTGGGATTGCTTACGATCTTCCTGGCGATGCTTCTGCTCGCGTTTCTGCGTACTCGACTGAAAGGCCGCGGAGCTGACGTGCTGGCATGGTTTCGGAGCCCAGGCGGGCGAGCTAAAGCCGGAGCGAGCCTTCTAGAATGGATAAGCGCTTGGGTGCCGTAAAGAACGCCTGAAACGCTAGCTCTTTTTTTAATGCCACGGCGATGTTACCGAAACTGCTTCGCGAACTCCACGATTTCACGCTCCGCCCAGCGCCCGTCGCAGCCTGCCTCGCCAGCACGTTCGCCAATGAAAGCACAATGCCCACCGTCCGCAGTCTCGACGTAGGTGATGTTGCGATTAGAGAGAAGTGCCTGCCGCGTTTCCGGCAAAATGCGCACGAAAGGATCATTGGTCGCGTGAATCACCAACGTAGGACGCGCGATGCGGCTGACTACGTTGGCGGCAGCGGCTCGGGCATAATAATCGTCCGCTCCGGTGAAATCACAGTAGTAAGCGGTAATGCGGTCGTCAAACTCTCGCAGAGTTTTTACTCCGCGCAAACGCGAAGCGTCAAAACTGGCGGGAAACAACCGCACTTTGCGGCGAAACCGCCGGAACAATTGCAGCAGGAAATAGTATTCGTAAATCCGGTTCGCAGGTTCGTGCAGCGCATCAGCACCAGCCGCCAGGTTTACTGCCGGACAAACCGCGGCCACCCCGCGAAACTCGGCCGGAGCGTCGCTTCCCCACTCTCCCGCCAGTTTCAGCACGAGATTGCCGCCCATGGAGAAACCGATCAGCACGAAACCGGGAATGCCGTCGCGTTCGACCAGGTCGCGAGCCACCGCTGCCACATCCGCAGACCGACTGGAGTTGTAAAGCGTAGGCGCGCAATGGTCCATGCCGCCGCAGTTGCGCTGGTTCATGCGCACCACGTTCATGCCGGCAGCCAAACCGTTCCGCGCCACACCTAGCATGTACTGCGACTCGCTCGATCCCTCCAACCCATGCACCACAATCAGCGTCAAAGCCCTCCGGTCTTTCTGCCAGTGACAGTGGCAGAGCACTGGAACGCCGGTCTCCACCTCGATCAGACGCTGTTCGGCGGGAGGTAAATCAATTCGGCGAGGAAGAAAAAAGGCAGCGAGCGTTTGCATATGCCCGCCCCGAAGGCGAGGATGTGGCCGAAAAATCGAAGGCGCGAACGCCACCGGCGTCTTCGTCACGCGGTCCTCTAACTCAGCCCTTGAACTTGAAGGTCCCAGGCGTCACCGCCTCCGATTGCGAAAACAAGTTTGCTAACTTTTCGCAAATTGATTCTAATAGCAGCAGTCATCTTCACGGGAGCGACGCTCATGCCGATTTTTGAATACATCTGCCAGGAATGCCAGCACGAGTTTGAAGCCTTGGTCTTCGGCCGAGACAAGGCCAAGTGCCCCAAGTGTCAAAGCCAGAAGCTGAGCCCGCAGCTTAGCGTCTTCGCCGTGTCGGCCAAAGGCATGGCGGCCAAAAGCTCCGCAACTCCAGGCGCATGCGGCTCCTGCGGCGATCCTCGCGGTCCCGGCTCCTGTTCCCTCGGGGATCTCGACTAGCCTCTTATCCCCAGCCTCACGTTCACCTCACGGACGAGGCAAACTTTCGGCACTATCTTGCTGGTGACTGCGGTTACCTATGTTTCCCCGCCCAGCCCGCCTACGATGCTTTGACTTCCCCTGCAAACCAAGGAGCATGGCATGGATCGACGCAAGCAGTCGCGCGTCTTCGTTGAGCTCCCCGTCCAGATCTGCGGCATGGACGCGCATTCCCGGCCTTTTGCTCAGGCCGCGAGCCTGCGGACCATCAGCGGACGCGGAGCCACCCTGCAGTGCGTTTACGCCCAACTAAAACCGGGAGATGCGGTTGACATTCTTTACGAGGGCACGCGAGGTCAATTCCGCGTCGTGTGGTGCGGGAAGCCGGGAACCGAAATGGCCGGCGAAGTGGGAGTCGAGAACCTCTCCGCGGGGACGATGTTCTGGGACGTAGATCCGAAGCGCTGTGCCGCCTCAGTGGGTCGGGGTTAGCAAATAAGTGGGGAGGGCGGGGGGAAGGCCGAACCCCGCATTGCGCGGGCCTTTTTCCAGTATGCGGCGGGAGTGCCGCGAACACAAGCAGAATGCCGAATGCAGGCCCCATTTTCTTGTTCAAGTTGCAGGATCTTTCACACTTTCCGCTCTGAATTCGTTGAAAAGCTGCAATTTTTGTCGTCTGGCTCGCTCGCCGCATTCGTTGAGACCACGGCCGCGGCTCAAATCGCGCTTGCAGGATTTTCGCCGAAATTCCTCTCATCTCAACTCCAGGCTGTAAACTCACCAGAGATGCGAGTAAAGATTCTCGGTTCCGCGGCCGGAGGCGGGTTTCCGCAGTGGAATTGTGCCTGCGCAAATTGTCGCGCCGTGCGAGCCGGCACATTCCAGGGCAAACCGCGCACACAGACCCAGGTTGCGATAACCGAGGACGGCCTCTCGTGGTTCCTGCTGGGCGCTTCTCCAGACCTGCGCACCCAGATCGAAGCCACGCCGGAGTTGCATCCGCGGCGGGGCCCGCGCCATTCGCCCATCGCCGGCATAGCGCTCGCCAATGCCGACCTCGATCACCTCCTCGGACTTCTTCTGCTGCGCGAACTTCAGCCGCTACGCATCCACTCAACCGCCTCGGTTCGACGCATACTCTGCGAAGACAACTCGATGTTCGGCATGCTGCATCGAATTCCAGATCAAGCCGTGTGGACTGATTTCGAATCCGGAAAAGAATTTTCTTTGCGCGACGCTCAAGGCGCGGATTCCGCTATCCGCTGCCGAGCGTGGTCGTTGAGCACTCACTATCCCTCCTATGTCACAGCAGGCCGCCAATCACAGCTTTCCCCGGGCGAGGCTTCTCTTGGCTTCTTCATCTATTCGAACTCCGGCTCGCGATTTGCCTATATGCCAGCCGTGCCTCGCGTGGACAAAGCATTGCTCGCCGAAATCGAGGCCTGCGATGTCCTACTTTTCGACGGCACCTTCTGGAGCAATACCGAACTGATGCGCGTGAGTGACGAACCGAGAACCGGACAAACTGCGCGACAGATGGGCCACGTCCCGGTTGAAGAGACGCTCGTCGAGTTGGCGGGCCTGCGCCGCCCGCGTAAAATATTTGTGCACATCAACAACACCAATCCCATGCTGGACGAGGCGAGTGCCGAACATCGCCAGGTGCGGGACGCCGGCTGGGAGATTGCGGAGGACGGATGGCAGTTCGATCTGTAGAAAGCAGAGCCGTCTCCCAAGCATCGTCCCTGCTTTCGATCGAGGATTTTCACGCGCAACTACAGGCCACGGGCGAGGAGCGGTACCATCATCAGCATCCTTTCCACTTGCTGATGCACGAAGGCAAGCTCACCCGCGGTCAACTGCAGGCCTGGGCGCTGAACCGCTACTACTATCAAAGTATGATCCCGATCAAGGATTCCATCATCCTCTCCCGCGGTCCCGACCCGGTCTTTCGACGCGCCTGGCGCAAGCGCATTGTTGATCACGACGGCGATGCTACGAGCGAAGGTGGGATCAAGCGCTGGATCAAACTTGCGGAAGCAACCGGTCTCGATCCGGAACAGGTTCGCAGTGGCGAAGGTATTCTTCCCGCAACCCGTTTCGCAGTGAACGAATACCTGAACCTGGTTCGCAGTCGCTCATTGCTGGAGGCGGTCGCTTCTTCGCTGACAGAATTGTTTTCCACCAGGCTCATTACTTTGCGCGTCGAAAAGTTGCGCAAGCATTATCCCTGGCTGGCTGGAGGCTTGGATTATTTCGAGGCCAGGCTCTATCAAGCCCCGGAAGATTCGCAATTCGCGGTGAACTATGTGTACGACAACGCGACGACGCGCGCTGAGCAGGAGTCGGCGCTCCAGGCCCTGCGCGACAAGTGCGACATTCTATGGGCGCAACTAGACGCCCTCTACTTCGCCTACGTGCAGCCAGGCTGGCCGCCGCCCGGCGCATTCCGCATCGAGGGCAGCTAGCATGCCTCCGCCTGAAGACTCCGCCCAGCCGCGCCTGGCCGCCGGTTGCCGCTGGGGCGGCACGGAAGATGCCAAGGTGATTTTGTTTCCCGAAGGCGCAATCAAGTTGCAAGGAACCGGCCGGCAAGTGCTCGAGCATTGCGATGGGAAACGCACCTTCGGCCAGATCATTCGAGAACTACAGGCCCAATTCGCCGACGCCGATCCTGCCAAGATTCGGGCTGACATCAGCCAGTTTCTCGAGCAACTGCGCCACAAGCGGATCGTGGATTATTAGTTGATTCGTGATTAACCGGCAGCGCCAATGATTCCCAACCCGCTCGCCCTCATCGCCGAGATCACGCACCGTTGCCCGCTGCACTGCGTCTACTGCTCCAATCCGCTTGAACTGGCCGCAGTAAGTTCGGAGCTTTCCACCGAAGAGTGGGTCAACATTTTGCAGCAGGCCGGCAAGCTCGGCATGCTTCACGCGCACTTCACCGGAGGTGAGCCGCTGGCTCGGCAGGATCTAACCGAACTCATCGCCGCGGCTCGCGCCGCGGGCCTTTACACCAACCTAATTACCTCCGGCATCGGCCTGGCTGAAACGCGGCTTGCAGGCGCTGGTCGAGGCTGGACTCGATCACATCCAGCTCAGTTTTCAGGATTCGCGCGAGGACTCAGCTAACTGGATTGCCGGAGCCAAAGCGCACGCTCACAAGATTGAATTGTCCAGCATCATCCGCCGCCACAAGATCGCGTTCACCGTGAATCTTGTCGTGCACCGGCAGAACATCGACCACCTCGAGGAGATGATCGCTTTCATCGAGGAGCTCGCGCCCCAGCGCATGGAGATCGCCCACACCCAGTACTACGGCTGGGCACTGCAAAACCGCGCTGCACTGTTACCCACGCGGCCGCAGCTTGAGAAAGCCGTGCAGGCCGTAGAGGCCGCGGAAAAACGCCTCGCCGGACGCATCCGCATTGATTCCGTGGTCCCCGACTACTACGCGCGTTTTCCCAAAGCTTGCATGGGCGGATGGGGACGTAGATTGATGCTCATCAATCCTGCCGGAAAGGTGCTTCCCTGCCACGCCGCGGAAGTCATTCCCGGCCTTGCGTTTGAAAATGTTCGTGAGCAAACGCTGGAGTTCATCTGGCAGCAGTCTTCTTCGTTCCAGCGTTTTCGCGGAGAGGAATGGATGCCGGAACCCTGCCGCAGTTGTGACCAGCGCGCCGAAGATTTTGGGGGATGCCGCTGCCAGGCTCTGCTGCTTACCGGCAACGCGACCGCAACGGACCCCGCCTGCTCGCTCGCGCCCGCCCACCACATCGTCGAAGCCGCATTGGCGGAAGCCAACTCCAGCGCCGCGATTTCCCAGCCAGTTTCCGCCGGATCATTCGTGCAGTTGCAACAGCGCGCCGGAAGTTTCTGGAGTTACCGGACCAATCCCGAGTAACCGGCCCGCCCTACCAGCGAAACCCGATCGTGATCGGACGAAAGTCGGTGGTGATGCCGTTGCTGGTTCCGTGCATCAGGCGGCATTCCATGTAGATTTCGACGCCACTCGGCATCTTTCGCGTCACCCCTCCTCCAAGGTTGTATCCGAATTGATTCAGGCTCGAGTTTACGAAGCTGCCGCTGAGAGGAATGCTGGTAGGCGAATTCTGGCATGCACCCCACCAGACCCAGAATGCATTGCAACCAGAACCCGGAACCGTGGTGCTGCCGCTCAAACTCCCGGCTCGATGGTAGAAGCTAGCCCCGAAAAGAACATACCCGCTGTATACGCTGGTGACGGGAACGTTGATGATGGGGTCGAGCGTAGATGGCGTAAGCGTAATTCCTGGCCCCGGTCGCCTGCGCCAGGTTCTCGGTGGAGTCGCGCAAGGGCAGGTCGGCAAAGATAAAATCCGCGCGCAGCCCTAAATACTTGTTCGCATTGCGAGCCACGCCAGCCGTTCCGACCAGACCTCCGCCTCGCACCCAGGTACGCGTCGTGCCGCTATCGAGGTTGGCGCCGCCGCCGACGTCGAAAACCCAGTTCTTGTAGTCGTGAGGCTTCTTCCGCCGCGAAAGAGGATACTTCATCGGAGGGTTCCTGGCCGGTATCGGGCTGCTGAGCCGCAGGAGTCGGTGTGGCAGGTTGCTGCGCCGCAGGCGCTGGTGCCGCTGGCGTTGTGCGCAGGCGCTTGTCGCAGTTTGCTCAGCGGGCGCGGTCTGGGCAAATCCTTGCGCGCCCAATAGAAGATCAGAACCAGCAGCGTCAGCACACTCGCAGTCGCGGTCACCCGCGCGAACTTTGCCATCATCCATTCTCCTCCCATAACCGGGCGTGGGGCGGACCGTAGCGCTCGGCATGAAGAGGCGAGAGGCGCCGTTGGTAAAGGTTCCGCTTGTGATTCCTCGCAAGAAGGCATTTCCCTTGGTTGCGGCGGGATCGCATTATATTACCAACTTTGATGCTGATTCTGCCTGACATGCCGCCCGGTGCGTTGGCCGGAGCCTCTTTCCCGTTTTCTCGCAAATCCGCATCCGCTTTCCGCTTCGCGGAGCCACACGCCCCACGTATGATAAAAATAAGCTTCGATTTACGAGAACACTTTGCCCAAGACTCCGCCAGAGCAGGCATTGGACGCCAATCCCGACCGCACCTCCACGGGATCGCGCCCCCGCGCGCCGGGTTGCACTCGTGGGCTTCGGAACCGTGGGCCGCTCCGTGGCCAAGATTCTTTGCGAACGGAATGACAGTGACGGCCTTCTCCGCCTCACCCACATCTGCAATCGCAACGTCGAACGCAAGAAGCAATCCTGGATTACGGAGCGATGGTTTCCGAGCGACGTCGTCTGGACCGAAGACTTCCACGCCATTCTCAACTCCGATGCCGACATCGTCATTGAGTTGATCGGCGGTCTCCACCCCGCCGAAGACATTGTGCGAGGCGCCCTGACGGCAGGCAAGTCGGTGGTCACGGCCAACAAGCAACTGATCGCGCGTCATGGGCCGGACTTGCTGCAGCTCGCCAGCGCGAACGGCTGCCAGCTTGAGTTTGGCGCATCCGTCGCCGGCGGTGTTCCCGTTCTCCCTGCGCTGCGCACCGGACTCTGCGGAGATCGCCTGCACGGCATTGCCGGCATTCTGAACGGCACCTGCAACTACATTCTCAGCCGCATTGAGACTGACCGCATTCCCTTCAGCGAAGCTCTCGAAGAAGCGCAAGCCCGCGGCTATGCCGAAGCCGACGCCAGCGAAGATCTCGACGGCGGCGATGCCCGCGCCAAACTTTCCATCCTCGCGCTGGCTGGCCTGCACGTACGCGTTTCTCCGGGAGACATTCGCGCCCGCACCATTCGCCCCATCGACGCGGTCGATTTCGATTACGCCGCCGAGTTGGGCTGCACCATCCGCCAGATCTCGCGCGCCGATCTGAAGGAGACGACGTTATTTGCCGACGTTGGCCCCAGCCTGGTTCCCTCGTCCTCGCCCTTCGGACGCGTGCAGAGAAATCTGAATCTGGTTTTGACTTCGGGAGAATACGGCGGAGACATGGCCTTCCTGGGCGCGGGCGCGGGAGGAGATCCCACGGCGGTTGCTGTAGTCTCAGACTTGATGTTTGTGGCGGAAAGCCTCGCGGCGGGACCGCGCCCCCAGCGCCCGCTGCAACTCGCGTCGCCCAAAGTAAGCTGCGACTTTGAAACGCCCTGGTATCTGCGCTTTCTGGTGAAGGACCAGCCTGGCATCATCGCGGGCCTGGCGGCGATCCTCTCGGCTCATCAACTCAATATCGACGCCGTGCTGCAAAACCCGGGCTTCGACAAGAACGCGCTGCCCTTCGTGATCACGCTCGAGCCTTGCCGCGACGCGCAGCTGCATCCCGCGCTCCAGGAAATGTCCGCGCTGCCCTTCGCGCTAAAGCCCTGCCTCTGCCTGCCGATTCTGCGCTAGCTGGCTTTGCTCCAGAAAGGATTCTTGAGCCCAGCGGGCGCGAGAGCGCTGTCGGTCGTCGCTTCCGCTCCCGAGTCGTCTGAGATTTTCTCATCCAGCAAACGGGACGAAGGTGCACTGAGTATCTTCCTGGCAATAGGAAGGCATGGTAGGAGAAGGATATTCTGAGTTTCACAGGGAACCTCCACAATCTCTATGATCTAGCTCTATTGAAACACTCGGGAGGCGCGATCCGGAGGCCGCAAAATCCCGATGCTTCGCATCGAAAAATCAGCAGCCGGAGGATTCGCCGCCATGGCATTATTTCGCACCCTTGCTAGAACTGCTAGGATGTCGAATCACGGTGAAGCCTTAGAAATTCAGAAACTCCTCCTCAAGGAAGACCTTTCATGAAATATCGCAAGCTGGGACGAACCGGTTTTGATGTCAGCGACATCGCCTATGGACTCTGGGGCATGAGCGGCTGGAGCGGCTCTGACGACCAGCAGTCTCTCGATTCCCTGCAACTCTCCGATCGACGCAGGTTGCAACTTCTTCGACACTGCGTGGGCCTACGGCGAGGGCAAAAGCGACGGCCTGCTCGGCGAAATCATGGCGCGCAACTCCAAGAAGCGCCTGTATGCCGCTTCGAAAATTCCTCCGGCCAATGACAAGTGGCCCGCACTCCCGAAATATAAATACCTCGACGTGTTTTCCCCCGATCACGTTCTCAAGTACGCCGACCTGATTCGCAAGAAACTCCGCGTCGACTCGATCGACGTACTGCAGTTCCATGTCTGGGATGACAGTTGGACCGATGCACCAGAATTCCTCTCCACGGTGGAGAAGTTGAAAGACGGCGGCTGGATTCGCTACTTCGGACTCAGCCTGAACCGCTGGGAGCCGGAGAATGGGCTCAAAGCGCTGCACACCGGTGTGGTCGACGTGGTGCAGGTGATCTATAACATTTTCGATCAGGCGCCCGAAGACAAACTGTTCCCCATCTGCCAGGAACTCAACGTGGGCGTGATCGCGCGCGTGCCTCTCGACGAAGGCAGCCTGGGCGGGAAGATGACTCTCGAAACCCGCTTCCCGAAAGACGATTGGCGGTCCCTTTATTTTGGGCCGGAAAATCTGGCGAACACGATCCAGCGCGTCGAAAAGCTCAAGAAAATCGTGCCCGCCGGCATGACGCTGCCAGAAATGTCTCTGCGCTTCATCCTGTCTCATCCCGCGGTCAGCACGACGATTGTCGGCATGCGCGACCCGCAGCACGTGCGCCAGAACGTCGCCGCAAGTGACGCCGGCCCGCTCGACTCCGGCCTGCTCGCCGAATTGAAAAAACATCGCTGGGACCGCAAGCCGCAACCCTGGTCGGACTAATGCCGACACACCAGTATCCGACGATCGCCCTACGATCTCTGGTAGTAGCGCGCTCCGCACTCTAGTCTGTAAGTTCCCACGAAGCAATCCGCGTGCCGACCGCCAAACATGAAAACAATTCGCGCAAGACCGCATTCGTTCTAACCTTTTCGCCATCCTGCTCACGGCACCCTCCACGCCCAGAACCCGCGCGGATCGCTGCGCGGCACGGTGCAGGACGCCACTGGCGCCCGCATCTCCGCCGCCAGGATCGTCGCGCAACTGTCCGGCTCCTCCGTGCAGCGCGAGGCAACCAGCGAAGACCGCGGCGAGTTTCGTCTCGATGACCTTCTGCCCGGCAACTATCGCATCACTGTCAGCGCCACGGGCTTTGCGCCGGCGCAGGCCGATGTCGCAATCGCCGTCGCCACCGTCCGCGATATTACGGTCACGATGAAACCTGCGGCGGCCTCGCAAACCGTCAACGTGCAGGGGAGTTCTTCCTCGATTACAACCGAAACGATTGACACGTCGAGCGCGGTGCGCGGAGGAGTGGTCGGCAGCCAGGACCTGGAAACTCTGCCGCTCCCGGCGCGAAGCTTCGCCAATATCGCCTATCTCGTGCCGGGAACCGAGCCCGTCGAGCCTTCCGACCCCACCAAGGCGCGCATCACCGCGGTCTCGACCGGCGGAAGCTCCGGGCTTGAACAACGAGCTATCGGTCGATGGCGCGGAAAACTCCGACGACTGGATCGGCGGCTTCCTGCAAAACTTCTCGCCCGATGGGGTTCAGGAATTCGCCGTGCGCACTTCGAACGAAGACGCCGACACGGGTTGGACCACGGCCGGATCGGTCGTGATTACCACCAAGCGCGGAACCAACGAATGGCACGGCAGCGGAGCGTTCTATGACCGCCAGGCCGCGCTGAATGCGCGCTTTCCCATCGAGAATCCGGCGCCGAATCCGAAGCAGCCGTTCTCCCGCCAGAACTATGTTGGAACTTTCGGCGGTCCCGTCGCAAAAGACAAAGTCTGGTTCTTCACTTCATTCGAGAACGTGCATGAAAACGCGAGCATCGCCTACAGCCCGGCCAGCACAGCGCAATTTGACGCGCTGGCGCAATTGGCGTCCGAGGGATTGATCACCGGCATTCCCTCCATCCCGGTTCCCGCCACCGTTCCGATTCCCTTTCGCGACTACCTCAGTTCGCTGCGCCTGGACTGGGCGCAATCGCCGAAATCGACCTGGTTCCTGCGCGCATCGCCAGACAGCTACCTCACGCACAATGCCC
Organism: uncultured Acidobacteriaceae bacterium; assembly: GCA_963763285.1. Taxonomy (GTDB): domain Bacteria; phylum Acidobacteriota; class Terriglobia; order Terriglobales; family Acidobacteriaceae; genus Sulfotelmatobacter. Next base: position 136,715 of record CAVXOK010000007.1, on the reverse strand, counting down.
TGGTGCAGCAGGCTACGCTGCCCTCGACTGGCCTGATCACGCACAACAATTACTGGAATGTGGCGCTCAGCAATACCTATACCTTCAATTCAACCTGGCTGGGCAATCTGGTTCTTGATGCCAGCCTGTTGCATCTCACGCAGACTCGGAATTCGGATCTCGGCTTCGCCATACAGTTTCCCTTCAGCGTGACGGCGCTGACCGTCTCCGGCTTCGAGACCTTCGGCGACAATCAGTTTGCCACTCCCATCACTCTTTTCCCCGACCTGCGCAATCAGGACAAATATCAATTCCGCTACGACCTGAGCCACGTGGTGCGTGACCATGCGTTCAAGTTCGGAATCGACTTCATTCACGAACCGGTGCTGAGCGGGGCGTTCGCGTCGACTGCGGAGCAGTTCACTACTTATCCCTCGAACCCCGATTGCTACATCAATCCGCCGGGCCCGGATTGCGGCGGCATCACGACTGCCTTGCCGTTTTACTACACGCCACCCAGCGCCCAGTGCAATCCAGCGCCTCCTCCTCCGGTCCCCCCAGCCACGACCGGCATTACCTGCACGTTTACTCCTGCTGGCGACGGCAGCTTTTCGCAGAACATTCAGCGTCTCGGACTGTATGCCGAGGACTCCTGGCGAGTCTCGCGCCAGCTCACGGTCAATTACGGCTTGCGTTATCAGACCACGTGGGGACTATTCATCGGCTCGGGGCGAAACGAAGCCGAGAACTCCGCGTATGTGACGCTGAAAGCGTTGCAGATTCCGATCGTGCCCAGCGTGCCGAGCGACTATCGCAAGCAAATCGCGCCTCGCCTTGGGATCGCTTACTCGCCCGGCAGCAGCGGGAAGACCGTAATTCGCGCCGGGTTTGGCCTCTACTACGACGATCTCGCGCAGAACGGATGGGCGACTGCCTTTCAGGGCGTCAACAACTCGAACTTCACCACGGGAACGTGCAGCCTTACAGGAGGTCCCGGAACTTATTCGCTCCTCGGCTCCGGCTGCCTGATAGGCGGCGCAGGCGCCACCGGCAATCTGATCGGCTCGCCTTATAAAACGCCCTACGCCATTCATACCACCGGCGGCGTGCAGCACGCTTTCAACGAACATTGGCTGGCGAGCGCCGATTACGTACATGAGCAGGGCAATCACGGCTATCGCGGCTTCCCCTACAGCGGCGGCAGCCAACCTTGTTCACTCCGCTCATTTCCACGTCAGACCTCCCCGGAATATGCCACCGATCAGACTGGCTGTTGTGCCGAATGTGAATGTGTTCGAGTCTGACAATCGTTCCAGCTACAACGGGCTGATGCTGCATCTGCAAGGCAACATGCGCCGCTTCAACCTGGTGGCGAACTACACGCTCTCCAAGGCGCAGACCTGGGGATGCGTGCTCGGCGAACTGTTTGACTATGTGGATGGTGTCTGCCAGGTTCCAAGCGGATTCCCGAATGCCGGACAGCTGGATGCCTTCGGGCCCGGCGACTACGGTCCATCGGGCGAAGACGTTCGCCACCGCTTTGTGCTGGCGGGAACGTCCACATCCCCGGCGGCTTCGAATTGAGCACGGTGAACCAGTTGGAGAGCGCGCGCCCCATCACCATCACCACCGCCGACAACAGCGGTCGGATCTCAATCTCTTTGAACAACGGCCCGGACGTGTATACCAGCCTTGACGAATTCCGCGGCACGCCTTACATCCAGTCGGACCTGCGCGTGACGCGGCCGATCAACATCAATGAACGCTGGCGAGTCGATCCTTTCATCGAATTCTTCAACCTCTTCAACCGCAACAATCCCGGCGCGAACTTCGCCGTAAACATCGCTCAGATCCCGGGGGCCCAATTTGACGCGAATGGCGCCGTCAACGGAATTTGTAATCCAAACTGCGTGCCCCTCACCAGCTTGAAGCAGCTTGAGATACCCGAAGGAGCCTTAGGAGATTTCTTCGGGCCCGGCACAACGGTTGGCATTCCATTCGCCGCACAGGTCGGCGTGCGGGTTACGTTCTAGAAGTACGGGGAGAAAATCCGTTAGTCGAAGTCAATTTTTTCGAATCCTAACCCTTGCAACAGACTGCTGACGGTCAAGGTTGCATTCTGCTGGGCATTTCGCAAAATGCCATCGCTCAAGGCGGCGTCTTGCAGCTGGCGCTCCGCCTCCTGACGCACTTGTGTTTCCAGATTCGGGTCGGTCGATACGAGCAGCCCAGTCTGCCTGGAATAGACCCGGGTCTTCGCGCTGTCGATGCGGGTGCTGAATACCTGCGCTGCGGGCAGATGGAGGCGAATCTGCTTGCCATTCACTCTGACATCACCCGGCTTGAGATTCGAGAAATCGATGCCGGCGACAACTTCGCCATGCACCATCATCAAAAGCCGGTCGCCGGCCAGAAAATCCGGAAAGATGGGGTTCTCCTTCGCGCCGGTGACCAGCTTGTCCATGGTGTAAACCACGGTCTCCAGCCGCTGCAAGCGCTGAATACGATCGACCACGGTAGGCTGGCTTACATCAATGCTCAAGGTTCTGCCGGTCACAGCCGACCACATATGGCTCAACAGCGCTCGCCCGGAATCTCGCGACAGCATCAACCATCCTATCGAGCCGACACACAATACCCCGAGGGACAGCCCGATGATGAGAGCAAGAAAGAAAACTGCCTTAGAAGATCGAGCAGGTGTAGGAGAGCGCGAACCTGTGTCCGAATCGTCAGCCATGTTGCGAGATTATCACCAGGAGTCCGGCAGATCAGAGGAGCGATCAGAGGAACGATTCCTACCGCACCAGCCACTCAGTCGCCGCATGCACCCGCACCAGCAGTTCGCTGTAGCTTACCGTCAGCGTAATCACTGCCACAACCGCAGCGCACAGCGCATATCTCAACGAGTACGCCGGCATCGGCCTCTGCGGCCGTTCCGTCCAGGCAATCAACCGTTCCACGCGGGCATTCACGCGACTCTGCCGGGCTGTGGACTAAAGCCGTGGTCAACTCCGCGGGCGGCTCCAAAGGAGCCAGACGCGACAACTTGATGACCGCCGCAGCCAGATCCAGCGCTTCGGAAGCGCTCGAGACCGCGGCATCGTCGGCAGCCATTTCAGTGGCTTCGCGCCATAGCACTCTCCAGTTCAGCCATACCTGGAAATGCCACCAGTCGCAGCACCAGCTTTCTCAGGTTGTCCCGCCGGCGCAGGTGTACCACTTCGTGCCGTAGCGCGGTTTCCAACTCCCGCTCGGTCAGCACAAACTCTGCTGCCTGCGATAACCACACGCTCGGCCGCAGAATGCCCACGGCGGTGAGCGGCGGAGCAGCCCCTGAAATCCGCAGCACCGAGACTGAATTCATGGAATCGATCGAGCGGGGAGCTGTCGCGATTCCTTCGCCCGACCACCGCGCAACAGTTCGTGAAGCCCGCACCAAAGCCGCGGACGCCTTCCACACTCCCGCCAGCAGCAAGCCCATCCCGCACAAGCTCAGCACTACGGGCGCCGCGCTCATAGGTTCATCCACGGCGCGGGGTTCGAGCAGCAGGAACGAGGGCACAGCCAACAGGAGCGTAACTCCAGCGGCCACCACCAACGGAGCCAGGCGCAGCGCGAAAAGCAAATCCGCGCAGCGTCTCGCGGAATACTACTGGCCCGCCAAGCCACACCCTCCGCCAGACGCCGCAAACCGCGACCGACAGGGCGCAGTAGACTATGACGAATACAGAGAAAGCAACCGCGATCCCGCGCACCGCGAACATTATTCTTTCTCCCTCTGTCCCAATTCCGCGCTGACCCAGTTCTCGTTGGCCCAGTTCCCGCTGATTCAGTTCGCGGCGCTTGCGTTCTACCAGTTTCCGCAAATCGTCTAGCAGTTGCGCGTCCCGCTCGCCCAGAATTTCCACCAGGAACGAAAGCGGCAAAGACGAAGACGAACTCGCATCCAGCAGTTGCCGAAAAGCGATGACCCGCCGCCTCCTGATGCAACTCCTCACGGCTGAATTGCGGAACGTAGCGAAACGCCCTGCCTTCCTCTGACCGCGTCAGAAGCCCTTTCTTGAATAACCGGTCCAGAGTGGTCATCACCGTGGTGTACGCCAGTTCCTCGCAGCCCGTCTTCAACCAGTTCGCGCACGGTCGCGCTGCCCCTGGCCCACAGCGCATCGAGCATGCGCTGCTCCAGCGGTCCGAGCTGCCGCAAAGAGCTTCGAAATGGTTGGAAAATCCCCTTCATCTGCTGCCTCGTTCGGCACGAGCCTTCACCGGCATTCTACACGGAGTCCGGGATGCAAGAAGCTTTAACCGCCGGGCACTCCAAGGGCGCCAAGTAGAACACCTCGAAACCTCGGCGCTCTCGCCGCGCTCGGCGGCAAATGGCTTTCTTTAGGCGGCACCCTCCCTGCTCTTTTCCGTCACGTCTTCAATGGCCAGAAGAATGAAAGGATGGCCGGGCTGCATTTCAACCCGGCGGGCGTTGAGCCGCATGTCTCGCAGTCCGAGGTGGGGGAAATCATGGCTCATTTCAAAATCGTCCACGCGGGAGTTTCGCGGGACAATCTCCTCCAGCAGTTCGCGCAGCCTCGGGATATTCCACTGCCCATTGCCCAGCTGGTAAATCAGCCGCTTCTCAGTTTCTTCCCGGGACACATCGAAGACCCGGTAGAACGCGGGATTCGCGGCGGTGACCTGCAGCCCCGCATTCAATACCACGATCGGCTCCCGCGCACTCTCGACAATCGTGTCTGCGTACTCCCGCGTCTGGTCGAGCGAGCGCTTCAGGTTGTCGACGTCTTGCAAGCTGATCACCGCGCCTTCAATTCGATTGTCCCAGGTCTTGTAGGGCCGCACATGCAGCATCTGCCAACCGCCTTCCTTGGTGCGCACCTGCCGCTCCTGCGGAGCCACACGACGGATGGACTTCGTGCGCCAGTGATTCCAAATCCTCCACGTCGAGGTTCGGCCGGATTTCTCCCAAGCGCCGGCCAATATCCCCGGGCAAGAGGTTTAGAAGTTTCTGCGCGGGCGGTGTGAACCGGCGAATGCGCAAATCGTTGCTCACCATCACCACCGGAATATCGACGTGGCCGAGCAGATTCAGCAGATCATTGTTAGCCGAGCCCAATTCAGCGTTTCGGTTCTGCATTTCCTCATTGAGAGTGGTGAGTTCCTCGTTCGTGGATTGCAGCTCTTCCTTGGCCGTCTCCAATTCTTCATTAGTGCTCTGCAATTCTTCGTTGGCCGACAAGACCTCTTCATGCGCCGACTTAAATTCTTCCGTCGTGGTTTCATGCTCGTCAATAAGCGCCCGCAACTGCTCACGCAGTTGACTCATCTCGCGCTTCAGAAGCTCGGTGTCCCGCGCCGTCGAGCGGACTGCTTTCACCGCCTTGCCAGCTTTGCCTTTATCCTCCAACCCCGCCGGCTTGCGAACCTCGTCCTGAAACACAACCACGTAAAAACGCTCATGGGCCGAGGGACCGCGCAAAGGTACAACCTCCAGGCTCACCTCGCGCATTCCCGTCTCCGACTGAATCTGCACGCCTTGCTTCCGCACTGTGGCATTGGTTTTCTTGGCCGTGTTCAGCGCCGCGCGCAAGTCAACCAGCAGACCCTCGCGCGCCATCTTTGCCAGGCTGAAACTGGGTTGCCCGGCCGGGGGCTCGAGATACGCTCCAGTCTTGCCGTGGAACTGCACAATCTCCAACTGATCGTTCACCACAATGCTTGCCGGAACGAACCGGTTCACCAGCAGATGCTCTACCTCTCGTTCCACGGTAAAGGGGGCCGGCAACCCCCGGGACTGCTTCGCGTCTCCCGTCTTGAGCGGCGAATAATCCGCATTCGCGAAGTAGGTCGTCAGCCGTGCCGAGGTCTTCCTTTTCTGGTAGATCTTGTCCTTTTTGTCGACCAATCCGAAGTGGTCGGCAAATCCTCCCAGGTTTTCTGCCGATCCCAACATCAGGTAGCCGCCGGGTTTCAGAGCGTAATGCAGTGTGGGGATGACTCGCCGCTGCAACACCGGCCCCAGATAGATCAGCAGGTTCCGGCAACTCACCAGGTCCAGGTTGGAGAATGGCGGATCTTTCACCAGGTTCTGCTTGGCAAAGATGCACATATCCCGAATCGACTTGTTGACCTGAAATCCTCCATCGAGCCGGATGAAGAATCTCTTTAAACGATCCGGTGAGATTTCCGAGACGGCCGCTTCCGTGTAGAGCCCGGTGCGGGCGCGGTCCAATGCCGTATCGCTGATGTCAGTGGCAAAAATCTGGATGGCGGTCGCGGCCTGTGAGATGTTGCGGCTGTGCACCCACATATATTCCAGCAGCGTGATCGCGATCGAGTAGACTTCCTCACCGGTAGAGCAGCCGGCCACCCAAACCCGAATGGGATTATCCGGCTTGCGGCCCTCAAACAGTTTGGGATAAACATGCTTGCGGAGCGCGACAAACGCTTCCGGCTCCCGGAAAAACCCGGTGACGTGGATCAGCAAATCGCGGTACAGCTCATCCAGTTCTTCCGGCTTCTTCCCGATGAAACGCAGATAGTCCTTGAGCTTGTCGACCTTGTGTACCACCATGCGCCGCCGGATGCGCCGCTGCAGCGTGGTGTGCTTGTAGTTGGTGAAATCCACTCCAGTCGATTCCCGTAATAGCCCGAACAGTGCGTTCAGATCGCTGCCTACCATCCCCTCAAACCCTTCAGTCTCGGGCGACACGACCCGCGCCACGTAAGGATGCTGGCTGATTCCGCCGAGCTCGCGAGCGATATCCTTGGGCGAAAGGATGAAGTCGATGCACCCAGCGTTGACCGCGTTGCGCGGCATGCTGTCGTATTTCGCCGACTCCTCGTCCTGGGCAAACGTAATTCCCCCCGCAGCCTTGATGGCCCGGCATCCCTCTGTGCCGTCCGAAGCCGTGCCCGACAAGATGACACCGATCGCCTGTTGCCCCGCGTTTTCTGCCAGGGACCGAAAAAAATCATTGATCGGCATGTGCTGGCCCCGGGTTAGCACTCGCGAACCCAGTTGCAGCATCCCATTCTTAAGGGTCAAGTTCGTGTTCGCTGGAATCACATAGGCCTGGTCCGGCTGCACGACCACGCCTTGAATCACTTCAGTGACTGGAATCTTCGTCGTCCTCGAAAGGATTTCCTGCAGCACACTGCCATGCTTGGGATCGAGGTGCTGCACCAGCACAAAGGCCATGCCAGTCTTTTCCGGCAAGTGACGCAACAACTCGGAAAATGCCTCCAGGCCGCCAGCCGACGCTCCGATCCCTACGATGGGGAACAATCCCGAGTGAGCTTTGCGCGCCATTCTCCGGCGCGGCTTTGGGATGTGATTTGACGCGCTTGCGTGGAGAACTCTTCATGGAGCTCCTCCTAAGACGGAGATTTCCTACGCAGACTTCCTTAGGAGCCTGGTTAAGGAGCCAAGACCCGTGACTCGGAACCCGTGAATCTGCTTCCCCTCTGTCCGTTCCGACAGGCCCTGCTGGACGCGGCCGCGCCCGCAAGAAGATTCGAGCGCATTCTAGACCGGCATGGTTATGGGGTCAACGACTGGAGAGAAAGAAAAACATGCAGTGCACTAAGCGCTTCCCAATATGGAACGGCATTGTAGGTACGACTGAGTAGGGACAGCCGCCTCGAGAGCCTGCCCCGAGCAAAGCCGAGGGGTCCAGCCGAGCACAGCGAGGCGCTCTAGAACCGGTGTGGAAGCAGCGAAATTCTGGGGTGGGAAACGGGAATCGAACCCGCAACCGTCGGAGCCACAGTCCGGTGCTCTGCCAGTTGAGCTATTCCCACCGCCTTTTCGATTATAGCAACTGTGCTCCGCCGATGTCAGAAACCCACATCCACTTCGACTTCGCCGTTCCCGAATCAGATCGCAGTAGTTCTGTGCAAAAACGCAGGTTTCAGTATGACGGATGACCTGGACTTTCCGTGGGAATTTGCCAATCACGAAGTTGGCCGACTGGCGCCCGCCGTGGGAGTGATCACTCCTCAACTAGAAAGCGGTGCCACCAGGAGCCGAGGAGGTGAGTAAGGCTGGAAAAAGATAACGAGAAGAAGAAATATGACAAACTATCGAGAACTCCTGAGACTAGAACGGAGAGTTGGGGTAATGAAAGTTGTGACAACGACGTCAGCCGTTCGGGCCGTCGTGCGAACTGCTTTGCGGGATTGAGAATTTCCTCGCTCACGGGGCGTTCATCCCCGCCCGATGCCCACGTATTCAAAGCCCATCGCCCGCAGCCGCGCGGAATCCAGCAGGTTCTTTGTATCCACGATGAGGGGTTTCTTGAGCAGGTGCTTGATGCGATCGAAATCGAGCGCGCGGAACTCTGGCCAGCCTGTGCCGACCACCAGCGCATCCATGCCTTCCGCCGCGGCATAAGCCGACTCGCAATAACGTACCGAACCATTCAGCCGGAGCTTAGCCTCCGAAAGCGCTACTGGGTCATACGCACGCACCCGCGCGCCTTTGGCGACAAGCGTCTCGGCCAAACGGACCGCTGAAGATCCCGCCACGGAATTCGTATTCGGCTTAAACGCCATCCCGAGAATTCCCACGTCCTTGTTCTCGACGGAATTCAAAGCCAAGGCGATCTTCTCGACGAGGCGTTCGGCCAGGGTATGGTTAACGTCGCGTGCCGCACTCAGCACGCGCAGCGGAACCCCGTTGGACTTGGCCAGCTCGGCCAGCGAATCCATATCGGACTCGGCAAATACGCCGCCCATACCCGCTCCCGGCTGCAGACAGCGCGGAGCGATTTTCTTGTCGAGGCCAAGCGCCAGAGCGAGGCTGACTGCATCCGCGCCCACCCGCTCACACAGCGCCGCAACCTCGTTGATGAATGAAATCTTCGTGGCCACAAACGCCGTCGCCGATTCCCTCACCAGTTCCGCCGTCGCCTGATTGGTCACGATCACCGGCACGCCGCGCATCACCAATGGATGAAAAATCTGCTTGAGAACTTGCACCGCTTCGTTCGAGCTCGACCCGAGAATCAGACGGTCGGGCCAGTTGAAATCTTCCACGGCGCAACCGTCGGTGAAGAACATGGGCTGGGAAACGATCGTCCCGTGAACGCCCGCATCTTTCAGCGATTTCTCGAGCGCAGAAGCCGTGCCCACCGACACCGGAGTCACGATGGTGAGAATTGGAGGCTTCGCCGCCAGCCGCGCGATCCGCATCACCACGTCGGCCAGATTGTCCGCGTTGTCTTCCGCCAGGAAAATGACTTGGGTCTTGCGCGCGAAGGATTCGATATCGGTGGAATATGCCAGCCGTCCTGCCCGCACGTTGCGCCGGATGATCTCTTTTAGGTTCTTCTCAAAGAAGGGGATATTGCCCTGCGCCATCTCAACCATGCGCGACCGCTCAGGATGACAGCATGAAACGGGAGTGCCAAAATCTGCCAGGCAGGCCGAAATCACCGTTCCCAGGTAACCCGAACCGTAGACCCCGATCTGCATGCTTGCCCTCCAGCCTTGCCTGAAACCCACGCCCCAAGCGGCTACCAGCGCGGGATTTCCACAATTCCCTCTCTTTGTATTTACAGCCCAGCCAGCACCCCGTGCAATGCACGGGAGGGAGATGTACCAGGGGCCATGAGGGCTCGGCAGGGGGTAACGTAATGCCGGAGTAACCAGGCGAGGTTACCGGTGACGAGAGTTATGACTAAAGGCGTGGTTCGTTCCGCAAACGGAAAGGCTCTCGAAGAGACGCTCTAAGAGCCTCCATTCGACGCGGGTTTCCGCAAGCTCTGACTCTAAACTATCCGAAGGCGGCAGCCGCCTCGGCCACGGTTGGGTTCCACGAGACCAGCTTGTCCATGCTGGTTACCTTCAATACGGATTCAATATGCTTGTTGGCGCCGGCGAGTCGCAGCTCTCCGCCCGCCTCCTTCACTACCCCGGCCGACATCACGATGATCCCCACCCCTGTGCTGTCCATATGGGTCACGCCGCTCAGATCAAAGATGATCTTCTTTTCCTTTTTCTCGCGCACCTGTGTCTCGACGGCCCATTCCAGTTGCTTGCACTCCCGGCCAATCGTGATTCTGCCCGTTATTTCCAGGACAACAATGTCAGGCGGCAATTGCTTGGTCTGAATCTCGAGCATAAGCAGGTCCTTTCTGATTCGCGGCGATGCGAGATGGTTCCGACCGATCACGCAGGGAGGGTCGTCCTTGGCCGATCATATTATGGGCCGGGCAAGGGCAAGTCAATGCGTTGCGGCTCTGCCATACCGCCGGCGTGCAATTACCACAGAAAACTCCGCGCAGCTTATTCGATATCAATTTCGGATACAGCAAGGCTTGCCAGCGTCGGCTGCAGCCTCTAACGCGTCCCGGTCACGGGCCGCGGAGGCGCGTCCTTCACGTATTTATCAAACCAGCGAAGCATCTCGTAAACCAGCTGTTCGTTCGACTCCATAGCTGTGTACCAGTGCGGCTCGTGCGGGAGTATCACCAGGCGAGTGACGCCGCCGTTGCCGCGAATGGCTTCGTAGAGTTTGTGCGACTGGATCGGCGTAGTCCCCGGATTCGCATCCTCCGCGCCATGCATGATCAGGAGCGGCGTCTTCAATTTATCGGCGGAGAAAAATGGTGAGACTTTCAAATAGACATCCGAAGCCTCCCAAACCGATCGCCGCTCGTTCTGAAATCCAAAAGGCGTGAGCGTCTTGTTATAAGAGCCGCTGGTAGCGACGCCGGCGCGGAACAAGTCGGAATGGGCGACCAGATTCGCCGTCATTAAAGCGCCGTGACTGTGTCCGGTGACTCCGATGCGGTCAGGATCGGCGACGCCCAGCCGCACGGCTTCATCGACTGCGGCCTTGGCATCGGCGACCAGCTGTTCCAGATAGGTGTCGTAGGCTTTCTTGGGATCGCCGACGATGGGGAAGGCAGCGTTGTCGATGATCGCATAGCCCGCCAGCAGCAGCAGCCGGTATTGCCGCAGCTGGGTGAAGGTTGCCTGCGAACCGGTAACCTGGCCAGCCTTCGAAGCGTCGGCATAGTCTAGAGGATAGGCATAGAGAATTGTCGGGACACGCGTTCCCTCTTTATAGTCGGGTGGCGTATAGAGCGTGAACGACAAGTCGAGCCCGTCGCCGCGCTTGTACTTGACCAACCGCTTCCTGATCGCTCGCACCGCCGGCGCTGCATCGGAAATGTGCGTCAGTGCCAGGCGGGTTGAAGTAAAGACCGCTTCCCCCCCGGGCGCATCGACACGTTTTTCGAGGGATCGAACGAACGCATTTGGCGGTTCAGTCGGCGATTGATGCCAGGTGAGAAATGTCTTCGTGTCCGGTCCAGTGAAGGAAATAAATTGCTCGTAGCAATCTTTGTCGCTGCGAAAGAGACGCTCGGATTTCAGCGCGTTCAGACCGAACCGGTCGAGGAACGGCCGATCCCCGTCGGGAGATGACCCGATGCCTGAAAGGTAGATCGAATCCCCTTCTTCACGAACCACCCACGCCCCGTTCGTCAGCTGTCGCTTGACTGGAGTGCCGGGGTTCGCATACCGCTCGTCCGTGGAGAGATCCCAAATCAAGCGCTGCTTCGGTTGTTGAGCATCGACGTCGATGAGGAAGGTCCGTCTCCAGTGCCGGTTTTCATCGTACTCGCTCAAAAGGGCGGTGCCGGCTTGTTCACCCCAGGCGAAGCCGACGTAGCGCTGCTCGGTCCGCGTAATTTCGGCGGCAGGTGAGCTAAACGGCGCCTTCTGCAGCATTATCTTATCGCGAGCGGCGACTTTGACTTTCCAGTCGCCGTCATCCAGCGCTTCCGCCCAGACCAGCGTCGCGGGCTCGGTGGCACGCCAGGAAAAATCGCGAGGCCCTACCGGAACTCCGGCGATGGGAACACGGTCCGCCAAGGGAAGCGACGCTATGGTGTGAACCTGAAGGTGTAAACGGTCAGATGTGTCCCAGACTTCGACCTCGCGCGGGAACCGATCATAAGTGGTCACGTAGGAGTACGGTTTGTGGATCGCGGCCACGAGAATGTGCTGCCCATCCGGCGCGGGAGCTACCGCTTCGTAATTCCCCGGCTTTCCCAACGGCGTAATCGCCCCGCTGGCCGCATCGATCAGAGCGAGTTGCGAGGCCGCGTAGTAATCGAAGACATCTTCGTCATGCTTGTTGCCGAGGGTGTCGCGGTTTTCATAGGTGCTGCTCTGTCCTTTTTCGCCTGTGGTTTCCTGAATGCTCGGACCGGCAGGTGCAATGGGCTCGGGCGGCGGCGCGCCCATCCCCTCCGGCACCAGTTTGACCAAAAGCGTTTTCTGGTCCGGCATCCATTGCATCTCGTCGTTGAACATGGGGTTGAGGCGCGCGCCCGACACTTTATGCACTTTGCCGGTCTTACCATCGCCGACCCAGACTTCGACCGCTTCGGTAGCGAGATTCACGAATACGAATCGCTTTCCATCAGCTGCCCAAATGGGCCCGCCCGGGCACGCGCCCTCGGGAAGCGCGATAGGTATCTGCGAAGCATCGGCGATGCGCACCAGTTCGAGGCTTCGGGCGCAGGGTGTAATGCCGTAACCGCCTGGGGTGTCGTGCTTGCTGTGATTCTTCGGCTCCACCCGCACGCCGGCAAGGCGCAAGAAAGGCGTCGACACCCGGGAGATCGACGGATAGTCCTGCCAGGACACGAGCAGAATCGCATCTTGAGTCGGGCTCACTCTGGGCACTGGCGGCGAGGGCGCGTGCATCACATCAAGAATGTTTTTCGGCGGTTGGTTATATCCGGATGCACCCTCGGTCGTAGGAGTCGCCGCCGACGCCACGTCCAACGAAAAAGACGCGTTGGACTGCGCCGCCATGGGCCCAGAGGTCGCGCATGCAACCAGCGCTCCGACCAAAAGAAAGTGCAAGGCATTCCGGACCAGCATAAGTTCCCTCCGCTTCAATTCACCAACAAAAACCGATAGGCAAGACGACACTCCATGCGGAGTGATGGACGATCACTGGCGGAAAATCTTACGTGGGTGAAACCGGCAAGTCAACGAAAGGCGAGGATGCGTCCCGAACCTTTGGACGGTCGCAGTAAAGGCTCTGCTTTGGCGTGCCTGACCACAGAGGAATTATAGTTCTCAACGATTACTGGCGTGACGTCGCCATAACGCTCATTGAGACTTCGAGAGCCTATTGGGTGACCGCGACAGATGGGCATAGAATGTTGCGAGCGCTAAACGCCGAGGATTGGGATGCTGAGGTACTACTACATCAACAAGGAATGGATGGTGTCTGGCACAGCACAACACGTCTATCGGGTCACATCAAGTCTATCCTTGGTGTTGTTTTTCATGTTGATGGCATTGCGGTTGATGGGGGAGATTCCCAATGGTCTCCTCCCCATTATGAAGTTGCTTATACTTGCCGGTGTACTCGGAACTGCAACCACAATGGTTGCAATGGAGTATTTCTTGTTCGGCTTCGATAGCTCCTCTGCGACGAAAAAGGTGTTCTGGTTTTGCGTGATGCTGTTCCCGCCGCTCGGTCCCGCTCTCTACTGTTTCATCGTCTACTTGCGCTCGGATGCGCTTAAAAACTATGCCCCACGTGTAAAAGGACCATCAGCATAGGGTGGTACACGGCATGAGAATGTCTAGGGTGAAACCAAACTGCCGCCGAGTCGCACCGGGGCCAGGTCCACCCAGCAGTTTTGTGCGTCTTCCCGCACGAACGTGAGCCTGTCCAGCAGAATGCGTCGAGTGCCTGAATACTGCCGCCAGTGTTCGCGCGCGACTCGCAGGGCTTTTTCCGCCATTGATTCCGTTGCCATTTTCACGATCGTCAGGTGGGGGATGTAAGGCCACTCCTCGGCGAAGGAGAGCGTCTGCTTGTTCAACTGGTCGTGCAGCTCCTGCAGGCGGGACGCGCCGGAGGTCACACGGATATAAACCGTAGGCGTGGTGGGAACGAACGACTGCATATCGCCCAGGGTCACTTCGAAAGGCTCGGCCTGGCTGCAGATACGGGCCAGCATCTGGAGCGCGGTAGCTTCGGTGCCCTGCAGCAGCCGGGGTGGCAGAAAGGTAATGTGGGCTGCCAGGTGTGGCAGATTCGGATGCAGCTCCCGCCGGAGGTTCTCCACGAACTCTCCCACTGGACTCTTCACATACGCGACCAGGGCATACCGCGGACTCTGCATATTCAGTAAAAAATTATAGCCCTTTCCGTCGTTTATAATCGAAACAGCATTTGATTCAGCAGGGTCGTGGTCGTTAGCAATGTCGGGGCGTAGCGCAGCCTGGTAGCGCACCTGCCTTGGGCGCAGGGGGTCCGCGGTTCAAATCCGCGCGCCCCGACCATACTTCTTCTTCCGTATCAAGCTAACTAAGGCGCCGAGCCGCCGTGCTCTTTGAGCGTCGTAACGACCCCACCCAAATCCAATAGTCGGCTGCTCAGCTTTTCTTCAAAACAATTTCTCCGGTTGACGAATCACCTCGGCGAGATCACTGAGGAACATCGCCGCTCGCGCACCGTCCACCGCGCGGTGATCGCAGGAAAGCGTAAGCCTCATCATGGCCCGCACGGCGGGTTTACCTTCCATTGCCACGATTCGGTCGGCGATGCTGCCCACTGCCAGAATTGCCGACTGCGGCGGAATAATGATGGCGGTGAATTGGTCCACCTGGTGCATGCCCAGATTGCTGATCGTGAAGGTAGCATCGGCCAAGTCGGCGGGACGCAGCTTCCCCGCCCGGGCGCGCTCGGCCAAGTCGTGCCGTTGCGCAGCGATTTCCTCGAGGTTCGCGATGTGTGCGTTCGGGATTACCGCCGCGACCACCCCGTCGTTCACTGAGATTGCCACGCCCATGTTCACGTGATCGTGAAGGCGAATGCCTTCGGCGGTCCAACTCGAATTCAGGCGCGGATGCTTGAGCAACACGCGCGCAACTGAAGCGACCAGCACATCCGTGTGCGTGACGCGGATGTGGTGAGTGCGTTCGATTTCTGCCGCCACCTTTTCGCGGTATTGGTTGAGCGCGCTGGCTTCGATCTCACGGGTAACGAAGAAGTGCGGGACGGTGGTCCAGCTTTGCGTGGTGCGCTCCGCCATTAGTCGACCGAGCGTGCTCGGGACTTCGACATTGCCTGGCTTCAGGGGCGCGTTGAACGCAGCTGGCGCGGCCGCCGCCTCCACATCGGATGCGAGGATCTCGCCGCCCGGACCGGAACCGTGGATGGCAGCGAGGTCCACACCTGATTCTTTCGCAAGACGTCGCGCCTTGGGGGAAATCCTCGCACTTTGAATCGCAGAAGGTTCTGTTGGGCGCACGGCTAACTGGCGGCGCGTGCGATTCCGTTTTGCCTCGGGCTGCCGGCGGGGAGGCTGGCGATTCGCTATCTATGGGAGGCTTTTCGCCGGGAGCTAAGATCCAGGCGATCGTCTTTCCCACGGGGATGTCGGCCCCGGCCGCCGCGGTGACTCCAGCGAGGATACCGTCGGCGGGCGATTCCACTTCGAGCACTGCTTTATCGGTTTCTACTTCGAGAAGAGGCTCGCCTTTGGCAACGCGGTCGCCTTCCTTCTTTCGCCAGGCAATGAGCTTGCCGGTTTCCTGCGCCATCTCGAGAGCGGGCATAACAACGCTGAAGGCCATAATGTTTTATTGGGAAGGGCTTACAGTATGACCTTCAGTCCGAAACTCCTACCCGCTCACTCTTCGCGCTGGCTTCGATCATGTCGATCACGCGCTCGCTCGGCGGAGCTTCCGTCTCGCGCGTCGTGGGTAGCGGCCCGTTGACCGTGAAGTAGTGCGCGCCCGCCACCAGCAACTCTTCCGCGGGGAAGCGGGTAATCACTTCGTGTCCCGTCGGCGTGACTACGATTTCTTCTTCAATGCGCGCCGCGCTCCAGCCGTCGGTCGAGGGCCAGAAAGTTTCGAGCGCGAACACCATGCCCGGCTCGATCGTAACGGGATGCTCAAACGAAACCAGACGGCTGATCACCGGCTTCTCCCAGATAGCGAGGCCGATGCCGTGGCCGTATTGCAGCGCGAAACATGACTCTTCGTTGGGGAAACCGAACTCCTCGGCTTTCGGCCAGACGGCCGCAATCTCTGCCGTGGTGCGTCCCGGGCGAACCAACTCAATGGCTGCGTCGAGATACTCGCGGCAACGCTTGTAAGCGTCCACCATCGGGCGGGAAGAGTAGCCGACGGTGAAGCAGCGGTAGTAGCAGGTGCGGTATCCCATGTAGGAATGCAGAATGTCGTAGTAGACGGGATCGCCGGGGCGAAGCAAGCGATCCGAAAAGACGTGCGGATGCGGATTGCAGCGCTCGCCGGAAATTGCGTTTACCGCCTCGACGTATTCCGAGCCCAGATCGTAGAGAACCTTGCTGACCAGGCCGACTGCTTCGTTCTCCCGCATGCCTGGTTTCATGGCGCGGTAAAGTTCGTCGTAGGCGGCGTCGACCATCGAGGCCGAAGTATTAAGCAGCGAGATTTCATCCTGCGTCTTGATCACGCGGGCTTCCGACATAAGCGCCTGGCCATCGACTACCTTGATGCCTTCGCGCTGCAGCGCAAATAAGACGGGCAGTTCGATGATGTCGATGCCGAGTGGTTCTTTGTGCAAGCCGCGCATTTCGAGCTCGATGCGAATCTTTTTCGCGACGTCTTCGGCGCGTCCCATCTCCGGAGTCATGGCGCCGCGCAACATCGAGATTCCTGCTCGCGAGCGCCCATCGAGCCATGGGCAATTTAGTTGATGATGCTTGGCGGCGGAGCCGAAGTCCCAGAGAATCGGCTCGTCGTTCTGCGGCAGCAGCGTGAAGCGGTTGGCTTTGTCCTGCGCCCAGGTGCCGATGTGCGTCGAGGTCAGGTAGCGCACGTTGTTCATATCGAAACAGAGCAGCGCGCCCATCTCGGACTTCGCGAGCAGGGCTTTGGCTTTCGCCAGGCGCTCGCGGCGCAAGCGATCGAAGTCGATGCGCTGTTCCCAATCGACTGCCATGGTTCCGTGAGTTTTCAATGCCATAAGAACCTCCTGCGTTCGCGTAGCGCCGCCGTCTCGGCGGCTGTCTTGCCCGGCGGAGTCGAGGGCGAGACGCCCTCGAGACAGCCGGCAGGATGCCGGCGCTACGTTTTACCGCACAACTTTCTCGCTGCTTCCGTTACCGTTTGCTCCGTCGGCACCGTCGCATCTTCCAGCGGCGGAGAGAACGGGATCGGGACGTGCATCGCGCCCATTCGTTTCACCGGCGCGTCCAGATCGTAGAATGCGCCTTCGGCGATCACGGCGGCAAGCTCCGAAGTGACTCCGTATCGGCCGTAGCCTTCGTCCAGCACAATCACTCGTGAGGTCTTCTTCGCCGAATCGATCAAAGTTTTTTCATCCAGCGGCCACGTAGTTCGCGGATCGACTACCTCGGCGCTGATGCCTTCTTTTTCCAGCAGAATCGCCGCGCCCAGCGCGACTTGCACCATGCTGCTGGTGGCGACCAGCGTGATGTCATCGCCGGCTCGCTTCACGTCGGCCACGCCCAGCGGGATCGTGTAATCCTCTTCCGGAACCGGGCCCTTCAGCTTGTACATCATCTTGTCTTCAAAGAAGACGACTGGATTCTCATCGCGGATGGCGGTCTTCAGCAGGCCTTTCGCGTCATAGGGCGTCGAGGGCAGAACCACTTTCAATCCGGGCACGTGGCTGAACCAGGCGTGGAGAGATTGCGAGTGCTGTGCGGCCGAGCGCCGCGTGGCGCCCAGCGTGGTTCGCATCACCATGGGGACCTTCCAGTGCCCGCCGGACATGTAGTGGACTTTGGCGGCCTGGTTAACCATCTGATCCATGGTGAGGGTGATGAAATCGCCGAACATGATGTCGACCACGGGACGCAGTCCTGTCATTGCTGCGCCCACGGCGACGCCGGTGAACCCGGCTTCGGAGATGGGAGTATCGACCACGCGCCCGCCGCCGAACTCTTCGACTAAGCCGGAGAGAACTTTGAAGGGAGTGCCCGCCTCGGCGACATCCTCGCCGATGATGCAAACGCGCGCGTCGCGGCGCATTTCTTCCGCCAGCGCTTCGCGTACTGCCTGCGCAAATGTGAGTTCGCGATCAGGCATAGACATGCTTCTCCACTTCGTCAACGTTCGGATAAGGCGCGGCGACGGCGAACTTTACCGCGGCTTCCATCGTGGCGCGGACTTCGGATGTAATTCGCTCAAGCGAATCGGCGTCGGCATAGCCTTGCTCGAGCAGCCACTTCGACAAAACCTTGATGGGATCGCGATCTGTCTTCCACTGCTGCTCTTCCTGTTTCGAGCGATAGTATTCTCGATTGATGTCGCCGACGTGATGGCCGCTGTAACGGTAGGTATCGCACTGCAGGAAGGCGGGTCCGCCTCCAGAGCGGGCGCGTTTTACCAGCCTTGTCGCGACTTCATGAACGGCGCGCACGTCCTGCCCGTCGACGCTCGCGGCTTCGATACCGAAGGCGGTCGCGCGGCCGAGAATGGTTCCCGCCGTGGTTTCGGTGAAGTGCGTGTACTCGTTGTATTGATTGTTTTCGCAGACGTAGATCACGGGCAGCTTCCACAACTGCGCCAGGTTCATCACTTCGTAGAGCGAGCCCTGGCCGAGCGCGCCTTCTCCAAAGAAGCAGACGGCAACGCGATCGGTACCCAAAGTCTTGGCGGAGAAAGCTGCGCCCGTGGCGATGCCGACGCTGCCGCCGACAATGGCGTTGGCGCCGAGGTTGCCGGTGGCGGGATCGGCGATGTGCATCGATCCACCTTTGCCGCGGCAATAGCCGGCTTCTTTCCCCAGCAACTCGGCGAACATGCGGTCGGGCGACGCGCCCTTGGCCAGGCAGTGTCCGTGGCCGCGGTGCGTGCTGGTGATGTAGTCGTCGATGCGCAGAGCCTCGCAGATTCCCACGGCGACGGCTTCTTCGCCGCTGTATAAATGCGCCAGTCCCGGCATGAGCGCGCGAGTGTAGACCTCGTTCACCTGCTCTTCAAAGAGGCGGATGCTCACCATCTGGCGGTAGGCGCGCAGCCACTTTTCTTTTGCCGTGGCATTCTCGCGGCCAGCTTCAGGATTAGACGTAGCGGTCGTCATTTCTTCTTTGGTCCTGCAGTCACCGGAGTCGTCACTCCGGACATGGCGGCCAGCACGTCGAACATGCAGGCGAAATCGTACTTGGTCCAGCCCATGCCGCGCGCCGCGGTCAGAATCTCATTGCTTACTGCAGTCGAGGGTAGAGGCACGTCGAGCTGGCGGCCCAGATCCATGGCGAGGACCATATCCTTCTGCATCATGTTCACGTCGAACCATGCCTCTTCCGGCTGCTGCAGAACAAACGGCCCGCGATACTGAATCATCGGCGAGGCGATCGCACTGTGGGTGAGCACATCGACCGCGGTTTCGCGCGCGATACCGCTCTTCTCGGCCAGCAGCACGCCTTCGGAAAACGCCAGCATCTGCACCGCAAGACTCAGGTTCACTGCGATCTTCATCGCGAGCGCCAGACCGTTGTCGCCGACGTGAGTGACCTTGGGGCCAATGTCGAGCAGCAGCGGCTTCACTTTTTCAAAAGTCTCGTCGCGCCCGCCGACCATTACTGACAACTTGCCTTCTTGCAACGTGATCACGCTGCCGGAAACCGGTGAGTCAACCATGTCCGCACCTTTTTCGCGCACCTTCGCCGCCAGCGCTCGACTCACGGTGGGACTTACGGTACTCATGTCGATGAAAATCTTGCCGGCGCTCAGGCCAGCCAACATTCCGTCAGGACCTTCGGTGATGGAAGCGATCGCCGCGGCGTTGGTCACCATGGCGAAAGTGAAGTCGGACGCACTTGCGACTGCACGCGGCGAGTCAGCCCACTGCATCCCTTTTGCAACCAGCCACTCCGCCTTGGCGCGGGTGCGATTGTAGCCGGTGACGCTGTGCCCCTTGCTGAGCAGCCGGTTCACCATCTGGCTGCCCATGACTCCTAATCCGATGAACCCGAGTTTCGCCATCCATCCCTCAACCTGCAAACTTTGTTAATCCGAACCAGCTAGTCCAACCACTCAGTTCGAACCGGTCACGAAATCCCCTTACCCGTGATCCGGTTACGCAATGCTTTTGGAACCGGCCGGCGCATGTTTCCCCGAGGCTTTGCTGCTGTGAGAAACGCGCGAATCCTGGCGCACCTGCTCTAGATGGGCGCACATCGCGCTGCGGGCCATTTCGGGATCGCGGCGCTCTATAGCATCGAGAATGCGTTTGTGATGAAACTGACCGCGCTGCGGACCGCCTTCGACGTTAAAGATTTTTATGCGTTGCTCGCGCAGCAGTCCGACGATGGAATCGATCAGCGAAAGAATCAAAGGATTTGCTACCGCCTCGGCCAGAGCGAGGTGGAAATCGAGATCGGCCTCGATGTAGGCTTCGGGATCCTTCTGTGACCGCTCCATCACAGCGACCGCGTCCCGCATCGCGGTTAGATCCTCGTCCTTAACGCGCTCCGCCGCCATAGCGGCAATTCCCGGTTCGAGGATCAAGCGCAACTCGGCCAAATGCGGCGAGCCTTCCTGCTGGCCGATCTTCACCATGAGGTCGAACGATTGGCGCGCTGCCTGCGAGGTTCCGTCAGTCACGAAAGTGCCGCGGCCGGAATAGGCTTCGACCAAACCTTTTTCGCGCAATGTCTTGACCGCTTCGCGAACGGCCGTACGACTGACCCCGAGACGCTGTGCGAGATCGCGCTCAGCGGGAAGCTGGTCGCCAGGTTTCAGCGAGCCGTTGAGGACGGATTCTTCGATCTGCTGGACGATTTGCTCGTACAACCGAGAGGTTCGAACAACTTTGTACACAGGGTATTCTCCCGCACGGGCCAGTCTGGGGGAAACGATGCTGGTCTGGCTACTATACCGCAGGTCCAGTGCGGACGGCGCGGTTTCTGCGGTCTTCAGTCGAATAGCGAGCAAAAGTGTGGTCTCTTGGTATGGTGGTATGATAGCTAGGACAATATCACCGCTTCTGCCTGGATGCAAGCCTTGCCGGACACCGATTTCACCTGACAAACCCGCTGCGAAATGCTACTTGCTGGGAAGCTTTACTAACTCAGCCCTCGCGGAGGCTGAAGCCAAGCTCGGAATCGGAAAATTCGCTTGACTTCAGTTCCCGCAGCAATGGTATGGCTGTCGGACCAATAAACGGAGGGATGTGATGACATTCCGAAGCACCGCCATGTCCGCGGGTCGCGAGACGACTGCAGCCACCCGGATTGTTCTTCTTGTTCTCGCACTGAGTCTGATGAGTCTGCCCGCGCTGGCCCAGTCGACCGCCGGTCGCGTCCTGGGCAGGGTTTCTGACCAGAGCGGCGCCTCCGTTGCCGGAGCGACCGTGGTGGTCACTGACACGCAGCGCGGCACATCGCGAACTCTCGCCACCGACACGTCTGGAGATTACGTTGCCGCCGATCTGATCCCGGGCGACTACAAGATTCACATTCAGGCCAAAGGCTTCAAGTCGGTGGAGCGGCCAAACATTACGATCGAGGTCGCCACCGACGTTCGCGTCGACTTCTCTCTCCAGCCCGGCAACGTTTCTGAAATCGTAACCGTCACCGAAGAAGTTCCTCTGCTCAACACAACTTCCGCCACTCTGGGAGGCACGTTGAGCAACAAGGAAATTAACGACCTTCCGTTAAACGGCCGCAATTACGAGAATCTGTTGCAGCTTCGTCCGGGCGTGGTGCGTTATCCCGGCGGCGGATTCTCCACCACGAGCGCCAATGGTCTGCGCGCCGAAGACAACGCTTATTACGTCGAGGGCCTGTTCAACAGCGAGCCCTATTCCGGACAGGCAATCATTAATGGATCAGGAATCGCGGGCGACTCGGCGACCATTCTGCCCATTGATGCGATTCAGGAGTTTAACCTGCAGCAGAACCCGCCGGCGGAATATGGATGGAAGCCGGGCGCGGTCGTCAACGTGGGCCTGAAATCAGGCACCAACAAAGTGCACGGAACGGCTTTCGGCTTTGGCCGTGATGGAGACCATCTCGACGCGCGGAACTACTTCAACCAAGATCCCAATCCGAAATTGACCCGGACGTTGGAGCAGTTTGGTGGCAGTCTCGGCGGTGCGATCATCAAAGACAAAGCGTTCTTCTTTGGCGCCTATGAAGGCCAACGCTACAACGTCGGCAACTCCTACGGCGGCGTCACCGCTCCCTCGATGGTGCACATGGTTCCGAATGGAACCTGCTCTTTTGGCTTTGCGGGCGACTGCGCCGACAGCATCCCCGATGCGCTCGCGGATATCACAACGCCGGCTGCCGTCGCAGCCGGCGTGATCGTAAGCCCTGCCAGCCTGCTGGTCTCTGGCTGCACGGCTACGGCAACTTGCAACGGCACAGGATTTGTCACGAACAACCAGACGAATATTGGCACGGCCCTCACTGCCACCCAGGCGATTACAGTTCCCAACGGATTCAATAACGTCGTCCACGTCGACAACTTTGTCGGCAAGGTGGATTACTCGCTAAACGACCGAAACACGATCAGCGGGACGTACTTTTTTGGAAACAACTCCGGAACCGTCGAAGACTTTTCCGAGATGCAGCAGAAGTGGCTCTCTGACATTCACACCCGCGCGCAGGTGGTGGGCGGCAGCTGGACTTGGACGCCCAATGCCCGCATGGTGAATGAGGCACGGGTCGGCTACAACCGGCTCTATCAGCCGACTCTGCCGGCCGACCTCGACACTCCGGCTTCGGCATACGGTCTTGACACGGGCGTGACCGGGCCCAACACCGGAGGCCTGCCGCGCATCGGCTTCGGTGGTTACTTCACGACGCTGGGCGGTTTCAAGTGGCCGAAGTTCCAGGGACCCGATTCCATCACGCAGTTTGTGGATCACATCTCCTACACTGTCGGGCAAGCACGCCCTGAAATTCGGCGGCGAACTCCACTACAACCGGGTCAGAACGCCTCGTATGGCAACGCCCGAGGCAGCATCAATTTCCTGGGCGGCGTGGTTAGCCCGGCCAACCCCGCCCCCAACGGGTTCGAGCCCGCTTGAAGACTTCTTTGCGCGGCGCGCCATTCAAGTCTACGGTCGAGGTGGGAAATCCAACGCTCCATCTGCATAACTGGGCCTACTCGGGCTTTTTCCAGGATGACTGGCGCATGACCAAGAATCTGACTATCAACTTTGGCGTTCGCTACGAGTACAGCAGTGTGCCCCAGGAAGCAAACAATCTGCTGGGAAATTTCGATCCCAACCTCGGGATGGTGCAGGTGGGCCATCAGATCAGCAGCCTGTATAACCCGGATCACAAGAACTTTGGTCCCCGCGCGGGTTTTGCCTGGGATATCGGCGGTAACGGGCGGACGGTGCTGCGCGGCGGCGGCGGCCTGATCTACGAGACGGTGAACTGGCAGTCGTTCGTCGCGTTCAACAACGCTTTCGGTCCGGGCAGCGTTCCGACCGGAGCCCCGATCGACGCCGCGGGAGACACATCCGGTGGCACGATTACCACCAGTAACGTCACCGTGAAGAATTTCCTGAACTACCCGACGACCTGGGACGCCGCGAATGGGCCGCTTTATGGCAGCAGCACGGTCAATTGCTTCAATAGCCCGTGCCCAATCATGACGGTGGACCGCAATCTCACGACTCCTTACGTGTGGAACTGGACCTTGAACCTGCAGCATGCCTTCACACCGAATCTGTCGTTGGAAGCCGCATACGTGGGAACCACGGATCGAACCTGACTGGAATTCGGGACATCAACCAGCCGCCTGTAGGCAGTGACTACAATCCGGCCTGCGTCAGAGGGAAACTCTCCAGATCAGCTTTGCCTTCCATTCAACGGTAAGTTTCCCTATCTGAGCAACATCTTTCAGATGGGAAACGTCTACCGCTCAAACTACAACGGATTGCAAGTCACGCTGAACGCGCGCAACTACCACGGCCTTAGCATGGTGGCAGGCTACACCTATTCGCACGCGTCGGATGATGTGGGCGCGAACTGGGACTTCGGCTACGGCTCCGGCTTGCCACAGAACGCTCACGACGTCGCAGCCGAGTATGCCAACAGCGACTTCGACATTCGGCACCGGCTGACGGTTTCGCTCACCTATGCGATTCCCGGACGCAAGGGTTTTGGGCAGCTGCGGGAAGGCTGGGAGATTAACTCGATCATCACGCTGGAGACCCCGCAGTTCTGGGGGCCGATGGACGAAGGAACTGACGCGGCGGGCGTTGGACCGCTGCCGGTAAGCCCGCCCGCCAATAGTCCGATTCGCTGGAGCTTCTACCGTGCTGGAACCAACCACCTCGGCAACCCCTCGGACTTCAAGTCCGGGCGCGGAGTTGGGATTACCTTCTACAAGCCGGGAGATCCCAATACGCCGGCGGGATGCGCGGCCTCCGCCTTGGCGGAAGATGGTGGCACTCCCGGGGCAGAGACGACGTCTCTAAATTTGTTTGGCTGCTATGCCCAGGGAAACTCCGTGATGATTGCGCCGCCGCTGGGCCAGTTCGGCAACATGGGCCGCAACATGTTCCAGGACACCGGCTTCAAGAATTTCGATTTCTCGCTAGCCAAGAATTTCCACTTTGGAGAAACCATGCGGCTGCAAGGCCGCATCGAGTTCTTCAATATTCTCAACCATCCGAACTTCGCTAACCCTTATGGCGGACAGAACGGGTTCGGCCTGAACGATCCTTCGGTGCCGGGCTTCGGCTGCGGCTGCGCAACACCTGACATCGCTGCTGCCAACCCTGCCGTGGGCTCTGGTGGCCCCCGCTCGATCCAGATAGGGATGAAGTTCACGTTCTAAGTGTGCGGGTTTGAAGGAGTGAAGAGGCCGGACGCAATTCCGTCCGGCCTTTTTCGTAGCTGGCTCGCATGATTCGCGAGGGAAGGGACAGGCTTAAAAAAATGAGAAATCCGGTTTCTTTCGTATCTTTGTTCCTCTTTCTGGCATTCTTCGTACTTACTTCTGCCGGCGCTTCGGCTCAAAAAGAAGAGCGCCGCGAACGCACCATCGATGAGATCAAGGCCGAGGCCATCCACCGGGCCGAGGTGGGACAGTACCCGCTGATCGGGCTCGATCCCGGCGACGTGAAAGAGGCTTTCGAGAGCATCCACACCAGCGACAAGGATGAGTGGGCTGCAGGATTCATGCGCGTAGCCGATCGCTACTTCAACGAAGCAAAGTCGCTGGAAAAAGATAAGTCTGATCCTACCAAAGCCAATGCCGACTACATTCGGGCGTGGAGGCTTTACTCGTTCGGACGCTGGCCCATTCCGGCGTCTCCGGGCAAACAGCGCTCATACGAAAAAGCCCTCGAAGCGTTTCTGGATCATGCGAAGTTCTTCGATCCGCCGCTCGAAGTCGTCCACATTCCTTTCGAGGGAAAAGAAATCATCGGCTACCTGCGGCTGCCGAAAAATGCCAAAGGCCCGGTGCCTTTGGTGATCGCTGTGAATGGCCTGGATAGCCGCAAAGAAGATCTAACGGAAAGTTTTAGCGCGATTCTTCCCTTTGGAATCGGCTATCTTGCAGTCGATGGTCCGGGAACTGGCCAAAATCCGATCAAAGTGAGCGAAACCGCCGACCGAATGCTGTCGCGCGTAATCGATTACGCGCAATCGAGGCCGGAAATCGATAAGAACCGCATCGCCATGCATGGCGTGAGTTGGGGAGCGTACTGGGCGACGAAGATGGCGATCGTCGAGCGTGCCCGGCTGCGGGGTTGCAGCGCACAATCTCCCCCGGTGGATAAATTCTTTCAAAAAGATTTCCTGATGAATTCACTCCTGGGCAATCGCGAATATTTGTTCGATCAGGTGCCCGCGCTCATGAACATTCTGGAAGGCGTCCACACCCTCGAGGAAATGGGCGATTATCTGCCCAAGATGTCCCTCGTGCAGCAAGGCCTGCTGGGCAAACCGATGGCGCCCATGCTCATTCTTGCGGGAGTCAACGACACCCAGGTTCCCATCGAGGACGAATACCTGCTGCTAAGCAAAGGCGACGTGCCGAAAGAAGCCTGGATTAATCCTCATGGCGGACACCTTGGGCGGCAGGTTGGGGTGTGGCCCGATCCCCGGATCTTTAAGGAAGTGATTATTCCGTGGCTGGTGAAGACGCTTCAGGCTCCGGCAAATTAGGAGGTTAGCTTCCCTAACCATGCCCACTCCAAGCGCAACTCCAGAGTTCGACACCACCCCGCCAGAACCGCGCCGCAAGCCCTTCTACGCGTCTCTGTGGGTGCAGGTGGCTTTCGCCATGGTGGTTGCCCTGGCTCTGGGATACTTCAGTCCCGCGCGCGCCATCGCCATGAAGCCGCTGGGCGATGCCTTCATCCGGATGATCACCATGATCATCACGATCCTCATTTTCTGCACTGTGGTTACCGGCATCGCCGGCATGCAGGACTTGAAGAAGGTGGGGCGCGTAGGCGGCAAGGCGCTCCTCTATTTTGAAATCGTCTCCACCGTGGCGCTCGCGGTAGGGCTTATCGTGGGCAACGTGGTTCGTCCCGGCAGCGGCTTCAATGTGAATCCCGCCTCGCTCGATGCTAAGGCCGTCGCCGATTATGCGGGACAGGCCAAGGCACAAAGCGTCACCGAATTCCTGATGCATATCGTTCCCACCACCGTAACGGACGCCTTCGCCAAAGGCGACATTCTCCAAGTGGTGTTTGTCTCGATTCTGTTTGGCTTTGCCTTATCGTCGGCGGGACCGCGCGCGAAGCCGATTGTCGCCCTGCTGGAATCGCTGACTCATGTGGTCTTCCGGGTGGTGAACATCCTGATGCGCTTTGCGCCGATCGGCGCTTTTGGCGCCATGGCCTTCACCATCGGCAAGTACGGCTTGGCCTCGCTCGGTCCGCTGGCCAAGCTGATCGCCACTTTTTGGGTGACTTCTATTCTGTTTGTGCTAATCGTGCTTGGCGCGATTTGCTGGGCGGCGGGATTCAACATCGTGAAGTTTCTGCTGCACATCAAGGAAGAAATCCTCCTGGTTCTGGCCACCAGTTCGTCGGAGACAGCAATCCCCACATTGATGGAAAAGCTCGAAAAGCTGGGCTGCTCGCGCTCTCTGGTGGGGCTGGTCGTCCCCACCGGATACACCTTCAACACGGACGGCAGCAGTCTCTACATGACGCTGGCCGCATTGTTCGTTGCCCAGGCCACCAACACTCACCTGACCTTGCTCGACCAACTCACGATTTTCTCGGTCGCCACGCTGACCTCCAAGGGAGCGAGCGGGGTGCAGGGAGCATCGTTTATCGCGCTGGTCGCCACCTTATCTGTGATCCCTACCATTCCCGTGGCGGGGATGGCTCTCATCCTCGGCATTGACCGCTTCATGAGCATGTTCCGCGCGCTGGTCAACATGATCGGCAACGGCGTCGCCACCCTTGTCGTGGCTCTCTGGGAACGCGAACTCGACCAGAAACAGCTGCGGGCCAGGCTCATCTGAGATTCCCCGTCATTTCTTCGCTCGCCGCTTCACCTTCTTTCTGGAATATAATGTGGCGGCTTCGGGGCTTGCTCCCGCATCGGAGGCTCTTTTGCGCCTTTCCCTCGACACTCGTGAAGTCGGTCGCGTCACTATCGTGCGCTGTAAAGGTCGGATTGTTTCGGGTGGCGAGAGCGAGTCTCTACGCACGCACGTAGCCTGGTTGTTGCGCGACCGCCGCTCTATCGTCCTGCACCTGGGCGAGGTCGCGTTCGTTGACAGCAGCGGGCTGGGTACCCTTGTCCGCACCCTGACCAGCACCCGCCAGGTTCACGGAGACCTGAAGCTGTGCGACGTGCCGGAACATGTGCGAAAAGTTCTTGAGTTGTCGCACCTGACGAAAGTATTCGACGCTCATGAGTCGGAGGAGAAGGCTGTCGCCGCCTTTTACCAGCCCCGAGCGCAGGCCGAGGCGCCGGTCCAGACCGGCCGCACTGTTCTCTGCCTCGACCACAACGCCGACGTGCTGGCTTACGTGCGCGAGGTGTTGCGCCGCGCCGGATACGAGGTTCATACCAGCAGTCACCGGGGCGACGCCCTGATGCTGATGCGCATCACGCGTTTCGATCTGCTGCTCGTAGGCCCCGACATCACAGCTTCCCCGAACACGCAACAAGCCTTCCAGTCGGCGTGCGCCAAGCTGCCGGTGATCGAACTCGGAAACGAGTTTTCTACTCGCGATGCCGGGGAAGCGGTTGCCGGGTTGCTGGAGAAGATCGCTGCTCAGTTCAGCCAGAAAACTGCATGAGCATCGGGAGGGGGCTTAAGAGTCCGGGTGCCCCCTTTCGTAACCATCTCACCTGCACAATTTCCGTTGCACTTTAACACCAGTGAAATATTCTCCATATAGCATCGTTACAGGAGGGCGCCCCATGGGTTCGCCGCGTATTGCGAAATCGCTGCCGTTGCAGGTGGCCGCGATCTGTTACCGCAAACGAGAGCCGGCCTCTTCCGCAGCTTCTCGCGCTCGGCAGCCTGGCTGTGAGAAAGAAGCGATGTCTCCGGCGTTCCCTTCGAGAAAGGTCCATTCGTTTCCACCGTTGTTGTTCACCAGCAGGAGTTCCACAGCGTCGCCTCTTTTTCTTTTACAGATCTCTTCCACCTGCAACGGCAGCGATTTCTCTATACTCGGCAACCCTTGGAGCGCTCTCCAGTAACGATGCTATATGAGAATATTTCACTGGTGTTATAGTGCAGCGTTAATTGTGCAGTTGAGATCGTTACGAAATATGTAGCACCCTTTCTCTTAAATCCCCCTTCCGAGCTCACGCAATTCTCGCTGACCTGAGCAGCGATCTTCTCGTAGCAACTCGGTAACCGCTTCCCCGACATCACAGCTTCCCCGAAGACGCAACAAGCCTTCCAGTCGGCGTGCGCCAAGCTGCCGGTGATCGAACTCGGAAACGAGTTTTCTACTCGCGATGCCGGGGAAGCGGTTGCCGGGTTGCTGGAGAAGATCGCTGCTCAGTTCAGCCAGAAAACTGCATGAGCATCGGGAGGGGGCTTTAGAGTCCGGGTGCCCCCTTTCGTAACCATCTCACCTGCACAATTTCCGTTGCACTTTAACACCAGTGAAATATTCTCCATATAGCATCGTTACAGGAGGGCGCCCCATGGGTTCGCCGCGTATTGCGAAATCGCTGCCGTTGCAGGTGGCCGCGATCTGTTACCGCAAACGAGGCGCCGCTGTGGAATTCCTGCTGGTGAACACCAACGGTGGAAACAAATGGACTTTCCCCAAGGGATCACCGGAGGCCCGCCTTTCTCACAGCCAGGCCGCCGAGCGCGAGGCTGCGGAAGAGGCCGGCGCCCTGGGCACAATCGAGCCGCGGCATTTTCATCTCTATATTCATTCCAAGGGCGTGTTCTGGCAGCCGGGCGGTGTGCAGGAATTTGTCGTTAAAGCCTTCCTCATGGAGGTCCATGAGATGCGGCAGCCCGATGAGCCGATGCGACGCCCGACCTGGTTCGGTGCGGAAGACGCACGCCAACGGCTCGCGAAAGGCCGCGAAGTGAAGTACGCGCATGAGTTGGAAGCGGTGATCGATCGCGCGCTCGAGCGCATCCACTTCCACAGCCAGCTCTGGGGCAAGCATCCCGAAAGCCGCAACGGCCGGGCAGCAGCGCACTCCTGATTCGTCTCGTCTCTAGGTACCAGGTACTGGGCACTGCGGTTTTATGAGACGATGAATCCAGCCCATGATTCAGCTTTCCGGCGCCGGAAAACGTTTCGGCCACAAACTTCTTTTTGAGAACACCGACTGGCTGATCACGCCCCACGATCGTGTCGGCTTGGTCGGAGCGAACGGCACCGGCAAATCCACCCTGATGAAGGTTCTCGCCGGCCTGGACACGTTCGACTACGGCTCGCTGATCGTCGCCAAAGGCACCACTGCTGGCTATCTGCCGCAGGATGGCCTCTCGCTTTCCGGCCGCACCGTATTTGCCGAGTGCATGACGGTGTTCACCGGCTTGCATGCCATCGAGCGGGAACTCGAAGAGCTCACGCATAAGATCTCCGAACTCGACCACACCAGCCCGGAGTATGCCGAAGTCGCCGACCGCTATCACAGCCTGGAGCATGAATTTCGCACCCGCGATGGCTACTCGATTGAAGCCGAAGTAGGCCGCGTGCTGCAGGGACTCGGCTTTCGCAAAGAGGACTGGGAGCGGCAGACGGACGAATTCTCCGGCGGCTGGCAGATGCGACTGGCGCTCGCCAAGCTACTGCTGCAGAAGCCGAACCTGCTGCTGCTCGACGAACCGACCAACCATCTTGACCTCGAAGCCCGCAATTGGCTGGAAGAATATCTGCACGATTACCCGCACGCCCTGGTGCTCATCTCGCACGACCGCTATTTTCTCGATGTAGTGGTCAACAAGATCGCGGAAATCTGGAACAAGCGCTTCTGGTTTTATACCGGCAATTACGACAAGTTTCTGACGCAGAAGACGGCGCGCAACGAGCAGTTGCAGGCCGCATACAAGAACCAGCGCGACCGCATCGAGCAACTCGAAGTGTTTATCAACCGCTTCCGCTACCAGGCCACCAAAGCCAAGCAAGTGCAGAGCAGAATCAAAGAACTGGAAAAGATCGAGCGCATCGAAGTCCCTCCAGAAGAAAAGACGATTCACTTTTCCTTCCCGCAGCCCAAGCCCAGCGGACGGATCGTAGCCGAGTTCGTGGACGTGGCCAAGAGCTATCCAAAGCTCGATGGCAGCAAAAAGACGCCGGCGAAAAAGAGGTCTTCCGCGACGTCAGCTTCCTGATTGAGCGCGGCGATCGCATTGCTCTCGTCGGCATTAACGGAGCCGGCAAGTCCACCCTGATCAAGCTGCTGGCGGGCACCGAACGGACAACCCATGGCGAATTCCGCCTCGGCCACAACGTTCAGGCCGACTACTTTGCGCAGGATCAATACAAAGAACTCGATGCCGACGCGCGAATGATCGACGATCTGGGCAACGCATCTCCACAGTCGACGCAGACGGAACTGCGAAGTCTGCTCGGATGCTTTCTGTTTTCCGAAGACGACGTGTTCAAGAAGATCGGAGTGCTTTCCGGCGGCGAGCGCGGGCGCTATGCCCTGTTGCGCCTGCTGCTGCATCCGGCAAATTTTCTGCTGCTCGACGAGCCCACCAACCACCTCGACCTGCGTGCTAAAGATGTCCTGCTCGATGCGCTCACGAAATACACCGGCACGGTCGTCTTCGTCTCGCACGACCGTTACTTCATCGACAAGTTGGCTACGCGGGTCTTCGAGATCGGCGACGGAAAGGTCGAAGTCTATCCCGGCAACTACGAAGACTATCTCTGGCGCAAGCAGGGCGGCAGCGCGAAGCAGAATGAGGCCATCCGGCAGCAACTGAGCAGAAGCGAGCCTGCTCCGCAAACCCCTTCCAACGGCAATCAAGCCTCAGGTGAAGGTGTGCCCGCCGCCAAAGCAAAGCGCCTGAATCCCATCAAACGCAAGAAGATGGAAGACCGCATCCGTGAACTGGAAGGGGAAATCAGCCGCGCCGAGACCGTGATCGCGCAGTGCGAAACCGCCTTACAGGATTTCGTCAGCGCCGACGAGAGCCAGCGCCAGTCGCAGGAACTCGACCAGCGCAAAACTGCGCACGCCGCTCTGATCAAGGAGTGGGAAACTCTCAGCCAGTCTCTGCAGGAAGCTGACTAACCGGCAAACTAACGGAACAAGCCTCCCTCCCAGCCGTACAGCATCTTCCGTAATCTCGGAGGATCACTTACCTCTGTGCGATAGTGACCATGGCCGATGGGACACGAACTAACCAGAGGCCCAAAATTCAGACCAACCGCAGGAGCGGCGCCGACAGGGCGTGCCGCGCGGGAATGAAGGAAGGTCGCATGCTCCAGTCCTCAGACTACACGTACGGCGGGAAGTCCAATACTCCAGCCTCCAACCCTAACTCTTTCAATCCAGTCAAAACCGTCAGCGCGCCCATCGAGCAGGCCACCATCGGCCGTACGCTCGTCATCAAGGGCGAAGTGAGCGGTGCGGAAGCGCTTTACATTGATGGCCGCATCGAAGGCAAAATCAGCCTGTCGGACAACCGCGTCACCATCGGACGCAACGGCAGCGTGCAAGGCAACATCACCGCCCGCGAAGTTGTAGTGATGGGCAAGGTGAACGGAAATCTCGATTGCAGCGACCGCGTGGATATCCGCAGCGAAGGCTCGGTCACGGGAGACGTTTCCACCGTACGCATCAGCGTGGAAGACGGCGCCGTGCTCAAAGGCGGCATCCAGGTCAGAAGCGGTGATCACAAGCAGCAGAAAGACGCTCAGTCGAAGTCAGAGGCGACGAAGTCCGCCTCGGTGGAAACGCCGAAGGCTTTGGCCGCAACCGCGAACGCTTAAGTTAGAGAGACTGCAAGAATGAAAACGGGGCACGCACGAGCGTGCCCCTGATTTTTCCGCAGACAGTTTTCCAATCTTCCTCACTGACTGCCCTTACTTCTTGTCCTTAGGCTTCAAGTCGAGCGCCGCGGAATTCATGCAATACCGCAACCCGGTAGGCGCGGGACCATCCTCAAATACATGCCCCAGGTGGGCGCCGCACTTCGCACAACGCGCCTCGGTCCGGACCATGCCGTAGGTGGAATCCTTGTGTTCCTCGACCTTATTCTCGTCGGCAGGCTTGAAAAAGCTAGGCCAGCCCGTGCCGGAATCAAATTTCGTCGAGGAATCAAATAGCGGTTCCCCGCAACAAACGCAGTGATACGTCCCGGCATCTTTGGTCTTCCAGTACTTGCCCGGTAAAAGCCGGCTCCGTTCCCGCCTCGCGAGTCACGTGATACTGCTCCGGAGTAAGCTTCTGCTTCCACTCCGCTTCGTTCTTTACCATTTTCTCTGTCATGAAAGTAAGCTCCGAAAATCAGTGGTCAGTGTCCAGGGGCCAGTGATCAGTAAACCCCGAGCACCAATACTCCCCCGGCTTTACTGGCCACTGTCCTTAGATGTTCGACAACCCTGAAAAGTGGCGGAGGCCCGTTCACACCTGGCCACTGGTTTTACTGGCCACTGACCACTAGCCACCGGCCACTGTCTTGTGACATCCGTCACAGCCCCGTTGTGACATCTAACCTTGTCCCCAACCGGCGTGTTAGGCCAATATCAGCGAAACGTCTGCGAGTCCCTCCGGCCCGGCGTCCCTCAGAAGGCGCCGGGCCTTTCTATCTCTGATCTCTAACTCTGATCTCTAACTCTGGTCTCTAACTCTGGTCCGGACTTCCTCTCCGATCTTGCGATACTTACCCCGGAAAAACAGCAGCGGCTCGCCCTGGCGGACCACAACGTCCTCCACTTCCGCAATAAAGATGGTGTGGTCGCCGGCTTCCTGCGCCGACTGCAGCCTGCATTCCAGATACGCCAGCGCTCCCATGAAGATCGGCGTTCCCTGCGCCGTGCGGTCAAACCGCGCCCCGGCTTCTTCCTCAGCATGCTCGTGAGTGTGAACCGGCCGCGCGTAGTATTCCGAAATCACGCGCTGGCTCTCGGCCAGAATGTTAACCCCGAAGCGTTTCTTGGCGTGCAGATGGGCATGAGTGCGCGCGCTCTGTTCCACGCAAACCAGCACCAGCGGCGGATCAAGCGACACCGAGGCGAAGGCGTTGGCGGTCATGCCATGCACTTCGCCCTGCAAATCGAGAGTGATGATAGTCACGCCCGTGGCAAAGCATCCCATCGCTTTCGAAATTCGGTTGGACTGAGGCTCATGTCGTGTCTGAGGTTTCGTGGCCGCGACTGCCTACATTAGCACGGCAGTGGCTCGCCGGGGTCAATGAGTGTAATCGCCCGTTAGCAGCAGTGGGGGATTTCGGGCGGAACCGGCAGCGGCGTATGGTGTCTACCTCAGTAGAGATCAATGACACGCTACAGCCTTTGGGTCGTCGCCCTTGTTGCCGTCGTCGCTTCGCGTTATTTATTCTTCCCTTTCTCCCTCCAAACTCACCTTTCCGAACTGAATGTTGGTCTTTGCCTCGCGTTCCGATGCAGGCGAGCGCGGCCACCGTGGAGTGTACTCGCGGTCTCGTATGGTAATGTTTTGTGAAAGCACAAGTTACGGCGTAATGCTTTTCTCAGTCATCAAAGATTCAGTCGACATTCCTTCTGATTCCATCTCCGTTGCTGAGTAGAACTTCCAAGGTATTTTTCGCTGGGGCGATGCCGTGGTCTGCAACGCGCCGAAACCATTTGGCAGATGAAATTCGAGAACATCTTTGAATTGCCTGTCCTTTGGGTCTTGCATCCTTCGCCATAGCGATCCGCCAGCGCGATTAGTCCGCGCCGTTAACCCACTTGCTGCGCTCCGTCGAGCAGCCACAACGACTCGGTCAAAAGGTCGGTACGTGCATGATTAGTGCGTACCTCTATCCTCGGCACCCTCCAGGATGTGCAGAATGTCAATGATTCTACGCTTGGCCATGTGGTATCCGTCGCGTTCCCTTATGGGCCATTTGATCGCGGAAGCTGTGCTTGTTGTTAAATCACCATCGCACTGATTGACCCGCGCCAGAGCCGGGTGGCAGTGTTCAGCGGACGGGCAGGTTTGCATTGACCGGGCACCGACCACTGCGCTCCCTGACCACTGTTGTATGATTCGATCCATCCGCACGTCGCGGAACCGAGCACCGTGACCCTAACCGCCATCAGAACAGCCTCCCAGGAGCACACGCTCATCGTGCGCAACAGAACTCGCCGATCTGCCGGCCGGTTCGCCCATCTCGCGCGACCTGGCCCTGCGCCTGATCCACTGCAGCGACGATGATCTCCCAGCCCTGCTCGCAGCCGCACGCGCCGCAAAAGAAAACTTCAAGCCACGGGTCGTCACCTATTCGCGAAAGGTTTTTCTCCCGCTGACCAATCTCTGCCGCGACTACTGCGGCTACTGCACCTTCCGCCGCGATCCCGGAGAACCCGGCGCGCACACCATGAGTCCAGAAGAAGTCCTAGCCATCGCCCGAGCCGGCGAAAAGCTGGGATGCACCGAAGCTCTCTTCAGTCTAGGCGACAAGCCGGAACTGCTTTTCCCCGAGATGCGCGACACGCTCCGGCATCTCGGCTACAAGTCCACGCTGCACTATCTCGAAGCCATGTGCGAACTCGTCTTGCGCGAGACGACTCTGCTGCCGCATCCAAATCCCGGCCTGCTCAGCGCCGAATGGATCGCCCGCCTGGCCGCCGTCTCGCCCAGCATGGGCCTGATGCTCGAAACCACCAACCGCGCCTTGCTTGCTCCCGGCGCGGCCCACGATAATGCTCCCGACAAGGCCCCAGCCAAGCGCCTGCGCACCATCGAAGAAGCTGGAAAGCAGCGAGTTCCCTTCACCACGGGCCTTTTGATCGGCATCGGCGAAACTCCGGAAGACCGCATTGACACGGTGCTCGCCATCCGCGACCTGCACGAGCGTTATGGCCACATCCAGGAAGTAATCGTGCAGAACTTCCGCGCTAAGCCCACCATCCCTATGGCGCATCGTGCCCGAGCCCACCCAGGGAGAGATGCTCCGCACTGTGGCGGTAACTCGCTTGTTAATGCCCAATGTCAATATTCAGGCGCCTCCTAACCTTAATGCGCCGTATTATGAGGAGTTGCTGGATGCTGGCATCAACGATTGGGGAGGAGTGTCGCCGCTGACCCCTGACTACATCAATCCGGAAAAGCCCTGGCCGCATCTGGAGCAACTCCGCCTGCGCACCGAAAGCAAAGGACAACAGTTGCGCCAGCGCCTGCCCGTCTATCCCGAATTCCTGCCGACCCTTCTGGCGAGACCAGGATTGCTTTCAGAGAGACTTCAGGCTTCCCGCGACAGCGAAGGCCTCGCCAGCACAGAGGACAGCCGCATGATCTGTGTTCTAACCGGCGGCACCGGCGGCGCCAAGTTCGTCGACGGCCTGCGGCAAGTCATTCCGGCCGAAGAAATCACTCTGGTCGTCAACACCGGCGACGACTTGCTCTGGTGGGGACTCTACGTCTCCCCGGATATAGATTCCATCACCTACGTACTCTCCGGCCTGCTCAGCCGCGAGCGTGGCTGGGGCGTAAAGGGCGATACATTTCTTTGCCTGCAGGCCATGGGACAACTGGGCGAGCCCACTTGGTTCCACACTGGCGACCGTGACCTGGCTGTGCACCTGCTGCGCTCGCGCCTGCTGGCAGAGGGTAAGACGCTTTCCGAGGCCACATCGACCATCTGCGACAAGCTCGGAGTAAAGGCGCACATTCTTCCCATGAGCGATTCGCGCGTCGAGACGCGTGTCGATACGCCTTCTGGCGAGATGAGTTTCGAAGAATATTTCGTGCAGCGCTGGTATCAGGACCCGGTGAAGTCGGTACGTTTCGCCGGATCCTCCGATGCCGAACCCGCGCCAGGAGTGATCGAGGCCATCACCTCCGCTGACGCCGTGTTTATCGCTCCCAGCAACCCCATCACCAGCATCGGCCCCATTCTCTCCGTGCCCGGAGTGCGCGACGCTCTGCGCAGCACCCGAGGCAAGATCGCGGCTGTGAGTCCGATCATCGGCAACGCCCCGGTTGCCGGACCCGCAGGCATCCTCATGACCGCGCAGGGATTGCCTTGCTCGATCGCAGGCGTGGCCAAAGCTTACGAAGATTTTCTCGATCTACTGGTTTGCGACACGCGCGACGTCCGACCGGCAGAAGCGCTTCGCAAAGCCGGTTTGCGCGTGCAGTGTACCCAAACCATCATGCGCACGCCCGAAGACCGAGCCGCCCTTGCTCGAGCTGTTCTCTCCTCGACGATAAGCGGACTGCTTTCTGACCACCCAGTTTCTGACAAAGCCGTTCCTGATAAACACTGACAAATCGGCGGCCCGCACCGCCTCCGATCAGCCGTGATCCTCATTCCGGTCAAGAATCTGTCGGCAGCCAAGCAGCGGCTCGCCGCAGTGCTCGATCAGCCCGCGCGCACGGAACTGGCGCAGGCCATGCTGCACGACGTTGTGGCAACACTTGCCGCCTGGCCACGCCGTCCTGCCTGCGCTCTCGTAACCAGCGACCCCTTCGCGATCGAACTCGCGCGGCAATACGATTTCGAAATC
Source organism: uncultured Acidobacteriaceae bacterium (assembly GCA_963763285.1). GTDB lineage: Bacteria > Acidobacteriota > Terriglobia > Terriglobales > Acidobacteriaceae > Sulfotelmatobacter. Next base: position 99,634 of record CAVXOK010000007.1, on the reverse strand, counting down.
ATTCCCGACCCCGCGAATCCCGGTGAAACAGGAGCCATTGAGATGGCGACAAGTATCTGTGTGTCGCGCGGCATCGACAGCACGCTCGTCCTTCCTGCGGATATTCCGCTGATTCAAGCCAGCGAGCTCGAACTGATTCTGGAGCATGCTCCCGACGAAGGCTCGCGTGCTCGCCCCTGCCGCCGACGGACGAGGAACCAACGCCGCCTTCCGCCGCCCCGCGAATCTCTTCCCCTTGCGCTTTGGAAACGACAGCTTCAAACCGCATCTGGCGGCGGCCAAGGCCACAGGCAAACCCTGCATCATTTTGCACCTGCCAGGAATTGCAGTCGACGTAGATAATCCCGAAGACTTGCAGCAGGTGCTCACGCATCCCGGCGAAACCCGCGCCCAGAGCCTGCTTCGCCGCTGGTCGCTCGACAGGCGTTTTTCCGCGACAGGAACGGAGGGATCGTGAGCAACGCTCGACGCACCGCGAAAAAACCCTCCGTCGTGCACAAGAAACGCGAGGCAAGCCAACCTCATTCGGAACTCCGTGTCATCCCAATCCCTCTCTCGGACGAAATCACAACCGGTGATTCGCTTGCCGACAAATTGCTCCAAGCCGTGCGCAAAAATGGCTTCGCATTTGAGCTTGGCGACATTCTCGTGGTCAAACACAAAATCGTTTCCAAATCAGAGGGCTGCCTCGTCGATCTCGCGACTATCACACCCTCTGCCGGTGCGATCGCCTGGGCGAAGAAGTACAACCTGGATGCCCGCGTCATCGAACTGGCCCTGCGCGAGAGCCGTGCCGTCATCCGGCGGAAGAACGGCGTGCTCATCACTGAGACTAGCCACGGCTTCATCTGCGCCAACAGCGGCGTCGATGTCTCCAACGTTGATGGCGGCCGCCACGCCCTGCTTCTGCCCGCCGATCCCGACCATTCCGCTCGCAAACTCCATCGCGAACTCAAGCAGCATACCGGGCTCCTCATTCCCGTCCTGATCACCGACACATTCGGCCGCCCCTGGCGTGAGGGCCTGGTCGACTTCTGCATTGGAATCGCCGGGATGAAGACGCTGCGCGACGACCGCGGCCGCCGCGATCCGCACGGCTACACTTTGCAAGCCAGCCTGGAAGCCATCGCGGATGAACTAGCCTGCGCCGCTGGGCTGGTCTGCGGCAAGCTCAAACGCACGCCGGCCTGTATCATTCGCGGATTCCCCTACAAACCGGCTCAAGGCCGCGCCCGCGACCTGCTTCGGCCCTCAGCCAGCGACTTGTTTCGCTAGGGCTCTCGCCAAACAGCAGTCTCTAGGAGTAATTTGGAGTACCAACAGGTTTGGAGGAATTCGTGCCGCGCGAACTCTCAATCTCAGAACTGGAAAGCTTCCCCTCTCTCGACTGGCCTGAGGTCGCGCCGCAACTCACGCCCGCAGTGCGATCCTCCCTGGAAAGAATTCTGGAAACTCAAGACGGCGCCTCCATTTCAGAGCAAGCCGCGTTTACTCTGGCTCACGCCGCAGGCGACGACCTGCTCGGACTGCTCGCCGCCGCCAACCTGCTGCGCGCCGAACTCTCCGGCAATCTTGTCACCTACGTCGTAAATCGCAACATCAACTTCACCAACATCTGCTTTGTCGGATGCAAGTTCTGCGCATTTCAGCCGCGGCCCGCGCGAGTCCGACACATACTTCCTCGAATCCCGATCAAGTCGCGCAAAAGGCCGTGGAGGCCTGGCAACTCGGCGCCACCGAAGTCTGCATCCAGGGCGGACTGCCGCACGGACTGCCTCCGTTCTACTATCGCGACATTCTCCGCGCGGTGAAGAGCGCCGTTCCCGCGATGCACATCCACGCCTTCTCGCCCATGGAAATCGTCTACGGCGTCGAACTCACAGGCATGCCGCTCGCCGACTATCTCTCGATGCTGCGCGACAACGGCCTGGGCACGCTGCCGGGGACGGCGGCTGAAATTCTCGACGACGAGATCCGGCACATTCTTTCGGCCAACAAGCTCTCCACCGCGCAGTGGATCGAAGTCATCCGCACCGCCCACCGCAACGGCATCCGCTCCACTTCGACGATGATGTATGGCCACACCGAAACGCCCGAGCACTGGGTCCGCCAGATGCTCCTGCTGCGCGAAATCCAATCTGAAACCGGAGGCTTCACCGAATTCGTCCCGCTCGGCTTCGTGCACCAGAACACGCTGCTGTTCCATCAAGGCCTGGCTCGCTCTGGTCCCACGCTCGCAGAGCATCTGAAGGTGCACGCTCTCTCCCGCCTTTTGCTTGCCGGTTCGATTAACAACATTCAGGTGTCGTGGGTAAAGTTGAACCGCCGCTTGTCGCAACTCTGCCTGCACGCCGGCGCCAACGATTACGGCGGCACGCTGATGGAAGAAAACATTTCGCGCGAAGCCGGAGCCACCGCCGGCCAGTACACCAGCCCGGAGGATTTTCAATCCCTGATTCTGGAAATGGGCCGCGTCCCCGCCGAGCGCAACACAACTTACACGCGCATCAAGCTCAAGCTTCCGCTCGAGGAACTCACTAGCGAAGAAACGCTGGAGCCGGAATTTGCATGAGCGACGCCTCGCGTCCCATCGCCATTCTGGGTGGAACCGGTCCAGCAGGCACGGGTGTCGCCCTGCGTTGGGCGCGCGCCGGAGAAACCATAATCATCGGCTCGCGCGACGCGCAGCGCGCGCAAGATGCCGCCGACAAGATCAAGAAAAGAGCGGGAGATCAGGCCCGCGTCTCCGGCATGGAAAACACCGCCGCCTGCGCCGCCGCGGATCTTCTCGTCCTAACCGTGCCCTTCGAAGGCCAGGCAGCGCTACTCAAGCAACTCAAGCCTGCGATCCGTCCCGGCAGCATTCTGATCGACGCCACCGTCGCGCTCGCCGCCGGAGTCGGCGGACGCGCCTCACGCACGCTCGGCGTCTGGCAAGGCTCGTCCGCGCAGCAAGCCGCCGAACTCGTGCCCAAGGGAGTCGCCGTAGTCGCGGCGTTTCACAATCTGTCGGCTGAATTGCTCAATGGCGACGAAGATCTCGATTGCGATGTAATCGTCTGCAGCGACGACCCCAACGCCCTTCAACTCACACGCAGCCTAGCGGCCAAGATTCCCGGCGTCCGTGCCATCGACGGCGGCAAACTGGAGAACGCCCGCATCCTCGAGCAGATCACCGCCCTGCTCATCGGCCTGAACATCCGCCACAAAGGCCACGGCGGCATCCGCATCACCGGATTGCCGCCGGAAGCTTACCGATAGAATCTAGCTCGCGCTCAAACGCTAGAAGCCATACTTCAACGAGAACTGAATCAGCCGCGGCGTGCCGACGGTTGATGTAATCGGCGCAGAGCCGCCGCCGACCCCGCCCACGATTGGCGACACCGACGTCGCTGCCGGGATCTGGAATGACGGATGATTGAACAGATTGAAGAAGTCCGTCCGGAATCGCAGGCTCTGCCGTTCGCCGAGCTTAAATGTCTTGTCCAACGTGAAATCCACATTCTTCTGCGGCGGGCCAATGATGCAGTTGCGCGGCGTGTTGCCGTAGAGCGTCCCATCGCTCGCGGTGCCGTCGGAAAGCGTCGCCAGAGGATCGGGCGTGTAAGCCAGGGGATTGACCCAGTTGGCCAGCCGCGATTCCGGGCTGCCATGGCTGGGAGCATTGCCGCAACCGAACCCCGGATTGAAAGTGGCCGTCGATGAAGGAGTGCTGGCCAGAGCATAAACGCTGCCACCCGCCGGATCGAGAATGGAAAACGGCGCGCCCGATTGCAGAACGAGTACTCCGCTGGCTTCCCAGCCGCCCAGAGCGGCTTTGGTGAAGCCACTGGTGTTGGCGAAGAAGGGCAGTTGATAAACAGCGCTGGTCACGAAGCGATGCCGCCGGTCAAAATCAGAAAGACCTCGAGAAGCGCGCGCATCGGTTTGATTGTTGAGCCGAGTGAGAAAGGCGACGGAAGCGGTGGACACGTCATCAATGGATTTGGAGTAAGTGTAAGCGCTTTGAAAATACAGTCCCTTGCCAAAACGATGAGCCAGGGTCGCTTGTAACGCGTTGTAATGCGAGTCGGAGTTGGGATAAAAGGCTTCGAAATCCGGAGGGGCGATGCCTATGAAGGGCGCACGGGCGCTGGCATTCTCGACGGTGGAATCGATGATCGTGCACGACACGGGTGGATTCTGCGCCTGGAGATTCGCACAGCCCTGTCCCGGAATCGTCACCGGATTCTGCGGCGAGGCCAATGTTGCCTGATCGGGATCAAATGTTGAGCGCAGGCGCGAGCCTTTCGTCCCCACATAGCCGATTTCAGCGAACCAGTCTCGTCCCAATTCGCGCTGAATGGTGAAATTCCATTGCTGTGTGGTGCCCACCACCCAATGCAGTGGGACCGCAAGTTCGATCAAGCTATTTACGTTGCCACTGAAAGATGGGGAGCATGCCTGGGGAGTCGGAAAGGCACAGGGAGCGAACCCCTGCAGAATCGCGGCGGTTGGCACGTAAGTCTGAGTGGGCGCGGCGCCCAGAGGCGGCACTCCATTGGGGAACGCCGCGCTATGCGCAAACAGATTGGCCAGGCTGTCCGGTCCGGGAAAGAAGCCAACCAGAAACGGGTAAGTCGGCGGAACGATAGCGAGATTGTCCACTGCTCCCAAATCCTCGCGAACGCTGTAAATGCCATAACCCCCTCGGATCGACGTGGTGTGACGACCGCCAAGGTCATAGGCAAAACCGATGCGCGGCTCCCAGACCGTGGCATATTCGTTGCCCAGTCCCGCTTGATTGAGGGTTCCAGTGATGCCGCTGAGACCGAACTTGTTGACGCACTTGGGATAGACGTAGGGTTGCCCGGTTGTGATCGCGAGTTCAGGATTCGTGTTGCCGGTGTGGCACAGCGTGTCGTAGGGTGCGCCGATAAATTCGTTTCGCAAGCCGAGGTTGAGAGTGAGTGTCTTGCTGACTCGATAATCATCCTGCGCGAACCAGGCGTAGCCGGGAATCCGGTAGTCGTGGTTTCCGAGGCCGCCACCGCCCTCACCCAGAAGCGGGGAACCCGCCAGAAAAGCCTGGAAGTCCGTGGCGAATCCAGTGGCGCCCGCGACGAAGAATATCAATCCATTGTCCGCGATAGGCAAGTTGCGGCGCATGGCGACGCGGTCAATCTCGCCCCCAAGGCGCAGTTGATGCGGACCGTGGGTCCAACTCAGCGTATCGACCCAGGTGTAGTTATCCGACAGCGCTGACTGCAGCTGTGTGGGGTACGCGCCGAAGCCGAAGGTGCCGAACTGAAGCCGGTACATATTCGGGTCTCCGGCCTGGCCGTTTACGCCGGTGGCTGTGGGCAAGTTGATCCCGATCTGCGCTCCGGTGACGGGCGCTTGGTTGTTCAACTTGTCGCTGATGATGTTAACCCCAAAGCGAAACTCATTGATCAGACTATTGTTGAACACGTGGGTTTCGGTGACGCTGCCGAAACGGCTGTGCAGAGGAACATCCAAGGGGAAATTTAGATTGTTTGTACCCGGCAGCCCTCCGGTCTGGATACCGAATGAATCGGCGCCGAAAGGCTCGAACGTATCGGAATTGGACCAGAAGAAGCGCTCCGACAAACGATCCTTGCCACCGCGAAATTCGCGATCCCAGTTCGCCGTGAACTGGTTGTCGGTGAACTTGCCGGGATCTGTAAGCACGAAGGCGAACCTGTGACTGAGTGCAGGGCCGCTTGTGAGTCTGGCAACATCCGGGTTCCAGGCACTGTCGGGAAGAGAAAGCCTGCCCGCTCCCGCGCCAAACTGAGTGCTCTTGGAGCATTCAACAGATTGAATGCCACGGGATCAATCGCGGTGGCGCGATCTCCGGGCAGCCCGCCTGCCAGACATGCTTGAAACCGACTGTGGTCGATCGCGGACGATCATGGAAGCAGGGAATGCTGGACTATTGATGAACGTCCCCGGCGAATCGCCGCTGCGCTGGCGCGTACCCTGAAGATTGAAATAGAAGTAGCCGAGTTTGGCCCCGGGGCTGACCGGCCCGCCGATATCGCCGCCGAAAATGTTCTGCTTGACGACGACCTTGCCCAGAAAATAATCGTTCGCGTCCAGCGCCGTGTTGCGGAAGTACTCCCAAAGATCGCCGTGGAAGCTTGCGGTGCCGCTCTTGAGCGTGGCGTTAATATTGCCGCCACCGTTACGTCCCTGCGTCGCATCGTAGAGGCTGGTGCTGACTTTGAATTCCTGGATCGCATCCGGGCTGGGCAAGGGCGTGTAAGTCAACTCGCCGAAGGCATAGTCCGCCACTGTGATGCCGTCGATCAGATAGTTGTTGTTATCCTCCCTTCCGCCATTGACGTGGATGAAGACACTGCCGCGGCCGAGTTGCGCGGCGCCGTTCAAATCGGACGAAGCACCCGACGAGAGCGTCAACAACTGCTGAAAGTTTCGCGTAGCCAGAGGAAGGTCGGTAATCGTCTGCGCCCCCAGCGACTGGCCCGTGGTCGCGTCCGTGGTATTGACTTGCTCCACCTGAGACTGCACTTCCACAACTTCCTTCACCGTACTTACTTTCATGACTGCGGTCATGCGCGTCGTTTCCGTGATTCGCACCACCACGCCGGGAAACTTGGTGTCCGGGAAGCCCGCCGCGTTCACTTCCACCGTGTAGGTGCCAACGGGCAACAAGGTGGCCGTGAACAACCCGGATGCGTCGCTCGTCACCACGCGCAGAACTTCACCTGTAGCTTCGCTCTTGATGCTCACCTTGGCGTTGGCGATTACGGCTCCCGATGCATCCTGAACTGCGCCACCGATGGCGCCGGTGGCTCCGCCTTGCGCCAACATCATTCCAGTAGAAACCGCCAGGAAAAGACCAGATGCCATCATCTTCCGAAGTGAATTCATCTTGTCCTCCGATACTCGACTGTCCGTCGCTTCCCTTACCTCAAGCCGGTGATTGATGGGCGCGACCAAAGGGTGAGCTAATCCGCCGATATATCACGATTCTTCGTTCGTGTTCAAGAAATATGCAGGCGGATCCCATGCACACCTCGAATTAGTCGAGAGGAATTATCTAGATAGGGATGGCACTGCCGCCCGGCGTATCAATCCATAAGGATTCTGCGCGTCTCGCGCGCGCTACATGCGAGCCGATGCGCGCCAGGCCCGCGCACAACCTCAGAATCTAATCTTCTACTGCTTGCGTTGTCATGTCCGAAGGCTCGCCGCCGGCCACGGCCTGAGCAACAATCAGCCGCCGCGCTTCCACTCGAATCTTCGGCAGATGCAGCGCGAACCAGCACGCGCCGGCCACCGACGCCACAGCCGCCGATCGCCACCGTGACCGGAGCGCCTAACCGCTCAGCCAGCGCCCCACCAAACAGCGCTCCAATCGGAGCCATCCCCATGAACATCATGGAATACACCGCCATCACCCGCCCGCGCAGCGCGTCCGGCACCATCACCTGAATCAGCGTGTTCGAAGATGCCATCTGCAGCATCATCGTGTAACCCACCGGCAGCAGCAGAATCACGGAAACCCAGAACGTACGTGACAGTGCAAAAATCACCAGGCTGGTTCCAAACCCGGCGCAGCACCACGCCACCCAGCGTCCCAGGCCTTTTACGCCTTCGCGGAAAGCCAGGGTTAGCGCTCCCAGCAGCGCTCCCACGCCGGTCGCGCCCATCAGGATGCCCAACCCGCGCGCCCCGCCGTGCAGAATCTGGTCAGCAAAAATCGGCATCAGCACCACGTAGGGCATCCCCACCAGACTCACCAGCCCCAGCAGCAGCAGCAAAGCGCGGATCGGAGCGGTCCGGTTGACGAAGCGGAATCCTTCCATCATGTGCTCCAGCGGCGAAGCCATGGCTACGCGCACCGGGCTGTGGACCCTCATCAGCAGCAATCCGATAATCACCGCGATGTAGCTCACCGCGTTGGCAAAGAAGCACCAGCCTTCGCCAATCTTCGCCACCAGAATCCCCGCGATTGCTGGACCGATCACGCGCGCGCCATTGAACATGGAAGAATTCAGCGCGATCGCATTCATCAGATCTTCCTTGCCCACCATGTCCACTAGAAACGATTGCCGTCCGGGAATGTCGAACGCATTCACCACGCCCAGCAGACTAGCCAGCACAAACACATGCCAGACTTGAACCTTATGCGACAGCGTGAGCGCCGCCAGAACGAAGGCCAGCAGCATCGCCGCCACTTGCGTCGCGATTACGATGTGTCGGCGGTTCAAGCGATCGGCAGTGATCCCGCCCGAGCGGCGCAAACAGAAACACGGGCACCTGGCTGGCGAATCCCACCGACCCCAGCAGCAGAGCCGAACCGGTCAGCCGATAGACCAGCCACGACTGCGCCACGCTCTGCATCCACGTACCGATCAGCGAAATCAGTTGTCCGCTGAAGAAAAGCTGGAAGTTGCGGTGACGCAGCGCGCGTCCCGCCACCTGCCAGCGCGATCCGCTCCCGGAGGCCGCTTCCACCCCCTTCACCGCCGCTTCTTCCTGGATTGGGACTCTTGACTCAGGCACATTCGCTTCTTTCGATGACACTCCTGGACCCCCGGGATCACTCTAACTACAAATATAACGTGCATCTTACGAACAAAGCTCTCGCACTAATGTTCTCTCCCATCAAGTTTTCCACAGATCAGCGCCATACCCATGCCGGCAAACTTTTGACTTCCCAGACCGTCCGGACTGCGCTACAGTTGCACTTGCTCTCTCTCACCGGCGATTCCCTCGGCACAGGAAAGGGACACGACCATGACTACTCCTCCGGTTGGTGTTGAACGCCGCATTGGACAGCGCTTCGCTTTTAACCTTCCAGTATTCCTGCGTGACGTTTCCACCGCAGCGGAAGGACCCGGCTTCACCCAGGACCTGAGTTCGCGTGGAGTTTTCTTGTTCACCGACGTGGCGCTCAAAGAAGGCACGGAAATCGAACTCACGCTGAACATGCCGTCTGAGATCACGCTGGGCGAGAACATGCGCGTCCGCTGCCGTGGCCGTGTTCTGCGAATTGTCAGGCCGGCGGATACCGGATGGAAACCCGCAGCCTCAACTGACAGCAGCACCCAATCGGCTGAGAGCAAGGCCGCGGAGAGCAAAATCGGCGTGGCCGTATGCTTGAAAGGCTATGAATATCTTCCCGAAGTGGAGGACAGTTCCGCCAATTTCCGCCGCATTTCAGCATTGCACAGCCCCAGCGAGACCGAGCGTCCCACTACCCCGGCGCCGCGCCAGTCCACGCGCCGCAGCCCACTAGCCTTACGCTTAGGAGCCGTGACTCACAGCAGCAGTGAAAGGCATCGCTTGGCGATGCGGGTCGCCTGAAAATCCCACTCTGAGCCTCCCCGCGAACTTTAGTTCACCCGAATGTTTTTTCAGTCCTTTTCAATCTCCGGGCCTTGGCTTAGAATGTTCTCCACTAGTGCGGCTTTGCAGGGGAGTATTCCAGCTGTGCACCTCTCGCTGACGTCGATTGTCCCGTCGGTCGTCCCATGGATTGCTCCTCTTCCGTCTCCGCGCGAATTGGGTAGATGTCTGCCGTCAGTCGGTTACCAAGGTCACTTGGCGAACAGTACTTTCTCTTTCTAACATGCAAACACCGAGAGAAATCAGCGAGAACCGCGCCATGCATGGGATCGCCGTCGCCCTCTTGTCCGAGGACCGGGAACATTTATCGGAGTTGCAGACCCGCCTGGAGTCTACCCGCCTGGCCCGGGTCGTATTCAGTAATGTCGGCTTTCCCACCGGAGCCACAGACTCCATCCTTCGCCAGATTCAGGATTTGCGCGCCGAAGTCGTAGTGGTTGATATCGCGGACGAGAATCCTCAGCGCGCCATCAAAGCCATTGAACTGCTCCAAGCCAATACCTTGCAGCTTGCCATCTTCGCTAACGGCAACATGCAGCAGCCCGCCACGATTGTGGCCAGCATGCGCGCCGGAGCCGGGGAATATCTGGATCACAACGCCGGCTCTGAAGCTCTGCTCGAAGCTCTGACCCGTTTCAGTTCCAACCGCACCCGCACTCGCGGAGGCGCAGGCAAGGCTCGCATCTTTACTTTTCTCAGCGCCAAGGGAGGCGCCGGTGCCACCACCGCCGCGGTCAACACCGCCATCGCCTTGCAGCAGGCCTACGGCAGCGTGGTTCTGGTCGACTTTGCCCCCGTCGGCCACGCCCAACTTCATCTCAACCTGCGCCCCAGTTTTGGAGTGCCCGACGCGCTTGAGAATCTGCACCGCCTCGACGCTTCCCTGCTCGATGGCCTCATGACCCCTGCTCAGGACGGCTTACATCTTCTGGCCGGCCCGCAGCAGCCCTATCATTCGATCCCCACCCCGGCCGAATTGGCCCGCCTCTTTGACCTGCTGGTGAATCACTATCGTTATGTCGTCGTCGATGCTTCCAGCCGACTTGATTCCACCACCCGTCTGCTCTCCGATCTCTCGAATGCCGTGCTCATGGTCGCTCAGACCGACGTCGTCACGCTGTGGAGCGCCGGCCGCATCCATGCCTTCCTCGAAGAAGGCGCGGGACGCAATCGTCTGCGCATGGTTCTGAATCGATACAAAAAGATCCCCGGCTTCACCGATGAAGACATCGAGCGTGCCACGCGCTGCAAAGTGCTGTGGAAAATTCCCAACGCGTTTCACTCCATCTCGCCCGCCATCGATCACGGCACGCCGGTGGTTTTGCAGGAAGGTCTCGAAGTGAGCCGCTCGTTCCGGGCGCTGGCCGCGGCCTTAGCCGAAGCTTCTTCCACCGCCGAAGGCGGACTCGATCTCGTCTACGGTCAGGAAAAGCCCGACGCCAAAAAGAAGGCTCCCGGCCGCCTCCTCATCACCCCCGCCCGCGCCGGCCAGTAGCCACTAACTCCTCGGAAACATCTTGAACACAACCTCGCTGGCATGCGTCGTTACTTTCTTCGCCGCATCGCTGGTGTTATCCGTGAGAGTTCCTTTCAATACGTAGTACGCCTCGTCTCCAGGATTTTTCCCCTCGCCCCGCTCCACCGTGCCTTTGAACTCAAACCATACTCCGCGCACCGTTTCAGTGGTGAAGCTCACCTTGTTGCCGTCCAGCTTGCCGCTGCGGAAGTACTGATCGAGAAACTCCCCCTTCTCGCTTTCCCCATCCCCGTATCGAGAGATGGATCCCGTCACCCTGCCCTGGTCTTCCACCGAGATCTGCACGAACTCTCCATCTTTCACAAAGCTGTACATCCCGGAATACTCACGGCCAGCCGGAGCGTTACGCGCCGCTGCAGGCGCCTCCCCGGCTTTCGGCGCCGTAGCCTTCGAACCTGGCGTGGACTCTTGTGCGCCGCCGAACGAAGCGAACGTAACCGTGGCACAAATCGCAGCACAGACGAAAATGCCCTGCGATCTTTTCATACGAGATCTTTTCATAAGCGATCTTTTCATCAAGGTTATGTTCATAAATTCTCTCTGCCCGCCTTCATCCTACTACCTTCGCGACGCCCACTCTTTTCCGCATGTCCTCGTGGCTACCCTGAAACACTGTTTTCCATCTAACATAGAGCGATGCGCGAAGCTCCGGGATCCCTTCAGATAGCACCGGCTGAACCACCGGCCCCGGATTTGCTCCTCGTCGTCGTGCCTGAGCCCTGGTCTCGCGTCTTCCTGCAGAATCTTCGTGACCTGTTCTTCCAGCCCGGATCTCGGCTCGTTGCCTCTCGAATCCGCCCCCGCTGCTTTCTGGCCAGACGTCTTCGTCGATCGGAAACTGCCCTGGGGCCGTTTCGTGCAGTCCGGCGCCTATCACGCGCTTGCGCTAGCCGTGATCTGGGCGGGATCACGCTTCCTCGCCCTTCAGCCTCATCCCACAACAAGACCGGCGTTCACCCATGCCGATGTCGTCTACTACACGCCCTCAGAATACCTGCCTCCGCTCGATACCCGCCGCTCGACTTCCGCCCGCGCCCGCCCGGCCGATCCCGAATATTGGCCGCAGTCCATCATTTCCGTGCCTCCCGAGGCCGACAACCGCTCGCAAACCGTCGTCACGCCACCTGACATTAAGTTACAACGCGAAGTACCCTTGCCCAACGTTGTCTCCCTGTTCGAAAAAATGCCCGGCAACCCGAGGATGCCGATCGGCCCCGCTCCCGCCGTCCCCGCGTCTGAAATTTCGCGCCTAGCGCCGCAGATCGAACATTCAGTCATCGCGCCGCCGCCCGACCTGCAAGCCGCATCGCCAAAATCCTTAGCCACTACCCAGCCGGCAGTGGTCGCTCCGCCGCCCGACGTGGAAGCCCGCTCTACCCGCCGTCTTGGCGATCTCAACATCGGACGCAGCTCCGTCATCGCACCCGCTCCGCAGCTTTCCCTGGATCAACAGTATGCCGAACAGCGCGCTGTGCCGGGCCGAAGTTCCTCTGCCCTGAGATCGTCGCAGGGGCAATCGCAAGTGATCGCGCCGCCACCGTCACTGGCCGCATCAGGACGCTCCCACTCCGGCGGAAGCCTGATCGCACTCAACCTTCATCCGTCAGTGGGCGCGCCCCCCGACCCGACCGCAGGCAATCGCCGCGGCAACTTCGCCGCCACGCCCGAAGGCCATCGCGGAGCCTCAGGAGCGCCCGGCGCAAAAGCAGGAACCGGCAAAGCAGATGCAAGCGGAGTCGGCAAGACCAGCGGCAACTTGCCTTCGGGGTTGTACGTGGGCAAGACCTCGAATACCACATCGCAGGTCGCGGGCGATCCTGCTCCAAAGGACGCGGGCGCGAACTCCGTAAATCCGAATCTGATTGCCGGCATGCGCCCCCCACGCCTGCCAGCGCGTACCGTGCAACCCGCCAGTGACAGCAAAATCTCCGACGAGGAGCGGGCCGTCTTTGGCGACCGCAAATTCTATTCGCTCAGCCTCAACATGCCCAACCTGAACTCCGCCGGAGGCAGTTGGATCATCCGCTTCGCCGCGCTCAAGCCGGACGCGAACCGCCGATCGCCCTTCTTCAAGCGCTGCCGCTTCCAGCGCCGCAACGCCCGATTCCGCTTCAGACAATCTGTCCGCGCCCGTAGCAACCCGTAAAGTCGACCCGGCGTATCCGCTGGAGCTGATGCGGCAGAACGTAGCCGGCACCGTCATCCTCTATGGCGTCATCCACACTGACGGCACAGTGAGCAACATCCGCGTCCTCCGCAGCGTCGACGACCAGCTAGACCAATTCGCCAAAAAAGCAATCGCCAAGTGGCAATTCCAGCCCGCCACCAAGAACGGCGCTCCGGTAGATGTAGAAGCAACTTTCTGGATTCCATTCCATCCAACGCGCGTCGGATCTAACTTCTAGAAGCGCACCACCGAACTTAAAGACTACGGTCGGGTGAGGGTAATGATTCCATAACAAAGTCGGCTCCGGGCCCGAAACTGACCTCGGCTGTTTCCAGTTTTGCCGGTTACGGCTGGAGGGGCGCGCCAGCCGTTTTTCTCCGATGGCCAGCAGGCCCGGCTGCATCCGATTCAAGGCCCGAACGGGCAACCCGGCTATGTCTGGTTGACGTCTGATCGATCGAATGGGAGAATCCCCGTCCATGAAAACCGTAGTGTTATTCGTGGCAGTCTTTTGCGTGGCTACTGCTGGGTCGCTCTTGGCGCAAGTTCTCGATGGCCAGTCTCCCGTGGCGCCCAGACCCGACGGCTTTGTTTTCTGTTCCGACCACAACAATGAGCAGCCGGTGCCACTCTACGGCAGGTGCCAGAAGCGCCAGATTGGAAGTCTGAACTGCGGGGAAAAGGTGACGGTGGTTGCCCGTAACGGTGACGTGCTTAGAATAATACCCGCCTCCGAGAGAGCCCCGCGCTTTGTGGACGCGTCGGCGATTTCCCGGCAGCCGGACAAGTTCGTGCCTTTCGATAATGATTCTGGAGTGCCGGACCGCGGGCCGATCGATTGTTCCGCGGCCATCGAGCGGCGACCCATGGTGGATGGATTTATGGTATGTGCGCCGGGGCAGAACTCGGTGCCCGCCTATCTCAGTCAATGTTCTCACAGCTCGTCAGCCAGCCTTGCCTGCGGTGAAAAAGTCAGTGTGCGAGCCCGGCGAGGTGACATGCTCCAGATTTCGACGGCTACGAATTTGCAGGCCCACGTGGCGCTCGCTTCTTCTGTTTCCCAGAGGCCCGACAAGTTTGTTCCCTTTGACGACGCGTCTGGTGTGGTGGACGAGGGCGCGCGCGATTGTGGCAACCTGCCCGATCGCAGCGTAACGGCGCCGCGCGCGATTTTCGTCCCGAACCCCGAATACACCGACCAAGCCCGCAAAAAGAAAATCAACGGCACAGTCGTCGTGTCGCTGACGGTTACGGTGGACGGAACGACCCGTGACATTAAGGTGGTGAAGGGACTGGGATACGGTCTCGATGAAAAAGCAGTTGAAGCGGTGAGCCATTGGAAGTTCAGTCCCGCGCTCAAGGACGGCCAGCCGATCGAAAAGGAGATTAGCGCTGAGGTCACCTTCCATTTGTATTGATTCACGCGATTGACGTTATCAGGCGATTACACTCATTGAGAAATTCGTGGATTCGGGTCAATGAGTGCTGTTGAGGTTTCTCGCCAATTGTGGAGTGAGTCGCGAGAGCCCACCAAGGCAGCAGCTTCACATTTGGCGGGGTGTTCTCTGGAGTAAGGCCGTCTCAAGAATTTCCACAACCCCATTGTGACATCTGACCTTGTCCTCAGCCCGTCACTTGCGCGATCATGGTCGAGGCCGTGACAGTCTGCTACACAGCAAATCGTCGCGCCCTAACTCCTTTGTTGTCTAGATTTTGACCTGTAAGTTCTTTGACATCCGGATTTTGCGGAGAATTTCCTGCTAACACCATGATTCCAGAGATGGGAGGGGGGAGGGGGTACCTCGATTTTTGCACGCAAGCAGCTCAAGGCGCAAAGCCGCTCGCGCAACGTCTCGGAAACTTTATTTTCTAGCTGGGGTCCTAAGCCTTCGCGCCCTTTTTCTTCTCCAGCGCAGCGTAGATTGCCGGGTCGGTGCAGACTTCGTAGTAGGTGCCGTCAGTCCATCCCTGAACAGAAAAATCTTCCACATTGATCCTCGGAATGCGGCTCGTGCGCACCACGATCTTGCGGAAAATGTCGCGATCGACTGGCACAGTTCCGCTGGAGAGCTTGTACTCTCCCTTATCCGAAGCCATCGCAGGCGGCAACTTCACCGCGAGAGGCACGAGAGAAATCTCCTGCTCCAGCTTGCGAAACGCCGCTTCATTCATCCGAATGCCGCCCAGGTTATAGCTGACGATGGAATCTTCCGGGTTCTCCGCCTCGTCTTTAGTTTTAGTTGGCTCGGCACCCGCTGTCTGGAACACATAGACGTGGAATGGTCCGGCCTGCGATTCCATCACCTTGCGGGCACGCTTGTTGCAGGAAGAAAGGCGGTCGCTCTGATTCAGCGCTTCGGAAATCATGATCTGGTGCTCGCCGTCCATCAGATAGAGCGGCGCCGACTCCTGCAGCGTGATGCCCACACCCAGTTCCAGACCCGGCATGGCCGAGCGCTGCATCAGTGCGTTGTAGCCGCGCACGATCTCAATGATCTCGCGCGCGAGAACGCAGGCCCGGCTCACCGCAAGTCCAGGTTCGCCGGTGCGCTCGAGAATAGCCAGAATGATGGCATCGCCCTCAAGGAAAACTTTCTGCGCTCCATACTTACTGAGGAGCTTGTTCACGGGATCGTAGAAGTTCAAGCTGAAATAAGACGCCGGATTGAGCCCCTTCTCCATCAATGTGCGCGTGAGCCGCGTAGAGTCGCGCACATCGGCCTTGAGCACCACGTGGCGCAGCACGCGATCTTCCTCCGTCTGCTGCTGCTCGTCGGGAAGAAGGAATTCGTAAAGTGTCCCGTTCATCCGGGAAAGCTCCCGCAGCTTCTCGGTGCTAACCAGGTTGATCGAGTCGAGCGCGGCATTCAGCACTTCCAGACGTCGCAGGTCGCGGTGATAGTGCGAGAAATCCCGAAGAAAGCGCGCCGCCACCTTGGCCCGCTCCGCACCGCGGCAGCCCGCGACTTTTCCCACCGCCGCATACAAACTGGCGGGCGAAAGCTTGCCGTGCTCCTGAATCATGCGCTCCACGCGGTCGCACTCCGGACGCGAGATCAGCGCATTCTTCAGTTGTTGCGGATTGATTCGCGGCGCGTACTCAGTGAGCAGCGGCACAGTGTGGTAGGAGGCGATCACATGCTCCATCACCTGCTCATCTTCGAGCAACCGCACCCACTGAGCCAGCCGCTCCTGCTTGGCGACACCTTCCGCCGTGGAATCGTCGGGGGTTCCCGTGCCGACGAGGGCGCGGGTGTTTTCCGGAGCGCACAGCCAGGAATCGATCGTTTCGCTGCTGGTGTCTTCTCCATAGAGCGAACGCACGAAACCCCAGACCACGTCCTGCAAGCGGCCATAGCGGTCGGGATCTCGATCCCAGTTGCCCAGCATGACGTAATGTTCGGCGCAGAGGTAATCGTCACGGCCATCCTCGGAAAATGCGAGCCGGTTCACGAACAAGCCGTAACTGCCAGCTCAGCGCCGGATTCTGCAACCTTCGACTCGGCAGATCCTGCTTCTCCAGTCTTTGCTTCTCCGAAGAACGACCGCCGAGTGCGCGCCAGCGTCTCTTTCTCGATCTCGCGCAGGGTCTCGAACAGATCCTGGCCCGCCTTGCGCAGAATGATTTTTTTCCGTACCTGGAAAGCGGCCACGCGCTCGCGATACTCCACTCCTTTGCCCTGGCGCATGCCCTCGTAATTCTTGAGCAGAACGCGGCAGCGCTCCAGCACTTGCGCGAACTGCTGATTCATTTCCGTGCGTAGAAACTTAGTAATGGCCAGCCGGGCCAACAGATCGACTGAAATTTTCTCTTCCCTCTTCGCCCGATTCAACGCCGCCAGGTGTAGTTCGGCCAGCAACGGTTTCCAGTCGGATTTTTCGCCTGGGGTGCGGGCGGGACTGCCGGCGGCGCTTCTCATCCACGAAGGTCCCTGGGTGCGCTGCGTCATCTCAGCGGCGAGCAGGCCTTCCAACTCGCCGTGGCGGATAATCAAGCGCATGATCTGCGCTCGCGCCGCCTCCACGAAGCGCGCGCTCAAGGCCACGTCGTGCCGCAGGTTGTCGACTCCGACTGCGAAGCCCTTCCAAAGCAATCGCTGGCGTGGCCGCGAACATCTCCGGCAGCGCCAGTTTCTCCGGTTCCTTGCCCAGGCGGAAGATGGGTAATCGCGGCATCTTGACGGCTCAGAATTCTTGGAAGTTACTGATTACACATGTACATATCGAGGCTAGCACGGGAGGCGCGGCGGCTAAAGTTACCTAGGTTATGTGGTTCAGCGTGAGCAGTTTGGCTTCGCTTGGAAAAAGATTCCCACCATTAAAGCGTCACCTCTAAAGATGTAAAATCGATGCCGTCGCGGCAGCTTGCCCAACGACCTAACCCAAAACAATTTCAGGAGAACTATATGATCGCCTTCTCCGTCAACGGCAAACGCGTCGATCTCGACGTTGATCCGTCCACTCCCCTGCTCTGGGTGATCCGCGAACATCTCGGTCTTACCGGAACCAAATACGGAT
Source organism: uncultured Acidobacteriaceae bacterium (assembly GCA_963763285.1). Taxonomy (GTDB): domain Bacteria; phylum Acidobacteriota; class Terriglobia; order Terriglobales; family Acidobacteriaceae; genus Sulfotelmatobacter. The sequence continues at coordinate 82,031 of CAVXOK010000007.1, read as the reverse complement.
GCGGCATGGCGCAGTGCGGAGCGTGCACGGTGCATATCAACGGAGAGGCGGTACGATCCTGCGTGGCTCCGGTTTCGCGGGCGACAGGAAAAGCGGTGACGACAATCGAAGGACTCTCCGCCAATCTAAGCAGCCCCTTGCAGCGGGCCTGGCTGGAAGAGGACGTTCCGCAGTGCGGCTACTGCCAATCGGGACAACTGATGAGTGCGGCGGTACTGCTGCGCGAGAAACCGCGGCCCACCGATGACGACATTGATGAAGCGATGACCGGCAACATCTGCCGTTGCGGAACGTATCTGCGCATTCGAAGAGCCATCCACCGCGCGGCCGAGATGGTAGCGAAGGAAGGTGCGCTGTGAGCGGTCTAAATGTAAGTGCAGTCGGGAAGCGCAGCGGAATGCGACGTCGTGATTTCTTGAAGGTCTCCGTGGCGGCGAGCGGCGGTCTGCTGATTGGCTTTCAGTTTCCCGGAATCAGCACGCTGGCATCGGCACAGGCCTCTGTAACTACGTTCATGCCAAATGCCTTCGTGCGGATCGGAACCGATGAGAGGATCACGGTCATCGTGAATCATTCCGAGATGGGGCAAGGAGTCTACACCTCGTTACCCATGCTGCTGGCAGAAGAACTTGATGCCGATTGGACGAAGGTGGGCTATGAGTCCGCTCCTGTCGACCCTAAGTACAACCACCCTGCATTCGGCATGCAGATTACGGGAGGAAGCTCGAGCGTTTGGTCGGGTCTGGAGCAATTCCGGCAAGCTGGCGCGGCGGCGCGCGCCATGCTGATCGCCGCGGCCGCGCAGCAGTGGAATGTGGACGCAGCGAGTTGCCGCACCGAATCAGGGGCAGTGTTTAACGGATCGAATCGCAAGCTGACTTATGGACAACTCGTGGGCTGCCGCGGCGAAGCTGACTCCACCTGAACACGTTCAATTGAAAGATCCGAAGACGTTCAAGCTGATCGGCAAACCGATCAAGCGTCTCGACACTCCTGTAAAGCTAAACGGCGAAGCGGTGTTCGGGATCGATGTCAAATTGCCCGGGATGCTGACAGCGGTGATTGCCCGTCCTCCGATTTTCGGGGCGAAGATAAAGAGCTTCGACGATTCCCGGGCGCGTTCGATGCCTGGGGTGCGCAAGATCGTCGCCGTACCCGCGGGCGTCGCCGTGATCGCGGACACTTTCTGGCAGGCCAAGATGGCGCGCGAGGCTCTGCGGGTGGATTGGGATGAAGGCAGCATGCAGAACTTCAGCACGAGTCAGATGATGCAGGAGTTCCGCGAACGCGCGAAATCGGCAGGCACCAGCGTCCGCAAAGATGGCGACGCCGCGGGCGCGCTGGCAAGAGCAGCGAAGAAGATCGAAGCAGTTTATGAGGTTCCTTACCTCTCGCACCTGATGATGGAGCCGCTGAACTGCACGGTGGATTTGCGGCCGGACTCTTGCGAGGTTTGGACTGGATCGCAGTTTCAGACCGTGGATCGCGCAAACGCGGCCAAAGTCGCGGGATTGCCGAACGAGAAAGTCCAACTTCATACAACTTTCCTGGGCGGAGGCTTTGGACGCCGGGCGAATCCGCAGTCGGATTTTGTGGTGGAAGCGGTCCACATCGCGAAAGCGGCTGGGGTCCCGGTGAAAGTGATCTGGACGCGCGAAGACGATATGCGGGGCGGCTGGTACCGCCCGGCGTTTCTTCATGCCATCGAGGGCGGAGTTGATGCGAGCGGCAATGCGGTGAGTTGGAGATCGCGGCTGGTAGGTCAGTCGATCATGGCTGGGACGCCTTTCGCGGCACGATGATGAAAGGAAAAGACTTACGACCCAGCGTCAGTTGAGGGCGTTGACGATCTTCCCTATGCGATTCCGAATGTGACGGTCGAGTCGCATCAGGCGGAAATCAATGTTCCGGTCCAGTGGCTGCGTTCAGTGGGGCATTCTCACACCGCCTTCGCGGTTGAATGTTTCGTGGATGAACTGGCTTTCCTGGCACAGAAAGATCCTTACCGGTTCAGGCGCCAGCTTCTGCTGAAGCAGCCTCGACATCTTGGCGTGCTCGATCTCGCGGCACAAAAAGCGGGGTGGGACAAACCTCTACCGAAAGGAATGGGCCGCGGGATTGCAGTGCACTTTGCTTTCGGCAGCTATTCGGCGCATGTGGCCGAGGTTTCAGTTACTGACGGGAAAGTTCGGGTGCACCGCATGGTTTGCGCCATCGACTGCGGACAGTACGTGAACCCAGGCATTATCGCGGCGCAGACCGAAGGAGGGGCGATCTTCGGCGCGTCGGCGGCGCTCTTCCAGGAGCTTACCTTCGAGAGTGGACGCTTGCAGCAGACTAACTTTAATACCTTTCCGGTGATGCGCATGAATGAATGTCCGGAAATCGAAACCCATATTGTCGAAAGCAAGGAGAAGGCCGGAGGAATCGGAGAGCCGGGCGTTCCGTGCGCGGCCCCGGCCATTGCGAATGCTGTTTTCGCGGTGACCGGCAAACGAATCCGCCGGTTGCCGATCCGGATGACGGAGGCGATATGAAGCGAGCGCAGGATCGAAACTGGTTTCCTTCTCATGAGTCTGATTGTGTTAGTCATTGCCGGCGTCGCGACGTGGTTCTCGCATCCCGCAGAAGCAGCAGAGCCGGCCGCCAAGAAAGTTGCTGTGGCTGCGGTCGGCGAAGAGGGAGCGCTCTTCACTGCGTTCGTTTCCGTTCTAAGAAACCCGCGCTGCATGAATTGTCATTCGCAAGGAGACTATCCCCGACAGGGCGATGACGGACATCGGCACGCCATGAATGTAAGACGCGGTCCGGACGGTCACGGAGTTACGGCGGAAAAATGCAGTACCTGTCATCAGGACCACAATCTCGCGGGCGCGCATCTGCCGCCAGGCGCGCCCAACTGGGGCCTGCCGCCTGCGAGCACACCGATGATCTGGCAAGGACTGACCGACGCGCAGATTTGCGAATCGATCAAGGATCGAAAGCAAAACAGAAACCGGAACCTCGATCAACTCGTCGAGCACCTTACAGAAGACAAGCTGGTGATGTGGGCCTGGAATCCGGGCGAGGGTCGAACTCCCGTCCCCATGCCGCATGATGAGTTTTCCGCGAAAGTAAAACAATGGCAGGCGGCGGGAGCGCCATGCCCAGCCAGATAAGGTTGTTTCTGGCTACTCACTACTCGCTACTGACTCTTGATCCTCGCCGCCTCGAACTCATCGCCCTTTTGCCAGCCGATGAGCTTGGTGAAGCTTGCCGCCTCCCAGCCCAGCGCGAAGCCGAAGCGAGCCATGGCGCCATCGCCGACGAAATCCATCTCAGGATGGTATTCGTCGCTCGGCTGGTGATAATGCTTCTCGGTGTACTCTTTGTCCTGCGCCAGTCCCCAGGCCTCGTCGTGACCTTTGAACTTCATGCCTTGGTTGATCGAGAAAGCGGGAATGCCCACGCGGGCCAGGCTGAAATGATCGGAGCGATAGAAGTGTCCCGCCTCGGGGCGCGCGTCGGGACGGATCGCCAGGCGGAACTCCTTCGCCATCGCCTGCACCCACGGATAGAATGTCGTGCGCTCCGCGCCCGAGACTTCTACTTCTTCGGGCGCTCCCAGCGGCTGCACGTCGTCGTAATTCAAATCCAGCGCAATCTTCCCCGCCGGAACCGGCGGATGCTTGCCCAGATACTCCGACCCCAGCAGTCCCTGCTCCTCCGCCGTGACTGCCGCGAAAATGATGGACCGTCCCGGCCGGTCTTTGGCGACGCTGAAGGCGCGAGCCAGTTCGAGCAGGATGCCGCAGCCCGTGGCATTGTCAGCAGCGCCGTTGTAGATATTGTCGCCCGGCATATCGGGACGGACGCCAAGATGATCGTAATGCGCGGTGTACATGACGGCTTCATCTTTCATGGTTGCGGTTCGAACCGGGCAGCATCGCCAGCACGTTGTTCGACTCGAAGTGCCGCACATTGCTCACCATGTGCGCTTTCAGCTTCGCCCCCAGATTCACGGGATGAAACTCGCGCGTGCGCGCATCCGCCATCATCTTTTCCAGATCCATGCCTGAAGCGGCGACCAGTTTTTTCGCCACATCGAGTTGCACCCAGGATGCGACCTTCAGCACCGGGCCTTCGAGCTTCAAATAAGACTTCTCTCCCGAATTCGAGTTCCGCACCACTTCCCACGGATAACTCGCCATGTCTTCTTTGTGGATGAGAATCACCCCCACCGCGCCCTTGCGCGCCGCTTCTTCGTATTTGTAAGTCCAGCGGCCGTAATAGGTGAGCGCCTTGCCTTTGAAAAACTTCGGATCATCCGACGGCGGCTCGTTCACCAGCATGAGCAGCACTTTGCCGCGAACATCCGCGCCTTTGTAGTCGTCCCAGTTATATTCCGGAGCTTCGATGCCGTATCCCACGTAGACGATATCGGCATCCACATCGGACTGCGCCTGCTGCGTTTGGTCGTAGGCGACGTATTCGTCGAGCGGCTTCAGATTCATCGGGCCGCCTTGCTTCGGCACGCAGCGAAAACTGCGTTTCGGGCAGCGTCGTGATCCCCACCAGCGGCACTTTCTGCAGGTACGATCCGTTGTCGCCTGCGGGCTTCAATCCATATTCCGCAAACTGCGTGGCCATATATTCGGCTGCGATGTCACCGCCGCGCTGTCCAGTACCGCGGCCTTCCAGAAGATCATGCGAGAGAAAGCGCACATGCCAGCGAATGTGTTCGGGATCGATGGTCTCCATAGCGGCAAAAGCCGCGCCCGGCAGGCGCACCGAGACCGCTTCGTGTTTCGCCGCGGCGGGCGGTGGAGTCGGAGGCGCGCCGCCTTCCGCCCACAGCAGCAGGCTCAGAGCGAGGATCACGCTGCCGAGAACAATTCTTTTGACCATTCCTTGCGCAGGTCGGGCTTGCATAGGTCGGGCTTCTCCCCCTCAATGAAGCGGCGCATTGGCGCAGGAACATGCCTACAGCCAGCATTGCCTGCTCTTGAGACTGAAGGAATTGTAACGGACAAGGAGGAGTTTCGTTGTAGGGAGTGCACGAACACCCTGCACGGCAGGTCAGTCGCCACCCGGGACATCCAGACAAGTACCGGGTTGTACCTGCGACTGTTGCCTTCTCTCCTCGCTTTCCTCCGAGGTTTTCATCGAATTACGTCCCGCGACCGCGGGATCAATTTTTCGAGCTTCAACCAGCGCGGAAATCCCGCACATCTTCTCCCGGCTTGAACAGCGCGGCAGGCGCAGTCTTTCCTGACTCCGCCATCTTGCGGCTGATCTCTGTGAAGTCGGCCTTGACCCAGCCGACGCTGGAAACTTCAATTTGACCGTTCTGCGCGATCCAGAAGATGCTCGGGACATTAGTCAGGCCGTAGGCGTTCGATACGGGATAGGTATCTCTGTCGTCGAGCAGCACGGGAAACGTCACGCCAAATTCCTTGGTGAAAGCCGCCGTGTGCTTGGGGTCGTCCTGCGAAACGCCGATTATCCGGACACCCTTGTGCCCATACGCTCGCTCCAACCGCTCCAGAAATGGAAATGCGTACTGGCACACCGGACAGGAGACTTTGAAAAATGCCAACACCAAGGGACCGCGCACCAATTCTTCATGAAGCACGAAGCGCTTGCCATCCATTGCTTTCAGTTCGAAGTCGGGCGCCTTGGTGCCCGCGGTCAAAGCCGCCATGGGTTGTCCTCCGGTTCGTTTCTTCAGGATGTTCCGCAGCCAGCGCATATGGTCCTCGGGTCCTGACTGCTCTTATTTTAGATGATGGAAGATCGGAAGAAGGAGTTACCAGAGGGAAGTTGGAGTGGGTTGGTGATTTCCTCAGAGCATTTCTGCCTTCCGCAGAATCTTCTGTGCCAGACCCGTGAGAGCAACCTGCCCCATGCGCCCCAATGGAATCCATTTTCCGTCAACGCGCGGGCGTGAGGCGGCGTGCCAGACGCGGACGGTGTAATCCGTTATCGTGATCGAATGACGCAATGTGAAGGACGGACTGCCCCCACCGTTCGTGGTTGGCAGTTCAGGCAACTCCCACATTCCCGGCATCAGGGAAGCATCCGGCGGCCGCCGAACTAGAAAAACCTCTCCATCTCGACGATCCAGAGCGTAATGAATCTCCCGCTTGTTCTGACGCGCCGGTTTCGTCTTCGGGCTGTTTCTCCGCGCGTGACGCATAGTTCGACCACGGGGCATGTCAAGCACGCCGGCGCTCGCGGCGTACACACGGCCGCGCCCAACTCCATCATCGCCTGATTGAAATCTCCCGGACGCTTGGCATCTAAAAGGTTGGTAGCGACTTGCCACAGCTCTTCGCCCGTCAACCGCGTTCCCGATACTCGCTGTAACACGCGCTCGACGTTGCCATCGACGACAGCGACAGGCTCGTCGAATGCGATGCTGGCAATCGCCGCAGCGGTGTAGCGTCCGATCCCCGGCAATTCGCGCCAGCCTTCGGGCGTCGTCGGAAACTTCCCTCCATACTCTCGCACTACGACTTTCGCCGCGGCGTGCAGCATGCGCGCCCGGCGGTAATAGCCCAGGCCGCTCCACGCCGCCAGCACGCTCGCCCTCGCGGGCCGCGGCCAGCTTCTTTATCGTGGGAAAACGTCGCAGAAATTCCTGATAGTGCTCAATCACCGCCGCCACGCGCGTCTGCTGCAGCATGATTTCCGAAAGCCACACGCGGTAGGGATCGCGGTTCGCGCGCCACGGGAGATCGCGCCGATGTGCGGTCATACCAGGCGAGCAACTGCCTTCGGAATTTCTTCGGCTCCTTCTGCATCAACGCGTCGATCGGCATCCCTAAGCCTATTACTCCCTCTCCGGCAACCATTTGGAGGAAAGGTCGATTCTACTTGAATTCGGTTGCTCTCCCGTATGCCTGCCATTGACCGGCGCTCTTGGGCGCGAAATAATGGTCGGGCCTGGCATCCGCAACATTTGCGTGAGTTCATCCACGCCCAGCAGTACCGAGGAGCATCATGAACGACTTCAACCGCAAGGTGGAAGGCGCGTCGGCACGTGTCAGCAAGACGGTCGCCGAAGCTGCCGAACGGATCGAAAAAGAGATCCCCGAGTTCATCAAGTATCTGAACGACGAGGTGGTTCCCACCGTGCGGCAGCACTCCACCAAAGCCCTGCGCGCCGCGAGCGTAAAGCTGATCGAACTGGCCGACTATATGGAGCAACAAAAAGCGTCGCAAAAGTGACACTGCGCCGCAACGGCTTGGTCCCCTGCGCCGTGAATCTCATTCTGTTGCTCACGATCTTACTGCTCAGCCTCACCGGCTGCGGCCATCCGAAACAAGCGCGCGTGAATGTGCCGCCGCCACCGACGGTGACGACCGAGCAGCCCTCTCCCGAACCGCCAGCGCCGTCCCGTCCCGAGAATACTGCGAAGAATAACCAGCCGAGATCAGAAAGCAGCAAGAAAGAAGAAAGCGCCGACCTTGCCGAGCCCGCAGTTCCCGCGGGGCACCACGCCGCTAGCCACCGAAATCGGCCGCGCCAGCTGGTACGGTCCGCCGTATCACAACCGGCGGGGATCGAATGGCGAAGTTTACAACATGAATGCCATGACGGCGGCGCACCGCACACTTCCACTGGGTTCGGTCGTGCGCGTCACTAATCTGAAGACCGGTCATTCGGCTTTGGTACGCATTACGGACCGCGGGCCGTTCATCCCCGGCCGGGTTCTCGATTTATCGCTGGCTGCGGCGCGCAAGATCGATGTCTACCTGCCCGGGATTGCGGAAGTGAAAGTGGAAGTGATGCAGGCTCCCGCTCCGCTCGAGACTGGCGGAAAGTGGGCGGTGCAAATTGGAGGCTTTCCCGATGAGGAAGCCGCTGCAAAACTCGCCGACCATCTCACGCGCCGCTATCGCACGGCGAAAGTGCTACGCTTCGGCAGTCCAGCAGGCGATTGGTGGGTGCGGGTTCGTGTGCTCGGCGACGACCGCCAGCGTGCCCAGGAACTGGTCGCGGAGACCGAAACGCCTGAGGGCGCGGTCTTTCTGGTGAGACTGGATTAGTGCTCTTCACCACGGAGGCACGGAATCGCGGAGAAAACCAGTCTTATGGGACCCTTTCCTCTCCGTGGCTCCGAGGTGGCTGTGTGTTATCGTTTCGCCATGGTGACCGAACCATGACCGACCCTAGCAGCGACTGCCTCTTCTGCCGCATTCTCGCGCGGCGAGATTCCCGCCAAGAAAGTTTACGAGGACGAGCACGTATTGGCGTTCGAGGACATCAACCCGAAGGCCCCTACGCATGTGCTGATCATCCCCAAGAAACATTTTGCTGGCTTGAAAGAAGCGCAGGCTGACGACGCCGAAGTGATCGGCCGCTGTCACCTTGCGGCGGCTGAGATTGCCCGCCAGCGAAACATCGAGCAGGGATACAGGACCGTGTTGAACGTGGGTCCGGGTGCGGGACAGTCTGTATTTCATCTCCACGTTCACCTCTTAGGTGGACGGCATCTGAGCTGGCCTCCGGGCTAGCGGAACAGATCTATCGGCGACGATCGACGCAAAGCCAAATGACTTCTGTGGGCGTACAACTTCCGCAGGGCGATCCTGCAGACATTCCTGCGCATGGCGAGCACCTTCATTGGGCGAAAACATCCTCACGCAGGCGGTTCTTGCTTGCAGTGGTTTTGCTTCTGAGTGCGCTGTACATGGCGCGGGAACTAAAGCGCGGTTGGGTGCCCTCGGACGAGGGCACTTTGTCGGAGTGCGCCGACCGCGTGCTGCGGGGGGAACTTCCTCACCGTGACTATCACGAAGGCTATACCGGAGTACTAAGTTACTTAAACGCAGCGGCATTTCGGATGTTTGGAACAAACCTGGCCAGCATGCGTTACATGCTGTTTCTGTTTTTTCTGGCCTGGGTTCCGGCGTTTTACTATGCGACGTCGAAGTTTGTTTCCGCGCCCCTTGCTGGCGCACTAACCCTCTTGGCGGTGGCATGGGGACCGCCAACTTATGCCGCCGCGCTGCCTTCCTGGTACAACCTGTTCTTCGCAACCTTCGGCCTCGCGGCCCTGTTGCGCTACATCGAAGTCCAAACTGGACGTTGGTTGCTGCTTGCCGGGGTTTGTGGCGGCATCTCGGTCCTGTTCAAGTTGCCGGGCTTGTATTTCGTCGCGGGCGGCTTGCTGTTTCTGGTATATCGCGAGCAGCTTGCACCTGACGCCAAGGCCAACGATCGCCGCGAGCTTTGGGCTTACCGGGGGTTCGTTGTGGCCTCGATTCTTTTATACGAAGTTCTGATCTTTCTACTCCTGCGAAAGCTAGCTAACAGTGCTACGTATCTTTACTTCTGGGTCCCGGAACTTGCGATTGGCGCGGCTGTGGTGTGGAACGAATTCCGTGCTTCCCGAAATCGAAGCCACAGACTTCAGTTTCTTCTGCGCGAAGTGTTGTTGTTCGCAGCCGGGGTTGCGATTCCCATCGCTCTATTCCTGGTTCCCTACTTTCTCACAGGAAGTATCGGCCTTTTGGTGCGAGACATTTTTACCTTGTCCAGCCAACTGATTCAGCAGATAGGAATGAAGCCACCTGTGCGCTGGTTTTATCAGGGACTTGAAGTGAATGCAGTATTGATCGTCGCCGTGCTGCTGACCAGATCGAAAACCGCCCCGAAGCTTTGGAAGCAGGTCCTCTTCGGAGTTTCCATGGTCATCCTGATCCCTGGCCTTCTGCTTTTGGCTCGTCGATCGCGATATTACTATCAACACATTTGGAGCACGATTTGGGTTTTTGCGCCCGTCGTAGTGCTCGTTGGCGTTGCGCTGCTGGCTCGCTGGTCGCGGCTGAACCGATTGGAATCAATTCCGCGCCAGCGATTATTCCTGACTCTTTCGGTGACGGCCGCGTGCAGCTTGATTCAATTCCCTTTCAGCAACACTATTTATTTTTGCTACATTGCGCCGCTGGTTTTGCTGGCCATCACTGCCGTAGTCAGTTTGATGGATCAGCCACCCCGATTGGCCGTGGCCGGCATGATGTGTTTCTGCTTTCTGTATGTCGTGTTCGACTTGACGCCAGGGTTCGTTTACCACCTCGGCACGATATATGCGCCTGACACCCAGACGGTGCGGCTTTCCATTCCTCGCGCTGGTGGCCTGCGTGTCACCGCTGCGAGCGCGCGCGAGTATGAGGAATTGGACAGTCTTATCCGCCAGCATGCTCGCGGCGAATATATCCTGGCCAAACCCGATTCTCCAGAGGTCTATTTTCTTTCTGGCTTTCGCGACCCGACCGGTATTTTTTTTGATTTCTATGAAGATTCGGCGGGGCGAACCCAGCGTGCGTTGGAGGTCATCGAGTCGCACAACATCAATCTCGTGGTCCTGAATCATCGTCCGCCATTCGCGGGTCCAATCGCAGACGATCTCCAGACCGCACTGGAGCGCGAGTTCCCCAATCGCGCCGATGCCGGGGACTTTGAAGTCAGGTGGAAATAAACCTGAATTTAACTCGCCTGGATTTAACGTCGCGGCCGCGCAGCATAGTAACTGGCTGAGAGCGGCGACTACTGTACCGTCGGATTCTCGTCTTCCGGGGCTCCGTGGCGGCGCAGCAATTGAGGCAGGTTCTGGGAGAAGGCGGACCGTGGCAGAACCATGTCGCATCCCACTTCGTGGGCCTTCTGCTTCAGGTCGCCTTGGACGTGCGAGAGGAATCCGATGATCGAGGTTCCCTTCTTGAGCTTCGCCTTCAGCTTGGGGATCAGCGTCAGCGGTTTCGCGTTGGCGTTGTTGAGGTCGAAGATGATAAGTGAAGGCTTTTCCTCGCCGTTCTGCTCCATGCGATCGGCCAGGTCTTTGTCGTTCTTGGCGAACTCGACTTTGACGTTGAGCTTGCGAGCCGTCTCTTGAATCTTGGCGGCGAAGAACAAGTCGTCGACAAAGGCAAAAATGCGCGAGTTGGAATCTTCGCGCAATGCGGGCAGAGGCTCGGGATCGGCGGGCGCAAAGGGCGCAGCGAAGCCGGGACGCTGGCGGCGCGCTCCCTGGCCGTTGTTGCCGTTGCCGGCCAGAGCGGCGCGGTAGCTGTGATCCATGGGCGCGGTGTAGATGCCATCCTGATTGTGGCGCGCCTGGCTGGGCCCGGCGGGACGGGGCCCGCGCGGATTGTTAGGGCGGCGTCCGCGACGCCGTCTTCTGCCTCCTCCACCGGAGGGTCTTCCTGATCCTTGTCCTTGTCCTGATGGTCCTGCGTTCATAGTCCTCTCAAACCTGCTGGGCCGGGTCATCGACTCGGTGCAGGGCTGCAAAATCTCACAATGTCAGTTTCCCCATTGGGTTGCGGCAGGCTCTCACAGGGTTGGCGCACAGCCACTTTTCTTGCGGGGCCTATCCACTTGCTCGGTCAAACCATTCACTGACAACGGTCAACTATCAAGTCTCGCGAATGCATTCGAGGGGGCACAGCCCACTTTCAATGCGGAATTTCGAATTGGGCTGGGACGCAATCGCGATCGACCGCTCACTGATGATGCAAACTCGCACTGGCTAAAAAAATCTAAATTTTCCGTATCGGTTATCCGTTGTCGGAATCCGTCGCGCCGCCGGGAACGGCCTGGGACGCGGAAGGCCCACGCGGGAACGAGGCCAATGAGAACAAGTCAATGGTACTCGTCCCGGCGCAGGCGCGCAAGGGGCAAAGGGGGAGGGTTTTTGCACAGGAGGACATGACTGTCAGGGAGCGCGGCTTCCGGGCTTTCCGGATTCGGCGGGCCGGGAAAGAGAAGAGTGCGAGCAAGAAAAAGCGCTCCGCCAGTGGGGCGGAGCGCGGTTGGTCTTGCGCTGATTACTGCGACACGTTGAATGTGATCGTAAAGGGCGTATTCGAGTTGGTGATCGCGGTCCCGCCCGTGGGCGCACCGGTGGTGGCGCTGATAGTCACCACATAGGAACCGGCGGGCGTCCCGGGGTTCGGCGGGGTTTTGGTGCCGCCACCGCCACTGCCACCGCAAGAACCCAGCCATAGCGTGGAGAAGCTGAGAACCACAATCAGGCTGAGCAATCGCAGGCCGCGCGTGCGCGATCCCGCGGCGAAAACAATTCCAAACAAACCCGGCAGCAATAGGGCATAGAAAATGCGGCTGCCACCGCTCAAGGGTCGACGCAGCTGCGCGGTCGGAGCCGTTGTGACGAGGTTGATTGCAACCGAGGTTGCGCTGCTGGGCTGCCCATTGTTCGGGAGTTGGCAAGCGATTTCCGCTGTGGCCAACGAGGGCACGCCGGTACAGGTGTAGGTGAGCGGCAGAGCGGTAGTAGCGCCGGTGCCGGTGCCCACAATGAAGCCGGTCGAGCTGTTGACCGTGACGTTGACCGTTTGGCTCCCGCCCGCGGCCACAGGGCCGAAGGTGGCAGCAGTTGTCGTGAGAGTGTAGGTCTCCGTGGTTGCGGTGACGGTCAGGCTGACAGTGGTGGTAACTGCTGTGCTGCCGCTGGTGCCGGTAACGGTGATCGCCTGCGCTCCTGACGGCAGTGCCATGTTGGGAGCAGTGGTGATCGTCAAGGTGACGGGCTTGGTATCGGCGGGGATTCCATCGAGCGTAACGCTTCCAGGATTAAAACTGCAAAGCGCTCCTGCTGGCAGATTCGCTGTGCAACTCCCGGGACTGGAGGCGGTGGAGTTTGTGAAGGTCACAGCGCCCGTGAAACCGCTCGTCGGATTGATGTTTATGGTGTAGGTAGCAGTTTGCCCTGCAGAGATGCTCCGCGAGGTTGGTACAGGAGTCATGGTGAACGGCGCCGTAACAGTAACAACTGCCGGAGAGGCTGATGTCGAGAAGTCGTTAGTGGCGTTGCCGTTGTAAGTCGCCACTACGCTGTTCGAACCAGCGGGGAGCGTCGTAGTGCTAAACGCGGCTGTACCGCTCGCTAGAGTGGCTGTGCCCAATGCCGTCGCGGACCCATTGTCATAAAAACTGACCGTTCCCGCAGCCGTCGTCGGGGTGACGGTGGCCGTGAACGTCACGCTGGTGCCCGAGTTTACATTCGTCGCTGAGGGCGAAATCGAAGTCGTAGTGCCAGTGCGAGAGGCCGCCCACGCGGTGAAGAGCGTGTTGAAGTTTATAGAGCCGAGGCCGGTAACCGAGCTATAGTTAGCCCCGCCAACCACTGAATAGCCGAAGATGTCCGTCGACGTGCATCGCAAGGGGGCAGGCTCGAAAGACGGATCCCCCGACGTGCAGGGCACCATGTTGTCGGATGTATCACCGTCCCCTGTCCCGCTTGTGCCCGTGGTTATATTGTGGAACGCCGACTGGTTGGTGCCATAGAGCTTGTAGAGCTGCGTGTTGATGCTCCCTAACCCGTCGGCACCGAGGTACTGATTCAACAGGGCGGCCATTCCGGCCGCCAGCGGGGTAGCGGCAGAGGTGCCTCCAAAAGCCGAGTGGTAGGTATCAAGCGCGGTTGTGATGCCACTGACGCAGGTGCTGGTGCTGACGTCAGAATCGTGCGGAATCTCCGACTGCGGGGTGCAGACAATGTAGGCGTCATTGACGTTGGAAGCTGAGAAGGAGATGTCCGGCACATCCCGAACTCCATCGCTCGGGGTGAGTGCCGTCTGATAGGAAGGCTTAGCGAAACCGCCGTTGGTCGGGGCGTCGCAGACACTGAATGCATACTGCACCCCGCGAATTGTCACCCCGGTGACTCCAGAGGTGTTTTCGCAGTTGCTGGGACCGCCTCCGGTCGCGTCGAGACTGCCAACAAATTTCGAGTCGTTCCAGGCGAGTTCCGGGATATAACTTTGGGCCGAATTGCCAAAATTGGTTGTGCTGGTCGTGGGCGGTGGATTCCAATATGTGCCACTGCCCTCATTGAACTCCGTGCCGCCCACGCCCGTAACTGATGGACTGCTCGCCGGATAGCTGACTGACAGGCCAAGGGTGGCCGTAGAGACGTTGTCACCGAAAGCGTCGCCATCGCAGGTGGCAGCGCCTGCGTCACCGGCGGCGGCGAAAACCGAAATGCCCTGTGAGGCCGCCCTTTGGAATTCCTGGTCCTCGGTGGCCAGAGGCGGAGATGTGTTAAAAGCCTCGCAGAGGCCATAGCTGATGCTTATAACTGGCGCGAGATTTTGGTCGATGGCCCAACTCCAGCTGTCGCCCACGCCACCCGACGAGGTGACGAAGATGATCTTCGCATTCCTGGCAATGGAACCCGACACCTCAATGTCGAGGTCCGATTCACTGATGTTGCCAGGATTCAAGCCTGGATCGCTGCCCGTACCTGATATCACATACTGAAAGTTTGTCGTATCGCAGGGGACCGTGATCACGCCGACCTCGCCGGACGTCGTGCTGGGAGCGCAGGAAGATGCGGAACTCGGGATGGTCGAGAGTCCGAAATCGCTGCGGTAATTATTGATATCAGCGAGATAGATATCAGTCTGCCCGACGACGACCAGCTTCTGGTTTGTCCCGTCAATCGGCGTGGCGAGCTGGTACAGCGGGTTGATGTTGTAAATGGTAGCCAGGTCGCCGGGAGCAATGTAGTGAGCGGAAGTTCCTGAAGGGCTGTAGTCGGGATGAGGCCGGAGCTGCGGATGCGGGAAGAAATTGTGCAGGCCCCGGAAGCCACCGACGATGCCGTCTCAAAGCGGCCGGGATCATGGGCGCGGTCGAGTTTGCGAAATGTTCCCTGCCATTCACGTTGTAGGTGTGGATTTCCGTCTTGAAAGTGCTTTGCACCTGGCGATGCGTCGCCGCTGAAGGTAATGGCGTCACGGCCGCGTGCAACGTAGACCATCTTGAAACCCTGCGACTGGAGCCAGGCGGTGATCCTATTAATGTCGTTCTGGCTGAGACCGAAACGGTCGGCATACTGTTCGGGAGTCAGCCATTTGTGAAAGTTCGCAGAGCCAGGATCCTGTTGCTCCTCGATCAGCTCGCGAAGCGCCGCCTGCTGCGCCACGGTCGGCGTGAACATCATGGTGACGTTGAGCGGACGGGAGGGATCGATCAACCCCTGTTCATACTTGGACTGGGCGAAGGGCGAGACGTGATTCTGCAGCGCGACCATGTGGCTGGAATCGATGGTAGCGGCGACGCGATCCGGCTGCTGGGCGAGGCACAGAGTTGACGCTAGTAGCGGCAGAAGCAACTTCCAAGATCGCATGAAATGCTCCATCTGCAGGGTCGGGGTTGAGGTGCTTGGTCCCTTAGCTTACACGGCTTTATAGCAGTCTGATCAAGTTTTAGGAGATGGGGTTGTATCAGGGAAGTAAAGTTACAAGTCGACCGAGGGGCAAAAGCAGCGATGAGTTACTTGGGTTACATCCCGAGCAGGTTGGGATGGAGTTTGGCGTATCCGTGCTCTTGCGCCCACAGGTTCAGCGGAACGGAGGCGAGTTCGTCGACGAGAGGGTCGGCGAGGCCGTTCTTGGTGAGGTCGATGCACTTGATGTAGGTCTTGCAGTTGTCGCAGCACTCGACGCGGATGTAGGGCAGCTCGGCGGCGGTGTAGACCGGAAGCTTGGCATGGTCTTCCTGGCCGCATCCGGGACAGATGAGGCGGCGGAACTCCCATTCCGTCAGGCAGACCCCGCACACCAGGCTGCGGCGGCCGCCGTCGCCCTGCTGGCGAAGCACGCCTAGCGCAGGTTTGCGATTGCAAAACGGGCAGAGCAAAGACGTGTAGCCCTCCAGTTGCAGCGGAGCGCGCGAGCGCGCGAGTTCGGCGTAGGGCTGAAAAAAAGCCAGCACGAGGAATTCCTTTGGATCGGAGGGCGCGTCGATGTGGCTCCAGCATTCGGTGAACAGGTCCGTCCAGGAATTAGGGTCCGAGCTGCCCAGATCGTGCGCCACCTGGGCAAGTCGCGCTGGACCATGCTCTTCGACCAGCGAGAGAAATGCAGGGAAGCTCGCGACGAGTTCGGCCGAATCCAGGTCGTGTGTAGCGGCTGCTTGGCGAGGCATGTTCCAGACGCTGGTAAAGACCTTCCTGGAAGCGGGCGACGTGGATGTAGAAGCCCAGGATCTCCGCAGCGAAAGGATGCTTTGCCGCGAGTTTTTCGGCGCGCCGGATGCGCTGTTGCCAGGCAGTGTTGGCCACCGGGCGATTATGGGGCTTCGGCCACGCGGCGGGCAACTCGCCAGGGGCGAGCAAGCCATGTGAGCAAGATCAAGGGTTTTCTCGCGGCTTTGACTCGTGAAGCGCCGCGACAGGGGATTATAGTTTCTGCAAATTTGGGGTGCAGTCCGCTCGGCTTGTGATACGAAGCAGTCGGAGGATGCAATGGAATTCTCCCGCAGAACCTTCCTCAAAGGCGCGCTCGCTGGTGGAGCGGGTTTCTCTCTCCTGGGATTCGATCTGACTCCCGCGGTGGCGCAGCTGAAAGAACTCAAGATTGCGCGCGCCACCGAGACGCGATCGACCTGCCCGTATTGTTCCGTGAGCTGCGGCGTCCTCATTTATACGATCGGCGACAAGGCAAAGAATGTCACTCCGCAGGTGATTCACGTGGAGGGCGACCCGGACCATCCTATCAATCGCGGCACGCTGTGCCCCAAGGGAGCGTCGCTCGAGCAGGACATCCTGAACCCGCGGCGGCTGCTGAAGCCGCAGGTGCGGCGTCCTGGCTCCGATCACTGGGAAGACATTGCCTGGACGCAGGCTATCGACGAGATCGGGCACTGGGTGAAGAAGACGCGCGACGACACCTTCATTGAGAAAGACGGGCTGGGACGCACCGTGAACCGCTGCGAAAGCATGGCGTGGATCGGCGGCTGCACCGACACCAACGAGTTCAACTTCCTCGTGGTGAAGACCATGCGCGCCCTGGGGCTTACCTATATAGAAAACCAGGCCAGGGTTTGACACGGCCCTACGGTCTCAAGTTTGGGACCAACATTTGGACGCGGGGCCATGACAAATGGCTGGGTCGACATCAAGAACACCGACATGATGTTGATCATGGGCGGGAATCCCGCCGAGAACCATCCCTGCGGCTTCAAGTGGGCCATTGAAGCCAAGCGCACCCGCAACGCGAAGATGATCGTGGTCGATCCGCGCTTCACGCGCACGGCGGCAACTTCCGATTTGTTCTGTCAGATTCGCGCCGGAGCTGATATTGCCTTCCTCGGCGGAGTGATCCGCTACGCGATTGAAAACAACCGCATCGCCAAAGAATATCTCGTCAACTACACGAATGCCGCGTTCATCGTGAAGGAAGGCTTCAAGCTGCCGGAAGACGGGCTGTACTCGGGGTTCGACGCGGGCTCGCAGACTTACGATCGGTCTTCGTGGAACTATGAGGAAGGTAACGATGCGGGCGGAGTCGCGCCTGCCCATCCCCCTGCGGTTGCCGGCGCGGCAAAGTCTTCGGGAACGAGCTTGGGACAAGCCGCGACGCCGGCTCCAGCCCTGCCTCCGCTGCCGCCGAAGGTCGCCTATGACCTGACCTTACAGAATCCCCGGTGCGTGTTTCAACTGTTGAAGCAGCAGTATTCGCGCTACACGCCGGAGATGGTTGAGCGCATCACCGGCATTCCGAAAGATCAGTTCCTGAAGGCCGCCGACACCTTCACTTCCATTCGCAAAGATGGCGACATGAAGAAGGTGGCGACCATCCTGTACGCCGTGGGGTGGACGCAGCACAGCTTCGGCACGCAGATCATTCGCACTGCCGCCATGTTGCAATTGCTGCTGGGCAATGTGGGACGCGCCGGAGGCGGCGTCAACGCGCTGCGCGGCCACTCGAACATTCAGGGCGCCACCGACATGGGCGGGGTGTTCGACACGCTGCCAGGCTACTTGAAGGTGCCGAATCCGACTGATACTGATTTGGCCGCCTGGTTGAAGCGGATCACGCCCACCGCATCCAAGCCGGCGCCGTGGGATTCGTTTAACTACTACTCGAACACGCCGAAGTTTGCCATCTCCTACCTGAAGACGCTGTTCGGCGACGCAGCCACGAAAGAGAACGACTACGCCTTCAATTACATGCCGAAGGTGGATCGCAACTACTCCTGGACGCAGATCTGGGACAACATGTATCGCGGCTCGGTGAAGGGGATGCTCGCCTTTGGCATGAATGGTGTGGCGATTGGGCCGGACTCGCAGAAGAATATCGACGCGCTCAAGAAGGCCGACTTCCTCGTCGTGGGCGAGATCTATCCCGACGAGACCAGCGAATTCTGGAAGTCCCCCGGAATCACGCCCGAGGAAATGAAGACCATCAACACCACGGTCTACCGCCTGGCCTGCGCCGGGTTTCGCCGAGAAAGACGGATCGATGACCAACTCGGCGCGCTGGCTGCAGTGGAAGAACGTCGCGGTTCCACCTCCGGGCGAGTGCCGCCTGGATCAGGACATTGTTGCGCAAATCTTTCTTAAGGTGCGCGAGCTTTACCAGAAAGACGGAGGCAAGTTCCCCGATCCGATCCTGAATCTGACGTGGCCCTACGTGAATGCCCAGCATCCCGCGCTCGGAGATTTGGCAAAAGAGATGAACGGGAAAGCTCTGGCCGATCTCACGGATCCCAAGACGCAAGTCACGATCAAGAAAGGTCAGCAACTGCCGGGATTCGCCTGGTTGAAAGACGACGGCACGACCGCCTGCGGGATCTGGATTTATGCCGGGTGCTGGACTGAGGCTGGAAACCAGCTGGCGCGCCGCGGCACCGAAGATCCGTCGGGCCAGGGGATCTACCAGAACTGGGCGTGGTCGTGGCCGGCGAATCGCCGTGTCTTGTATAACCGAGCCTCGTGCGATCCATCGGGCAAGCCCTGGGACGCTACCCGCAAGCAGGTGTGGTGGAACGAGTCGGCGCAAAGCTGGGTGGGAAACGACGTGCCCGACTTCAAGCCGGACTCGAATCCGAAAGACCACATGGGTCCGTTCATCATGAATGCCGAAGGCGTCGGCCGGATATTTGCGCCGTTGGGCGCTTTCGCCGATGGGCCCTTCCCCGAGCACTACGAGCCGATCGAGAGTCCGGTGCAAAATGCGCTGCACCCGAACCAGCAGAACAATCCCGTGGTCAAGAAGCTCAAGACGCCGATGGATAAGTACTCGCACTCCGGGCGACGGTTTCAACGTGATCTGCACCACCTACCGGCTCACCGAGCATTACCACTACTGGACGAAGAACAACGAGATGAATGTGCAGCTCATTCCCGAAGCGTTCATCGAGATTCCGGTGGAGTTGGCTGCCGACCTGGGAATCAAGGGCAACGACAAGGTGAAGATTACGAGCGCACGAAGCTATTACATCGCGAAAGCTTTCGTCACCAAACGCATCAAGCCGATGACGATCGACGGCAAGAAGGTTTACCAGATCGGTATTCCGATCCACCAGGGTTTTCGCGGCATTCAGGAAGACGAGGATAAGAACGCCAGGACACTGCTGAACCGGCTCACGCCGACGGTGGTGGATCCCAACGCATATACGCCGGAGTTCAAGGGCTTCATGGTGAAAGTGGAGAAGGCATGAAGAGTATACTAGCTTCTAGCTGCTAATTCTGTATGAGCCAGGCAACGTTAGCAATCAAGAGAATTTCCGGCCACGCCGGAACCGCTCCCGGCGACGATGTGGAGCGCGATTATCAGGTCTGCAAGCTGGTCGACACCACGACGTGCATCGGCTGCAAAGCCTGTGAAGTCGCCTGCCTCGAGTGGAACGGCTACACCTTCACCGACACGGTGTTCGATAACAGCTACCAGACCATGCCGGAGACGTCGTGGAACTACTGGAACCTGATCAAGTTCAACGAGCATGAGCGCGAAGACGGCAGCATCACGCTGCTGATGCGCAAAGATCAATGCATGCACTGCGCCGATCCGGGCTGTCTGGCGGCTTGTCCCGCGGACGGCGCGATCGTGCAATACACCAACGGCATCGTCGATTTTCAGCAGCAGAACTGCATTGGCTGCGGATATTGCGTCAGCGGCTGCCCGTTCGATATTCCCAAGTTCAATCCGAAGACCAAGAAGATGTTCAAGTGCACGCTTTGCGTGGACCGCGTGAGCGAGGGACTGGAGCCGGCCTGCATCAAATCCTGCCCCACCGGCTGCCTCCATTTCGGAACCAAGGACGACATGGTGGACCTGGCGGAAACTCGCGCCAAGCAACTTCGCGAGAACTACGGCATCGAGAAAGCGGGCGTCTACGATCCGGCAGGCGTAGGCGGCACCGGCGTCATCTATGTGCTTCACGATGTGACCAACCCCGAGGCTTATGGCGGATTGCCGAAAGATCCGCACATTCCGTGGGTGGTGCGCTTCTGGAAAGGGCCGGCGAAGTGGATCGGGAACCTGGCTATGCTGGGCGGCATTCTCGGCGTGACTCTGCACTACTTGCGGTATGGTCCGAAGGAAGTGCATGCCGAGGACGCGAAATGAGAACGGAGGGAAACCGTGAGCACTTCGCACGCCATTTCCTCGCAACGAACCACGGGCGAACCCGGAGAACGCATCCTCCGCTATACGCTGGGTGAGCGCGTTCATCATTGGCTCGGCGCGCTGTCCTACGTCTATTGCCTGATCACCGGCCTGGCCTTCTGGTCGCCTTACTTGTATTGGCTCGCGGCCATTGTCGGGGGCGGACCGACAGCGCGCTTCTGGCATCCCTGGTTTGGCCTGGCCTTCACGCTCTCGGTGGGATGGATGTACAAAATCTGGCGCGGCGACATGGCTACGACCGAAGCCGACCGGCGCTGGAAGAAGGCAATCAATCACTACATCGAAAATGACGACCAGAATCTGCCGCCGGTGGGCCGCTTCAACTACGGCCAAAAGCTGTTCTTCTGGCTGATGTTTTATGGTGTGATCCTGCTGCTGATTTCGGGCCTGGGGCTGTGGTTTGTCGAGTCCATTCCCGTGGAGCCTGCGCTGGCTGCGTTATCTGGCGGTCACGGTACACGTGGTCGCGGCGCTGGCGACCATTGGCGGCTTCATCATTCATGTTTACATGGGCACGTCTTCATGGTTCCGCGAGTCGGTTTCACTTCGATCATTCGGGGAGAGGTTTCTGACGCCTGGGCGAGTACCCATCACCGGCTTTGGTACGAGCAAGTCACCAAGGGAACTTCCAGGCGAAAAGTAGCAGCCACGATCAGCGCCGAGCGGAAGCCCGTCCGAAAACCGCTCTACTTCGCACAATCCGGCCGCAATCAAAGTGCATCCAAAGTTTCAGGATAGAATCTTCTGCTTGAACACCATGTGGAGAGGAATTATGCGCTCGTTAGCCGATCGATTCGCCCTCATCACAGTTGCGCTTCTGCTGCCTGTGGCACTGCTGCTGGCAGCGGATGTAGACACGAAGTTTCACAACGCGCCGGCATCAGCCCAGGCGGCGAAGAATCCCTACGAGGGTAACGATGCTGCGGCGCAGGCGGGCAAACCCTTGTATGCGAAGAATTGCCTGTCATGCCATGGCAAGCTGGGAAAAGGCACCGGCAACGTACCGTCGCTGGTAGATGGCAAGCTGGATTCCGTCAAGCCTGGGGAAGTGTTCTGGTTTATCACTCGGGGCGACAAGGATAACGGGATGCCATCGTGGGCATTCTTGCCGGCGAGCCAGCGCTGGAAGATTGTTACGTATGTGACCTCAGTGCTTGCCGGCGCTGAATGCGGAGCCGCAAACGGCAGCCGCGCCGCCGGACACGACCACATCCAAGCTGAAAGCCGCGCCGCCGACCCCGCCGTTCACCGATTTTCGCTACGAAAAGCCGGGCACAGTTCGCAAGATCACCGTGAGCGATCTTCCGCAGCCGTATGCCACCCAATCGGCGGATAACGGCCCGAAACTGGTGGCTCGTCCGGAAAATGCTTGGCCGGTGGCGCTGCCCGGATTCAAGGTGGAGTTGTACGCCGCCGGTCTTGACAATCCTCGAACACTGCGCACGGCCCCGAACGGCGATATTTTTCTTGCCGAGAGCGACCCCGGGCGGATCCGTGTGTATCGCGGATTAACCGGCGACGGTAAGCCCGAGCAATCAGCCATTTTCGCCAGCGGTCTGAAGCATCCATACGGCTTGGCGTTCTATCCTCCGGGACCTGATCCGCAATGGCTGTATGTGGGCAGCACCAGTGAACTGGTTCGCTTCCCTTATCACAACGGAGATTTGAAGGCGAGCGGCGCCCCGCAACATATCGCCGATCTGCCGGATACGGGCGGGCACTGGACGCGGGCGGTGGAATTCTCTCCGGATGGCAAGAGAATGTTTGTCGCGGTGGGCTCGGGATCGAACATCAACGACCCTGACACCCATCCCCGAGAAAAGGACCGCGCCGACATTCTGGTCTGCGACCCTGCGAACTGCACGCTGAGTGTGTATGCCTATGGCATTCGAAATGCCGGAGGCGGGATTGCGGTGAATCCGCAGACGGGCGAGCTGTGGTGCTCGGTAAATGAGCGTGACGCCCTCGGCGACAACCTGGTTCCTGACTACATTACACACGTGCAGGAAGGCGGATTCTATGGCTGGCCGTGGTGGTACATCGGCGGGCATCAGGATCCTCGGCATCAGGGCAAGCATCCGGAGTTGAAGGACAAAGCAATCGTCCCGGACGTGCTTCTGCAGCCGCACAACGCGTCCCTGCGAACTTACGTTCTATGAAGGCCAGCAGTTCCCTGCGGAGTATAAGGGAGACATTTTCGCTTCCGAGCACGGCTCCTGGAACAAGGCAGTCCGCGTGGGTTACGAGGTGATCCGCGTGCCGCTGCATCAGACCGGCCACGCCAGCGGCGAGTACGAAGACTTCCTCACCGGCTTCGTGCTGCCGGATGGCAACGTATGGGGGCGACCCGTGGGCATCACGGTGGCCCCGGATGGCTCGCTGCTGGTAAGCGACGATGGCTCAGACTCGATCTGGAGGGTCAGCTACGGAAAGTAGATCCTGCCGGCCGAAACGAGCTGCAGAAGGAAAATGGTGGGCGCTATAGGATTCGAACCTATGACTTCCACCGTGTGAAGATGGCACTCTACCGCTGAGTTAAGCGCCCAACCCATTTCTATTCAAACATCAGTGCGTGGTTCCTGCAACCCCGGCGCTCGATGCGACTCGATTCGGCCGGGGTGCGTTGATGCCGCCGGAGGCGCCGTTTGGACGCGCGAACAGGCCGTGGTAGCCTATCCTCGGCAGGGGCAGAGGCGGGTTCGGGTCCGTCGGCACCTGTGTCCAAAGTGACTCCTGATGCCGGACGAAACCAGGCCTCTTCGACCCACCGTATCCTCATCATCTGGGGGCACTTCTGGGGTTTCGTCCGACCAGGACAAAGAGCAACTTTCCTTCCCGGATGGGGTTCAATCTAGTGTGAGTACTGCCGCCATCGACCGCGGGGTCCTGATGGCATCGCTGGGGTCTCGTCCGGCCGGAACTGTACAACCGGCGATGGCCGGCGCCGAGAGCTACACCGATGCCGAAGTCATGCTGCGAGTTAAGGCAGGGGACCAGTCCGCCTTCGATTATCTGGTGCAGAAGTATCGCCGGCCGCTGGTGAGTTTTATGTACCGCATGGCGCGCAACACGGCGGCGGCGGAGGATCTCGCACAGGAAGTTTTTCTGCGCGTATATCGCTCGCGCCAGACCTACGAAGCCAGCGCCAAGTTCACCACCTGGCTGTATCGGATCGCGACCAACCTGGCAGTGAACCATGCGCGTGATACGCGGCACGAACGGCCGGAGGTGACGGTCAGCCTGGACGAACCGGATGAGGAAACTGGAACGACGCTGGATGTAGCCGACAGTACGATGACGGCCGAAGAAGCTTTGGTGCGGCGGGAACGGATGGCGGCGATCCGAAGCAAAGTGGAAGCCTTGCCGGAACGGCAGAAGCTGGCGGTGATCATGCACAAGTACCAGCAGATGGATTACAAGCAGATTGCCGATGTATTGAAATTGAGCGAGTCGGCGACGAAATCATTGTTGTTCCGGGCGTACGAGACTTTGCGGGAACAGTTAAAAGAATTTCTCTAGGAAGTTACGTTCTTATTTTTTCGAAATAGCAGTGAAGTGACAGAGCGAAGAGAAAATAAAGGGAGCACGGTTATGAAGTGCGAAGAGATTCACGAAATGATGCCGGACCTGGCGTCCGGCCTGATGGGGATGACGCCGGAGATCGGCGGCCATCTGGCGGGCTGCGGCGCGTGCGCCGGAAAGATGGCAGAGTTCCGGCAGACCATGGCGTTGCTGGATGAGTGGCGTGCGCCAGAGCCGTCGCCGTATTTTGATGTGCGTCTGCAGGCGCGTCTGCGGGAAGAGATGGCCAAGCCGCAGAGCAGTTGGATGGCGTGGTTCCGGCGTCCGGTGCTGGCGGCGGCGCTTACGGTGCTGATGGCAATTGGCGTGGGCCTGTTCTTCACCAAGGGCGACAGGATCTACAGCCCGGACGAGATAGCGGAAAGCGAGGCTCGGTCAAGCGGAGCCGGGCACGGCGGTAAGCGATCTGCAGGCTCTGGAAAAGAATCACGATCTGTATTCCGACTTCGATTTGCTGGATGACCTGGAAGTGCAGCAGGATGTGGTGGCGAATCCGTAAGAATCTAAGAACAAGAATTTAATAAGCGGATGTTCGAGCGCGGTACAGAGCAGGACGAATCCAAGGGCGGAAAGAATGCGGCGGGGGAATTTGATGACGCGATGGATGGCGACGGCTGTGCTTGCCGTGGCGACCGTTGTGGTGTCTCTTTCTCCATGTCTCGCCCAGCGCAACCACTTCCGGCCTGGCAGGGACGGCGCCAGCGCAGATTCAGAATCATCCGCAGCCCCGCCCGGGAGGGCATGCCGGTGATTGGCTGCGCCGCTACAAAGGCATGTCTCCAGGCGAGCAGGAGCGGGCGTTGCAGAGCGATCCGGCATTCCGCCGTTTGTCTCCGGAGCGCCAGCAGTTGTTGCGGCAGCGGCTGCATCATTTCGCGAGCCTGCCGCCGGAACAACAGCAGCGCATGCTGAACCGCATGGAGACCTGGGAGCATCTGACGCCGGGGCAGAAACAACAGGCGCGAGAATTGTTCGGCCGGATGCAGCAGCTTCCGTCCGACCGGCGGCGCATGGTAACCACTGCGGTGCGCGATCTGCGCGCCATGCCGCCCGGAGAGCGGGAGCAAATCATTGATTCCAACCGCTTCCGGAGTATGTTCTCGCCGGAGGAGCGCGACATCATGCGCGGCGCCACCCGGCTGCCGCTCGCGCCTCCCGAGAATGGCAGGCCTGAAGAATCGCCAGCACCCGAGCAGTAAGATGGTCACGGTTCTCAGTTTCTGATGTTCAGTTGTAGTTTCTAAAATCCCTTCAGTGAAAATCGTGCGAGACGGTTTCAGCTTTCGTGACAAACAATGGCAGCACGCGCTCCGCTTTGACTGAGATCACATTGTCCTGATTCTGCAGGATGCCTTCGATGGCCAGAAACCGTTCTGAAGCCAGCAGCAGACGGTTTTGGTGAAAAAGATCGGGCGTGATGATCGCATTCGCCACTCCAGTTTCATCTTCCAGACTGACAAACACAAAACCTTTCGCGGTTCCCGGACGCTGGCGCGTGATTACGCAGCCTCCGATGCGAAGACGCTTGCCGTTGGGAATATCGCGGAGTTCGCTGGCCCGGCGAATGCCCATGGCATTAAGCCAGTCGCGGCGGTAAGCCATGGGATGCGGTCCCACGGTGAGGCCGGTGCCGTGGAAATCGGCAACCAGGCGCTCTTCGTGGTTCATGGGCTGAAGCGGCGAAGGCGAATCGGGTTCCGGCAAATTTTCCAGCAGCGGCCCGGAGCCGCGCACGGCGCGTTCCACCTGCCAGAGAGCATCGCGGCGGTGAAGCTTCGAGTACCCAGTACCGAGTACCGAGTTGCGAGATTCCTCTGCCCCTCGACTCGCGCTCGCGAATGCGAGGACGACAAGGATTTTACTGGGTACTCGGGACTCGGTACTAGCTACTGCATTCAGCGCTCCGATTTCCGCCAGCGTAGTGAGTTCATCCTTGCGCAGTTCCGGAACACGGCGAGTCAGATCGTGAATAGAAGCGAACGGAGCAAGCATGCGCTCGCGCACCAGCGCCTGAGCACCTTCTTCGCGCAAGCCGCGAACGTAACGCAATCCCAAGCGTAGCGCCGGCGTCCCGCCGGCAGGGGAGCGTCCTGCAGATTGTTTTACTGGCCACTGGCCACTGACCACTGGCCACTGCTTCCAACGTGCACATCCACTCCGAGCAAGTCACATCCACCGGCAGCATTTTCAATCCGTGGCGCTGCGCATCTTTCACAATCGTCGCCGGAGAATAAAATCCCATAGGCTGGTTGTTGAGCAGGGCGGCGGTAAACGCGGCCAGATAATGGCATTTCAAGAAAGCGCTGGCATAGGCGATCAGCGCGAAGCTGGCGGCGTGCGATTCAGGAAATCCGTAAAGCGCGAAAGATGTGATGGAAAGAATGATTTTCTCCTGCGCCTCGGGCGGGATTCCGTTCTGCGTCATGCCGGCGCGCAGCCTGGCTTCGATTTCTTTCATGCGCGCCTGCGATCGCTTGAAGCCCATGGCGCGGCGCAGGTCTTCCGCTTCGCCGCCGGTAAAGTTGGCCGCGATCATGGCGAGACGAAGCAATTGTTCCTGAAAAAGCGGCACGCCGAGCGTGCGTTTGAGCACAGGTTCGAGCGAAGGATGCGGATACGTGACCTCTTCCCGCCCCTGGCGGCGCAAGAGAAAAGGATTCACCATCTGCCCGACGATCGGCCCCGGCCGGATGATCGCGACCTGCACCACAATGTCATAAAAGCGTTTCGGACGCAGGCGCGGCAGGCACGACATTTGCGCCCGGCTTTCCACCTGGAACAGGCCTATGGTGTCGGCTTGTTGCAGCGCGGAATAGACCGCGGGATCATCTTGCGGAAGATGCGCCAGATCGACTTCTTCTCGATAGTGTTTGCGAATCAGTTCGATCGAATCCTTGAGCACAGCCATCATTCCCAGGCCGAGCAAGTCCACTTTGATGATGCCCATGTCGGCGCAATCTTCTTTATCCCACTGCACCACCACGCGCCCGGGCATGGAAGCGGGTTCGAGCGGAACGACAGAGTCAAGTTGCCCCTGGCAGATGACCATGCCGCCGGAGTGCTGCCCGAGATGGCGCGGCATATCCTGAACGGCAAGGCACAGCTCGTAATATTTGCGCAGGCGGGGATGTTTGAGGTCGAGTCCGGCATCGCGGAAGCGGCGGTCGAGCGCGTCGTTTTCGTCGCGAAATTCCCAGGTGGCAACGGCGGCGGAAATTTTGGCCAGCGTTTCCGGATCGAATCCCAGCGCCTTGCCCATTTCGCGCGCCGCCATGCGGTTGCGGTAGGTGATGACATTCGCCGTCATGGCTGCGCCGCGCTCGCCATAGCGCCGGTAAACATATTGAATAACTTTTTCGCGCTCGTCGCCGCTGGGCAGGTCGAGATCGATGTCGGGCCACTCGCCGCGCTCCTCCGATAGAAAGCGCTCGAAGAGAAGCTCCATGCTGACGGGATCGACAGCCGTGATGCCGAGTGAATAACAGACGGCGCTGTTGGCGGCCGAGCCGCGTCCCTGCGCCAGAATGTTTTGCTCGCGGCAGAAGCGGACCAGATCCCAAACGATAAGAAAATATCCTGCAAGTTTAAGTTTTTCGATCAGCGCGAGTTCCCGCTCAATCTGGCGACGGGCGCGGGTTTGCATGTCGGCTGCGCTGCGGCCATAGCGCTGGCGAAAACCCTCCCATGCGCGCTCGCGCAGAAACGAGTTCATGGTTTCGCCTTCGGGAACGGGATAGACGCGGAAACTGATAGCCGAGATCGTTCAATGTAAATTCGAGGCGTGAAGAAAGTTCGAGCGTGTTGCTGATGGCTTCGGGCAGATCGGCGAAGAGTTGCTGCATCTCCTGCGGCGATTTCAAGTGACGCTCGGAGTTGCGCGCCAGCAGCCGGCCAGCGGTGGATAGCGTGCGGTGATGGCGGATGGCGGTGAACGCGTCGCAGAGTTCGCGATCTTTCGCGGCGGCGTAGCACACGCCATTGGTCGCGAGCAGAGGAAGATTGAGCGACCGGGCAATTGCGATGGCAGCGCGGTTGCGAGTTTCTTCTTCCCGATGGAAATGGCGCTGCAACTCGATATACACATTGCCGCGGCCAAAAATTCCAATCAGTTGCTCGACCTGCTTGCGGGCTTCTTCGATGCCGCCATGCTGCAAAGCGGCGGCCAGCGGCCCGTCCGCGCCGCCGGTCAGGCAAATGAGGCCGTGGGCATGCTCTTCCAGTTCTTCCTTCTGGACTGCGCCCTCACCTTTCTTCGCGCGCAACTTCATTTTGGTGATCAGTCGGCAGAGATTCTGATAGCCGGCGCGGGAGGAAACGAGAAGAGGAAGGCGGAACTTGCTCATGTAGTAAACATGCCGTGACTTCCGCGCCGATGTGCGCCTTGATCTCCAGTTTCTTCGCCGCCAGATGAAAACGTGGCGCACCGTAGACTCCGTCGGTGTCGAGCAATGCCATGGCGGGCATGTGGAACCGGGCACAGGCCGCCATCAACTCCTCAGGCAAGGAAGATCCTTCGAGGAAGCTGAAAGCAGAGCGGGCATGAAGCTCGATATACACAGTATCAGTGATCAGTTCTCAGTTCCTAATTCCGCAGAAAAGACTGGCCACTGATCACTGGCAACTGGCCACTGTTCTTCAGTCATACGTGCCTTCCACGAACCAGCCTCCGCCGAGCAGATCGTGCACGAGCCGGTAGAGAGCAACACCGTCTGCATTTTGCAAGGCGATATCCCACTCATCGCGCGCCCAGGCTTCCCGCTCCCACCAGTCGCCGGAACTGCGCCATGGGCCGGCTTTCCAGAGCACATTGCCCTGGACTTCTTTCTTCTTCGAGCAGACCACGCGCACCAGTTCCCCATTTTCCAAAGTCACTGTAGCCCGCAGTGGCGGACGGAACCGGCGAAGAGCAGCGACGGCGGATTTCTCTTCTTCTGCAACTTCTTGTCGCTTTGTTTTTTGAGCTGCCTCCGGCACGAAGCGCCGCATGCGAAAACCTTCGGCACGGTACGTATCCAGCAACTCCAGCGACCCTACGCGGAGCTCGCCGACCAGGCCGGCAATGCGCGCCAGCGTGAGTTCCAGTTTTTCCGGTTCCGGCGACGGAGGCAGAAACAGGCCGCCTTGAGCCGACCGCGGCCGCGCCGGCTCCGCGGCAAGATGAATCTTCAGGATCGGCGCGCCCGGCGGATGCGCATTCAAATCCAGTTGCAGCAGCTTGAGAAAAAGTTTGGGATCGAGCATGGGAAGAGGAAGACGAAGAGTTCGGCAGAATTTGCTTTGCCGACCGGAAACAAAATGCTGAGCCGGCAATTGGGATTGAGCTGCGCTATGCGATGCGTCGCTTTCGCTGGGAATTCCGAAAGTATCGAGTTGGGGATCGACTCCCGCCAGATTTTGCAGTTCCAGCGTAAGCCGCAATTCCTGCGTGTCCAGCGCACGCGCGGCCAAACGCGCGCAGATCTGATCGAGCAGACGATTCAGCAGGAAGGCCAGCGGCTCCAGCAGCACGATGGGATATTCCAACTCGATGGCTTCCTCAAATACCGCCGGCGCTTCCACCGGAACCAGCGTGCGAGAAGCCGCGCCCCGCGCCAGTTGCTGCAAGCGCAGGCCTTCCTGCCCCAGGCGCTCGCTCAGAGCAACTTCCGGCAGCGCGGCCAGAGCGCGCAGATCACGGATGCCCCAGCGCTCAAGGGTTGCCAGCAGACGCACCGATTCTTTTTGCTGATCTTCTTCCCTTTTTTCTTTCCCTTCCTTCTCTTTTTCTGCAACCCAACCGGCAAATAAAACTTCCACCGGCAGAGATCCCAGAGACTCGGCTTCCCGCCCAGATGGAATCACAGTCACACCGGAAAAGCCGCGGGCCGCGAGCACAGCAGCATCGGGATTCGAAGCCACAGCAACGTTCCCATCGAGTCCAAGGTCTGCGGCACGGCGGAAGAGGTTGTGAGCAATTTCCGGCAACGATCCGAAAAGAGATTCCATGCCCGCCAGATCAAGAATCGCCGTATCGGCCGCAGCATCTTCCACGCACGGCGAGAAAGACTGCGCGCAATCCAGCAGGGCGGCGTGCGCCACAGATTCCTGCAACGGAGAACGCGGGCGCAGCGTCAACTCCGAACAAAGCTCCGCCTGGGCTTTCGTCATTCCCGGCGTGATGCCCATGCGGCCCGCGCTTTCATTCACGGCAAAAACTTTTTCCAGCGGAGGCTTGCCTTCAAAAATAGCCACGGCCCGCGCGCGCAACTCCGGCTCGGCGCGAAACACCGCAGCCACGGGAAAATTCGGCACGAAGATGCAGGCAAACATGAAGCAGTACCTGGTACCCAGTTGTCAGTACCCAGTCAGTTTTCTGGCAACTGGGTACTGGCAACTGGCTACTGTTTTTTATCCCGCCCAGGCGGTTTTGCTGGCGAATGTGATCTCGGCGGAACGAACTGGTTTGCGATCCAGCCGGGATCGCACCAATTCCGCCGTGATTTCCAGTCCAGTCAGCAATTGCGCGTGTGTGGGCAATGGGAATTGAGAATTCATCTCGCTTGCTTGATTTTCTGACTCCCACAGCTTGATCAGCCCCAGCTTGATCAATAAAGAAGAGCAGCTTCCGGCGATGGATTGCCGCTCAACTGCCAGCAGCACGGTAGGCGTATGCTCCACCGCGCGGCGGAAACGGAACCACGTGGTCAGCGGGATGCGGCGCGCAGCTTGCGGCGGCAGATCGCCAAGATCGAGAGCGATCAATCCGAAGCCTCCGCTTTCAAGCAGCAGGTCCGTAGCGCGCAGAAGTTGTTCCAGGCTCTTCTCTGGTGAATTCTCCCCGCAACGCACCCACAGCAGCCGGTCCAACTCGATCCCGGCATCGGCGGCGGACTGCGGATCGAGAGCATCGCTGGCGTCCACCAGCACGCAGCATTCCCCGCGCCGAGTGGCAGCGGCCAGTGCGGCCAGCAGCAAGGTGGTGCGGCCGGAAGAGGCTGGACCGCAAATTTCAGTCAGGCAGCCGCGCGGCAGACCTCCGGTAAGCGCATCCATCGCAGCGATGCCGCTGGAAACCATTTCCGCCGCAGGACGCACCGCCAACCGCGAAGCCGGAGTAACGCCGGCAAGCCTCGCATCTGTAAAAAGCAGAAAAAGCTCGCTGCGGCGGGCGACCCTCGGCGCAAAGCTCCGCCCCGGAAGGCTGCGGGCAAACTTCGGAGCCTTCTTCAATAAAAGACAAAAGGGCGGCCCTGGGCCGCCGAAGTGGAAACCACTGCGGAAGACATAGATTCCTCGGGAAGATTTCAGGGAACGCCGGGGTTTGGAAGCCCCGGAGGCGTTTTCGCTTTTTATTCGCCTATAAAGATTCTGCGCCCGGCGTCAGGGATTGTCAAGTGTTTGTCAGTTAAGACTCGCGAATGTTTCCATCCCCACCGGCCCATGCCACGATTGCTTACCTTGGCATCTGTCCCCCGTCTAAGCCAAACAGCGCAGCGGCCAGGCGCAAGTGCCCATCCATGTGTCCATTACGCGCTCCGTCCAGAATTGCGCCTGAATCCGCTGCCGATTCCCACCAGAGAAGAGGAGTCTTCCATGCACAGAACTCGTCTGCTTGTTTTGTTATCCGGCTTCCTGGCGCTGGCAAGTCTTTGCCACGCTCAAACCGTGATGCTCGACCTGCCCCTGCAGAGCCAGCACGCCCTGATCACGCAGCGCATCGGCATCACCGACATCACCATCAACTATCATCGGCCGCTGGTGAATAGCCGCCAGATCTGGGGCAAGGTTGTGCCTTATGGAGAGGTCTGGCGCGCCGGAGCCAACGAAAATACCATTGTCACCTTCACCGATCCGGTCACGATTGAAGGCCAGCCGCTCGATAAAGGTACCTATGGTCTGCACATGATCCCGGGCGAAAATCAATGGACCGTGATCTTCTCGAAGATGTCTACCGCGTGGGGAAGCTTCAGCTACAAGCAGGATGAAGACGCGCTGCGGGTCACCGTAAAGCCGCAAACCGCCGAATTCCACGACGCGCTGACCTACGACTTTGATGACGTCAAACCCGACTCCACCGTAGTCACTATGCGCTGGGACAAGGTCGCGGTGCCTTTCAAGGTTGCGGTAAATTTAAACGACACCGTCGAAGCCAGCATTCACCGGCAACTGCGCGGCCTCAATCAATATTACTGGGAGAGCTGGGACGACGTAGCCAACTATTACCTCGCCAGTAAAACGAATCTCGAAGAGGCGCTGAAGGATGAAGACAAGTCGATCCAGACCGAAGAACGCTTCGAAAACCTGCACGCCAAATCGCAGATCCTCGAGGCCATGGGCCGCAAAGACGACGCCACGACGTTCCTCAATAAAGCCTTGGACAAGGCCAGCGCCCAGCAACTTTATTTCTATGGCCGCCAGCTTCAGGGGGAGAAGAAACAGGAAGAGGCATTCGCTCTGTACCGCTCCAACGCGAAGAAGTATCCCGACTATTGGACGTCGCACGTCGGTCTGGCCCGCGTTTACAGCGGCCAGGGCGAATACGACAAAGCCGTCAAGGAGATGCAAAGCGCTCTGGCAGGCGTGCCGGATGATGCCAACCGGTCGAACCTGGAGAAATACATTAAGCGCTTACAGTCCAAAGAGGACATCAACCGCTAACCGCAGCGAAGACAAAGAACTGATCAGCAAAATGGGCCAGCCCTCGGGATGGCCCATCTCATTTGAATCGCGACTTTTAGCCAGGTTGCAACGTCAACCCTTGTAGGAATCGCTCAAGATTCAACGGGGGAGGCGTGGCCTCGCTCAGCTTTTTGCTCTGATTCGTTGCACCGCGGTCTATTCCATCTTGCCGGCGGCCGGACCCACCCCGGTGGCCTGCCTGGTCGGGTCAATGCCGATCAGCGCCACTCCGCCCACTCCCTCGCGGCCGATGGTCACCACGTGGCCGCGAGCCCTCAGGTCGGCTTGCACCGCTTCGGGCAGGCTGGCAGGTACAGACAGGCTTCCCAGGCGGGCACGGTCTTGGCCGAAAGAGCTAACGAAATGCTCGGTAGAGAAGCGCGGCGCCTTAAACGCCTCCTCGGGACTCATGTCAAAATCCACATAGTTGAGGATGACCTGGATGGCTGCCTGATCCTGCATGTCTCCTCCCGCGACCGAGATCGCCATCACCGGTTGATTGTTATGGAAAAGCAGCGTCGGACTCAACGTGATTCGCGGCCGCTTGCCAGGCTGGATCACGTCCGGAGTTCCTGCAAACGTGTTCAGACTGCTGAGCCGGCTTCCGTGAATAATGCCCGTCCGTCCCGCTACGCCCGCTGTGCTCGACAAACCGCTCGGAGTCGCCGCGATGACATTCCCAAACTTATCAGTCACACACATGACGGTGGTTCCGCCATGCCAAGGACCGGTGATGGTGGGCGGCTTGGTCGGCTTCATATTGTACGGGTCGCCCGGCCGCAGCTCGAGAGATGCCTTTTTCGGATCGATCAGCTCGCGCCGCATTTTGGTGTACTGATCGGAAAGCAACTGCTGCATTGGCACTTTCGCAAAATTCGGATCGCCGTAATACTCGTCGCGATCCGCCAGCGCCAGTTTCTCCGCTTCAATCACCGTGTGGATGTAATCCGCCGAATTGAAGCCCATCTTCTTCAGGTCGAATCCCTCCAGCAGGCGCAGCGCCTGTAAAAGATAAGGACCCTGCGTCAGCGGACCGGCCTTGTACACCGTGTAGCCACGGTAGGTGATTCTGAGCGGTTCCACCACCGGAGTTTTGTGTGCGGCCAAATCCGTCTTGCGAAGGAAACCGCCCTTTTCGATATACCAGGCTTCCAGCGCGTCGGCGATGTCGCCGCGATAGAAGCGATCCGAAACAGCTTGCAGTTTCTGCTGCCGCGTACCCTTCGCTGCCTTTTCCGACTCCACCAATTTGCGAAAGGTCACCGCCATATCAGCCTGCCAGTTCACGCCGGTTTCGATCCTCGTCCCGCTGCCGGTATCGATATACCAACTGGGGCCGCCGGCATCCAGAATAACCAGCGTCGGCTGCACGACCTCCTCGAAGCTCTTGGTCCCGTAAAGTTTCAGCAGGGTGACGATCGCATCGATGGTGCTGGGCACGGCAGCTGCCTTGACGTTTCCGTCTGGGATTCCGTGTTCCATATACCAGGCGATGGCTTTGGGATCGCGAGGAGCCTCGCCTTGTCCCTCCAGCAACTTCACATTTTTCTGGTCAGCGCTATAAACCAGAATAGGAACCTCCCCGCCCACGCAGAACGCGCCTACATATGTGACGGAGAGTGCCAGCAGAGTCGCGGCGCCAGCATCGGCGGCGTTTCCGCCCTGTTCCAGAATCTTGAGGCCTGCTGCTGTAGCCGCAGGCCTACCGGAAACCACCACACCCTGGCTGCCGGCGGCGATACTCGGTCCCCGCCGGGTGACCGGCGTTTTGGTAGCCTGCGGCCAAGCGAAGGTCGCGAGCAAAAAGAGCGAAACCGATGATAGCGAAATGATCTTGCGTATAAGCATTACTAGCGTCACTGACCCGGGCTCGGACAATTTCCCCAGCTGTCGAGCTGGCGGAGCGCCATCGTCCACCTGTCAGCCTTCGACCCCTCCTTCACCAGACCCGGCAAGCATTCACCCTCACCATCTTCTGACCAGCCTTGCAGCCGAAAGCCTGGGCAAACTCCGCCATATTCGAAACCACGTTGTCGATGCGGAAGTTGGGCAACGAATGCACATCGGTGGTGACCGCCAGACGCGCGACCTCCGGTCGTATGTTCGAGCACCACGAATAGGCATAGGAGAGGAAGAAGCGCTGGCGATAGGTCCAGCCGTCCGGACCTTTGTCGTCGAGCGACTTCCCTTGCGTCTTGAGTGCGGCCTCCAGCGCGAACAGCGCAAGATGGATGCCGCCGTTATCCGCCGTGTCCTCGCCCTGGGTCAGCAAGCCATTCTGCTTGACCCCGGCTCCGGCATCGGGAACCTCCTGCGTATATTCGTCGGAGATGCACTTGCCGCGTTCGTCGTATTGCTTAGCGTCTTCCGCAGTCCACCAGTCGCGCAGGTTGCCGTGAGCGTCAAACTTACGTCCCTGATCGTCAAAGCCGTGAGTGAGTTCGTGGCCGATGACCGTACCGGTCGCGCCGTAATTCACTGCATCATCCATATCCCTGTCAAAGAACGGCGGCTGCAAAATCCCGGCAGGGAAGTTGATGGTATTCAGCTGAGGATCGTAGTACGCGTTGATGGTAGGCGGCGTCATCGTCCATTCGCTACGGTCGACAGGCTTGCCGATCTTGGCCACAAAGCGCTCGAACTCGAAGGCCGATGCGTGCTCCACGTTAGCAACAGAGCTGTCGCGCGTGATTTTCACGCTGGAATAATCGCGCCAGTGCGAGGGATAGCCGATCTTGTCTTCGATTCCTTTCAGCTTGACGATGGCCTGTTCCTTGGTCGCAGGCGTCATCCAGTTCACACTTTCAATGTCGTCATGCATGGCTCGCTCGATGGCATGCACCATTTCAATCGTGCGCGCCCGGCTCTCCGGCGGAAAAGCGCGATCCACATAAGCCTGGCCAAGAGCTTCGCCCAGATCGCGGTCGGCAGCCTGAGTGCAGCGCCGCCAGCGCGGTAGCTGCTCTTCCTGGCCCGACAGCGTGTGGGAAAAGAAATCGAAATTCTCGTCGACCATCGCTTTGGTCAAGTAGGGCGCGGCCCGGTGAATCACCTGCCAGCGCATGTAGATCTTCCACTGCTCCAGCGGACGCTCGACCAGTAATTTGCTTTCGGCACGGAAAAACTCCGGCGAGCTGACGATGTAGTGATCGCTAACCGGAGCCTCCACCGCCTTCAGGTAGACATCCCATTCGATGGCAGGCGTGAGCTCGCGAATCTGCGCCAGGCTCATCTTGTTGTTTATATTCTTCGGATCGCGGCGCTTGACATTATCCATTTGCGCCTGGGCCAGAGCAGTTTCCAGTTCGATCAAAGTACTCGCATCGGCGCTGGCTTGCGCTTCCGATTCCCCCGCCAGCACAAACA
Source organism: uncultured Acidobacteriaceae bacterium (assembly GCA_963763285.1). Lineage (GTDB taxonomy): Bacteria > Acidobacteriota > Terriglobia > Terriglobales > Acidobacteriaceae > Sulfotelmatobacter. The sequence goes on along the minus strand of CAVXOK010000007.1, from coordinate 45,995 downwards.
TTTTCTGCACGTGCACACGGAATTTCTTGAGAGTCTCCGCCGACTTCTCGTCGGTTTTAATGTAGTAGTCGCGACTGGGCAGGCTCAAGCCGCCTTGATCGATCTGCGCCACCACTTTCGAAGCGTCGTCAAAATCCTGCCCGCCGCTGAAACCGAAGAACGGAGCGTTCGTCTGATTATCGCCCCCCTCCCATGCCCCAGGAAACAAGTGATGGAGACGTGCAATCTCAAGCGTGAGTTCCTTCTTCGACTTGAGGGCCGCAATTCGATCCAATTCCGGCTGCAAGGGCTTCAAACCGGCAGCTTCGATGCCGCTCTCATCCATGCAGGCCGCCCAATAGTCGCCGATCTTCTGCTGCACTGCGCTGCGATTCGGATCGTTCTTGCTGCTCGCCTCCAGCGTTTCGCGCAACACATTCTCGTTCCACAATTCCAGGCCGCTTCCAGTAGTCCAGTAAACCTGGTCGGCCGGAATCGGATTGGCTGTGATCCATTTGTTGCAGGAGTATTTGTAGAAATCGTCGCAAGGATTAAGGCTTTGGTCGATTAGATTGGGATCAAAGTGTTCGAGTTTCGGAGCCGTCGTTTCCCCCGCAGCTCCGGCAGTCGCGCCAGAAGTCGAGTTCAGCGTAGCGTTTTGTCCAAACACAGCCAGGGGCAAGCTCAGAAGTAGCAAGCACAAGATGACTCTGGGAATAAACATTCAGCCTCTTTTCGGGACTCTAGGAGATTGGAGCAGGAGCAATCGCTCCTTGAAATTTAAGTACATGGGAAGATGAAGGTCCGAGGAGCGCAGGGACGAAACGGCACACTCCAGCCCCGTGTGCAACCACATATTACGTGCAACAACATATTATATGACGCGCCGACAGCAGTGCGGTTAGCGGAGAGACCTGACATCTAACCCGTGTTATGTAGTCCGGCAGCGATGCCGTTGATGGTCGCCCCCAGAGGATACTCAAGTTCCTCCAGATCTTCTCCCAGTTGCTTGCGTCGCAGAAGCTCCACCTGGATCAGGCTCATCGGATCCACGTAGGGATTGCGCAGATGAATAGAGCGCGCCAGCACCCGGTTGCGCGCCAGCAACTCCCGTTGACCCGAGATGCGGAGAATTACTTGCCGCGACCGCAGAAACTCCTCTTCCAGCATAGCGAATACGCGCGTGCGCAACCCCGTGTTCTTCACCAATCCGGAATAAACGCGAGCAATGTGGAGATCGGCCTTGGCCATTCCGAGCTCGACGTTGCGTACCAGGTCCGAGAAAAGCGTGAAGTGCTTTAACATCTGGCGCAGCAGCCGCTCGTGACCTCTTCCCTTCCCGGCGAAGCTCTGCAATCCCTGTCCTACTCCATACCAGGCCGGTACGGCATGACGGCTTTGCATCCATCCGAACACCCACGGAATGGCGCGCAGGTCCTCCAAACGACGGCCCTTGGTCCGGCGCGATGGCCGCGAGCCGATGCGCGCTGCATCCAGTTCCTGGATCGGCGTGGCCTGCTCGAAGTACTCCAGCACGTCGGCATTGTCGGCGATGTCGCGGCGATACACGCGATAAGCCTCCCCCGACATTTCCTCCATCGCCTCTTCCCAGCGCGCCTGATCCTTTGGCGGAGCGCCAGAGCGCGTGAACGCTTCCAGGCTTGCGGCAATCATCAGTTCCAAATTCCATTCCGCGAGCACGGCATCGGCGTACTTCCAATTGAGAACTTCTCCCTGCTCCGTGATGCGGATGCGTCCGGTAAAACAACCTTCCGGCTGGGCCAGGATTGCCGCGTGGGTGGGACCGCCCCCGCGCCCAACCGTACCTCCGCGACCATGGAAGAGGCGCAGTTTCACTCCACATTCTCGCGCCACATCATGCAGATCGCGGTGCGCTTTGTGCAGTTCCCACGTGCTGGTCAGCATTCCCCCATCTTTGTTGGAGTCCGAGTAGCCCAGCATCACCTCCTGCCATCGTCCCCAGGAATCAAGCAGCGGTTGATAATCAGGATGCCGCCACACCCGCCGCATCACGCCGCCCGCCGCGCGCAGAGCATCGATCGATTCAAACAGCGGCACCGGCATCAGGCCGGGATCGTGATCGCTGCCGGAACCGGCCAATCGGACGCCGCAAGCCTTCGCCAGGCGGACAACGTTGAGCACATCGTCTTCGGACTCCGCGCCGCTGATGATGTACTGACGGATCGACTGCGCGGGATAAACCTGCTTGAGCCGATGGATCGTACGGAAAGTCTCGATTAGCTCCTGGGTCTGAGAAGAAACCTCACTGCTCTCGGGAGAAGCATCGCCTGCCGCCAAGGCCGGAGCTGTCTTTCGCAAATCGGTCTTTCTTATTTTCGTCTTTCTTGGTTCGATGCTTCCCAGCCCGATTTTACTTAGATCAATCGTTCTTGCGCCGATCTCCTGCAGAACTTCGGCGTGCACGCGGGCATGCTGGCGGATATCGAGAACCTGAAGATGGAAGCCGAAAGTTCGCAGTTGCCGCAACAATGGATCGACATAGGCCTCCGCGAGCCGCTGACCGCGATTTTCCATCAAGCTCGACCGCAGCATGACCAGATCGGATTCAAACTCCGCCGCGTCCTTATACGAACCCTGAACGTCCGGGCCTTCGCGGCTGCGCTGCAATCGGTAAAGCACGTAGGAAAGAAAACGCCGATAAAGCTCCGTGGTGTTGCCCGGTCCCCACAGCATGGCAGCTCCGGGCAGCGATCCTTTATATTGCGCCAGCCGCGACACAATCGGCGCGGAAACACCCGCTTGCCGCAACGACGAACTCAGGCAATCGCTCAATAACTCCACGCCGCGGATGTATTCGCGGATAATCATCGTTCGCGCCTGCTCAAGGGCATCTTTTACGCATTCGGGTTTGACCAGCGGATTGCCATCGCGGTCGCCGCCGATCCACGATCCGAAACTCAGCAGGTTCGGCAAATCGGCCACCTCGAGAATCAGGCCGTAAACGTCGCGCATCGACTCTGCCACTTCAGCGTAGATGCGAGGCAGGGTTTCAAAAAGCGAAAGCCGGAAATAGCGCAGGCCCATACGGATCTCATCATTGACGGTGGGCTTGGTCTGCCGGACTTCGTCAGTCTGCCAGAGGGAAGTAATTTCGGCGTGGATGGTCTGCTCGCATCGCAGAGCCTCGGCCTGAGTAAGGGGCAGACGGTCCAGCCGCTCCAGTTGTTCGGCGATGCGGCGCCGTTTCAGCAGGACAGTTTGGCGAGCCACTTCCGTGGGATGAGCCGTGAACACAGGAGTCACCATCACTTGCCGAAGCGCCTCCAGCGCCGCTTCGGCGGAGATGCCGGCTTTCTTCATGCGCAACAAAGTCCCGCAGAAGGATCCGGGCAGCGCTGCCCCTTTCTGGTCCAGTTGGCGCGCACGACGGCGGCGTTTGCGATGGTTGGTCTCCGCCAGATTTGTCAGCTCGAAATAGATTGCGAAAGCTTTGGTGACCTGATAAGCGCGTGCCAGATCCATTCTCGAAATCGTCGCCTGGGCGCGAGCCATGAGTTCATCCGCGGAATTACTGCTCCGGGCCCGTTCGCGATGCTCAATCATCAGCTTCCGCAGCTCTTCGACGGTATCGAACAATTCCTTACCCGCCTGCTCCACCAACACCCGCCCGAGCAAAGCGCCGAGTGAACCCACATCCCGCCGCAGGGAGCGATCTTTAGCGGAATCGTCCGACCGCGCCGTAAGTTCCGACAAACGGGCCTTTTGGTCGTCCGCATTCCACAGCGGTTTGGATCGGGTCATGAGGGTGAAGTCTTCGAGACGTCGATCAGAAAGGATAAATCAAAAGGCAGTGGTCAGTGTTGCCAGTGGTCAGTGGTCAGTAAAAAGCCAGACCTCCGTCAAGAAGCCGGCACGAGAACTGGCCACTGGACTACTGACCACTGCTCTCTACTTCGGCGTTTCGAAACGATAGCCAATGCCGCGCAGCGTCTTGAGATACTTAGGGTGGCGCGGATCAGTTTCGATTTTCTCGCGCAGCCGCCGCACGTAAACATCAATCGATCGCGGCGTGACAAACGGAGTCTCTTTCCACACCGCATCGAGTAACTGGTCGCGCGTGAGCACGCGTCCCCGGTGTGTAGCCAGATACTCCAGCAAGCGAAATTCCCGCACCGTTGTGAGAACTGCTCGTCCTTCCACCTGCACGGTCATCGAAGAGGGATCGATTGCAAGATCGCCCAGTCGAAGCACTTCCGGCATGACTGGCGGCTGGCGCAAGCCCCGGAGCACGCTCCGAACCCGCGCCACCAGTTCGCGCGGGCTGAAGGGCTTGGTGATGTAATCGTCCCCTCCCAGTTCGAGCCCTTTCACCCGGTCAGCTTCGGCCGTCTTGGCAGTCAGGAAGATGACAGGCGTCGAGGAAAGAGCGGGAGTCTGGCGTATCTGGCGGCACAGATCAAAACCGTCCGCGCCAGGAAGCATCACATCCAGAAGGAAAAGCGATGGCATCTCCCGCAAGGCTTCCGAAACCACGGACCCACCGCTGACAAAGCTTTGCACCCCAAAGCCAGCCGCCTGCAGGTTGTGGGAGATCAGCCGTGCAATATCTTCCTCGTCCTCCACAACAAAGACAAGGCCGCGAGGCACGGGCGCGACGCCGGCATCGCCGGCCTGTTCGCAAGATCCCATGGGAGAGTGCATCGTCACTGATGGCCGGGTTCTGCATATGACTGTATGTTGCGAATGTTGCGGGAATGTTTCCCAAGTGTTAACGAATGATGAATTTCAAAAGCAGTGGCCAGTGTTCGGTGGCCAGTGACCAGTGGAAAACCGAACCTCCGTTCGAAAAGCCGGCGCAACTGGCCACTGGCCACTGACCCCTGACCACTGCTCCTAAGTTGCTGCCCGCTTCTTCGGTGCATGCCGCAAGCTGCGGCCTTCGATCAGGCTGTAAAGATCTTCGGCGAGATTGGTAGTGTGGTCTCCAGCCCGCTCCAAAGCCTGCGCCATCAGAAGCACGTCAAAGCTCGAAGGATTGCTGTCGTTCGCGTGTTCGGTAAGGTGTTTCTGAAACAGAGCATGACAGACCCGGTCGACGTCCTTGTCCATCTGCAGCACCTTGCGGGCGCACTCCAGATCGAGATCGACGAATCCGCGATACACCAGGTCAAGCATCTCACGCAGGATCGCGGACATCTCCACCAGTTGGCGCACGTCGGAAGCCGCCATCTTCGCCGTCCGCGACTGCACCCGCATGGCCACGCTCATCACCAGATCGCCAATTCGTTCCAGGTCGGTGGTGCACTTCAGGCTAGTCAGCAACTGCCGCGCCCGCGCCTCGTTCACCCGCGTGATCGCCGCCGGCAAACGCTCATCGATGTAGCGCTCGATAATGTCGAGTTCCTGCTCGCACTCCTTGATCGCCAGGAAAGCCATGCGCGAAGAATGGGTAAGCAGGTCGCGCACATTGAAAGCCGCGTCACGAGCGATGAGGAAGGCCTTGAGCGCCGTGCGCGACAGATCGTCCAGCGATCCGGATCCTTTCCGGGGCGCCTTCTTCCCGGCTTCCTGATTCTGAGAAGGCATCGCCTCAGCAGTGTCACTGCACCGGGCTCCACGAGTTGCGGTGCGCGAGCTGGCAGCTTTACGGGGCATATTTCAATCAGGTGACTCGCGGTTCGATCGGCTTCTAACCCAGAGTATCTCACCACTGACTCAGCCGCAGTCTACTTCAGAAATATGAAAGGACGGTGAATACGGGTTGCAGATCGCCGCGCATGCCGATTACAGTGTGAGGTTGCCCAAAATCATGGAATTGCTCGAACACTTGCGTCGCCAGTTTGCCTATGATGATTGGGCGAACCGCGAAGTCCTCGCCGGATTAAGGGCAAGCGCTCATCCTTCCGTGCGGCCACGTCAGCTCTTGGCGCACATTCTCTCCGCCGAGCGGCTGTGGCTCGAGCGCATCAGACAGCAGCCACAAAACCTACCCGTGTGGCCGGATTTCACTCTCGATCAATCCCAAGAGCAAATCGTTGACCTCACCCGGTTGTGGCGCGAGTTCCTCGGCCAGATTTCTCCCGCCGGGCTCTTGCAAACGGTCGTCTACAAGAACACCAAGGGCGAGCCCTGGACCAGTACCGTGGAAGACATTTTGACTCACGTCCTGCTGCACTCGGCGTATCATCGCGGTCAGATCGCCAGCCTGGTGCGCGCTGGCGGGGAGCAGCCCGCCTATACCGACTTCATCCACGCCGTGCGTCAGGGCTTGGTTGAATAGAGCAAAGTGAATCAAGGCTGATCCGGCAAGAATGCTTGAGCAAGAAAGGCAAATTCCTATGGGAGATCGCCCCATCTACATCTTTTTTACCGTCGTCCAGATCGTCGCCGTTGCCTTTATTCTCTGGATGGTGTTTTCCATGCCCGGCCCCTGGGATTGGCAACGCGGAATCGGAGTCGCCCTGATGCTTGTGGGCGCAGCCGGAATTGCCACAGCACGATACCAACTCGGTAAGTCTTTCTCCCTTGCACCCAAAGCCCATCAGTTGGTCACGCACGGCATCTATTCGAAGATACGCAATCCGATCTACGTCTCCGGATGCATCATGCTCGCAGGATTCGTGCTGGTCCTGCACCGGCCTGTCCTCTGGCTCGTGCTTCTCGCTCTCATTGTCATGCAGACGTTCCGCGCCCGCCGCGAAGCCCAGGTTCTCGAAGCCGCGTTCGGAGACGCCTACCGCGAGTACCGCCGCAAAACCTGGTTCTAGGAAACCTGGTTCTAGGAAATCTGGTTCTGACGTTCTCATTCCGACCCCTTCGCCGCCGCGCCAAGCGGCGAGAAGGGCTAAGGAATCTGCTGTGGGATTCGATCATCACGACTCGTGCGTAGAAACGACAGCTCCGAACTTCGACACGTCGCCACTGCACGTGGGGTAATATCTCTGAGATGAAAAAACTGTCTGCCTTCGCCCTGCTGGTGCTTGGCGCCGCGATCCTCCTGGGCGCGTCGGGTGAACCCAAGTTCCCCGCCATGCCTGTCCCGGTTTCAGGCAACGCGGTGGCCAGTCTCAAAGGCGGCTTCGAACTGTTCACCATCATGGGAATCGGCCCCCGCAAAACCTGGGATGACGTTACCAACATGGTTTACACCATGAATCTCGGCCACCCGACGTGGCACAAAGGCCATCCCGTGCCCGGAGTTGCCGGGCGTTTGGGCGCTTCTGCTGCGGGAGCCAAGGCCCAAATCGTTCTCATGGGTGGTTCTGTCATGGACGCCCAGGGTAATGAGATCATCGTTCCGGACGTGAACGTCTATATCGAGGAACGCCGCTGGAATCGCGGCAAAGACATTCCTGTCCCCGTAGACCGCGCAGTCGTCGGCGTGGACCATGACCGCTTCGTCTATCTGATCGGCGGCCGATCGTCGAATGGCCCGGTCAACAACGTCCAGGTTTATGACGTGGAAAAAGATACTTGGACTCAGGCCACGCCTTTCCCCGGCACACCCGTCTTTGGCCTCGCCGGTGGCGTCGCCGACGGCGAGATCGTGATCGTGGATGGCGCCAAGCCCGGTCCGGCAGGCGGTCCGCGTTATGTAGCTTCCGACGAATGCTGGTTGGGCAAGATCGATAAAAAAGATCCCTACAAGATTGAATGGAGCAAAGTGCCAGCGCATCCCGGCCCGGCGCGCTTCGGCATCGCCGGCGGGGGCTCCGATAAGGACCACAAGATTTTCTTTTCTGGCGGCACTGCCACTGCTCACGATTACAAAGGTGTCGCCTACGACGGCCAGCCCGCAGAAATATCCCCGTTCACTTTTGCCTACGACCTGCATCACAACCGCTGGGAGACGATCAGCCAGGACACGCCCGACCCTCGGGCCGACGCTCACATTCTGGACACGACGATCGGACCAGTGGTCCTGGGCGGGCTGGCGAAGGATCTCGCGGCGACCGCAGAGGTGGCGTTGCTGCAGAAGAGGTGAGCATGTTCCCGATTCTCGTCGCTGTTGCGAGAAAGCTTCCCTGAGCCCGCGCCACGAGTTCGTGGGCGATGCCAACCGCCCCGCAGCCATACTTGGTTCCATAGTTACTTGATCGAGAAGTGATGATCGGGATCACGGCTGCTCAAGCAACTGCCATCACTGGTGACTTGCGCTGACCGCGACGTCGACTGTCTGTTTATGCAGGAGATCGGCTGCCTCAGCCAGGCTGAGACTATCTGAGACCTGATGGAAATCGCTACGCTCCAATTTCTGCTGCACGCTAATCGTCTTAAAGAAAAGAGCCTTGCCTTTCATGTCGACATGCAAGAGCGTCATTTCCCAGTAGCCCTGCGCGACCTCCATTTGTTTGACATGAAACTGGCCGCCCGCGTTTAGATGCCCGAAGAAGCCACCTCCGAATTTCACCTCGTGGGTAAGATGTCCGCTGAGCTCCATCAACCTGTGTTGTTTGCTGTTGATCCACAACGAGCCTTCCATCGCTTGAAAGACTTGAGCTTCCCGAGTCGGCGGACGAAAATGAGGGTTGGGCGAAAAGAGCAATTCGACCGCATCGCCGTTCTGCTGTCCGAAGCGGAAGATCAATGCCTGAGGCAGAATTTTGAGCATTCGCTGGCTGTGGGCCGCATCGTCGTTCTGCTCCTTCAATGACTTGCGAAGCGCGCCAGGGTTGCTTACCAGTCTGCGGACCTGTTCGTCGGCCCGCTGCTGCTCCGCCGCAGTGAGCGGATGGCCGTTTATTAGCACAGGACGCTTGAGGTCGCCGCTCTTCGTCTCGACTACCTCATCAATTTCTTTTCGGCTGGACTTCTCGGTTTCCAACTTAAGCATCCAGTGGCTGTGATCTTTGACTTCGGCTTCTACCTCGTTTTGTAAGACCGAGCGCGCAAAGTCATTCGCATTCTTCTGCGAGTGCTCCGGCTCTTGAGACACAGCCCATGCTGGAGCCATGAACAGCAAGCAAACCGCAATAGCGATCGTGTTTGTCACGACCAGTATGACGACCCAAGTGATGGTTCGGTTGCCGTCTAACGCGGTTTCGTGACGGTTCGTCCACGGTCTGCTTTTGCCCGCTTGTCGTCGCGTTTGCGAGAAGCTTGCCCTGAACAAAGCCGACGGGTGGTTGTGGATTCTTGCCGGAAAATAAAGCTGGCCGCGATGGTTCGCGAGTGGCGGGATCGTTTGCTCTGGGCTGAAGAATCGGGGTATCCCCCTCCCCCCTCCCATCAATGGAATCATCACGCTAGCAGGAAATTCCCCGCAAAATCCGGATGTCAAAGAACTTAGATACTAAAATCCGTGAAGCAAAGGACTTACGGGCGCGAGCAGCTGACTTCTGCCAACCGTCACGGCCTCGACCATGATCGCGCACGGGGTGGCCTGTGGACAAGGTTGGATGTCACGACCGCTTGTGGATTTCCGCCCGCAACCCGCTTCTCGCAAAGATGGCGAGAAGTGGGGATCCGGCGATATGAGAGTTACGCAGCTTTACTGGAACTCGAGCACCACGATCTCGGGATTCGATCCGAGCCGCAGCGGCGGTCCCCAGGTTCCTGCTCCGCTCGAGGTGAAAACCTGCATCTTCCCGATCCGGCTTAGGCCATACACAAACTGCTGGTAAATCCGACGGGCCATCCAACTCCAAGGTAAGAACTGGCCAAGGTGCGTATGACCGGACAGCTGCAGGGAGACGCCGGCCGCCTCCGCGATCTCCGGATGGTCAGGCGCATGCGTCAACAGAATGCTTGCGCGGGCGCGATCCAAGCCGATCGCATGCAGCACCGACGCAAGCTGCCCGTTCTGTCTCGCATTCCGGTACGGAACGCCGATAATCTGCAAACCGTCCACTTCCACCTTCTCATTACTAAGCACGCGGACTCCGGCTGCCGCGATGGCATTCAAATATTTGCTGTCGTCGCCAAATTGTTCATGATTTCCAGCAACGAAATACACACCCTGAGGCGCCACGAGCTTGTTCAATGGCTCGGCTGCTCGCGGCGCGTCGATAGCGGTGCCATCGTACAAATCGCCCGCAACAAAAATCGCATCTGGCTCTTCCCTCAAAATCTTCGCAACCAAACGCCGCAGAAAGCTGCCGTTTCGCACGTGCCCAAGGTGCACATCGCTGATCAGCGCCGCTCGTTCGCCCGCGCCATGCTTCCGGCAGGTTCGCAAGCTGCACCGTCGTTCGCGTGATCCGCGTCCAGCTTGCATTGAAAACCCCGTAGAGTCCGGCCATTGCCGCAGCGGCGAACAGCAATTCCACGGTCCGATGAAAGTTGACATCCAGGCCGGCCAGCCGCGCAACTCCAAAAATAATCCAGGAGGAAACCGCGGCGAGAAAGAGGAAGCTCAGCAGACCCATCCAAACCGCGGCAGCCCTGTAAAATGCGCGCAGAGCAGCATTTGTATAGCGAAAGGCAAGTAGTGAAGCGGCAACAAAGCTCACCGACAAAAGCCCGAGAACGAGTTTGATCCAGAACGCGCCAGGGGTTTCGCTCCCGCGGGAGAAAAGGCCCAAGTCTCATAGAGGAGATAATGGGTCAGAAAAAGAACGGACTGAATTACTACGATAAAACCGATTAATTCTTTTCGTACGCGCATGGTGCATTAGATTCCCCCACCTGCCATTTGGATTGTTGGCATAACCTTCCGGCCGCAGTGTTGAGGTTTCGCCGGCGGTTTAGGCTAAACCACATCGTGCCGACAGTCTGGAATGCCCAACCTTTGCATTGACAAGCATCGGGCACGCTTTTGGAAATGGTCCACATTGGAATCGCAGAGGCGGGCCGCCGGGAACTACCTTGGCCGCGCCAGCACCAGCGTGATGTCATCCGGCTGCTCGTTGTCGCCGATCCAGTCCTCGACCGCCGACGTGACCGTCTGGCTGATCTGCACCAGCGGCAGGCGCCGGTTCTCGCTGACCAGGTCGATCAGGCGTTCCTCGCCGAATTCGCCGAATTCGTTCTCCGGCTCGGTGACGCCGTCGCTGTAGGCGAGAAAGATTTCTCCGGGATGCATCTCCACTGTGCCCTCGTCGTAGGTCATGTTATCGAATAGCCCGACCACAGTCCCGCCGGCTTCCAGGCGCCGCACCGCACCGTCTCTCCCGATGAGGATAGGCGGCAAGTGTCCTCCATTGCTGTAGGTCAGCTTATGGGATCGTCCGTCATAAATTCCCAGAAACAGCGTCGCGTATTTCTCCGGCGGAGTGCTCTCGTAGAGCTGGTGATTCAGCAGGCCGAGCAACGCTCCAGGAGAAATCTCAATGCCTTCCGGCCACGCTGCCATGATCCTGCCCGCACCCGCCACCGCGCCCACCGCGACCGGCTCGCGCATTTGCGGCAAGCTCTCCACGCTGTAAGCGCGCACGGCGGAGTGGATGGTCGCCATCAGCAGCGCCGCCGAGATTCCCTTCCCGCTGATATCGCCTACCGCCAGAATCAGCTTGTGAGAACTCGCGGTGAGGAAATCGTAGTAGTCGCCGCTCACGGTCCGCGCCGGACGGCAGAACCCATGCACTTCGAGCGATTCCAGTTCCGTAACCTGCCGCGGAAACAGTTGCGCCTGCACTTCCTGCGCGATGGCGAGTTCGCCCTCCAGCCGCTGCTTTTCTTTCTGTTCCAGAATCAGCTTCTCGATCGACTCGGTCATCGAGTTGAACGACAGCGAGAGCTGTGACAGCTGATCCGCGGATTTGACCGGAATGCGATGGCTGAAATCGCCGCGATCCACATGCTTGGTAGCGTCATAGAGCTGCGCCACGGCGCCGGTCACAGTGCGCGTCATACGCGTGCCGATGATCAGCGCGACCAACTCGATCACCGCGAAGAAGATGAGAATCCCCAACAGGATGTATTCCACGCCTCGCGCGAGATCTCCCAGCGCCGCAAACAAGTGGGTATAGAGCACCGAAGGCCGAGTCCGCACGCTCACCAAGGCCCCCGCGGGCGACCGGTCGCCCGACTTCCAGTCCACAACCGGAAGCGGAGTCCCAAACGTGATCTCACGATCCGTCATGCCTGCAGGCGCGGCGAGCGAGCCGACGGTAAACGCAGGATGGAAAACCTCTGGGCTGGGAGCCGAGCGGCCGTTGCCCTCACCACTTCCTCCCTTACTATTCCCAGGTTCCTCAAACAAACGGGTTTGAAAACCATGCTCCTTTGCAGGGCCCGCTGCGACCCCGGCTTTTGGAGCATTCGGGTTCTGATAATTCCCTTGCGCATCGAGCGTGATGCCTGACGAGTAGAGCGTGATTTCGCCCAAATTGGCGGCGATGTCCGCGACCAGATTCTTATCCAGCGGTTCGCCGGTGATCACGGTAAGTTTTTCCGACCCCACCGCGAACACCGAGGCCACGCGCAGGTACAACTCATCGTTATCGCGAACAATTTCCTTAAATGGCTGGCCTTCGCGAATAGCTTTGGCATACTCGCTGCCGTCTTTGTTGAAGAAATCAGGAAAGGTCATCGACGCCGGATCTGAACTTCCGGTGCTGAGCAGCAAAAGCCGTGTCCCGTACCACGCACAGACCCGCCGTCTGCCCCAGGCCCGGTCGCGCTTGCGCAGTCCTGCCAGCGACTCCGCAGTTGGGGCTTCGCCTTTTTCGATGCGCGCCGCGAGTTCGTTGCTGACCGCCGCGTTTACCGCCTGCAGGCTGCGCAACTGCGAGTTGATTTCTGAAGTGACTACGAAACTGGCAAACTGCCCGGCAAAAAGGTAGATGGTGACCAGCGCCATGGTGACCAGAAGAGCCGCCGGGATAACGCCGATGAAAACGTATGTCACGATCAGCCGGTTGCGCAGGCGCCACAGAAGTTTTCGCTTCAGCCAGCGGAACGCAACAATGGAAAACAGCAAAGCGGCGTCGAAAATCAGGAACTTGACCCAACCTCCGATGCTCGCCGCCGCCGCGGGTGCGAACAGCTTCAGCACCATCTGGAGAACGAGCAGTCCGAGGGCGAAGCCCAGCGAATAGCAGGCTCCGCGCGCGACCCATCCTTGCGGCCATAAATCGGCCGCCAGCATTCTCGCGCGCAAGCTCGAATAAAACTGCTTCATGGTTTGGCTTCGCCGAAGCTGCTAAATCTCCGGATACAGGTCGAAAAACGCTTCCAGGCTGGTGCGCAACTGCTTCTCGATCTCTTCCTTGCTGCCCTCGAGCACGTGCATGGTGACGTGCGCCTCATGTCCGTTGGTGAGCTTTACCGGCGCCTCACCCACTTCAGCCACATCCTCGGAGGGCAGAAGGCGCATACCGTAAACCAGTGTCAGATTCGCCATGCCTGAATTCTAATCGAAACCCCGGCAAAGCTACCTCAGTTCTCGGTTTACCACGAGCACAGAACCCGAGAACCCAAACTCAAGGTTTTTAACTGGGTACTGGGTGAAAAGCTGAGACAGCTGCGCATCCTTGGGTTATCATTCTGGCGTGCTCTCAAGACTCATTCCGATCGTCGCTGCCTTTCTGCTAACTCTTCCCGCCGTGTCTCAGCAGGCTGCCGAGACTCCTTCGACCCAGCCGCAAGTGAAAGTGAACATGCTAAACGTTTGCACGCCATCGGCCGAAGAACAAAAGGAAATCGCGGCCGCCCTGGCGCGCGTTCCGAAGCAGCCGCTGTTCAGCGATGACTTCGAGATCTCTCACGGCCGTTCTATGCTGAGCGAGCCGCCTAACTTCCTCCAGCCCGGAAGCGGCACGAAAATGTCCGATGAGCCCTCGGTCGCCAACTACGTACGCATTCGCCGCGAATTCTCGGTGCAGGCTCTGTTCTCCAGCGTGCAGTATTCTTTCAGCAACGATGGCCAGAACATGATCGAGACTCTGGTGCTGCACGTGCGCGAGCCTAAAGATCTGATTCAGGTCTCGATGGAAGACAGCGCGTCGGCGATTGGCAGCGCGGAAGCTATGGTCACGGCCAACACCCCGGCCAGCCGTGTCCGGCTCGAGCGTTTTGGGAAGTCGTCCATAGCGCTGGCTCGCTGCATGGCCTCGGAAAACGGGCCGCCGCCGGACCAGAGCGCCTACGATCCGCTATTTCGCGCCGCCTCTGAAGTGCTGGCCAACTATCGCAGCCTGCTCGGCGTCCGTCACACTGTACCCGCGGAATTGGCGCAAATTCCCGGAGCAGAACCGAAAGTACCGGCGAAACCGAAATCGGCTAAGCCAGCCGCCAGTCCGGCCGAAGAAAAGAAATGAAGAAGAACTAGCCTGTGTGCTCCGTGTCCTCGGTGGTAAAGATTTGCTTTTTGTCAGCATCTGCCAGGGATGCATCGAAATCTGAAATCCGCAATCTAACGGCTATCCAATCATGAGCGAAACCCGCAACGTCGTCATCATCGGTTCCGGCTGCGCCGGACATACTGCCGCCCTTTACACCGCGCGCGCCAATCTGAAACCTCTTTTGATCGAGGGCCACGAGCCCGGCGGCCAGCTCTCCCTTACCACGCTGGTAGAGAATTTCCCGGGCTTTCCCGAAGGAATCATGGGACCGCAACTGGTCGAGAACATGCGCAAGCAGGCCGAACGCTTCGGCGCGGAATACCGCGTAGGCCATCTCACCAGCGCCGACCTCAGCCAGCGTCCTTTTCTGCTTCATATTGGCAAGCATCAGGTGCACGCCCAAGCGCTCATCATCGCCAGCGGCGCTTCCGCGCGCTGGCTGGGCATTCCCAACGAGCAGAAGCTCATCGGCCACGGCGTTTCTTCCTGCGCCACCTGCGACGGCTTCTTTTTTTCCGGAAAGGAAATCGTGGTAATCGGCGGCGGCGATTCCGCCATGGAAGAAGCCTTGTTCCTCACCCGCTTTGCCACCAAAGTCACCATCATTCACCGCCGGGACAGCTTCCGCGCTTCCAAGATCATGCTGGAGCGCGCTAAGCAGAATCCGAAGATTCAGTTCCTCACCGACACGGTCGTCGAAGATGTCTACGATCATGCCAAGCAGGAAGTCACCGGCCTCAAGCTGCGAAACGTGAAGACCGGCAAAGTCTGGGACTTCCCCACCAACGCTCTATTCCTCGGCATCGGGCACGAACCGAACGCGAAGATGTTTGACGGCCAGCTCGAAACCGATGCGGACGGCTATCTCAAGACCCACAGCTATGTGCACACGCGCGTTCGAGGCGTTTTTGCCTGCGGCGATGTGCAGGACCGTCGCTATCGCCAGGCCATCACGGCGGCCGGAACCGGTTGCATGGCTGCCATCGAGGTCGAGAAGTTCCTCGAAGAACACGGCGCCTGAGCGAGTCAGCAAGCCTCGCGCCGCGCCCGATCAATCGGCCGCAAGCCCGCCTTTTCCTGGAAAATCGTTGGTCGTATTACTGAGGTAATCTACTGCGCACGTTAGATCCCTCTTATTCTGAATGAGAACAAATTCTGAATACGGAACCACTGACCCCAATGAAAAGCCGCATTTCGGTCGCTTTATTTGTTCTGTTCGCAGTACTGACGTTCGCTCCCAATCGCGCTCTCACTCAGGACACTTCTGAGAGCGGACGCAAAGTTGTCAGCCGAGTGGTTCCGCAATATCCCAACATCGCCCGCTCCATGAAAATCCAAGGCACGGTACGTGCAGACGTCCTGGTTGCCGCGAATGGAAAGGTAACGTCCATCGAGGTCAAGGGTGGCCATCCCTTGCTTGCCCAAGCTGCCCAGGAGGCGCTCCGCCAGTGGAAGTGGGAGGCCGCTTCTCACGAAACTCACGAGTCGGTTGAACTCCGATTCAACCCTTAAGCACCGGCCTCCAGCTTGCCAACTCGCTTTGCGCTTCGATCGTTACGTCGCCGGCCTGACTGCAGCACGCCCGCGGTGTGATACAACTTTCTGTGCTCTTTATATATTCATCGCTTCCGGCGGATAATTCCCCAGGTGCGGAATGTTAAGAACTTTCTTCGTCCGTCTTTCTGAAAACCCATCTTTGCGGACTTTTGCCGAAAACTCTTCGCTCGGGCGCCGTGTTTCCAATCGCTTCGTTGCCGGTACTGAGATTGCCGACGCCGTCCGCGCCACCCAGGCCATCAACCGCGCCAGCATGAGCGTGAGCATCGACAACCTCGGCGAAAATGTCACCAATCCCGACGAAGCCCGTCACAGCGCCCAGCTCTATCATCAGATTCTCGACGCGATCGTCGCCAACCAGCTCAATGCCAACATCAGCCTCAAATTAACTCACATGGGGCTCGATGTAGACGAGAAGCTCGCCCGCGAGATCGTCAGCGGACTAGTGACCAAGGCCGCAGCCATGGACCCTCCCGGCTTTGTGCGCGTCGATATGGAAGGCTCTCCCTACACCCAGCGCACTCTGGATTTCGTTCACGAACTCCATCGCATGCCGGGAAACGCCAACTCGGTCGGTACGGTAATCCAGTCGTACCTGAAACGCTCCGAGGCTGACGTCGAAAAACTTCTGGCCGAGCGTATCCGCATCCGCCTGTGCAAAGGCGCCTATAAAGAATCTGCGGAAATCGCCTTCCCTCTAAAGTCTGATGTCGATGCCAACTACGTCAAGCTGATGAAGATTCTGATGAAGAGCGGCATCTATCACGGCCTGGCCACGCACGATGAGAGCATTATTCAGCAAGCCCAGGCTTTCGCCATGCGCGAAAAGCTTTCCCGCGACTCGTTTGAGTTTCAGATGCTCTACGGAATCCGCCGCGACCTGCAGCGCAAGCTGGCGCGCGACGGCTGGCGCGTCCGCATCTATATTCCTTTTGGCAGCGAGTGGTATCCCTACTTCATGCGGCGGCTAGGCGAGCGCCCGGCCAACGTGTCTGTTCATCGCGAGGAATTTGTTCCGGTCGTAAAGCAGTGGCCAGTGCTCAGTGGGCAGTGGTCAGTAAAACTGCAGCCGGCACTGTGACTGACCACTGACCACTGGCCACTGATCACTGCTCCGGAACTGCCGCCCCATCGGCCCGCGCATCTGACGCTCCGTAGTTCACCCTCGTCTTCGAGTCGTGCAGAACAGCCTGCCCGCGGCCCATAGCCGTCGAGTAGGCATTCCGCACGTCGAGTTGATGACCCATCGCGGAAAGTTTCTGCCGCACTTCCAGCGGCACTCTTGATTCGATCACAATATTGCAGCCGCGCTGCGGACTGACCGTGAAGCGCGCATTCTCCAGCGCTTCCTGAATATTCATTCCGTAGTCGACTACGTTGGAAACAAATTGCGCGTGAGCCAGCGGCTGGTTCGCTCCTCCCATGATCCCGAAGCCAATGTGTTGATCTCCACGCTCCATGAAAGCCGGAATAATGGTGTGGAACGGCCGCTTCCGCGGCGCGAGCGCATTCGGCGAAGCAGCATCGAGCGAAAACAACGCACCCCGATCCTGCAGCGCGAATCCCATGCCGCGCACCACAACGCCCGCTCCGAACGCCTCATAATTGCTCTGAATCAAGGAAACGATGTTGCCCTCGCGATCGACCACCGAAAGATAAGTCGTGTCACTAAACGGCGGCGCGCCGGCGGCAACGTCGCAATTGGCTTTGCCGGGATCGATCAGCTTGGCGCGTTCCCGCGCATACTCCTTCGACAGCATCCCCTTCACCGGAACTTTCGCGAACCGCGGATCGGCGTTGTATTTCCCGAGATCGGCATAAGCCAGCTTCATGGCTTCGATCTTCTTATGCAGTTCCGCAACGCTAAGCGGCCCGTCGGGCGACGGCGAAGAAGTCTCCATGATGTTCAGCATCTCGAGTGCCGCCATTCCTTGCCCGTTCGGAGGAAGTTCGTAGACGGTCCAGTCGCGATAGGTAGTTGAAATCGGCTCAACCCATTCCGGCGAGAATTCGGCCAGATCATCGGCCGCCATCGTCCCGCCCAGGCTCTGCGATGTACTGATAATCGCGCGGGCAATCTCACCTTTGTAGAATGCATCCGCTCCGTTCTCGGCCACTAGCCGCAAAGCCTTCGCCAGATCGGGATTCTGAAACACCTGTCCCACCACCGGAGGCTTGCCACCGGGCAAATAAACCCGCCGCGCCTCGGCATCGTTCGCAAGCCAACCGGCAGCGTCATTCCAGTACGACGCGATGACCTCCGGAACTGGATAGCCATCATCAGCATAAGAAATCGCAGACTGGAAAAGATCTTTCCACGCCAGCTTCCCAAAGCGCTGGTGCAGCGCGTGCCATCCCGCGACCGCACCCGGGACAGTGACCGAATCAATTCCTTGCACGGGCATTACGGTCGCGTCTTGGGCTTTCACGTGCGCAATAGTCAGCCCGCGCGGTGCCCATCCGCTCGCGTTCAACCCATACAGCTTTCCGGTTTTCGCCTCCCAGTAAATTGCGAACAGATCGCCACCCATGCCGTTCATCATGGGTTCGGTGACGCCGAGCACGGCGTTCGCGGCAATCGCGGCATCCACGGCAGAGCCACCGCGCTCAAGAATTTTCGCCCCCGCCACCGAAGCCTGCACATGGCTGGTCGCCACAATGCCGTAGCGTGTGACCACCATTGAGCGCGCGTTGGACCGGTCTCGTGCCGACATGGACATGGAAGTTGTAAGCAGCAGCACAGCGGCTGCAATCCGAATGGAAATGTTCATGCTACACCTGCGCCGCGAATTTAAAGGAGCATCCAGATACTGGTTACGCCTACTTCTTTAACCCCGCCGTGAAGTTCGTAACCACAGTGACGGACTGGCTGACCTGCTGCGCAACCCGGTCCAGAAGAAATTTCTTGCCGTCGGGCGAGACGTCGTAGAAGACCTGCGGAGCGGACCAATTGCTGATCAGCTTCTCAGCCACGCCAAATTGCAGTGAGCCGCCCGTATTCTTTACCGGGACCGAGAAAAGATTGTAAGTCAGGTCCATGTAGTAGAGTTGTTTGCCGTCCGTGCTCCACTGCGGAAGATGTCCGCCGTTCGCCGAGACCTGCCACTTGCCCTGCCCGCCGCCAAAGGGCAGCACGTAAATTTCCAACCTGCCTGATTCGGCTGACTGGTAGGCGAGCCAACGGCCGTCTGGAGAAAGTTTTCCGAAGGCACCCCGCTCCACTACCGACGACGGCTTGCGCTCTCCCTCGAGCGGCAAGGCGAATATCTGCCGTAAGGGGCTACCCGGGACTGGCAACGAATACAGCAGATACTTACCATCGCGCGACCAATCGTGGAGTGCGGGCTGCTGGTCAACGGTGAGGAAGCACTCTTCCGCGCCGCTGCCGTCGGAGGGCTTGCGGCAGATGGCAAAATGCCCGTTTTGAGCCGAGGAGTATGCGAGCCACTTGCCGTCGGGCGACCAGAGCGGGGAAACATTCCCAACCGGTCCAAAGGTGACTCGGGTGCGGACTCCGCGAATCAGATCGAGCACCCAGATATCGGTCTGACCGGCATTCATCTGAAGAGCGACGCGGTCTCCTTGCGGCGAAAGCACCGCTGCTTGCAAATCAGGGAGCTTGTCGGCAATGGTGCTGATCTTCCCGCTGCGATCCATCCAGACCAGCTCCAGGTCGCCTGAGGCGCCGCTGCCGAAAACCAGAAGACCATCATTAGATGCTGAAGCATCCATGTGCCAGGTGCTGGCGTCGTTCATCACACCCTTGGCCACATTCTGGGGTTCGCCACTCAGAGTTCCAGAGGAAGGGTTGAAAGCTTGCGCCATCAATTGATCGCCACGCCCGAACAAAAGAAAACCGCTGGCGTAAATGGCGTTGGTTTGAGAGTGGAGCAACGGACGATTTTCCCGGCCGTCGAGCGACGCGTAGTAGACCGTATTGTTCGCCGACTTGGCAGCATCATGGTGAAGCGCGATATAGAGGAAATGCTTCCCGTCGGGAAGGAAAAACGGCCAGCGATGCGAGGTGTACAGAGCGGCGTCAAGCTTCGTAATCGGAACTGGAGTGCCCCCGCTAGCGCTCGCGCGCATGAGAGGAGCTGTGGGAGCCGGAGAGAAGAGGATCACTCCATCCGGTCCCCACGCGCCGCCGCGACCGAGTGGCACGTCGGAAACTATCTGCGTCGAGCCGCCTTCGAGGTCGACCGTTTTGAGTTTGCCGTCGGCAAAGAATCCGAGGGAACGGCTGTCGGGCGACCAGAAGGGAAAAGTCGCGCCTTCGGTACCGGGCAGTTCGCGAGCTTCCACCGTGTTCATGGGACGGACCCAGAGCGCAGTCCTGCCGTCCGTGCCGGTGGCCGCAAACGCGAGAGATGTGCCGTCTGGAGACGTTACTGGTGGTCCGGCAGAGTCGCCGGTGAGATCGAACGTGGCTTTTTCAGGGGGATTGATAACGGTGCGGATGGAGTGTGCAGATTGCGCCGGATGGTAGAAGAAAATGGCGGCAGCCGCTGTCAGAACAATCGCTGCCACGACAGCGGCGACCCAGCCGAGACGTTCGCGCGTACTAGACGGTGCGGGTGTCGACGCCGCGGCGGGTGTAGACGATTTGTCCGCCGCAATCCATTGCAGTTCCAGTTTGATGTCGTGCGCCGCGAGATAGCGCTCTTCCGGATTCTTCTGCAGGCACGTCGTCACCACATGCTCGAACGCAGGAGGAGTGGTCGGCTTCAACTTGCCTACTGGCTCCGGATCGCTTTCCAGAATCGAAGACGCCAGCGAGATTTGACTCTTCCCCGGAAACGGCCGCTTCCCCGCCACCATCTCATACAGCACAGCGCCGAACGCAAAAATGTCAGAGCGCGCGTCCGCTTCTTTTCCTTCGATCTGCTCCGGAGACATGTACTGAATCGTGCCGATGACGCTTCCCGCCGTGGTCAGCGGGGTCAACGGGCTAGGCCCGCTCATCGTAGCCGCCGCAGTAAAAGAAGGCGCTGATCCCGATCCCGACGCCGCTTGCACGCCCAGCGGTTTCGCCAGCCCGAAGTCCATCAACTTCGCGCCGCCAGCCGTCAGCATGATGTTCCCCGGCTTCAGGTCGCGGTGCACAATGCCCGAACGATGCGCGACTGCCAGCGCTTCGGCCACGGCAATCCCGATCTTGATCACCTCGGCCAGCGGCATCGCGCCTTTGCGCAGCCGATCCGCCAGAGTTTCCCCCTCCAGAAACTCCATCACCAGATAATCGGTGCCATTCTGCGAACCGATGTCGTAGAGCTGGCAGATGTGAGGATGGTTCAGCGAAGAAATCGCCCTCCCCTCGCGCTCCATGCGTTGTTTCAGTTCCGGCGAAGAAGAAAGATGAGAGGCAAGAACTTTCACCGCAACGGTGCGGTCGAGGCGAGTGTCAAGGGCACGGTAAACTTCTCCCATGCCGCCCGCGCCCAGCGC
Source organism: uncultured Acidobacteriaceae bacterium (assembly GCA_963763285.1). Taxonomy (GTDB): domain Bacteria; phylum Acidobacteriota; class Terriglobia; order Terriglobales; family Acidobacteriaceae; genus Sulfotelmatobacter. Next base: position 24,804 of record CAVXOK010000007.1, on the reverse strand, counting down.
AGACTGAATTTCGTAAGGACCGAGCTTCGTGCCAGAGGTAAGAGCCATCGTGTCGCGCCATTATAGTCCCAACCACGCGGCCGCGATCCGATCAGGAACTTACCTCTCAGGTACCAAGATCGTTTTCGTCTTGGACAAACACCAGCAAAGGTGGTATTCATGTTTCCAAATTCGTCTCTCGACTCGGCTACGAGTCTGAAAAAAGTCCTCTGTGAGAAGCGCCTTCCGCGAGGCCGTCGTAGAAAGGGGAATACGCTATGCGACCCTTGATCCCTTTGGCCATCCTGATCCTTATCTTCATCCTCGCGGCAGCCGCCCTGCCGCCGGCGGAAGCGCCTGCCGGTTTTGACAACAAAAGCAACGGCGTCGTCGATGATGCGACCCACCAGGCCGATCAAAAGACATTCGAGGAGATCGAGCAGATAAGCGACGGCCTCGGACCGCTCTACAACGCGCAGTCCTGCCGCGAGTGCCATCAGAGTCCGGTTTCCGGCGCCGCCTCCCAGGTCACAGAACTACGGGTCGGCCATATGGGCCCGGAGGGACACTTCCGCAATCCGGATATCCCGATCGCTCACGGCGCCGAAGTGATCTCCGGCCGCTCGCTGGTGAATGATCGCGCGATCTGTCCCAATGCCGCTTATCCCAACAATGAAATTCAAGAGCGTGCTCCGGAGACAGAGACCATCCGCACGTTCCGCATTTCTTTGAACCTCTTGGGAGACGGTTTCGTCGAGGCGCTCTCCGATCAAACGCTGATCGATCTCGCCACGCAGCAATGCAAGTCTTCGCACCGGAAAATCTGCGGACAGGTTCTCGAGGTCCCGATCGTCGAAGCTCCCGGACAGATGGCCGTCGGCAGGTTCGGCTGGAAAGACCAGCACGCCAGCCTGCTGTCGTTCTCCGGCGACGCTTACCTCAACGAGATGGGCATCACCAACCGCCTTCAACCCGACGAGGTGACCAAGCTTTGTAACACGGTTTCCGAGCCGAATGACACTCCAGGGAGCCGATGGCCTTTCTGACATTGATCACTTCGCCCGCTTTATTCGAGCCACCAAAGCTCCCGCGCGTGATTCCCAGCTCGCGAGCAGCGCGCTTGCGATGAAGGGCAACGCTTTGTTCGTCAAGATCGGTTGTGCGACTTGCCACGTCGAAACCTTGACCACCGCCCCCGCTGGAACCAAGATCAACGGCGGCACGTTTACGATTCCAGCCGCGCTCGGTTCCATCACATTCCATCCCTACGGGGATTTCCTGATGCATGACGTAGGTACGGGCGACGGAATCCTGCAGGCGACCCGGGAGCACTACGGAAACAAAGTCTTCCAGATGATGTCGGCATATCTCGCGAAGCAGGACTTCGAGAGCAGCCGAAACAAAATACGCACCGCCCCGTTGTGGGGAGTCCGCTTGCGTCCGCGATTGATGCACGACGGCGCATCTCTCACATTTCATGACGCCATTGTGCGCCACGCGGGCGAGGCCGCCCATGTAAGTCAACAATTTGAAAAACTGAAGCCCGACGACCAGGAAGCCATCATCCAGTTCTTGAAGTCTCTATAAACTTCTCCAAGCACGGCGGCTCTCACGGATGCCCGCTCCGGCCTGGATTATTAGGTCCGCGGTAACCTATCATCCGCTGTGCAAACCCGGTGCACAACGAAGGAGTCCCTCGTGAAGGCAACCGCATCATGCCTGTTCCTCTGCTTCGTAATCGCCGCATCTGCCGCAGCCCAGTCTGCGCCCGCCGCAGAAGCCGAGCCCGGCACCGGCCCAAACGCAGCAAGTCCAAGCGCATCCGCAACCGCAGGAACTCAAAGTCACCGAATACAGCCTGCCTCCAGACAAGCTGGCCAAAGCCGAGGCGCTCTACCAGACGCGCACCGTGCTCTATCTGTTCGGCATGGTCTTCGGAATCGTGGTTCTCTGGCATCCTGCTCAAGCTGCGTGTAGCGCCTGCGTTCCGCGATCTCGCCGAGCGCGCCAGCAAGAACAGCTTCCTGCAGACGCTGATCTTTGTGCCCCTGCTGACGCTGTTAATCGCGATCATCTCCCTGCCCATCGACATTTACGAGCAGCACATCTCGCGCGCCTACGGACTCTCCGTGCAGGGCTGGGCCTCATGGGCAGGCAGACTGGTGCAAAGCCGAAGGAGTTTCGCTCGTCATCCTCGTTCCAGTAGTCTTCGGCCTGTTCCGGGTCATCCGCAAGAGCCCGCAGCGCTGGTGGTTCTACTTCTGGCTGCTGACCCTGCCGTTCCTCGTTCTGCTGATCTTTGTCGCGCCAGTCATTCTCGACCCCCTGTTCAACAAGTTCGAACCGCTGGAGAATAAGCAGCCGCTCCTGGTCAGCGAAATCGAAAAGGTAACCCACCGCGGCGGACTCAGCATTCCGCGCGACCGCATGTTCGAAATGGAAGCCAGCGAAAAAGTCACCACCTACAACGCCTACGTAACCGGCATCGGCGCCACCAAGCGCGTCGTGGTCTGGGACAACACCTCGCGCGACCTCACCATCCCCGAAACCCTCTTCGTCTTCGGACACGAAATGGGCCACTACGTCTTGAACCACGTCTACAAAGGACTCGCGTTCTTCGCGGCCATGATGCTGGCCGGCTTTTGGCTGGGACGCCGCATCGTGCTCGCCATGCTGGCAAGATGGGGCGAGGCCTGGCACATCCGCGGCATCAACGACCTGGCAGCGCTACCAGTCCTGATGCTGGCGCTCTCGCTGCTCAGCCTGGTTGGCGAACCGATCGGCAACGCCTTCAGCCGCCACATCGAACACCAGGCCGATATCTACGGACTGGAAGTAACGCACGGCCTGTTCCCCAACAACGGCGAAGTCGCAGCCTCGGCCTTCCAAAAGCTCGGCGAGAAGAGCTACGACTATCCCACGCCGAATCCGCTGCTCGTCTTCTGGTCTTACTCGCACCCCTCAATTCCCGACAGAATCCAATTCGCGCTCCACTACGACCCGTGGAATACTCCGGCGGGACCGAAGTATGTGAAGTAGAACCGTGCACGCGTCAGTACGGAGGATTCGTGGTCATCTTGCTGATGGGAGTGTCAGGCGCGGGAAAGACAACGATCGGACAATTGCTCGCGTCAGAACTCGGATGGGACTTCGTAGACGGAGACGATTACCATTCGCCCGAGAACGTACAAAAGATGCGGAACGGGATTCCGCTGACCGATGCCGACCGCGCCCCCTGGCTCGAAACCTTGCGCACCCTCATCGCCAATTGGATTGCCGCAGGAAAAAACACCGTGCTGGCCTGTTCGGCCCTGAAGCAGGCATACCGAGAGCGCTTGCAAGTCTCCCCGGAAGTGCAGGTCGTTTATCTGAAAGGGACGCCGCAAATATTGCGGCAGCGTTTGCATGCCCGCCGCGGACACTTCATGACGGAACGCCTGCTCGACAGCCAACTGGCGGCGCTGGAAGCTCCCGAAGACGCCGTGACAGTCGATGCCGACCGCTCACCCGCCGAGATCGTCACCGAAATTCGGTCAAGGCTGGCCCTGCCGGAGCACGCGTGAAGCACGATATGATGCATCAGTGGGGTTCATCCCGTTTTCTTAGAGGAGCATTTGCATGAATTCGTTCCGCGTTCGCTCGTTCTTATTTTTCTTCTCAGTGCTGGCGCTGGCCGCGTCCGCCGCGCTCGCCGAAGAAGCAATCTCGGTCACCGTGGACGCAACTAAGACTCAGCAGAAGCTGCTGCACACCCACTTGGTGATGCCCGTCAAGCCCGGACCTCTAACTCTCTACTACCCGAAATGGATTCCCGGCGAGCACGGGCCCGACGGACCCATCGCAAATCTCACGGGCCTTAAATTCGAGGCGGACGGCCAGACCATCCCGTGGCAGCGTGATTTGCTGGATGTTTTCACCTTCCACCTGGAAATCCCCCGCGGCGTCACCCACCTTAACGCCAGCTTTGACTTTATTGAGCCCGACGGCGGCTCAGCCACTGACAAATTGATGGTCCTCGAATGGAATGAAGTCGTACTTTATCCCGCAGACATCCCCGCCGAGAAGCTTACGTATGAAGCCAAGCTTCTGATGCCGGACGGATGGAAATTCGGCACCCCGCTTCCCGTCGAAAATGAATCCGGAAACCGAGTTTCATTCAAACCGATTTCTCTGGACTTGCTCGTCGACTCGCCCGTAATTACCGGAGAGTTTTATCGCACCATCGACATCACGCCGCCGGGCGAATCCATCCATCACGAAATCGACATAGCTGCCGACAGCGCAGATGCTCTGAACATGAGCCCCGAAAACCAGAAGCAGATGATCAATCTGGTGGCCGAGTCGGGCAAACTCTTTGGCGCTCGCCACTATCGCGACTACCATTTCCTGCTCGCGCTCAGCGATCATGTGGCGCATTTCGGCCTCGAACACCACGAGTCGAACAACAGCCGCTTGCCGGAGCGAACTCTGCTTTTGCCCAGTTCCGGCATGTCGCTGGGCGGACTGCTGTCGCACGAATTCGTTCACTCCTGGAACGGCAAGTTTCGCCGCCCCGCTGATCTGACCGTCCCTTACTACGAACAGCCCATGAAAACGGATCTGCTATGGGGCTACGAGGGGCTGACGGACTACCTTGGGCCCATGTTGGCCGCGCGCAGCGGCTTGTGGACTCCAGACCAATACCACGAGTACCTGGCCAGCATCGCGGCCATGCTCGGCCCCGGACGCCCCGGCCGTACCTGGCGCCCATTGCTCGACACCGCGGTCGCAGAACCTGGCCTGGGCTTCGGAAGAGGCGGATGGATGAACTGGCGCCGAGGCACCGATTACTACGACGAAGGCGATCTGCTCTGGCTTGAAGTAGCCACCATCATTCATCGCGAGTCTGGCGGCAAGAAATCGATTGATGATTTCTGCCAGGAATTCCACGGCGGCCCCAATCATGGCCCCGAGGTGAAGACTTATACCTTCGACGAATTGGTGAAGGCGCTGAACGCATTGGCGCCTTTTGATTGGGCCGCATTCTTCCACACCAGGTTGAATTCCACTTCTGCGGAAGCGCCCGTGGGAGGAATCGAAAACGGCGGCTGGAAAGTCGCGTTTAACGACAAGCCTTCGAAGTTGGAGGGCCGCCAAGGCAATCCCGGCGATGTTTATTCAATCGGCCTCCACGTGGGACGCGATGGGGTTGTCACCGACTCGATCGTCGGGAGTCCTGCGTTCGAGGCAGGCATCTCTTCGCAGATGAAAATCATTGGCGTCAATGGCCGCGTCTACACCCAGGAATTGCTCTCGGACGCGATCAAGTCTGCCAAGGACACTTCAAAACCGATCACACTCCTGGTCGTCGTGGACGATTATTTTCGAACCTGCACCATCACCTACCACGACGGCGCGCGTTACCCGCACCTGGTGCGTGATGGCGACCGGCCCGACTATCTCGACGACTTAATCAAGCCCCAGGCCGCGAGCCATTAGAAATCGCCAGCCCGGCCACGGATAAAGTTCCATTTGTGTCGCCGATGTTACCCGTTCGGGAGGTCGATGCTAACTCCGTGACACGGGCAAGTGATCAAAAGCGCGAAGGCTACGAAACATGGCTAAATACTGGTAGCGCTACCGGGAATCGAACCCGGGTTTGAAGATTGAGAATCTTCCGTCCTAACCCCTAGACGATAGCGCCATCAATGACTTACGGGTACTGCGTGAAGGCTTTTTCACCATTTTTTCACCGTCGAGCGTCGTTCCAGTCGTCAACGTTGCGGACTCGACACGCTGCATTGCATTGGTGACATCAGCAGTGCTCGTGATGTTGTATCGGTCGAATACACTGCGCGTCTTGTGTCCGCTGATTTTCATTGCAACCGATTCAGTATTCCCCGCTCGTACCAGATTCCGAACGGCAGAACGTCGCAGGTCGTGCAACGTTAGCCCGACGTACCTCGGGTCATACGGTTTGCCTTCGACTTCGATTTTAGTGCCTAGCCCGCACGCGGCACAAGCGGTCATCCATTCCTTGCGGAGATTCGTGCCGTCGAACATCTTCCCCGTCTTCGGCTCAATCGCAGTGAGCATGTTGACCAAAACACTCGGCAGAGGCAGGATGCGGGCTTCGTCGGTCTTCGTTTGCTCGGGCTCCAATCGAATCAACCGACTGTCGAGATTGACCTGCGACCATTCAATCAGCAACGCTTCCCCGATTCGCGTCCCGCAGTAGTAGAGCAGGGTGACGAGCGGGCGTAGATGCGACGGTAGCAGTTTTATCAGTTCGACGAACTTGTCACGCTCCAGGAATCCCTTCCGTGCATGGGGCTCCTTCTGGAATTGGATGAATGGGACATCGTGAATCTTTTTCTCACGCTTCGCAATTGTCAGCATTCGCCGTAGAGCGGCGAGACTGCGATTGATTGCTGCGTTCCCTGTTCCATCTTCTCGACGTTCCCGCACGAAACGCCGTGCCGCGTCAGTCGTCATCTGTGCAACGGACACCCCCTTGTCGGTCACCACGACCTTACCGTCAACGAGTCTCCGTCTTAAATCCGCAGAATTCATCTAGCGCCGTCAATCCTGCGATAGTTTCGGAGCCGTCCGCTTTTTCCTTCAGGGACTTGTTGCCCTGTGCGACGTAGGAATCAATCAACGCAGCCCGTAAATCGGCATAGCGCAATCGGCGCATGTCCGTTATAGATGCGTGACCGTTGTCTCTGTCACCCATGAATCTGCGAAGTGTGGCGAGAGCCTCAGCCTTCACCTCGGTTTTCGTCGAAACACGGACTTGTCGCCCGTCTTGGTAATACTGTGCGTACCAAAAGCGACAGCCTGCGATTTTAATCAGCCCGCCTTCGCCGTTCGCTCGTCGTACCATGCTTTTCTTTCGTGCCATAGGTCACCCCCACTTTCACCATAAATCTTCTGTCCCATAAATGCTATAGCCTAAAGGTAATCAGGATGAGGTTACTAAAGTCCAATCGCTAAAAAGCCTTGAAAAGCCTTGACTGGCGCGGGTTTCGTGTGGTACGATTGATTTACGTGCGGAGAGATTTGTTCCGCACCTAGAACCCCGCACTTGAGGCGGGGCACCACACGGGGAGATGGCAATATGCCAAATCTGGCATGTGGTTGGTGCGAGAGATAGAACCGCACTGCTTGGAGGACATCATGCGATGCCAGTCCAATCTTCTGCTGTAACACCCGCAACACTCACTCCAAGACTATTAACCATCAAGCAGGCGGCTGTCTACTGCTCGTGTGCAGTTTGGGCAATCCGTCAAGCGATTTGGGCTAAGGACCTCGTAGCCTGCAAAATCGGGCGACGGTTCGTCGTCCCGCGGGAAGAACTTGATGCGTACATCGACGCTCTTCTGCGTGAACGGGCAGGTGTCGCATGAGTGTCTATTTCTTTCAAGGGAAGCACACGAAGGTCATTAAGATTGGTCGTACAACGCAGGATATCCAAACACGCATCAATCAAGTGCAGTCAGCGGACGCTCTAATTTGTCTAAAGGTGCAACAGACCCCAAACGATGCCGCGGCTGAGGCGGCGTATCATCATCAATTCAAGTCGTCGTGGTCGCATGGCGAGTGGTTCAATCCAACCCCAGAGTTGCTAGCGTTTATTGAAAGCCTGCCTTCTTCTGCCGACGATGGTCTTGAGCAGGCAGTCAACAATAACGCCCTGAACACAAGCCGCGCAGATGACGAATCTGACGATTTAGATAACGAGCCCGAATCGGAAGAATCCGAAGATGAACCCAGGAACCCGTCATCAAAACCAAAGTACTATCGGGGTAAGAGTTTCAAATCGCAATTCAAGACGCTTGTGCGTCAAATAGACGAGTCCGTTGATAGCGACATTCCCGCTGAAAAACGAGCGGACCTTATCATCAAGAAAGCCGACCTATTCATACATCTATCAGAACGGGGATTTCCACGCGCAGTGCCGTTCATCGCACCATCATTCCCGAACTCCCCAGACACGGCTGAAATCGGGCAAAAGACTGAAATCGGGCAATCCTAACAGTGAGCCATGAGAAGGAGAGAACAAAGTCCGTGAGGTGGAGTGTACGAAATACTCCACTTTAGGATAGCAGCGAGCCGCGTGCAGGACTGCCCAGACTACGCCCAGCCCCTTTCTCGTGCTTCAAGAGCGAATCTCATTTTGAGACAGATATTTTCTAGCCATTTGTCGCAGTGAAAATCATGGTGAAAGACGAAATGGCTATGTACCAAGTCCCGCCGTCTCAATAAGTTATAGACTACGATTTTAGGACAGAAGATACACCATCTTGTATCCCGTATATCAAACACCCCTGATTCTTGGCACCTAAACCCTACTTCGTGCATACCAAAACCGCATGGGACGCCCTGGGGAGGTGGGTAGTTTACATTTTGGCACCCTGCCAGCAGCACGGGGGGATTCGTCGTTCCTGGATAGCCAGAGCCCGTTCCCGCGGCATTCCAGAGCAGAGCGAACGAGAGACGAAGGAGAGCAAGGTACCCTCAAAAAGGGGGTCACTATGGTAGACGAACAAGGCGGGCGTACTTACCCCAGCCGTAGCTCGCTGGCAATGAGGTAGCGGCCTGCTCAAGGCGTGCGGCTACGGGAATGCCGGGGCCGCGTCCTACGGGTCCTTTTCCGACCTTCTACTAGGCGCATTGGGACGGGTGTGTGGACTTACATTCGTAATCTTGCGTGAGGACTTCTGAACTAGTCAACTGAGTCAGGAATCTCGGAGAAATCTACGGAGAAGAAAAACCATGAGACGACTGATTAGCTGGACTGGGTTACTCTTGACGTTCACCGTTCAGCCGATGTTCGCAAAGGACGATTATCCCTTGACCATCAAAGTGCTGAGCACGAAGAACCTTGAAAATAAGCACGGCACTTTTCACCTTGCTAATGGCGTGGCTGGGTGGTCACACGGAGGGGCAGAGCACGTAATGGCTGAAGGCAGCGACGGCAACACTTACGAACTCGTGCCCGACAACCCGAAGGACATGCTATTGCCTGGAACATTCCAAGCGAAGATAGAAAAGCGCGACGTGAAAGTCTGCGAGCCGAAAGACAACGGCAAATGTCGGGATGTGAAATTCAAGGTCGTTGCTGCTGAACCGACGGCTGCGGCGACGGCTGAGCCCGCTGCTGAGCCGACGAAGTAGTTTAATAGAAACGCGGCTATCCCAATTACATTCGGACGGCTAGGGGCTTTGCGGCTAGGGTTCCCTTCAAAGCATTGTTAGCATGCTTTCCTCGTTGGCGTGCCGCATGACGCCAGCGGGGTATGGAGAGCCTGTGCCCGTTTCGCCACGCAGGTCCGCGTGCAGCGTCCCGTTTTCTAGGTACCCTATTTTCGGATTTCTAGGGTGGGGTAGGATTTTGTACTGTACGACATACATAGGGGCGGATCGATTGCACACCCGATTGCACAGTCGATTGCACAACCTATTTTTCGGTACGAAATACACTGTTTTTGCCTTGTGCAATACCCTGTGCAATACCCTGTGCAATCGACCCGCCGTCATGGGTAACATCAAGAATCTACACGAGTAGGGGTTTGTAGTCCCAGAGAGAGTGTAATTATATATTTATATATAAGACTGTGACCATTTTCGATGGTCTGCGGTCGATTGCACAACAAACCTATACTCTCTGGGTAATCGGGCTGTTAGTCGAGCGGGTGCGGAATCTATGTTGTATTTCGTACCGAGTTACAGCAACTAGCTCGGAACGCCCGTCCCGCAAGGGTTTCAACGAACTTAGCTATTGACAAAAGCGAAGAAAAGGAGTACGATTAGAACAGTGAAGAATTGCATTTCACTCGGTCTGCTAAATCCGTGCAGACTGTAGCCACTGGACAGAACGACCTGTGGCGATAGAACGGCGAGGCTGAATCCACAGCGGACTCGTTAAGCAGGAACCAAGGGAACGAGAACTCCTGCATCCCTTGGAACTTTCCAAATGACAGGCGTTCTCCACGCTCACTGAGCAGAATGGAGAACCTATGCAAGACCTTCAAGAACAAGTCTCATCCGCAGTCACTCCCACAATCACACCCGCAGAACAACCCCAAGTTACTGACCCTCTATCTCAACTCAAGATTCAACGCCGCTGGGTAGTCTATCGCTCCGTCACAGACAAAGCCCCGCTTCAACCCTCAGGCTATGCTGCCAAATCCGATACTCCGTCAACATGGTCAACCTATGACGATTGCGTGTCCGCAGTTGCTACGGGACGGTTCCGCGGCGTCGGATATGTACTCACTAACGGTGAATATGTTGGCGTCGATTTTGATGACGTTCGGGATGAAGACGGCATAATCGACCCCGTTGCGCTATCAGTTGCAAAGTCATTGGACAGTTACGCCGAAGTCTCACCTTCAGGCACAGGCTTCCATGTCCTCGTGCATGCTCCCAGTTTTTCTGGTGGTAAGAAGAAACTCCATATCGAAGTTTACGGCGGCGACAGTTCAAAGTATTTTACTGTGACTGGTCAGCATATCAACGGAACTCCGAGCGAAATTCAAGAACGAGAATCAGAAATACAACAGGTCTTTGCTGGTCTTGATGGAATCGAAGCCAAGATATCCTCTTCGCTCTCGGCGCACAAGAAAATCCTTATCAAGGCTGGACAGAAATTTGCTGACTTGATGGCTGGGGACTGGGAACCGCACTACGGCGGAGTATCCGAAGCCGTCCAGGGCTTGCTCTGTCTTCTCGCTGAGAAGATGAACTGTGACCCCGAAGCAATGGACGCCGAATTTCGCAAGTCAGGACTCTTCTATGACCATTCCCCCGAACATGCAAATTGGATTGAAAAGTGGGAACGTCGTAGCGATGAAGAAATTGCCAAGGCTATTCAGTACCATCTCTCCCATTCTAACTCTGACCCGTTCGGACTCGGCGCATTTATCAGACCTGCGGTAGTCGTCAAGACTGCATTTGATTTTGTTATTGCACCGCTCGACGGCAAACCCGATGGCTGGTTTCCCCGCAGTGATACGAGTCTTATTGCTGGGAGTTCGGGCTCAGCGAAGACTACGGAGATGTTTGACATCCTTGAGAAGCAACGTCAGGGCAAACCTGTTCACGGGCACAAGACTCATGGACTTCCGTTCATCGTCTGTATGGCTGACAGGGGAGAATTCGCAAACGAACGGACGCTCTCCCGCATGAAGATTGACCCGAAGACGTTTCCGTTACGGCATATCAAGGCAACGGCGTTGAAGACTGTCTTGAAGGAAATCAAGGACACGATTGAAGCCGAACCGACACTCCCCGCTGTTGTCTTCGTGGAAGGCGCTGACATGCTTCTTGAAGATGCGTCGAAGATGAACCTCGTCTCTCCGTTCTTGAATACTTTGAACTCAATCGGACGGCACTACCATATCGCATTCATTCTCAGTGTCGGGGCTCCCAAGAAAAGCCCAAAGGACAAGTACGCCAGCAAGCGGGATACGATTTACGGCTCTGTTGCATGGGGCAGAATGACGGAGACAATTATCATAATGACCACCCCGAACGATGATGACACGTCGAAGTACAGGGATATGGCGGTACTTCCCCGCCAGCAGAATTCAGAAACGTTCTCTCTGGTCTTTAACGATAAAGGCACGCTCGATGAAGTCCCGCCAGTCATATTGACCGTTCCAGATACTCCGCTCAATCTTTGGGTCTTCAACCGCACGGGCTGGTTCACTGTTGCTGACGCCGTAAAGGGGACGCATTTACATCGAAACACCGTGAGTAAAGACCTCAATGACATGGTAGAGAAGTTCTTAGAAAGACAGCCGTCGGGCGTCGGTCACAAACTCGCCTATCGGGTTCGCCAAGATATCTCAGTAGCAATAGGGGGTCAATCATGAATCAAGTACCAGTACAACCAGCACAACCGCCCGTCACCTTTTTGGAGCGGGTAGCCGAAGGACAGCGGCTTTGGAAGTTCGTACTTCCTGACGTACTGTCGCCGCCGAATCTTACCTGGGTGCGGTGGCTATCTATGGGCACTGATAGAGAAGTAGAAAAAGCAATCGCCCAGGTTCCATTCCGCTACCAGAAGGGGCTGCCTGAGACGGAAGAGATTTACAAGTTTGTCTCGGCACTTCTTTCGACTTGGCGAAGTAAGAAGTTGAGGCATATCGAACAGCAGCGTAATCAGCAAAGACAGAAACTCAATCAACAGGGGGAATCATGACTAGTACAGCAGCCGCAACTGCAAAGACGAACGGTCGAGTGTGTTGGGAAGTCCTTCAACATTGTCGGAATGGTCGTTTCATCGTCGCTGTCTATATTGATGGTCGGATTTGCGACTATCAGTTGATGACTGCCGATGAAGTTGAAGCCGTATTCGAGGGGGGATTATGAACGCTAAAGAGATTTGCTTGAACTCGCCGCAAAGGAGCGGAGAACTACGCTCTTCCGCAAATCGTGTGCCCGTAGGGTTGCCGCTCGTGCAGACTATTTCCGCGAATCACAGGCGATGCTTACGAGGAAATGATAGCGCGGCACTACAGACACGACGGGGTTAAATCTTACGAAAGCGGGTCTTATGTCCTATGAACAAAGCTACGAACTATTTTGACGCTGCTATGTATGCTTATCAAGTCCTCGGCGTCGCCGCTCCGAAATACCTCGCCCGCCTTCAGCAGTTAGCCCAATACAACTCAAGCGAAGAACTTCACGCCATTATTGATTGTTGGTGCCCGAAAGACGCTCTCACTTCACGCCCAGCACCCAAGGCACCCGCACCAGACCTATGGACGGCTGGGTCGCAGTGGGGGAGTGCCGTTCGTGTCGCTCGTAACCGCGGGATTATCTGGAAACTCAAGTGTCAATGCGGCAAGAACTTTGAACTCTCTACGAATGATACGACCCCAGAGCATCTGCGGAAGTGTCCTACCTGCATCCTCGCGGACGAGTTCAGCGAGACCAAGAAAGAATTCGTCTCACGGCTGGACGAGACCTCTAAGATTGTTCTTGAATGGCATCGGGCACACGACAAACTGATTTGGAACCGCGTTCATAAGGCCTGTGCGAAGCGCGGGATTACTTCAGCCGACTGGTCAACTATCCAGTTCAAGAAAGAACTTCACGCCCTGTCTGGGTCAAGATTGCTGAGAAGGTCGGGCAGTATCGTGACCAAGGCTTCAAACCATCCGCGTGGCTCGGTCGTGTCGCAGACAACGCTATCAAAGACTACTTCAAAGTCAATGACAACCGTTCCCGTCTTGCTCCGATGGTTCCTATGGTTACGGAAGCGGTCGCCCCTGCGACTCGCCCAGAGGAAGTCCTGCCCGCTAAGAAAGTCCAACCTAAGGGAGCCAGTCCGCACGACAAAGCGAAGAACACTAAAGAGTCAGAGTGGGCAGGGCACAGAGGCACAAGGCTGGAACGGCTAACCCTTACCCCCTAAAAACCCTTAATCGTTATATAAGTGAGTAGGGATAGTTATCCCGTAACGCATTGCACTTACCCGCACGCACGCCTGCCTGTAACGCAAGCGATGAATTTTTATGCTGCAGAAAATTCAGGACTCTATGCACAATCTTGTCAGCCTCGCAAAGATAAAACACGGGCACGCCATAGACGGGAGCTCTCCAACTTACCTCAGTTGGGTGTCGGCAATCCAGAGGTGCACGAACCCAAAAGCCGCGGGACGCGGCACGGGGCAGGTTTGGAATCCCACGAAGATTCTGAACAGCCTCAAGAATCTCGTCCGCTGGCAGTCCCCTAAGACGCTCAGGAAACATCGCACCCGCCTCTTTTGTCAATCGTGCCAGACGCGCTGCCCTGTCGTGGACGCATACCCAAATGGCGAGTGCAAGTTATCTTGCGGGTGTAGGCGGAAGGTATCATCTCAGACACTCGAAGAGTATCGCGACCTTGTAGAGCAAGCGGCGAGTATACAAAGAATGGAGGACGCAAGATGGCAGTAAAACTCTATTGCTCTAAGTGCCAAGCACTGAAACGGATGACGGGGTGCCGTGAGTGCACAGCCACCCTATCGTGCGGTTGCGAACGGCAGGTCTATCCAATAACGGCGTAGCGGTATGCCGCGTCCGTTCCTAAGGAGGGAAAATGAGCGAAAGTATTTGTCATAACTGCGGGTTGCCTTAAGGGTTCAATCAGCAATTTAGGTCGGAGCATATCTGTTAAAGGCGATGCCAAGTTCGGGGACAAAAACACGCGGAGCCGTCAGGTATGGTGCTGTTGCGACGAGTGCGCGGTTCAGGCACTTGGGATATCTGCTTATGGACTGGCAACATTCCGTTGGCCGATTACGTTAGCCCAGTTTAGGGCGACAAACCCACTCGCGGACGGTCGTAAGAAACGAGCACCCAATAAGGCATACCTAGGGCGGTTGGCAACCGAAAAATCTCTTGAACTCGCCTACTGAAAATAAAAGGGTTACACGGACTTATTTGCCCTAAATCAGGGGGGTGCGTCCTTGGGGTCAAAAAGTCGTTTAAGGAGGCAAAGTGAGCGAATCGTGCAAACAATTTATCGTATCCCGTAAACAGGACGGAACCCCGCATATTCAGCGTAATGAGCCGATTGAAGACCTGATGAACCCCGTTCAGTGGGCGAAGGTCAAAGAGTATTGCGCGGCACGCGGCACGCCGTTTGTTGGGATAGTCCATTGCTTCAAATCAGAATCGGGCGACATCTCTGTTACCTACAACACGGATTCAATACCTCCAAGTGCAGAGGATGTGCGGCTAATGGACGATGCGTTGCTTGCGGTTAGATTTGCTGACTTGTTCTTGGAGAATTTGCAGCATAGCCGCTGTCTGGAGTTGCAACTCGCCTACGAATGCAAAGACTGCGCTGAGGGTAAGGAATTGCATGTCTAAACGCGAAACCGTGACCACGGATTCAATCTGGCTCTGCTCCTGTTTGACATACTTGGGGTATGAACTAGCGAGCATTACGGAAGCGGAATACGGGCAGTGTCTTTACCGCGTGCAGTGTGCTTCGCTCGACTTTGAGGAGATTTCTCGCGAGTATCAAGAAGGGCGGCTCAGTCTGTCGTCCGCTAAAGACTTTATAGACGCTTTCAATCGAATTGTGGCAATACAAAAAAGTTATCGTAGGCAAGGAATGAGCGGATGGAGTAGCGCGAGATTCATAAACGGGGAGATAGGTTAAGTAACGGAGGAGAGGTATTTATGGCATTTGACGCCGCAACGCATTTACAAACTTTATCAATGCACGGTCCTGAGATTCCACTAACCCCCGAGAACCGCGCCCTAGTTTGGGCAGAAATCTATCGTCGTATGGGAGAGCCAGCCCAGCCAAAACCAACGGAAAGCACGGAGGAAGAATGCGAAAGTCTGTAGGGCGGGCGATGTTTGAAACCGCGCAATTGATGATTCAACAGAACGCGGCGCTATCCAACCCACAAGCACCCGCACCCGTTGAGAAAGTGCTAACCGCTGAGGAGCACGCGGCACGCAGAAGGCAGCAAATAACGGACGGGTATATCGCCCTTCACGAGAAATACCAGCGTGAGGCGGGAACACGAAGAAGTTATTAAGGAGAGAGAGAAAATGGGGAGAAAGCCTAGATTTCAAGACTTGACGGGACAGGTATTCGGGCGATTGACGGTACAGAAGTTCGCAGGACGCCAAGGAGTCCGCGGGGGACGTTACATGTTTGAGTGTGCGTGTCAGTGCGGTGTTACTAAGTTGGTAGGGGCGGGCAATCTTCGTTCTGGGAGTACCAACAGTTGTGGGTGTTTACAAAAAGAGCAGGTTATAGTTCGACAAACAACGCACGGTTATCGCTCGGAGGGGCGTCGCCATTCGGCATACTGGTCTTGGTCGGGCATGATTCAACGCTGTACGAATTCGATGCACCCCGCTTATCGGCATTACGGCGGTGCGGGCATCAAGGTTGCCCCCGAGTGGATGACCTTTGAAGGATTCATTGCATCGCTAGGCGTGCGTCCTGAAGGTAAGTATTCTCTTGGCAGAATCTTGGACATGGGTGATTACACCGAGGGTAATGCGGTCTGGCAAACAGATGCGGAACAGAAACTTTCCCAGAGAAACAAACGAGCCCTGTTGAAGTGGGCTGAAGCAGTATAAGAGGAGAACTAAATGATTAACTCAACAAAAGCGTCACGGAAACGAGCCGCGGCAAAAGCAGTGTTTGACCAAGAACTACACGCCCGCATCGACAGGGAGCGCAACACCCCGTCCGATGAGCAAAGACGGCAAGCCTTGTATTTAAGCTGTGTCGCAGAGGCAGAAGCCGAGACTGCCGCACAGCAGCACGCGGCTCTCGCCCCTGTGAGCGAGTTAGAAAAGACCCTCGGCGCAGACCGTGAACGGGCGTGCAGGAACGCTCGCTATAACTTGACTCTGCCTGACTACAAATACTTTCTGGAAATCTGCCCGCCATTTTCGGGATACACGGGCGAAGAAGAATGACTATCTGGACGCGGTAAGAAATACATTTTTGGCGTTTAGAGCAGTCTTGCGAGTCAAGGCACGACACTGACGCAAGCGGGGCTTGAGTTGCTCGCTGCCTTAAGCGATGACAATTTAAAGCTGAACTGGACGAATCGCTAGACTTTTACCGCAACTGGCGAACATCTGTTGGAGATTGGATACGCTCGTCAAGGTCGCGACTTTACCGTTACGGAACAGAAAAAACCTGAACCCGCAAAAACTGAGCCGACGGGAGCCACAGACCTATGACGAGTTACGGAACGCGGCTGACGCAGAATACCTCGCAATGGCTCAACCTGTGTGGGATGGATTCCAAGACTTACCTTCGTGGACGGATGGGGCTTACTACTGACGGACTCCCAGAGGCACGAATCGTTTAGAGACTTGCAAGAGATGAATCTCATTTCTTGCCTTTCGGAGTCATGGATTACCGTGAAGAACAATTTCGTCCGTGAAAAGTCTGCCTGAGTGCAGAACTTGTTGACGAGGCACTTTCGCGATTTCATGGAAACTGTGTCCGCCTGTAATTCATCCAGAAGGCAAGCGGTTGATTCAAGAAGAACGGACGCCGTCTTATGAGCGAGGAATACAGGAAACGATATAGCTTTGGGGGAGCCAGCGTTGTCTGTCCCCAACGGCGTCAAACCGTTCTTAGCAGACAACGCCTCCTATTTGAAGTAAACGCCTACGGGCGAGAAGGAAACTATGCAACAAACAATGTAACACCTAATCCAGACCAGACGCAGCCCACGGGCACACCGCCACGGGCACACCCCGCCACAGGCACCCGCTGGGACAGGAAATGCGATTATGGGCAATCAATCGCCCGTGACAGCCCACGACGCCACAGCCGAACGCTGCACCAACGACTCCGACGGCACAGCCTACGCCGACAGCCCAACACTCCTGACCACCTGCACAAGCCAACCCCGTTGATGACCATGCAAAACTGTATACGAAATTCCTGCGTCAGTTGACGCCGCCCACGACATACATTGACCCTCAAGGCAATGTGCAAACCTGAAGCAAAATGCCCCTACATGGGGAAGACGATATTGCGTGCGGTTTTGGCGGGCATGTTTGCTCCAACTGTCTATCGTCAGAGCGCGTATGGTCCTCAGGTTGACGCTTTGGCGACGGCGGGAGCCGCCTACAACGCGGGTCAGGGCGTCATAGCGAAGCAAAACGCAGCGGCTCAGGCGTTGAGCGATAAGCAACAGGCGATTAAACTCTCCAATATCAAGAACTCAATCGACCAAGTCCACCTTATGGCGGCTCTCACCCAGCAGAGGCACCAAGAGTTGCAGGGCGTGCTCGATTCAAACCAACCCGCCTTAGATGATTTCAAGGCTATGGACGACAAGCAGGCTGACCCAAGTAATAAAATCATTCTTGCAGACAAGATGACATTCCAGCAAGCAATGGACAGCCCGTTATACGGCAAGGGCAAGATGACGACAAACTCAATCTTAATGAGCGGTCGCCAGAGCGTTTATGACCCAGAGACAGGCGAGACGCATGAAGTCCCGTTGTTCACTATCCTCAGTCCAGAAGCGGGCGGCGTAACTATTAGTGAGGACCAGAAGAAAAACTTTAGCACAATCAATCGGAGTTTCGATGGAATGGGCGGGCTTGACGCTCGCATCCCCATTCATCAGTATCTCGCGTTACAGGGCAATCTGACTTCAGTCCAGCACTTTCAATCGTTCATCAAACGGGCGGACGAGCAGTTAGGGATTAAAGAAGACGCGGACCTCGCCGCAGCAGTCAAGAAAGACCCAACCCTAATCAACGGGATTCGGGCAGCCGAAGGGGCGTTGGCACAAGGCGGTTCTACAGCCGACACTTTACAACGGATTCAGCACGGCACGAACGGCACTGTGAGTTGGAATAGTTCAGCACTGTTTGAAGCAATGGGGTTAGACCAAGATAAGGTCGCTCAATATATCCGTGCCGACCAACTTAAGCGAGAGAGGGAAGACGCCTTAGCTAAGGAAGGCGGTATCGGAGACAAGGCACCCGCACCGCCAGCAGATGATGGATGAGGTCACAGCAGTAGCAAAGAAACTTGCCCGCCGACCAGCGAGACGCTATTATGGCGGGCGTAAATCCGAACGGTCTGACTGTAGGCGAAGCAGAGAAACTCAAGGATAAAATCCTGCAATCGGTTCAGCAGAATCAGAACTGATGCTGCCAACAATCCAAAGTTAGGCACCGCGGCACCGCCTGCCAATTTCGTATTCAACCCGAACGCTTCAACAATGGACTCGGTAGACTTGCAGAAAGACCTGACTGCTAAGGGCGTCAAACTGCCCGTACAGTTTGAGTCTCTGTATACCGTCGCCCACAATGCAGCGGGATTGAAAGACGTATTCCCGACTAGTCCCCGCAAGGGAACCAACGGGCTGTCCGCACAGGAGGCGTTAGCGTTCATTCACCAATACATCAATCCGACCTATCAGGAAGGCGATTACCCCGCGGCTGCTAGTTTGAGTAAGGAACTCGCTTCTACACCGGACAGGACAGCGGGCGGAGGTTCACTGCTATCCGCGGGCGTGGCGTCTAATCACCTTGAATTGTTAAGTCAAGCAGCGGACGCTTTGAAGAATAACGACACACAAGCATTGAACCGTTTTGCAAATGCCTTCGGGGTTCAGGTTGGTAAATCTCCAGCCGTAACATTCAAAGCGATTGCAGACCAAGTCAATCAGGAAGTCGGCAAGGTCGTAGCAGGCGGGACACCGCACGAAGCGGAGTTAGAGAATCTTCGGGCGAACCTCAACACAGACCAGTCTCCTGAGCAGACTCGGAATGTCATCAAATCGTATGTCAACTTGATGTCAGGTCGCATCAATGAGATTAACGAACGCAGTCAACAGTATTTCCAGCGGGACGTAAAGGGGATTAGTCCTGAGACGGCGAGAGTCTTTGCGAAGTATGGCGTTGAAGTCCCTGGGTATGCCATCGTGACAATCCCAGGGGTTGCTAAGGCGACACTCGTTCCAAAGAGCCAACTTGCAGCAATCAAGGCGAAGTATCCGAACGCAACGACAGGCGGGCAATAATGACAACTCCAGCAGTTACACCAAATCCATTAGCAGAGTTTGGGGGCGTCTCGGTAGACGCTACTCAGGCAACGACGCCACAACCCACGACGCCGTCAAGTCCGTCAACGACTAGCCCACTGGCAGAGTTTGGCGGAATCGCTATTCCTGATGAGGATACACCGCCCCCTGCTCCGAAGTTCGCACCTTACAACGCGGCTGCGTTCGGGAGATACACGACGCCCGAGAACTATGAGAAATGGGCATCTACTCCACCCAAGTCAGGACCAAACGCCAGACCTGGGGAATATGAAGCATGGACAGGTGCGAACACTCCAGGCGGATATAAGGAGACGCTTAAGAACTCCGCTGAAATTACTGGAGAAGCGGGATTAGCGGCTGGGACGGCTTTAGGGGTCGCAGCAATCCCTGAAGTCTTGCCCGCAGTGCTGCCCCATACGATTGAAGGCGTGAAGGCTCTGGGAGCGTGGGCGAGTGCTCACCCGATTCAGGCTTACATGCTTTATCAAGTTGCTAAGGAACTTCTCCCAGGTGCAAAGAAAGCAATGGGGTTGATAAAAGCAGCGCCCGAAGTGATGCCGTAGGTAAGACACGGGTCTGTGGGTAAGTACGAAATACCGATTAAGGAGCAAAGTGCTTTATGAGTTCAGACCGATACGCAGAGACCACGCCCGCAGACGCACCTTCCTACGACGGCACGCCCGCACCTATCCAGACTTCGGGCACTCTATCAACAGGTGCAGTCATTATGCCTCGTGTCCAGAGTCAAGTTAATCCCCAAGTCGCCACGCAGTTCCCGCAAGGTGTGCCCGCACCCTGTCGCGGTTCAATTGTCGGGTTCGGGCATTAAGCAGATAGGAAGCCCACAGCAGTATGCGGTATCTCTTTCGCTTTCAGGTACTGATACCGTTCAGTTAGTGCCAGCGATGGCAAACGCTCTAAATGAAGTAGTTTCCCCTGTCGCTCCGAATGTTTTTACTTACACCTATCGGAGTCGGAACATAAACGTAGCAACAGTCAGTCCGACAGGTTTGGTTCGGGCGGTATCCAATGGTCAGTGTGAAATTCTCGTCATCAACACAAGGGCAGCCAACCTGCCATTTGTGAACGCAGCCCCGTCAGGCACCGAGGGTGTACAAGCAAGTTTGCAGGTCACTGTGACCGATTAGTTTTTACAGGAGGGGAAGAATGGAAAAGCACTGAAGAGGTTCAGGACACTCAAGCCCTTGAACTTGAGCCTGAGATGGAACCTAAGACAGAGCAAGAGCAACCCGCAAGCAGTTAAAAGAAAGCCTCGCGCAAATTGATAAACTCCTGAAATTTAAGTCTATGAAATGCCGCTAAACTAGCGGACCTCGCTATCGAGCGTGCGGGACTCGATTAAGCTTCTCTTGCAAATTGAGCACGACGACAAAGCGGATAAGAATTTCGCTGAACTCAGCGACTACGACCGCACAATTGACAGAGGCGAACGCTGAGATTGACTCAGACTGCAAACAGAAACGAACTTCAATCGCGGGCAACCCAACGGGTTCAACCTCAGATTCAGACGATAGAGTTCCTGCATTGCAAGAACAGGTTCGCACCCTTGAGGAACTCATTAAATCGGTCGCCACATTAGCCCGTTCGTGTGACATAGAATCCCGCACGCGGCACGCCGTCTCACTCGTCATCAAATACGGCAAACGGGTGTTTCCTGTCGTTGAGGGAATAGGCGTCGATTTCAGCAGCGTGGCGGTCGCACTTCAAAAGTCAGAGACGGAACTCCTCGGGCTTTTGCAGCAAGCACAGCAAGAAGGAACGGGCACGCCGATTTGGAGAGCCGTCCTCGCAGTCAAGTATCAGGTTCAAGTAGACGGGCACGGGAAGCGACAATACCGCGATGAGTTCTCGGATGAATCAAGCCTTTACGCGGACACGCTCTAGAATGAGTATACGAAATAGATTTTAGGAGGGGAGAATGAGTTATGAGAGTTGGCTTCCTGAATGCAACGGCTATCCCGCGCCCATACGGGAACCTGAGCCCGTAGATCGCCCGCTCGCGCCTACCTACGCTTTTGATGGGCACCTTTCGCCAAGCGCCACGATAAACCCCGCCCCCAGACAATCCATTGAGCCGTTCGATTCTGCTACCCAAGAATTGCGGATTGTTCTTCATCGGCACCCTGTCAAACCCGAGTTCTTGCAAAATGCTTACAAAGAGGCAAAGAAGAATCACGGTCAAGTAAGAACGGTCGCAGTCTACGTTATGCACGGTCTTGGCGATTCACAGTCCATCAGGGTATTGCAGGCTATGGGCTTTCGCGAAGGACGAGACGAGAAATGCGGGGCAAGGAGTGTGCTACTCGCGGGACATGCGAAAGCAGGAGCCGAAACCCCGAAGGTAGAACCCAAGCCTGAACCTGAGCCGCTTGGTTGGCTTGAGCAGGAACTAAAGATTACGACCGACGCGATAGAAGCACGCCGCGCACTGGGAGTGCATGAGACTTTCCTTACGAAACTGCTTAGCGAACAGGCGGAGCAACAGAAGATGGTAGACGAACAGCGTGCCGCACGGGACGATATCAAGGAATCCGCGGAATATCAGGAACTATGCAGGCAAGAGCGTGAGATACAGGAACAACTTGACGCCCTGAAGAGGGGAACATGCCAGCCCTAATCCCTCATTTACGTTATCGCCCTGTTCGTGGTTGCGAAGGTCTGCCTTGACCGCTTGAATCCTCGGAGTTAGTCGAACAACCCGCCCTTTTGTTTAAAGCAGGAAGGAGAAACAAAACATGAGGCACATACTCTTTTTTCAGTTCAGTTGTGGACACGAGTATTTTGATGCTCGCAGGACAGTCTGTATATCAGACTTAGCTATTTGTCTTTGTGAATCGTGCCATCCTTATCACGCCGCAGTCGTTGTTGAGCATCCATGCCGACTTTGCAACGGCTCCTTTCGCTATCCCATAAATGCCCTTCAGACAAGGCTGTCTACCGAGGATGCAGAACAACGACAGGAGAACAACCCCTTACAAGTCCCATTTACCTAAACACTCTACTGGGAAATCTCGAATTTGCCGAGTTCAGTATCTATATCACAGGGCAGGTACTCACACGTTCTTACTCTATTACCCCGCTGACGTATTTTATCTGCTAGGAATCCAGCACGCATGTGGATATGACCGCACGTAATTACAACCGTTCCCGTTGAGATGGCTCGGTCTTCGCACCATCGGGCAATTTTGTCTAACCAGAATGTTTCTCTTACAGCTTCCCTCTTTGTGTGATAGCGATTGACACGTGAATCGTTATCGTCCCCTGGACCTGTTTCACAAGGAATAGCATCGAGGCGAACTTCTTCACGCTCCTTCCCATTCATGTCAATGGATAGCCATTTGTCGTTTCCAATCAATTTAAGCCCGAAGGTGCTAACCTGTACGCTCGTTTCTACTTCCTCTGCGATGAGCACAACATCTGAGTGTGCGACAAGGATAGACTGAAGTAAATCTCTCAGACCAGTATCCTGCGAAACGGATTTCTGGAATCTATGGTCGGTTCCTACAATGATGTAATCCACAAGTTGCCTGCAATCTTTTCGGATGTTACCATGCTTCGAAGTTCACGAAACCTAAAAGGGGGGCAACATGGCAAAATTGTCAGGGATTGTGAAGCAGTTGAAGAAAGAACGTGACCAGGTAAAAAAACAGTTGTCAGGACTGAACGCAGCACTTTCCGCTTTCGTCGGCGCATACACAAACCACGGCGAAACCGACACGCAAACGCCGCAAGATGTCAGCGAAGGCGAGAGCCAAGATTGCAGCCGCACAGAAAGCCCGATGGAAGGTTTGGAAGGCAAAGCAGAAAAAAGCCGCTTAACCCTAGCGAAGCGCGGCGGAGACTAAGAGCAGACCCCTTGAGAATGCCCGCCCTAGTTCTTTATTGAGTTGGGGCGTCAACAGTCAAGGACATTTCCGCCTGTCGATTAGCGCCAGACCGTATTTCTTTCATGGTGTTGGCTGCTTCGTCACGGTTGCTTCGTCACGGTGAAGGTTGCAGTATCGGCGCACCCGTAGCCGGAGATTGACATGCTGCCTGTGAACGTGTCCGGAGTGCTCGGGTTGTAAACCCCGTTAATAGTTGCCGACTCCTCGTTGCTGGTCGGTTGATTTGCAGTAATCGTAAAGTTTGTAGCATCCGTAAAGACAGGAATAGGGGCGTTGACAGTACCAGTGACACCAGCAGCGATGGAACATTCTTCGCTATTGACGGTGAGGTCATTTGGACTAGTTCCTACCTCTATTTGCAGACCCATTGGGGGAGTACCGCTGCTGCTATCGGGGCCAACCGCGGTTGGGTACATGGTGATAGTCAAAGCCATTTGGTCGAAACTTGAATTGGTGACAGTCCCGACCCAGTTGCCGCCACTCGAAAACGACGGCGGTATAAGCGATTGCTGCTTGGCGGAACTGCCACACCCCATCGTTAGCCCGGCGCACACAAGAGCGAGTACTGCGATTAAAACACTACTGCGTTTCATTCTCATCCCTCTTCTTGCACCGTACCTGAGGAGGTAATAGAAGGAAAAGTCCTAAAGTAACAAAGTCTTTAAGACGAACCCGACATGGTCTCCCGCAATCGGTTAAATTTGTTCACTTCGCGGGCTGAGTTCTCCCTCGTTAGAGGAACCTGAACAATGAGTTGACAACCACTTGGAGCCGCTCTAACTTTGCCGCAGGGGTGCATGTGTTCTGTTCTAGTGCGGTACCGAAACCTCTGACGATTCGCAGTCTGCCGCAAGTGCGGTAAGGGACTAGCATTTTCCGCGACATCGACGGAGCGGGAGCAGCGTTGCACCCGCACGAATCCCAGACCCTCCGAAACCGAAGCCCCTAGTGCGTGCTCCCTTCGTAATTGCGGGAGCCCTGCTCCTCTTGTTGTTGATTTACGGATACAACGCCAGTCAGCGGGCAAATCCCAACCCAGCAGTTAATCCGACTGACAGAATCATCAAGCAACAGCACGGTCACCGTCAAGAATCCTAGTCTCTCAATCCGCCCATTGAACTTTGCTTATTTCAAACTCGATGTTCCCGCGGGAGCGACGGTCATCGAGCCTGAAAAACCGCGCTCGATTAGGCTCAATTTACTGCACGGTTTACTGCAAAATTCTCTACGGGCGGGAGAGAAAATGAGCTATGTGGTGAAGGAAATGTGACCAAAATCTCCCACCATTTTTTCACTACGGGCACCAAATAATGCCTAATTTCACCTAACGGACCTAACGTAAAGTGTTGAAAACACGCATGAACAATGGGTGTCAGCACG
>CAVXOK010000006.1:0-388248 GCA_963763285.1 uncultured Acidobacteriaceae bacterium | reverse complement strand
TCTTGAGGGACATGATTTTCTTCAGGGTTTCAAGCCTTAAGCGCAGCGCCTCCGAAATGCGGATCGAGGCTCCCTGGCTCGCTCTCAGCATCGCGGCGTTCTCTACCATGAAGCCCTTTCTAATCATTATATTCCATGGATGCGTAACATTACATGTTGACTCTACGTGTACATTTGCGATATTGTCAAGTACGAAGTCATAGTCGAGGTGCACATTGCACGAAGCGATGCCCCCAGCCTTTGCATTCGATCCCATCGAACCCTTGCTCGACGTGAGCAGAGCTGCCCATTTGCTAGGCATTTCGGTCAAGACCTTCGTGACTGGATTCAGGGTCGTAGGATCGACTATGTGAAAGTCGACAGAGTCATGATTCGGCCGGAAACAATCCGTCAGTTCGTGACAAGCAACACCCGACGTGCGGCAAGCTGATGAAAGTATTCAAACGCTCCGGAAGCTCGTACTACGCCTACAAATTCGAGTACCGAGGCAAGGAATACTACCGCTCGACTGGGACCGAAAACCGGCGTGAAGCAGAGGCTATCGCGGGTGCGGCGCGGGCTCGCGTTGTTCGCCAGGCTGCTGGCCTCGAAGAACCCGAGCCGCAGCGGAAATCTTCCGCGAGTAATGAAAAGTCCAGGGCGCATTCCTACGCTGAGACAGTTCCAAACAACTTTCGATGAGTGGGTTGCCACAGCCAAAGCCGAACAAAATGGCACAGTTAAGTTTTATCAGGAGAGCTATCGGAAGCTGCTCAGTTATGGTCCTTGGGCTGATCTCCCCCTCGACCAGATCGACGAAGCTCACATCGAAGCGTTCAAAGCTTGGGCTTTGAAGCATGCGGGGCGACGGCGTGACGGAAAACCTACGCCGGTGGGCAAAACCACGGTGAATCGCTATTTGGCCACTTTTCGCAAGGCCCTGCGTTATGCGCATCTCAAGCTTAAGTTGATTGCCAAGGTGCCGACGGTCGAACAGTACACGAAGGACGAAGGAGCAGAGCGTGAAACGGACTACATCTTCAGCGCGGCGGAGTATGCGCAATGGACTTCGCGTTCCGCCGAACCTTTGCGATCCGCTTCCATTCTGGCGCGGCACTCCGGTATCTGTCGTAACGAGATGCTAAAGCTGATGAAGGATTGCGTTCGCCTCCACTCGGAGCAGCGTGCGGATGGGAAAATCTGCGGAGAGCTAATCATCAAGCGCGGTCTGAAACGGCGAGCGCGAAAGCGCAAGCTGGTGATTGATCACGAAATGAAGGAAGTACTCGAACGGCTTCTGAAAGACTCCCAGTGCGACTATGTCTTCACGAGCCCGCAAGATCCGACAAAGCCTCTGGGGCCCTGGGTGCTGGAGGAACAGATAGGCCAGATACGGAAGAAGATCAAGACTCATCCCGATGCCGGCCTGCACGCTATGCGTCATACTTTTCTGACCGAGGCCGGAGAGTACACGGACCCCTTTACGTTGCAGTATGTCGCCGGACACGATAACATTAAGACCACGATGCGCTACGTACACCCCCGGAGGCTGCGGTCCACAAGTTGTTTGCGCGACTGGCAGATTTGCAGCGGCCGGAGGATCGCATCGCGTGCAAGAAGTCGGTGCAAAATCCGGTGCAGTTGGAAATGCCCTCACAGGGCGAACTTGCTAAGCTATTGATTACAGGTAATTTACAAAGTGCGGAAGTGGTGGAACTGGCAGACACACCATCTTGAGGGGGTGGCGCCGAAAGGCGTGGGGGTTCAAATCCCCCCTTCCGCACCAGAGACTACTTTAGGATCGATTGTCTGGAAGCGTGGTTTCGCAGCGCGCAATAATCGTATAACGGTTACGCCCCCCGCACTATTATCTTCTGCTAACCGGCTGTCCGGATCATCGGGTGAAACCTCCTTGCTAGTTTCCACTGTTTGTCGACGGGGCGGCATTCTCGGCAAGCATTTACCATCATCCAAACAATTCATTTGAGGAATTTCGAGAAGTCAGATACGCTCGCGCCGCGTAATGAAGAAGACGCGACGCCGGTAAGGGGCGGCGGCAATATGACCCCGACGATGTCCGCGCAGACGTCGCTTTTCCAGCCCAGAAAGGAATGTCTCCATGTTGAGCAATGCTGCCCTCAGCCGCCAGGCCCTTCTTGCTTTGGCCACGCTTTTCCTAGCTGCGACCGTTGCCACCGCTTCCGCCCAGACCGTCGTCACCGACACGGGCACCTTCACTGGCGTGCCGTCGCCGAGCGCTCCCGCCGCGGTCGATGTCTTCTTTGGCATCCGCTACGCGGCGGCACCGGAAGGCGCGGCGCGCTGGACGCCGCCGCAACCGCCGATTCCACCTCCGGGCACCGTCTTGGCCGATCTACCTGGACCAGCCTGCCCACAGGCTGGCAGCACCGCGCCTCTGCCGCAGTCCGAGGATTGTCTCTTCCTGAATGTCTACGTGCCGGCAACGCGCCACCCCGCATTCGAAGCTGCCGGTCTTTCTCTGGATCCATGGCGGCGCGCTGATTACGGGAACGGGTGCGGTCTACGACCCCTCGGTGATGGTGGCCGAGAACAACATCATCGTGGTGACCATCAACTATCGCCTGGGCGCGCTCGGCTGGCTGGTCGAGCCCGGATTACTCGCCCAAACTCCAAGCTTTTTCGAGAACGTGGGCGACGCCGGCAACTACGGATTGATGGACCAGCAATTCGCCCTGCAGTGGGTGCAGCGCAATATTTCCGGTTTCGGCGGCGAAGCCAGCAAGGTTACGGTCGGCGGCGAATCCGCTGGCGGGCTCAGCGTCTCCAGCAATCTGGTTTCGACCACGACTGCGAAGGGTCTGTTCCGCAGCGCGATCATCGAGAGCGGCGCCTATATGTTGCACGACGTGCCTTCCGAACTAGTGTATGGAGCGATCTTCGGCGCCGCCTTCGATGCGGCCTTGGGCTGCGCGCAACCGGATGATGCGGCCTGTTTGCGCGCGGCATCGGTCACGAACATCCTCGCCGCCCAGGGCAAAGTGTTTGCGGCCAACGGGATCTCACCCGATTTCGGCACGAAGGTCCTGCCGCGCGCGCTGCAGCCAGCGTTTTCGACCGGCGAATTCATTCGCGTCCCCGTGCTGCAGGGCACAAACGCGAATGAGGGCAGGCTCTTCGAACCGCTCGATTTCCCTTTCGCCAGCACCTTTCCCAACATACTGGCGGCCGGGGGCCCG
Source organism: uncultured Acidobacteriaceae bacterium (assembly GCA_963763285.1). Taxonomy (GTDB): domain Bacteria; phylum Acidobacteriota; class Terriglobia; order Terriglobales; family Acidobacteriaceae; genus Sulfotelmatobacter. The sequence continues at coordinate 385,051 of CAVXOK010000006.1, read as the reverse complement.
GCGAATTTCGACTTGAGCAACCCCAATACTTTCTGCGCAGCGCAGGGCTCCAGCACGCCGGCGGTTTGCACCTACCCGCAGGAGATCAACCTGTTCCTGGGCGTGATTGGCTTCCCCGCCGCCGAGAATACGGCTGCCTTTGGCGCCGCGCTGGCGGACGAGTATCCACTCGCCAATTTCCCGGATCCGTTCCTGCCCGGGGATGCGCCCAGTTCCGATGAGGCGCTCGCGCAGATCTTCACAGACCTGGTCTTTGCCTGCAACGGATCGGATTCCAATATTGACCTCGCGCGTTTCGTGCCGGTCTTCGGTTATGAGTTCAACGATCCGCAATGCGCCACCGACTCTGGGTTTCGGCACGGCGGTCGAGCCACCCAACGACGTGTTTGGCTTCCCGAGCGCTTCCGAACATGCTGCGGAGTTGCAGTTCCTGTTCAATTTCGGTACGCCGCTCAGCGCCGACGAGCAGCAGCTTGCGGGCGAGATGAAGACCTACTGGGGGAACTTCGTCAATACCGGGGACCCGAATCTGCCGCGACACTCTTCGTTTTGGCTGCCGTTCAACTTCTTCGGATCGGTCCAAGGTCTGAGACCTGGGCCGAAGGTTCCGGACCCTTTCTTTAACTTCAGACAGGAGCACTTTTGCCGGACCTGGCAGCCGTTCATCGCCGCCGAGACGGGAGAGTAATCCGGCCGTTGCAGGGAAGCATAACTTGATCAGTGCTGTTGCGTTTCGTCGACTCGTTCCTCCTCGTCGCGGGATGCACGACGACCGGTTCCCGCGGCAGCTCTGCGAGAGTCGGCCACAGCGTGGGGTTGCGGACTGAGCACGCTTTTAATCTGCTGGCGCAGCCAGCGATTGGCGGAGTCGTTCTCCACGCTTTCATGCCAGTACATCTGGGCCTCGAGTTGAGCTGTCTTCACGGGAAACGGATAAACGCGGTTGCCCAGTCCAGCGTTCAGGATCTGCGCGTGCCCCTGGGACAAGGTCAGCAGAAGATCGGTGTCGCGCACCACTCGGCAGGCGGCAAAATTATGCTGGCAGCGCAAAACAATCTTCCTGCGGAAGCCCAGCCGACTCAGTTCTACGTCGATCAGACTGGGGCCGTAGCGGCGCGAGGAAACCAGTACGTGGGGCTGCGCGAGATAGGTGTCGAGATCGAGGGTCCGGGAGATTCCGGGATGCCCGGTGCGGGCCATCACCACGAACGGCTCTCCGATCAGCCGTTCTTGATGAATGGGTTCACTGGTCGTCATCGGGACGTCGATGGCGAGATCGAGGGAGCCGCTCGCGAGTTCCGCTTCCAGGTCCCTGCGTTTGACCCGCGAAGTGGTAATCGACATCTCTGGCGCCTCGCGTTCCAGACGCTGCAGCAAGGTAGGAAGGATCAGGTATCCGATGTATTCCCACAGCGAGATGTGGAAGTTGCGGCGGGTATGGGTGGGATCGAACTGGTGACTTTCGCGGAGGTTTACCTCCAGGATCTGGAGCGCTTGCCGTACCTGGTCGATCATGTTGCGGGTAAAGGGAGTGGGAATCATGTGCGCGCCGCGGCGAACGAATAGAGGATCTTTCAAGAGATCGCGCAAGCGCTTCAAAGCGTGGCTGATGGCGGGCTGGGTGAGGTTCAACTGGTGGCCGGCGCGGGTAATGTTTCCCTCGCGGTAAATCGCTTCCAGTACGACGAAGAGGTTGAGATCGACCTGGCTCAAATGCACGAAACATATATTACTGGATTCGTAAGATTCATTTGATGAATTTTGGGGGAATCGCTAGGCTGTGTAACTTGTTCGAGACATAACCTAACTTCCACGATGCATTTTGCCCCCTCAACCCGCGCCCAAGACTACCTGCAGAGGCTCGGGGCATTCATGCAGGAACATGTGTTGCCTGGAGAGGCCAGATACTGCAGTGAAGTCCAGAATGTGGCGGACTGGCGCACCTGGAAGCAACCGTCGATCATGGAAGAACTCAAAGCCAAAGCCAGGTCTGCAGGTCTGTGGAATCTGTTTCTTCCCGAAAAACAGTACGGCGCGGGGCTGACGAATGTGGAATATGCCCCATTGGCCGAAATGATGGGGCGGTGTTCCATTGCGCCCGAGGTCTTCAACTGCAATCCTCCTGACACCGGGAATATGGAGGTTCTGGTCAAATACGGCTCAGAGGAGCAGAAGCAACGTTTGGCTGAAGGCGCTTCTGGCCGGCGAAATTCGTTCTGCGTTCTGCATGACCGAGCCGGGCGTAGCGTCTTCGGACGCAACCAACATGCAGGCTACGGCCGTCATTGAAGGCGAGCACGTGGTATTGAACGGACGCAAGTGGTGGAGTTCGGGCGTGGGGCATCCTCACTGCCGCCTGCTGATCTTCATGGGGTTGACCGACTGCGCGAGCGCCGAAATATCGACGGCACTCGATGGTCCTGGTGCCGCTGTCCACGCCGGGAGTTGAGATCGTGCGCATGGTGCCGGTTTTTGGCGCTTATGACGCTCCCTTCGGCCACGGAGAGGTGAGCTTCCGCAACGTGCGTGTGCCGGTGGATAACATCATCGCCGGGCCCGGACGCGGATTTGAGATTGCGCAGGGCCGCCTCGGGCCGGGGCGCATTCATCACTGCATGCGAACCCTGGGGGCAGCGGAACGTGCTCTGGAGCTGCTTTGCCGGCGATCGTTGGCGCGAGTGGCCTTCGGCAGGCCGTTGGCGGAGTTGGGAGGAAATGCGGATGTGATCGCCAACGCGCGCATCATGATCGAGCAGGCCCGCCTGCTCACTCTCAAAGCGGCCTGGATGATCGACCAACATGGGCGCCAAGGGAGCAAAAAGCGAAATCTCGCAAATCAAGGTGGTCGTGCCCAACATTGCCCTGGCAATTATTGATCAGGCCATCCAAATGCATGGAGCAGCAGGTGTGTCGGAGGATTTCCCGCTGGCGGAGATGTTCGCTTCGATACGAACGTTGCGCATCGCCGACGGCCCCGACGAAGTGCATCGCGCGCTGATCGCCAAGCTGGAGTTGAGCAAATATAGGGCGAAGAATTCCGAAGCCGCCTGAATCCGGAAGCGCAAGCGAGAGTGGTTGAAAACGTCCTTGCGGCCGGGTCAACTTGTACCTCTCCTATGTCAATGAGCCTTGTACCGGTTCGTCCCACTAGCTCCTCGCTACTTGGACCAGCAGCCGATGCACCGGCATACATTGTGCTGGGTTACAGGCCGGCAAATTGCGCGGTCAGAATGCCAAGGAGACTAGCCACCGATGACTTCACCGTTGCTGGGCGAGTTCATGGGGACGATGGTCTTGATTTTGCTGGGCAACGGTTGCGTGGCTAACGTTGTGTTGAAGCATTCCAAAGCGCAGGGTTCGGGTTGGATGGTGATCACCAGCGGCTGGGCGTTGGCCGTGATGTGCGCGGTTTTTGTCGCCATCGCGTGCGGCAGCCGAGATGCTCACATCAATCCGGCGGTCACGTTGGGATTCGCCGTGGCGACCGGGAGTTTTGGCGAGGTCATGCCATATTCCGCGGCGCAAATGCTGGGTGCGTTTGCGGGATCGGTCATGGTTTGGATTCACTTTGGGCCGCACTGGAAAGCGACAGAAGATCCAGAGTTGAAGCGAGCGTGCTTCTGCGGGGTGCCGGCGATTCGGAATCTTACTGCGAATCTGGTAAGCGAGATCATTTGCACGTTCGTGCTGGTGTTTGTCGTGGGGGCGATTTTTTCGAAAGCCGTGTTGACCACCGGCCTGGCGGGTGGGCTGGCACCTTTCCTGGTCGGGTGCCTGGTCTGGAGCATCGGCCTATCGCTGGGAGGTACGACGGGTTATACGATGAATCCTGCGCGGGACTTTCCTACCCGGATAGCACATGCGGTGCTCCCGATCGTCGGCAAAGGAGGCTCCGATTGGGGCTACGCGCCGATTCCGATTCTGGGGCCTTTGGTCGGCGGCACACTGGCGGGGCTTCTGCTTCGCACTCTTCACGTTTAGGCAGATCGCTTCGCGCGGTCCACCCGCTTCGCGCGATCACCTGCCCTTAAAGACAGGGGCGCGCTTCTCCAGGAAGTGGGCCACGCCCTCTTTGAAATCTTCGCTGCGCAAACTTGCCACCATTTCCTCCACGGCAAGATCGAAAGACTCGGCTAAGGTCTGAAACATGGCCCCGTAAACCTGGCGCTTGATAACCCGCAAGGAGCGCGGACTGACCCGCGATGCCAGATCGACAGCATATTCGTTGACCTTGTCGGGAAACTCCTCCTGGGCGAAGACCTGATTCACCAGCCCCATGCGCAAAGCTTCAGCGGCGTTGATCTGGCGGGCGGAAAATAGCAGGTCGAGAGCGTTGGGAAGCCCGACGATACGCGGCAGCATCCAGGCCATGCCGTACTCGGCGATGAGCCCGCGCTGTGCGAACGTGGTCGAGAAGCGGGCGGCGTCGGAAGCCAGACGCAGATCGCAATAGAGCGCAATCACCAGACCAAGGCCGACCGCCGGACCGTTGATGGCGGCCAGAATCGGTTTCTCGATTCCGAGGAAATAAGAATATTTCTTCTGGAAGTCGGGCGGAACTCCCTCGCGTTCGAAGGGAGCTGCCCGCCAATCGCGAGACGGCGTCGCGCTCCCCGCCCGGCAAGCCCTGGGCGGCGACGGAACTCAGCAGAGACATGTCGGCGCCCGCGCAAAAGCCGCGTCCCGCGCCGGTCAGCACGATGATGCCGACGTTGTCATCGCGCTCGGCTTCGTCCAGGCTGGCGCGCACTTCCTTTTCCATGGTGGCCGTCCAGGCATTGAGCTTGTCGGGACGGTTCAACGTGATGGTTGCCGACTCGATTCGCGACTTCGTAGATGGTTTCCTGCGTTGGCATGCCTTCAGAAGTCAAGCGCACGCCCAGTTGGATCTGGCGTTTGGGAAAGGCAGAAGTGAAAGCCAGCGGCGCGCTGGGCGTAGCCGTTCCGTCCATCCTGACAATGGCAGTGCCCGGTCGAATCCCATGCACGTTAAATGTGGTCTTACACTGCCCAGAGCCACCAACGGATGCGGGAAGCGCAAACAGCGGGCTCACCTCGTTGTTTACGCTGGCAAAATTTGTCCGGTTCGCGATGTTAAATCCTTCCGCCGTGAACAGCAGGTTAGCCTTCTCGCCCAGTTTGATGCCGCCAGGTCAAACGCGCGTCGAAGTCGAAGTAATTGGGGCCCAGACCCGTGTCGCGCGGGGCTCCGATCGGGACGCTCATTGGTGGTGTGATTGTCGCCGTTCACCTCTCCTCCCGCCAGCAAATTGAAAGGATGCCCGCTGTGGTAAGAGAAAATCGGAGCCAGCTGAAAACCCGACAAGATACTCTGTTTCGAGGGGCTGTCGATCACTCCGGCGATCACCACTTTGTGGCGCTCGTCAAACTCGGAAAGAGCAGCGATCCAAGTTCAGGTTCGTCGGATCCTGCGGCCCGTAGTCGGAGTTGTAATCCGTGGACGTGTCAATGCCTTTACTGAAGGTGTAATTCGCGAACACCGAGAAGTGGTCGCTGAAGCGTTTCGTGACTTCCACGATGCCGCCTTCGTAAAGAGCGTATGCCTCGAACTATATTGGTTGTTCTGCACCACCAGCGGATTCACAACGCAGCTTGAGTCGTGGCACAGGGACACGCACCCTCAGGGAGACTCCGTGCCGCCCAGCGGATCGGCCGCCGGGCTGGTATTCCAGTTGCGATAGGAAACCGTCTGGCCATTGGCCAGGGTTACCGTGCTGAACGGCGCCGGCAGCAGATTCGTGTATCGATCGCCATCGGGAGTCTCTGCGTATGCGAATAGATACCGCTGAGAGAAATTGAGAACCCAGGTCCAATCTCACGTTCAATTCCAAACGAAGCCTGCTGCGCGATCGGGGGACGATAGCCCGGCTGGTTCACGAAAACTACCTGCAGCGGACCGATGGGGACCGCTATTGGTAACATTCCGATGCCCGAACGGGCGCCACGGCAGCCGGCGTGATGCAGGCACTGATTCCCCGGGGTCGGGGTTGTGCACGCGATCAATTGTTCGCTGCTCCCCCGCAAACAGCGTCTGGAAGACCGCTGGCGCGGTCTGTAAACCCAATATGCCGGATCCCACCGATCGGATCTACATAAATAGAAATCTCCCGGTTGCAAGGGCTGGAGCCGGTACCTGGGATGATCGGGATACCCGAAATAGGAGACCCCGCAGATCGAGCTCAGGTTTGCGACCTGGCCAGCGCCGGAGCTGTTCTCGACCGCAGACTTATTCTTGTTCACCACCCCCAGACTCAAGTCGACGTCGGGGATCTGGACGTCCACGGGTCCGTAGAAGATTCCGTACCCGCCCCGGATCACCGTCTTGTGATCCTTGAAGGGATCCCAGGCGAAGGAAACCCGGGGGGCAAAATCCTTCTTATACGTGGTCAACGGGGCGAATTGCGTGTCCAGGTCGTAGCGGAGACCGTAGTCCAGAGTGAAGCTTGGCGTTATCTTCCAGGAGTCCTGCCCGTAGAACGAGGTCAGCGGCCGGTTGTAGTACGGGTATGTCGGATCTCCGAAACCCTGCTGGTAAACCTGAGGCAGCCCGAACGATGCCGATTGCAACGGATTGATGCGCCTGGTGGTTGCAAGACTGCTGGGCTGATCAACACCCTCCGGGGAGCGATCCGAATACAAAGCGACCGGGGAAAAATGTGTGCGATTCGGTGTGATTGCCGCGCAGCAACTCGTAGGCGCCGAACTTAAGGGTGTGATTGCCGCGGATCTTGGTGAAATTGTCGGCGAATTCGTAGCGGCGCAGGATGGTGATGTTGGGTATGAAAATGTTCGTTCCCAGATTGTTGATAAAACTGGGAATCTGGAGTCCCACCTCTCCCGGCTCGTTGGGAATCACGTTAAAGCTGTAGTAATTCCACTGCACCCGGGCCTCGTTCTGTGTGGTCGGATTGAACTGGCGGTACCAGGTGGCTTGCAGAGTATTGTCGTAGTCGTGGATCGAACTTCCCGCCGAAAAAGCGGTCAGAGAATTCACGTCCGGCGACTCCTCCAGATCGTGCCCATACCGGTAGGTCAGGGAAATCTCGTTGTTCGCATTAAAGTGGTGATCCAAGCGGGTCGACGCCAGATATTCCCGCGTGTCGAAAGGAAAGACTCCACCCTCGGTTTCAAACTGGTTTAGCAGGAAGGCTATTCAGCGCGGATTGACCAGGCACACGAGCTGGGTTCGGCCGCTCGGGATTCGGGTTCAGCGTCAAGAGGCTCTGCGAGAGCACCGGCGGCATTCACTCGGCGGTGACTGCGGAGCCGGGGCAAGCAAGTCACGGTCGGCGACGATGAAGTTCGCCGCCAGCGCGGCAATAATGGCATTCTGCGCTGCCGTCGGACGAAAAATTCGGTATCGGTCAACAGGGGAACTGCGTTCTGCGCATTCTGCCGCAAGCCTTCAAACGAAACAAACAGAAATGTCTTATCTTTCTTAATCGGGAAGCCCAGGGTCCCGCCGAATTGCTGGCGGCTCAAAGTATCCTTAACTGGCGACCCGAAGAGTATCCGGGTTGGCGGGATTGAAGGTCTGGCCCGGTTGCAATGCCTGGCTGAACGAAAACGGATTTGGGGCGTCCATGGCATCGTCGCGGAAAAAACCATAGAGGCCGCCATGAGCATTGTCGGTGCCGGACTTGGTCACAATATTGATGGAAGCGCCCGTGGCTGCCTCCCAGGTCCGCGGCGTAGTTGCTGCGATTGATCTGGAATTCCTGCACATCGTCCTGGCTTACCGTCAGCCGCACGCCACCGCTATCGCCCGAGGTCTCGCCACCGTCGACCGTTATGCTGTTTCCTCTGCCATTGCTGCCGTAGAACGACAGTCCGCTTTGTGGGCGTTTGCTTGACTCTGAAATCCTGGTCCCCCGCCAGCCGGCGTGGAATCGGAGACCCCAGGCGCGAGCAAGGTAAACGTAAGGTAATCGCGCCGGTCGATGGGCAGGTCGGCGATGTACTGTTGTGAGATTCTGTCCGCTTGGCTCCCGCGTTCAGTTTCCACCACGGGCGGCTGGTCCGTCACCTCGACCACCGTCGCCACCTGCGACGGTTTCATCCTGAAATCGGAGGTGACTGTCTGCCCGATAGCAACCGGGATCGCTCTTCGAATCTCAGTGGCAAACCCCGCCATTTGCGCACTGACGTCGTAAGTGGCCGGTGACAGCCCCACGACTCGGAACTGACCGGTACCATTCGTCATTGCCGTGCGCTTCAAACCGGTCTGGGTGTCGACCACATTGATCGTGGCTTTCGGCAAAACCCCGCCGGAAGCGTCGGTTACCGTCCCGGTGATCTCTCCCGATGAGCCGACGCCCTGCGCGTGAGCCACAAAGGTTGCGAACAGGAAGCACAGAAGAACGCATGCGATTGACTTCATGGTGGAATAGACAAATAAACGCTTCCAGGAACATGCCCCGTAGCGTGAGGCCGCACGACTCGTCCAAACTGTTCTGGGCAAAACCCATATTTCCCCCTTGCTCAGGCTTTGTCTGAATTAGGCAGAAGGCACACTCGTACCTTTTCAGCGCGCCGCATCGGGCACGAGCGTAGCTGCGTTTTTCAGATTCATCAAATGAATTTTATGGATGACGATGTATGCTCCGAAGGAATTGGCCGGACTGACCGGCGGATGAGCTGCAGACCGTGCTGGAATATGCGTTTCATGGGCTTAGAGCCTCTTTTCGCCAGCGTTTGCGCCAACTGGTTGCGCGGCCAGGAATTCGAAGATCGCTTTTTGCGCAGCCTCGGGCTGATCGGTCGAGAACAGATGGCTGGCATGTTCGAGCAAGACGAGTTGTGCGCCGGGAATGCGCGCCGCGATCAATTCCCCGTTGGCCGGCGGGACCAAGCCGGTCGGCCTTCCCGTGAATGACGAGCGTTGGAGCCGTGATCTGGGGCAAGCGGCTGAACGATTCCCACGCGAGGATGGCCTGCAGTTGAGCAAGATAGCCGGCCGGGCTGGTCGGCCAGGGGTGACGCTGGGCGATATCTTCATCGATCAAGTGCCGCGGCGTCGCGGCGTCGTAGATAAAAGGGATTGCGGCCTCGGCTGCTTGTTCCCGGCTCATCCAGGTGCGGGCTTTCAGCATCTCGATTGCGGCGGGCTCGGCGCGCTTGGCGTTCGGTCCGCCGGCGGCTGTGCAGCCGAGAATGAGAGACTGCACCCGTTCGGGATACTGCAACGCGAATTCCTGGGCGATCATGCCGCCCATCGACACCCCAAAGACATGGGCACTGGGAACGCCGGCGGCGTCGAGCACGGCGGCTGCGTCCGAAGCCATGAGAGCAATCGAGTAAGGGCCGGGAGGCACATCGCTCTGTCCGGCGCCTCGATTGTCGAGTGCGATCGTGCGGTAAGAAGCTGACAGCGCCGGCCGCAGTGCGATGCCACATGGCGGAGGGGTAGCCCAGGCCCATAATCAACAAAATCGGCGCGCCTGTTCCCTGCTCGTCCCAGTAGATTCTTGTTCCTTGGTTGTCAGCAAACGGCATTCAAGCTCCTCTTCAAAACGAAATCGACTGCAGCCGCGATCAGGACCTGCGACTGCCGGCAAGCAAAATCAATCTGCGGCCACTTTGAGAATCAGTTTGCCGAGGTTCTCCCCTTTGAACAGCTTCAGAAAAGTGTCGGGAAAGGTTTCGAGTCCTTCGACAATATCCTCGCGCGACTTGAGCTTGCCCGCCGCCATCCAGCCGGCCATTTCCTGAGCAGCCTGGGCATAGCGGTCGGCGTAGTCAAAGACCAGCATGCCTTTCATGGTCGCGCGACTGGACCAATAGCGAGAGATAGTTGCGCGGGCCATGGACGGGACCAGTATTGTTGTATTGCGAGATGGCGCCGCAGATTACGATGCGAGCGCCACGCGCAAGGTTCGCGAGAGCAGCCTCGAGGATGTCACCGCCGACGTTGTCGAAATAGATGTTGATCCCTTGCGGGCAAGACTTCCGCAGCGCCTCAGTTACGTCTTCGGACTTGTAATCAATGGCGGCGTCAAATCCGAGGTCGGCGACGAGATAGCGGCACTTGTCGGCGCCGCCCGCAATGCCAACCGCCCGGCAACCTTTGATTTTGGCAATCTGTCCCACGACCGAGCCCACGGCCCCAGCCGCCGCTGAGACGACTACGGTGTCGCCGGGTTGAGGCTGGCCCGTTTCGAGCAAGCCGAAATATGCCGTCATCCCCGTCATACCCAACACGTTGAGGAAAGTTGGAAGCGGCGCTACACGCGGGTCAACCTCGATTAAACCCTTCCCCTCGGAGATGAAATATTCCTGGACTCCAAAGTTTCCCGAGACATGCTTGCCGATGGCGAACTGAGGGTTCCTGGAGGCAACCACCTGGCCAAGCGCCAAAGCCCGCATCACCTCGCCGATGGCCACGGGCGGGACGTAGGATCTGCTCTGGTTCATCCAGCCACGCATGGCCGGGTCGAGCGATATAAACAATATCCTGATCAGCAGTTCGCCTTCGTGCAACTCGCGAACCGTCTCTTCCTCGTAGGCCCAGTCGGTGCGTTTCGGCATTCCCACGGGGCGGGAAGCGAGGGTGAATCTGTGATTGACGAATCGCCATGATGGTTTCCTTTCTAGTCAGACGGTGTAGCGCTCACTGGACAAAAGCCGAGCTGCAATCTGACGACGCAGCGCGATGGAGTTCACCGGCGTGTGATCCGCATAGCCGCGCACGGTTGCGAGATGCTTGCGCAAGACGTCTCCTTCGCAGCAGGCGCTCAGCACCGTGCGCGAGAACCCCTCAATCCGGGCGGTAGCATCGCGCAGGTATACAGCGCAGATGTCGAAGGCGTTTTCGCCCTTGCCGGACAGTGTCAGCTTCTTGCTACGAAGCAGGCCGGATTCCATGGCAAACACCTCCATGGCGATGTCGGAGAGGTTCATGATGACTTCCTGCTGCTTCTCCAGCTGAGCGCCGTATTTTTCGTGGGCGACTGCAAGCGTCAGGAGGGCGATTGTTTTTGCGTTGCGAACGAGGCGATCTTCTTCGTTTCTTTCTGTTTCTGTTTGTTTCGTTAACACTTTGCTTCTCGTTCGAGGGGCTCGGGTTTCTGACTCCGGTTCAAGACGGAGCGTGCCGCTTCAAAAAGAGGCAACTGCCCGCGGGCCGCACGCTTCAAAGGCATGCCCATAATGACCAGCCGGTTGATTTCGTTGGTGCCTTCAAAGAGGCGGTTGATGCGCGAATCGCGATAGGCTCGCTCGACTGCGTAGTCCTGATGAAAACCGTAACCGCCGTGGATCTGGACGCCTTCGTCCACCACGTAGTCGAGCATCTCAGAGGCGAAGACTTTCACCATCGAGCATTCCGCCGCGTACTCCTCGAGGGCCTGCATCTCGGTGATCGAACTCTGTCTCCGTTCGGCGGCACTGGCTTGCATCTGGCTTTCGATGAGTCCGGCCACGCGCCAGATCATGGACTCGGCTGCAAAAATCCGAATGGCCATTTCGGCAAGTTTGTGCTGAATAGCGCCGAAGTCAGCGATGGCAGAGCCAAAGGCTTTTCTCTGCTTCGCGTACTTGATGGAGATGGCGAGCACGTTCTTGGCGGCGCCGACGGACGCAGGACCAAGTTTCAAACGCCCGATATTAAGAACGTTGAACGCGATGACGTGACCGCGCCCGATTTCTCCGAGAACGTTCTCGACGGGAACAGCCACGTTATCGAGATAAACCGCAGTGGTGGAGGTGCCGCGAATCCCCATCTTATGTTCCTCGGCGCCGCTGCTGACACCGGGAAAGGCTCGCTCCACCAGGAAGGCGGTGAACTTTTCGCCTCCGACTTTGGCGAAGATGGTGAACAGATCGGCTGCGCCACCGTTGGTGATCCACATTTTCTGGCCGTTGAGTATGTAGTGCTTGCCGTCGGGAGCAAGGTCGGCACGAGTTCGCGCGGCAAGAGCGTCGGAACCAGCCAATGGCTCAGTGAGGGCATAAGCAGCCAGCAGTTCCATACGAGCCAATCGAGGCAGGTATTTTTTCTTCTGCTCGGGAGTGCCGAAGTACACGATGGGGAGGGTGCCGATGCCGGTGTGCGCGGAGTGCCAGCCCGCATAGGAGGCGTCGCGTCCCATGTGCTCGGCGGCGACCATCAGCGAGGGCAAGTCCATTTCCATGCCGCCAAATTCCTCTGGAATGGTCATGCCCGTAAGGCCCAGTTCCGCGGACTTCCGCAGCACCGCAAGAGCGGCGCCCGGCTGTTTCTCGCGGATGGCAGGAAGATTGGGCTCGACTTCGTTGGTCCAGAACTCATCGATCATGCGGCCGATCGCAAGATGCTCCTCCGTGAGATCTTCTGGAGTGAACACCTGGGCGGGGAGGACATCTTCAAAGAGAAAAGCTGAACCTCTTGTCTTGCCGGGAATTTCTGTTAGTGTCGTCATGATTCCGATGCCCCCTTTCGAAATTAACCATCTAAGTTCGTTGAAAGAATTCGAAGGCCGCGAACTGCCCCCGACGGATTGGCTCGTTCTGACCCAGGACCGCATCCAGAAGTTCGCGGACGCGACCGAAGACCGGCAATGGATTCACGTCGATCCGGAGCGAGCGGCGCGTGAGTCGCCCTACGGCGGCACCATCGCTCACGGCTTCCTCACGCTTTCGCTGGTGAGCTATTTTTCCGGACAGGCGATTCGAGTTCGCGAGGGAGTCGGGATACGCGTCAACTACGGACTGAATCGCGTGCGCTTTCCATCGGCGGTGCGGGCGGGTTCGGCGATTCGCGCCCGTGTGACTCTGCTTTCGGTGAAGGAATCTGCAGAGTTCGTGGATATCACTTTCTCGGTGACGATCGAGAGTCAAGGCGCCGACAAGCCCTGCTGTGTCGCGGAATGGCTGGTGCGGTATTACCGGGCATGATGGGACGTGGAATGGGAAGGACAACCGGGCCAGGCGCGATCAATCATATCGTCCCGCTCTCTGCGCACTGCAGCGAGGCGCGCATCAGGACCGCGATCCGATCGGGCATCGTGGCAAAGCGTTCATCGTGTGTGAGCCCACGGGCGTAACGGTAATAGATCTGCTGAACAATCACTCCGACCTTGAAACGCGCAAAGGTCAAATAGAAGACCATGTCGTGGATGCCGCGGCCGGTCGCCTGAGCATAGCGTTGGAGCCAATTGGGCGCGGGTCAAAGTTCCAGGAATTGTCGTGGGAGCAGAACAGATTTCCTGCAGCTCATCTGGGTCACTGGGGTCGGTCCAATAGGCCAGGGTTGTGCCGAGATCGGACAGCGGATCACCCAGCGTACACATCTCCCAGTCCAGAACTCCGACTATCTTTGTAATGTCATTCGAGTCGAGCACGACGTTGTCGTACTTGTAGTCGTTGTGAATAAGAGTTGCGTCGCTCGACGCTGGAATGTGCTGCGTGAGCCAGGCGGAAATGCGTCCGACTTCAGACAGGTCGTGAGTTGCTGAATTGTGATAGCGCTCGATCCATCCCTTCACCTGGCGTTCGAGGTAGCCCTGCGGCTTACCCAAATCGCCGAGGCCGATCTTGTCGTAGTCGAGGCCGTGCAAGCGCACGAGGTTGTCGAGGAAAGCTTCGCTGAGCTGGCGCGCCATGGCGGGCGACAGCAGCAGGCCGGGCGGCAGTTCTCGGCGCAGGATGATGCCTCGAATCGGCTCCATGAGGTAGAAGGGGGCGTCGAGAACGGAAAGATCGTCGCAATAGAGAATTACTTTGGGCGCAACGTTATAGGCTTCGTGCAACTTGGATAGCACGCGATATTCGCGGCCCATGTCATGGGCGGACTTCACCTGGCTGCCGAACGGCGGCCGGCGCAGCACCAATTCACGACCACCCCAGGTCACGCGATAGGTCAGATTCGAATGACCTGAGGGGAACTGCTCGACGGTAACCGGGCCGGGGCCGTCGAAATGCCGACCCAGGTACGCGCTGAGCCGAGCCAGATCAAGTTCTTCCCCGGCTCTGACGGCAACCGCGTGATCACAAGAGGCAACCATGGTTTTCGAACTCTTCGTCTTGTCTTTCCGAAGTTGTGAACTTCCTACCGATACGTGAGCAAAGACTCGTCCTCGAGATGAGGGTGCGCATTGAACGTACTGAGCGTGAAACGACTACCCGAACTTAGAAACTCGGTGAACGAGGCGTTGCGCGACATCCAGGTCAATTGCAGAGTGTCGGCATGCGACAAGTGCAAGGCTCGCCGCATGGCGACGCCAATCGGACCTCCCGAAGTAAAGACCACGGAATCGCCGGCTGGCGTTGTGCTGTTTACGATGGTCGCAATTCCCCGATCGACGCGCGCACAAAAGTCTTGCCAGGATTCCACACCGTCGACCACTAACTCACCACTCACCCACATGCCGATGACCGCCTCGAACATTTGCTGGAAGCTTCTTTTTCGTTCGTCAGTGTCCTTGGCTTGCTCGAACGCCCGGTGAAGATCGCGGACTTCCTGAGATTTCTCCAGCACCTGCGGCAGACCTAGCTTCAGAACCGCTTCCGCCGGATATTCGTCGAACTCGTTCATCACCGCCACTTCAGGAAACTCCCGGCCAAGTCTTCGATAGGCTTCCTCGACCATGCGCCCGGTCTGCACCTGCCGGACACGAGGGCCCGACCAGGCGCGGCTGAAGAGCACTCCGCGGCGGGCCCAGTACTCTCCCAGCAGGCGGGCTTGCACTTCGCCGGTGGCGCAGAGTTTGTCATAGTTCGGCTCCAGAAAAGACGCCTGGGCGTGGCGGACTAGAATGACGCGGCTCATAATTCTCGGCGCTATGCGTTGACGACATGTTCCTTACCGAACTCGGCAAATGTCTGGTTGGCCTCGGCGAGGCGCTTCAGCAAAGGAGCCGGCTCCCAGAGTTCTCCATGTTGCTCGCGGAATTCGCACACCCGGTCATAGACTTTTTTCAAACCCACGGTGTCGGCATACCACATCGGACCTCCACGATATGCGGGGAACCCATAGCCATTCAGGTAGATGATGTCGATATCGACCGCGCGCAGCGCGTAACCCTCCTCAAGAATGCGGGCACCTTCGTTCACCAGGGCGTAGACGCAGCGGTCGATCATTTCGGAAGCGGGAATTTTGCGTTGGGGGATTCCAGCTTCGGCGGTCCAGTTCCGCACCAGGGCCGTCACCTCCGGATCGGGCGCGGCGCGACGCTGGTCGTCGTAGCGGTACCAGCCGGCCAGAGTCTTCTGGCCGTAACGACCCATCTCGCAGAGACGATCTTCCGCAATGGGCTGGCGAACACCAGGTTTTTCCAGGTGGCGATACTCCTTGCGAATCCGCCAGCCAACATCCAGTCCGGCAAGATCGCCCGTCGCGAGTGGACCCATGGCCATGCCGAACTCGACGAGCGCGTTGTCAACGGCTTCCACCTCCGCGCCTTCTTCGACCAGGAATTGGGCTTCCCGGCGATAGGGTCCGAACATGCGGTTTCCGACAAAGCCCCGGCAGTTTCCGACCAGCACGCCGATCTTGCCGAGCTTTTTCGAAAGCTGCATGCAGGTGGCGATGACCTCTTTGCTCGTCTGTTTTCCGCGCACAATTTCCAGCAAGCGCATGATGTTGGCTGGGCTGAAGAAGTGGGTGCCCACAACGAATTCTGGCCGCGAGGTGACGCCGGCGATGTCGTCGATGCTCAATGTGGATGTGTTGCTCGCCAAAATAGCGCCGGGTTTGCAGGCGCGATCCAGATCCTGAAACACCTGCTTCTTAAGCGCCATACCCTCGAAGACCGCCTCCACCACCATGTCGGCGTTGCCGAAGTTGTCGTAGCTGAGAGTGGGTGTGATCAGGGCAAGCCGCTCGTCGACGAACTGCTGCGTGAAGCGTCCGCGCTGAACCGAGCTGGCGTAGTTCTTTCGAATCTTGGCGAGGCCCTGGTCGAGCGCCGGCTGATCGACCTCCTTGAGCAGAACGGGAATACCGGCATTGGCAAAAACCATGGCGATGCCTCCGCCCATGGTCCCGGAACCGACGACGGCCACACTGCGGATTGGCTTGACGGCCGTGTCTTTCGGCACATCGGGAATCTTTGCCACTTCGCGCTCCCCGAAGAAGACGTGGATGAGCGCTTTGGATTGATCGGAGAACAGACATTCCGTAAAGAGTTTCCGCTCCACCTCGCAACCTTCTTCGAAGGAAAGCTTGGTTGCCGCTTCCACCGCATCCATGGCGGCAAGTGGCGCTTTCAGACCCCGCTGCTTCTTCCTGACCCGCTCGCGGGCAGCCGAGATGATTGCCGCATTCTCCTCGGCCGTACCCAGTTTCTCGACGCGTTCGCGCGTTCTCGGTATTGGTTTTCCAGCGACTTCGCGGGCAAAGGCCACCGCGCCGGCAAGCAGGTCGCCTTCGATCAAGCGGTCGATGATACCGAGCTGGAAGGCTTCTGCTGCGGCAACGGGTTTGCCGTCGGTACACATTTCAAGCGCCTTGGCGACGCCGGCAAGCCGAGGAAGGCGTTGCGTTCCCGCCGCACCGGGAATGAGGCCGAGCTTCACTTCGGGCTGGCCGACCTGCGCATCGCTTGAGGCCACGCGATAATGGCCGGCCATCGCCAGCTCCAGCCCTCCGCCAAAAGCGGCGCCATGAATCGCCATCACTACCGGCTTGCGGCAGTTTTCGATGCCGAGGAGGAGCGGAAGAAGGCCGGCGCCGCGCGTTCTGCCAGAGGTCATCTTTCCGAATTCCTTGATGTCAGCTCCGGCGACAAACGTGCGACCGCCGCCGATAAGGACCGCGGCTTTCACGGAGGGATCGTTGTTGATCTCTTCGATGGCGTTGGCAATTCCCTCCGGCACCCCGGGGCTGAGGGCATTCACCGGTGGATTGTCGATGGTGATGATGGCGATATCGTTGTCTTTGTCTCTGCTCAGCCGTACTAGAGTGCTCATCGTGAACTCCGATCATTGCCGCCGCACGAGGCCGGAACCGGGTCGATCACGAGGCGAGCGATGCGTTCGCGGTGAAATGTCGCATCGCCCAGCATCGTCTCGGATGCTTTCGCGCGGCGGTAGTAAAGGTGTAAGTCGTTCTCCCAGGCAAAACCGTTACCGCCGTGGATCTGGATGCCACGGTTCCCCACGGCGCGGCAGGCATCACTGGCGTACATTTTGGCGATGGAGGTCGCGGTGGCCGCGTCGGGAGCATCGTGCTCCAAGGCCCACGCCGCGTAGTAGGCGGCCGAACGCGAGCTCTCGGTTTCAAGGTACATATCCGCACACTGATGCTGGACGGCCTGAAATGTTCCGATCGGCTTGCCAAACTGCTTGCGCATCTTCGCGTAGTCCACGGTCAGGTCGAGCACGCGCTGCATTCCACCCACCATCTCGGCAACCAGGGCCGCGGTGGCGATATTGAGTGCGCGGGCGAGATTGGTTCCCTCGCCCAGCTTCTCCGCGGGTGTGTCTTTGAACTGGACTGCGTAAAAGTTTCGAGTGAGGTCCAGAGCCGGCATCGGCGTAATCGGATAAACCGGGCGCCTGCGCTTCCACGAGAAAAACGCCGGTCTGCGCGGCCACGACGATAAAGTCAGCCACGTCGGCGTCGAGAACGAAAAGTTTTTCGCCGGTCAGCCTGCCATTGGCGGCAGCCAAGCTTCGCGTCGGCCAAGTCCCAGGTGGCGCCGGCTTCGAGCAAGGCGAGAGTCGAGCGCGCCTCGCCGCGGCAAATGGGCGCGAGATATCTCGTCTTCTGCGCATCGCTAGCGACGGCGTCGATTACCGCACCGGCAAGTGCGACGGTCGACCAGAAGGGGCCGGGCAGCAAGGCGCGGCCCGCCTCCTCCATCAGAAGAATGAGTTCCACTTTGCCGAGACCGAGTCCGTCGTATTTCTCCGGAAAAATGATGCCCGTGTAGCCCTGGGCGGCCATCTTCGACCAAAGAGCGGGATCGTACGGCTGTTTACTTTCAGCCAGGTGCCGCACGTGCGTCATGGGGCATTCCCCGGCAAAGAACTGGCGCGCGTTCTGTTTGAGAATTTCCTGGCTCTCGTTCAATCCGAATTGCATGACCTGTTCTCAGTAGCTCCTGGGCAAGCCCAGGACGAAGTGTCCGATGATGTTGCGTTGAATCTCCGAAGTTCCGGCTTCGATGGTATTGCCGCGCGAGCGCAGGTATCCGTAGGCCCAAGTGCCTTTGTCGACGGAGTGCTGGGAGGAACCTGCAAGCTGTCCGATACGGACCGAGCAATTCCTGCGCCACCTGCTGCAATCGCTGGTTCAACTCGCTCCAGAAGATTTTCTGGATGGAACCTTCCGGGCCGGGCACTCCGGTTGCGTTGATGCGGCTGAAGGCGCGCATCTGGTTCCACCGCATGACTTCAATTTCGGCATAGCACTGGGCCAGCTTCTGACGGATCAGGGGATCTTGCGCGGCAGATTTTCCGTTTCGCCGCAAGTCTCCCGGCAAGCTCAATCAGGCGCTCCATGTTCCGGCGAAAGGTAATCTGCAGGCCGGCGCCGAAGGTGCCGCGTTCGTGCATGAGTGTCCCGATCGCGACATCCCAGCCCTGATTCACATTCCCCACGACGTTTTCGATGGGAACCCGCACATCCCGAAACGAGACCTCGGCGAATTCGCTCTCTCCAGTGATCTGGCGAAGCGGGCGAACGCTGATCCCCGGGGACTTCATGTCCACCAGGAGCACAGTGAGCCCTTTGTGCTTCGGAACATTCGGATCGGTTCGCACGACCAACTCGCACCAGTCGGCAACCCAACCGTAGCTGTTCCAGGTTTTCAAGCCATTGACCACGTAGAAGTTGCCATCCAGGCGGGCCTCGGTCTGCAAGGACGCGAGGTCGGAACCGGCGTTGGGTTCGGAAAATCCCTGGCACCAGATCTCTTCGGCGCTGAGAATCTTCGCCAAGTAGCGCGTCTTTTGCGCCTCGGTTCCGAACGCGATGATGGTGGGACCGATCAGACCCAATCCCAGAGTGTTGGCCATCGGTGGAGCACTGGCCAGAGCCATTTCCTGCCAGAAGATGACCTGCTGCATCAGATTCGCGCCGCGGCCGCCATATTGTTTAGGCCAGGAAACTCCCGCCCATCCGCCTTCGAATAACTTGCGCTGCCACGCCCGCAGATATTCGAAGCGAGATTCCAGCGATTCCTCGCGCCGCTCGGCCCAGTCGGCGGGCACATTGGCCGTGAGCCAGGAGCGCAATTCGTCGCGGAATTGCATTTCCTCGGAAGTTAAATTCAGGTCCATCCCATCTCCTTGTGGTCACGGTCGAGCCCGCCGTCCATCCCCGCCTCGTATTTCGCCCGCAGTTCTTTCTTCAACACTTTTCCCGTCGCAGTCTTGGTCAAGGTCTCGCAGAATTCGATCGATCGTGGACATTTGTAGTGCGCCAAATTAGAGCGGCAGAACTCAATGAGTTCCGCTTCCGTCGCGACGCATCCTGGTCTTAGAATCACCACGCCTTTGGGGACTTCCCCCCACTTGTCGTCTCTGACTGCGATCACCGCAGCTTCGTACACGGCAGGATGCGCCAACAACGTTCTCTCCACTTCCAGCGATGAGATATTTTCGCCGCCGCTGACAATAATGTCTTTCTTGCGATCAACGATCAGGATGTAACCGTTCTCCATGACGACTGCCATGTCGCCGGTGTGAAACCAACCGCCACGCAAGGCTTCCGCGGTGGCCTCGGGATGCTGCCAATAGCCGGCCATCACACTGTCGCTGCGGGCAATGATTTCACCCATGGTCTCGCCATCGTGAGGCACGTCCCGGTCCTCGAAATCCACGACCCGCAGTTCTACTCCCGGATAGGCATAGCCAGTCATTGACTGGAGCACGTAGCGCTCTTCGGGTTCGCACGCGACGTCTGGCTTGAGTTCCGCCGTGGCGAGAGAGGGTGAGCACTCGGTCAGACCGTATCCGGAAAAACACTTGCAGCCGAGCTTCTGCTCGACCTCGCGCATCAGGGAAGGAAAAGATGCGGCGCCCCCGATCGTGATCCACTGCAGCGTGCTCAAGTCATACTTGGAACGATCCGGGCAATTCACCAATGCGGCCGCCATAATGGGCACCAGGCTGAGTGAACCGACTCGCTCCCGCTCCACCAGACGAAAGATCTCTTGCGGAATAAATCGCGGACTCATGACATGCGTGGCTCCCACGAGAGTGACGGTGTGCGCCGCTCCCCATCCATTGGCGTGAAACAAGGGAATCGTATGCAGGAAGACGTCTTCATACTTGGTCTGGTGGAACAGAGCTATATGCAGAGCGTGAAGATAAATATTTCTGTGGGTGAGCATTACCCCTTTGGGATCGGCGCTGGTCCCGCTCGTGTAGAAAAGTTCGCAGAGAGAATTCTCGTCAAAAGAGGTAATTTCCGCGCGGTACGGCGTTGCGGCGGCCAGGAGCTGTTCGTAGTTCTCAGGAGCAAGCCACTCCGCCTGAGGAGCCGCATCGAGCAGGTGGAAGGAGCGGACGCTGGTCAGTTTCGTACGAAAAGAATCCACAAGACCAAGGAACTCCTGTGCCAAAAACAACTTGGTCGCGCCAGAATCGTTCAGGATGTAGGCAAGTTCATGCGACGCAAGACGGTAATTGAGCGGCAGCAGAACGGCTCCGGCATCGAGGACTCCAAAGTAGGCCTCCAGCAGCCGATGACAATTCATGCTGAGAAAGGCGACTCGATCCCCCGCCTTCACTCCGGCCGCGCGCAACGCGCCAGCCAGCCGGGCCGCGCGATCAGCGAACTGCGCGTAGGTAAATCGCTGGTCCTGGCAAACCACCGCCGTCTTGTTTGGAAATTGCTGTTCCGCATAACGGAGGAAGCGGACGGGCGTGAGCGGAATATTCATGCGCGGCTGACTACCAGGCAGTCTGGCCTCCGTCCACGACAAGAACATGGCCGGTAACGTAGGCCGAGGCATCAGAAGCCAGAAAAATTGCCGCGCCTTTCAAGTCATGGTCGCTGCCAAAACGGTGAAGAGGAATCTTGGCCAGGAGGGACTCCTTGTGGTGCTCAAGAATCCAGCTGGACATGTGCGTGGGAAACCAGCCCGGAGCGATGGCGTTGACCTGGATATTGTGCGCCGCCCATTTGCACGCCAGATCTTTGGTGAAGGCGATGACCCCGCCTTTGCTGGCGTGGTAGCCGATGGCTTGCAGATCCGAAGAAGCTCCGCCCAGGCCCGCCACCGAGGCCATGTTGATGATCTTGCCGTGTCCTTGCCGGATCATGGCTTTGCCCACGGCTTGCGAGAACAGGAAAGTTCCCGTGAGGTTCGTGTCCATGACCTTGTTCCATTGCTCCAGCGTCATTTCTTCGACCGGAGCTCCCCACGAGATGCCTGCATTATTAATGAGAATGTCGATGCGACCGAAATTCTGCAGAGTCAATGCCACCACTTCCTGGATCGCTGCGGGGTCTTTCACGTCGCAGCCGAGGGCGAGGGTCTTCACACCCAAGCCCGCCAACTGGTCGGCCGCTTCCTGACAGCGCTCCTTCTTGCGGGCACACAGCGCAACATTCGCTCCCATCTCCGCCAATCCTTCGGCCATCTGGCGGCCAAGTCCGATGGAACCACCGGTGATGATGGCGACGCGCCCGGTAAGATCGAACAACTGCCTGGCATTCACGATCTGGAAAGCTCCTAGCCAGAAGTTTCCGCTTTGCAGCAAAGTGATAGTCAATATCACAATATAGCGACTAACGTCAACGCATATTGCATTCCGATGAAGAACCGGCCGGCGAGAGCCGTAACTCCGGAGCAAGGTGAGCGGACGGTGGATTCCCTTACGGGCTGATGCTTAACACAAGCCGGCCAGAAACTTGTCCCCGGCGCAGTTGCTCCAGTACTTCGTTCGCCTGGGACAACGGCTGTGTCGCTACTTCGCAGTGAACCTTCCCCGCCGCACCCATGGCGAGAATTTCCTGCAGATCCTGTCGCGTACCAACGGCAGAAGCTTGAATCCGGATTTCGCCCGCCGCCATCAGGATGGGCGGGAAACAAATATCCTGAGCGGGCAAGCCCACGGCGAGCAGAATTCCCGTGGGACGTACACAATAAAACGCCATGTCGTAGGCGGCTTTTGCCGCGGACGTCACCAGGGCGACGTGAACTCCGCCTTGGGACCGCAATTGCTGCACGACTTTGTCGGATGCGGCATTCAGCGTCCTGGAGGCTCCGAGAGACTTGGCCAGAGCGAGTTTTTCTTCGCTGATGTCAATTGCGGTGACGTCCGCTCCGAGTTCGCAGCCGATCTGGACAGCGAGGTGCCCCAGACCACCTACTCCAAACACGGCTAAACGTTGCCCCGTCGTGATGCGTGACTTCTTTAGGGCGCGATAGACCGTAACCCCGGCACATAGCAGAGGAGCGGCCTGCTCCGAGGCAAGATTATCGGGAATCCTGGCGACGTGGGTAGCGGGTGCCTTCACAAATTCGGCGTATCCGCCGTCCACGGTCACACCGGTAATTTGCTGCCGAACGCAAAGGTTCTCGTTGCCTTCGCGGCAAAACTCACACTTTCCGCAAGTCCAATGGATCCAGGGCACGCCGACGCGGTCGCCGACCTTCACACCCTGCACAGCCGAGCCGGCCTCAACAATGGTACCGACCACTTCGTGCCCGAGGATGAGCGGCTTCTTGACGATCCCAGCGAGCTGAGACCAGTCGCCATCCGCGACGTGCAAATCGGAGTGGCACACGCCGCAAACTTCAACCTTGATCAGAACTTCGCTCTCTGTGGGTTTGGGAAGAGAGACATCTTGAACTGTAAGTGGAGTCTTGAAGTCGCGGAGTACGGCAGCTTTCATCTTCTCCCCTCGGGGAACCACGATTAGTCCTCGAACAGCGAATCGGCTGGAGCGCTCGAAGAATTCAGGGCTGGAGCCCTCGAAGGAAAAACTCTACTGCGCTGCGTACTCGATCTGTGAGCTTGTGCGGGCCCGGTCAAATCAACTGCCCACTGCCGTACGACAGTGTTGTAGAGGCCTTCCATAAATTCCGCCAAATGGACGACCGGAAAATCGTGCGTAATTTCACCCCTTTTTTGTCCCTGCACCAGAATCTCTCGCAGCAAGCCAACCGTGGCCTCCTCGTGTCCGCGCACATTAGCGCAACGCACCGGGTCCATCGCGCCCGAAAGGACAACGGCCTGCCACAAGCTGCGGTCCGCCTCTACTTCCTTTGCCATGCTGACATACAGCCGGCGCAAGCGTTCCGCCGTGCTCGCATCGCTGGACAACTCCGAGCGCAACCGGTCCCGTATGCAGGCAAATCCGCGTTCCCCGACCTCGCGCAAAACCGCGTCCTTGCTGGAAAAATACCGGAAGAAAGTCGGCTGGCTAATCTCAAGAACCTGTACGATGTCGTCGATCCGCGTGTTCTCAAAGCCGCGCTTGCGAAATAGTTTGATCGACGTATCGATGATCTGCTGACGCAGTCGGGCTTTCTTACGCTCACGAAGTCCCACCGCCATATCGTTTTCAAATCGTTCGGCAACAATTCTCCGCGCCGCCCTCACTCGAGGCATCGGTTCCCCCATGGATTGCCCGAAGGCACGCGATCGCCACCTTGCCAGGCAATGTGATAGGCACTATAACAAAATAGCGACTAACGCATAAAGATTCTTTCGGGGCTTCGCTCGGAGCCAGGACGGTAGTCGCGCCGGTGTCCCGCGTCCTACTGCTCGATGGTCGTCTCCGACTTGGCCGGTTTCTGGGTCACCTGCTGCGGGCTCGGCAATTGCGAACGATCCCACCCGCCGCCCAAGGCCTCCACCAATGCCACGGCGGAGGTCATCTCTTGCACCTGAAGAGCATTCAGAATCTGCTGGTCCGACAGCACCGTGGTCTGGGCAATCAGCACGTCGATGTAGGGATCGACGCCGGTCTCGTACCGCGCCTGTTCGAGCTTGAGGAAGGTTTGAGCCGAATCCACTGCCTGCTGCTCTTGCTGGATCTCCTTGGACAGGATGCGGACTTCGGCAAGAGAATCTTCCACCTGCTGAAATGCGGTAAGCACCGTCTGACGGTAGCCGGCGAGATCCGCATTGTAGGTCGCGACGTATTGTTGGACGGTGGCGCGGCGCAGTCCGGCATCGAAGATGGTTTCCGGGAGCGACGCGCCGACGGACCAGAAACGGCTCGGCCAGGAGAGCCAATTATGGAAGGCGGAACTTTCAAAGCCGCCTTCCGCGGTCAAAGTCAGGTTCGGATAATAGGCCGCGTAAGCGATGCCGATCGTCGCGTTGGCTTCGGCCATGGTGCGCTCGGCGGCGGCGACGTCGGGCCGGCGCTCCAGCAGTTCCGAGGGCACGCCGACCGGGATCGGCGGCGGAGCAACCGTCATCGGCTTCACGGGAATGGAGAAATCGGAGGCGGCCTTGCCGATGAGTACGGCGATCGCGTGCTCATACTGCGCCCGCGCGATTCCGACATTGGTTGCCCCCGCCTGCGCGCTGCTGCAGCGTGGTTTCGGCTTCGACCACCGAAATCTGGTCGTCGATGCCGGCTTCATAGAGCGCACGGGTCAGGTCGTAGGCTTTCTGGTCCGCCGCAACGGTGTCGTCGAAGATTTTCTGCAGTTGGTCCTGGCCGCGAATCTCGAAAAAAAACTCCGCCAGGCTGGCCTGCTCGGTCAGACGCTCGTTCTCAAGATCGGCGGCGCTGACCTGGGCGGCGTACTGGGCTTGGCGCACGGTGTTGCGGACCTTGCCCCAAAGGTCGGGCTCCCAGGACGCTTCGAGCGGCAGCGAGTAGAGCGTGCTTTGCAGTTGCTGGGCTGGGAGCGGTGCCCGTGCCGGACGTATTGACGGGGGTCGTGTTCAGGTTCCCCGAGGTTCGCGAGCGGGTGAACGAGGGCGCGACCGTCAGCGTGGGAAAGTATTGCGAGCGGGCTTCGCGCACCACGGCGCGGGCCTCCATGAAGTTCTCGAAGAATTGTTTGATGTTCTGGTTGTTGATGTCCAGTTGTTCTTCGAGGGCGTTCAGTTCGGGATCGTTGAAGATCTCCCACCACTTGCCGCGCAGCTTGGCATCCGCGGGCTGCGCCACTGTCCAGTCTCCAGTTTCCTTGAACTGGGCTGGGTGATTCCTTGTAAACGGCCGCAGGCGGCTGCGGCGGCGAAGGTGGATGGTACTTTGGTCCGACCACGCAGCCCGACCAACATGAACAAGAGCGCAGCCGCACACAGCCGAATCGCCGCACTGTTCGCTAGTTTTCGCCGTGAAGATCTTCATAACGTTTCTGCCTAACCAACCGTTCATCTCAGTACTAGCGTGTTACGAGGGCTTCCGGAGCCAGAGAAGGCTGGCGTGCCTTTCTGCCCTGCAAACCGCAGCCGCAGCCGGTCGAACGCCAAATAGACGACCGGCGTGGTATAGAGCGTGAGCAACTGGCTCAAGATCAGCCCTCCCACAATCGTGATGCCAAGCGGCCGGCGGAGCTCATACCCCGTGCCCGTCCCCAGCGCCAACGGCAAGGCGCCCAATAACGCGGCCATCGTCGTCATCAGGATCGGACGGAAGCGCAACATGCATGCTTCAAAAATCGCATCGATAGGCTTCTTCCCTTCCTCGCGTTCCGCCTGAAGAGCGAAATCGATCATCATGATGGCGTTCTTTTTTACGATTCCGATCAGCAGCACGATGCCGATGATGGAGATGATGTTCAGATCCTGCTTGAAGAGCATCAAGGCCAGCATCGCGCCTACGCTCGCCGACGGCAGAGTGGAGATGATGGTCCAGGGATGGACCAGGCTTTCGTACAAAATGCCGAGAATGATATAGACCGCCAGCAGCGCGGTCGCGATCAGCCATGGGCTCGGTGCCCAGAGATTGCTGATAGGCCTGCAGCGTGCCGGCATAAAAGCCTTGCAGCGTGGAAGGCGCACCCAGGCGCTTCTGCATCTGGGCGATGCTCAATGTGGCATCGCTCAAAGATACGTTCGCTGCCAGGTTAAAGGACACGGTGACCGAGGGGAATAATCCCGTGTGGTTAATGGCCAGGGGTGTCGTGTTGGCATGGCCGTTGGCCACCGTGAGCAGAGGAATGTTGCCGCTGCTTGATTGAAGGTAGATGTCTTTCAATCCTTCCGGGCTCTGCCAATATTGCGGCGCCACTTCCAGCACCACGTAATACTGATTCAACTGCGTGTAGATGATGGACACTTCCGATTGGCCGAATGCGCTGTATAAGCGACGAGTCCAGCGACTGCGCGGTAAGGCCGAGCTTGGCCGCGGTGACGCGATCATAGTTCATCACCTCATCGAGTCCGCCATTCTGCTGGTCGGAACTCACGTCCTGCAGACCCTGCAGGTGCTGCATCGAACTCAGTATGATCGGGCGCCCAGTGGGAAAGATCCTGCACGTTGTCGGATTGGAGTGTGTACTGGTACATCGCGTTGCTGGACCGGCCGCCGATGCGCAGATCTTGCACGGCCTGGAGAAACGCAGAAGCCACCGGCAGATGGTTCAACTTCGGGCGCAGGCGGTCGATGATCTGAGCGGCACTCACTTTGCGCTCCGCCAGCGGCTTTAGCGCAACATAGAGGGAGCCGGTATTGGTGGCCCCGCCGCCGCCGGTAAACGCAATCACATTCTGCGACGGCAGGATCACTCTTGATCACGGCGCCGATCTGCCGAATGGAGTTGTCCATTGCTGGAAACGATGAATCCTGCGGCCCCCGTACGCTGCCTGAGATCGCCCCCGTATCCTCCACCGGGAAAAAGCCCTTGGGGATCTTGAAGACCCACCACCACATTGAGCGCGATGGTGATGAACAGTACGATGAGCGTCAGAGTGGGATGGTCGAGCACCCAATGCAGGCTGCCGCGATATAACGACAGCACCCAGTCAAAGAACTTTTCGCTGGCCATGTAGATGCGGCCATGTTTTTCCGTCGCGCTCGCTCTTCAACAGGTAGGCGCACATCATCGGCGTCGTGGTCAGGGAGATGATCATGGACACGAAAACGGCCGTCGAAAGAGTGACGGCAAATTCGCGGAAGAGACGGCCAACGATTCCGCCCATCATCAGAAGAGGAATAAAGACGGCGATCAGCGAAATGCTGATGGTGAAGACGGTGAATCCGATTTCTTCCGCGCCCTTCAGAGCCGCGGCAAAGGGCTGCATGCCGTCTTCCAGATGGCGCGCAGATATTCTCCATCACCACGATGGCATCGTCGACGACAAATCCCGTAGCAATGGTCATGGCCATCAGTGAAAGGTTGTCGATGCTATATCCGAACAGATACATCACGGCGAAAGTCCCGACCAGCGAGACCGGCACGGCGACGGCGGGAATGAGCGTGGCGCGGCCGTTGCGCAGGAAAACAAACACCACCAGAATGACCAGGCCGATGGAAATGAGCAGCGTCCTCTCCACGTCACTGACCGAAGCGCGGATGGTGATGGTGCGATCCAGAACGATCGTGGTGTCGATGCCGAGCGGGATCGACGCCTGGATGGACGGAAGCTGCGCGCGTGATGCGGTCGACCGTGTCAATGATGTTGGCGCCGGGCTGGCGGAAGATGATGACCGTGATCGAGCGCTTGCCGTTCAAATAGCCGGCTGCACGGACGTTCTGCACCGAGTCCGTCACCTGAGCCACGTCGGACAGGCGGACCGCCGCGCCGTTCTTATAACCGACGATGAGGGGCTTGTAGTCCGCGGCGTGCGAGATCTGATCGTTGGCCAGGATGTCCGCGGTCACATTGCCGTCGGTAATTTGGCCTTTGGCCAGGTCGGAGTTCTGCAGACTCAGCACTGACTGCAAATTCGCCATTGTGAGTCCATAGCTGGCCAGTTGCGTGGGATTTGCGTCCACGCGCACGGACGGCAACGCACCGCCCCCGACACTGACCTGCCCTACGCCCTGTATCTGCGACAGTTTTTGCGCGAGCACGGTCGAGGCTTCGTCGTAGATCTTGTCAGGACCGAACTTGTCCGAGGTCAGGCCGAGAATCATGATCGGCGAATCTGCGGGATTGACCTTGCGGTAAGTCGGATTGCCCGGCAGGTTGGCGGGCAGATAGGTTCGCGCCGCATTGATTGCGGCTTCCACATCGCGCGCCGCACCATCAATGTCGCGGCTGAGGTCGAACTGAATCGTGATCGAGGTACTGCCGAGCGTGCTGGAGGAGGTCATCTCCGTTACGCCTGCAATATGACCAAACTGCCGCTCCAGAGGAGTGGCGACCGACGACGCCATAATCTCGGCGCTGCCTCCCGGCAAGCCTGCACTGACTGAAATGGTTGGGAAATCGACCTCCGGCAGAGGCGCGACCGGCAGCACCTCAAACGCAATTGCCCCGGCAAGGGCAACCGCTACCGTAAGTAGCGTGGTAGCCACGGGCCGTCGAATGAAAGGTTCGGAGATATTCATGCCGGTCCTGCCAGCTTCTGCCTCTCCGTGTTTCAGGTTGGTTCGCTTTGTTCCCGAAGCGGTGCGCGAGATTGTCAAAGAAAATGTAGATAACGGGCGTGGTGTACAGCGTGAGCGCCTGGCTTAGCAGCAGTCCGCCGACCATGGCGATGCCCAGCGGTCGGCGCAATTCGGAACCGAAGCCGGTTCCGAGAGCCAGCGGCAGTCCCCCTAGCAGTGCGGCCATCGTCGTCATCATGATGGGGCGGAAGCGCAGAAGACAGGCCTCGTAAATTGCGTCGGTTGCGTTCTTTCCGTGCTTGCGCTCGCCCTCGAGCGCGAAGTCGACCATCATGATGCCGTTCTTTTTCACGATACCGATCAGCAGAACAATGCCGATGATCGCCACCACGCTCAAATCCTGGTGAAAGAGAATCAGAGCGAGGAAAGCACCTACGCCCGCCGACGGTAGCGTGGAGAGGATCGTAATCGGGTGGATAAAGCTCTCGTATAAAACTCCCAGCACGATATAGACAGTGACCAGCGCAGCAAGAATGAGCAAGGGCTCATTCGCCAGCGAATTCGTGAACGATGCCGCGGTGCCCTGAAAACCAGCTTGCAGGCTGGGAGGCATTTTCAGATCTTTCTCCACTTTGTCGACGGCAGTAATGGCCTCGCCCAGCGCGGCGTTCGGCGCCAGATTGAACGATACGGTGATGGCCGGAAATTGGCCCTGGTGGTTAATGGAGAGCGCCTCTGTCGTGTTCTCAAAGTGCGAGAAAGCGCTCAGCGGCACGGCATTACTAACGACCGAACTGGTGGCGCCTGCAGAATTTGCTCCATTACTGGATGTCGCAGACGCGCTCGGCGAAAGCGCGTTCGCAGGAGGAGCAAGCGTATTCGCTGCCGGCGTGTACGGTGCTGAGGCCGTCAGCGCATTGGATCCGGCAGAGGATGCTCCGGAGGAGGCGAACGAAGTAGAGGCGCCAGCACCAGTTGCGCCTGCCGACGCATTGGACTGGATGTAGAGATGGTTCAGCTTATTGGGATCCAGTTGAAACTGCGGCTGACTCTCGAGCACCACATGGTACTGATTCACCTGGGTATACATCGTGTTAATCTGCCGCTGGCCGAAGGCATCGTACAGAGTGTTGTCGATGGTTGTCGGCGCAATGCCAAATCGTGAGGCCGTGACCCGGTCAATCACCAGAGATACGGCCAGCCCTCCCATTTGTTGATCGGTGGCGACGTCTTCCAGTTCCGGCAATTGCTTCAGCCGGCTGACGAAGCGATTAGTCCAGTCATTTAGCTCATTCGCATCCGGGTCTTCGAGCGTGTACTGGTACTGCGTTCGGCTCACCCGATCGTCGACAGTAATGTTCTGCACCGGCTGCATAAACAGCTCTATGCCCTGAACCTGGTCCAGTTTTGACTTCAGCCGGCGGATTACATCGGAAGCATTCATACTGCGCTGATTGAGCGGCTTGAGGTTGATCGACATTCGACCGCTGTTGGTCGTTGTATTCGTTCCGTCGGCGCCGATAAACGACGAGAGGCTTTCCACAGCCTGATCATCCAGAATTATCTTTGCCAGCTCCTGCTGCTTCGCTGCCATGGCCTTGGAGCCGATTGTCTGCGGCGCCTGCGAGATCCCCTGGATGACGCCAGTATCCTGCACGGGGAAAAATCCTTTGGGGATGATGATGTAAAGAAAGATCGTGAGCATCAGCGTCGCCAGCGCGACCAGCAGCGTGATCGTCTGGAAGCGAAGGACGAACTTCAATGTCCGGCCATAAAAAGCGATCATCCCCTCGAAAGCACGCTCCGTGGCTCGATAGACGCGCCCTTGCTGCTCTTTAGGCTGGCGCCGCAAGATTCGCGCGCTCATCATAGGCGTGAGGGTAAGGGAGACTACCGCCGAAACGACAATCGTGACTGCAAGGGTCACGGCGAACTCGCGGAACAGGCGACCCACCACGTCGCCCATGAATAGAAGTGGAATCAGCACGGCGATGAGGGAAACGGTCAGCGAGAGAATGGTGAAGCCAATTTGTTCGGCACCCTTGAGGGCCGCTTCCATGGGCGGTTCGCCCTCTTCGATGTAGCGCGCAATGTTCTCGATCATCACGATGGCGTCGTCCACCACGAAGCCGGTGGAGATGGTCAGCGCCATCAGCGACAGGTTATCGAGGCTGTAGCCGAGGATGTACATCGCCGCGAAAGTGCCGATCAATGAAAGCGGCACCGCCACGCTGGGGATAATCGTGGCATAGAGACTCCGCAAAAAGAGGAAGATGACCAGCACGACGAGCCCGACCGTCAACATCAATTCGAACTCAACATCGGAAACCGATGCTTCGATGGCGGTCGTAAGGTCCGTAAGCGTAGCCACTTGAATGCCGGTGGGCAGGTTGGCCTCGAGCTGCGGCAAAAGCTGCTTGATGCTCTTTACCACGCTGATCGTATTGGCCCCGGGCTGGCGTTGGACATTCAGAATCACCGCGGGGGTCTGGTTCATCCATGCCGCCTGATTATTGTTCTCGACGCCATTCACGATGTCTGCCACATCCGTCAGCATCACAGGCGCGCCGTTACGGTAGGCAACGACAACCTTCCGGTAGTCATCGCTTGTGACCAGCTGATCGTTGGCGTCGATCTGGTAATCCTGGCGTGGCCCGTCGAAGTTCCCTTTCGCGGCGTTCACACTGGCCTGGGTCAGCGCGGCGCGAAGGTCCTCCAGGTTGATCCCGTAGGATGACAGAGCCGCAGGGTTCGCTTGAATGCGGACTGCCGGCTTCTGTCCTCCGCTGATCGTTACCAGACCGACCCCGCTGAGCTGCGAGATCTTAGGCGCGAGACGCGTGTCCACAAGGTCCTCGACCTGAGAAAGCGGCATGGAACTTGAGGTAATCGCCAGGGTGAGCACAGGGGCATCGGCAGGATTCGTCTTGCTGTAGATCGGCGGCGCGGGCAGTATGGATGGCAAAAGACTCTGCGAAGCGTTTATGGCAGACTGCACCTCTTCCTCAGCTACGTCGATGTTTAAAGTCAGATTGAACTGCAGCACAATGACGGAAGTGCCGCCGGAACTGGTCGAAGTCATCTGGCTTAAGCCTTGCAGCTGGCCAAAATTGCGCTCCAGGGGCGCAGTTACCGTCGTCGATATCACGGTGGGGCTCGCTCCGGGATAAAACGTGAGCACCTGAATGGTCGGATAGTCGACTTCGGGCAAGGCGGAGACTGGCAGTTGCGTATAGCCAACCATCCCGACCAGGAGGATTGCAGCCATCAGCAAAGCGGTCGCAACCGGCCGCAGGATAAACGGGCGGGATGGACTCACGGGGCGCTACTCCCGCTGGTGCTGGCTGCGGCAGGTTTGGACGGAGCCTGGTTTGAAACCGCGACCGCGATCTTGTCCTGCAACTTATCGAAGCTGCTGTTGGCAACAACCTCCCCAGGATTGACGCCGTCCACTTGCGTGACACCGCCGTTTGTAACTCCGGTCTTTATGCTGCGCATGTGAGCGATGTTGTCTTCGATCACGTACACGAATGATGCCTGGCCATTTTGTTGAATCGCTGAAGCTGGAATCAGCGTTACTCCCTGCAATGTATTCACCAGCAGCCGGGTGTTCACAAACTGGTTGGGAAAGAGCGCATCGTTCTTATTGCCGAAGACGGCTCGTGCTCTTACCGTTCCGGTCGTGGTATCGATCTGGTTGTCGATGGTCAACAGTTTCCCGCTTGCAATTTTGGTCTGAGCCGTGCGATCAAAGGCATCGACGGCGAGGGTAGCCTTCTTCTGCAGGCGAGCCTGAACCGGGCCCAGACTGTCTTCCGGCATTGTGAAAATTACGGTGATGGGATCCAGTTGCGTAATGACGGCGAGGGTGGTGGTTCCTGACGACTGCACCACGTTGCCTGGATCCACTAACCGTAAACCGACACGGCCTGCAATGGGCGCGGTAATGTGGCAGTATTCGACCTGAATCTGGTCAAATTGCACGGTTCCCTGGTCGTTTTTTACTGTGCCCTGATCCTGCAGCACGAGTTTCTCCTGGTCGTCCAGCAGTTGCTTCTGGATTGCGTTGCGCGCCCAGGCGGCGCGATAGCGTTCCAGGTCCATCTGGGCCTGGGCGAGCAGATTTTCGTCTCGTTCGAGCGCGCCTTGCGCCTGCAAGAGAGTAGCCCGGTACGGACGCGAATCGATGTCCACCAGCGGATCGCCCTTTTTTACCACTTGGCCTTCCTTATAGTGCACTGCGATAACCAGTCCGTTCACCTGGCTGGTAATCGAATCGGTATAGACGGGAGTCACCGTGCCGATTGCATCCAGGTAAACGCCAATGTCACCTTTCGTGGCGGTCGCGGTCGTAATGTTGATCTTTGGCGGGGCAGGCGCGGGTTTTTTCGCTTCCTCGTGGTGGCGCCACAGGACTACGGCAAGCACGAGCAGGAGCACCAACACAATCCCTAGAACAATCCACAAGACGGGATGTCGCTGAGGTTCCGAACCGTGAGCCGGGAGTTGATGGTCAGGCTCGATGTGGGGCGGTTCACTCGTGTCAACGGTCAAAAGGGATCTCCTTTGTCGGCTCCGAATTTCACAGAATTATAGCTGCGCAATGGAAATTCCAACTCGCAATCGTGATGGCTATCCCGCGGTTCAGCGGCTGTTCGAAGCGAGCGCTTGCACAGAAGTTCGGAAGGAAATGAGCCCGCCTCCATCGCATTACCGTCCAACTCGAGTTAAGGGCGTAGCCAATCGGACTCCTCACACGCTCAGAACCGGAACTGGCACTGCGCAAATAATTGCGTAACCGTGAATCCGCAGGTTACCGCCATAGGGATAACACTCTATAACCAGCAAATCCGCTTTCGTCTGCTTCGCAGCCTCGCTCAGCACCTTCGGCACGTCACCACTGCCGATGAATACGTCCGCTTTGATGCCCATCTCTCGCTGCAGGTTTGCGATACGCCTAGCAGCGTCGCTGACGAGTTCGTCTTTCCACTTCTGAACGATGTAGCTTCCGCCGGGTCCCAACAGTTCCACTGAGGAAGTCACGTGCGCGAGCGTAAGACGGCCGCCGAATTCGTCGGCTATCTGCGCAGCCCACGACGCAGTTTGGTCGCTACGGGAGCTCAAGTCGATCGCGCAGAGGACGCTACGGATTGCAAACTGCGTCACCGGCGATTCTTCCAAGTGGGCGCCAGTCCAAACCGGGCACTCGGTGCCGTGCAATACTTGCGCCGTTGCAGAGCCGAGCAGAAACCGATTAAAACTGTAGCCATGGGACGGCATCATTACCAAGTCAGCCTGTTCCACCTGAGCCGCCTCGACAATTGCGGGAGCCGGGTCGCCTTTGGCGATGATGCGTCTAATGGCAAGACCTTCCAGCTCCGGCCGGAGAGACTCGTCGTGGTTTTTCTCGGCCACTCGAATCATCTCGGCGAGCATATCCCAACCAGCGCGGTCCACAGGCACACCTGCGGCTTGGCTCTGCGCTGACAGCACGTGCAGCATCACGATCTCCGAATGAAAATGGCGGGCCAATGTCGCAGCCTGATGAATCACGCGCAGCGAGGGATTCGGGAAGTCAACCGGCAGAAGGATCTTCCGAATATTCATCGCACACCAGCCAGGATAGGGTGAATGCTCCGGCCATCTCCCTTGGGACGTTCACGGCTCGTATTGGAGTGTATCGCAGTCTTTCCCGAACTCAGTTTTGGGACGATCCAAAAGCGCCAGCTTTCACCGAGGCGCTAGTAAGGAAAGAGCACAGCTCTCGTCTTCGACATTTTAGCGACGGTTTCTTGGCCGCCGGGCACTATAGCTGAGAACGGCTGCATTCCTTCTTTTTCCCAGTGCGTTCGGCGTACAATGAACGTACAATAGCTTTGGGTTGTGGGGCATTTGGACCCTTCCGGGCCGGATGCAAAATGAACGAGTAATGTGTTATCAGTGTGGTGCTATAGTTCAAATGTCCCTTTCCGCAGCATTGCATTCATTCTGAACCATTTGGGATCGAAAATTTTATGCTGATCGTTCTTGTCACCATCATTCACGTGATCGTTTGCCTGTTCCTAATCGTGGTTGTTCTGCTGCAGAGTGGCAAAGCTGGAGACATTTCGGCAGCCTTCGGCGGCCAGGGCAGCCAGGCGGCGTTTGGCCCGCGCGGCGCAGCCACCGCACTCTCCAAAGCGACCACGATTTCCGCTGTTCTTTTCATGCTGACTTCGGTCACGCTCTCCATCAACGCCGTCAAGCAGGGCGGCCCTAAGTCGGTGTTGCAGGGCGTAAAATCGGCTCCGGTCAAGACGCAGCCGGCAACTCCTCCGCCAGCACCTGCCACTCCTCCGCCGCAGAAATAACGGCATTTCCTGAGGATCGACGATTCGCAGCTGCTGTGTCTCCAACGCCCGTCTACGTATTTTGCCGTAATTGTATTTCCCTCATGCGGGTGCTAACATCCGACTATCGGCACTTATCGCCGGGAGGCTTCTGCTATGTCAGATAGAGACAGCAATAGTTTTGTGTGGTTCCTGGCCGGGTTGGGCTTGGGTGCATTGGCGGGCGTGTTGTACGCACCGCGATCGGGTACCGAGACGCGGGAAGTCCTCCGCGCTCGGGCTGAAGAAGGACGCGATTATATGCGCAGCCGCGCGCGCGAAGCCCGCAGCCAGGCTTCGGACTGGGTCGATCGAGGCCGCGACGTCGTGAACCAGCAGAAAGAACAGTTCCGCGCCGCTTACGAGGCCGGTCGGCAGGCTTATCAGGAGGCTACAACGGAGGCCGGAGCGCCGAAGAACCTGTAACCCTCTTGCAGTCGGTGGCCCGGCTGGGGAGAGAGTTTTATGGAAAACCTTAATGTATTCGTCGCTCTGACTGGACTCGCCGTGCTTTTGCAAGCGGTCATTCTTGCGGCTTTGTACCTGGCTATGCGCAGGAGCAGCGCCCGCATGGAAGCTCTGGCCGTTGAAGTCAAGACGAAAGCCCTGCCCGCCCTGGAAACCGCGCAGGAGATACTGGCTGAGCTGCGTCCCAAGCTAACGGTAATTGCTGACAATCTCACGGAGACTACCCATTCAGTGCGTTCGCAGGTGGAACGCATGGATGCCACCGTGAACGACGTTGTCGACCGTGCGCGCCTGCAAATCATTCGTGGCGATGAACTGCTAACCCGTACCCTCGACCGCGTGGAAGAGACTTCTGACATCGTGCATAACACCGTGGTCTCGCCCGTACGCCAATTCGCTGGCCTGATTCAAGGGGTGACCGCAGGCATTGAGTTCCTGCTCGGCAACCGTGGCCGCAGAAACGGCGGCAGCCGCGAAGCGCGCCGGCCCGTGCCCCAGGACGAAATGTTCATCTGAGCCTGCGGCTCTTGCCTAAGCTGAAGTTCGCTGGTTCCGCAGGGCAGAGTTTTTGTGCGTCAAGTAAACTGATTGCCATGCCTCGTGATTCCTTGCGATTTCACCTTCCTGTTTTTCTTCTGACTCTGACGGGCATTCTCTTTGCAACTGCGTTTGCCTTTCCGGCACGCTCGCCTGCCGCCGATGACAAGACTCGTCTGGAGCGATCAGGAGAAACCGATCGTCGAGCAACTGCACGGCCTGCGAAAGCTTCCCGACGACGTGCGCGCCCGCACAACTATGGAACTCGCACTCCAGATTCGGCGACTTCCCGTAACACCCAACAAGCTGAGACTGGCGGGCGGCCTGGCAAGCCTGTCAACAGAAGGCGACTTTGGCCACGACACTCTGCAGGAAGTCGCCAATACGCTGGCGGCAGCCCTGCGCGAGCAGCCTCAACCCGGCAAGAATGGCGAGCCGGGATCTCTCTACATGGAGCTCGCTTCGTTGGTGCGCTACGAACATGTGGAGGCGGCCATGGACGCTCCTCAATTCGCCGCGGCTATGGCCAAGCTTCAGGCAAACGACGTGAAACGTCAGCAGGCCGACTTCACACTTGCCGATCTCCAGGGCAAGACCTGGACTCTCAAGGATCTCCGTGGCAAAGTGGTGCTGTTGAACTTCTGGGCGACCTGGTGCCCACCGTGCCGCAAGGAAATGCCCGACTTGGAAGCGCTCTATCTCAAGTTCAAGGATAAAGATCAGGGCTTTGTGGTGCTGGCCATTTCCGATGAAGACGCGGCCAAGGTGAATCCCTTTCTGGCGGAGCGGAACATTACGTATCCCGTGCTGCTCGATCCGGGCCGGAAAGTGAATGAGCAATTTCAGGTTGAAGGCATCCCAAAGAGCTTTGTTTACGACCGCAGCGGCAAGCTGGTGGCGCAGTCCATCGACATGCGGACGCAGCGGCAGTTCCTCGAAATGCTGGCGCAGGCGGGGCTACAATAGTAAAGACGAAGGTCACAATGCGATATCTGGTTCGAGCACGCGTTAAACCCGGTCGAGAAGGCGATCTGTTGCAAGCCATTGAAAAGGAAACACTCGGGCAAGGCTCGGTGGCCGAAGGTGAATATCTGCGCAACATGAATGACGCGCGGCTCTGCGACGACCAGACCGTGCGGTGGGTGGAAGTCTGCTACTGTCCCACTCCCCTGCAGGAAGAACGGCCTTACTGGGAAGAATACTTTGATCTAACGAAAGTGCAGGATGCTCACGACCGGCGCAAATGCCGCGACGAAAATGCAAGCGAGCCCTGGGCGTGCGGCGACTGCGACTGCACCGCGCGGTTGGAGCAGAAGTTGAAGGCTTCCGGCGTGCCTTTTCTGAACTCACTGGGCGTAAAGAAGTAAGCGGCTCGGACCTTCCCCCTCCGTTTATTTTTGCTTTTCGGAAGGCGCTATCTGAACTTGGATCGTATGAACATTGTCAGATTTCGAGGTGTCGACCGACACTACCTCGAAATTACCGTTCGCGTCACGCATTTGAATGGTCTGCGTGGCTTGCGCTCCGGAGGTACCGGCTCGCACGGAATCGGTTGTGAGTTGGGTTACTCGCAGCCCTCCGCTCGGATCGCCGGGGTCGGGCGTTTCCACTTGGCGTCCGGTGTCTTGCTGGCCGCTTGAACTGGTTCTCTGGGTCGTAGTTGAGCGTTCAACCAGATGCAGGCTTCCGTCCCGAGCTGACCCCGGAACATCAACGGAATATCTTTCCACTGTACTGCGCTTTTCTCCTGAACTCTCGGATTCCTTGCTCACGGTGCGAGAGACTTCGCCCAGCTTGCCGTCAGCATCCGGGCGGGAGACGCGTTCCTCTGTACTTCGGTTCGTTCCGTCCTGCTTCGTAATAGCTTCCTTGACTTCGCTCACTTGCCAGTTGCCATTGAGATCGGGTAGCTGCGTAGTCTTTTTCGATGCAACCGTGCCATTCGCTTGCTGCTGACGGCGCTCTTGCACCGTCATCACGGGAGCCAAAGCACCATCGGCGCCGCGCATCATCACTGTGGTCTTGGTCTCCTCCACATCTTTACCAGTCTTTTTCGTTTCCTCGATTTCGCGCTGAACCACTTGAAGATTGCCGTTGGCATCTGGGTTCGACGTCGAACGCACCACGGAAGAGCCACCGCCGGGGCGCGTGTGATTTTCTTCTTCCGTTACCTGCACCAATGTTTTTGCGCCATCGGCATCGCGACCGAAGGTGCGGGTGGTAGTTCGCACGGTGGTCGAGTCCACCCGCACAGTTGTCTTTTCTATGTCCTGGTACGGTTCGAAGTCCCCATCGGCGTTGCGGCGCTGGATTGACTGACTGTCTACCGTTCGATTTCCGCTTTGGGTGTGGCTTTCGACAGTGCGCGTCGGATTCGTGCTGCCACTCTGAGAGTCACTTGTGCTCGTCCAGGACTTGTTCGCGACGTCCAACTGGGAATCGGATGTCTGCGCCCGAAGGGCGAGACCCGAGCACGAATACGCACTGATTGCGAGCACCATAAGTCGGGCCACGTGGCCACTGGCCGACGTACAAGTGTAGCCGTCTCCAAACTCACCACCACCACGTACAAACCGCTGAACGCCATCCTGTTCGCAAATGCCTGCACTTCGCATGTCTATAATTCTCTTCCTGTGGACATTCGATGTCCAGTCAAACGACTGTCCAGTCAGGTCTTGACCTGAGCATTTATGAAAGGGTGCCGCGGGGGTCTCCTCCATTCTAAACTCGGGAGGGTAGTCCAATCGCTTCGATTATGGCCAATACTTACAAGCTGACGTTGGACACGCTTCTCGATGCAGCACGAACAACGGTGGCGGCAGTATTGTCTCTGCTGCTGGCCCGTATTCTGAAGCTTCCCGAGTTTTACTGGGCTCCGATTTCCGCGATCGTTATTATTCAATCCACCATCGATCCCAGAACCCTGGCATGGCAGCGCTTTGCTGGAACTGCGCTGGGCGCCGTACTGGGAGCTTTGATCGCCACATTGTTTCCAGCAAACGCGCTGGTATACGCAGTAGCAATTTTCTTGTGCGGAGTGCTCTGCGCTCTACTTCGCTTTCGCGGCGCGTACCGCTTTGCCGCGATTACGCTGAGCATCATTCTCTTGATCGCGCACCAACGTCCGGCGTGGATCGTGGCTTCGCATCGCTTTGTGGAAGTGTCGCTGGGCATCGCAGTAGCGCTAGGTTTAGCCGAACTGTGGCCGACTCGCGGGTGACCTATACGATCCAGGCGCCGCCGACGACTGTGCCGTCGTCGTAGAAAACCGCAGCCTGCCCTGGCGTGATGGCGCGCTGCGGCTGATCGAAGGTGACCAGAACTTCGTCGTCACTGGTTCTCTCAAGCATCGCTGAGGCAGGTTCGTGCCGGTGACGAATCTTCACGGACACTCGCATAGGCTCGCGCAAATGGTCGACGGAGATGAGGTTCACCCGGCGGGCACGCAGCGTCCGCGAATAAAGGTGTTCATCGCTGCCTACGATTACCTGCTTGTCGGCTCCGTTAATCTCAATTACGTAGAGCGGCGATCCAGTCGCCACACCCAACCCCTTGCGCTGGCCAACTGTGAAGTTGTGAATGCCGTTGTGCTCTCCGATCACTTCGCCGTTTGCCGTGACCAGCTCGCCCGCAGTGTCCGGCAGAGCCTCGCCGCTCTCCGCGAGATAGGCGTCGATGAATCGCTTGTAGTCTCCGCCGGGAACAAAGCAGATCTCCTGCGAATCAGGCTTCTCGGCCAGAGCCAGTCCCTGCTTGCGCGCGAGTTCCCGAACCTCAGGCTTGGTCATGCCACCCAATGGAAACAGCGTTCGGCTGAGCTGTTCCTGGGTGAGCCCGAAAAGAAAATAAGTCTGGTCTTTGCTGCGGTCGGCGGGACGCTTGAGCAGCCAGCGTCCGGAGCAGCCGTCGTACTCCACGCGGGCATAGTGGCCCGTAGCAACACAATCGGCGCCAATCTGCTGGGCGACGACGTGCAGTTGATCGAACTTGAGGTGATTGTTGCACAGGCTGCAGGGGATGGGCGTGCGCCCCGAGAGATACTCCGCGACGAACGGCCGCACCACGTCCCGCTCGAAGCGCTCTTCGTGATTTACCACGTAATACGGAATGCCAATTTGCTCGGCCACCCGGCGGGCATCGTAGACGTCGTCGAGCGAACAGCACCGTCCCGTCACTTGCTCCGGCATGCCTTCGTGTCCCGCGAGCCGGCGCTGGTTCCAGAGTTGCATGGTCAACCCGATGACGTTGTGCCCTTCCGCGCGCAACATGGCTGCGACGGTCGAGGAATCGACTCCGCCCGACATGGCTACGGCAATGGTTTTCGGATTCGTCATGCTAAGAGTGAACCTCGTGCTTTCGATATGCAGGCGACAACTCCCGCAACCGCGCTACAGTTTCGGGCACCAACGCAAGCGCAAGATCAACATCTTCCGGTGTGTTCTGCTTACCCAAGCTGAAACGGACGCTGGCGCGCGCCCGATCGGCACGGAGCCCCATTGCCAGAAGCACATGGGAGGGCTCAATCGCGCCCGACGAACAGGCAGCCCCGGTCGAAACCGCGAGACCCTTCAGGTCCAGAGAAATTACCATGGCCTCGCCTTCGATATGATCGAAATAAATGTTCACCGTGTTCGGCACGCGCGCCACGCCGTCGCCATTCACGGCAGCTTCCTCCACTTGCGCGAGAATTCCCTGCTGCAAGCGGTCGCGCAAAGTAAACATTGTCTTGTCGTCACCACGATCGAAGCCTTGCATCGCCAACTCTGCGGCTTTGCCAAGCCCGACGATCCCCGGAACATTCTCGGTTCCGGCGCGCCGCGCACGTTCATGCCGCCCACCATAAAACAGCGGCTGAAGACGCGTTCCCCGTCGCACGAAGAGCGCCCCCACGCCCTGCGGAGCGTGCATCTTGTGGCCAGAAATCGAAAGCACGTCGCAGCCAATCCGCTTCACATCAATCGGAACCTTTCCCGAGGCCTGCACCGCATCGGTGTGAAAATAAACGTCGGCCTCCGCGGCAATCATTCCAATCTGCTCAACCGGTTGCAGCACTCCGGTTTCGTTGTTTGCCATCATGATCGAAATCAGCTTGGTGTTGGACCGCAACGCTCGCCGAACATCATCTGGATCCACCAGCCCGCGCCCATCCACCGGCAAATAAGTCACATCGCATCCCGTTTCCTCCAGATGCTTGCAGGCATTCAGCACCGCGTGGTGCTCGATTTTTGAAGCAATAACATGGTCACCAGCACCGGTCAATCCTGCAATTGCCAGGTTGTCGCCTTCGGTCCCACCGCTAGTGAAGACAACCTCGGCCGTCCCGCAGCCCAGCAACGACGCTACCGAATCCCGCGCTCGCTCCACCGCAGCACGAGTCTCCTGCCCATGGTGATGGATCGATGACGCGTTGCCAAAGTGCTCGCCAAAATACGGACGCATGGCATCGAGCACCTCCGGCAGAACCGGCGTCGTAGCGTTATTGTCGAGGTAAATGCGGCGCATCACACTCACTCGTCCATTCTAGCTGAGTAGTGCGCGGTTTGGGACTTCGGAAGAACTGCCCTACCGCTTTTCTAGCATCACATAGCGATTAGGATAGTCGGGCCCCATGTATTCGGCCCGCGGCCGAATCAGGCGGTTGTCGTCGAGTTGTTCGATGACGTGCGCGGCCCAGCCGCTGATGCGGGAGACCGCGAATACAGGCGTAAACATATCTTCGTCAATACCTAGCACGTGGTAGGTGGAAGCGGAATAGAAGTCGACGTTGGCATTCAGCTTTTTCTCTGCCTTCACGAACTTCTCGATCTTTTCCGACATGTCATACCACTGCGGCTGCCCACTTGAACGCCCCAGGTCTTGCGACATTACGCGCAGGTGAGTAGCCCGCGGATCTTCCGTGTGATAGACGCGGTGCCCGAAACCGGGAACCTTTTTCTTCTGCGCCAGCATCCCGCGAATGTAATCGACCGGATCAGCTTTCTTGCTGTCTATCGATTCCAGGATGCGGAAAACCGCTTCGTTCGCTCCACCATGCAGGGGGCCCTTCAGCGCGCCAATGGCTGACGTGATCGCTGAGTGCATGTCCGACAACGTTGCAGCCGTCACGCGAGCCGCGAATGTAGACGCATTCAGTTCGTGGTCCGCATGCAGAATCAACGCGATATCAAGCGCCCGCTCGGCCGTGGCAGAGGGCTTGGTCCCATTCAACTGCAGCAGGAAGTTGGCAGCGTGTGAAAGTGAAAGGTCAGCCTCAATCACCGGTTTGCCCTTGCGAATCCGGTCATAGGCAGCAACAATCATCGCGATCTGCGAAGTCAGACGGATGGCTTTGCGCACGTTGGCATCGTGATCGTTGTTTTTCTCATCGGCATCGTAAAAAGCCAGCGCCGAGACTGCCGTGCGTAGCACATCCATGGGCAGAGCAGCCTTCGGTACGCTGCGTAGAAACTCGATGATCGCCGGGTCCAGATGGCGCTCTTTTGCCAGACGCTCCTGCAGATCTCTTAGTTCGCTGCCATTCGGCAAACGTCCAAACCAAAGCAGGTAACAGGTTTCTTCAAACGTGGAGTGGTCCGCCAATTCGTGAATGTCGATGCCACGATAGGCAAGAACACCGCGTTCGCCATCGATATAACAAATGCTGGAATTGGTGGCAACGATGCCTTCAAGGCCTTTCGGGGCAGCATTGGTCACGCTGGACATAATCTCTCGCTTAATCAGATTGATTACCGTTGCGGGAGCCGCGCGAGGAGGTGCGCGGGGAATGCAACTTTCTTTTATACGCCAAAAGACGCTTACATTCCAGATGGCTTTTGGCAGCAGCGGAGAGTCCTCGGAAGCGACTCAAGCCGGCCAGATACTTAGCGCTGTTTTGCTCAGGATTTGCTGCTGATGCCTTTCATTCAGCGGCAGCGCGCGGAATTCATCAAGATTCTTCTTGACGTCCGGCACGCCGGGACCAGGCC
Organism: uncultured Acidobacteriaceae bacterium; assembly: GCA_963763285.1. Taxonomy (GTDB): domain Bacteria; phylum Acidobacteriota; class Terriglobia; order Terriglobales; family Acidobacteriaceae; genus Sulfotelmatobacter. Next base: position 342,346 of record CAVXOK010000006.1, on the reverse strand, counting down.
AGTCCGTGCCGAACAGAGTCTTGTGGGTAATCTCTTCGAGACGAGGAAAATACTGGAGCAAACTCTTGGGCGGGATCCCACTGATGTCAAGATAGATGTTGGGATGGCGGCGAATGAGAAAGAACGCCGTCTGCATCCAGAGCGGACGGCCACCGTGCGCCAGCAGTATCCTGAGCTTGGGAAAATCGACGGCGACATCGTCGACATACATAGGATCGCCGTACTTATTTCGCGCCCCAGGAAAAATCGACGTTCCCGTGTGAAACATCACCGGGACGCCGTTGGCTTCCGCAGCGCGGTAAATGATTTCCAGTTCCTTGACGCCGTTCAGATAGTCGTTGGGAAAAAGAAGCTGGTGCGGAGGATGAATCTTGATCATCCGGATTCCCAACCGTAGAATCTGCTCCATGTCGGCGAGCACATTCGTCGTATGGCGTGGATGGAGGCTACCGCACGAGAGCAACCGTTTGGGATCTTCCTTGACGTAATCTGCAATGAATTGATTTACCCCGTTGGTGAAACCAATAACCTCGGGCGCCACATAATTAATGAGCACCGCGCGGTCAATGCCGCAGGCATCGAGATATTTTAGAAATGCCCTAGGCGAACGACAGAACTCGGCGATCTGCTCAAAGTTTGCCCGCTTCTTTTTCATTAGTTCGAGTGCGGGGGGCTTGAACATCTCCAGCGGCGAGATGTGGATATGGCAGTCCGTGATCATTCGACAGGACTCATTATGTTCTACTTCAATTGCTCGCGGCAGCCAGCACCGCACGTTTCGTAAACACCCGAATCATCTCCCGCCGGTACTCCGGAGTAAGGGCTGAAGTAGTCAAAGGCTTGGCCGTGCGCGCCGCCGCGTCACCCACCGCTTCGGCCAGAACTTCATCGACAGCCTTCCCGATCAACATCTCGCCCGCACGCTCCACCAGCATCGGTGCCGGATTCACCGCCGTCATTGCGATCCGCGCATCCGCTACATGTCCGTTGGACCGCTTCATCACAACTGCGACCCCCGCCAGAGGATAATCAATCGACCCGCGAATCCGCAGCTTCCGATAGACCCCGCGATAGTCCGCTGACTCCGCAGGCAGGAACACACGCGTCACCAGTTCGTTCGCCAGCAACTTGCGATAATTCTCTCCGTCTCCAGTGTAAAACTCTCGCAAAGCGATCCGCCGCACGCTACCCGAGCCCACAATTTCAATCTCCGCATTCAGACAAAGCAACGCCGGGGACGTATCTCCGGAAAACGCGGCCCAGCATTTCGTCCCACCCGGAGCCACATGGCAGAGGTCGCCATCTTTCTTAATGCAGAACCCGCAACCCTTGCGCCAGGTGAGCGACTGGTTATACCAGAGACAGCGCGTGTCGAGGCAAATGTTGCCGCCGATCGTGCCCATGTTGCGCAGCACCGGCGATGCCACCGTCGTCGCCGCTTCCGTGAGCACCGAAAAATGCTGGCGCAAATAAGCTGACTTCTCAAGCGCAGCAAGCGTGGTCAGCGCTCCGATCTCGACCGCGCCGTCGGCTTGTGGGCGAATTCCACGCAACGCGGCGACACTACTCAGGTCCAGCACATACTCCGGCTCAAACAGTTTCTGCCGCATCGATGGAATCAGGTCAGTACCGCCCGCGAGCACGCGAATATTGCCTGCGTGCGCCGCCAGTCCGGCAACGGCCTCTTCGACTGTACGCGGCCGAAGCAGTCGGAATTGCGGCAGGCTCAATCCGCACCTCCAGCCGATGCTGGCGCTTCACGGCGTGCCGGATCGAGCGCATGCCGCTCCGGCCCTTTGCCCTTGAAGCAAAGCGCTCCGCCGTGCTCGCGAAAACGAGCGGGCGCAGTCGGGTCCACGCCCTCGGTCAGGTTCAAACCCTTGTCTTTTCTTTTCGCCCGCAGCGCGGCCAACACGCGTTCCGGCGTGAACGGAGACTCATGCAAACGCACTCCAACCGCATCGTAAATCGCATTCGAAATCGCCGGAATGGTCGCCGCCAGCGAGCCCTCGCTGCACTCCTTCGCCCCAAACGGACCTTCGGGATCGATGCTCTCCACAATAATGGGCTCGACTTCGGGTGATTCCACTGAAGATGGACTACGATACTCCAGCATCCCGCCATTCATCAGCATCCCATCTTTCCAAACCATCTCTTCCGTAAGCGCCTGCCCCATGCCCATCCACACTGAGCCAATAATCTGCCCTTCCACCGCAACCGGATTCAGCGCGCGACCACAATCGTGCGCAGCCCACACTTTGTGCACGGTCACTTCCCCGGTGTCCTCATCTACGCTGACCTCAGCCACCTGCGCCGAATACGAATACGCCGGCGATGGGCCCACGCCGCCGCCCTTGTGTTTCCCTCCGCGCGCTTCCGGAGGCGGAGCGTAAGAGCCAGTACCAGTGAGCGCGCCGTGGAAATCAATCGCAGCGACTACGGCCTCTTCGAACGTCATCCATTCCTTCGGGCCTTCTTCCTTGCGCTTCTGCTGCAACGACCCACGCAGGATCTGGCCTTCCACGCGGCCGCTGACCGATGCGCCCGCCTGCGTCATTTCTTCTTCAGCTTGATCCTTCTTTAGAACGGGCGGAGCGCTTCCCTTCTTGAAGACAAGATCCTCGCGAAATGTCAGTTCCTCCGCCGAGCAGTTCATCTTCTTCGCGGCCGCCGCCGCAATTCTCTTTTTCACGTCTTCGGCCGCACGCAGCGTCGCATTCCCTGCCATGAAAGTAACGCGGCTGGAATACGATCCAATATCGATTGGCGTGAGATCAGTATCAGCCGCGATCACCCGTACGCGAGCCAGCGAGCATCCCAGCACTTCAGCGGCAACTTGTGCCGTCATCGTGTCCGATCCCTGGCCAATCTCCGACGCGCCCGTGTACACCACCACACCGCCGTCACGGTCGATCTTGATGTTGACAGTCGAGTGCGGCATGTCAGACCGGATAATCGAATTCGCCGCTCCACTCACGTAGTGGCTGCAAGCGATCCCTAGGCCGCGTCCCTTAGGGAGTTTTCCCTTGCGCTCTTTCCAACCTGAACGCTCAACCGTCTTCTCGATACACTCCGGCAACCCATAGCTTTGAACCCGCAGGCCGTTCACGGTGACACATGGCGGCTTGAGCAGATTGCGCTGCCGAATCTCCGCCGAATCCATTCCAATCTTCGTAGCCAGCTCATCCAGTTGTGACTCGAAGGCGAAGCGCACGTTGACGGTTCCGTGCCCGCGCATGGCGCCGCATGCCGGCTTGTTGGTAAGCACACGGTACCCGTCATACTGAATGTTCGGAATGTCATAGAGCGCGCCCAGCAATGCGCCGGAGTAAAGAATCGTGACAACTCCGTACGAGCAATAAGCGCCGCCATCCTGCACGACACGCGCTTTCACGGAAGTGATGCGGCCGTCATTCTTAATGCCGGTTTTCAGATCAATAATTGTCCGCGGCCGTCCACGATGCGCCCAGAACACTTCCTCGCGCGTATAAGTAATCTTCACCGGAGCCTGCGCCTTCCGCGCCGCAACCGCGGCAATGATCTCGAGCGGAATGACTTCGCTCTTGCCGCCAAATCCGCCGCCCACCAGCGGCTTGATGACGCGAATCTGCGACATCGGCATTTCCAGCACCAACGACAGTTTGTGCTGCAGGTAATACGGAACCTGGGTCGAGGACCAAACCGTGAGCCGTCCCAGGTGGCCGGTGTGCGGATCGAGCTCAAAAGAAGCCAGCGTCGAGTGCGGTTCCATGGCAGCGTGCGTCACTTCATTCGCGATGAAGCGCGCTTCAGCGATGTGATCCGCATCGGCAAAGCCTTTGTCGGGATCGCCGAACGCATGGTGATAATCCTTTTCCAGATTGCCCGGCTTGTTGTCGTGGATGAGGTCGCTCTCCGCCTTCATCGACTCTTCAGGATCGAAATAGGCAGGCAGCACCTCATATTCCACATCGATGAGTTCCATCGCCTTCTCAGCGATCGCCTCAGAAACCGCGACCACGCACGCCACGTTATCGCCGACGTAACGTACTTTATCGAGCGCCAGCGCGTGCTCATCGTGACCGACAGGAAGAATTCCGTACGGATTCGGCGCATCTTTTCCAACCACCACAGCCGCAACGCCATCGACCTCTTCGGCTCGAGTAGTATCGATGCATTTGATCCGCGCGTGGGGATAGGGCGAATGCAGAATCTTCCCGATCAGCATCCCGGGCACACTGAGATCGTCGGTATACTTGCCGCCGCCCGTGGTCTTCTCCGCCGCATCGATCATGGCGGTGGGCTTGCCGATAATGCTGAAGTCACTCATTGTGGTCGTGTCATTCCGAGTGAAACGAGGAATCTGCTTCCTGCCGACAGCTGCGCGTCACTTGGCAGCCATCCCCACCCGCTCCGCCGCAATCGCCGACTTGATCGCTTCATACATCTGGCTGTAGCCAGTGCAGCGGCACAGATTACTGCTCAACGCCGTGCGAACCTCAACTTCAGACGGGTCCGGATTCTCCGCCAGCAGCGATTTCACGGTCATCACAAATCCAGGCGTGCAAAAGCCGCATTGCGCCCCGCCCCAGTCGCCGTAAGCCTTTTGGATCGCCGCCAGACTGCCATGCTCGCTTACGCCCTCGATCGTCGTAATCTCCTGCTCCTGGCAACTCGCCGCCAGCAGCGTGCACGACATCATCGCAACGCCCTCCACCAGCACGGTACACGCTCCGCAGGAAGACTCATCGCAACCGCGCTTCGAACCCGTGAGACCCAACTCCTGCCGCAGCACATCCAGCAGTAGCGCGCTCGGCTCTAGAGCCAGTTCGTGGACACGCCCGTTGATCTTGAGCTCGACGAGTTCTTTTTTCATAGGATCTGCCAGTTGGCGATTAGCAATTAGCCGCACGAATTCGACCGTTGCGGACTGGCCGATTGTGTCAATTGCCAACTGCTTCAGTACACCGGCACTGTCCCATCAACTTGCCGCGACCAGGCATCAATGCCACCCCGCATCGATTGCGCTTTCTCGAACCCCTGTTGCCGCAGCCACGCCGTCACATTCATCGAACGCACCCCGTGATGGCAAACCACCACGATGTGATCCTCAGGATCCAACTCCTGATGCGCACGCGACGGAACGTCTCCCATCGGCACCAGCTTCGCTCTAGCCATGTGCGCCGTTTCAAACTCCCAGGGCTCGCGCACATCAAGCAGCGTGAACTCCTCGCCCCGATCCACCTTGGCCTTCACTTCTTCGGGCGTGATCTCGTAGTCCATTCCAGTTGGTTGCCAACTACTTTCCCGTCCATTTCGGCGCGCGCTTCTCTATAAAAGCCCGGACGCCTTCCTGCGCGTCGGCTGTCTTCATCAGCTCTTCCAGATAAATCTTTTCCGCCCGAGCCAAGCCCTTATCAAAGTGCATCGAATCCCATGAGTAGGTCGCCTTCTTGGCTATCGCCAACGCCGCAGGACTAAGCGTTAGCAATTCCTTCACGGTCTGATCAACCGCGCCCGCCAGTTCTTCTTCTGCCACAGCGCGATTGGCCAACCCAATCTTCGCCGCCTCGACCCCGTGAATCGTCCGCCCGGTCAGGATCAATTCCGCAGCCCGCTTCTGCCCGACCAGCGACGCCAGCGCCGTGCACGCTACCGGCGGATAACAGCCCAGCTTAATTTCTGGAAATCCCCACTCCGCTGAAGTGGTGGTATAAACAACATCGCAAACCATCGCGAGCTCCGCGCCGCCGCCCAGACAATGCCCTCGCACAGCCGCAACTGTAACCTTTTTGCTGGCAACCAGAGCACGAACCGCCGCGTGGAATTTGCACAGCATTCCCTCGACCCTATGGGGAGTGTGCGCCGCCACATCGACGCCAGCAGAAAAATCCTTGCCCTCACCGCTCAGAACGACCACTGAGACATCGGAACGTGCTTCAATCTCAACCAGAGCCCGCTCCAGCTCTTCCATCATCGCAATGTCGATGACATTCACCGGCGGATGGTTCAGTGACAGCAGCGCCACCGGAGGCACGACGCTCACGACCACCCGGGCAAGATTACGTTCCGCAAATGTGGTGGCCATGACTTCCTCTCTGCCTCTGTCGTGAAAAGAACCCGACCTACAGATTGATCGCCGACTTCCTGACCTCGCCGATGCTCGCCAGCGGGTCGCGCGCGCCGGTCTTTTCGGCAATCCATTTCTTTTCGGTGCCGATGATCTCCAGCAGCAACTTCTTGTCCTCGGCAGACGGCATGTAGTCTTTCAGATGCTCTGCGTACGCGCGATCGTCCAGCTCTTCACCTGTCTGCGCGTGAAACTTCTGCCCCGCCCAGCGCCCGATCTCGCGATTGAACTTGATGTGCGGCGCATACAGTTTCGGTTGCCCCGGCTTCAACGCGCCATTGAACCGCTCAATCAACCCCGCCACCTCGTCTCGATAGAGGCTGCGGTTGTAGTCGTTCAGATCGTCCAGGTCCGGTGCATGCTCGTTCTTAGGCTCGTCGTAGCGTCCCTTAACACCCCATACGTACGCCCAATGCGCCGACGAAGAATGGTCGGTGCCGAACAGGTCATAAGAACTCGAAATCCACTTGTTGAGATATTTCTGAATTAGCCATCCCGGAATCACGCCTGCTTCCACGATGCGCCGCAGGCCATCGTTGCCCGTGCCCATATGGAATGCTTCCTCGCGCAGCATATACGACATCGACCGTCCCAACGGTGCGAACGCCGAGTACTTCAGCATCTGCAACTGGAACTTTCCGTCGCGGTCAACGAAGTCGGTATAGGTGAAGAAGTCCATCCAGTTGTCGACATCGACGTTGAACGCGCCCAGCAATCGCTTGTTCTCAAAGGCGCGCCGCTCAAGCATCTTCTGCGCCTCAACTTTGCCCGAATATCCGAAATGATCCACCAGCAGAGCGCACATTTGCCAGCCATGACGCATTTCTTCAATCATGACGCGCGTAATGGCTCGTCGATCCCAGTCAGTAGGCGCGTTCTCCAGAAGATTGCGCTGCTGCTCGACGCTGGCAAACTCAGTGTCGCCCTGATAAACGATCATATTCATCAGCGCGTCACGCATTTGCTGCGTTGGGATCTGCCGCAGGTTTTCCCACTTGCGCCGCCCCTTGTACGAACCGAACTCAATCTCCTCGGTGTCGATCGCGCCATAGAGGGTATCGAAATGAAAGGCTTCAATGTCCGCCGTGTTGACGCCAATGTCTTTGCGCCAATCGTTGAACATGCCTTCCCAATCACTGAAGGTTCCGATTTTTGCTACTTTGCCTGGCATAAAATCATTCCTTATTTCTTGAGCGTCCAATCGAACAATCAATCTAGGTACTAGCTACCGGCCACTACTTCGCCTTGAAAACTGCGGGCCGCTTCTCCACATAAGCAGCCAGTCCTTCCTTCGCGTCGTCACTCTGAAAAAGAATCTGCTGGTTCTCCCGCTCAACAGCCAGCGCGGACTCCATGGGGATCTCCCAACCGGTCTGCACCGCGCGCTTGATCCGTCCCACAGCCTTGGCCGCCTTATTCGGAGGACAGAACTGCTTGGCATACTCCATCATGTTTTCCATGAAGCCGTCGCGCTCGTAGATGTCGTTGATGATGCCGAGCTCCTGCGCCTCCTCAAATGAAAAGGTGTTGCCGGTGACCATCAGTTCGATCGCCTTGCTTTTCCCCACGAGCCGCGACAGACGCTGCGTACCGCCGGTGCCGGGAAGTACGCCCAGATTCACCTCTGGCAGACCAATCTTGCCCGCGTCCTTGCGCGCGATACGAATGTCCGCTGCCATCGCAATTTCCAGCCCCCCGCCCACGCAGTGGCCGTTAATCGCGGCAATCACTAGCTTCGGCGTGTGCTCCAGCCGGAGCAGCATTTCGTTGGCATGCAGGCAAAAATAGTACTTAAAGGTCGGATCGACGCTCGAAAGCATCTTGATATTCGCCCCGGCGGAGAAAAACTTGTCGCCCGCGCCAGTCAGCAAAATGACGTAGACGTCATTCTCCATGCGCGCGCGCAGAATCGCCTCATCGAGCTGCCGGTTCATCTCATAGGTATAGGTATTGGCCGGCGGATCGCACATTTCGATCACCGCTACGCCGCCGTCCCTGCGGTAGTTGACAAGCTGCTTGGTGGTTTCGCCGGTTGCCGGCTGCGTTGTGGTCGCCATGTGTATTAGCTCCTTATTTTCCTGTATATCTAAACTTCCCTTCGTCCTTCTATTACCTCTTTGTCATTCCGAGCGAAGCAAGAAACCTGCTTTCGCCGGCACCATTCACAAACCAAGACTCATCGCCCGTCCTTGCGCGCCTTAGTGCCCGTCATCAATCCACGCAGAAAGATATCGCCCATCTCATTTGCAAGTTGTTCAGCGTCAGCATCGACCCGCGGGTTGTGCCAGGTGTAAATCCAGTTCATCATGCCGAACAGACTAAGCACTGCGATGCGCGTAGAAAACTGCAATCCCCGATCGCGCTTCAATTCATCGAGCAATCCCACGCAGATGCGATAGTACTCGCGTTTGATGGCCGCCACTTCCGAGGCAAACCCATTCTTCAGTGCCTCAGCCTCGTGCGACAACACCTTCATGCTCGCCGGATGAGCCAGGAAATATTCCAGATGATTCAGAATGAAGATGCGGATTTGTTGCTCCGGATCACTCACGCCCTCCAGCCGTGACTTAAGCCGCTGGACGATGGTCGTGAACGTATGTTTCTGGATGAGGAAGAGCAGCCGTTCCTTGGACTCGAAGTAGTAATACAATCCAGCCAGCGACATGCCGCTGGCGCGCGAAAGGTCGCGCATTGAGGCGCCCTCGTACCCCTTCTTGCAGAATACTTCAGTAGCATGGCCGAGAATCTGCGCCAGCCGTCGGTCAAAACGCGTAGCCGGCACAGGCGCGGTTCGATGCCGGACGGAAACTCGCGCTGTTGTCGAAGGACTCGCCATGGTTCTGGACAATATCTTACTATTCGAACGTTCGTTCGAATCTAGTATACGGGAACCCGGCCTCCCGTAACAACTTGGCTCTGACGATTTGCCCCCGCCCTTAGTTCCTTATATCCGCAAGCAACTGCTCGATCTCGTTCTTCGCTTCCCCCGTCAGCGGCAACAACGGCAGCCTCGCCGGACCTCCAAAGTAGCCGTTGAAGTCCATGCCATACTTCACGCCGGGAATGCCCAGGTCGCCCACTACGCGCTGCGCAGCAACCGCAATACGCTCCTGCTTCAGTCGCGCCAACTCTGCGTCGCCCTCTTTCCACGCCGCGTAAATCTCGTAACATGACGTCGGCGCAAGACAGGCGAAAGCAAGAATCGCTCCCACCGCCCCCACATCAAGCGACGGATGCAGCCTCTGCGCCGCTCCCACCAGCACCTGGAACCCGGTTTCCTTCTGCCGCGTCTTCATCTTGCCAACCACCGTGACCGCCGCGGAGGAAGGTTTCCCCAAAGACGAACCGGAGCCCGCCAGCATCCCAACCTGCACCAACTCGCCGCCGTCTCCAGTCGAGCCTGCGGCCGCGGCCGCGAGCATGCGCGGCGTCACCGCCTCAAACGTCTCGGTCACCGTCACGCTGCGCTGGACGTGCCGCGTCCCGTCGACCATCTTGCGAACTTTCTCCACGTCACCGCTCGATTCCTTGATCCCGATCAGATTCGGATGCTCCGCCAGTTCGATCACCAGTTCGGCGGGAATGTCATATCCCGTAGCCTGGGGAAAGTTGTAAATGATCACCGGCAGTGGCGATCGATCAGCCACGGTACGGTAAAACGCCAGAATGCTCGCGGCCGTCATCTGTTTCTTGTAATAATGCGGCGTGCGCACCATGGCAATGTCGTAGCCCAGCTCGGCAGCGTACTCCGTGAGTCGCAGCGTCTCGATCGCCGACTCGATCCCCGTGCCGGCAATCAGCACTTTATGCGGCGCTGCCGCTTCTCGCGCCGACTTCAGCACGTCGCGCCGCTCCTGATCAGAAAGCAGGATGGCTTCACCGGTCGAACCCAGCACCACGACGCCGGCGCAAGGCGTCCGCGAATAGCGCTCAACATTGCTTTCGAGCTTTTTGAAGTACACATTGCCGTCCGGATAAAACGGCGTTGTGATAGGAGGGAAAATACCGTGAAGTAGCATAGGAAACCTCGCGCTCATTATTACACGCGAAGCGAGCCTGTGAGATCGGGTCTACCTGCTCCTGACCGCGCGGTCCGCGTGCAACTGCTGCAGCGCGCGTATCCTCACTTCGCCGCGCTGCAGCGCCGCAATCCCTTCCGCGGCCGCCCGCGCCGCCGAAAGCGTGGTTATGGTGGGAATGCGCGCCATCACCGCCGCCCGCCGAATCGCCTTCTCGTCGAACCATGGCTCAAGCCCCGTGGGCGTGTTGACGATCAGATGAATGCGCTGGCCCTTGATCAGATCCACTACATTTGGACGGCCTTCTTTTACCTTGTAGACACGTTCGACCTTCATTCCGGCACTTTCGATGAGGTCGCCGGTGCCCGAGGTAGCCACAAGCTTAAAACCCATGTCCACAAACTTCCGTGCCAATTCAGCAACGTGGCGCTTGTCCTGCTCGGTCACACTGAGGAATACCGTCCCCTGCGTCGGCAACTTCTGACCCGCAGCCAACTGCGCCTTGCCAAAGGCTTCTCCGAAGGTATCGCCCACACCCATCACTTCGCCCGTGGATTTCATCTCCGGCCCCAGCACCGTATCGACCCCGGGAAATTTATTCCAAGGGAACACCGGTGACTTCACGTAATAGCAGCTTCCTGTGTCAAGGTCTATCCTCGGATCGATATTTTCTGGAAGAAACTCGCGCAGCTTGCGCCCAGTCATTAGCCGCGCAGCAATCTTCGCCAGCGGCACTCCCGTGGCTTTCGAAACATAGGGCACCGTGCGCGAAGCCCGGGGATTTACTTCCAGCACATAGACTTTCCCGCCCTCTGCACCATTGCCCGATCCACCACCGTTGCCGCGCGGAATCGCAAACTGAATGTTCATCAACCCCACCACCTTCAACGCCCGCGCCAGCTTGAAGGTGTAATCGCGCATGCAGTCCATCTGCGACTGCGGAATATCCACCGCCGGCAGTACACAGGAAGAGTCTCCGGAGTGAATGCCGGCCTCCTCAATGTGCTGCATGATTCCGCCAATCACCACATCTTCTCCGTCGGAGAGCGCGTCCACGTCCACTTCAATCGCATCTTCCAGAAAGTGATCGATCAGCACGGGACGATCGTGCGAGTACTCGACCGCCTCCTTCATATACCGCACCACAGATTCCTCGTCGTACGCGATCACCATGGCGCGCCCCCCCAGCACGTAGGAAGGCCGCACCACGACCGGATATCCAACTTGCTTCGCCCCCTCGATAGCTTCTTCCAGCGAGGTCGCCATAACTCCCGCGGCTTGTGGAATTTTCAATTCTTCCAGCAGCTTATTGAAGTGCTTGCGATCTTCCGCTAGATCAATCGACTCCGGAGAGGTACCAATAATATTCACGCCCGCCGCCTTGAGCGGCAACGCCAAGTTCAGCGGCGTTTGCCCGCCAAACTGCACAATCACGCCGACCGCGGCGCCCTTCGAGGTCTCATGCTGGTAAATCGCCCACACATCTTCAAAGGTCAGCGGCTCAAAGTAGAGCCGGTCGCTGGTGTCATAGTCGGTCGAGACCGTCTCCGGATTGCAATTAATCATGATCGTCTCGTAACCGTCTTCATGCAGCGCAAAAGAAGCGTGACAGCAGCAGTAGTCGAACTCAATTCCCTGCCCGATGCGGTTCGGTCCACTACCTAAGATGATGATCTTCTTCTTGTCGGTGGGCGCAGCTTCGTCTTCGTCCTCGTAAGTCGAGTAAAGATACGGGGTAAAGCTCTCGAATTCCGCCGCGCAAGTGTCCACGCGCTTGTACACGGGAAGCACGCCGTGTTTCTTGCGCAGGTGGCGAACTTTCTCTTGCCCCTCCAGCCGCCAGACACCCGCTAGCCGTCCATCTGAGAATCCCATGCGTTTAGCTTCGCGCAGCACCACAGTGGGAACCGACTCGATCGGATGTTTCTCCAGCTCAAGTTGCATATCGTTAATTTCCTTGAGCTGATACAGGAACCACGGATCCATCGAGGTCATTTTCGCGATCTGCTTCACTGTGTGTCCCTGCCGCAGAGCGTATTGCACGTAAGCCAGCCGCTCCGGATGCGGCGTCACCAGCCGTTGCGTCAGGATCTTAGGCTCGATCTTCCCGCCCCCAACGCGTTTTCCGGTATCGAGCGAGCGAATGCCCTTCATCAGCGCTTCTTTGAACGTCCGGCCGATCGCCATCACTTCCCCGACCGACTTCATCTGCACTCCGAGGTTCTCGTCCGCTCCGGGAAACTTTTCAAACTGCCACTTCGGAATCTTCACCACCACGTAGTCGAGCGTCGGCTCGAAACACGCCGGCGTTTTGCGCGTGATGTCATTCGGAATCTCGTCCAGCGTGTAACCCACCGCCAGTTTCGCGGCAATCTTCGCAATCGGGAAACCCGTGGCTTTCGAAGCCAGAGCCGACGACCGAGACACGCGCGGATTCATCTCGATCACCACCATGCGCCCCGTCTCAGGATTCACCGCAAACTGAATGTTCGATCCGCCCGTATCCACGCCAATCTCGCGGATTACAGCAATCGATGCATCCCGCATGGCCTGGTATTCGCGGTCAGTCAGCGTTTGTGCCGGAGCCACCGTAATCGAATCGCCGGTATGCACCCCCATGGGATCGAAATTCTCAATCGAACAAACGATGATGACGTTGTCCTTGGTATCGCGCATCACCTCGAGTTCGAATTCCTTCCATCCCAGCACCGACTCTTCAATCAGCGCCTCGTGCACCGGAGACATATCTAAACCGCGGGTAAGCACTTCAACCAGTTCTTCGCGGTTGAAGGCGATGCCGCCGCCTGTGCCGCCCAGTGTGAACGACGGCCGAATGATTACAGGGAAGCCGATCTTGCCCGCGAATTCCAGACCGTCTTTGGTGCTGTTCACCAGCGCCGACTTGGGCACGTCAAGCCCGATCTTCTGCATCGCATCTTTGAAAAAGAGGCGATCCTCCGCCTTCTTGATCGCCTCGACTTTCGCCCCGATCAGGATCACGTTGTATTTCTCAAGAACGCCGCCGTCGGAAAGCTCAATCGCGAGGTTGAGCGCAGTCTGCCCGCCCACAGTAGGCAACACCGCAAAACCCGCGCCCGGCGACAGTTCCCGCTCGATGCGAATAATCTCTTCCAGGTACTCCAGCGTAAGCGGCTCAATATAAGTGCGGTCGGCAATCTCTGGATCAGTCATGATGGTCGCCGGATTGGAATTCGCCAGCACCACCTGGTAGCCCTCAGACTTGAGCGCCTTGCAAGCCTGCGTGCCAGAGTAATCAAACTCCGCCGACTGCCCAATCACAATGGGCCCGGAGCCGAGAATCAGGATTTTCGAGATATCAGTGCGTTTGGGCATTTACGATGCAATCTTCCCGGACTTGTCTTGTGACAGCGCCTCTTCAATGGCACTCGAAGGTCTGCTTGGAATCGGAGGTTTGCTTTGGAAAGGAGCGAGAAACAACAACGCCAACTGGAACGCGCTCTTCACCCTTTCCACTCCTCCATCATCCTCACGAAATCCTTGAACAGATAATGCGAGTCATGCGGCCCCGGCGCAGCTTCAGGGTGATACTGCACACTGAACAGCGGCAGATTCCGATGCCGCAAGCCTTCGAGAGTCGAGTCGTTCAAGTCCATATGCGTCAACTCAACTTCACTCTCCGGCAATGAATCCGGGTCGACCGCAAAGTTGTGGTTGTGCGCCGTGATCTCAATCTTCCCAGTCTTCAACTGCTTCACCGGATGATTTCCGCCATGGTGTCCAAACTTCAGCTTGAAAGTTTTTCCGCCAAGCGCGATGCCGACAAGTTGATGTCCCAGACAGATGCCAAAAATCGGCATTCTCCCCATCAACCGCCGAATGCTGTCCACCGCATAAGTGCACGGCTCGGGATCGCCCGGACCATTCGACAGAAACACCCCACTCGGCTTCAACGCCAGCACGTCCTCCGCCGGAGTCTGCGCCGGAACCACCGTCACGCGGCATCCTTCACCCCGTAGCTTCCGCAGGATGTTTTGCTTGATGCCGAAATCGTAAGCCACCACATGAAAGCGTGCGGGCTCGTCCTTCACGCCCACCATGGCGACGGGTTCGTGCGAGCGCTCGCCCACTTCCCATACGTATGGGCCCTTGGTGCTCACCACTTTCGCCAGGTCTGTCCCGTCCATCTTAGGAATCGAGTTAGCCTTGGCAACCAACTTCTCCGCGTCTTTTTCGATAGTGGAGACCACGCCGCGCATCACTCCGTGATCGCGCAAATGCCGCACCAGCGACCGCGTATCAATGTCCGACAGCACCGGCACCTTGAACTGTTCCAGGTACTCGTCGGTGACCTGTTGCGATCGCCAGTTCGAGCTCACTTTCGAGAACTCGCGCACGATCAGCCCCTCGATCCATGGACGCGTGGCTTCGTTATCTTCCTGGTTGGTGCCGTAGTTGCCGATCTGAGGATTGGTCAGGACAACGATCTGCCCCGAATAAGAGGGATCGGTGAAGATTTCCTGGTACCCAGTGATGGAAGTATTAAAAACGACTTCGCCGTAGCATTCGCCTTTGGCGCCGTAGCCTTTGCCTCGGAAGACTCGCCCGTCTTCCAGCGCAAGGATAGCTTGCATTCTCGCTCCGGGGAGTGGATTTTAAAGATTTTATCAGGGATTGCCCGGCGGGCCAAGCCCGGAACGCGGCTTCTATGTGGAAATCTTGCGGCTCACGCTCCCGGCTCAAAAAGCGGATTACTTAGCGCACTCTGCCAAGCTTATCCATCGGCCAGTACCCAAACACTGCCTTGCCGTAGATATAGCTCTGATTTACCGGACCAAAGTCGCGACTGTCTTGCGACATCAAGCGGTGGTCCCCCAGGACGAAGTAACAATTCGGCGGCACGACCGTCTCTGGGTACGACCGCGAGTCCGCGTAGGCGGGCGGAACGTAATCCTCATCGAGCGCTTCGCCGTCTACGTATACTTGCCCGCCATCGATGCGGATGCGGTCTCCGGCCGTGCCAATCACGCGCTTGATATAGCTCTTCGACGGATCACGCGGATAACGAAACACCACAATATCTCCACGCGAGATCGGTTCCAGCCGGTACACAAACTTGTTTACGAAGATTCGCTCCTGGTCTTCGAGAGACGGCATCATGCTCGTGCCTTCCACCTTCACGGGTTGGTAAATGAACACGATGATGAAGACCGAAATAGCCACCGAGAGAATCAGGTCGCGCAGCCAAACCCCTAATGCCGGACGCAACCGCACGCCAGCGTTGGATTCAGCAGGCTGGGTTTGAGGAAGCAACCGCGTCTGCCTCTTCCCTGCTTCGGTGCTTGGCTTCTCGGGCATGCGAATTCCTATTGTATACAGATCGCGTCCTCCCAGCAGTGGGTTGTACCAACCCAGGCTTACCGCACCCGCCGAAAGCAGGTTAAAATACCTGAGTCGAGGAGAAGTGCATGACGCCGCGCCGCATGCTTCAAAACAAGTACGCTCACCGCGCCATTACCCTGGTTTTTCTTTTAACCGTGACTCTGACCATGTCGGCTCAATGGCCCGCCCAGCAGGAGGAAGGCGGCATACCCGCCTACAACGCCGGCCCGCCGCCCGCAGGCACCAAACTCCCCCCTCTTCTCACCAAGGCCGACCTCTGGGACGCGGATGCGAAGTATCCCTATCAGACGCATGCTTACGAGCTGGCGTCGAAGATTCCGACCGTGCTCCACCAGCAGCCCTGTTACTGCTATTGCGACCGCATGGGCCACAACAGCCTCCACAGTTGCTTCGAGAACACGCACGGAGCGCGATGCTCCACTTGCCTGAAGGAGCTCTACTACTCGTACCAGCAGCACAAGAAGGGCGAGACTGCCGCACAGATTCGCGCCGGTATCATCAAGGGTGAATGGAAGTCGATCGACCTCCAATCGGCTGCGACGATCAATTAGCGAGAGCTCCGGGGTTGCGCGCCCGGCTCGATAAACTTGTGCAAGGACGAGAGAGGGGCCAGCCAAGTGATGCACTCGGCTGGCCCCTTTCGATGCAACTTCGGCTGAGCTTACCGTTGAACCCTGGGCTTTGCCTTTTTCCTGGCTCCCGGGGCAGTGGCTTTCTTAGTTTGTTCTTCCTTGAGCAGCGTCAGCGAATCCGCTGCGTTGAATGGATACTCGCGGACCGACTCCTGCGCCGCCTGGCCGAAGTTACTCAGAGTGATGTCCACTCGGCGATTGCTAGCGAGGATGATCATCCTCATATTACCCAGTACTCTCTGTCGATCTTCGGGGCTGAGTTCGGGATTCCGTTCAACCGCATTTCTTACCTGCCGGTCAGTGAGGTTTTGCTGCTCGCCGAACGCTTTGGTCTCGATGTTAGCGGCAGGAACGGCGTGTTCAACCAGGAAGCGCTTGACGCGATCGACTCGCCGTTCGGAGAGCCCTTGATTGTATTCCACAGAACCGCGCGGATCGGCATGGCCCTCCAGAGTCAGGCGTGCGTCCGGTTTGGCTTGCAGATAGATCAGGAAATCGCCGGCGAGCGCAGTCAAAGTTTTTTCCTGGCTGGGCAGCAAGCCGGCGTCGGGATTCTCGATCGTCGGCTTCGCCGTCGCAAAGTAAACGCTGTGCAGAGCCAGCCTCTTCTCGAGAGCAACGACATCCGGTAGCGGGGGCGGAGGTGGCGGAGCTTGGACGTATACGGTGGTCGAAGCAGATGCCGTGAGCGGCTGATGGCGATCATCGCCTACATTGCAGGTCACGGTAATCGTGCCGGGCTCTGCGCCCGCGCTGTTGAGCATCGCTGTGGAACTGTTGCCGATAATGTTTCCAGCGCTGGCGGCGTAGCTGTAGCTCAAGAGGCGGCCATCAGGGCTGCTGGCGGTCGAACTGATAGTCGAGGTTCCACCAATGGTCACGCTTGCCGGATCGGACGAGCACGAAATCAACGGCGGATGCGACATTTTTACAATGAACCTGGCACTGCAGGAGGCCACGCCATTTTGGCTGCCATCGCTCAAGCTGGCAGTGATCTGGTAGGACCCCGGCTCTAAGCCGGCAGTGTCAATCTGCGTCGAAGATCGGGTCTCGCCGGGTTTAACCCCCGAGCCGCTCCAGTTATATGCGACCCTACGCCTGGAATCGAAATTAGATCCAGCCGCGGTCACCGTCACAAACTCTCCGGCAAAAACCTCGCCCGGTTGCAGCGAGCACGCCGCCGCAGGCGGCGTTGCGGTCCGTTCGCCGCCGAAGTTAAACACCAGGCCAGCCTGCGCTCTCACCCCTCTGATGTCAGTGCTCCCAGTCGTGGCAGCAGGACCATAGCGGTAGCTGGACATCACATAATCCGCTCTAGGCAGGCGCAGAGCGATATGCTTGCTCAGTTTGAGATCAAGACCGCCCCCGAACATGAACCCTAGTTTGTCAATATCGTGAAGGGCATCCGGCGTCAGCCGATGGTCGCCCGCCAACGCTTCAAGAAATGGAGAGAAATGAGCTCTGCGGAAAGTGACCTTGGGTCCGAAAGAAATGTTGGAGAAAGCGGCGTCGTCAATTTGCTTTTCCAGACCACTCTCACCGCTGCTCCAGTGCGTGCTGCCATCGAGAGTCAGGCCGAACCAGCGATTGAAGTCATAGGTGATACTTCCGCCCACCCCTCGCGGATTTGATTCCAAAGGGCTGCTTACCGGCAGCAATCCTCCAGGAAGCAGAGCGTGCACATCCGCGTCCGGATACACGAAGGAGTATCCGCCGTAGAGTTCCCACTTAGGAGTGGGCCGATCCTGCGCTGCCGCGAGTGTCGTGACGCCACAGAGGACGGCGACTATTGCCACCCGTATAACCGTCATGCGACCGTGAGATTCATAAGAATGAGATGACATGTGCCAATTCCTCCAAAATTCGATAATGCGAAATCATGCTTTTCCTGTCAGGCCGGAAGTTCACGGACCGGGACAGACAGGAACATTTACTGGATTGCTTAGCAATGTGACCGCGCCTGTCAGCGCCAGCGCCCTTCCATTCAGCGTTGCGCCGGTGTCGAGCGAGACGGAGGCCTGTGCCATAATCGTCCCTGCGAAGGTTGTGGTAGTTCCAAGCGTTGCAGAACTGCCAACCTGCCAGAACACGTCTTCGGCCGTCGCGCCGCCGCTTAGAATGACATCGCTGTTGTTCGCCGCCGTAGTCAGCGTAGAGACGATCTGGAAGATGTAGACTCCGTTGCCGCTGAGCGTAAGGTTCCCAGTGATGCCCAGCGAGGGCTGGGCGCTCGTCGTCTTGTAAACGCCGGGAGCGAGCGTCTGCCCTCCGATGTCCGCAGTGAGGATCGCCCCGCCTGCCGCTGCCGCGGCGAAGTTATATGCCGTGGTCAAATCTCCTTGGGCAGTCTGGGCAGTCGCATCGCCGGCGTATTCCGTGCCGGTCAGCGTTCCTGGCGGGAACCCGGTAATCGCGGACGCCGGCCATATCCCTACATCTCCGGTAACAACAGTGGGCCCGCTATTGGCAACTGCGGGAGTAGCGGCCAAAATTCCAAACATGCAGGCCGTTCCCAACGGAACAGCGGCTGCACACGCTGCCGTGTTTGTAGTGAAGGTCCATACATAGTTGTTTGCCAGCGGATCGCCAGCAAGATCCTGCGCCCCCGTGGTGATGGTGGCGGTATACAGGGTGTTCAGCGCGAGAGGGCTGTTTGGGGTAAAGGTCGCGACATCGCTTGCACCAACGTAGGCAACTGTCCCTGCCACAGAAGTAAGACCCGGCCCGGTCAAAGTAAAGGTCGTAGTGTTGATGGTGGAAGACTGCATCGCCTCGCTGAAGGTGGCGGTCACTAACGTGTTGGGACAGATGGCCGTTGCAATATTTGCCGGGGCTACGGAAATCACAGTCGGAGCAGCGCATGCTGTCGCATTGGTTGTGAAGGTCCATACGAAGTTTCTGGCCAAGGCATTCCCAGACGGGTCTTGGGCGCCAGTCGTAATTGTGCCGGTATAGAGCGTATTCAGCGCGAGAGCGCTTGATGGGGTGAAGGTTGCGGTTGACCCGGCGTAGCTAACCGCTCCCGCCACGGCTGTAGTGCCGGGCCCGGTCAAAGTAAAGGTTGTGGCACTGATCGTTGCCGGATTCATCGCTTCGCTGAAGGTCGCGGTCACGACCGTGCTGGGACAGACGTTGGCCGCGAGGTTGGCGGGGATTTCCGAAATCACGGTGGGCGCCGCGCAGGGGGTGCTGGCGGTGGTGAAGGTCCATGCAAAGTTACTCGCCAGCGCCAAGCCATATACGTCGGTGGCTCCAGTCGTAATCGTCGCGGTATATGCGGTACTCAGTGCCAGAGCGCTTGACGGCGTGAAGGTCGCAGTGTTGCTTGCGGCGGCGTACGTGACCACGCCTGTCACGACTGTTGTTCCCGGCCCCGCCAGCGTAAAGGTCGTGCCATCGATGGTCGCGGGATTCATCGCCACACTGAAGGCGGCAGTGACGATTGTGCTGGAACATGAGCCCATGGCACCGCCGAAAGCGGCCACGGAATTCACCGTTGGCGGCGTCACAGTTGGGTTGGCGCCGGTCTTGTCATACTCGCTGCATCCGGTGGAGACGATGAGCATCAGGAGTGCCGGCAACCAGATCTTGGAATTGCTGTACTTGCGCATGAACTTCAATCCTTCTTCTCTCGGCTTCACTGCAGCCGCGAATGCTTGACTCTTTTCGCAAACTAACTCTCGCTCGTCGTGAATACAATGATTTCGCCCCCATCGAATGGGCGTATCGTGGCCGAAACTTCCCATTTCGGAATGCGGAGTGAGCGACTCTGGCGACGGCCCACTTCGATTCTTGAGGCGAGACCGGCTTGATGAAGAAGTTGGTGGGATTGCTCGCTACTCGCAATCCGGTACCAGGTACCGCAACCCCCGAATTGCCCTATACCCGCCCTTTGAGTGATACTTGTGTGGCGGCTCTTCGCACTACAAGAGCCAAGGAGTCCCTATCACGACGAGCGCAGGAAAAATTCTTCATATGGCTCAGAAGGCTACCCCAAAGAAGTCCTCTGTCGCGGACGACCCGCGCGTCACCCAGGCCCTGCAGAACTATGAAGCCGGGCTGCGCGCTTTGCAGGAACACAAGTTCGAGAAGGCGAAACCACTGTTCCAGAAGGTACTCGCCGGGCCCAGCAAAGAGCTCACCGACCGGGCCACCGTGCACCTCAGCATCTGCAACCAGCACCTCGAGCGCTCCACCACCCAGCAGTTCAAAAGCGTGGAGGAGCATTACGACTACGCCGTGTCTCTCATGAACGTCGGGGACTACGTCACCGCTCGCGAGCACATCGAAAAGCTGCTCAAGCAGGCGCCCAAGACCGATTTCGTAGTCTACGGTTTAGCCGCACTCGATTGCCTCACCGGGCACGTGGAAGACTCGCTCAAACATCTGGATGAGGCGCTTCGCCTGAATTCCAGTTTGCGCTACCAGGCGCGCAATGACTCCGATTTCCACAACCTGGCCGAGGACCCCCGCTTCACCGAGCTGTTGTACCCGGATCCCGCTGCCGACCTTGCTGCACCGGAAAGCTCCTTCCGGGAAGACGAGTCTTTTTGATCGACGCAAATTAGACCGGCATACCGGGTTCTCGGATGGAAACCAGAATCGCTGATCTTTTGTCGATGGAGAAGGCCACACGCGATCGTGGCTTCCGCGTGGTCGCCATCGGCGGCGGCACCGGCCTTTCCACTCTCCTCAAAGGACTCAAACGCTTCGCTCTCACTCTCGCGGAGATGGCCGCGGCTCCGCCCGGTTTCCCCATCATCCAGGATCTCTGCGCCGTAGTCACCGTCAGCGACGACGGCGGCTCCAGCGGCCGCCTCCGCAAAGAACTCAACATGCTTCCTCCCGGCGACATTCGCAACTGTATCGTCGCCCTCAGCGAGGATGAAGCTCTGCTTTCCCAACTCTTCCGCCACCGCTTCGATAAAGGCTCCGGCCTCGAGGGACACAGCTTCGGCAATCTCTTTCTAGCCGCACTAACCTCAATCACCCACGATTTCTCCGAAGCCGTGCGCTTGTCTTCCGAAATCTTGGTCACTCGCGGCCACATTTATCCCGCCACCACTTCCAATATCGAACTCGAAGCTCTGATGGAAGATGGCACCCGCGTCCGCGGAGAAACCAGGATCACCGCCAGCAAAGGCCGCATCCATGAACTTTTTCTCGTCCCGCCCAACGTCGATCCCATGCCGCAGACGCTCGACGCCATTGCCGGCGCCGATATAATCAGCATCGGTCCCGGCTCCCTGTTCACCAGCCTCATCCCCAACTTGCTGGTGCATGGCATCGCCGATGCCATCGTCAACTCGCCGGCCACCAAGGTTTACATCTGCAACCTGATGACCCAGGCGAATGAGAGTCTGAACCTGACTGCCGCCGATCACATCCGCGCTCTCAATCGCCACGCCCGCCAGCAGATCTTTGACTACGCACTGATCAATCGCACCCCGGTCTCTGAGGAACTCAAGGCCAAGTACGCGCTCGAGGGTGCATGCCAGATCGTTGTCGATCTCGAAGCGATCGAAGCTTTGGGCGTGGTTCCGGTTCTGGGAGACTACCTCGAAGAGGCCGGCGTCGCCCGCCACAACACCGCCCGGGTCGCGACCGACCTGATGCAGCTTGCAAACCAGACGGAGCGCAAGCGTCGCTCCGCCGGGAAATCGTAAACTTACGGCGCCTCCACTTCTTGCTTTCGCGGGCGCGGCGCACTCGTTAGAATGTCCAGATATGAATTCGGTAAGGAACAAGATAATTACGAGGACGATTTCGACTCTCCTGTTGGCTCTCGCCCTGGTCGGAGTTGCCGCCGCACAGAAAGAGGCAGACGACGAACCCACCGCTGTCTTGAACTTTGTCGTGGTCAAAGAAGACAACGGCAAGCCGATTCGCAGTGCCGCCGTCATCATGCACCCCGTAAACACCCACGGCAAGCAGAGCCGGGGCGGACTCGAACTCAAAACTGACGCCGAGGGCAAGACCAGCTTTGAAGGCATTCCCTACGGCAAACTCCGCGTGCAGGTGCTCGCGTCCGGCTTCCAGACTTTTGGCGAGGATTACGACGTCGACAAGGGCAAGATGGACATCACCATCAAGCTGAAACATCCGCAAGGCCAGTACTCCATCTACCAGGACCATCCCGGGGAACAGAAAGACGAGAAGAAGGACGATAAGACGCCGCCTCCCGATCCCAACGCTAAGCCGCAGTAGCTCGCTTGCGATTGCTTTTAGAACGTTCCACACGCAATCAGAACAAATCTCTGGCAGCGCTCTTGAATGAAATGTTAGTGTCTAACTCCAACCTTGCATGGAGGTGACTATGCGAATCCGTCGCTTACTGTTTTTCGTGGCGGTGTGGATACTTCTCTCGACCGCTCTTTCTTCCGCCTCGAATCCGGAATCCATTCCAACCATCCATGATCGGATCGCTGGCATGAAGGCCGCGGACGGCCTCTTTCCAACCGCATGGGACGCAAAGAGTGGAAAATTCTTTCTGCAGATTCGCAAGTTCGACCAGGATTTTCTGCTAGTGGTTTCCCTGCCTTATGGGCTCGGGTCGAATGACATCGGACTGGACCGCGGCCGCTTAGGCGAGGAGCGAATCGTACACTTCACCCGCGTCGGTCCCCGCGTTTTGCTGGTCGCGCCCAATCTGCAATACCGTTCGTCCTCTCCGAATCCCATGGAGAACCTGGCCGTCAAACAGTCGTTTGCAGAATCAGTTCTCGCCGGATTCAAGGTCGAAGCAGAAGAAGACGGCGCAGTGCTGATCGACGCCACCGACTTTCTTCTGCAAGATTCTTTTGGCGCCGGCGAACAGCTTGTCGACACCAAGCAGGGCGCCTACAAGCTGGACAAAGATCGAAGCGCGTTCGCCCTGGAAAACGCGAAGAATTTTCCCCTCAACACGGAATTCGAGTCGATTCTGACTTTCACCACCGACCATCCCGCCGAACACTCGCTCGTAGCCACCGTAACTCCGGATGCCCACGCCGTCACCCTGCGCGAACACTACTCACTCATTCAATTGCCCGATGACGGCTACCAGCCCCGCGCTTTCGATCCGCGCTCCGGCTTCTTCGATACCAGCTACCGCGACTATTCTGCGCCGCTCGGCGCAGCCCTGGATGTGCGCCTCATTCGAGCGGCATCGCCTGATCAAGAAAGATCCCAACGCAGCCGTGAGCGAGCCGGTAAAACCCCTCATCTATTACGTCGACCCGGGAGCCCCTGAGCCAATTCGCAGCGCCCTGGTCGAAGGCGCAAGCTGGTGGAACCAGGCTTTCGAGGCTGCCGGCTTCAAGAACGCTTTTCGCGTCGAAGTGCTGCCGCCGGGAGCCGATCCCATGGATGTACGCTACAACGTCATCCAGTGGGTGCATCGCTCGACCCGCGGCTGGTCGATGGGAACCACGGTCTCCGATCCTCGCACCGGCGAAATTATTCAAGGCCGCGTGACTCTCGGTTCCCTCCGCGGCCGCCAGGACTACATGATCGCCGAAGCACTGCTCGCGCCTTACGAAAAAGGCAAACCCGTCTCACCCGAGATGCGCGAGATGGTGCTGGCCCGGCTTCGGCAACTCGCTGCCCATGAAGTCGGTCACACCTTAGGCCTGGCCCACAACTTCGCCGCCAGTTCAATCGCGCCCGGCACTTCTGTCATGGACTATCCCCATCCCTGGATCACGCTCGACGCCGCCGGCAGGCCCGACTTGTCGCACGCCTACGCAACCGGTATCGGCGCGTGGGATAAGGTGTCGATCCAATACGGCTATTCGCAATTCAGTGCGGAAACCGATGAGCGCAGCGCCCTCGACAGCATCTTGAACACCGCCCAGGCCAGCGGACTTTATTTCATCACCGACCAGGATGCCCGTCCGCTCGGCAGCGCCCATCCTCATGCCCACCTCTGGGACAGCGGCCCGGACCCGGCGGCGGAACTCAATCGCATTCTCAAGGTTCGAGCCGCAGCCCTGGCGCGTTTCGGCGAAGACGCCATCCAGTCGGACACGCCCATGTCCGAACTGGAAGACACTCTGGTTCCTCTTTACCTGCTGCATCGCTACCAGACCGAGGCGGCTGCCAAAGAAATCGGAGGCCTCGACTATCGTTACGCGCTCCGCGGCGACGGCGAGCTGGTAACCAAAATCGTCGATCCGGCAAACCAGCAAAAGGCACTCGAAGCCGTGCTAAAGACGCTCGCCCCTGAGACTCTGACCTTGCCTGAGTCGCTGCTCCGGATTCTGCCTCCACGCGCCTTCGGCTATCCCAGAACCCGCGAATCGTTCGCCGGACACACCGGCCTGACCTTTGATCCCAACGGTGCCGCAGAATCCGCCGCCGGTCTCACCCTCACGCTGCTCTTTGATCCGGAGCGCGCCTCGCGGCTGGTCGAGTATCACGCCCGCAATGCCGCGAATCCCAGTCTGACTCAAGTCATTGAAAATGTTTTCCAGGCCACGTGGAAAGCACTGCGCGCTACCGGTCTAGGTGCTGAAACGCAGCGCATCACCGAGGCCTCAACCGTGGAACATCTGCTCGCCTTGGCGGCGAACTCTACTGCTTCCCCGGAAGCTCGTGCCCAGGCCCGCGCCGAGGCATTGTCTCTTCGCTCGTGGATGTCCGCGAAAGTGACGAAGGCGCCAGAATCTCCCGAAGAAAAAGCCGTGCGGACCGCAGCCATCGCGCGTATCGAAGCCTTCGAGAAAGATCCGGCGAAGTTCACGCCGGCGACCGACGTTGCGGCCCCGCCGGGGCAGCCCATCGGAGACGACGAGCAAGACTAGCCCGGCACGAGTAGAATCTTGCGCATGAATTATCTTCTTAAAACCGAACCCACTGTCTATTCCTTCGCCGATCTCCAGCGCGACAACACGACGATCTGGGACGGAGTCACCAATCCCGTTGCCGTGAAGAATCTGCGCGGCATGAAGCCGGACGACCAGTTGATCATCTATCACACGGGAGACGAGAAGAGCGCAGTGGGAACTGCGACCGTAGTATCAGTGGATGCCAGTGACGCCAGAAATCCTCAGGTGAAGATTAAAGTCGGCAAGCCGATCGCTAAGCCCGTGACGCTAGCCGAGGTGAAGGCGAATAAACTCTTTGCCGATTCACCACTGGTGCGGCAAGGACGATTGAGCGTCGTTCCCTTGACCGACGCTCAACACAAGTTCCTGACGGCCTAGAAGTCATCTCATCAGCGGGTTCGGGAAGCGCACTGTTCCGATGGGTTCGGGAAGGGCACGGCTTCAAGCCGTGCCGTCCAAGCGTTCTCGGATTCGGGCTTCAGCCCCTGAGGCATCCGTTTCGATCCGCGTCCCGACATCCATGAGATCGCAGGTAACGCCGCGCCCAACGTCGTTGTTCAGTGCGCCCTCGCGTCCCGCCGGATCAGCGCATGATCCACGAAGAAGCCGATACCCACTGCCAGCGGAATCACGCCGAACGTAGCCGCGATCATCGCATCAGGCTCGACGCGTCCGATCAGAACGAAGGTCACGATATAGCCGATCGCCCCCGCTACCAGCAGAATCCCCGACCGCCGCGAACGTGCCCCTTCCGAGAGTTCGGCTTGCATCGGCACTTCCATGCCGCGCGCGATCGCCGCCAACCGCTCCTCGCTACGCAGCTTGCGCACCCGGAAAAACGTGTACATGGCCGCCATCGGGATGCCAAAAATCATGACCACCGCCGCCAGTCCTACGATGTTTCCGTCCATAGACCCTCCTGAACTTCGATCCAGCGCCCGTCTCGATCGCGGCGCCTGTCATTGATCAGGTACGAACCACGGTGGAAAAAGTTCAACGCTTTTGCGGGTCCATGCTTACAAATCTTTGCAAATCTCTCGCTGTCCCCGTAGCAACCCAGGCATAAACTAATGGTTCTTAGCGATTGGTGAACCAAAACCTTGAAACCTAGAACATGAAGCTTAGAGCATGAACCTTAGAAGGGGTTACTCCCAAGATGAGGCCTGAAAGAACGGCAACCAAATTGCACCGGTCGTTCTTGCTGCGCCGGGTATGCGTCACCGCCTGCCTTTCTGCACTGCCGTTCGCGCCTCATTCGCGGGCGCAGGACGTCCAGGAAAAGATCGATGTCGACAACCTTTCCCGCACCTTCGTCGTGCATCTACCCAAGGGCTACGACTCAAAGCAGCACTATCCGCTCGTAGTTCTCCTGCCCGGTCAAAACCAGCAACCCGACGACATGCAGCGGCTCACGCACTTTGACCAGTTCGTCGCCGATAAGAACGGCATCATTGCGGTCTATCCCACCGCCACGCGCGGTAGATGGAATATTGGAGTGCATCAGGAGCAGCCGGCAATGGCGCCCCGCCGCGGCTATGGGCGCCACGGAGGTTTGGGCGGAGGAGGATATCCCGGCGGTGGTGGCTATCCGGGTGGTGGCGGCGGTTACCCCGGCGGAGGTGGAGTGGAGGGGGCAGAGCGGAGGACAGAATCCCGGTGACAGCGGGAATGACCACCGGAACAGGGCCGAGCCTGCGGATGACGTTGCCTTCCTCAACCAGATGCTCGACCAGCTCGCCCTCAAGTACTCGGTAGACACTCACCGCATTTATGCCACCGGCTTGGGCGACGGCGGATTCATGGCGCTGCGCATGGGCTGCAACATGGCCGATCGCGTCGCCGCAGTCGCTGCGGTAGCCGCGGCCCTGCCTAAAACGATGATCTGCCTGCCTTCGCGACCCGTGCCCGCGCTGTTTCATCGACGGCACCGAAGACCCCGTCGTTCCTTACGGAGGCGGCACCTACAAGCCGGGCCAGTTCCACGTGCTCTCCGCCGAAGACAGCGCCAAGACCTGGGCCAAGTTCGACCGCTGCGACGAAAAGCCGGCTCAGGAAAAGATCCCGCCTTTACAGAAAGATGGCAAGGAAAGCAAAACCTTTACTTTCAGTGGCTGCCACGACAACGCTCAAGTAGTGCTTTATGCCGTCAAAGATGGCGGCAATACCTGGCCCGGCGGCCAGCAGTACATGAGCGAAAAAGAGGTCGGCAAAACCAGCAACGCCCTCAACGCCAACGAAACCATCTGGAGTTTCCTGTCTACGAAGAAAATCGCGGCAGACAACAGCGCAGCAAAGTAGATCCCCTCACTCCAGATTCGGGTGCGGACCCGGATAAAACTTGGCAATCATCCGTCCCGTCATCAATCCGCCTTCATATTCCGGAATGATCACTTCGTCCGCGCCCGAATTCCGCATCGCCTGCGCGTAACGCGACTGCCCCGCCCGCGTAATAATCCGCGCCTTCGGATTCAGCGCCTTGGCCGTAACCGTGATGTAAAGATTGTCGGCATCGTTGTCGATCACAATGCATACCCCGCGCGCCTGCTCAATCCCAGCGGATTTCAGCACGTCGTGCCGTTTGGCATCGCCCTGAATGGTCAGCACCTTGTCCTTCAAAAGCTCGCGGCACAAACCTTCGTTCGTCTCGATCAGCACAAAAGGAATCTTCAGCCGGTTGAGCTGATCCACCACCGTCCGGCCCACCTGCCCGTAGCCGCAAATGATGAAGTGATCGCGTAGTCTGTCGATGCTGACGTCGTTGACCATGGTTCTCCAGGCCTCCATCCCTTGCCGGTTGAAAATCGTGACCGCCACCCGCTCCGCCACCCAGATCTGAAACCCAAACACCCCCGCATACACAAAGATCGAAAACAGCTTGGTCGCATTGTGTACCCGCCTGGCATCGATCGCATGCGGCTGGATCATCCAGAACAGCGCATCCTGCCAGTCCAGTCCCTCCAGTCGCCGGTACACCAGCACGCACATCAGGCTGAATCCGGCAAACACCACCAGCGGCAGCCATAACCGGCGCAAAAACAGCAGCAGGATTCGGACCATGGGGCAGAGATACTAACGCAACTCTGGCCCTATAGCAACGAAGATACAGCGCCCCAAAAATCGATAGCCCGAATCGATTTCTTGAGTTCCTTTCAGAAACAGAAAACCCACCCTCCGCATGAGCATGCGAAAGGTGCGTGAGTGCCAATCCTTATTGGAACAAATTCAAAGTATTCGTAGCGTCATCCACGTAGTAGAGGCCGTGGCCCGGAACGGGCACCAATCCGAACAGAGCCCCGCTCCCCGGCGGAGTGCCGCTGCTGTCCAGCAGTTTCTTAAAGACCTGATCGCCATTTGGCGTGGTGGCAACCAGGAACCCATTATTCCCGTTCACGGTCAGGATCACGCCGTCCCGCGCCACCGCCAGGCCAAGAGGATCGTTGAGGCTGCCGCCCTGAGTGACAGTAGCTCCGGTTCCAGCCGAGGTGTCGCGAAACACCGGATCCGGAATGGCCGTGATTCGATTGTTCAGACTGTCGGCCACGTACAGCAGGTCTGCGCCAGGGCTGAGACCCAGGCCGGTCGGCCCGATCACCAGCGCAGCCGGATCCGTCCGCTCCGAGAAGCCAGACCCGATTACCGTGATCGCCTGCAATTCGGGCTTCTTCCCATTCAGTCCGATAAGCGTCAGCCGCGTCACTGTTCCCTCATGCACCACCTTGCCGCCCGCCCCCACAGTTCCGTTCAGAACATTGGTGACGAACAAATCCGCGCTGCTTCCCGCATCCAATGCCGTCATATCCCACGGACCATTGATCAGCGAACCGAAGAACGTCTCCACGACGTTGCCCTTGCTGTCGAGCACCAGCAGGCACCCAGCGCGCGCCGTCGCCGAGGTTCCATCAGTAGTCGGCAAGCTGCCCACGATCACCCATCCGCTGCGCAGCGCCCATAGCGCGGTAGTCAAGCCGACGCCGCCCGGACAAGGTCCGGGTAATTTGTGGGCATCGATCTGGGCAAACAAGCTGACCACTCCATCCGGGGTAATCTGCACAATCGTTGTGCCGGTGCCCTGAAGATTCGCGCTATTGTTGAAATTGCTGATCAGAAGATTTCCTTCCACGAGAGAACCGGTGCTTCTCGGCACGGTTACGATGCCGTAGGGGTTTACATCTCCATTCGCCGGAACAGTGGACGCGACCACGCTGATGCTGCCTGACGCGTTTGAGTGAGTCTGCTGGGCATAAGCGGAGTGCCCGCAGGCCGCGACCAGCGATGCGGCAACGACACAAGTTTTGACTCTGTCAAATAGTTTCATGAGGATCCTCTCTTAGCTGAGCTTCGGACAAAGCAGAACGGCATCGCGGAACAGCCGCGCTGCAGGAGCGAGCAGTGTGGGATGGATCGGAGAAGAGATTGTCAGGGGATTGTCAGTGAGTTGTTAATTCCATGTCACTTCTAGCGACCAGCAGCGCTTCAGCCGCTGATGGCGACCATCTGCTGGCGACGCTCAGCAAATCAACTCCCGCAACTCCCGCCGCAGAATCTTTCCCGAGGCCGTCTTAGGGACAACCTCCACAAAGCGCACCTCCCGCGGCTGCTTGTAGTGCGTCAGCCGGTCGGCGACAAATGCGCACAACTCTTCTTCCATCTTCCTGCACTTCGCAAATCCCTCGCGCAGAGCAACGAACGCCACCGGAATCTCTCCCGCCGCCGCGTCGGGACGCCCCACCACTCCGCACTCCCGCACCGCCGGATGCTCCAGCAGCACCGCCTCCACCTCCGCCGGAGCCACGGGAAATCCTTTGTACTTGATCATCTCCTTGCGCCGGTCCACCACCCGATAAAATCCCTCAGCATCGCGCGTGACCACGTCCCCCGACCAATACCATCCATCGCGCAGCACGGCAGCCGTCGCCTCTGGCTCTTTCCAGTAACCCAGCATGAACTGCGGTCCGCGCATCACCAACTCGCCGGGCTCGCCCGCAGAAACTTCCGCCGCACTCTCCGCCGAAGCCGCCAGATCCTCCGCCCCAATCACCCGGCACTCCGTCTGCGCCACAGGATGCCCGATCGAATCCGGTCGGTACAGCTCCGGTTCCAGATAACCTACATGTGTTACCGGCGAAGCCTCCGTCATGCCATATCCCTGACACACCAGAATGCCGGTCAGCGCCGTAAATCTTCGCGGCAGCTCCGGCGCCAGCGGCGCCGCTCCCGACTTCACCCATGACAATTTGTGATTCTTCGGAAACTGTCCCGCCTCCGCCGCCAGGCACAGCGCGTTCATCGCCGGCGGCACCAGCGGCATCATGGTGATCGATTCCTCCGTCAGCAGCGATGTCAGTTGCCCCACATTGAAACGTGGCATCAGCACCAGCGTCGCACCCAGAATTAGCGCCGGATTCAGCATCACATTCAATCCGTAGATGTGATACAGCGGCAGAAAACAAAGAATATTGTCTTCGGAATTCAGCGGAGTCGCGCGCGGCCCCAGAAACTGATAAACGTTCGAGATCAGGTTGTAATGCGAAAGCATCACGCCCTTCGGCAGTCCCGTCGTGCCGCTAGAATAAGGCAGCGCCCCCAGGGTTTTCTCCGACCCTTGATCGGACTCGGGCAGTCCAGCACTCACCGGTTTCAACAAATTCGAAAATGGCTCGCTTCCGCTTCCCTGCTCCCGAGTGCAAAACACCCGCCGCAAATTCGGCAGTCCCGCAAGATTGATTCCAGCAATGTTCGGCCCATCGGTAATCAGCAACGCCGCGCCCGAATTCCCCAACTGATGCCGCACTTCCCGCTCGCGATAAGTAGGATTCAGCAGCGTCGGAATCCCCCCGGCCAAGGTCGCCGCATGATAAGCCGCACCGAACTCCCACGAATTGCACAGGAAAATAGCAACCACTTCCCCCGGCTTCAGTCCGGCCGCAACCAGCCCGCGCGCCAGCGCTTCCACGGTCTCTCCATATTCGGCATAGCTGACCCGCCGCCCGCAGGAAGTGTCCACCAGCGCAGTTTTCTCCGGATGCTTTCGGCACGAAGCCAGCACCGCATCATGCACAAATACATTCTGGGGATCAGCGTAGAGCTGAGTGCGCAACATGGCGGGGATGATTGTAGCGGATATGCGGTGGGCGGCGGGAGGAACCCGAAATCGATTTGACCTGTTCGATCCCAAGTTCCTCGCGAACCTCTTGGAGGTTGCCGCTGGGCTTAGCAAAGAAATCGATATACTCGTCGTGGCTAAAGAATGCATTCACGTAGTCAGCCTGAGTCAAAATGTACCCGCCCCAACCGTTCAACATCGCGATTTGCAGGAAAGAGGCGAGATCTTCCGATTCGTGCCCCAGAAACAAATGACCCGGCGCCTCGTGAAGCAGGCGCAAATCGCCGTAGCTGTTACGCAGCCTGTAGTAAAATGCAAGTTCTCACTGCTCGCCCAGATGCCCATTCGGGGATCCAAACTAACGTGGGCATGCGGTATGTCAATGAGCTCGCGATCCAGTGAGCTATCGCAAAAACACGGTGGGGCTCTCTCGGGTAGCCGATACGCTCCACTTGGGTCTCGGGCACGAGATTAGGCTTAGCGCGTTCCAAGCCGCGAAGCCAGTCCTCGCATTCTTCCTTTGTGTAGAAACGCAAATCCACCTCTCCGCTCCGAACCTCAGCCCCTCTCGCGTTAGTTCGCGAGCTTCCTCAGAAACTCCTGCTCGTCCATGCGGTACTTAAACGCCTTCCGCCCGTCGATGAACACAACCGGCACTTCATCATTAAACTGCCGCCGCAGTTCGTTGTCACTATCCACATCCACTTCCTGCCACGTGAAACCGCCGCGGCGCGAGAGCTTCGTAAGGCTCTCCTTCACCACCTCGCAAAGATGACAACCCTTGCGCGAGTAAACCACGACCTGGCGCGACTCCGGCACGGCAGGATTGTAGCCTTCCGCGGACTGCCGATTCCACTGGGAAATTGCATAGAATTGCATAGAAATGAAAAGAGGTAGAATTCCGCCATGCACGATCGCAACAATAAAGACCCAGACAAGCCCCTGCGCGGCAAGACCTGCCTCATCACCGGCGCCGCCCTGCGTCTCGGACGCGCCTCCGCCCTCGCTCTCGCCCAGGCCGGCGCCGATGTCGCCATAACTTTTCGCACTTCCGCCCGCGAAGCGCAGCACACCGTCGTCGACCTCGCCAGCCTTGGCGTCCGCGCCTTCGCTCTGCACTGCGACATCACCGACGAAGCCAGCGTCAAGTCCATGATGAAAGAAGCCGGCCGCGAACTCGGCCGCATCGACATCCTGGTCAACAATGCCGCCAACTACGATACCGCCGAGTTCGAACGCCTCACCGTCCGTCAGTGGGACGCAATGTTCGCCTCCAACACTCGCGGACCATTCCTGGTCTCCCGCGAAGCCCTGAAGTGGATGCGCCGAAAACCAACCGGACCAAGGCGCTCCGAACCAATCGAAGCCAAAATCATTAACATGGGATCGCTCGGCGGCCTGCGTCCCTGGCCCACCCACGCCCATTACTGCTCCTCGAAAGCCGCCTTGCACATGCTCACCAAGGTCATGGCAAAAGCACTGGCTCCCGAAATCGCCGTCAACGCAGTCGCACCCGGCATGATCGATCTAGGCGAAAAATCGGCCGCGGCCTTCATGAGACGCATGGCGAAGCAGACCCCAATGCTGCGCAACGGCAGGGGAGATGAAATCGCCGCGGCAGTATTATTCTTCGCCACCGCCCCGCAATTCATTACCGGACAGATCCTCGCCGTAGATGGAGGCCTCGGCCTCTGAAGGACAGTCGCGCGTGGAAAGATCGGGAAGGGTACGACTTTAGTCGTGCCGTTATGTTGCCGAAACGACGAAGCGCTTTAGCGCCCGAGGTCCGCTTCCTGCCTGACCGCGATCTTCAACCCTCCGCCGAAACCGGATCGATCCTCCGCTCCAACATCCACTTCTGTACCACCGCCGCACAAGGTATATTGGGGCCAATGAAGAAATCCAGGAAACCATCCCCCAGTCCGAAGAGGTCTGCCGCCCAGGTTTCCTCCGGCGCTCACGATCACGCGATGATTCCCCCTCGCATCGCCGTCGCCATCATGGCCGCGGGAAAAGGCACGCGCCTTAAATCGCAGCTCGCTAAAGTTCTGCATGAAGTTGGCGGCAAGCCGCTGTTAACCCGCGTAATCGCCGCAGCCACCCGCGTCGTGCCCCCAGCCGACGTCTTCGTCATCATCGGTCACGAAGCCGAGCGCGTCCGCTCTACCGTCGAACACACCGCCGTCAATTTCGTCCTCCAGCCGGACCAGCGCGGCACCGGACACGCCTTGATGGTCGCCCAGCCCGCCCTCTCCACCTACGACCACGTTATAGTTCTCTCCGGCGACGCCCCCCAGATCACACCCCAGACCATTGCCCGTCTGCTCAATTTCCATCTCGATCAGCATGCCGCGATGACCTTGCTCAGCGCCGACGTCGACAATCCCACCGGCTACGGCCGAGTCATCAGGAAGAACCCCCGCAGCGCCGAAGTCAAAGCCATCGTCGAAGAAAAATCCGCCACCCCCGCCCAGAAAGCAATTCATGAGATGAACGCCGGCTTCTACGTCTTCGCCCTGCCGCAATTGCTCTCGCACCTCGGGAAACTCTCCACCGCCAACCCTCACGGCGAGTACTACCTCACCGACATGGCCGGCGTCCTGCGCCAGGCCGGGCAGCGCGTCGTAGTCTGGAAAACGGAAAACTCCAGCGAAGTTCTGGGCGTCAACACCTTAGCTGAACTCGCCTCTATCGACCACTCCATCCGCATGCAGAAGTGCCAGCAACTCATGGCCGAAGGCGTCACCATCTTCTATCCCAACACCTGCGTAATCGACGACGAAGTCGAAATCGCCCCTGACAGCGTGATCGAACCCTCCGTGCAGATCTTGGGACGATCGCGCATCAGCGCCGCCTGCCACATCAGTTCCTACTCCGTGATTCGTAACTCAACAGTCGGCCCCAGCGTCCTCGTTCGCCCAGGCTGCATTCTCGAGGAAGCCAACATCGGTCCCAGAGCCGTCCTCGGTCCCTATTCGCATCTGCGCCCCGGCAGCGAAATCGGAGAAGGCGCGCACGTCGGCAACTTTGTCGAAACCAAGAAAATCAAGCTGGGTAAAGGGTCCAAGGCCAACCACCTCACCTATCTCGGCGATGCCGAAATCGGTGCCGGCGTCAACATCGGCGCCGGCACCATCACCTGCAACTACGACGGCGTCCATAAACACACCACCATAATCGGCGACGGAGCCTTCATCGGCAGCGACAGCACTCTGGTCGCGCCCGTACGCGTAGGCAAAGGCGCTTATGTGGGCGCCGCGTCCTGCATCACTAGCAACGTCCCCGAAGACGCGCTGGCAGTAGGCCGCGCCCGGCAAGTCGTGAAGGAAGGCTGGGCCCGCGACAAACGCGCCTCAAGGAAACCAAAGTAGCTGGCGAAGACCTTAAAACTTCCTGAGCGTGTTGGACAAAAAACGGATTGGGAAGGGCACGAGTTCACTCGTGCCGCTCGGGATCGCTAAATATGCGGGCTTTAGCCCCTGAGGGACTTCGCTTTAATGCGAAATCGCAGCAAACAACGGCGAATGCATCAGCGACTGAAACTGCGCATCGCTGTCCTTGAAGTGCATCGCAAACTTTGTGCCGTCGGAATCGAATGTGGCTTTGTCCATGGCCGCCTTTTCAACCGGCGAGGCGCTGGTTTTCTCGTACATGACAGCGGCCTTCATGATCATGGATAGCGTACTCGCAGTCATGGAGTCCGAAGTCACAACCGTCAAATCGAAATTCACGCCGCTGGAAAAATCCATCGTGTAGTACGAGCCCAATACCCGCTTCTTGACCGTCTCGTAGTCGGCGATCTTCGCCGCATCTCCCAGCGCCGATCGCATCATATTCTGCGAACCCTGCTGGTCCAGAATGCTCCAGAAAGGAGCCGCATCCACGTCCGACATCATGTCGGCCATGGTCGCGTTCGTATCGATATTCAAGATCTCTCCGTCCCGCGTATCCAGACCAAGCTTCACCGCCGAAGGCTCCCCGAACAGAAGCGTGCTGTCGTCGAGAAATGTCATTACGAAGCCGCCCTCCATGGGATAAAGACTCGCGTTGTGGTACTTCGTGGGCTTGATCTTCAGCACGGTCAACTTCTTAAGCACTGCCTTCATGTTGAATGGACCGCTGGCGATGCCTATCGTTCTCACCCCCTGCTTGGGAGCGCGGAACGAGGGCAGAGACAGCGTGTCGATATCCTTATCGGGATTGATCCCGACGCCCTTGAGCGCGCCCTCGAACTGTTGCAGGTTTTCCTGCGCCTGCATCAGTTGCTGCTTCAGGGCGGTCGCCGTCGGCGAGTCTTTCAGCGCCCGGTAATCTACCGAAATCAACTGCTGCAGATCTGCCGGTACGACGGCTCGCGCCGATGAATTGAGCGGCATGGCATTCGCCGTTCCCACGCCAAGCACAACTAGCGTTACAAAAGTCAGACAAGCCTTCACGCTTTTCATAACTGCCTCAACCCTCACAAAGATTTTCTCGGCTGGATCTTCCTGATCAGGAACTCACAAAGCATGAACGGGTTCTGCGCCTGCGTCTTGCGCCTTTAGATGCAGATTCCTCAGTTCCCGTTACCTACTTGCTCTATTCTAAGCCAACCCACCGTTCCCGGCTCAGCCAAAGGTACTGTCCCAGTGATCAATTTGGAACAGTCCCTTCCGCTGCGCAGAAATAAATTATCCCTGTCCGCAGCAAGTGGCTGTAAGATGCCTATGTACGACACCGCACATAAAAGCGTCTCCTCACCGACGCTACAGAAATCAGGAAAAATATTGAAAATCCTCTTGTACAACCCCGACAACGGGGTCACGCGCAATTTTATGCCTCACCTCTGGATGTTCCTGCTACAGTCTTTAACCCCGCCCGGCCACGAAGTTGTACTCATCGACGGCAATGCTCAACCCATGGACGAAGCCGGAATCGCCAGCTACGTCCTCGAACAAAAGATTGATCTGGTCGGCATCGGCGCCATGACCCGCATGATCGCCAAGGCCTACCGCATGGCGGATGCCGTTCGCTCCGTGGGTGTGCCCGTGGTCATGGGCGGCCCTCACGTCACGGAAATGGCGGACGAGGCTCTCGGCCGCGATGGCGGCCCTCGCCATGCCGATGCCGTCGCTCTCGGCGAGGCCGACGACACCTGGCCGCGCATTGTCGAAGATGCCGCTCGCGGCCAGTTGAAAGATGTCTACGCGCCCGTCGATGCTGCGGGCAAAGAGTTGAAGCCCTCCCTCAAACCCTATCCCGTAATTCCGTGGGATACCATCGACCTCCACCAATTCAATCTCGTGCCCAAATCAGCCAAACACTGGCTGCAGAAGATCGGCGAGGGCTGGGGCACTTTCCGCATCGTTCCCGTCGAATCGGGACGAGGTTGTCCCTACGGCTGTGAGTTCTGCACCGTAACCGGATTCTTCGGCGACTCCATCCGCTTCCGTTCCAACGAAAGCGTCGTCAACGAACTTCTGCTTCTTAAGGCGAGGGCCCGGAAAGAACGCGGACAAATCGCCGTCTTCTTTATCGACGACAATTTCGCCATCAACCTCAAGCGCACCAAATCCCTCCTCCGCGATATCATCGCCGCAGGCGCACAAGTCAATTGGGTGGCTCAGATCAGCGCCAACCTCCTCCGCGATCAGGAACTCGTCGACCTCATCTCTGCCTCCGGCGGCAAGTGGGTCTTCATTGGTATGGAGTCGATTGATCCCACCAACCTGAAGGATGTCAACAAAGGCTTCAATAAACCCGAAGAGTATGCCGCCGTGCTCGAGCGCCTGGCGCAGCGCAATGTCTATGCCATCACCTCTTTCATCTTCGGCATGGATAACGACACCATCGGCGCCGCCGAGCGCACTCTCCAGCAGGTACGGACCTGGCCGCCCGGCCTGCCCATCTTCGGTTTGCTCACTCCCCTTCCAGGCACTCCGCTTTACAAGCGTCTCGATGTGGCGGGCCGATTAACCCGGCCCAAGCACTGGCAGGAGTTCATTCCCTTCGCCATGGCCCACACTCCGCTTAAGATGACCATCGACGAGGCCCACGAAGAGGTGAACTACGGCTGGTCCCACGCTTACGGCGCAGAAGCCATCGCCCAGGCTGTCGACTCGCTCGACGATCAACCGCTCGGTTACCGCGTCAATATCTTCATTGCGCGCGTGTGCTTCCGCGGCATCTACTTCCCCATGCTCGGCCGCTTCGCGTGGTGGAAAGTGATCTCGGAGAACCGTAAGACCATCTTCAAACTGGCCAGGCAAGGCTTCGAGGCCTGGGCGGGACCTCGCTCCAAACCGGAGCCCGCCCCTGCGACCAGCGCTGGAGACTAGTCAGGCCTTGATAAGTCAGACCCTGATAAGTCAGAACGATAAGCCAGGTCCGCATACATCGGGAAGAGCACGGCTTCAGCCGTGCCGCCACAACCGCGAAAGACAAAGGCTCTAGGCCCCGAGGCAGCGTTGCCCCTGACAAAGCGGTCCCTTAATCGTCATCAATCGTCATCCGGATCCGTGGGCGGGCGTTTATCGTTCATGAAGTAATCCGCTTTCAGTGCCGCAGGAATCGTGGTGAATGGCATCGGCGTCTGGCTCAAGTTGAAACAGTCGGAGAGATCGTCGGCGGCAGCGTCCGCGTAGCCGAGCGATGGCAGACCAAAATTTGTCTCGATAAATTTCAAAATACTTCCGAAGTCATGATTGACGTGTGAGATGTAAGCCGGCTTGGCATAAGGCGAAATCACCACCATCGGTACCCGGAATCCGTATACATACCCGCAACCCCACTGCGCGCAATTCACCAGCACTTGCGGCGGCGGAACATGGTCGTACCACCCTCCCCAATCATCCCAGGTAAGAATAATCGCCGTGTTCGACCAATACTGGCTGTTGCCGATCGCGTTGACGATCGCAGTCACATACGAGGGACCCGACCCATCGTTGCTGAGTGCGTGATCCGATTCCAGGCCGTTGGGAATGACCCAGCTCACGGTAGCAAGATTGCCGTTGATAATATCCGTCAACACCGGCGCCGAGTTCTGCGCACTTGCCAGCACCACATTGTTGGTCCAATCCGGTCCCGTGCACACTCCCCCGCTCGGAGCGCTTGGGACGCACATGTGCTCGATCGCATTGGGACCGGTCCAGATCGAGCCGGCCGAAGGCGCGTAATAGCGCCAGCTGATCTTGGCAGTGTTCAGCAGGTCAGTCAGCGTGGGATGGTCAAAGCATGGATAAGCCGGCGTTTCAACCCCTGCAGGATCGATTAAGTTAACGAACTCGGCAGCGGGTGCCGTGCAGCCCGTTTTGTTGTTCGCGTTCTTTACCCCGGCAGGGTTCTCCGCTTCAAATAGATTGCTGCCCGCCGACGGCGCCGATGTTCCCGAGATGATGAACTGGTGCGCCGGCATGCTCGGGCCCTGGTTGGTCTGGAACATGTGATCGGCGAACGTGTAGGTCTGGGCCATTGTGAGGTACGGCTGAACGTCCGCCGGATTCACATACCTGAACTGTGGGTCCGCGGGTGGTGGGCAGCCGGCGGTTCCCGCCGTGCACGAGTATGGGATCAGGTCAGCGCCATTCATCTGGCATACCCCGGACCCGTTCAGGTCGCACATGTCCACGAAAGCACTGTGGGCATGGCTCAGGTCGTAGTTGTCCGGATTCGTGCCGGCTGTGCCCAAATCGATAGGGCTTAGTGTGATGGTCGCGCCGGTCGAATCTACTCCGCTGCTGGCGATGTCGTATTGCGAGCTGTTCGGGTTTGTGCTGCAGGAACTAGCGGAACCATAGGGCGAAATACACAGGCCCTGGAACAAATTGTCGGGTGTGCGGTTCTCCTGGAAGATGATCACAACATGCTGGATCTTCGACGCCGGCGGCGGGACTGTGATCGTGGTCGTATTCTTCCCGCCGCAGCCGTTCATACTTAAGAGAAGTCCGGCTACACAAAAGAGGAAAATCGAAGTGGTTAAAAGCGCAAGACGCCTCACGGTGGATGCCCCCCTTGCGCGAAACGGCCGCGCGCGTTTCCAAGCCTGCAGCCATGAACCCGGCAGCGGGGTTTTCCACTCGGGGGAGCAAAATTATTTGGCCCTAGAAGGGTAGTCTGCTACCGCTTCCATGCCGCCGCCGAACACCGCGGTCAGCAACTAACCCGGTTCTATTTACTCAATCGTCGTCGGGATCGGTAGGCGGGCTCGTATCGGCCCTGCAGGCAGCGTCGTTGGGTGGCGGCGTGATGGGCTGAAACGTAGTCGGGGCCTGGCTCGGATTGAAAAAGTCCGAAAGATCGTCGAGGGCATGGGTGTCCGCGTACCCCAGCGACGGCAGATGAAACTTCGTCTCAATGAACTTCAAAATACTCCCAAAGTCATGATTGACCTGAGAGACGTAACCTGACTTGGTGTAAGGCGACATCACAATCAGCGGCACTCGGAATCCGTACACGTATCCGCAACCCCACTTCGCACAGTCCTCCAGCAGTTGCGGCGGCGGCACGTGATCGTACCAGCCTCCCCAGTCATCCCAGGCAATGATGATGGTCGTGTTCGGCCAATACGGGCTGTTACCGATGGCGTTGACAATCGAGCTTACCCAGGAGGGCCCGCAGCCGTCGTTAAGCGAGGCGTGGTCGGAATCCTGCCCGTCGGGAATCACCCATGTCACTTGCGGCAGCTGACCGGTGGCGATGTCGGCGAGAACCTGGGGATTGTTCTGGGTTTCGCCCACGACCACCTTCGGTGCCGCACCGGTCCAGTCCGGTCCCACACATTCCGTGGCATTCGGCGGAGTAGCGTTCGGTCCGCACATGTGCTGAATCGCGTCGGGCGCAGTCCAGATGGAGCCCGGCGAAGGCGCGTAGTAACGCCATGAAATGTTCGCTGCGTCGAGCAAGTCCGTCAGCGTTGCATGCTCAAAGCACGGGTATATCGGCGGGTTGCTGGTCTCGCTGCCCGCGGGATCGATTAGCCTTAACCGTCGCGGTGGGCGCAGAAAAACAACCCTGCATTGACAACAGCCCCTCCGTTTTCGGACGCAAACAGATTGCTGGTTGCCGTAGGTGCCGAAGTCCCCGAAAGGATGAATTGATGAGCCGGGAAACTCGGCCCCTGGTTCGTCTGGAACATCCGATTGGCAAACGTGTACTGCTCGGCCATTTGCAGGTAAGGCTGAACGTCAGAGGGTTCGACGTACTTGAACTGCGGATTGGGATAAGCGTTCTCGGGGCAAGTCGTCGTGGGCAAATCGCATGGGATAAGGTCCGCCCCATCCATCTTGCACACCCCGGTAGTGGAGTTCAGGTCACACATTTTCACGAAAGAGCTGTGGCTGTGGTTCAGATCGTAGTTATCTGGATTGGCACCGACCGTTCCCAGGTCAATAGGAGTCAGCGCAATGGTCTGATGCTGGGAATTGACTCCCGAACTGGCGATGTCGTACTGCCCGGGATTGGTCCCGCAGCCGGGCACTCCTCCATTAGCGCTGCACAGTCCCTGAAACAGGTTGTCGGGCGGGCGATTCTCCTGGAAGATGATCACCACGTGCTGCAAATTGTAGTTTGGCGGTGGGAGCCTTGAGTGACTGTGTCTCCGCCTCCGCCACAGCCATTCAGGCTAAGAAGAATTCCAACAGCACAAAGCAGAACGATCGAGAGCGACACTAATGCCAAGCGACTCATCGGGGGGATGATCCTTATCCGGGAAAAGCGCAGTCCTCCGGACATTCAGGCGTGAACCCCGCAACCGAATTTTCCACTCGGTCAGCTCCAAATTTATTTGACGGCATTTGGAGCACACACATCTACAGGCTGTAGAGAGGCAGCTCGCCTAGTCCTTAGTTGCGTTCCCCGCCCGAAGCGTTGCCAGCGAGTGTCCCCGCCACCCCATCAGCCCCTGAAGCCTTCCGCCGTCTTTCGCACCTCCGCCGCAAAAACCTGGTCCTTCATCGACGCCAGATTGATCTCCACATTGGCCAGCGCCCCGGCAATCGCGGCGCGAGCCAAGGCCTGGGCAGTAGTCAAATCCGACTTCATATTAGGATTGCTGATCGCCAAACAGCCCCTCGGTGATCTTTGCCACTTCGTACGCCTTCTCCGCCACACCCAGCGGGACCCCGGTAGCCAGCTTCAGACTGGCATCGATCAGCGCGTCGGCGCCGGCGGGGTCCGCCTTGGCCTGCTTGTAAGCCTTCATCACAGCATCATAGGATTCCGCGTCGGCATCCACGGCCGCCTTCAACTCCTCGCGCAACGTTCCCAACCGCGCAATCGCCGCGCTCAATTGCGATTCGTATTGCAGATACGCCTTCTTCCCGCGCGACATCGAGGCCACCATCGTCGCCAGCCCCGCCGCCATCGCCCCCGCCGCCGCCGCCGCACTCCCACCGCCGGGCGTTGCCGTAGGCGCAGCCAGTTGCTCAACAAACGGCTCGACCCCGGCTCGCAGTCCGCCCACCGCCGCCTTCCCACTCATCACCGCCGCCAGCCGGTTCTCCAGGATTAAAGACGAATCAAAGTTCTCCACCTGCAGAAACCACTCCGCCGCCTGTTCCAGCGCCTTCTTCGGAATCAGTCCCACAATCTCGCTCGACACCGGAGTCACGCCATACCGCGCCGCCTCCCGCTTCACCATTTCAAACACCCGATGCACCGGCGTCTGCTCAAAATCCGTCAGATTCATCGAAACCTGCGCCAGCCCCCGCACCAGAAATCCCGCTCCTTTGACGAACCGCATCCCCCCGCTCGAAAACCGCACCGTCTTCGCCACTTTTTTCGCGATCTCAACATCCGGTGTGTTCAGAAACACGTTGTAAGCAATCAGAAACTTCCGCGCTCCCACCACGGTCGCGCCCGCCGTCGGATGCACCCGCGCCTCGCCAAAATCCGGCCGCCGCGCCGCATTCGTAGCAATCTCCGCCCGTATCCCCTCAAACTGCCCCCGCCGGATGTTCTCCAGATTCTGCCGCTCCGGCGTCGCCGCCGCCGCTTCATACAAATAAACCGGAATCTGATACCGCTTCCAGATCTCCTGCCCCACATGCCGCGCCATCGCCACGCAATCTTCAATGGTCACGCCATCAATCGGAATAAACGGCACCACATCCGCCGCCCCCATCCGCGGATGCGCCCCCTTATGCACATTCAGATCAATCAATTCCGCGGCCTTCCCCACCCCGCGAATCGCCGCCTCCTGAATCGCCTTCCCGCTCGCCCACCAGCGTAATCACGCACCGGTTGTGGTCCGCATCCATCTCGCGGTCCAGCACGTAGACGCCCTCCACCTTCATGGCATCAACAATAGCGTCGACTTTGGATTTGTCGCGCCCTTCGGAGAAATTAGGAACGCATTCAACGAGCGTAGACATAAGTCAGAAGAATAGCCGGGCCACACCGAATGAAGCAAGGCTACTCTAAACTAAACTGTCATCCTGAGCGGAGACGCGCGCTGCGCGAAGCGGAGCGCACGCCGGAGTCGAAGGCGAACCACACTAGCAGACGCTATACTGTCATTCCGAATCGGGCTGAAAGCCAAATTCTTGTCATTCCGAACCGGGCTGAAAGCCCGGTGAGGAA
This sequence comes from uncultured Acidobacteriaceae bacterium, assembly GCA_963763285.1. Classification (GTDB taxonomy): domain Bacteria; phylum Acidobacteriota; class Terriglobia; order Terriglobales; family Acidobacteriaceae; genus Sulfotelmatobacter. Next base: position 299,738 of record CAVXOK010000006.1, on the reverse strand, counting down.
CCTGCTTTTAGACAGCGCCCAGAGCTCGCTTCCTTTAATAGAGGAGGCCACTACCGCCCCCTCCAGAACCTCCCCACCCCCACCCGCACCTGCACCGTATTCAGCCCCGGATTCGGCACCGCCAGCCCCGCATTCGAGATATGCAGATACCGCAATTCCACACTCCAGTTATATTTCGGACCAAGCACGTGCGTCCCCAGCGCCGCCGCCGAAGTAAAGTTCACCGTATTCGTATAAGTCGGAACGTTGTGATCGCTGAACAGCGTCCCTCCGCTCAACTCGAAATAAGGTGACAGCCGCCCGCGCCGCTCGAAATTCCACTTCAACCCAAACGGATTGAACCCCACGCCATAAGCCGTATTCGCCGGCTGAAAAATCAGGTAAGCCGGCTCCGCATCCACCGCATACTCAAATCGCCCCCGCAAGAATCCCGGCAGATGCGGCCCCGTAATCACCCACCCATACCGCAGCCCAGCATCAAAAATCCCAGTCCGCGAAGTCCCGCCCGGCACCGAGTGCCCGCCCCCAGCCCAGATCTCAACCTCATGCCCACCCTCTTCGGGACCAGGCTCGGCCTGCCCAAAGCCCATACTCGTCGGCCCGATAACAAAAGAGAGACCCAGGAAAGAAAAATCAGGAAAGCGCCGACCGGCCGATTAGTTCGCCTCATGGTCTAGAGGTTGCCCGACAGCCAACTTTTTGCAAGGCCGCAATCTCGACGCTTGTCATCCTGAGGCAGCGGAGTCGCACGCGAAGCGAGCGACTCCCAACGAGGGACCTATGTATTTCTTTGGCGGACGCCGCGTCCAAGGGAGATCGGGAAGGGCACGACGTTCAGTCGTGCCGCCAAGGCCATGAAGAATGCGGGCTTCAGCCCCTGAGGGACGCCCAGCCACCATCCCCGCCCGTGGCTACAATGATTCGCGCTGTCTCCTTGGGAGCTCAACCTCTCCGCTCTCGCCGTCCCGCTCTTCGGTCCCCGTCGGCACAACTGCCTCTGGATTCTTCTCGCGCCTCGACCGTATCTTCTCTTCGACTTCCTTCAGCGCATTCTCGAACTCATCCCGTTTCGCAATTCTCGTGGACCGTTTACTCATAACTCAATCATCCCACAACGCAGCTATCGCGGATTGCCGATCCTCTCCCGTGACCCCGACACCAGCCGACATCGGCCTCGCTTGACAACCCCCGACCCACCCTCTTATAATTAGCACTCGATAGGCGAGACTGCTAACAGCACTCCCTAACCCTTAACATTTCATAGGCTTACAGAACGTCAACCGTACTATCCAACCTTGAAAGGAGTTGCAACCATGGCTAAATTCACCCCGCTACATGACCGTATTCTGGTCCGTCGCGTGGAAGAAGCGTCCACCACCCGAGGCGGAATCATCATCCCCGACAGCGCCAAAGACAAGCCGCAGGAAGGCGAAGTAATTTCCACCGGCAAGGGACGCACCAACGACGAAGGCAAGACCTTCCCTCTAGCAGTTAAAGAAGGCGACCGCATCCTGTTCGGCAAGTATTCCGGCACCGAAATCAAGATTGACGGCGAAGACTTCATCATCATGAAAGAAGAAGAAGTCCTCGGCATCCTGACCGGCGCCGCGAAGCCGGCCAAGAAAGAACTAGCCGGCGCCCGAAAGTAATGGATTGTCATCCTGAGCGCGCACTTTGCGCGAAGGATCTCAATCTGATCAGCACTCGCAGGTTTAGCTAGAAGCTGAGAGCTGATAACACTCGAAAACATCGCAGGTCCATCCTGCAAACGAAACTCATTAGGAGAAAAGAATCATGGCAAAGCAAATCGTACACGGCGAAGAGTCCCGCCAGGCAATCCTGCGCGGCGTCAACCTTCTGGCCGACGCAGTAAAAGTCACACTCGGCCCCAAAGGCCGCAACGTGGTAATCGAAAAGAAATTCGGTTCACCCACCATCACCAAAGACGGCGTAACCGTAGCCAAAGAAATCGAACTCAAGGACGGCCTCGAAAACATGGGCGCCCAGATGGTTCGCGAAGTAGCCAGCAAGACCAGCGACGTAGCCGGCGACGGCACCACCACGGCCACTGTTCTGGCCCAAGCAATCTACCGCGAAGGCGTAAAGACAGTAGCCGCCGGAGCCAATCCAATGGCCATGAAGCGCGGCATCGAGAAAGCCGTCTCCCTCGTCTGCGGAGCCTTCGACAAGAAAACCGGCGAGCGCGCCAAAGGCGAACTCGACAAGTTCTCCAAACCCGTCTCCGGCGAAATGATCGCCCAGGTCGGCACGATTTGCGCGAACAACGATGAAACTATTGGGCACATCATTGCTGAGGCTATGAAGAAGGTCGGCAAGGATGGCGTCATCACCGTTGAAGAGTCGAAGACTCTGGAGACGCAGTTGGAAGTGGTCGAAGGCATGCAGTTCGACCGCGGCTATCTGTCTCCTTACTTCGTTACTGATCCCGAGCGGATGGAAGTTGCACTGGAGAATGCCTACATCCTGATCAACGAGAAGAAGATCAGCTCGATGAAGGATCTTCTGCCCTTGCTTGAGCAGATTGCCAAGAGCGGCAAGCCGCTGTTGATCATTGCTGAGGACGTTGAAGGCGAAGCGCTCGCTACTCTCGTCGTCAACAAGCTGCGTGGAACGCTGCAAGTCGCGGCCGTCAAGGCTCCTGGCTTCGGCGATCGCCGCAAGGCTATGCTGCAGGATATCGCGATCCTCACCGGCGGCAAGGCCATCACCGAAGACCTGGGCATCAAGCTCGAGAACGTGCAGATCAGCGATCTCGGCCAGGTCAAGAAGCTCACCATCGACAAGGACAACACCACCCTGGTCGAAGGCAAGGGCAAGCACTCGGAGATCGAAGGCCGCGTGAAGGAAATTCGCAGCCAGATCGACAAGACCACCAGCGACTACGACCGCGAGAAGTTGCAGGAGCGGTTGGCGAAGCTGGTCGGTGGCGTAGCCGTAATCAAAGTCGGCGCCGCAACCGAGACCGAAATGAAAGAGAAGAAAGCCCGCGTCGAAGACGCCATGCATGCAACCCGCGCAGCCGTGGAAGAAGGCATTGTCCCCGGCGGCGGAGTGGCACTGGCGCGTTGCGTCGCGGCTCTCGACAAGCTGAAGCTCGAAGGGGATGAGCAGATCGGTGTCAACATCGTGAAGCGCGCCCTGCAGGAGCCGCTGCGCCAGATCGCCGAGAACGCCGGCGAAGAAGGTGCAGTCGTCCTGGGCAAGATCAACGACTCGAAGGACATCAACTTCGGCTACAACGCGCTGACCGGCGAGTACGAAGACCTGGTCAAGGCAGGCGTGCTCGATCCGACCAAGGTCGTGCGCACCGCACTCACCAACGCCGGCTCGATCGCAGCGTTGATGCTCACCACCGAAGCCCTGGTCGCGGAGATTCCGGAAAAGAAGGAAGCTCCGATGCCCGGTGGACACGGCGGCGGCGGCATGGAAGGCATGTACTAAGACGGTCGTTAGTCGTTCGTCGTTAGTCGTTGGCAAAATCAAAGGCCCCGCTCGCGAGAGTGGGGCCTTTTGTATTGGCACCGCTGATGATGTGGAGAAAATAGAGAGAGCTGGAGATTCGTAGATTTGCGGCCGCAATCCCACTTTTCGCAAACAGAGGGGAAGTGGGCGCGCGCGGCCAGGCCGCCGTTAGTGTTTCTGATCGAAATCCACCAGCCGCTGGCTGAAATCAACCACTGTAAGTCGATCAAAAGAACGGAACTATCCGCCATCCCCGGGGTTGAATCTAATAGTCAGGAATTCTGGGGGTATTTATGAAAAGCAAAGTTTATAGAACGCTTCTTAATGCTGTGGTAGCTAGCGCAATGGCGCTGGGCACTGGCAGTGCGTTGAGGGCACAGGATGCGTCGATGGACAAGCCCTCGCCGGCCGTGAGCGCTCCGGCGGATCAAGGGCAGTCGAGCGAGCAGGCCGCGGCGCAGTATAACGCGCCGCAATCCAATGCGGCGGAACCGAGCGCGCCTCAAGATCAATACTCGGCACCTCAAGATCAGGCGCCGCCGCCGGGGCAGGGCTTGAGTCCCAATCGGCAATATTCGCCGCTCTCCCCGGAGCAGTTGCACCAGCTGGTCGCGCCGATCGCGCTGTATCCGGACGCGCTGGTGGCGCAGATTCTTGCGGCCTCCGCCTATCCCACGCAGATTGTCGAGGCCGATCGCTTTCTCAAGGAGAATCCTAACCTCAAGGGGCAGGATCTGGGCGCGCAAGTCGATCAGCAGGATTGGGATCCTAGCGTGAAAGCGCTTTGCCAGTTCCCTTCCGTGTTGGCCAATCTGGACCGCGATTTGTCGTGGACCCAGGAGTTGGGCGACGCCAACTATAACCAGTCAGCCGATGTGATGCAGGCCATCCAAGTCATGCGTCACAAGGCGCAGGACGCGGGCAATTTGCGCACCACGCCGCAGCAGCGCGTTTACAACCGCGACGATCAGGTGCAGATTGACCCGGCTGATCCCGACGTCGTTTATGTTCCGCAATACAATCCAACGTACGTTTACGGATATCCCGTGGGCGTGTGGCCGGGATTTTATCCGTGGTGGGGATTTGGCAGTCCTTACATTTCCTTCGGCTTCGGATTTCCTATCGCGCCGTTCTTTGGCTTCGGCTGGGGATGGCACGGTTGGGGTCTCGGCTGGGGCTTCCATGGTGGAGTGTTCTTTGGCGGACATCCTTACGCGTTCCACAGCCGCGGATTCTATAGCCGTAACGCCTTTTTCCACGGCAACGCTCGGGGCTTCTCGTCGCGCGGTTTTGGCGGGCGGGGATTCGCCGGCCGTGACGGTCGAGGCTTCTCCGGTTCCGCAAACCGAGGCTTCGCCAGACCTGGCGGCGAGCGAGGCTTCACGGGAAATCGAGGGTTCGCGGGCAACAGAGGCGCCGTGGGCAATAACAGAGGCTTTGCCGGCGGTGGCAACCGAGGCTTCGCCAACCGCGGACAAGTCGCGCACAACGGCGGTTTCGGCGGAAACAGCCACGGTGGCAACGTTCGCGGATCTTCGCCGCGCGGGGGATCCGGCTCCAACGGCGGTCACGCGCCCAGTGGCGGCGGCCACTCTGGTGGACACACTAGCGGAGGCGGACACAGCGGTGGCGGCGGACACAGCGGCGGAGGTGGTGGACACCGCGGCGGCGGACACGGTCGCTAACGTTTAATCATGCGTCTGTAAATACCAAAGGCCTCGCTCGCAAGAGCGGGGCTTTTTTTGCGCCTACTTCACACCTTTGTCTGGATTCCACGATCCCTGCAGCTTGCGCACATAGACGATTTGCCCGACGTGGTAAGCATTATGGGTGCAGATATTCGCGATAGTAGGGGCCCACTCTGCCAGCTTTTGGTCGTCGGCGGATTCGACCAGCTTCTCCAAGTCCGTCATCACCTGGTCGAGTTGCTTGACCGTGTCGGTCCATTGTTTGCTGTCAAATTTCACGAAGGTCTCATCATTGTCGCCGCCGAATTTCTCGTTTGTCCCTCCCTGGAACTTGACCAGGTTGCGGCGATTCCAGAACAGCAGATGATACGTCAGCTGTCCGGCAGAGTGGCCGCCCGCTGGCGGCTGCCAGTTGGCTTGCTCGGCGGTGAGTCCATCGACCGCCACGCTGATGGGCACAAACCACTCGGCCTCGTTGTGGGTGGTGTGCAACTCGTGCAGCAGAAGGCTGCGCAGAGTCGCAGGCTGCGGCTTATTTTGTGCGTAGCATTGCAGCGAAAACACCAGAACCAGAACTGAACCTGCGATCGCGATTGCATGCTTCATCCGGGTTGCTCCTGGAGACGGGAAATAGACGCGCTCCATGCGCCTTGGTTAGCAGACGATGGAAAGTGCGGCCGAAACCCCTGATTTCAATGGGGAATTAATAAAACGGTGGGTTGGAAAATCTAGGGTATGATCAAGACATGCCCTTACTCCTGGAACACCTTACCAGCCTTCGTCAGGAAATCACGGATTTACGGAACATGAACGCTCGCTCTGCAGCCAGGACCGCGGACAGCCAGATCGACCAATCGGCGGTGGAAATGCGCGCCAACCGCCTGCTCGAGATCAAGAAGGAATTGTCGCAGATGCTGAACCGCCCTGAGGATCCACGAGTATGGTGGGAAAAGGGCGGCCGGCGGAATCGCGTCGCTTAGCGGCAGTTGGGTAGCAAAGGGTTTCTGAAGCCTTCTGGATTCTAGTCCGATGAGGGCTTTTGTTTTCTTGCACGCCCCGAGAGGTGTGGCGCTGTTAGCAGTTGCAGAGGTCCTTCGCGCAAGAGGCTCGCTCAGGATGACAATGCGGTTGTGACCGCCTCGGCAGCGTCGGCGAGAGCGGCGGCGAGTCCCTCGGACTGCGGCGCGCCGCCTTGGGCGAGATCTTTGCTGCCGCCGCCGCGTCCGCCGAGCTTCGCCAAGGTCTCTTTCAGCAGCGCGCCCATGTCGTAGGGCTGCCCGGCAGACTGGGCGAAGACCAGCGCGGGCTGCGGCGATTCGGTGGCGAGCAGCGCGATCGCCGCGGGAGATTGCCGCGTAAGTTTCTGCGCCAGCAGCTTGAGGAAGTTGAGGTCGCGGTCGGAGAAAGTGCGAACGACCAGCTTGCGGCCATGACTCTCGGGAGTTTCCGCGAGCAATGCTGCGGCCTGCGCCGCAGCGAGTTCTTCCTGCGATTGCTCGCGTTGCTTGCGCAGCAGCCGAATCTCGTCGAGAGACTTGCGGGCTTGCTGCGGCACGTCGTAGATGCCGGCGGAAAACAGCGCGGCAGTTTCGGTGAGGGTGGAGAAATCGCGGCGCGCGGTCGAGACGGCGCGCTGGCCGGCAACGAATTCCACGCGGTATCCCTGGCGAACTTTCTCGGTCTTGCGCAGCAGAGATGCCGCCAATCTGTCCCGTGCGGCTCACGTGCGTGCCGCCGCAAGCGGTAAGGTCCCAGTCGCGGATGTCGATGAGGCGCAGTTGATCGCGCTCCGCAGGCGGAAGTTTGCGCAGGCCGAGCTTTTCTGCCTCATCGCGCGTCACATAGCGCACGTCCACGGGACGATCCTCAATCATGATTTCGTTGGCCAGCCGCTCGGCAGATTCGATCTTGATCTTTACTCAGCGATGGTGTGTCGAGATCGATGGAGCAGTAGTCGTCGGCCATGTGAAAAGAGACTGTCGCCATACCGAAAAGGCGGACGAATGCCGAGGAGAGCACGTGCTGCGCAGAGTGTTGCTGCATATGATCGCGGCGGCGGGCAGCGTCGATTTCGCCGCGAACGCGAGTGCCGGGCTGCACGTCCTTCAGCGGAGCTTCCAGATAGTGGACGATGTGGCCGTCTTCAGTGTCGGCGACTTCGGTGACGGCGAACTTGCCATCGGGAGAGACGATCCATCCCGTGTCGTGGACCTGGCCGCCGCTGGTGGGATAGAAAGCGGTGCGGTCGAGAATGAGCCCCGGACGCGGCGTTTCAACCACCGAGCGCACTTCGGCGTCGAAGTTGTAAAGGAAGGAATCGTGGTAATAGAGGCGGTCGGTCATGCTTGCTTCAGCATAGAGATGGAACTGAGGGTTATCAAGTCAGTGCTCCTGCTTTGACTCAACCGCCTTTCGACCGAGCCTCGATGTTATCTTGGTTTCGTAGCACTGGCCGACTCACTTCTTATGGACGTTCTCCAAAAGCTATTTGAGCAGCATTTCCACGCGCCGGCGGCACGGATACAGCCGCTGCAAGGGCAACTCGGCGGCTCCGGCCGCAATATCATCCGGCTTTCCACCGAGCAGCAAAGCGCGATCGGCATTCTGTATAACGTTCGCGAAGAGAACGCCGCTTTCCTCGAGTTTTCCCGGCATTTTCGACAGCACGGTCTGCCTGTGCCGGAGATTTATGCGGAGGATTTGAACCAGGGCGCTTATCTCGAGGAAGACCTGGGCGACACCACGCTCTTCGAATTTCTCTCGAAGCATCGGACGGGCGAGAACATCGCTCCCGACGTAGTGGAAGCCTATCGAAAAGTCGTAGCCGTGTTGCCTCGCTTTCAGATCGAAGCCGGACGCGATTTGAATTACAAGGTGTGCTATCCGCGGGCCAGCTTCGATCGCCAATCCATCTCCTGGGACCTGAATTATTTCAAGTATTACTTCCTTCGCCTCGCGGGCATTCCCTTCAACGAGCAGGCGCTGGAAGACGATTTCGACAGCCTGACGACTTTCCTGTTGAGCGCCGACTGCGATTACTTTCTCTACCGCGACTTCCAATCCCGCAACATTATGCTGCGAAACGGCCAGCCGTTTTTCCTCGACTATCAAGGCGGCCGCAAAGGCGCGCTCCAATATGACATCGCTTCCCTTCTGTACGATGCCAAGGCCGATCTGCCTCCGGAACTGCGGCAGCAGTTGCTCGATCTCTATGTCGACACGCTAGGCGGATTTGTCGATGTGAAGCGCGAAGCCTTTCTGCATTATTACTATCGCCTACGTTTATGTGCGGATTCTGCAGGCGTTGGGGGCTTATGGCTTTCGCGGCTTTTATGAGCGCAAGCCGCATTTTCTGCAAAGCGTGCCGTACGCGCTGAAGAACCTGCGCTGGCTGCTGCACAACGTGAAGCTGCCGATCGCGCTGCCCACGCTGATGGAAGCCTTCAACAGCATGCTGGCCTCGGAAAAGCTGCAGGGTCTGGCATCCGAAGCGGAAAACCTTACGGTGCGGATTCTCAGCTTCTCGTTTCACCGCGGGATGGCCGAAAGATGAGAGCGGACACGGCGGCGGATTCGTCTTCGATGGCCGCAGCCTGCCGAATCCCGGCCGCGAAGAGCGTTTCAAAACGCTCACGGGGAGAGACGCTGCCGGTGATCGACTATCTCAATCAGCAGGAGAGCGTGCATCAGTTTCTGGCCAGCGTCATGTCGCTGGTGGATGCGAGCGTGAGCGAGTATCAGCGACGCGGCTTCAAGAGCTTGATGGTCTCGTTCGGCTGCACCGGCGGCCAGCATCGCTCGGTCTACCTGGCGGAGCAATTGGCAAAACGTTTGCGCGGCCGGAATGGAGTCGATGTGGTGGTGCGGCATCGCGAGCTGGAGAATCTTGCCGTTGGAAGCTCGGCACAATGAAAGCGATGATTCTGGCTGCGGGCCTGGGCACGCGCCTGCGGCCTCTGACGGATAATCGTCCCAAGGCACTGGTGGAAGTCGGCGGCCGGACGCTGCTGGAGATCACACTTTCCCGCTTGCGTGTCTTTGGCGTTCGCGAGGTGATCATCAATGTGCATCACTTTGCCGACATGGTTGTCGATTACCTGAAGGCGAACGACAACTTCGGCATGCGCATTGAAGTTTCGCGCGAGGAGGTCTTGCTCGACACCGGCGGCGGATTAAAAAAGGCCGCCCATTTCTTTCTCGAGAACTCCAGCCCTTCGGATGAACCCTTCATTCTGCACAATGTCGACGTCATCAGCACGATCGATCTGGGACGCATGGTGCGATCTCATGCCGAAAACCAAGGCTCTGGCGACGCTGGCGGTGCAAGACCGCGAGACATCCCGATACTTGCTGTTCGATCAGCAGCTTCAACTTTGTGGGCGGCGAGCAGGACGGGATCAGAGCCCCTGAATTGGTTCGACCAAAGTCAGCCGACGACAGGCGCTGGCTTTTTCCGGCATTCATGTCATTTCGCCGCGTCTTTTTGTCGATGATGACGGAAGAGGGCGTTTTCTCCATCATCACTTCGTATCTGCGTCTGGCAGCCAGGGAGAAAGCATCGTCGCGTTTCGTGCCGATGAATATTATTGGCGCGATCTTGGCCGGCCGCAGAATGTAGCGCAGGCTGAGCTGGATCTGAAGCACAAAGTATTTTCGTGACTTAATGAATCGGTCTGGCAGCACGGCTGAAGCCATGCGCCCCGGAGCCGCCTGAGCGGGCCTCCTACTTCCGCGCTGCCTCGATTTCATCGACGATTCGATCGATGTGGTAGACCTTCCGCATCCCTTCCAGCAACCCACGACTGTCCACCGCGATGGAGCGGTTCTTCACCGCGTCGTAGCCGTAGTCGCCGCCGAGAGAGAAAATATTTCCGTCAAAAAGCAGGCCGACGATGTTCGCGTCCTTGTCGATCATCGGGCTTCCAGAATTGCCCCCGGTTGTGTCGTTCGTGGTCGACAGATTCATGGGCACTGAAAGATTCAGCGACGATTTGGCCTTGAGCCAGCTTTCCGGCAACGCGTAGGGTTCCGCTCCGGTTGCCCGCTCGAACAGGCCTCCGATGTTCGTGTAGGGTTCAACAAACTTGCCCTCGGCGTCTTCGAAACCTTTCACGGTGCCATAGGTTAGGCGCAGGGTAAAAGTTGCGTCGGGATCGACACTGGTTCCGTAAACTGCAAAGCGCGCTTTCGCAATCTTCTCGGCCGCCGACCGTGTGGGAGCGTCCACCCGCGCCTCGTACTCTTTGCGTATGGCCAGCAGGTCGCCGTTAATCGAGGCCACGAAGCGGATCATCGGATCGTTCGACGCATCCACGGCGCTTTGGCCTCCGTTATACAGCTCTTCCCGAACCTTCGGATCGTCCAAATGTGTACCCGTTACCAGCCTGCGCGCCAGTTGCTCGGGAGATTCTTTGCCCAGCATCTTTCGCACGAGTGGGTCGTCGGTTCCCAGGTCGCGCCGAACCACGGTGAACAGGAATACGAGATTAAGCTCCTCAAGATCCCGGTAAACCGGCGCCGCAGCCTTCAACTGCTGCTGCACGTTGACCAGAGCTTTGTCCGTATACTCAGGCAGGCGTTCACGGTTGGGCTTGGTGCGTTCGGCCGCGGCTCGCACCAGCGTGACCGCATCTCCCAGCAAACCGGCCCGGAAGGAGCGTCCGCTCAACGAGGCGTTTCGCACAAACAGTTGCGCGCGCACTTGCTGAACTTTCGCGATGTCGTCCCAGGCCGAAGAGTACGGGACCAGCTTGGGATCCGCGGCCGTGGCTGCGCGCAGCTTTTGCTCCTCCTGGATCTTTCGTTCCAAAGAACTGCGGATCGAGCAGCGCCTCTTGCCGTCCGAAATAAACCTTGTAGCCATTCTCCAGGAAAAACAAATCGTCACTGGCCTCGCGCGCCTGCTCCGGTCCGCGACTCACGAAAACCTCCAGTTGCCCGCGCTTCTCCGCGATTTCTGGAATCCTGGAGGGAAAAAGGACGTCGCGCTCGAAAGCCAGTTGTGCGTTGGTCAATTCACGGAACGTGCCGCCCGGGTTCCCGGAGACGAAAACCAGATCACCATCTTTGGTGCCGTTCGCGCTCCAGCGCAGATAATTCGGGCTAGCTGCTGGTTTGCCTCCCTCATAGGCTCGCAGCAGGCCGATGTCGAAGTCGAAGCGCGGAAAATTAAAATTGTCCGGGTCTCCGCCGAATTGCGCCACCGAAAACTCCGGCGCAAACACAAGCCGCACATCGTTGTAGCGCTTGTAGCGGTATAGATCGTAGACTCCGCCCTGGTACAGCGAAACTAGGTCGCAGCGCACGCTGGCATCCGAGCCGCAGCTTTGTTCCAGCTCCGCTCGTTTAGCATTCAGTGCTTTGTTTGCCGCGTCGCCCGTCTTGCCGTTGAGCGCTTCCTGCAGGTCCTTGGTTACATCGCGAATCTCAACCAGTTGATCGAGTTCGAAATCCGGGCACTTCTTCTCCTCAGCTGGAGTTTTTGCGGAAAAACCGGTTTCCTCAAAATTCTGCTGCGCCGTCGACAGCTGATCCACGCATTCGACCACGCAATGGTGATTCGTCATCACCAGTCCCTGCGGAGAAATAAACGACGCCGAGCACCCGCCAGCAATGCGCAGCGACGACAAGCGTACGTGGTCCAGCCATTCCTGCGAGGGTGCGAAGCCATACTTCTTCGCCACGGTGTTTGATGGAAAATTGTTGAAAGTCCACATGCCCTCGTCGGCTAGCGCGCTCTGAGCGAACACCAGACCCAACAGCAGCACTCCCGCAAACAGCGTTGCAAGCTTCGACTCCACCTTCGTCATAATTGCATCCTTTGAATCGGGATATTGCGATTCCGGGCAGCCGGCCAGAGCCGCGAGCTACGACGCCCCGCTTGCACTCGCCGGCCCGTTGGTTTTACTCCAGGGACATCATCGTACGCACGCGAAGATATCGTCAAGGCCGAAGGACGATCTCACTTTTCTTCTTTCATGGCCTTGCAAACCAGCGTCGTGTGACCGGTTTTGGAATCGATCACGGTTTTCGCGGGCACACAGCTGCAAGTCACGGTGTTGGCATTTTCCTGTGTGGTGACGACGCAGTGTTCGATGAGTTCGGCGGTGGGTGGAGGCTGCTGGCTTCGTACGGGAGGCGGGGTGGCAGCCACCGGCGTCTTTTTCGCCGCGCACCCGGCCAGAAGGAGGCAAAACACCAGTCCAGCTTTCCTCATGTTCTCTGTTTTCGCTCTCTCGCGCCCGCTTGTCGATGGCAATCTTGGTTACACACCCGCAATGGCCGACGTATCAAGCTCTACAAGTCACCCCGGCGCCGCAGGTTGCGCAATGTCAGAACGACCGCCAGGACGCCAATTGCGATGAACACGCAGGCACTGGTAATCCATGCCGGGTACAACTGTCCGGGCGGAGCGAAGGACGCAGTCAGGAAAAAAAACGGGTTCAGATACATCGGAACGCGGATGTCCAGCGGGATCTGGTACCAACCGCCCCCAGTGGCGACAGCCTGGCCACGGTGTCCAGTTTCGTACATCGCCATGCGCACAAAGAAGACGATGGCGGTCACCACGCTGATGGCAACCACCGTCGCATAGGTCACGGCAGTGGCATGGATACTGCGCTGGAACGCCGACGAGCAATACAAACCGATCGCGCTCATGCAGGCCAGGATGATAACGGTGGTCAAGGTGGCGCTGAAGACTTCCCACGGGCCAACGCCGCCAAACGCAAAGGCCATGCTCAGCACCGGCAGGCTCGTGACCAGCAGCAACAGGACGAACAGCAGCGAAGATACAAACTTGCCCCACCAGATCTGCCCAGAGGTCAGCAATGAAGTGAGCAGGCCGGCGAGGGTGCGTTGCTCTTTTTCAATCGTGATGGAACCGGCGCTGAAGATGGGCACCAGCAGCAGCAACAGACCCAATTGCGAGTACGCGAGAGTCAAAAACAGAACCACTCCCACCGTTGACCCCTGGATGCCGGACGCGCCGCGCTCGCCCGTTGTCAAGAAGTAGGCGAAGGTCACGACGGCGCCGAGAACGACCAGGTAGAGCGACGGCAGCAGCCAACCGCGCCGTTCCCGCATGCGCTGCCGCAGTTCTTTTCGGATCATCGGGTTCATGGGCGTTTCTCCCGGAACACCATCCGATATCGTTCCTCCAGACCGAGCGCCCGGTGGTCGAAGCGCAGGATATTCACGCCGGCCACGACCAACGCCCGCAGTAGTGCCGCAGCCTGCTGGTCTGCGCCGGCGATCTCGGCTACCAGCCGGCCGGCGCTCGATTCCAGCGTACGCGCGCCGGCGATCGAGTTGACAATAGTCACCGCCGGCGCGCTGTCGCCGATCAGTTCGATTTCGTAGATCCGCACCGGATCTTGCGGCGCGCGCAATTGCAGAACCGAGTGTCCCTCGGCGTCCGTCGCATTGCGCCCTCCGCCAATCAGCGCGATCTGAGTGCAGATGTCTTCCAGGTCGCTGAGAATATGCGACGAGATCAGGATGGTAATGCCTTCTGCCTGCAGTTGCTTGAGTTGCTCGCGCAGTTCGATGCGAGCCAGCGGGTCGAGTCCGGTAGCCGGTTCGTCCAGCAGCAACACTTTGGGATCGTGCAGCAGAGTTTTCGCCAGCACCAGGCGCTGCTTCATGCCGAAGGAGAGTTGCTCCACGGCGGTTTCGCTGCGACCCGCCAGTCCGGAGCGTTTCAGCGCCCGGTCCACGGCAGCCCGGTTGCGCGTTCCCTTGAGCTGGAACGCGTCTGCAAAGAACTCCAGGAACTCGCGCACACTCATGTCCTGGTACACCCCGGGCTGATCGGGCAAGTAGCCAATCAGGCGCTTCACCGAGCGCGTCTGCAGATTCACATTCAGACCGTCGATCTGAGCTGTGCCGCCGTCCATCGGTAGCAATGTCGAAAGCACCTTCATCAGCGTGGTCTTGCCGGCGCCGTTTGGGCCAACCAGTCCGAACAGTTCTCCAGCGCCCACGTGCAGGGTGAAGCCGTCGAGCGCGCGCACTCCGTTAAAACTCTTGCGCAGTTGTTCGACATCGATCATGGCTGCTCCAGGGCGACGACGATGAGCGCATGGACGCTTCGCTGATGCGTAACGTTCAACTCGACCGGCAGCGCTGGTCCGTCGCTGAGTCCGGCAAACACGCGACCCCAGCCGACAAGAGGCAAGCCACCCGTCACCGCCGCATCCTGTAGCGTTTGTTTCCTGGGATCAAAGTTTGGAGGAAGCAAACCCTGCGAACCCCCGTCTTTCTTGTAAATCGGCTTCGGCTTCTCCAGTTGGACTTCTTCTCCGGGTCCGAGCGCGGGCAGCGTGTACAACGCGTTTGCCGGGTAATCCAAGTACAAAGCATCCTCAAAACGTTGGCCCGTATCGTTGCGCAGGCGGTTGGGCGCTACGAAGTGCACGCTCCCGGAAAATTCGTGCAAGCCCTGCAAGTTCAGGTCGTGGAACGACCATTTCAACATCGGCAACTCAACCTGGCTCGGCGGACCCAGGTGGATGTCGTAGGTGCGGCGTGCCTGGATTCCCTGCCGGTTCATTTCCGTCCAGATTTGGCTGTTGGCTTCGTCTTCCGCAAAATTGGAAGAGGTGAACACCGCGGGGTCGGCAATCGAAACCAGGACGTCTCGCCGGTAAGGAGCGGAGACCCGCAGATTGTAGTCGGCGACGGCGAGGGGGCTTCGCGAGTCGAGGTAATAAGTCGCGAGATTGTCCAAACGAAAATCCTTCGGCCGCCGGCTGGCGCTGGAAAAATAAAAGCCCGCGGCAAACAGCAACGCCAGTCCGCACGTGCTGATCCAGCCGAATTCCAGGCGGCGGAGGCGCCGCAGCACGGCAAAGTTCAGCACGCCGATCATCACTACGTAAACCGTCAGCCAGATCAGCAGCCAGCCCAGGCGCGGAAAATCGAACGCGGTGGCGAACCGGCGACTCATCCATGCCGACTGGTTCGAACTCCACGGCGTGAAGGTCTGATTGAGAAAGCCCGGCAGATTGCGGCCCACGAAGACATTGCCGAGTTCGTTCGAGCTGAGCTCGGAGACCCGAAAGAGCGTGCCTTTGCCCACCCGTACACCGTCGGGGGATGCCAGCCCTTTGCGATAGGCGGAAAGAAAGTCGGTATCAGCGATCTCATTTTCCAGCAGAACCAGGCGTCCGCCGCTGCGCAGAAATCCTTCCAGGGCATCGCGCTGCGCCGGCGTAAACGCTCCGATCGGCCTCGCCAGCACAATCGCCTTGCAGGCCGAATACGCCCACCAATGGTCGCGCGGGTCATTCACGATTTCGAACTTAACCTGCCGGTTCTTGTCGGCTCGTTCCTCGATCGTCCCGCCGAACTGTATCTGAGACTGCGCGGTTTTGCAGATGCTGTCGCTGGCGCACATCAGCAGAATCAGGGTGGCTTGGCGAAACGGAGCTTTCCGCTTGTCATGCCCGACAACAACGCCGGCGGCGGTCGCATCGGCGGTGATGACGGTGTCTCCACCCGGCATCAGCACGGGCAACTCCAGTTCGCGCTCCTCCCCGCCGCTCAGGCTAACGTCTGTCGTAACGGTGTCCGTGCCGTTATTATTATTCTCACCGGCGGCCGCGATCTGCAGATGAATCGTCTGCGCTTCCGGGGAAGGATTGCCTACGATTACCCGCACCGCCGAGTTAGTACCCGAGTAGCCGTGCAAGCCGACGTCGACGATGCGCAGGTTGGAGTCGGCCATCAGCGATGCCGCGACTGCCAACACAAAACCAATGCACGAGAGCGCGCGTCTCATCTTTAGCAGGGTTGTACTCGGAAACGCAGGAAATATCAAGAAGGGAGATGCCCGGGACACGTGGATGATCAATATGGTCCGATGATGCCCGCGATGGCGCGGGTCGCCGGCGGTCGCTCCGCTTGAGCGTCTTCCGTATCCAGCACATCCAGATACTTCAAGCCGGATCCGGTATTGAAAAGCACAACGGTGTCGTCGGCACCGAAGAATCCGCTCGCCAGCAATTTCTGGTAGGCAACCAGCGATGCCGCGCCTTCAGGTGCAGCGAAAATGCCTTCGACCTTCGCCCAGTGGCGAGTGGCTTCCAGAATCTCCTCATCGGTAGCAGCCAGTGCGAGGCCTCCACTTTTCTTCAGGATGTCGAGAATCAGATAGTCGCCGTAGGGTTTCGGCACGCGCAGTCCCGCAGCCAAAGTCGCAGCATGCGGCCACATTTCTGATTCCTTCCGACCTTCATCCCATGCTTTAACAATAGGAGCGCATCCCGAAGATTGCACGCTGATCATATTCGGACGTTCGGACCCGATGAAACCCAGCTTCTCCATCTCATCGAAAGCCTTCCACATGCCCAGCAACCCAACGCCGCCGCCCGTCGGATAGATAATGCCCTGCGGAAGCTTCCATCCCAGTTGTTCGGCAACCTCGTAACCCATGGTTTTCTTGCCTTCGACGCGGTAGGGTTCTTTGGTCGTAGAAACGTCGAACCATCCTTCGGTGGACCAGGCCAGCGTGTCTTTAAGCGCGGCAACTTTGCGGGCGCAATCGGAGATGAGGCCATCCACCAGCGTGATGTGCGCTCCGTAGTATTGGCACTCGACGCGGTTCGCCATGGGAACATCCTTCGGCATGAAGATGTGCGCTTCAATCGACGCAGCCGCGGCATAGGCGGCAAGCGCTCCCGCGGCGTTTCCGGCGGAGGGTATGGCCAACTTCTTCAGACCGAAATGCCGCGCCATGGTCACCGCGGCGGAGAGCCCGCGCGCTTTGAAGGAGCCAGTAGGATTCAAGCCCTCATCTTTAATAAAGACGTTGGGATATTCCCGGCTTCGCAGCATGGGAGTAAACCCCTCGCCGAGCGAGACCGGCGCGGCTTCAGGCAGCACGGCGTCGTAGCGCCACATGGTAGGCGCGAGAGGCAGCAGCGAGGCCGGCGAGAAACTTTTCTGAATGCTGGCCAGATCGTAGCGGGCGTACAAGATGCCGCCATCTTTCGGGCAAACCGTTTGCGGACGGTCAGCGGGATAATGCTCGCCACAGCGAGTGCATTCCAGGTGAGTGGGGCGCGACACGCAGAGAGTTTATCAGGCGTGAGGGCCTGATCGCAGCACCAGTCAAACGGCGCGCTACTTATGCGGCGGTTTATTCGGCAATTGCGCGACGGAATGC
This sequence comes from uncultured Acidobacteriaceae bacterium, assembly GCA_963763285.1. Classification (GTDB taxonomy): domain Bacteria; phylum Acidobacteriota; class Terriglobia; order Terriglobales; family Acidobacteriaceae; genus Sulfotelmatobacter. Next base: position 282,398 of record CAVXOK010000006.1, on the reverse strand, counting down.
CGGTTGATGATCACGTGCGTGCGTTCGCGCGTGACACGGATTCGGCACCTGAGCCGGTCCGGACCAACCCGGCAAGTGTCGTCTCGAACCTGGATCCACGCAACCTGGTCCGGACCATTGATCATCCAAGCCGTAGCATTGGTGGCGTGATCGGTTTGTTCCAGATAGTAGGCAGCGTCCAGATCAATGTCGGCAGCGTTCGCATTCATCTGTTCGCAATCAGCCGGGGCAGTCGCGCCGTCCGCGGGCGAGCAAAAGTCTTCGTCATGCTCCAGCAGGATCTTTCTGTCAACCCCGCCAATGAAATAACGCGTCGTCACGGGTGAAATACCAGATTCGGCAGACCACCGGCTCAAGTCCACGGCAAAGGCTGCCGGGAGTTGGCTTATTTTGAGCGATTCTTCCTTCACCTGCTTCGAGAAGATCGTGACCGTCGGCGTGGGCTCGCCATTGGTCGGATGGAAATAGAACCCTCCCAGTGCAACGCCATCCTGCGTGTCGATCCACATGAATCCCCGGCCCCGCAGGTAGGGTCCGCTGCGTCCCGACACCATCACGTATCGCTTATCGTGAACCTGAACCGGCAGCGGCGAACCCGTGAGCACTTTCTCGAGCGCCTCCGCCAGCGGCATATCCCACCCGTAGTGGAACGTGCAGTCGAGGATCACGCTGTGCATGAGCTTGCGGTATTGCTTGTCTCGAACGAGTTCCTTTGACGGCAATCCCTCGAAATGATTCAGAAACGCGAGCTGATCGCTCGGAATCGGATCATGAAAGATGGCCTTGTCGTACAGCGGCGCCGGTGCCGGCGACTCCTGTGCTGCAGCGTTGGACAGAAGCGCCACGGCAGCCATCAAACATAGTGCTGCGAATTTCAGAGTTGGACTCTTGAGCAGGAAATTCTTGAGTCTGGGACTCGCTAATCTGGGAGAAGAAGCGGCATCGGTCGCCATACCGGAACCTCGACGCTAGGCAGCGTTAACTCGGAAATTGTACCGCTCTCAGGCGATATTGCAAGTCAAACTTACTTCGCGTAGGCTCGAGCGGGTTTCGAAGGGGACAACCGAATGCGATTTTATCGGCATTTGGACTCAAACACGACCGCCACATCATCGCTGTAGATCGCCTTCCAGCCGGCGGTTTCCCCAGAATGTTGGCCAAGGCAGAATCCTTGGGGACGAGCACACAGTGAGCCGGGTGCTGCTGAAGAAAATCTTCCCAGCCCGGCTCCACGTGCACCATCTTCAAGTAAGACTTTAAGAATTCCTCCCCGTAGAAATCGTGGCGGTCATCACACCACCATTCGCACTCGCGGATAAAGCCGGTAAATCAAATATCCGCCCCAATAATCGGGGCTCACGAGCGGCCCCGGCACGCCCTGTTCTCAGTCTCGAGATAATTCACCGCCGCCACCGGGAAACCGCTTCGCGTCAAAGTGCGCGTCCATCACTTGCCTTCGCGCCCAGCTTGCCGCCATGTGCCGCGATCCAGCAGGTAAACACGACCATCGCGATCGGCCAAAGATGGCCCCGCAAACTCAAACTCGATCGCCTCCATTCGCTGCAGGAATCGCGTCGACGCGAACCCCCGTGCGCTGCGGAGCGTCGATCCGTCGCAATCTCGCCATCGCCTCCGACAACCACGGACCAATCACCAGAATCAACAGCAGCGACGACACTGGAATGTTCCGCGACGCATACAACCCCGAATACACCGCGAACAACACCACCAGAGCCTGGCTCACGCGGACCTGTCCGCCTCGCGCCTTTTCACCACCAGCGCCACGAGCGTCAGCAGCAACAACCCCGCAAAACACTTCTGCGCCACATAATGAAAATTCGGAGATTGAAACTCGTCAATGTGATCCATCAGAAAGCGGTTCGAAAGATAGCGGTAGATATGAACGTGCAACCGCAAGCCGTAAGGATTTACCAACGTCGCCAGCCCGCTCAGGATGCCGGTCAGCGTCAGAGCCCGGACGCGCCGCCCGGCGCGGATCTTCCGCAAGCATCGTCGAACCGGTCTTCCTTCAGCCTGAACCACTGCCAAGCCGCACTGCACCAGTAAATCGCCAGCAGCACAAAGCCCAGCAGAAATCCACCATGCACGTTCACCCACACCAGCATCAGCAGCGGCAGCAGCCACAGCATCCAACCGCGCCGGGGACTAGCCTCAGAATGCTGCAGAGGACTCGGAATCAGAAGCAAAACAACTTTTCTCCGACGACTCCAGAATCCAGAACCACGCCACCGTGAACAACCAGCTCACCACGTGCGGCCGCGCCAGAAAATGAATCATCGACGCCGACGCCGCCAGCAGCACCAGAACTAGCGCCACCAAAACATTCGTCCCCCGCCGCAGCAGCAGCCGAAAGGTCCACGCAAACACGACCGCAATCACCAAGGCCGTAAACAGCACCACGCCGTTCAGTCCCGCCGCACTCTCCAGCCATCCGACGATCACGTCGTACAGCCACTCCCAGGCAAACCAGGGCTGGCCGGTCATCGTCGAGGAAACCGAGAAAATGGATCGACTCGCGGAATCGCATGCGTCGCCAGAATCATTTGTCCGGTGCGAATGTGCCAGCCGATTCCGGCATCGCCCAGCAACCGCACCGATAGCGTCGTGAATGCCAGCACGCCAACAGCGCCACGAAAATCAAGTCGCCCACCGACGGGACGACCCACCGCATCCACGACCGGACGCAAGTCCGCACGCCGAAGTTCGTGGAACCGTTGCCATCGCGCTGAATCTTATAGAGTAGGAGCATGAACAGCAAGACGGCACATCAATCGGGAGATCACGCTACACATCGCGTGGTGATCGTGGGCGCCGGCTTCGGCGGCCTGAACGCCGCCCAGTCGCTGGCCAGCGCGCCCGTAAGCATCACCGTCATCGACCGCAAAAATCATCACACCTTCCAGCCGCTGCTCTATCAGGTAGCCACCGCCGGTCTTTCTCCCGGCGAGATCGCCGCGCCCATCCGCTCGATTCTGCGCCGCCACAAGAATGTCGAAGTGCTCATGGCCGAAGTCACGGGCTTCGACCTCGAACGCCGCGTGGTGCAGACGCTGCCGAAAATGAAGCCAGGAAATTCCTTACGATTCCCTGATCGTCGCCGCCGGCGCCAGCCACGCCTATTTCGGCCACGACGAATGGGAAGCTCTCGCTCCCGGCCTCAAGACCATCGAAGACGCGCTCGAAATCCGCCGCCGCGTTCTGCTGGCCTTCGAACTGGCCGAACGCCAGGCCGTCCGCCGGCGGATCGCCTGCGAACCGCTTAATTTTGTGGTCGTCGGCGGCGGACCCACCGGAGTCGAACTCGCCGGAACCCTGGCCGAAATCTGCCGCCACGCCCTGGCCCACGATTTTCGCTCCATCGATCCGCAGCCGCGCCCGCATCCATCTTATCGAAGGCGGTCCGCGCGTTCTCCCCGCCTATCCCGAAGATCTCTCGCGCAGCGCTCTCGAGCAACTGCAGCGCCTCGGCGTGGAAGTGCTCACCTCGACCATGGTCACCGAAGATCGAGCCCGGCGCAATTTACATGGGCGAAACGACAGCTGGACGCGGCCGTCATCCTCTGGGCCGCCGGCGTAGCCGCTTCCCCGCTGGGCAAGAAGCTGGGCGTGCCCATCGATCGCGCCGGACGCGTGCTGGTCAATCCCGATCTGAGCCTTCCCGGCCATCCCGAAGTCTTCGTCATCGGAGACCTCGCCGCCCTGAAAGACGCATCCGGCAAGCTGCTGCCCGGCGTCGCGCCCGTCGCCATCCTAGAAGGCCGCTATGTCGCCAAGCTAATTCGCCGAGATCGAGAAGCTCAGCCATCCGGGTTCTCGACGCTCCGATCCGTCGCCCGCACTTTCCACTACTTCGACAAAGGCAGCCTGGCCACCATCGGCCGCGCCGCCGCAGTCGCCGCAGTTCGGCAAGATTCACATCTCCGGTTTCATAGCCTGGCTGGCCTGGCTGTTCGTCCACATTCTTTTCCTGATCGGCTTCCAGAACCGCGTGCTGGTTTTCATCCAGTGGGCGTGGTCCTATTTCACCTACGAGCGCGGCGCCCGCCTGATCACCGGCAGCACCAATCTTCCCGGCTGGAGCGCCACAGCCCTCCGCGACTCCCGGTGCCGGCGAGCCCGAAGAAATCTCTGCCGCCAGCTCACAAATAAGAGTAAGAATATTCATGTAGGAAGTGGTCGACTCAGTGAAAAGCATTCCAATCTCGCGGATTCTTCTCGGCCTCGTGGCAGCGTCTCGTTCTGTCCTCCGTCTCCTCCGCCGAAGTCCTCAAAATCGTCGTCAACGACACCATTCAGCCCATCACCGAGGAATACATTGCCCGCGCCATCGACGAAGCCCAGCGCCGCAACGATCAAGCCGTATTGATCGAGATCAATACTCCCGGAGGCCTCGTCGACTCCACCCGCCAGATCATCGAGAAGATCACGAACTCGCAGGTCCCCGTCATCGTTTACGTCGCCCCCACCGGCAGCCGCGCCGGTTCGGCCGGAATCTTCATCCTCGAAGCCGCCGACATCGCGGCCATGGCCCCCGGAACCAACGCCGGCGCGGCGCATCCCGTCCTGCTCTTCGGCCCGACCCAGGTCAAGCCCGACGACGAGATGAAGCGCAAAATCGAGAACGATACCGCCGCCCTCATGCGCTCCGTCGCCTCCCGGCGCGGCCGCAACGTCGAAGTCGCCGAAAGCGCGGTGCTCGAATCCAAATCCTTCACCGAGCAGGAAGCTCTCTCGCAGCACCTGATCGACTACGTGGCCTCCAGCGAAGAAGATCTCTTCCGCCAGATCGACGGCAAAAGCTTCAAGCGCTTCAACGGACAGGAAGTCACCCTCAAGCTCTCCGGCCAGCCCATCGCGCCTTTCGGCATGACGCTCAAGGAACACATCCTCGACTATCTGATGGACCCGAACATCGCCTTCATCCTGCTCGCCATCGGCGCGCTCGCGCTTTACGCCGAATTCAATCATCCCGGCGCGGTCGTTCCCGGAACCGTGGGCGTCGTCTTCATCCTGATCGCGGCCTTCGCCCTGAACCTGCTGCCCACGCGCTTTGCCGCGCTGGGCCTGATTCTCGGCGCCTTCGCGCTTTTCGCCGCCGAAGCCAAGTTCGCCAGTCACGGCGTGCTCACCGTCGGCGGCATCGCGCTCCTCACCCTCGGAGGCCTGCTCCTCGTCGATTCGCCCATCCCGGAAATGCGCGTCCACCTGCTCACCGCGCTCGCGGTCAGCATTCCTCTCGGCCTGATCACCGCATTCCTGATGAGCATCGCTCTCAAAGCCCGCCGCAACAAGATGGTCTCCGGCGCTCAAGGAATGATCGGCGAAACCGGAATCGCGCAAACCGCGCTTTCCCCGCGCGGAAAGATCTTCGTCCACGGCGAACTCTGGGACGCCGTCTCCTCCTCCGATGTGCCCGCCGGCCAGTCCGTCGTCGTGCGCCGCGTCGACGGACTCCTGCTCCAGGTCGAGCCGCTGCCCGCAACCCGAACCGGCGCCGGCGTCCGCCATCTCCGCGTAGACAGTCGTCCGCGCACCAGAGCAAGCAACCGTCGGCGTCCGAATTCCGCGCCCTCGCCTGTCCATTGCGTTACAATCCGCCTCAGTAGCGCTTCTCGGTTTCGGGCGCGGAGGTACAGATGGAACTCTTTGGACTCGGATTCTTCGGCATCGCCGTCATCATCGTTTTCTTCTATGTCTTAAGCTCGATCAAGATCCTCGCCGAATATGAACGCGGCGTCATCTTCCGGCTGGGCCGCCTTTTGACCTCTGCCAAAGGTCCTGGCATCGCGCTGGTGTTTGCTCCGATCGACCGCATGGTGCGCGTCTCGCTGCGCCAGGAAGCTCTCGAAGTTCCGCCGCAAGACATCATCACCCGCGACAACGTCACGCTCAAAGTAAATGCCGTCATTTTTCTGCGCGTGATCGATCCCAACAAGGCCGTGGTCGAGGTTTCCAACTACGTTTACCAGACTTCGCAGTTCGCGCAGACCACGCTGCGTTCAGTGCTGGGCGAGCAGGAACTCGACGAACTTCTCTCCCACCGCGAAAAAATCAACCTGCGCCTGCAAAGCATTCTCGACCAGCACACTTCCCCCTGGGGCGTGAAAGTGACCAACGTCGAGGTGAAGCAGGTCGACATGCCGGAATCCATGCTGCGCGCCATGGCCAAGCAGGCCGAGGCCGAGCGCGAAAAACGTTCCAAGATCATTCACGCGGAAGGCGAGTTCTCAGCCGCGCAGCGCCTGGTGGATGCCGCCCATCTGCTCGCCACCGAACCGGTCAGCGTGCAGCTCCGCTACCTGCAAACTCTGACGGAAATCGGCGTCGAGAAAAACACCACGGTGATCTTCCCCGTCCCCGTCGACTTTTTCTCCGGCCTGCAGAAGCTGCTGGCGAAGGGAGACGACAAAGCCGCGGCGTAAGTGGCCACGTAAGTGGAAGAGCGGCGCTTCAGCGCCGCGACTAGCGGTGCACAATCGATGCGGGGCTTTAGCCCCCGAGGTATATAGTTGCGATGGATCCCGAACAAGACACTGAAATCACATTAGGCACCGCAAAGCTGCTGAGCCTATTCTTCGGCCTGGTAATAATCTGCGCCGTTTTCTTCGCGCTCGGCTACACGCTCGGCCGCAAGACCGATGCCGGCATCATCGCCTCCAGCGCCGCTGCCCCTGCAAACTTCATCCAACGGCCTCAAGCCCGCCGGCTCGGCATCTCCTCAACCCGCTCCGCCGATGACCTTTTACAAAGCCGTCGAGCAGAAAGACGCGAATCCGCAACTGACCCCGGCTTCCTCTGACGCGAATTCCCCGATCCAGCGGCCGCCGCTCAACCTGCGTCTTCCTCCCCAGCGTCTTCATCCGGAACGTCTTCCCCGGGAACGCAAACGCAGGCTTCGCAAGCCGCCAACCCGCCCGATCCCATGGCCGCGCTCCCCACCGTCGACTACTTCGTGCAGGTCGCCGCAGTCACCAAGCAGGAAGACGCCGACTCCCTGGTCGATGCTCTCAAGAAAAAACAGTATCCCGCTTTCGTCGCCAGCAACTCCACCACTGACAAGTTTTTTCGTGTCCAGGTCGGACCCTTCACCGACATCAAGGACGCGGAAGCCATGCGCACCCGCCTCGTCAACGACGGCTACAACCCGATCCTGAAAAAGTAAGAGACCAGAAGGAAGTAATAACATAAACTAAAGTAAAGACCGAAGCACTCTATGAAGCCAGACCCTCTGCTGAACCGCCGTGTCATCTTCAAGCTGCACGGCATGGACCCGCTCGACTCCACCATTCTCAAGCAGGACGCCACCGGTTACTGGATCCGCGGCGGCACTCTCGCCCCTCAACTCGACCAAGCCAATTGTTCCCAGGATAACGACGTGCGTTTCCTCGAGTTCACCCGCATCGAGTGGCTGCGAGCCACCCGCCAGCGTGCTGATTGCTGCTATCGATCCGTTACAGCCATGTGTCGTATCTCGCATATTGACAACCATCAATTTAACAGACTATTCCTATTCCATCCTATGACGACCTCGCCCACCTCTCTCGACCACACGCTCCACGCCATCGCCGATCCCACGCGCCGCCGCATCCTCGCAGCCCTGAAACAACGCGGCCCAGTTGCCACGAGCAGCCCGCCAACCGGAAAGCATGCTGGCCTCTGCGCCGGCGACATCGAAGAACGCGTGCACCTTTCCCAGCCCACCATCTCGCATCACATGGCCATTCTCACCAAAGCCGGCCTGGTCGACGCCGTCAAGCAGGGCCAATGGCGCTGGTACCGCCGCAACGAAAAAGCCCTTCGCCGATTGGTGAAGAGCCTGCGCACCCAACTAGTGAGCGGAGACTCACATGCATGGAATACCGTGGAGACGGCGCTTCAGCGCCGCGTAAAGCTAACGGGTACCTGGGATGCACGGCACGAGATTCTCAGATTGCGGAGACTCTCTAGCTCCGCCAGCCGAAGCCGCTTTAGCCTTGCTCAGCAGCCGTCGCGCCTGCGTAATCAACTCCGCCACTTCGAATGGTTTCACCAGGTAGGGTACGTTGTTTTCCTGCAGGAACGCCCGCTCATCGCCCTGCTCCACGCCATTCGAGAAGGTAAACAGCACATGCTTCTCCATGTCGGCGCAGTTCTTCTTCAGCCAGAGGTAGGCTTCTTTCGCATTCCAGTCCGAAGGCATTTTGCCGCTCATGATCACCGCATCGAACGGTTCGGAGAGCAACCGCGTCTTCACGTCTTCGCTCCTGCTCGCCGTCACCACGTTGGCTCCAGCGCCGGCCAGCACGTCGCGCTCGAACTCCAGCACGGCCTCTTCTTCCTCCACCAGCAGCACCCGGCCCTGAATCGCTCCTTCGCGCTTCGGAGCAGCAACCACAACCGCTTCCACCGGAGCGTCCGCCGGCGCCGCCATCGGCAGCCGCACCTCGATCACCGCTCCGCCCTCCGCCGCGTTGTGCGCCGTGATGTCGCCGCCGTGCTCCTTCACAATCCCGTAGCAGATGCTCAAACCCAGCCCCGTTCCCTTACCCACACTCTTCGTGGTGTAGAACGGATCGAAAATTCTCTTGGGATCCTTGATCCCCGGCCCATCATCGGCAAACTGCGCGCACACATCGCCCTTCTCGCAATAAACCCGGATCTTCAGCTTCCCCGGGCGTCCGGTCTCCAGCACCGCGTCCACCGCGTTGTTGATGATGTTCAGAAATACCTGCTCGATCTGGTGCGGATCGGCCACCACCAGCGCCGGATCCGGCCCCAGATCCTTTTCCACAGCAATGTTGTTGACCTTCAAATCGTAGTCGCGCAGCGTCAGCGTCTCTTCCAGCACCTTCCGCATGTCCACTTCTGACCGCTCCGGCTTCCTCTGCCGCGCGAACGAAAGCAGGTTCTGCACCACCCGGTGCGTGCGCTGCGCCTGCTTGAACATCTTGCCCACGTAGTCCTGCGCCCGCTCGTTCAACCCTTCGCTCTCGAGCAACTGCGCATAACCCAGAATCGCGGTCAGCGGATTGTTCAACTCATGCGCCACGCCCGCAATCAACTGCCCCACCGCCGACATTTTTTCGCTCTGCAGAAGTTGTTCCTGCGTGCGCCGCAGATCTTCGTAAGCCTTGCAGGTCTCTTCGTACAGCCGGACTTTTTCAATCGTAGTGGCCAGCTGCCGGCTGATCGCCACCATCAGGTTCTCTTCCCCGCTGGAATATTGGTACTCCGCATGGCTGCGCAGTCCCATCATGCCAATCGGACTGTCCTTGCCCCAGAACAGCACCCAGATCCACGAACCGTCGCTGTCCGATCGGATGAACTCCGCCACCGTTCCCGTGAGATGCGGCAAGTACTCCGCCGTGATCACTTCGGCGCGCGACCGCATCACCAGATCTCCGAACCCTTCGGCAAAACTGACTTCCGCCGGCCGCGATTTATCCCGGCTGCTCGGTCCCCACGCCGCCCGGCGCCGGTAGGTCGGAGCATCCGAATCCGAAAGGTAGACCGCTCCGCTCTCCGCCCCGAACAACGAAACCACCTGCCGCAGCGTCAGATTCAGAATTTCATCCAGATCGAAAGATTGCGTCGCCACCACGGCCATCGCGTTCAGCGCATTCAGTTCGCGATTGCGCCGCCGCATCTCGTCTTCGGCGCGCCGCTTCTCCGTCACGTCCAGAACAAATCCCTGATACCGCTCCACCTTGCCCGCCGCGTCCCGCGTCGCAAAACTGCTCTCGGCCGCCAGCAGCAGCGTTCCATTCTTGCGCCGCATCGTCACTTCAAAATTGCGCACGTAATTCTGCAGATCGATGTCCCGGTGGAACGCGTCCCGCTGGCCCGCATCCACCCGAATATCCTCGTCCAGATTCAGCGGCAGCAACTCTTCCCGCTTGTCATACCCCAGCATGCGGACAAACGCATCGTTGCAGTCGAGCAAACGCCCGCAGGCGTCGCCACATACACGCCCTCCTGCACCTGCTCAAACAGCAGACGGTATTTCTCTTCCGCCGACCTCCGCTCCGTGATGTCGCGCACGATGTGGATGGTCCCCTTCTGCTTGCTCCCCTGCTCCGCATACGAAGAAGTGGAGACCATCGAGAATCCGCCGAAACACGGATCAGCTCCCTCGCTGATTTCCTCGTCCCCGCGCGCGCAATAAGGACATCCCGTCCATTCGCCCAGCCCGTGCGGCAATACCGCTTCGCACGTGCTGCCGATCACGTCCGCCGCCGCCAGCTCTATCTGCTCCAGCAGAATCTGATTCGCTTTGATGATCCGGAATTCCGCGTCATGCGCCAGGATGATGTCATGCACCGAGTCGAACGTGTTCCGCCACTGCCGCTGCGAGCGCAACGCCTGCTCCAGCAGCCGGAAATTCTCGATCGCGATCCCCAACTGCCGTCCGCAAGTCTCCAGAAACTCCAGTTCCTCGGGCAGTCAGTTTCCTCGGCGCCGCACTGCCCAGCATCAGCAACCCGATCGACGACTTCTTCCCCAGCACCGGCACCATCACCACATACTTCAACTTCTCCTGCTCCAGCAATCCTGAATCTTCCGAGCCCGCTTCATTCGCGGGTGCAGTGACTGCCCTGCCCCGCTCCAGCATCTGCGACACATCTCTCCGTCAGCTGCGCAAAGCCCGCTTCCCGCAAGAAGTCCGTCGAAACCCCCACCGCATGCGTCGCCACCAGATGCCCGCCCTCGATCAAGCGGAACCACGCCGCCTTGCTCTTGGTCAGCCGCTGCAATTCTCCGAGCGAGTCGTCCAACATGCCGCCCTGCTGTTGCGCCAGCACAATGCTCTCGGTCAAAGCGCGCAACACTTTCAGCCGCCGGTCCCGCGCCCGCGCTTCTCCAAACACAATCAGAAGCATGCTCAGTCCCAGCAACACATCTGCAACCACGCCAATCGCCGCTGGAATCTGGTTCGTGAAAGGCGGCCAATCCAAGTGCTGCACCAGCAGGCAACTCGCCAGCAGCCATGCCCCCAGCTCCCAGCGCCCTTTTCGGGCACGCAACAGCGCAATCGCCGCCGTCACCAGAATGATTTGGTAGGAGACTTCCAGGGCAACCCGCAAAGGCAGCGAATCCGCCCACAACAGCACCCGCGCCACGGCAAATCCCGAAACGCTCACCGTGATCACAACCAGCGGCACCAGCAGATCTCGTCCTCGGATGTAAACCAGGATCGCCCCGGCAAACAGTCCCGATCGCGACCACAAACGCCGCCTGCTCCACCGCCGGAACATACTGCGCCGGAATCCCCATCGCGGCCCCGTGCACACCCGCCAGCCGCGAAGTCGCCAGCAGCGCCCACCCCGCCGTCCAGATCAAGAGATACCGCTCCCGCAGCGCGCACAGCACCACCACTGTCGCCGCCAGCATCACCAGCAGCGCCCACTCCCCGGCCTTCAGCCCGGCCAGCGCCGGCTGCGCGGTAGTGTTCCAGATCGACCAGAGGGAAACGTTCATCTTATTTCGATTGTCATCCTGAACAAGCGTTCTTTGCGCCGTGAAGGATCCGGGCAAGCCCCGCGACTCTTGTCATTCCGAACCGGGCGCGAAGCCCGGTGAGGAATCTGCTTTTCGAGATTGCGCCTTCGGCTCGCTTCCTTATCCAGACGTAACAGTGCCCTGCTTTTGAATATCATGGCCCGGCCCTTTATCCATGCGTTTTCCGGAGCTCCATGGTTACTTTCGGCACCTAGCGGCGAGGGCCCAAACTGCCGAGAGTATACTGACAGGGCGCCATGGCTGACCGCATTCTCGTAGTCGACGACGAAGAAGCAATCCGCGAGATTGTCTGCGCCATCCTCGCCGCCGCCGGCTACCACTGGAAGCAGGCCAGTTCCGGCATGGAAGCCCTCGCCTTGCTCAATTCCGGCGAGGAATTCGAGCTCATGCTCTCCGACCTGATGATGGCCGACCTCGACGGCATCGGCCTGCTCGAACGCACCAAAGAAAAGTTTCCCGACATGCCGGTCGTCATGGTCACCGCCGTCCACGACATTTCTGTCGCCCTCGCCGCCGTCCGCAACGGCGCCTTCGACTACCTGCTCAAACCCTTCGAGCGCGAGCAGTTACTCAACGCCGTGGGCCGCGCTCTCGAGAATCGCCGCCTCAAGGTGGAAAATCGCAACTATCAAATCAATTTGGAGTCGCTGGTCAAGGCCCGCACCGACCAGTTGCAGGACGCCTTGCGAAATCTCGAGCGCTCCTACGACATCACTCTCGAGGCCCTCGGCGACGCCCTCGATTTCAAAGACGCCGAGACCCAGGGCCACTCCAAGCGCGTTACCGCTTTCACCATGGCAATCGCCAAAGAGATGGGATTGCCGAAAGAACAAATCGACGTCATCGCCCGCGGCGCTTTCCTTCACGACATCGGCAAGATCGCCATTCCCGATCGCATCCTGCTCAAACCCGGAAAGCTCGACGACAAAGAAAAAGAGATCATGCGCGAGCATTGCTATAACGGCTACCAGATGCTCAAGAAAATTCCCTTCCTCGCCGAAGCCTGCGAAATCGTTTACTCCCACCAGGAACACTTCGACGGCAGCGGCTATCCCCGCGGTCTCAAGGGCGCCGAAATCCCTCTCGGGGCGCGCATCTTCTCCGTCGCCGATACCCTCGACGCCATCATCTCCGATCGCCCTTATCGCGCGGCCAGAACCCTCGCCGAAGCCCGCAAAGAAATCCAGGACTGGAGCGGCCGCCAGTTCGATCCCGAAGTTGTCGAAATCTTTCTCCGGATGTCCGACGAAATTTTCGAGTACGTCCGCCGCGAAATCAACGGCCAAGCCAATCCCGCCAGCTACTCCGCCAGCGCCAAAAGCCATTAAGCTGCCGAGCCACGCGAGTGTAGAGCGGGCGCCCCCGCCCGCTGCCTTTGACTGTGTTCTTGATCCCGCCCTGGATGTCCGCGCAATCTGCTGAAGGCTCCGCACAACGTACTTAAAATCAAAGCCTGAAGATGGAATTCCACACAGCCCGCCCGAAGTCCACCAACCAAGGAACAATCACACGCTTGCGGTGCGTCTTGGAAGGCATGTCTTCCGCCGAACTGTCAGGAACACGATGAGACCGGAAAAACTCAAGCAGATCGGCAGCGCGGACCCGGGTCGCCACCCCTTCGATCATCATCAATCGGATACAGCGATCGCGTCCGAGCAGAACCACTGCAGGCACAGCGATCCCGCCTTTTTCCTTGGCATTGAACAGACCCCAGGCCCGGACCACTTTCTTTTCCGTATCGCACAAAATTGGAAACGGTAGCTCGTACTGCCGCCGGACCCGCTCAGACTGCTCCGGAGAATCCACGCTCAACGCCGCAATGTGAACCCCGAGGCCGCGAAAGTCGTCGCAAAGCTCACCGAATTCCGCCAACTGACGGAGACAAAAAGGTCACCAGTAGCCGCGATAGAAGATGAGCAGAAGTGCCCCATCGTTTAGTAAGGAAGAAAGGACGCGGAGTTTCCCCGTGGAATCGGGCAGAGTAAAATCCTCGGCCAGCGCACCGACCAGCGGATTTTGGACCTCGTTCAACCGCATCCTGCAAACGAATCAGAAGGCTCCACTACGGCCCAGCTCTCGCCACTGAAATCCGGCTCACGTCCACCGCAATGCCACGCTGAATCTCCATTTCAATTGACGTCCCCACATCCAGCCTCACATCGTTCCCGCGCTTCAGCAGCGCCCACCCAATCCCCGCCGCAGCTCCCAGCCCGGCTCCCACCCGCGCCCCATTCAGAGTGCCAGTCGCCAATCCTCCCGCTGTCGCCCCGCCAATGGTTCCGTACGTCCCGCCCTTGGCCGCGTCTTCGATCTTCTTCCCAGTCTCGCTGTCCTGCTGAATCGTCCCTTCCTGGTCTTTCACCGACTTATTATCCGCCCCCGGCGTGTTCTCCACCGACCCCGGCAGCATCACCGTATATCCACTGGGATAAATCATCGAAGTAAAGTGCATCAGGATTTCCGCCCGCCCGTGCCCGTGTCCCGCCCGCTCCACGTGCGCAATCTTCCCCTGAATATAGGCGCCCGCCGGCACAATCACGCGGTTGTCCACGACAAACGGAAACGCCGTCTCCGCGTAAACCGCATCCCCCTCGCGCGCATTCTTGGTCGAGATCGCCTGCTTCAGCAACAAAGGAATCCTGCGTCCCCGCGGGAATCGTAACCACGTTAGGATCAGAAGCCGCAACCGCCGCCGGACTGGCCGCCTCTGCCGCAGCCGGTGCAGAACCCGCAGCCGCGTCCGGCTTCGGAGCCTCCGCCGCCTGCCCCAACGCCATCCCCGAAAGCACAAGAACTGTCAAAAGTCCGCGCATCACATACCTCCAGAACCGGCTAATCAGCAGAGAATACCACGCAATCAGCAGCTAGGATGCGCCTTTCCCTCCCCATGGCTGCCCGTACTCTGTCATCCTGAGCGGAGCGGATGGTTCGCGAAGCGAACCAGCCCGCGCAGTCGAAGAGCCTGCCCCGAGCGAAGCCGAGGGGACCCCTTGCACGCCTACTGCACCACCGGCTTCTATAGGAATTTCCATCACGACCTGCCCCGAAATCCGCAGTCTGGATCCCGCCTCACCCCGGTCAGACCGAATGGGCTCTGATTAATGACCTTCACTTCGACCATAACGGCCGCAACGGCTCGTGCTGCAGAATCTTATCCACTTCTTCCCGTCCCGCAACCTCAGCCTCGTTGTACCGCGAAGAAACCGCAAACGCGTATTTGCGGTTCCGCCCCAGTTCGTGAAAACCAATCGCCGATCCACCGGCATAAAAGTTGCCCTTCTCCGCCGACTCCCACTGCGTCAATGTGAAGACCATGATCGGAATGTCCTGCCACGGAGTCTCCTTACTCCAATCCGGATGCCGGATGCAGACGATCGGCCCGCGCTCAACCGTACCCTTTTGCGCATCGCTGGCTTCCCACTGCTCTGTGACAATGGTGTAGCCCTTCCACGCTTGCGGCAGGGAAAACGCAAAACCGTACTTCGTATTCCTGTATTCCACGGCATCGCCTGAAGCCGGAGCCGACGCCCCCTGCGGCACCACCAAACGCCGGCGAGATGACACGACCCACATCATCGCCAGCGTGAGTATCCTCAAGTAAGCTTCATTCCTCAGACCTGCTCCTGACATATCCAGAAAATCCGCATCACTTATAGATCAAGTATTTCTGCCGCATCACCTCAAACTTCTGCAACTCCTCCTGCCAATCCTGCGCAATCCGCCGCGGATCCCTCCCCGCCATCAGCCCATCAAACGCCGCCGAATTCACCAGCAATTCCGTAATGCGCCCAATCTTGAAATTCGCCGGATACAACTTCTGCAAAGCCGTAGCCAGCTCCACTCCCAGCTCCGGCGCATCCAGCGCATTCCGCTCCGTCAGAACAAGATTCACGCCCTCACACTTCTGCCCGCTATAAACCGCAGCCGAAGGCGTAAACGTAACCGGCACAAATCGCACCCCGGCAATCCCGCGCGCATTCAAGTAAGCCGCCAACTCCCGGCCCTTCATCCAAGGCGCGCCCACCAATTCAAACGGAGTTTCCGTCCCCCGCCCCACCGAAACATTCGTACCCTCAATCAAAGCCACTCCCGGATACAAACCAGCCGCAGTCAAACTCCGCAAATTCGGCGAAGGATTCACCCACGCGAGCCCCGTAGAATCAAACCAGTCCCCACGCTGCCACCCCTCCATCGGCACCACGGTAAGCTTGGCATTGATATTCCGTTCCGCATTAAACATTTTCGCCAGCTCGCCCATAGTCATCCCATGCCGCACCGGCACCGTCCAGTAATTCGTAAAGCTCTCCCGCCCCGCATCCGCCACCGGACCCTGCACAAACGACCCCGTAATCGGATCAGGCCGGTCCAGCACAATCACCTCAACCCCCGCCGCAGCCGCCGCCTCCAGAAAATATCCCAGCGTAGTCTCGTAAGTATAAAATCGCACGCCCGCATCCTGAATATCGATCACCACCGCATCCAGCGACTTCATCACCTCCGCCGCCGGCCGCCGCGCCGCATCCGTCCCGCCATAAACGCTGTAAACCGGAACCCCGGTAGCCGCATCCTTCGAATCGCCGACCTTAAGCGTATCCAGCGTCCCCGTAACCCCATGCTCCGGACTGAATATCGCCTCGAGCGAAACTCCCGCAGCCCCGGCCAGCACATCAATCGTCCGCCGCCCCTCCAGATCCACTCCCGTCTGGTTGGTCACCACCCCGATCTTTTTCTTGCCCCCTGCAACCTGCAGCACATCGAACCCATGCTCCTCCAGCACATCGATCCCATTCTTCACGCTGCCATTGCGCACGCTCACATGCCGCGCCGCGCTCAGCGCCTCGTTGTAACCAGTAATGCTCTCCCAGCGCAGCGCCTCTTTCTCGCTCGTAGTCAAAGCCAGCTCCGCCGCCACCGCCGTCGCCACTTTCGACCGCAAAGCAATCGCATTCCCTCCGCGCGGATGCACCGCATTGCGTCAGCAAAATAATGTAAGTCTGGGTAGTCGGATCGATCCACATCGATGTTCCGGTCCATCCCGTATGCCCATACCCGCCCACCGGCAGCAAATCCCCCCGGTTCGACGACAGCGGAGAATCAATGTCCCACCCAAACCCCCGCAGCACCGGAGCCGACGGCGGCTGCTCCGGCCGCGTCATTTTCTCCACCGTAAGCGCCGACAAAATCCCGTCGCCTCCATTCAGCAAAGCCTGCGCAAACTTCGCCAGATCATCCCCGGTAGAAAACAGCCCAGCCTGCCCCGCCACGCCGCCCATCCGCCGCGCCGTAGGATCATGCACCACTCCCCAAAGCATGTGCTCATTCTCGTCATACTGCGTAGGAGCAATCTTTTCTATCCACCCAGCCCGCGGCGCCGTCGGAGGCACAAACCGCGTCCGCATCATCTTCAGCGGCAAAAAAATATGCCGCTCCGCATACGCATCCAGCGTCTCCCCGGAAACCCGTTCCACCAGCGCACCCAAAACAATAAAATTAATGTCGCTATAAACAAATCCCGAACCCGGCGCCTGCTGCGGAGTCTCCGCAAACGCCATCCGGTAAGCCGTCTCCTTACCCTCCCACGGAGTCTTCAAATCCAGATCCGGCTCCAGCCCAGAGTAGTGCGTCAACAACTGCCGCACCGTGATGTCGTCCTTCCCATTCTGCGCAAACTCCGGCAAATACTTCGCCACCGGATCATTCAACCGCACCTCACCCCGCTCCACCAACTGCATCACCGCCGTAGTAGTAGCAACCACCTTGGTCAGCGAAGCCAGATCAAACACCGTATCCAGAGTCATCGCCTCGCGCCGCGGCTCCAAAGCCCGCGACCCATAAGCCTTCCGGTAGATCACCTGCCCATCATGCCCAACAATCAGCACCGCCCCCGGAACCTGCTTCTCGTTGATAGCCTGCTCAATGACAGCATCAACCCCCGGTAGCGCACGTGTGAGGACAGCAGCCCCCCGCACCGCACGTGTGGGGACAGCCGTCCTCGGCTGTCCGTCCGGGCGCAGCCCGGACTTATCGCCAGCACCACCAGCCGCGCCCTGCCCAACCGCGCCCAGAACGCAAGCCAGCACCAGGCTCAGAGCGAACACCACTCCGCGCGCTTTATCCAGCGACTTTGATTCAGAGGAAAGGATGCTCTGACTCTACACAACCCCGCACAGCATGACTCAAGAAACTCAAGTAAGGGGGTGCCACTTATGCCATATCATGAATTCATCAATGACCGCGCCCCATCCCTCTCCACGCCGCTAGAGAAGTTCGACCATCAAGACAAAGTCTTCGCCCAAGCCTTCACCATTTTGCAAGAAGCAATCGACCAGCAAGCCTTCCCCGCTGCGTCGCTAGCCGTAACCCACCAAGGCAACCTGGTAGCCCTAAAAGCCCTCGGCAGTTTCACGTACGACGAAAAAGCGGGCGCCCCACACTTCTCGCCGGGTGCCCCATTTCTCGCGTCCTTTGCGAGAAAGCCTGCCCTGAGCCTGCCGAAGGGTGGGGATTTCCCCGTCCACCTCTCCACACTCTTCGATCTAGCCTCCCTAACCAAAGTAGTAGCCACCACGACGATGGCCATGCTCCTCTACGAACGCGGCCTGCTGGATCTCGAAGCCCCAGCCGCCGCCATAGTCCCCGAATTCACGACCGACAAAGAAAAAGACCCCCGCCGCCACGAAGTAACCCTGCATATGCTCCTGGCTCATTCCTCCGGCCTACCGGCCCACGAAAAGTTTTTCCTGAAAGCCCGCACGCGCGACGAACTCCTGCAAGCCGCCTTCACCACGCCGCTAGCCGCGAATCCTGGCACCAGCGCCGTCTACAGCGACATCGGATTCATAATCCTAGGCGCAGCCCTCGAACGTCTAGCCGACGAATCCCTCGACCGCTTCTGCCAACGCGAAATCTTCGCCCCTCTATCCATGACCCACACAACCTTCAATCCCCCCGTAGAAATCCGCGCCCAAATCCCCCCGACCGCGGACGAGCGAGTAGGAAGCAAAGAAGAACCGTGTGGGTCGGACACTCCCTTCGACAAGCTCAGGCCAGGCTCTGTCCGACAACTGCCTCAAGCATCCCCACCCCAAAGCGAAAGCCAGCAAGCCCCACACAGCACGTTCCGCCAAAGAGTAATCCAAGGCGAAGTCCAGGATGAAAACGCCAGCGTCCTAGGCGGCGTAGCCCCCCAAGCCGGACTCTTCTCCACCGCCGCAGACCTGGCAAAATTCGCCCAAGCCATGCTCAACTCAGGCAACCCCATCCTCCGCCCCGAAACCGTAGCCCTATTCACCCGCCGCGAATCCACGCCCCCCGGCACAACCCGAGCCCTCGGCTGGGACACTCCTTCCACACCATCGCTCTCAGGAAAATATTTCTCGCCCCAGTCTTTCGGCCACCTCGGCTACACCGGAACCTCTCTCTGGATCGACCCCACCCGCCAGCTCTCAATCACTCTACTGACCAACCGCACCTGGCCCGACTCCTCCAATCAAGCCATCAATCAACTCCGCCCCAAATTCCACGACGCCATAATCGAAGCCCTGAATAAGGATTGAGAAACCTGGAGATCGCATCGATCGGGAAGGGCACGACTTTAGTCGTGCCGACATTTGGATCGAAAAGAAGTAGGGCTTTAGCCCCTGAGGTCCTTGCATCGCACCAGCCGCCGAAAGGACTTTTCAAAAAACCAGTTAGAATGAACACGCTTCCGAAAGGCTCCAACTTGAAACCCAATCCATCCACTCTCCACCACCTCCACACCGAGCAACCCAACCACGCCGCCGCCGACCTCGACCGCAAATCCTCGCTCGACATCGCCCACCTCATCAACGCCGAAGACGCCACCGTAGCCCTAGCCGTAACCCGCGCCCTGCCCCAAATCGCCCGCGCCATCGATCAAGTAGCCGCCGCCCTCCGCCAAGGTGGACGCCTCATCTACGTTGGCGCCGGAACCAGCGGCCGCATTGCCGCGCTGGACGCCGTCGAGTGCCCACCCACCTTCAACACCAACCCCCGCTCCGTCCAGTTCATAATCGCCGGCGGCGCCAAAGCCCTGGCCTCCGCCTCCGAAATCAGCGAGGACGACTCCCAAGCCGGCCGCGAAGAAATGTCCCGCCGCAAGCCCACCAAGCACGACGTAGTCCTAGGCATAGCCTCCAGTGGACGCACTCCCTTCACCGTAGCCGCCATCGAACGAGCCCGCCAGCGCGGCGCCCACACCATCGCGCTAACCTGCAATCCCAATTCCCCGCTCGAGCGCGCCGCCCACTTCGCCATAGTCACCCAGGTAGGTCCCGAAGTCCTCGCCGGATCCTCCCGCATGAAAGCCGGCACCGCCCACAAAATGGTTCTCAACATGATCTCCACCGCAGCCATGACGCGCCTCGGCTACGTCTACGGCAACCTCATGGTCAACGTAGCCCCCAAAAACGAAAAACTCCTGCAGCGCGCCATAGGAATCCTCGAACAAGCCACCGGAGCCAACCACGAATCCGCGACCAAAGCCCTGAAAGCCTCCGGCAACCGCACCCCGGTAGCCGTAGTAATGCTAGCCGCAGGAGTAACGCGTTCCCAAGCCGTGGCCGCCCTGAAAAAATCAAAAGGCCACGTCCGCCAAGCCATAGCGTCAGCAAAATAAGACCTACGTGGGGACGGCCGCCTCGGCCGTCCAGTCGAGCGCAGCGAGACGCAGTTCTCTGAAAATGGCAGGGTGCCCCATTTCTCGCGCGTTCTTTGCGCGAGAAGTGGCGTTCTTCGGCCTCCATCCAACTTGTCATCCTGAGCGAAGTTGCCGTTCGCGAAGCGGACGGCAACGCAGTCGAAGGACCCCTGTAATCTATGCGCAACCAAGGTCGCATCAAGGCGTTCCCACGACGAAGCCGGGTGCCCCATTTCTCGCGCGTTCTTTGCGCGAGAAGTGGGGTTCTTCGGCCTCCATCCAACTTGTCATCCTGAGCGAAGTTGCCGTTCGCGAAGCGGACGGCAACGCAGTCGAAGGACCCCTGTAATCTCTGCGCAACCAAGATCGCATCAAGGCGTTCTCACGACGAAGCCGGGTGCCCCACCCTTCTCGCGCTTTTTGCGAGAGAGCCTGCCCTGAGAAGCCGAAAGGGCGGGGATTTTGATCTCCTGTCACATCTCTCAGACTTTCTCGAAGAAACAAAACCTCTTGCACCCCACCTCCTCACGAGACCCGTTGACCTAGAACGCTCTTAAGACCTAACATCGGACAAATCTCGCACATGCCTCCCACACAAATCTCCCACTACCGCATCCTCAGCCGCCTCGGCGGCGGCGGAATGGGAGTCGTTTACGAAGCCGAAGATCTCCGTCTGGGCCGCAAAGTAGCCTCTAAAATTCCTCCCCGAAGAAACCGAAAAAGACCCCCAGGCCCTCGAGCGCTTCCAGCGCGAAGCGCGCGCGGCTTCCGCTCTGAACCATCCCCACATCTGCACCATTTATGAAATCGATCAGTTCGAGGACAAATACTTCATCGCCATGGAGCTGCTGGAAGGCATCACGCTCAATAACGTGATCGCCGACCGTCCTCTGTCCACGCCTCGATTGCTCGAGCTCGCCATCCACGTGGCCGACGCGCTCGACGCAGCGCACGGCAAGGGCATTGTCCATCGCGACATCAAACCCGGCAACATTTTCGTCACCCGGCGCGGCGACGCCAAAGTGCTCGACTTCGGCCTGGCCAAGCTTACCTCCGCGCCCGCCGCGGGCCTCTCCTCGGCGCCCACCGAATCCTTGCCGGAAAACCTGACCAGCGCCGGCGTTGCGCTCGGCACCATCGCCTACATGTCGCCCGAGCAGGCCCGCGGCGAGGACCTCGATGCCCGCACCGACCTGTTCTCCTTCGGAGCGGTCTTGTATGAAATGGCCACCGGCTCAGCTCCGTTCAAAGGCCCGACCTCCGCCGTAATTTTCGATTCCCTTCTCAACAAGGTCCCGTCCTCGCCCCTGCAGAGCAATCCCGACATTTCTCCCGAACTTGACCGCATTATCAACAAGGCTCTGGAAAAAGATCGCGACCTTCGTTATCAGACCGCGGCTGAATTGAGGGGCGACCTGAAGCGGCTCAAGCGTGACACCGAGTCAGGCAGGATTTCATCCGCCACCCAGATCCCGGCGCGCAGGAAGCGCAATTACCTCTGGCCTGCCGTCATTGCCGCCGTAATCATCGTTGCTCTGGCATTCGGTTTCTATTTCCGCCGCGGCTCAGCCGCGGTCTCAAACTCGCAGTGGACACAGATCACCGATTTTCCTGACTCCGCCGTGCAACCCGCGCTTTCTTCCGACGGCCACATGCTCACCTTCATTCGTGGCCCCGAGAGCTTTGTCACCGAAGGGCAGATTTATCTGAAGTTTCTGCCCGGCGGCGAGCCCGTCCAGCTCACGCACGACGAATCCAGGAAGATGAGTCCGGTTTTCTCCCCCGACGGCTCGCGCATCGCCTACACCGCCATGCAGAACTTCAGTTGGAATACCGATGAAGTGCCAGTGACCGGTGGCGATCCCAAACTGCTGTTGCCGAACGCAACCGGGCTGACCTGGCTCGACAGCCAGCGACTCCTGTTCAGCGAAATTAGAGGTGAAGGGCACATGGGGCTGGTAACTGCCCAACCCACCCGCGCTGAAGAGCACGATATTTATTTTCCCGCAGAGCCGGAAGGCATGGTCCACCACTCCTATCCATCTCCGGATAAGAAGTCGCTTTTGGTCGCTGAAATGGGCTCCATGGGCTGGATACGCTGCCGCCTGCTTCCCTTCGACGGCAGCTCAGCCGGAAATTCAATCGGCCCTGACGGCAGTTGCACGTCCGCAGGCTGGTCTCCCGACGGCAGGTGGATGTATCTCAACAGCAGCGCCGGTGGCTCCGGATTTCATATCTGGCGCATGAAATTTCCTGACGGTCCGCCACAGCAGCTCACCTCCGGCCCCACCGAAGAGGACGGATTCGCTGTCGATCCCGATGGCAAGTCCTTGATCGCCTCGGTCGGAACAGCGCAAGGCACCGTCTGGTTGCACGATCAGAAAGGCGATCGCCAGATTTCCTCGGAAGGCTATTCCTTTGACCCGCACTTCAGCGCCGATGGAACCGCTTTGTATTATTGGCGAAGCAGCCGCGTCCGAACTTCTCAAAGCAACGCCAAAGAACATCGGCAGGATGAATTAATCCGTCTCGACTTGCAGACCAGCGACAGCCGTACTCTTCTTTCGGGAATCACGCTTGAAGACTTTGGTGTCTCCAGCGACGGCAAAACCGTCTTCTACATCGCGAACGGCTCCGATGGGCATAAGCATGTGTGGGCCCTGGGAACCGACCATCGCTCCCCCGCCAGGCAGCTGACCTCCGGTGCCGATGACAACGAGATAGCGGTTCTCAAAACCGGAGACATCATTTTTCAACGCGAGGAGCAGGGCCACAGCTTCGCCTACCGCATGAAAGCCGACGGCAGCCAACTCCAGAAACTCTTGCCCACTTTCCATCTCGGGGCCGCTTCCCCGGACGGGGAGTGGTTAACCGTCTTCGTACCCGCGCCGAACGAAGACCCGTCTGCGACAGTCGTCGCGTACCATCTCAGCGACGGTACATCCATCCGTGTCTGCGATTTTTGCACCCTTTCCTGGTCGCGCGATGGCACCTACGTCTACGTCTCTTTCATTCTTTCCGGCAAGAACGGGTCGGCAAAATCCGGACGAGTGTACGCAATCCCGCTGAAACATGGCGCAAGTCTCCCACCCCTGCCGCCCACTGGGATGAAATCGGAAGCCGATGTAGCAAAACTGGGAACCTTGCTTCCAGCCCTCAACCAGGTGGAGGAATTCGCCCCAGGCCCCTCGCGCGACGTCTACGCCTACACCTATCGCAACATCCAGCGCAACCTCTACCGCATCCCCCTCCCGTAAACTCTCAATATGTGTCATCGTGAAGCCGGGTGCCCCATTTCTCGCGCGTTCTTTGCGCGAGAAGTGGGGGTTTGGCCCCGCCCAACTTGTCATCCTGAGCGTAGTTGCCGTTCGCGAAGCGGACGGCAACGCAGTCGAAGGACCCCTGCAATCTTTGCGCAACCAAAGTCGCATCAAGGCGTTCTCACAACGCCCGAATTACTACGCGCCCCTGCCCGGTGCCCCATTTCTCGCGCGTTCTTTGCGCGAGAAGTGGGGATTTTGATCTCCCACAAGCCCGTGCCCGATCGATTACCATCCCCACCCCGATTCCCCGCTAAAATAACCCGTTACCCCGTACCCCAAACCCAATGGATAAACTAGTAATCCGCGGCGGCTCCCCACTCCTCGGCACCGTCCGCGTAAGCGGAGCAAAAAACGCCGCCCTCCCCTGCATGGCCGCCGCTCTTCTAACCGACGAGCCGGTCATCCTCGAAAACATCCCGCAAGTCCGCGACATCCAAACCACCCGCAACCTCTTAGCCGCCATGGGAGCCGAAGTCGAACTAGGCTACGGACGCGCCCAGCACCGCACCACCATCCACTGCAAAAATCTAGCCAGCCCCGAAGCCTCTTACGAGCTAGTCAAAACCATGCGCGCCTCCACGCTGGTTCTAGGACCGCTGGTAGCCCGCTGCGGCCGCGCCCGCGTCTCCCTCCCCGGCGGCTGCGCCATAGGCCAGCGCCCCATCGACCTCCACATCAAAGGCCTCGAACTCTTAGGCGCAAAAATAAAACAAGAGCACGGCTACGTAGAAGCCACAGCCGACCGCCTCCACGGCGCCGAAATCGTTTTCGACAAAATCACCGTAACCGGCACCGAAGACCTACTAATGGCCGCGACGCTAGCCGAAGGCGAAACCATTCTTCAAAACGCCGCCCGCGAACCCGAAGTAGCCGACCTCGCCGCCCTCCTAAACAAAATGGGAGCCAAGATTCACGGCGCAGGCACGCCCACCATCAAAATAAAAGGAGTGGCCAAACTGAAAGGCGCCCGCCATCGCATCATCCCCGACCGCATCGAAGCCGGCACCTTCCTGATCGCCGGAGCCCTAACCGGCGGCGATCTAAACATCTCCGCCTGCGATCCCGCTCACCTCGACGCAATCCTCAGCAAACTGAAAGAGTCCGGAGTCAAAACCAAATCCACCAAAGACTCCGTCCGCGTCATGGGAGACAATCCCTTCACCGCCTCCGACCTGAACACCGAAGAGTACCCGGGCTTCCCCACCGACATGCAGGCCCAATTCATGGCCCTGACCACGCAAGCCGAAGGCACCAGCATCATCACCGAAAACATTTTCGAAAACCGCTTCATGCACGCCCAGGAATTAGTCCGCATGGGCGCCAACATAAAAATCGAAGGCCACCGCGCCGTAGTCCGCGGCAAAACCCCGCTAAGCGCCGCCGCAGTCTTAGCCTCCGACCTCCGCGCCAGCGCATCGCTGGTGCTGGCGGCATTAGTAGCCGATGGCGAGACCATAATCGACCGCGTCTACCACATCGACCGCGGCTACGAAAAAATCGAAGAAAAGCTAAAAGCCGTAGGCGCCCAAATCCGCCGCATAGGCAACATGCTCCCATAAAACTTGTCTCGTGAAAGATTCATTGGGCGAACTGGCCTGCGGAGGAGCGAAGCGACGCAGCCGGCCAGTTCGTGGGTAAGAGGGTGGGGAGCGCTGGAGTCGGGGCAAAGAGAGGAGCAAAGCGACGACCGTAGCCCCGGCGAGAGCGCTGCCTCCAGCTTCTCCGCACCGCAAGTTCAACCCGGACCAAAACAAATCGGGCCGCCCGAAGGCGACCCGTTTATGGTTTGAGCTGGAAGCCGTACTTCAATCTCCTGCCACCGGCTCGGCAACATCCGGCTTCTCAGCACTGGCCCCGTTTCCATTGGCCTTGCCCAGAGCACCCAGCGGAATGAATCCATTCTCCGCCACCGCCGGTTTCTCCTTCAACACCACTTCGCGGTAAAGCGAAGCCATGCGCGCGTTGTAGGCCTCATCATTCTTCTGCGGCCCGCGATGCCCGGCAACCGGAGTCTCCGAATGGTCGACAGCTAAAGCCGCCTTCGCATCCCGCGCCCGCTTCTTTTCCTCGCGCGCGTTTTTCGCGATCCCCAGATTATCCAGATCGTGCTGCAGTTCAGTGGTCACAATATTCTCGCGCAGCAGCAGTGAGTGGGTCTCATCGTCCATCTTCACTTTCTTGCCGCCCGCAAAAATTTCATGCCGCCCGTGCTCTTCATACCACTTGGTCAAGGTCGCGGTCATGTGCATCTTCTCGATGATGTTCCGCCACCCCACCCCGGTGTTGTAAGCACAGAATGAAATCTCGCCTTCCTGCGTAGCGTAAGGAATAATGCACTGCTCCGTCCGCCGGAAATCATAGTTGAACAGATCCTGGAACCACATCCCCGCAATAAACAGGAAGTTCCACCGGTCCTGCCGTCGCTTCATTACATCATCCACAGTCCGGTCCGGACCAACCTTGCCGTAGTTCTTCCCCGTAGCATTAAAGTTCTTATCAAACTTCCGCAACAGATCCATCAGCTTGAAATGCGTAGGCGCCTGATACGGATCGTAATTCTTCATCAAACACAAAGCCATGCCAAACACGGTAAGAAACTTCCCCCGAGCCGCATCGTTAACCTTCGCAATATCCCGAGCCAGCTGATCCCCCTTCAAGAAAGCAGTGACCGGCACAGCCTCCTTAGTCTCTTTATCAATCATCACCGCCATCCCCGTCCCGCAATTCGGATGGCAACCGCATGAGAGTTGGCCCCAGTCGTTCTTGACGTCGTTGGCGTGCATTAGGTCGGCCCAGTCGGAGAAAGTTCCCATGAAAGTAATTGGGAACCAGTCGCGGCTTGGTTCGCCTAAGCCGGTTTGATTTTTTACGTCGTGGGCCAGGTGAGAGAGAGTGTAGCGCTGGGCTTGGCGGCGGTCGTCGGTTACGGCTTCGTCGCGGCCGGTGAAGCTTACTGGTTGGAAGGACAGGAAGCTGATTGTTTTTGGATTATCGAGCGCGAACTTGATGATTCTTCCTACCTGTTCGTTGTTAATGCCGTTTACGATTGTTACTACCGGGACAATTTCCACTCCGGCTTTGTGGAGGTTCTCGATGGCTTTTAGTTTTACGTCGAACAGGTTGCCTACCATGCGGTGGGCGTTGGCGGCGTTGCCGATTCCGTCGAATTGCAAGTAGGCGTAGCGCATTCCGGCTTCTACTGCCTGCTGACAGAATTCAAAACTTTTTGCGAATTCGATTCCGTTAGTGGCGGCCTGGACGGAGTTGTATCCGACTTTTCTGGCATAGCGGACTGCGTCGAGGAAGTATGGGCTCAACGTGGGCTCGCCGCCGGAGAACTGCACGCTCATCTGACGGCGCGGCTTGATGGTGATGGCGTTGTCGAGCATCTGCTTGATTTCTTCCCACTGCAGTTCGTGGACAAAGCCTACCTGGTTCGCGTCCATGAAGCAGGGATCGCACATCATGTTGCAGCGGTTGGTCAGATCGATCGTCAGCACGGAGCCGCGTCCATACTTCACGGTTGAAGATCCGTGATGGTGGAGCTTTTCGTCGTTGTGCGCAACGATGTCGCGGCCGGGGAAAACGTCTTCGAGGTGCTTGGAGAAATCAGTGTCGATCGACATCACGTCTTCGAAGTGGCCGTGTTTGGGGCAGTCCTTGACCATCAGAATCTTGCCATCGCGCTCGATGATGGTGGCTTTGATCTCGCCCACCTTTTCGTTCATGAGAACCTCGTGCGGTAGTTTGCCATCGAGGATCTGCTGGCGGATTTCAGGGACACACTTCGGGCACAGAGAATCGGTGGAGCGGGGCCAGCCGAGGGGTGGCTTCGACTTCTCGTAGGACTTGAGCAGAGGTTTGTCGGACCATTTAGGGGTGGGCGAAGGGTTTTGCTTGATCTGATTCAAACGGTCGAAGACGGCCCAAACGCCTTTGGCGGCGACGGTTACTGCTTTTTCCACGTATTTGATCGGCTTGCGCATGCTTTAGAGGCTCCTAAATTCGGGCTTCAGGCTTCGGCTATCGGGCTTCGGCCTTTTGGAACTCTTCTTTTACTTCCGGTCTCGGGTCTCTTAGGAAAAAACTCGGGCAGACACTTGCCTTGGCTTTGCCTTTGATCCTAACCCACGAAACCCAGACCACGGACCGTACTGCTTATGGTTCTCCCCGGGAATTGAACCTGGTTCTTACACTTTTCCCTGGGTATTGGTCTGTTGTGATGCTATTGGAGGGGAAGGGGTTACGCATCTTTATCCCAACGAATGGGGGAAAATTGGGGTTTAGCGGTTGAATGGGGGATTGGGCGGGGGTAAGTTGTTGAAAGGAAAAGGGGCTTTCTGACTTCGCCGCTTGCGGGTGGGTGTAAGGTGAGGCAGAAGGCTAGGCTTCCTTAGGATGACAAATCGAGGTCAAAGGCTACGGACAGGAGTGCCCGTCCCACACGGGCCGATGGTGGAAATCCCTTGCGAGGCTGGTAATGGCTCCTGGCGGGTATGGGGTCCTTCGACTGCGCATGACGTCCACTTCGTGGGCGTCATGCTGCGCTCAGGATGACAGGGGCTGAAAGGTGAGGGCCTCGGGCTTAAGCCCGTTTCCATTTTTCTTTCGCTTTGCGGCACGACTGGAAGTCGTGCCCTTACCGGGCCTTTGGCCCTGTTCGGAATGACAAAGGTTGGTGCGGGGAGTTAGTTTTTTTCCTGCGCCGAAGCGCTGCTCCACTCTGGGGCTTTACCCGGCGCTTAGGCGCCGCTCTTCCACGGTTGTGGTTGCGGTGGTGGTGGTGATCTCCTCAGTTCAAAGTCAAAAGCAAGATCAACATCAACGTCAAAGGCAACGGACAGGAGTGTCCGTTCCACACGGGCCGTGGCGGAGACTCCTTGCCTTGCTTGGGGTGCCGTCGGCGGGTATGGGGTCCTTCGACTGCGCATGACGTCCACTTCGTGGGCGTCATGCTTCGCTCAGGATGACAAATCCAAGATCAACATCAACGTCAAAGGCAACGGACAGGAGTATCCGTTCCACACGGGCAACACCAACGACAACACCTACACCAAGAGCAACCGGGCTTTGCCCGGTGGACAGCCGAGGGCGGCTGTCCCCACATTTGTTTGTTTCGTGCTGAAGCCTGTTCCATTTGCCATCTAGGGCAGCTTGCGTCCGACTGCGTTGGGGGAACGTCCCCCCCGGAGCGTTCACTCAACGGCAGTCGGACACTTAGCCGCGCCCTGCGCCATGTAGTGGAGTTCACGAGCGTGGCGAGGGCAAACCTGACCCGGCGAATCCGGCTCGCAAGTTCTGGCTGGTTCGGCAGTTCAAACCAGAGCCACCAGAATTACGGGCCTTCGTGAATTCGGTCGTCGATGCGATCGTCGGTTCGATCGTCGACTCTATCCTCCGTTTCGATCGCATCCAAAACCACGGCGATCACGTCCTGGGCCTCGATGGGGTTGATGAAGCCACACACTCCGACTGCGCTGGAGATGATTTCGCTCAGTTCGGGTCTGGGCAATTCAGCTAATCCGCACACGTCCCGGTGGAGCAGTTGCAGTAGCAGGAGCAACTGAGCCACTCTCTTGTCCTTGAGATAGAGGGACGAATCGGAATAGGTCTTGCTGAGAGCGGCGGTTGGACGAATCTGTGCCGGGAAGCAAAGAAAAAACGGCTCATCTACTTTGTTCATGATCGCCTCCTTGATTGCGCTCGCAAGAGCGGCGCGGGCTTCTGGGTTTCTGTTTGGTTGCAGGGCGTTCCTCGCCAAATTGTTTCGAAGAACCGTTTCACGCAGTTCATTGGCGCGACCCTCCATTCTGGCTTCGCCAGGCATCGAGCCATCGGATGAAGAATGGTTTGGGCTGAGGCCGTGCAGGTTCCGGCCGGGATTGCGCCGCCTCCGAAGACGATCTGGTAACGGACTTTGAACGCAGGAACAGAATGGTGGGTGAAGATTGCGCGCGGATGATGCTCGCGCCAGGCCGCTGAACAGAAGCGGATACGAATTTTTTCATGGAAGTCTCCTCTGATTCGGTGATTGAATTTTCGGTCCCCAAGTAAATTGCCAACCCGCCGTTTCTGCCCCGGTCAGCTTCCTGCCGGGTTCGGCTGAGGACCGAATTGCGCTCAAGACTTCCGGACGAGTGCACTGAATTCAGATTTCAGGGAACCTGCCGGTTGCTGCGCCCCGCGACGGCCAAACGCACCAGTTCGAATGGGCACAGCGAGCTATTCAATTGGATTAAGAGGACGACTTCAGATCAGAAAGGTACAGAGGAGATCCTGGAAAGAGCGGGGATGGCGCTGTTTCGGAGTCACTGGCTCCTGCACAACGACACCGCGGACAACGAAGCCCTGGTTGTGGTTTGGCAGCACTGGCAAAACCGCGACTGGGGTGACGGAAGGAGAAACGGCCTGGATACGGGGAAGGAAAGGCGGAGCTAGATTTACGGGAGCATCAGCCTCGTTGAAAGCAGTCTCGGGCAGGTCTGGCCGGGGGATGGTGGACACACAGACGGCAGCTGCCAACAGGAAGAGAACCAATATCAGACGAAGTCGATTCACATCACGTCGATTCACGACACATCGATTCACGACAAGGCCCCAAGCAAGTAACAAGCTAATCCCGTAAGCAGGCATTGTCAATGATGATCTGGCGGGCGGAGTGGGCTTTTGCGCGGTGATCGACAAAGGATTTTCTTGAGCCAACGTGAGCAATTATGAACAGCCATCCCGTTTCGGGAACAGTAGGATTGGAGTTACTTCAAAGCGGCTAGTCTACTGAAGATAAGGTAGACGGCTCTTTTGGGGCAGGCATGGGTTAGTGTTGGCCGGTTGGCTGCGTTCGACCCTTACGTCTGCCCCTTTTTTCTGCGGTGGATTGCTCTCGTCCTTCCTCACTTCAAGAATGCGACGTCAAAAACGACGGACTGGAGTGTCCGTCCCACACGAGCCGTGGCAGGAACTCCCTGTGAGGCCGACGGTGGCCTGCCGGGCATAGGGGTCCTTCGACTGCGCATGACGTCCACTTCGTGGGCGTCACGCTTCGCTCAGGATGACAGAGTCTATTGGGCCTCGGGGAATTCGATCTCCGGTTCGTAGCGTTCTGGGTAGTCTTCTTCGGGATAATCGGGGTCGATGCAAGCGTGGATGGTGATTGGGGGATTTGGTAGCGGGGGATCCAGTAAGTGCCAGGCTTCGCGGTATTTTTCGAGGCGCATCAGTTTTGCTGTGCGGTGAGGGTAGAAGCGGAGCATGGGCTGGGGAGTGCAGACTTCTACCGGGAGTATGTACCAGATATTCAGCGGGACTACGTGGGCGGCTATGAAGTCGATGTCGCGTTTGTTATAGGGGACGTGGCGGCGGCCGACGGAGTAGGTGGCGCGGGTCTCGTAGGCATCGGCACGGAGGGAGTCGGTGCACTTGATCTGGATGCGGAAGAGATGGACCTTGGGTTGGGGGCGGTTGTCGAGGATGAAGTCGTAGCGCTCGCTGTCTCCCCAGGGCTTGCAGATGGCGAAGCGGCGCTGGCTGGCCTGGTAGAGAAAGGCGGCTTCGGAACGTTCGCCGGTGCGCTTGGTGTTAGGACGGTTGGGGTCGTCGGGGCGGCTGAACGGCTTGGACATCGGGGCTCCTGAATTCTGCTTCTGCGAGAACAGAAAGGCGGAGCCTTGGGGCTCCGCCTGATTCTGCGAAATTTTTGGGGTTCTAGTTCTATTTTAACATTGGGGTGCAAGGGGTACTTTAAGAATCAACGTCAAAGGCAGCGGGCGAGGGCGTCCGCTCCACACTCCACTTTATCCACTTTCATCCTCAGCTTTTCCACAATGGTTTCGGCAGAAGATTCTGACTTGTCGGGTGGGCAACGCTTCCCTGGTCAATAGGATAGAGACTTACTTTCGGGATGTGATCTCAGCCGTTGACAAAAATTTCTGAGGGGCTAAAATACGCCTCGCTCGTTCCCCTGTTAAATTTAAAACATGAGCCCTAAACTTCTTGACCCCGTAGTACTGCAGACCGATTTTCCGGATCTCAAACTTCATGCCAGCGGCAAGGTGCGCGACGTTTATCAGCTCGACGATGAGCGGCTGCTGTTCGTAGCTACCGACCGCATTTCCGCTTTCGACTACGTGCTGGCTACCGGCATTCCTCATAAGGGGCGGGTGCTGACGCAGATTTCCTTGTTCTGGTTTGATTTTCTTTCTGACATTGTTCCGAACCATTTGATTACGGCGGATGTGGAGCAGTATCCGCAGGCGTTGCAGAAGTATGCCGAGGTGCTGCGCGGGCGATCGATGATTGTGCAGCGGGCTGAGATGTTTCCGGTGGAGTGCGTGGTGCGGGGCTACATCTCAGGATCGGCGTGGAAGGAATATAAGGCTACGGGAAAAGTGTGCGGGATCGAACTGCCAGCGGGGCTGCGCGAATCGGAGGCGTTTCCGGAGCCGATCTTTACTCCGGCGACGAAGGAAGTGAGCGGGCATGATGAGAATATTTCGTTTGCCCGCATGTGCGAAATCCTGGGCTCGGAAACTTCCAGCACGCTGCGCGAACTGACGTTGCGGATTTATAAGAAAGCTGCCGCATACGCCCGGCAGAGGGGTATCATCATCGCCGACACGAAGTTTGAGTTTGGACGCACGGCTCGGGGAATCACGCTGGCGGATGAGGTGCTCACGCCGGACTCCTCGCGCTTCTGGCCTGCAGATAAATACGCGCCGGGACGCGGACAAGAATCTTACGACAAGCAGTATGTTCGCGATTACCTGGAAGAAATTCACTGGAACAAGCAGCCGCCTGCGCCAGCTTTGCCGGATGAGGTAGCTCGCCGGACGAGCGAGAAATATCTTGACGCCTACTTCCAGATTACGGGACGCAAGCTGGATGTATAGGCGTGAGGGGCTGGGAGTAGCCGGCCGCGGCTTGCGAAAAGGAGCGGCGGGCGGGAGAAGAGCATGACCGCGGCGGATTGGTTGATTGTCGCGGTTGTGCTGCTGAGCATCGTTTCGGCGGGAATTCAGGGCTTCTTTGCAGAGGCTCTGAGCATGGCTGGACTGGTTGTGGGTTACCTGGTTGCCGCATGGAAATATCCGGGGCTGTCGGATTGGTTCATGACGTTTTTGAAGAACGCCTGGCTGGCTGACATTTTCAGTTTCCTGATCATCTTTTTTGTGATTCTGTTGCTGTTCAACGTTGCGGCTCGAGTTGCACGCAAGTTGATGAAGGCAGCTGGGCTGAGCGGGTTCGACCGTTTTATGGGAGCTTTGCTGGGCGTGGTGAAAGGGGTTTTGATTGTGACCGTGGTGCTGATGGGTATGACCGCGTTCACGCCAACCTCGTCCATGTTGAAGACGTCGGTGTTGGCGCCGTATTTTCTGGTGGTGGGAAGGGCGGCGATGTGGGTGGCGCCGACGGAGTTGCGGGTGCGGTTCGATCAGGGATTGGACTTTTTGCATCGGGCACCCAAGGATTTGAGCAGCAGTCCGCCTTCGAAGTCGAAATAAGAGTTGTGCGAGCAGGCAGTTAAAAAAAAGACATTCAGGAAGAGAGAGACCCCACGTGAAAGATCAACTGGAAGCACTCATTCTGCAGATGTATAAGAGCAACATCCTTTATTCGGAGGGTGTGCGCGAATTCAAGAAACGCTTTATCCTGACCGTCCTGCAGGAGAATAAGGGGAACCAGTGCCGCGCTGCGCGCGAACTGGGGATGCACCGCAATACGCTGAGCCGGACTATTGACGAACTTAAGATTGATGTTCGGCAGCTTCGGGATGGGGCGAAACGGCCGCCACGGAGCGCGCGGCCGGTGTCGCTGGATCGGGAAAAGAAGGCGGCGCGCTAGAGTCGCCGGGTCCGCTGCTCGCCTTCCTCTGGGCTTGGCCTCTGACCTAGGAAAAATAAAGGCAGCCCTCGCGGGCTGCCTTTTTATTCGAATCGGATTCGATTAGTTGGCGGCTGGCTTGTGGACCGGCTTTTTGGCTGGAGTGGGGGTAGCGGCTTTCAGCAGCTTGCCCTTTTCCATGGTCATCATGAACGGGTTTGGGGTGTACGATGCCGGCTCACCCTGAAAGTCCAGACTGGAGCCATCTTTGGGGATCAGCTTTAGAGGAACCTTCTCTTCAAAGGTCAGAGTGATATCGACTTTCTTGTCCTGGATGTCGTCGAGGCTTCCAGCAATGTCAAACTCCGTTGCCGTCGCCTTGATGACGGTACCCTGCAGTTGTACTGCCTTGCCTTTGATGGCGTTCCATACCAGATCCTGGTCAGCCTGGGAACCGTTGGAGAGGATGAACTCCCATTGGCCGAAATCCATTTTGGCGGGATCGGTGGCGATGGCCATGGCGTGAGCCTGCTCGGGAGGCGTGGGAGCGGGTTTGATGGTGAAGCCCGCGGGCGGCACTGGGTTGGCCTTGATTTGCGCGAGAACGTCGGCCCAGCCGTCGTCTCCGGCGTGGTACTTAACGTATAGGCCTCTGGCGTATTTCTCGATCGACTGCTGATACTGCGCGTTGGGTGCGACCACGGAAGCGCGTCCGGCGAACCAGATCGCATTGATGGGATCGGGAGTTAGGTTCGGATCCGGAGGAGTGGGGCCAGCATAGGACAGCGCCAAGGGATAGACCACGCTGAAATCCTTTTGAAAATCGGGGCTGCTATCAACGGCGGCGCGCAAGTCGGTGCGGGCGGTGACATAGTCCTTGGCAGTGAGGGCAGCAAGACCGAGGGCGGCGTTGAACACCCCGGTCATCTGATCTTTCATCTTTTGGAAGTCAGCGTCCGACATCCCATCGGGCTTGGCGAATTTCGGCAGACCATCCAATCCCATTTGCCCGAACTTCTTGGCATCGGCGAGATCCTGCGCGGCATTGGGGTCGCCGCCTTGCGCCTTCAGGCGATCAAAATAAGCGAGCAAGAACATGGCGCGCTCGTTGGTGGGATCGGCGGCCACGAGTTTGGTGGCGGCGTCGATGGTTTTTGCCTGGTTCCCTGCCTGCTGGTAGGCCTGCATGAGAGTTTGGAGGGCGGGAACCTTCATGACGCTGTTGGGATACTGCGCAAGAAAAGCTTCGAAGCCGCTAATCTGGGCCGCCGAATCTTTCTGATTGGCTGCGCTCATGTAAGCGTTATATTCGACAGGGTCCTTAATGATCGGCCCTTGCGCCGGCGCTGCGGCCGGTTGCGATTGAGTGGGTTGAGCAGCGGCTTGTGCGGGTTGAGCGGCGGACTGCGGGGGCGCCGCGGACGGTTGCGACTGTGCCGGCTTAGCGGCGTCCTGGGCTGCGGCCAGCGCAGCAACCCCAAGCACAACCGTGACCAGAATCTTTTTCATCAGTATGGCTCCTTGGATCTTACGGGATCGACAATTCGCATCGGTGTGAGATGTAAGACGACTGACCCTTTATTATTCGGGTTTGCCGGATTATAAGTACGTCTTGTTCCGAAGGCAAGCAACTTCCGAGTTGGTCCCCCGGGCGCCATTGTAATTGTATAGGATGCAGATGTTGCGTCTGGTGATAGCCGGTCACGGGCCCTTGCGAGGCAACTGGACCAGACAGGAGCAAGTTTCATGGTCGCGGATCGAGCGGATCAAGTGCGAGTGAATGCGGTTCCACCCTTGGCCGGGCAGGTGGCGGTGGTTACCGGCGCAGGCCGGGGGATTGGCGCGGCCATTGCAAAGGAGTTGTCTGGGCTGGGCGCTACTTCTGTGCTGTGCGGACGCACTCGTGGCGCACTCGAAGCGGTGGCGCGAGCGATCGCTGAGGCTGGCGGAAAGGCTGAGGTCGTTCCTTGTGATGTGACGAACCTTGCGCCGGTCCAGGCGGCGGCTGGACGGGTTGAAGCTTCGTTCGGGCACGTAGACATTTTGGTCAACAATGCCGGGATCGGCGGATTCGGCGGGCCGCTGCATCAACTCCCTCCGGAGGCGTGGGAGCAGATCCTGAATACGAACTTGCGAGGCGTCTACTATATGGTGCGAGCATTTGCGCCGATGATGATCCGAGCGCGATCCGGGCACATCATCAATATTTCGTCTCTTGCGGGGAAGAACGCGCTGCCGAACGGTGCGGCTTATGCGGCATCGAAATGGGGATTGAACGGGCTGAGCTACTCTCTGGCGGAAGAACTGCGCGGATATAACATTCGCGTGGCTGTGATTTGCCCCGGGTCGACTAACACTGAGCTTAGTCCGCATGTGGGCAAGGATCCTGGGAAGATGCTGCAGCCGGAGGATGTGGCGCATGCTGTGGCGATGCTGGTTACGCAGAGTGCTCAGTCGTTTGTGAGCGAGATATTGTTGCGGCCTACGCAGAAACCGTGAGAACCGGACTGCGGACGTCAGACTTCGGACTTCGGCAAAACCGGCGCGCAACGGCGGTTCCGACGTATCTCCGCTGGGTCTGCGGTCTGCGGTCTGGCGTAACTTACTTCTTGAACAGATTTTCAAACGCCTGCCGCGCGTCATTGGGGCGCAAGTTGGCGGGCGTGGAAGTCTCTTTCTCTCGGATGACACGGATTTCGTAGAAGTTGCAGTCATTGCGGGCATCTTTCTTGGCCACGCGTTCCTTCACCGGCTGCATGCACTCAAAGCGGCTTCCTGGATCGAAATACATGCACTGCTTGCAGGAATGCAGTTCGAAGCCGCATTTGGGGCATAGGCCCGTCGGCGGAATGGCCTGCAGCACCGTGCCGCACTGTGCGCAGCGGGAGACGGCGCGGGTGCCGGGCATGTTCACCGGTTTTGGGCCCATGCTGTAGTCGCGCCTTGCCAGCGGTACGGAGGCGGGCTTTTGTTTTTCTACGGACTGCTTTTCCAGGGACTCTCGGCGCGGCTTGTCTTCGCGGTCGCGGTCCTGATATCCATGCTGACGGTATTTGGCCACGGAACCTCCGAGCACGTTGGCGTATTGTCTCGCCAGCGGCGATTCAAGACAAGTGGGAATCTGATCGCGAACAACCTCAGGGGCTAAAGCCCCGATCCCTGCACGGCTGAGCGGCACGACTGAAGTCGTGCCCTTCCCGAACCTTTTACGAAATGCTTCTAAGCGGCGGATGCCTCGTTACAATAGAAACATGATCCACGAAATCTTTCCTGTGGGGCCGCTGCAGTGCAACTGCTCGATCATTGGCGACGAAACGACGCGCGAAGCCATGGTCATCGACCCTGGAGATGACATTGAGGACGTGCTTGCGCTTATCGGCAAGCATAAACTGCGAGTGAAGCAAATCGTGATTACGCATGCCCACATCGACCATGTGGGAGGCGCGATGAAGCTGCGCGCGGCCACGGGAGCGCCGATCCTGTTGAACCAGAATGACTATGCTCTGCTGAAGATGCTCGACGTGCAGGCGGCGTGGATTGGAGTGGCCGCGCCGGCCGAGGTCACGATCGACCAGAGCTTGAACACCGGTGACACGGTGAAGGCGGGGGCGCACTCGGCCGGCGTTTTGCACACTCCGGGGCACACGGAAGGCAGCGTCTGCCTCTACTTCCCTGCTGAAAAACTTCTGATTGCGGGCGACACTTTGTTCGCCGGATCGATTGGGCGCACTGATCTGCCGGGTGGATCGATGCAGAAGATTATGGAGTCGCTGCATGGGACTGTGCTGAGTTTACCGGATGACACTGTGGTTGTTCCGGGGCATGGTTCGCTGACTACGATTGGGGAAGAGCGGGAGAGCAATCCGTTTCTGGTGAAGCGGTGAGGTCGGATTACCGCCTCTGGCTCATTGGGGTGCCCATTCGAAAGGGAAAAGCTTGCCAGCCTCAACCGCGTCGAGGTTCACTCCACCCAACTGGGCGGCTTTCGCAAGTGCCGGGTCTTCGCCTGCCGCTAATTGCGCCGCACTCGGTAACAGCAGCACATCTGGCGTCACACCGACTTTCTCAAGGCTGTTGCCGTCGGCCATGATCAGATCAGCATGCGTGATAGAAGCTCCGTAAAAAACGAACACTCCAGAATAGTCGTCGAACGGATAGTAAATGGACTCCATGACGCTGCCCGAACTCCGATCGCCGACGACCGTTCCTCGATGCTCCAGTTGCACCACACGGGCGAACACCTCAGCGGCGGATGCAGACTTGCTATCCACCAGCACGATCAGATTTCCCGTGAACAAGTTGTCACCCCTAGACTTTGCGATCTCCTGCTTCTGCCCTTTGCGGGTCACCCGAGTCGCGATCGCCACGTCGTGATCCATCACGCTGCCCACCAATAGGGAAAGAGTCGTAACGTAGCCGCCGGGATTGCCACGAAGATCGAGTATCAGCGTCTTGTGCTTGCGCGCAAGTCCAATCATCCGACTTACTTCGCTTCCCTCAACTGCAAAGGCCGGCATCTTCCAGAACAGTACCTCTCCTTTCTCAACAAAGCGCTGGTGAAGCAGATGCTGCTGTCCCTCATGCTCAAGCTTCTGGCTCCAAAAGTCGGTGTCCATAGGGCCGGACATCACCGAATGCTCGTCACGCTTGGTGTATTTCGTCGCGATCACCACTTTACGGGTCTCGCCTGATGGAGAGCGCACGGTCATTCCAGTCGTGGGCTTTGGCGCAATCTGGTCGAGATAGTAATCGAGCTGCCAAAGATCGCTGCGCCCGACCGCGTAACCATTCAGAGAAATGATCTGGTCTCCCGGGCGCACTCTCTGCTCAGCATCCGACCCGGGACGAACCTCGGTAACGTAGCAGGCATCACCCACCATTTGCATCCGGTAGCCATAGTCGGCGATGTAGCTGCGCCTCGGCGGAACAAAAAAAGTATGGGAATCGTTCAGGCCTGAGAGATATGCCGCAACTACTCGGAATGCATCGCCCAGAGTTTCGACTTTCTTGATCTTTTGATCGTATTCCTTGTACCGAGCGTCCACGTCGAGACCACGGAACGATGAATCGTAATAATTTTTCTTGAGCGCCTCGTGAATGTTCGTGAGCATCCCTTCGACCAGATCCCGCTGCCCACGCTTGATCATCTGCTGTGGCGGCTGTTGTGCTGGAGTGCCGGAATCCACGAAAAGCAAACTCAGCGCCAAGAAAACGAAGAGCCTTGTTCGTCTCATAATATTTGCGCCCTGGAGGCCGTATCTTGAGCGATCGACGCGGAATTCTATCCCACTTCAAAGTGTTTTAATACCCTGCCATTCCCTTTCGGTTCTTCTCCAAGACTTGGCCCGGCACGGCTCAAGCCGTACGACGCCCTCTGTCCTCTAAGCTTCATGTGCCGACGACCTTTAACAATCTTTTGATCCCTTCGGCGAACTCATCTTTCGGGGTAACCAGGCTCAGCACGAGATATCCGTCGTTGGGGAAGTCGTAGAAGTGACCGGGATGTACGAGCACAGACTTGCGGCGCAGCAGGTCGATTGCTAACTCTTCGTCGGTCTGCGTCACTGGAACACGCAGCACTGCGTACCATCCGCCTTCCACAGTTAAGCGTTGGCACGTTTTTTGTGCGGCTAGCTGGCGGTCTAGCTCGGACAGATTGCGTTGCACACGATCGAGCAACTGCGGCTGAATGGCTTTGCGCTGCTCCAGTAATGTTGGGAGCGCCCACTGGATCGGGGCGTTCATGGAGAGATAGGTGTCGGCAACTACTTCGAGCCTCGCTAGTGCAGGCTCGACCTTTGCCGCGGGGCCGCTGGTTACGATCCAGGCGACTTTGATTTGCGGGAGGGCTGAGATTTTAGAGACTCCGCTTAGGGTAAACGTGAGCGCTGCTTGGTTCGCGGCAAAGGTTTGTCGTGGGGCGCGGTCGTGGGCGTAGTCGAGAAAGACTTCGTCGGCGATCAAGGCGAGTTCATGTTCCTCGCAGAAGCGATTTAGAGATTTCTGTTCCTTCTGGTGCACGAACGATCCTGTTGGATTGTTGGGATGAACGACGACTACGCCTCGCGTGCGCTTCGATACTGCTTTTTGCAGGGAGGGAAAATCCATTTGCCAGCCGTGGTCGTAGATCAAGGGATAGGGGACGAGCTTGACGTCCTGCAAGTCGGCGAGGAATTCAAACAAGGGATAGCTCGGTTTCGGAACCAGCAGTTCATCGCCGGGATTGCAGAGCAGGCGGAACACGAAGGAGTAACCTTCGCTGGTGCTGGTGGTGAGGATCAGGTGTTCTGGGTCGAGAAGGATGCCATTCTGAACCTGGTAGTAATCCGCTACCGCGGCGCGGGCGCTGGGCAGGCCTCTGGGGTGGGGATCGTAATCCATGGAGCGCGGCGAAGCTAACGATTGCAGGATCTGCTTTTCTTCGTAGAGCAGGCCGGACCGGGTTGGGTTCGAGATGGTGAGGTCGAGCACGCGCACGCCGCTCGACCTCGCCTCTTCGAGGGCCTCGGTGAAGCGATTGCGGGTTAGCTTCCAGTTGGTTCGGTTGGAGAACATCTAAATTCAGTGGCCAGTGGCCAGTGGTCGGTGGCCAGTAAAACCGGTACGGATCTTCGGGCTGAAGCCGGGCTCTTGCCGACAAGTTCTAATTGCGTTCTTACTGATCACTGATCACTGCCTTTACGGCTGAAGATAGAATCCTAATTCCTGCGGCTGGGTCAGAGTTTTTGTCGATTCGTATTGACGGCGGGCCTGGCGGACGGCGACGATCTTCTTCTGGAACTCGCGTGCGAGGTCGTCATAGCGAACCAGGACATTGTCGAGCCAGTATGGACCATATTCGCGGATATAGGCTTCGCGGTACATCTGACACACGCGCGTGGTGGCATCGCGCAGGTCTTCGAGGCGCGCGTTGATGGCAGTGATTTCTTCCAGATCGCCGCTTACGCGGTCGGCGTCGATCTGGTTCTGGAAAGCGTCCCAATAGAATTTGTTGATCTCTTGAGTGAACTCGGCCTTCATGCCGAGCTCGTCCCAGCGCCAGGCGGCGAGGGTCATGTCAGCGAGCGTGTCTTGATTGGCGTGGGCCTTGGCGTGATCTCGGCGGAGCGACTCGAGCGCATGCTCAGCGCCCAAGCGCATTTCGGGAGCGGCCACCGCTAGTTTCTGCATCATCTTCGATCCCTCGGGAGAGAAGGGATCGATCCAGAACAAATCGTCGGTTTCGGTTTCGACTTTGATTTTCGCCAGCGCCTGGTGGCCGTGATCAAGATTGTCGAGTGCGTCGCGGAAGGTTGCGTCGCCGTTGCGGTAGAAGGCCCAGTCATAGGAGTTCTTGAACTGATCTATGCTCGACTCGCCTGACTGCCATCCCGCAGCTGCGCCGAAGATCAGCGTCGGCCACGCCATTCCGTAGAGGGCTTCGCCGTCGTCGTTCCACGTCGTATTGAGCATGCCGATCGCGCCGAGCCGTTGGCCGTCGCGCACAAAATTGCGGATGTTCATGTAGCCCGCGTCCAGGTTCGGCCACACCTGGTTCCAGTCCTGCGCGCCTGGGGCCACGACGACACGCAGGCCTGCGTCACGATAGGGTTTTATGAGGCTGTCATAGCTCGGCTTGGGGTCGTAATCCCAGGGGACGGCGATCATGTCCTTGGGCAGGATGCCTAGCAGTTGCGGATATTTCAGCGCGATGTCGCCCCAGAACATGAGCTGTTTGTGATAAGGCTGAAGGATGGCAAAAACTTTTTGCATGTGCTCGAGATAAACGCGGCCCAAGCCTACTTCTGAGACACGCGTGGCGGTTTGACCGTGACCCAGTTCGAAAGTTTCGTCGCCTCCGACATGCAAGAACGGTCCGGGGAAGAGTGGGACGAGGTCGGCGTACATGGCCTTGATGATGTCGTAAGACTGTTCCTTCGTCGGGGTGAGCACGTGGCCGTGGGGACGCTCCGCGACGTCGGAATAGATGTCGTACTTCAACATGTGGTGAAGATGCCCGAAGGCTTGCTGCTCGGGGAGAATGGTGACGTAGAGCTTTCTGGCATAGTCCACGAGGGCGTTAATTTCCTTGGGCGTGAGGGCGGCGTCTTTCGGGGCGAGCAAGGGCTGGCTAGCAAAATCGAACACGTGCTCCATGTAGAGAGCGAAAACATTCACCTTGTAGGCCGCCAGGGTGCGGATCTGGCGCTTCATATAGTCTTCGGTGGGAATGGGGCCGCGGCTTATGTCATCCTGCACGCCGCGCCACTCCATGCTTGGCCAGTCGCGAATGGAAACGGCGGGGCAGATCAGTTTTCCGTCATCCTGGCGGAGCAACTGGCGCAGCGTCTGCACACCGTAGAAGAGTCCCTGGCCGGTGTTGGCGGCGACGATCAGGTGAGTCTTGTCGGAGTAGAGAAGGTAGCCCTGGTCACCGATGGAATCCGCTTTCAGGCCCTTCGATGCCAGGAAATTCCTGACGCTCGGGTCCTGCAGACGTGCCAGCACGATGGTGCTGCGTACTTCTTTTGCCTTCTCCTTGGAGCCTGTAATGCTCAGCTTCAAGCCGGACTGATCGTGGATTTCTTCCGCGAGGGTTTCCGCGGCAATGCGATCTTCTTCCTGATGGCCGAACTCGACGAGGATTCGGGTGGTGGGCCTTACGCGGAAACCGCCTTGCTGGAGGCGGACTTCCTTGGGCTCCGGGATCAGCTTGAGTTGGTCGTCTTTGAGTTGGTCTTCTTTGAGTTGATCGTCTTTTTTCAGCTGATCAGCCGCGCCGGGGGTTTGGGCAGAGATCAAGGGAATCACAAGCAGCAGAGCAAGAAAAAGAAGAAGGAAGGCGTGTCGTTTTTTCATTCGTGTCCTTGGCGAAATGGGCGACGCTATATTCTAGCGGGAACGCGCGGCCTGTGTAACCCATGACGCGGAGAAACGTCAGCGGACGGGCAGACTATTTCTTCTGGGCGGCCCTCATAAGCAGCGTGACCAGCACTCCGGCAACGGCGGCTATTCCGATTAGCCCGAGGATTTTGCGCAGGTCCGTCTGCAGATCGGCTATCTTCACCAGATCGAGGATGTAGAGGGAACAAAGCAGTGCCGCCAGTATGACTGCGATCACGCCGAGCAGCAGCAGGAATTGTTTGATCATTTCGACCCGCCTTGGGAGTTCGGCAAATCTGCCATGAGTCAATATAGACCGGGCAGAGCTTCGACGCTATGAAGTGGGTTTACTTTCCGAACGCCTCCTTGTTTACAACATAGGGCATCTTCGGGAAATCGCCTCCGTAATTGGATTCGAGGACGTCGATCAATCCCTGGACGCAGCGTCCGGCCATGCCTTTGTTGGGATCGGTGGAGAGGCGGGTGATGCGGGCGGCGCTGGCGAAGTGCGGCATGAGGCGGCAGCGGTCGGCAATGGCGGGATCGCGCAGCGGCGAATCGGCGGGGAGCGGCTCTTTTTCGTAGACATCGAGAGCAGCGCCGGCGATCCAGTTTTCGCGCAGAGCTTTCACCAGCGCAAGTTCATCGATTACGGGGCCGCGCGAGTCGTTGACTAGAAAAGCGGTCGGCTTCATCAGGCGGAGGGTTTTTTCGTTGAAGAGATGATAGGTGGGTGTTGCGCTTTCACCCGGACGCAGCAGCGGGACGTGAACGCTGACGAAATCGGCTTCGCGCAGGGCATCTTCGAAGCCCACATACTTGATCCAGTTCTTATCTTTGGAAATGCCGCGGGCGTGGCGCAAGTCCATGGTCTCTTGAATAGCTTTGATGTAGTCGTGATTCTCGTAGGCCGGGTCGTAGCACAGCATGTTCATGTCGAAGCCGGCGCATTTCTTAATCATGGCCAGGCCGATGCGCCCGGTGCCGATGATGGCGATGGTCTTGCCGGTGACTTCGTCGCCGAGAAACGGCAGGTAGGGATGCCAATATCCCCACTGATTGTCGCGGGTGAGGTGCTCGGCGGGCCACATCTTGCGGGCCAGCATGCCAAGCATGAAGAAGGCAAACTCGGCTGTGGCCTCGGTTAAGACATCGGGCGTGTGGGTGAAAGGAATTTTGTAACGGTTGGCGTCGGCGCGGTTGATGTTGTCGAAGCCGACGGCATCCTGCGCCACGACTTTTAGCGTGGTCTTGCCGGCTTCATTCTTACCCGCCGCGAAAATTTCGGCATCGATGGGATCGCGCAGCGTGGTGATCAGGCCGTCGATACCCGACTTCACTTTTTCGATAATCAGACTCTTCGGTGGCGCTTGTGGTTGAGGGTAGACCTCGACTTCGTAACCGCGCTGGCGCAGCAGGTTGATCGCTTCTTCTCCGATGTCGCAAGTGGCAAAAACGCGAAAACGTTTGTCCATGAGTTTCCTTCAGCGAGTTTCTTTCAGACTGGCTGAGGCTGAACCGGAAAGCTCAGCCTGCATTCTCTCGCGGGGATCATCGAAAATATCATACGCGACGTAGTTGGTGCTCTTGAGAGGGGCGGCCGCGTCTTCCCAGACCAATGAGAATGTACTTCCTAGCCGTTGACCGGATTCCTTATCCATCATAGAGTCTGCGCAATGTTCGATTCGTCTTTCCTCGCCTGAGGAAAGATTCCCTGGGTGGGATCCCGCTCCCACTGTGCTGTTCCGTTCGCGGTGAGCACGGACCGGTTGCTTTCGCCGGCCACAGCTCAAGCTGAACAGCTGAGTCCAACCTCGCGCCGCGCGTCGTCACGTAACAAGACCGAACTAGGAAGTGTGTCGAAGTGTGTCTCAAGCCCTGCACGGAGGTGCAAAGTGAAGTGTCGAAATCTGATCGTCCCGGTTATTTGTTTCGCGTTCTCAACTGTCGCTATCTTGCCCGTTCACGCACAAAA
This sequence comes from uncultured Acidobacteriaceae bacterium, assembly GCA_963763285.1. Classification (GTDB taxonomy): domain Bacteria; phylum Acidobacteriota; class Terriglobia; order Terriglobales; family Acidobacteriaceae; genus Sulfotelmatobacter. Next base: position 238,243 of record CAVXOK010000006.1, on the reverse strand, counting down.
TGATCCTGGTCCTCGCCCTGGCCCGGCGGCAGCCGGAAGTTTTTATCCACCCCTTAACGCGAATGAGCAGGCTTTTTTCACCCAGGCCCAGCTTCGGTTTCAGGAAGTCGATTCGGTTTCCGGCGGCATCGCCGGAGAAACGGGAGTAGGTCTCGGTCCAACCTTCAACGGGAATAGCTGCGCGCAGTGCCATGCTCAGCCGACGATCGGAGGCGCCAGCCCTGGCCTTCTGAGTCCGCAGAACTCGATTCAGAATCCGCAGGTAGCGCTGGCCGCGCTGGATGGTGCGTCTAACTCGGTTCCCTCCTTTATTACTGCGAATGGGCCGGTGCTCGAGGCGCGTTTTGTCAAGACTTCCAGCGGCGCACTCGACGGCGGAGTCCACGACCTCTACACGATAACGGGCCGTTCCGACGCGACGGGCTGCACGTTGGCGCAACCCGACTTTGCCAGCGCGCTTTCCAGTAACAATGTAATCTTCCGGACGCCTACGCCGCTGTTTGGTCTGGGCCTGGTGGAGGCCACGCCTGACGCGAATCTGCAAGCCAGTCTAGCGGCCACGCAATCGGCGCGAGCGTCGCTGAAAATTGGCGGCGTCTTCAACACCAGCGGCAATGATGGCACCATTACGCGCTTCGGCTGGAAGGCGCAGAACAAGTCGCTGCTGATTTTTGTAGGCGAGGCTTACAACGTCGAGCAGGGAGTATCGAACGAGAATTTTCCCAACGAGCGCAGCGCCGTGCCGGGATGCGTGTTCAACGGATCTCCGGAGGATTCCACGAACCTGCTGAACCAGAATGCGAGCAGCCCGAACTTCGGAACCAACGTAGGCACGGAGTCGGAAATGTCGTCAGACATAGTGAACTTTGCGGCATTCAGTCGCCTTTCGGCGCCGCCGACGCCCGCGGCTTCCACCCAATCCACTTTAAACGGAGCGGCCGAGTTTAACGCAATCGGCTGTAACTTGTGCCATTCGCCGACTCTGACCACCGGCACTTCAGTCTTCACCGGCATGTCCAATGTCGCTTACCATCCTTATTCCGACTTTGCGTTGCACGATATGGGCACCGCGCTGGCGGACGGCATCCACCAAGGCGCGGCCGGTGGCAATCAATTCCGCACGGCGCCGCTCTGGGGACTGGGACAGCGGCTGTACTTTCTTCACGATGGCCGAACGACAGATCTGATTCAGGCCATTGAGGCGCACAGCAGCAGCGGATCCGAAGCTAATCTGGTAATCCGCAAATACAATTCGCTGAAACCATCGCAGGTGCAGGACCTTTTGAATTTCCTGCGGTCGCTTGTAAGTGGAGTTGATTGTCGAGAGAACAGCGGAGAGCCTGGTCAGGCTCTCCGCATCTTCAACCGAGTCCACGGTGGAGTTGTCTCTCTTCCAATATCTTTCCTTAAATGTCTTCTCGTCAAATGTCCAGCGCGTGGACTTGCCGATGAAGTGCTTCTCCCATAGTGCAAATACAACGCGGGGGCGCACGGCGAAGACTGGTTCTTTCATAGAGAGAATGTCCGCTTTCATTTTCGACATGTCGAATTTGTACTTGCGCTCGACAGGGCGAGAGGAATTTGCGGCGAGCGGGGATGTCGGCGATTTCGGCGGTGCCTTCGACTATGACTGCTTCGTGCGCGTGTTCAGTGCAAACGCACGCAGTTCGGATTTTGCGCCAGGTTGCGGGCCTTGCGGGACTGGCTGCCGGTGCTGAACAGGAAGCGGCCGTCCTGCCAGAGGCCCCAGACCACCATGGTGTGCGGCGAAGCGTCGTGCGGGGAACTTCCGGGCTTGATGGTTGTGATCCAGTAGTTATGAGATTTCTTCAGGCGCTGCTCGGCCCAACTCCACGGGAGCAAGCCCTTGGTGCCTTCAGGCAAGCCGTAGCCGGGCATTAGAGGGCGACTCGACTTGGGCTTTCCTGCTCGGGCTGGAGTCTTTTTCGCTGGCATGAAATCACTCAGGTCTCCGCGCGGACTCTCAGAGATTCTTCTGGGTCCACTGGTCGAGGCGGTCGAGCGCCTGCTGCAAGTTCTCCAGCGAATTGGCGACGCTGAAGCGCAGGTAGCCTTCGCCGAACTCGCCGAATGCGGTGCCGGAGAGCGCGGCCACTCCAGCCTGTTCCAGAAGAGCATCGGCGAGTGGCTTCGACTTCCATCCCGTTTTCTTGATGTTCGGGAAAACGTAGAACGCGCCTTTGGGCATGCGGCAGGAAAATCCTTTGATCTTATTCAACCCGGCGACGAACACGTCGCGGCGGCGCTTGAATTCGGCGCACATGTGATCGACTGAACTCTGGTCGCCGCGCAGGGCTTCGATGCCCGCCATCTGCGTGAAGCTGGCGGTGCAGGAATTGGAGTTCGTCATCAGGCGGGTGATCTGCGCGGCCAGGTCCGGGCGCATCACGCCGTAGCCCATGCGCCAGCCCGTCATGGCATAGGTTTTCGAGAAACCGTCGAGGAGGATGGTGCGCTCCTGCATGCCGGGCACGGACATGATGGAGAAATGCTCACCTTCGAAAAGCAGGCGGCTGTAGATTTCGTCCGACAGCACCAGGATGTTGCGGTCGCCGATGATCTTGGCAACCTGCTCAACGTCTCGGCGCTGCATCACGCCGCCGGTGGGGTTCTGCGGCGAATTCAGAATGATGAGCTTCGTGCGGTCGGTGATGAGAGCCGCGAGTTCGTCTACGTCGAGGGAGAAATCGCGCTCCTCGCGCAGGTGAATGGGGACCGCCCTGCCGCCCACGTAGTGGATCATCGACTCATAAATCGGAAAGCCGGGGTTCGGGATAGATGACCTCATCTCCTTCATCAATTAAAGCAAGGATCGTGAAGAAAATGATTGGCTTACCGCCCGGCACGACGACCACTTCTTCGGGGGTTACTTTTACGCCGCGGGTACGGCTAACGTAATCGGCAATGGTCTGGCGCAGTTCGGGCAGGCCGGCGGAGGGACCGTAATGCGTCCAGCCTTTGTGCAGGGCGTCGACGCCGGCTTCGATCACGTTGGCGGGAGTATCGAAATCCGGCTCGCCGATTTCCAGGTGGATGATGCTCTTGCCCTGACGCTCCAGCGCCCGCGCCTTGTTCAAAACTTCGAATGCGGTTTCGGTGCCCAGGCGCGACATGCGGCGGGCCAATTGCAATTCGTGTTGCGTGGTTTGTGCCATGATGGCTGGCGCTCCTGAGAAGCTAAACGGCACATTATACGCCGGGTAGAGTCTGGGGCTTATTCAGGAGGAATGGAATCAACTTTGCCGCGCGCGGAGGCATAGGTCGAGCTCTGGTTCTCGATCGGACAGTTTCTCGTCTGGCGGCCCTGTCCCTCACTGGCAAAATAGGATTTCGACGAACTGATAGCCTAGACGCGATCTTGATCCTTATGCAGCTTGGATTGACGGAGAAATTCGGCAGGCAAGGGGTTGATCCGGCGTTTCTTCCTGCCGGTGATTGTCAGGATCCACCAGCGGGTAGCCCGAGCAAAGAATAACTGAAATCTCATTGATCCCTCCGCGCAAAGAGCGCGGCATCCTTCGTGACGTCATCCGTCGCGATTCGATGGCAGGTACTGAACGCTTGCAGGATGTTGCCCCACTTCTCCGTACGCCGGGCAATTTCTTTTTCCGAGAAACCATTTTTACATCGAAATAAACGCTGGCGCGATCTACATAGTCCTGCACGGCTGAAGAGAGGATTGCAGCGCATGCCGCCTTCCTTCTTGGCGCCAGTGCGGATCAGTACGTCGCGTCTGGATAGAAAAGCGTACGCATGCAGATCCCAATCCCGCTTTTGTCCCGCTGGGACCGGAGATCACATCGTACGACACGAAGAGATAATCGGCGTCAGGCGATGCGACCTCACGCTAGGTTTGCGGCAGGCGACTGCAGCCGACTGTGTGACGGGAGCTTGCGGCTGTCGGCCTGAGCTACTGCGCGATGAACTGCGCATCCGGCGCTCAAGGCCGAGACCACGTGCCAGCAGAATCAGGCGCTGCCTTTGGCGCATCGTCAGTCTCGCTTGGAAGTGCTGCAAACCGCGATAGGACCTCGAACGCTGATTTGTTCAGACGTAAGGATATCGCGTTAGCCTGATTCCTGGACGACCGCTATTCCGAGACGCTGTGCTCTTCGTTCTGCGAACGGAGGACGCGGTCGACGGAGTAAGGAGCGCGGTGGCGGGGTTCGTGGTAGTGGCGGACTTGCATTTCGCCGAGCAGGCCGATGGCGAGCAGGTTCAATCCGCCGAGCAGCAGGCCCAGAGCCAGCATCATCAGCGGGCCGTGCGAGGCCATGACCGGAACGTGGCGCAGAAATTTCTCCACTCCCAGCCAGGCTACGACGCGCGCTGCCGCCGAACAGGCTGAGCAGGCCGAAGGTTCCGAAGAAGTGCAGCGGACGGGAAAGATAGCGAAGCAGGAAGCGAATCGTGATGAGATCAAAGAAAACGCGGAAGGTGCGGGAGATGCCGTAGTGCGAAATGCCGCGCTCACGGTTCACGTTGCGGATGGGCACTTCGCAGATCGATGCGCCGTACCACGAGGCCAGCGCCGGGATGAAGCGGTGCAATTCGCCGTAGAGCGGCACCTGCTCGAGAATCTCGCGGCGATAGGCTTTGAAGGTGGTGCCGAAGTCGTGAATATCGACGCCGCTGAGCTTGGCCATCAGCCAGTTCGCCATGCGGGAGGGGATGCGGCGCATCCAGAAATTATCGACGCGAACTTTGCGCCAGCCGCTGACGATGTCGTAACCGGCTGCAATCTTTTCCAGAAACATCGGAATGTCGGCGGGATCGTGCTGCAGATCGCCATCCATGGCGATGATGTATTCGCCGCGGGCGTGGTCGAAACCGGCGGCCAGTCCGGCGGTCTGGCCGAAGTTGCGGCGGAGCTTGACGACGGTGACGCGGCTATCGACGGCCGCGATCTCGCGCAGCATGGCGAAGGTGTGGTCGCTCGAGCCGTCATCGACCAGCACGATTTCGAAGGTCTCGCCGGCGGCCTCCATCACCGCTTTCAGGCGGTCGTAGAGATCGGTGACGTTCTCCTGCTCGTTGTGCAGAGGGACGACGATGGAGTACTTGGGCACAGTCTTTTTATTATAGCGCAATGCCGGCGTCGGCCTCTGACTTCAGTTCTCAGTTAGGTACCCGGGTCTCGGCGAGCCTCGCGGAAGCTGCAGATACGCAGGTCTAGACCTGGGTCTGGTCAGGGCTGGGGGCAAGTCTCGTCTCAGCCCTGCTCCTTGAGCTTTAATCTTGACTTGTTCTCTTCCATGAACTTCTTTATGTCGTCGGCGGCGCCGAGCAGGCGGTTCCATTGCTCGTAGTAGAGCGTGACCGGAAAACGGCCTAATCCGTAGACGCTGACGCCGCCTTTTTCGCCGACCTTGAAGATCAGGTCGCCGCTGCGCTTCTTGGTCTCGACTTCTTTTTCCAGCTGGGATAAACGGGCTTTGAGTTCTTCATAAGTTGGTTCTGACATTCATTCCCTCCGCATTGTGACTTTGAGATTGCGTGGCACGCCTTCGAACGACCAACATAACAGTCTCGTTCCAATAGTAACTTGCCAGGCATTGCCTTGTGCAGGACAACCGATATAAGCTAAAAAGAATCTAGCCCAATGCAGGAACGCATGCGGTTTACTTTGCGATGGTTGGCGTGGCTCTGCCTGTCCCTGATGTTGTGGACGGCGGTGGCGGAGTCTACTCATAACCATCCGAACCAGACCGAATCCGCTTCCTGCTCAATCTGCGTGGTGGCGCACAGCGCCAGCCCCAGCCGTCAGTTCCATCCAGGCCCGACCGGTTTTTGCCGCGGTCGGACTGCTGCAAGAAGAAGAAGTTATCGCGAAGGCCCGGCTCAGTGTTTTTGATTTGGGCATTCGTGGTCCTCCTGCCGTTTAGGGATTCCCTACAGATCTGAAGCTCCGGCGTGACCTGCCGGTCGATCCCTATTTCTTGACTTCGTCCAGGAGGATCTCATGCTCTTCTTCTTATCAGGTGGCTGCGTGTTCGCCATTGCTCGCCGTTTCGATGTTTCTAGACCACAGTATCGCTTCGGCGCAATCGGCTGGGAATTCCGGCTCCATCAACGGCACCGTGCTCGACCCGACGGGAGCGGTCGTTCCCAATGCCACTGTCGAAATTCACAACCCGGTCAGCGGCTTTGATCGCTCCACCACCACGGACACCTCCGGGAAGTTCGCCTTCACAAACGTTCCCTTCAATCAATTACCACCTGACGGTCACTGCGGGAGGCTTCGCGGATTACGTGCAGGATGTGGAGCCTCGCTCGTCTGTGCCGGTCAACGTGTGCCGATCAATCTCAAAGTGTCGGGATCGTCCACGAGCGTCACGGTCGAGGCAGGCGGAGACCTGATCGAGAATGATCCCACCGCCCACACCGACGTAGACAAGGAAGCTTTCGACAGACTTCCATTGGAGAGCGCGTCGTCGTCACTGAGTTCGGCTGGTTACGCTCTCACACGCCGGGGATCGCCGCCGATTCCAATGGCCTTTTCCACGGCTTCGGCGATCACGCGGAGAACTCGTTTTCGTTGACGGCCAGCCCATCACCGACCAGCAGAGCAAGGTGTTCTCCAACCAGATTCCGCTCGATTCGATCCAGTCCATGGAGGTGATCGCGGGCGCGCCGCCGGCCGAATACGGAGGCAAGACCAGCGTTGATCATTAACGTCACAACCCAGTCGGGCCAGGGCGTGACTACGCCGCATGGCACGGTGACGGCTTCCTACGGATCGTTTGGCACGGCTGATGTCGGGTTCACGCTCGGTTACGGAGGGCAAGAAATGGGGGAATTTCATCTCCGCCAGCGGACTCAACACCGGCCGGTTCCTCGATCCTCCGGAATTCAAAGTGATGCACGACAAGGGCAACGAAGAGAACTTGTTCGACCGCGTTGATTATCAACTCGGCAGCGCCGACTCGATTCACCTGAACTTCGGCTACTCCCGCTCCTGGTTTCAAAATCCCAATTCGTTCGACCAGCAATTTCACAACGTCGACGACGTCTCAACTTGATGACCCAGTGACCGGTAACCCCTGGTCGACTGATCAGCGTTTCGCAAATCAAGACCTTCAACATTGCGCCGACCTGGACCCACCTGCTCAGCCAGAACGCGGTGTTTACTTTCGGTGCCTTCGTGCGACGCGACCAGTACAACTATTACCCGAGCGCTGACCCGTTCGACGATTTGGCTCCGGATCTGCAAGGTGAGACGGTCAGCCAGAATCGAAAGCTCACGAACGCAGGCGTTCGGTCCGACGTGTCGTACGTGAAGGGCATCCACAACCTGAAGGTCGGTGTCACCTACGCGCAGACGTTCCTTGACGAGGTTGACGGAATCGGCATCGTCGATCCGACACTGCGTTCCGGGAATCTCCCCACTCGTGTCTAGTGGCTGGTCAGCCCGAGGCTGGCACGCCCTGCGCGATTCTGTCGAAATACGACCTAACCGGCGGCGGCGGTCTTTACACTACGAGCCACGAGGCCCGTTCTCCTTCAACGGCCACACCGACGTGAAGGAGCTGGCACTCTATGTCCAGGATGCGATCACCAAGGGAAACTGGTCGTTCAACTCTGGGCATGCGCGGCGATTTCTATAATGGGCTGGCGCATCGACCGGCAAGCGGAACCGCGGGTCGGAGCGGCTTACAACATCAAGGCGACCAACACGGTGCTTCGCGTTTCCTATGCCCGGACCCTGGAGAGTCCTTTCAACGAGAACCTCGTTATTGCCAGCATAGGTGCAGCATTCCGTTTCTAGCCGCGCTGGTTCCGCCGCCGGGCGTCCCCTGTGTCACAGGACCGATCACTCCGGGTTACCGCAATGAATTCCACGCTGGCCTGCAACAGGCGTTTGGGAAGTACCTGGTGGTGAGCGGGGACTACATTTGGAAGTACACGCACAACGGCTACGACTTCGGGACGTGTGGGCAGCACTCCGATTACCTTCCCGATTGAGTGGCACAACTCGAAGATTCCGGGTTTGCGTTGCGCGTGAGCGTGCCAGATTATCACGGTTCTCAGCGCAGTAGTGATGTCGAGCGTGGCGGCCGCTTCTTCCTGCCGCAGGTCGCCGGGCTGCCGATTATTCCTCCGGCGACCGGCGTTTTCCGAATTGACCACGATGAAAAGTACAACCAGACCACGCACATTCAGTACCAGCCGTGGAAAACCGCTCCGTGGTTAGGCTTCAACTGGCGTTATGACAGCGGGCTGGTGGCAGGCGCCACGCCGTGCCTAGCGCCTACTGCAACCTGCTCACTGTCGACATCCATTGCCGATGGAGGAGCGAACCCAAATATCCCGAGCGGCTACATCGCCTTGGTGAACGCCATTTCGGGGGCGCCCTTGACGGCCGATCAGGAGTTCCAGGCCGGGTTCACCTGCAACGGCATGCGTGCGACGCCCACCCAGCCTCTTCCGAACGTGCTTGCCTGGCATCACAGTTCGGATCGACGCTGATACGAATCCCTGGCGCCAAATAAGGAAAACGACGATCATAATCCGCAGCGCATCGCGCCACGGAGTCTCTTTGACTTCGCTCTTGGACATGACAACCTGTTTCACGGCGACAAGTACAAAGTCAGCGGTCAAATCACGGTCGTCAATCTGGCTAACAAGTACGCGCTCTACAACTTTCTGTCGACTTTTAGTGGCACCCACTATGTCACGCCACGATCGCTTACTGCCGCGATCACGTTCCACTTTTAAAAGGAACGCTTAACACGCTATTTCGGGCCGCCTGTTTCTTGCATCAAAGTTGGCGGGCAAGGTTAGGCTCCGGCAGAGCCCGGGACAGTGGAATTTCGACTGTTAGAATAACGATATAAACCTTTATCTTGCGCTGAGAATCTTTGTGAGGATAGACGCTTGCCGATGAAGTTTGTGCTCCATCCTGCCTTCGCCACCGTTATGAGTTGGGGGTTCGTGCTTACTTTCTGCCGAGGGCGCCTGGCCGGGTTGGCAATCGCGCTGTCTCTGGTCAGCCTGGCGGGGGCGCAATCTGCCGGCAACTCCACAACACTGAGCGGGACGGTGGTTGACGTGACGGGCGCAGTAGTTGTGGGCGCCACGGTCAAGATTCACAACCCGGTCAGCAGCCTGTCGCGCAGCACGCAGACCGACACTACGGGTCTATTCAGTTTTGTGAACGTTCCCTTCAATCCCTACCACGTCACGATCACGGCAAAAGGGTTCTCGCCCTACACTCAGGATGTCGAGCTGCGTTCGGTGGTGCCGGTCACGATCAGCATCACGCTGCAGGCCCTGGTGGAGGCGACTACCGTCACCGTGCACGAAGAGGCGGGCGATCTTGTGGAAACCGATTCCACGTCTCATGTCGACGTGGATAAGAGCCTAATCGATAGGCTGCCCATGCCGGCGGAATCGTCCGGCATGAGCGCAGCGGTCACGGGGCTCACGCCGGGGGTTTCTGCCGACTCCAACAACAGCATGCACGGCCTGGGCGATCACGCGGAAAACACTATTTCAGTGGACGACCAGGCCAACTCCGATCAAACGAGCAAGACATTTTCCAATCAGATTCCGTCCAACTCGATTCAGTCGATGGAAGTTATCGCGGGGGCGCCGCCGGCGGAATTTGGCGGGAAGACGAGTCTTGTCGTAAAGGTCAGCACACGCTCGGGTCAGGGCATCACCACCCCGACTGGTTCGCTCAGTGCATCGTACGGCTCGTTTGGCACGTCGAACACGTCGTTTGACCTGGCCTACGGCGGGCAGAATTGGGGCAACTTCCTGGCTGTCGGCGGCACCAACGGCGGCCGCTTTCTCGACGCCCCCGAATTCGCTGTGATGCACGACAAGGGCAACCTGGAGAACTTGTTCGACCGAATCGACTACCAGATCGCTACGGGTAACACGGTTCACCTGGACCTGGCGTGGAGCCGGTCCTGGTTCCAGACGCCACAGACTTACGACAATCTGAATGTGGGAGTCCTTGATCCGTTTGGGAACCCGGTGCCCGCTATGGACCAGCGTTCGCAGATCAAGACCTATAACATCGCTCCCTCGTGGTCGTTGTTGCTGAATCCGAAAGCGGTGTTTACCCTCGGCGGTGTGGTGCGCCATGACGATTACCACTACTATCCCAGCAGCGACCCGTTTTCTGATCTTGGTCCTCTGAACCTGCAGCGGGAAACCATCGGACAACACCGGCTGCTCACCAACGCGGGCGTTCACGCTGATCTTGCGTACTTTCGCGGCATTAACAACATGAAGTTCGGAATCAGCTATCAGCAGACTTTCCCGACGGAGAACGATGTCCTGGGAATTGTGGATCCCCTGCTGAATGCTCCCTGCGTCAACGCGAGCGGGACGCCTGTCCCTGCCCCGGGCGTGACCAACCCAACTCTGTGCCCTCTTGGACTGTTTCCCAATGAGTCCATCGCGGGCTCGCCGGCGACAGGAACCTCGCCGTATCCATTTTTCAACCCAGTCCTATTGCCTTTCGACCTTACGCGCGGCGGCGGGCTGTACGGCTTTAACGGCCACACCGACGTGAAGGAGCTTGCGCTCTTCGCTCAGGACACTATCAGCAAGGGAAGCTGGTCATTCAGCCTGGGGCTTCGCGGCGACTTATACAACGGCTTCGCCGCCGCGCAACAGGTGGAACCACGCTTTGGGATGGCGTACAACATCAAGCCGAGCAGCACGGTGCTTCGCATCTCGTACGCGCGAACTTTGGAAACTCCCTTTAATGAGAACCTGGTTCTTTCCAACAACGGCTGCGATTTCGCGGTGATCGCGGCCCTGGTGCCTTGCGTCCCGGCGAACCTGAATCCCGGGTTTCGCAATGAGTTCCACGCTGGCTTGCAGCAGGCTTTCGGGCGCTACCTTGTCTTCGATGGCGAGTACATCTGGAAATACACACACAACGGATACGACTTCAGCGTGCTGGGAAACACACCGATTACGTTTCCCATCGAGTGGCACAACTCGAAGATTCCGGGATACGCAGCCAGCGTTCACATGCCTAATTTTCATGGACTGACGGCAGGCGTGGTGTTTTCCAGCGTCGCCGCGCGCTTCTTCCCGCCACAGGTCGGGGGGCTGGGAGCCACAGTGGGGCAGAATGGCCTTCCCTTCCGCATTGATCACGACGAGAAGTTCAACCAGTCGACCCACGTGCAATACCAGCCATGGCAACGCGGCCCGTGGCTCGCGTTCAGCTGGCGCTATGACAGCGGACAAGTCGCCGGTGCTGCGCCTTGCTATGGCGTAAACCCCGGAAACGACTGCCCGGCGTCGACCACCCTCGGCGGCGAGCCTGCGGTCGAAATGTTCGGCAGCGGCGCGCCCTTGACGGCCGATGAGGAGTTCGAGGCTGGATTCTTTTGCGGAACCCAGCACGCAACGCCGACAGCGGCGCTGCCTTTTGTTTGTCCCGTATCGGCGTTTGGCTCGACGCTTATAAAGGTGGCGGCGCCGAATGCCGAGAACGACGACCATAATCCACCACGCATCGCGCCGCGGAACCTGTTCGACATCTCGGTTGGCGATGACAACCTTTTGCATGCGACAAGTACAAAGTGAGCTTGCAGTTGACCGCCATCAATGTGGCGAACAATTACACGCTCTATAACTTTCTTTCGACTTTCAGCGGAACCCACTACGTTTCGCCGCGATCGCTCACGGCGGAGATCGGTTTTCATTTCTAGTGGGAAGGGGCTCGTGGCGTCGGCCGTCGAGGTGGGTTGCGTCCCCTCGCCGCCGAGATGTAGGAAGCCCCGAACCTACGAATGAGCTGGGAAGAATGGGAGGACTGATGCGGTTTGTAAATCAATGTAAAGCCGCAGCGATCTTCCGGCCGAGAGAAGTCTGGCTGCTAGAATAGGGTGATAAACCCTTGGTGAACTTAGGATTCTTTTTTGGGGAGAAATGCTTGTCGATAAAGCTCGCCGCCCAGCCGTTGATTGCCTTCTTACTCATAGTTTTTCTTTCTTCTCCGTCGACGGCGCAACAGACTCCACCGCCATCGAACTCGACACCCGCCGTGGGCCCGGCGCAGACTCCGTCAGACAAAGATAAAGACAAAGGCGGGCAAAGCGCGAGCGACCAGGGGAAAAATGCGGGAACGTCGAACGACCGGCTTTTCCTGGCGCTGCCTAACTTCCTGACTCTGGAAAATGCAGGCAACGTGCCGCCGCTTACCACGGCGCAGAAGTTCAAGGTTGTAGCCCGGGGTTCGTTCGATAAGATTGAATTCCCATGGTACGGAGTTCTGTCGGGCATCAGCCAGGCGGAAAATAGCGAGCCCGGGTATGGTCAAGGCTGGGAAGGATATGGGAAACGTTATGCGTCGGCCTTTGCGGACGGCACCATCGAAAACTTCATGACGAGCGCGGTTCTTCCGTCAATTCTGCATCAGGATCCGCGATTTTTCCAGTCCAGTGAAGGCGGGTTCGCACATCGGGCCGGTTATGCGGTGAGCCGAATCTTCGTAACCCGGACTGATTCCGGCCATGCTCAATTCAATTACTCTGAAATTGTTGGCAGCGCCTTGTCGGCCGCGATCTCCACCAACAGCTACCATCCGCGGTCCTTCATTTCGACTCGCTATAACGCAAGCACGGGCATGGTGACCTATGTTTTCAATCCTTCCTCCCGGACACTTCCGAATACTGCCAGCGTGTGGGGGACGCAGGTCCTCTACGACACAATCACGATCGTCATAAAAGAGTTCTGGCCCGATGTTCATCGCAAGATGGACCACAAGCACAACGGGGCGCAGGCTGCCAGTCCTAATCCTTAACTGATAAGCGTTCGCGGTTTTATGCCAGACCTTGTGGCTTGAAGATGACGCCCCGGCTCTGTCGGCTGTTCATGATCACGCGCATGGGCGCATCGAAGTGCAAGTGGCGGACGCATCCGTCTTCATCCACGGAAGGTTGCTCGCTTCAGCCACTCCCAATCCACCGAACCCTCGCCGGCATCGGGATTCACCGTAAAATAGCCGATCTGGAATGCGGTGAGATTCTGGAAAAAATGGCTGCCTTGGGAGGGAGTTACGCGAAAATCGTGGAATCCCGCCTCGACGATAACGCGCGCGCCGGAGATTTCGTCCCACTCCACGGGAATTCCGAGCCAGGGATCGTTCGATCCCCAGCGTCCCACTCCGATCAGCAGATACGGGCGATTCTCGGCGCTCAGCACGCCGTTGAAATGAGCTACCGCTTTGGCCACCTCCTGGCTGCGGCTGCGCTCGAAGCGCTGCGAATCGACGACCACTACGTCGTGCAGGTTCTCGATGCGTCCGTTGCCCAGAACTTTGCTGCTCTGGCAGAGCAACTGCTGCGGCTCGACACTGTCGACGACTAAGTCCTGGTGATCGCGCGAAAGGGTTAGGGGACGAATTTGCAGGAAGCCAAACTCCGCGGCTTCGCCTGGCTGCCGGGGCAGACGAACCGCAAACTCGATTTCCACGGGAATGCCCAGAGCATCTTCCCCGGCTTTGACCAGCATCTCGAGAATCGTGGCCAGCGGAAACAATCCGTGTTTGAGCATGGGAGCGAAACTCACGATGCGCACGCCTGGCCGGCTGACGCCGTCGTACACCGCCTGGTTGTCGACCGAATACGTAGAACCAACCGCTAGCAAAGTGCCGTCGGCCTCGGCGGCATCCAGGCCGAAGCGGCGTTCGTGCAGATGTCCGGGACGCCCCTGGGGAATGCCGTTCAACTCGAGCGCCCAGAACTCGGTCTGCGAGTTGGCGAGGATGTCGTCCACCGAAGAGAATTGCATCAGACTTTGCGGATAGCGAGGGCAGAAGGTCAGGCACTTTCCGCCATCGACCACGGCCCGGCCGAGTCCCAGAGCCACTGCGGCAATTCCATCGGCGAACGTCATCGGCGGCACGGGATAGAAATTGTGCGAACGCACCACGCCGGAGAAATCCGGATAGAAGCGCTGCCCATGCGCTGTGCCCACCAGCTGCTGGACGATCACCGCCATCTTTTCTTCTTCCAGGCGGTAAGGCGTGGCGCGCACGTAGGCCTTGGCGTGGCGGCTGAACGTGGAGGCATAGACGCGCTTGATGGCGTCGATCAACTCCGCGAGTCGCACGGTGGGGTCTGTCGACTGATTGCCCAGCATGAAGGTTTCGTAGACTCCGGTGAAAGGCTGGTATTGCGAGTCTTCGAGCAGGCTGGAGGAGCGCACGGCGAGCGGATAGGTAACCTCCGCAAGGAACACTTTCAGGTCTTCCTGCAATTTTGCGGAGAGCGGGGCGGCTAGAAATTTCTGCAGAATCTCGGCATCGTCTTCGCATTGCAAAGCGAAGTCGAGCAGGTTGTTCTCCGTCATGAATTGATCGAACGCATCCGTGGCCAAAACCAGAGCGGGCGGCACCGCGATGCGGATGCCGGGAAAGCGGCGCGTGATGCGGTGCTTGCGCAGGAGATGGCGCACAAACGCGAGGCCGCGCGCCTTGCCGCCCAGCGATCCGGCGCCGATTCGCAGAAAACCTGTCTCCGAGGGCTTGAACGTGTCGGCGTTGAAGTCGCCGATCAGCAGTTCGCTCTGCTCGCGGCGGTAGTCGTTGATGGATTCGATCAGGTCGCTGCGCAGATGTTCCGGACCGGTGAAGTCGGAGACTTTGCGCGGCCGCAGCTTGGCGGCCAGAGCAAACTCGGTTCGCGCCATGAGCCAGTGGGAAAAATGGTTGCTCTGGGCGTGGTAGGTGAGGCTTTCGGGCGGAACCGTCTGCAACTGTTCTTCGAGCTCATTCAAGTCTTTGGCGCGGCCTACTTCTTTCAGATCGGGCAGGCGAAATACGAAGTCGCCAAAACCAAATTGCTCGGTGAGAATTCGGCGCAGGTCTTTCAGCAGGGTGGGCGAACGCTTGCGCAGAAATGAATATCCCGCGGCGAGAGCGCGAGGGCGAAACTCTGTGCGGCTGGTTTGCAGGACTACCGGCACATCCGGCACCAGCGCCTTCATCAGGCGGGCAAGCTCAAAGCCGGCCTCCGGGCTGAGTTTGCCCTCCCAGGGAAACTCCACGTCTGAGACCAGGCCGATCAGGTAATCGCGATACTCCTGCACCAACTGGGCCGCGTCTTCGAAGTTCGAACTCAGCAGAATTTTCGGGCGGGCCTGCATGCGCACGAGCTTGTGGGCGACGTTGATGCCTTCCTGAATGACGCGCCGCGACTGCTTGATCAGCTCGGTGTAAATCACCGGCAGGAACGATGAGTAGTAACGGATGTTGTCTTCCACGACCAGCAGCACCGGCACGCCCATGGCTCGCGTGTCGTGCAGGACGTTGCGCTTGTCTTCGATGTACTTGACGATGGCGATGAGAATTCGCGCATTGCCCTGCCAGAGGAAGATTCGCTCGATATCGGTGACGGGATTTCGGCTGACGAAGTTCTTCACTTCGCGATAGTCGTAGGCCAGCACGACCACGGGGACATCGAGGCCGGCACGCTTGACTTCGCGTGCCAACTGCGCCGCGGTCATGTCGCCTACCGCGAGATTGGTGACGATCAGATTGAAGCGCGGCTGCGAACGCGCCAGTTCCAGCGCTTCGGCGCAGCTTGAAACATGCGTGATGCCGGGGATTTGCTGCAGGTTCAGTTCGAGCGATTCGTCGATTAGCAGTTCGTTGAGGCGGCCGTCTTCGCGGAGGATGAAAGAGTCGTAGAGGCTGGAGACCAGAAGAATGTTCTGGACCTTGAAGGGCATCAGGTTGTCGAAGCCTTCGAGGCGCGCTTCGGCGTCGAGTAGGGGCTCGGCGATGGGGTGGGTGGTCATTGGGAAATAATCTTAGTCTAGAACATGTTAGGCAGCAAAAGCGGGCGGGGTGGACGATTGGCCCACCCGCTTTGCCGATGCTGCACACAGAGCCGGGCTTTGCCCGGCCGGACAGTTGAGCGCGGCTGTCCTCACATGCTTTCTTCTACACGAGTCCCTGATCCAGCATCGCATCGGCTACCTTCAGGAAGCCTGCGATGTTGGCGCCGTTCACCAGGTTGCCGGGCGTGCCGTATTTCTCGGCCGTTTCGTAGCAGTTGCGGTGGATGGCGATCATGATTTTGTGGAGCTTGTCATCCACTTCCTCGCGGGACCAGGAAATGCGCGCGCTGTTCTGCGACATTTCGAGACCTGACGTGGCCACGCCGCCCGCGTTCGCCGCCTTCGCCGGACCGTAGAGAATCTTGGCATCCAGGAACAGCTTGGTTGCCTCCAGTGTGCTGGGCATGTTGGCGCCTTCGGCCACCAGCTTGATGCCATTCTTGATAAGATTCGCCGCATCCTTCGCGGTGATCTCATTCTGGGTGGCGCTGGGGAAAGCGCAATCCGCTTTGATGTTCCACAGCGGGCTGTGCTCCAGCTTCATGTCGGTGGGCATGAAGATCGCCTTCTTGTAGCGGTCCGAATAATCGCGGATGCGGCCACGCTTCACGTTCTTCAACTCGAGGACGTAGGCCAGTTTCTCGCGATCGATGCCGTCCGGATCGTAGATCACGCCGTTTGAATCGGAGACGGTCACCGGCTTCGCGCCGAGGTCGAGCAGCTTCTCGATGGTGTACTGGGAGACGTTGCCGCTGCCGGAAACCAGGCAGAGCTTGCCTTCGAGTGAGTCCTTGCGGCTCTTCAGCATTTCCTCGGCGAAATACACGCAGCCGTAGCCGGTCGCCTCTGGACGAATTAAAGATCCGCCCCAGTTCAGGCCCTTGCCGGTGAGCACGCCGGTGAATTCGTTGCGCAGGCGCTTGTACTGGCCGAAGAGATAGCCGATTTCGCGTCCGCCCACGCCGATGTCGCCGGCGGGAACGTCGGTGTTCGGTCCGATGTGGCGCTGCAGTTCGGTCATGAAGCTTTGGCAGAAGCGCATCACTTCGTTATCGCTCTTGCCTTTGGGATCGAAATCCGAACCGCCCTTGCCGCCGCCCATGGGCAGCGTGGTGAGCGAATTCTTGAATACCTGCTCGAAGGCCAGGAACTTCAGAATGCCGAGGTTCACCGAGGGATGGAAGCGCAGTCCGCCCTTATAGGGGCCGATGGCGCTGTTCATCTCGATGCGGAAGCCGCGGTTTACCTGCACATTTCCTTGATCGTCAGTCCAGGGCACGCGGAACATCAGAACGCGCTCGGGTTCGACGATCCGGTCGAGGATGCGGTTGGATTGATACTCGGGATGCTTGGCCAGAACTAACCGGAGAGAATCGAAAACCTCGCGCACCGCCTGATGGAACTCAGGCTCGGCGGGGTTCTTCGCCTTCACACTGATCATTACTTCTTCAATGTAGTCGCCGGGAGCTTTGATTCCGGGCGAGGTGAGAATGCCAGAAGTCATAGTCCTACCTCCATAGATACTGGGTTATAACGCGGCGTGGGATTAGACGCGCCTGGGTCCCAGCCCCTAAAAAGGATACGCCTCTTGGGTTTGTAAGCAACCGAATTTGGTTATCGGGAAGCTTAGGTCTCAACCGTCAAGTTCATCTCCGACGGCTCGCTCCGCTCGCTGGACAGCCGAGGCGGCTGTCCCCACATGAGTATTCTCGAATCTGATTACAGGATTCTTTCGTGGGTGTAGCCGTTGGCGCCGAGGGCTGAGATGAGTTCGGCGATGTGGTCGGGACCGCGAGTCTCCATGGTGATGTCGATGGCGGTGTCTCCCAGATTCACGTTGTGGTAGGCGCGGTCGTAGGAGGTTTCAACGATGTTGGCGCGGTGCTGGGCGAGAATGCCGGTAAGTCGATGCAGGGCTCCGGGATAATCGGGAAGGTGCACGCGCAAGCGGACCAACCGTCCATCTTTGACCAGGCCGCGCTCGATGATGCGCGCCAGCAGAGTTACATCGATATTTCCGCCACTCACGACTACGACGACTTTCTTGCCAGATCTTCTCACGAATCAAGGGACTGCGGCGATTGACCAGAGCCGCCAGCGCCGCGGCACCTGCTCCTTCGGCCAGTATCTTCTCTCTTTCGAGCAGCAGCAGGACGGCGTTGGCAATCTCCTCTTCCTCAACCGTGACGATGTCATCGACATATTTCTGAATCAGTGGAAGAGTCCGCTCGCCAGCGCGGCGCACCGCAATCCCGTCCGCGATGGTCACCGCTGAAGGCAAGGTCACAGGTTTTCCCTCCGCGAGAGCGACCTTAACGGAAGGCAGCCGGGCCGGCTGAACTCCGATGACCTGGATGCGGGGATTGGTTTCTTTCAGGGCGCAACCCATGCCGCCGATCAGTCCACCTCCGCCGATGGGCACGACGACCGCCTCAAGATCGGGATGCTGCTCAAGCAATTCAAGCCCCAGAGTTCCCTGCCCGGCAATCACCACATCATCGTTGAAGGCATGGACGAAGGTGAGGTGGTCCTGCGCGCTGAGGCGCAGCGCTTCCTCGTAGGCTTCATCGTAATTCGCTCCGTGGAGTACGACTTCGCCGCCGTAGCCGCGCGTGGCCGAAACCTTGATCAGCGGGGTTGCCAGGGGCATGACGATTCTTGCGCGGATGCCTAGGTTCGAGGCGTGATAGGCGACGGCTTGCGCGTGATTGCCGGCCGAGGCTGCAATCACGCCCTGAGAACGTTCCTCCGCAGTGAGACTTAGAAGCTTGTTCAATGCGCCCCGTTCTTTATAGGCGCCAGTTCTCTGCCGGTTCTCCAATTTGAGATAGATGGAGTTGCCGGTTAGTTCGGAGAACGTTTCAGAACGCGTGCAGGGAGATACGTAGATCGATTTTCGAACCCGGGCCAAGGCGGATTGAATGTGGGAAAGATTGACCATGGGAGCGCTGACCGCGGCAAGAGTTGTCATTTTACCTGAAGAATTTGATCCCCTTCACGATATAGGAACGTCATCCGGACCTCTGCGAAAACGCCTTGCGGCACGTGCAGAAAAATCCATTGGCCGCATCGAAAATGACGATTGTACTTGGCTGGGTGTTTCAGGTTAGACAAGTAGTATGGCGGAGAGTCGCCTCACCTTCTCGGCGGATCATGATGCATGCGGCGTGGGTTTCATCGCGCAACTGGGCGGACCTGCGTCTCATGCCGTGGTCGAGCGCGGGCTGGAGGCTTTGTCGCGCCTGGCCCATCGCGGCGGCGTGGACGCCGACGGCCGCAGTGGCGATGGCGCCGGCTTGCTGGTCGCGCTTCCGAAGGCGTTCTTCCGCAAGGTCGCTCGCGAGGATGGGATTGAATTGCCGAACGAGTTTGGCGTCGGCATGGTGTTTCTTCAGCGTGGCCGAGAAGATCAGGCGGTGGATGCGATTCGAGCTGCCGTCGGGAAATTCGATCTCTCGTTTCTGGGCTGGCGCGCCGTACCTACTGATCCTTCCATCCTGGGACCGCGCTCGCGTGATTCTCTGCCGGTTGTGCGGCAATGCTTCGTTGCACCTCGTGGCAAGTCTTCCAATGTTGAATTCTTCCGGCTTCGAATCTTTCGACTTCGAGTTGCAGCTATTCCGGCTGCGACAGGAACTTGAAACCATTTCCGATGCCGGCTACTACTGCTCGTTCTCTTCGCGAACCATCGTTTATAAGGGACTGCTTACTCCTGAGCAGTTGGCTCCCTTCTATCTTGACCTGAACGATCCGGAGTTCGAAAGCGCGTTTGTGGTTTTCCACCAGCGATATTCCACCAACACGCAACCCAGTTGGTCGCTGGCTCAACCTTTTCGCTTCGTGGCTCACAACGGCGAGATCAACACCATCAGCAGCAATCGCCGATGGTTTCAGGCGCGTGGGGCCGGGTTGCGCCGCCAGCTTGGACTGCCGGAGAACGCCAGGTTGCTGCAGCCGGGGATGAGCGACTCCGCGAGTTTCGATAACGCGCTGGAAGCGCTGGTGCGGAGCGGGTCGAGCGTTGCCGAATCGGCATTGCGGCTGGTGCCGCCGGCCTGGGAACACGATGAGCAGCTCGACCGCGGTCTGCGCCAGTTCCTCGCCAATAGCGCTCCTCAGCAGGAACCCTGGGACGGCCCAGCCGCGCTGCTTTTCACCGACGGACACCTCATCGGCGCCAAGCTTGACCGCAACGGCCTGCGTCCGCTGCGCTATACGCTGACCTCGGATGGGTTGCTGATCGTCGGCTCGGAAGTCGGCATCACGGATCTTTCCGACAAGCAGGTGATCGAACGGCAGCGGCTTGGCCCGGGCGAGATGCTGATCGCCGATCCGGCAAGCGGAACGTTTTTCCGGCCGAACGAAGTGGCTCGGCTGGTGAGCGCAAAAGATAGCCGGAGACCCACCTTGATTCCGGCGGAAAACAAAACCGCGCCTAGCGTCATCGACGCGAACCGCTGGATGGCGGCGTTTGGCTGGACGGAAGACCAGTTCCGGATGCTCTTTCAGCCTCTGGTAGAGCAGGGTCAGGAACCGTTGTGGAGCATGGGCGATGACGCTCCTCCGGCGTTTCTCTCGAACCTGCCGCGTCCTCTGTGGGATTTCTGCAAGCAACGCTTTGCCCAGGTTACGAACCCTCCCATCGATCCTCTGCGCGAGAGCCATGTGATGTCCCTCGACGTGTACCTCGGCAAGGATACGAAGCTGGATTCTCCCCTGCTTGATGCGGGACAAATGGACTCGCTGGCCGAAGCGCTGCTGACGATCCATTGCATCGATTTCAGTTTTGAAGCGGAAGGTGGAGTTGAGGCTGCCCATCAAGCTTTGAGCAGAATTCCTGAAGAAGCGTCGAGTGCAGCGGCCAGTGGCAGGGCAATTTTGTTGAGCGATCGGGCCTTGAGCGACAAGCGGGCCGCCCTGCCTGCACTGCTGGCGGTTTCGGCTGCGTGGCGAGTGATGACGTGCAGCGGGAGCCTGGAATGTCCCGTTGATTGTGGAGACTGGCCAGGTTATCGATACGCATCACGTCGCCCTGCTGGTGGCGGCGGGAGCGAGCGCGGTGCATCCGTATCTTGCAATGAGCCTGGCGGCTCGTGCCGATATCAACGGGCCCACGCGGTATCGCGCTGCGATTGAGAAAGGTCTGCGCAAGGTGCTGGCGCGCATGGGCATCTCCACCATGAGCAGTTACCGGAACAGTCAGATCTTCGAAACCATCGGCCTCGATGCGACGGTGTGCGACGAGTTTTTTGAAGATGCCGGCCACTCGCTCAGCGGAAAGACGCTCGACGATCTCTTGGAGGATTGCCTTACTTGTCACGCTGCGGGATTTGGATCTTCTGCCGCGGAATTCCGCGATTCCGGTTTGTATCGCTTCCGCCGCAATGGAGAGCAGCATGCGAGCTCGCCGGAACTGGTGCGGCGAATGCATCGCTACATCAAGTCGCCGACTGCGGAGAATCAGGCAGCTTTGGCTGTGGTCTCGGAAGAACGGAAAAACGTTGCCGTGCGGGACTTGCTTGAGGTGCGTGCTGCGCAGCCTCTCTCTTTAGACGAAGTGGAGAGTGAAGTTTCGCTGCTGAGCCGTTTCAGCACGCAGGCTATGTCTTTGGGCGCAATCTCGCCAGAAGCTCACCAGACCTTGGCTATCGCTATGAACCGCCTGGGAGGACGCAGCAATACCGGTGAGGGTGGTGAAGATCCAAGCATTTATTACGAACGCCCGGAGGCGAACAACCGGGTCAAGCAGGTCGCCTCGGCGCGATTTGGCGTCACTGCGGAATATCTGGTGCATGCTGACGAAATCGAGATCAAGATGGCGCAAGGCTCGAAGCCGGGTGAAGGCGGACAACTGCCTTCGGCGAAAGTTACACCTTACATCGCGCGCCTGCGGCACGCCGTACCCGGAACTTCGCTGATCTCGCCGCCGCCGCACCATGACATTTACAGCATCGAAGATCTGGCGCAGTTGATCTATGATCTGCGCGCCGTAAATCCGAATGCGCGCATCGGGGTCAAGCTGGTTTCGAGTTCCGGAGTTGGCGTGATCGCAACCGGCGTAGCGAAAGCCGGCGCGGACGTGATCACGATCAGCGGCCACGATGGCGGCACCGGCGCCTCGCCGCTCACCTCCATCAAGAACACTGGACTGCCGTGGGAGATCGGTTTACGGGACGCACATACTGCGCTGGTGCGCGCGGGGCTTCGCGCTCGAGTGCGGTTGCGTGTGGATGGCGGGCTCAAGTTTGCCCGCGACGTGGTGGTCGCCGCTCTGCTGGGCGCTGAGGAATTCGGCTTCGGAACTGCCGCTCTGCTCGCGATCGGCTGCGTCATGGCCCGCCAATGCCACCTCAACACCTGTCCCGTCGGCATCGCGACTCAGGATGAAACTCTGCGAGCGCGCTTTGCCGGAAATCCGGAGATGGTCGAAACTTTTTTCCGCGGGCTGGCGGCGGACGTCCGCCAACTGCTGGCGGGGATGGGTCTGGATCAATCGACGAAATTCTAGGCGCGGTCGACCGCTTGCGGCCGCGTTCGGCGGAAGCCGAACAAAGCGTAGCTTCCCTGTTGCAGCCCATTGTCAATCCACCCGCGCAATTCCCTTGTCCTCATGAGGACACGAGCGCGCTTCACGTCGAACTGAATCGTGTGGTCGACGACCTGGAATCGCTTTCCACCCGTCCTTACCGTTTTGAAATCACCAGCGAGGATCGAGCCGTAGGCGCGCACTTCAGTGGTGAGGTTCTGCGCCGTCTTGGTTCGTCGTTTGGACGCTCGGCATTGGATATGGCGGGAGTCGAGTGCGAGTTCTTCGGCACCGCCGGACAGAGCTTTGGCGCATTCCTGATTTCGGGCGCAAACTTCCGGCTGACTGGCGAAGCCAACGACTATGTGGGCAAAGGCTTGTGCGGTGGCAGCATCGCCATCAGCGCCCAAGCGGAAGCCTCGGCGCGCGGAGACGTTTTGGTCGGAAACACGGTGCTCTACGGCGCGACCTCCGGTGAGCTGTTTGTCGCGGGCCGGGCGGGAGAACGATTCGCAGTTCGCAACAGCGGCGCGCTCGCAGTGGTCGAGGGCGTGGGCCGCCACGGGTGCGAATACATGACGGCGGGCGTAGTGGTGATTCTCGGTCCTGCTGGCGCCAACATGGGTGCGGGGATGACCGGCGGGCTGGCTTATCTGTTGCGGGCCGATGCCGATGACCCCTTCAATGACGATGCGATGAACCGAGACTCCGTTCGGTTCGCAACTCTCGAACCTCAGGAAGAGCTATGGCTCCGCCGCATTCTTCGCCGGCACTTGCAACTTACCGGCAGCCCCCGGGCCGCCGACCTGCTTTCCTGCTCCGCTTTACCGCTGCTTCGGGTTGAGCCTCTCGCGCCACCGTGTTCGATCGAGGAGACCTGGGCTTCGATACTGGCGCGGCTCGCCACCGAGGAAGCGCGGAGTTATGGACGCGACAAACTTCTCACTTCCGAAAGACCCGTCGTGCAATGAGCACACTCCCCAGCCGGGTCAGCGCTTACGGGAACCGCTTCACCGAATCAGTTCGATGAGAAGTTCGCTATAATCTCCTAACTAAAAAACTGCATGGATTTCGATCAGCTCATTACATTTTTGGAGGTCGCCCGGCAAGGCAGCTTTTCGCGTGCCGGGGAGAAAGTTTTCCGCTCGCAATCGGCGGTGAGCGCGCAAATTCGCCAACTGGAGCAGGAGTACGGCGATCGTCTGCTGGACCGCTCAGGCAAAACCGTCAAGCTGACTCCCGCCGGCCAGGTCTTTCACGATTACGCGTTGCGCATGAAGAAGCTGCGCGACGAATCGCTGGTAGCGGTCGCCGACCACGGGCACACGCCGCGGGGCACGCTCCTCGTCGGCGCAAACGAAGCCACTTGCCTGTATGTTCTGCCTGAAGTTTTTGGAGAATACTGCCGCAAGTATCCCGACGTGCAGATCAGCATCTATCGCAACTTCACTTATAAGATCGTCGAGAAGCTGGAGAATGGTTCTCTCGATGTGGGCGTACTCAGCCTGCCGGTCCAGTCTCCCAGCTTGAAGGTTCAGGCCATCTACCGCGACCGGTTGATGCTGATGGTGAGCCCTAAGAACCCTTTAGCCAAACTGAAGTCGGCGCATATCAGCGACGTCGTGAAATATCCTCTGTTGCTTCCAAAGACCGGCCACACGCGGCGACTGCTGGACAAGCTCTTCCGCGAGTACAACACCGAGCTCAAAGTCAGAATGGAGTTGCCCAGCATCGGGATGATCAAGAGCTTTGTGGCCGCCGACCTTGGGATTTCGCTGATCAGCGCGTCTTTTGCGCGCGATGAAGTGGCGGCGGGCAGAGTGAAGCTGGTCGAACTGGAAGGCGCTGAACTCTGGCGCGAACTCGGGCTTGCCTACCGGCGCGACCGCACGCTCTCTGTGGCCACCAAAACTTTCATCGCGGTGGTGCGGCAGCTCTCCGACTATCTCAAGAAAACGGAAGCCTCGGCGCACTAGCCGAGCGCTTCTTTATGCGTCGCCACCGGCCGACTGGGCAGCGGCCTGGATGATGTGCAGTCCGCACTCGGTCTTCGACAATCCCGCCCAGCGGCCGGCCCTGGGATCTTCTCCCGGACGCACCGCTCGCGTGCAGTGCGTGCAGCCGATGCTGGGGTAATTGCGCTCATGCAGGTCGTTGTAAGGCACGTCATGCTCGCGGATGTATTGCCACACCTGCTTTGAACTCCAGTCGGCAATGGGATTGACCTTCACGAGACCAAATTTCTGATCCCACTCGATTTTTCCCGCGCCCGCCCGCGTCGCGGTCTGATCGCGCCGGATGCTCGTGATCCATGCTTGCAGCTCGCCGAGCTTGCGCCGCAGTGGCTCGACTTTCCGCAGATTGCAGCATTGGTCAGGGTTGCGTTGCCACAGCGCGGGACCATGAACCCGTTCCTGTTCCTCGGGCGAGTTCAACGGATACACCCTTTCAATCGTGATGCCGTATCTTTGCTCCACCTGATCCATGAGGTTGTAGGTTTCGGGAAACAGGAATTCTGTGTCCAGGGTGAAGAGGCGAAAATTCTGGCGGACCCGGGAAGCAATGTCGATGAGAGCCATGCCCTCGGCGCCGAAAGCGGACGAGATTGCCACGCCTTCGCCGAAAGTGTCGAATGCCCATTCGAGAACCCGCTCGGGTCTCCAGGCTTCGGCGGCGATCTGCAGCTTCCCTACTTCTTCTTTCATGACTTCTTCTTTCATGCCACGGGCTCCTCATCCGGTCTCAAGCTTTCAGTGACGCTTTGCGCAAGTGCGGCTTCGAATCCATGTTCCGCGAGCGCTGGCTGCTTCCTCGACTAAATTGCGATCGGCGAACCTCACCACTTCGCCGACCACGAGAAGTGTTGGAGAGGCGAGCTGCGGCGCGCTATGGAGATCCGAAACCGTGGAGCGGTAGATCCGCTGCTCGGGAGTTGTCGCGCGGGAAATAATTGCGCATGGAGTTTCTTCTCGCGAATCCGGCGGCCTTGAGCCGGCTGGAAATCTCGCCGTAGTCGGAGCCCGGCATGTAGACGACAAGGGTCGATTCGGTCGCCGCAAACTGCGTCCAATCCAAATCATCTTTTGCCGACGCACGGCCTGAAGACGCGCGATGGCCGGCCGTCAGCACCATCGTGGAAGATGCTTGCCGATGCGTCAGCGGAATCCCGGCTGCAGCCGCGGCTCCCAGGGCCGAGGTCACGCCGGGAACGATTTCATATTCGATGTTCGCCCGGCGCAGCGCTTCCATCTCTTCTCCGGCGCGGCCGAAGATCAGCGGGTCTCCGCTCTTCAGGCGCACCACCTGCAGTCCTGAAGCGGCCCGCGTCACCATCAGAAAATTGATCTCTTCCTGCCGGATGGTCTTGCTGCCGCATCGCTTGCCGACGTTCTGGACTTCGGCGGCCGGTGAAATCAGTTTCAGGATTTCGGGCGTGACCAGGTCGTCGTGCAGCACGACGTCGGCCGTCCGCAGCAACCGCAGAGCTTTCACCGTCAGCAACTCGGGATCGCCCGGACCCGCGCCCACCAAATACACCTTGCCGTTCATACCGTTACCTCCCTGTCGATCTCGTTTCTTCGCCGCCTGTTCCCAAGCGCCGCCTTCAGAGCCTCGCGGCTGGCCAGCGAATGCAGCAGATCACTCTTCCGCTTCGGGTCGAGATCGCTGGCCAGCACGAGCTTTCGCGTCTCGCCCAGTTCCGCAACCCATCGGGCATATCCTGGACCAAACTGCCGTTCCAGCTGTTGCCTGAGTTTTTGCGCCAGCGAAGGACTCTGCCCATTGGTGGAGATTGCAATCTGCAGATCGCCCCGGCGCACCACGGCGGGATAGTAAAAATCGCAATACTCCGGAACGTCGACCACGTTGCACAGAACTCCACGCTGCTGCGCTTCGTGATAAATCGAACCATTGAGTTCGCGCGACGCAGTGGCCACTACCGCCAGGAATGTTCCTCGAGATCGCGCCGAAGCAAAGGCGCGGATCTCCAGCGTGATCTTCCCGTCCCCGGCCCACTCGTGCACCGCCTCGGACGCCTCCAGAGCAACCACATGGACGCGCGCACCGGTCTCGATGAGGCCGCCGATCTTGGGTTCGCCAACTTTGCCGGCGCCGACCACAAGGCAACGTTTGCCTTCGAGCTTCACGAACATTGGAAACAAGCTGCTCATAGTTTTCGTTTAACGCCTCGTCTAACCTTCCACGCTGCTCGGCACGCGTCCCTCGGGCAGATCGCGAGGGACCGCTTCGACGAACTCTCCTGCCAAGAAATTTCGCAAGTCTGTGTCGCTGTGACGAGCGAAAAATCGCCGCAGATTCTCGCCCGGCCTGCCATCGGCGAGGTAGCGCCGCAGCAGACGTTCGATGGCTTCCGGGACCTCGGTCGCGGGGCAGCGATAACCGACTGGCCGGGCGATCGCCTGATTCAGTCCGAGCGCGCCGCCCAGGCAGAAGTAGTAGGCATCCACCATCTGTCCGTTGACTTTGATCTTCTTGCCTTCGATTCCGATGTCGGCGATCCAGTGTTGTCCGCAACTGTTGGGGCAACCGGTGACGTGCAGCTTCAAGTGCTGATCGAAGCCGGGCAGGCGCTCTTCCAACTCTTCCACCAGCCAGCGGGAGAAGCTCTTCGTCTCGGTGATCGCCAGCTTGCAGAATTCCGTACCGCTGCAGGCGACCGCTCCGCGCCAGAATGGCGACCCGCTCACGGGTAGCCCGATCGCACCGAGCTCTTTCGCCAAATCGTCCGCCTGAAGCCGGGGAACGTTCACGATCAGCAGGTTCTGCATGTTGGTGGTGCGCAATTCGCCGCTCGCGAAGCGGTCGGCCAGATCGGCCGCGGCATGCATTTGTTCGGGCGTGATCCGGCCGCGCAGAACCGTGGCTCCTACATAGCAGAGACCCGGCTGCTTCTGCGCGTGGATGCCGATGTGATCGCGGTAAACGTCGACCGGGGGGTGTTCGGGTTCGGCGGGATCAAGTTGAAATCCGATCCGCCGCTCCAGCTCTTGTTGGAAGTCGTGCGGCGTCCAACCGTGCCGCAGGAAAAGAAACTTCAGCCGCGCCCGCTCGCGGTGTTCGCGGAGTTGATCGGAGTCGCGAAACAGCTCGGCGATTCCCTGGACCACCGGCAGAACCTGGTTCCAGCGCACGAAAGCATTCAGAGGAGCGCCCAGATAGGGCTCGGTAGAAAGTCCGCCGCCCACGCGCAAGCCGAAACCGATCTCAGACTTTCCCTTGACTACACGTTCAGTCGCAGTCAGGCCGACATCGTTGATCTCCGGATAAGGGCACCAGACGCGGCATCCGGTGATCGAAATCTTGAACTTGCGGGGCAGGTTGTAGAACTCAGCGTTTCCGGCCAGCATTCGATCTACTTCCAGCGCGAGAGACGAGGCATCGCAGATCTCGTCCGCGTCCACGCCGGCGACGGGGCAGCCTGTAATGTTGCGAGTCACATCGCCGCAGGAACCGGTTGTATTCAGACCGACGCGCCAAAGTTCTTCGAGCACTTCGGGAAGAGCCTCGATCGTGACCCAGTGCAACTGAATGTTTTGCCGCACTGTGAGATCGGCGATGCCGCGGGCGTAGCGGCTGGTCAGATTGGCGATGGCTCGCAGTTGATCCGATCGTAACAGGCCGTTCGGAATGCGAATCCGCAACATGAAGAACGGCAACGCCAATCCCTGGCCGTCTTTGCCGCCGACTACCCCGGCTCCGTCGCCCTGCGTGTAGACACCCCACCAGCGGAAGTACGTCCCAATCCACTCGGGCGGAATCGAGGCGAACCCTTCCCGCGCGAAGCGGCGAATCTCGGCCAGACCCTCCCATGGATTCATGGCGCGCTTCAGGCGCTCTACCTTTTGCGCTTTGGTTTCTTTGACTGGATTTGCCACTGGATTCGTCGCCATAAAGTGATTCCCTAATCTGATTTGCCGCAAAAAAAACCCACCGCCAGAGGCTCTCTGGCGGTGGGTAATAAGTGCTGAAAGTTATGAAACTCTTAAGTCAGCAGCCTCCCCGCGCCAGAACACACGCATGCGCAACAACAACAACATGCACACATGCACATCTGGCGAAGATTGCTGAAACTGGTCATGCTATTCAGAATACTAGGCTGAACCTGACAACAGCGTCAAGTTACCGCCCCTTTTCTTTGGATGAATAATTTCGATCATTGGAATCAAAATCTTGACTTTAGCTCGCGCCGGGCGTTTGGAGCCGGTTTTGGCGCGCCCTCAGTCAGGCTGCGTTCGTGACCCGCCCTCTCACACTCTGAAGAACGGTCGCGGGAATCTGCAGCACCCGGATTCTAGAGTCTTTCTTGGTCGTAACATGAACCGCGATGCCATCCGCCTCCGGAAACGGATCTGAAACCACTTCAAACTCCTCGCCATAAAGGCGAACTCTCCCCGAAACCGCATATCCAAGGTGCCTAACGCGCGCACAGACTTCCGACATCGAGGGAGGTTCAATCTTGCGATTGGTCATGATAAGCCCATTATATGCCTCTAACCGAGTGCGTGCCGTGGCTGCGTCGGCGGGCACTGGCAAGCCGCTTTGTGGGATCTCGGACTCCGTAAGTTGTTGGATCAATGGAGCGGGAGACCGGGATCGAACCGGCGACATCCAGCTTGGGAAGCTGGCGTTCTACCGCTGAACTACTCCCGCTCACTGGCTTGAGATGGGCAAATACCTGTCTGAGCCAACCAAAGTTTAGCACTCGGACCCGCGGGAGACAATCCGCTCGATCTTCGTCTCAGTTAGACTGCATAAGGAGCACAACTGTGTCTTCTTCAACTTCATCGAGCAGAAAACATGCGGGCCCGGGCGGCGGCGGCGATCAGCCCGTCGTCCCCGAACCCTCATTCGCGGAGCGTGCGAGAACGTTAGTGCACATGGGACGGATCGGCAGCCTTTCCACCATGTCTCGCAAGCAGCCGGGCTTCCCTTTCGGATCGGTGATGCCCTACGGGCTGGACGCGCCCGGGCGTCCCATCTTCCTGATCAGCACCATGGCTATGCACACCCAGAACCTGCAAGCGGATGCGCGCGCCAGCCTGCTGGTCACCCAACCAGACGCCAGCGGCGATCCGCTGGGAGCCTCGCGCGTGACGGTGATGGGAAATGTTACTGACCATCCCGAAACCTGAAGTGGCGGACGCGCGCAAACTCTACCTGGAGCGTTACGCCAACAGCAAGTACTGGGTCGACTTTGAAGACTTCGCTTTTTATCGCATGGATGCGCTGGACGTTTACTACGTGGGTGGATTCGGGGTAATGGGCTGGGTGCCGGCGTCGGACTATACCCAGGCGCAGCCCGACCCGCTAGCCGATGCCGCGGCCGGAATCATTGAACACATGAATGCCGACCACAAAGATGCGCTCGTCGTGCTGGCCAAGGTGTTTGCCGGCATCGAGGGTCAGGAAGCGGCGATGACCGCCGTAGATCGACTTGGCTTTCATGTGCGCCTGAAAACCGCTGAGGGGATGAAAGGGACGCGCATCGCATTCCTGCGGGAAGTGCGCGATCCGGGACAAGCTAGGAAAGTTCTGGTCGAGATGGTGCAGCAGGCGCGGCAACAGTCCTGAGTCCAAACAAAAAAGATGCCCGTGATTCTTTCGAATCACGGGCATTCTTGTTTCACTGCAAAGCGGTCACTTAGACAGCTTGGACGTTCTCCGCCTGCCAGCCCTTGGGGCCTTTGGTCACGTCGAACTGCACGGTTTGTCCTTCTTGCAGGCTGCGAAAGCCGCCTGCTTGAATCGCGGAGAAATGCACGAAAACGTCCTCGCCATTCTGACGGCTGATAAAGCCATAGCCTTTGGCGTCGTTAAACCACTTCACTGTTCCTTGTTCTGCCATTGTTGATAGTCCTATTCTGTTTCTTTGGATTGTGCTGAGAAGATTCGCTGCTAGTGAGGGGGTGACGCTGGTTGGCGATACCGACCTTCAGTTGCTCGTGAGTCAAACTTAGCTGTGTTTCATTGTAACACCCTGAAAGAGAAACCGCCACGAAATCTTGCATGCCGCTTCTCGAGCCTGGGACACATGACCCCACGGAGGTCCAAAGGCAGGAAAATCAATGTTTGCTTCCCCATCGATTCGTGGAGCACAATACAGGGCCATGTTCAGAATTCGCCTCATCCCGCTCGCCGTTTTCGCTCTTGCTCTGCCTCTTTTGTGGACATCTAACGTTTCTGCCTCTGCAAACGTTACGTTACACGGTCGTGAGCAACGGCAAGACCGCCGGAAGCGAAGTGGACACCTACGGCCCGGGTGGTCACATTGACTCCACGTTCGAGTTCAACGACCGCGGCCGCGGCCCCAAGATTGAGGCGCATTACACAGTTGCCCCGGATGGATCGCCGCTGCATGTAGACATAACTGGCAATGACTACCTGAAGGCTGCGGTTGACGAACATTTCTCCGTGGAAGCCGGAGTTGGCCGTTGGAAGAGCACCTCCGAGAACGGACAGGCTTCCGCACCGGGGTTTTACATCAGCATCAACGGGCCAGCTGCCGAGACGGCCCTCCTGGTACAGGCGCTGTTAGGCGCGAAGGATACTCCCGTCAAGTTGTTCCCCGCGGGCGAGGCCAGACTGGAGCGAATGGCGGAAGCCGACCGTCGAAAGCCACGGGCAAAAATTGCACTTGACCGAGTTTGCGATCACCGGACTCTCCTACGAACCGCAAACCGTGTGGCTCGATGATGATCAACATTTTTTTGGGTCTCCGGGCAAGTGGTTCGCATTCCTTCGAGAAGGCTGGGAGGACACGAACGATCAGCTCTATGCCCTCGACCGCAAAGCTCGGGACGAACGCTATGCACGCCTGGCTCATGAACTGGCTCGCCACCCGGAACATCCAGTTGCCGTAGAGCATGTGCGCCTGTTCGATTCCGAGCAGGCTGCCGTTCGGGAAGACCAGACGGTTGTCATCCAGGGTGAACGGATTGCGATGGTCGGCCCATTTACGTCTATCAATGTTCCCAAAGACGCTGAGATCATCGATGGAACCGGCAAGACGCTCGTGCCCGGCCTGTTCGACATGCATGCTCATGCCCAGGCTGGGGATGGAATTTTGAACATTGCCAGCGGCGTAACTACGGTTCGCGATATGGGCAACGACATTGAGGAACTCCGGCATTTGCAAGACCAGTGGGAAAGCGGGAGCGCAATCGGCCCTCGCGTCTGGAAATCCGGCTTTATCGACGGACACGGCCCATTTCAAGCCCCAACCGGTCTGTACGCCGATACAGCTGAACAGGCGCAGGCTGCGGTCAATCGTTATGCCGACCTGGGTTACATTCAGATCAAGCTCTATAGTTCACTCAATCCTGATTTCGTACCTGGAATCGCTAAGACTGCCCACGCACGCGGATTGCGCGTGAGCGGTCACATTCCCAACGGCATGATCGCGAGCCAGTTTGTGGAAGATGGCGCCGACGAAATACAACACATCAATTTCATTTTCCTCAACTTTCTCGCGGATAAAGTGAAAGACACTCGCACTCCGGAACGGTTCACGGCTGTAGGCGCCAACGCCGCGAAGCTCGACCTGCAATCGAAACAGGTCAACGATTTCATCGCGCTGCTGCTCCAGCATCACACCACGGTGGACGTTACCTTAGCCACTTTTGAGGGAATGTTCAGGGGACGTCCGGGCAAGGTTTCTCCGGATTTTGCCCCCGTGCTGAATCGGCTGCCCGCACAGGTTCAACGCGGCGCCTACACGGGCGGGCTCCCGGTGACGCAGGAGAACGACCAGCTCTACAAAGACTCGTATCAAGCCATGTTGCGGATGACCAAGCGAATGTACGACGCTGGCATTCCCATTCTGGCGGGAACCGATGCGACGGCCGGGATCATGTTGCATCGTGAACTTGAGCTTGAGGTGGAAGCGGGCATTCCACCGGCGAAGGCCCTGCAGATCGCAACTTTCAACGCAGCCCGGCTTCTTAAGCAGGAGAAAGACCTGGGCTCGATTGCGCCTGGAAAGCGAGCCGACCTCGTGCTTGTGGAAGGAAATCCAGCCGACCACATCAGCGACATTCGCCGCTGCCGGCTGGTGATGAAGAATGGAGTAGTGTACAAAAGCGCCGACCTTTATAGCGCCGTTGGCATCAAGCCTGCCGACTAAGCTCTGGGCAGATGCTTTGAGGTACTTCTACGGGAAACTTCTACACCGATGTGATCTCGCAAGACCCGCGCTTTGACTCGGTGGCGCGCGTGAACGACCCTTCCCTGCTCGAACCAACAACCCGCAAGCTCGTTGAGAGCTTGATTTCCGCGGCGCAGCAGATGGGGATTGCGATCATGGTCTACGAAACCTACCGCAGCCAGGACCGCCAGCAGGAACTCTTTAACCAGGGTGCGACGAAGCTTCGAGCGGTGGGCGTGCACCACTACGGCCTGGCGTGCGACATCGTCCGCGTGGTGGGCGGAGAGCCTTCCTGGAAGGGCGACTTCTCCTTCCTGGGACAACTCGCACAGAGCAGTGGCCTTATCTGGGGCGGCGACTGGGGTGCTCCCGACATCAAGCACAGCTTCGTCGACAGTGTTCATGTGCAGCGTTGCACAGTCGCAAGGCAAGGCGATCTCTTCGCAGGCGCCTGGTATCCCGACGATGTTTACAATCCTTATGACGACGCGCAACATCTCTTTACGGCTGCGATGATTCCTCCAGCGAAGGCTGCAGCCATCAGAGGAAGACCACCTGCCAAGAACAAGCGCGCTTAGCCACGCGAAGCCTAGTCTCGCCCCAGTCTAGCCCGACCGGCCTTCTCGAAAAGTCATGGCTTGGTGCCATGTTGAGCTTATGGATTAGTATCAATGGTTGCGATTCGCCATTTTTCATAACGTATAAAGGACAGCTGCCATCATGCCCCGAAAAGAAACGCATCTTGCTGCCAACCGCCGTTCGTTCCTTAAGACGAGTCTGATCGGCGGCGCGGCCGCGACTTTGACTCCCCTGTATCCGGCACTGGGCGCCGCGCGTGAGATTGCGCTCACCCGTCCCCGTTCCAGAAATCAAGCCCTTCGAGCTCGATGAAACTACCATCTCCGATCTGCAAGATGGAATGAAGTCCGGCAAATTCACAGCCCGCTCTCTGGTGGAGAAGTATTCGGCTCGCATCGCAGAGATTGACAAGCAAGGTCCCGCGATCAACAGCGTCCTCGAACTGAATCCCGACGCTCTCGCCATCGCCGACTCCCTCGACCAGGAGCGCAAAGCCAAAGGTCCACGCGGCCCAATGCACGGCGTCCCCGTACTGATCAAAGACAACATCGATACCGCGGACCGGATGATGACCACTGCCGGCTCGCTCGCTCTGGTCGGCTCGAAGCCGGCACAGGACTCTTACGTGGCACAGAAGCTGCGCAGCGCGGGCGCGGTGATCCTGGGCAAGACGAATCTCAGCGAGTGGGCGAACATTCGATCCAGCCACTCCACCAGCGGATGGAGCGGCCGCGGCGGCCTCACCAAGAATCCTTATGTCCTCGATCGCAATCCCTGCGGCTCCAGCTCCGGCACCGGCGCGGGCATCTCCGCCAACTTGTGCGCTGTAGGGATCGGCACGGAAACCGATGGTTCCATCGTCTGCCCATCTTCGTCGAACGGGCTTGCTGGTATCAAGCCCACCGTCGGCCTGGTAAGCCGGAGCGGAATTGTTCCGATTTCTCACAGTCAGGATGGTGCCGGCCCCATGTGCCGCACAGTTCGCGACGCCGCGATTTTGCTAGGCGCACTCACGGGAGTCGATCCCCGGGACTCGGCCACCGCAGGAAGTCAAGGTAAGTCGTTCACCGACTACACGCAGTTCTGCGACCCCAACGGCCTCAAAGGCGCCCGGATCGGCGTGGCCAGGAAGTACTTCGGCTTCAGCGAGGCCGTCGATGGTGTTATGGAGCAATCCCTCGACGCCATGAAGAAACAGGGAGCCACGCTGGTCGATCCCGCCGACATTGAAACTCTTGGGTAAGTTCGATGAAAGTGAGCTATTGGTCTTCATGTACGAACTGAAGGCCGACCTCAATAGCTATCTCGCGGGCCTCGGCCCGAATGCTCCGGTACGAACTTTGAAAGATATCATCGACTTCAACGACCGCAATCGACAGAAGGAGATGCCATACTTCGGCCAGGATTTATTCTTGAAAGCTGAAGCGAAAGGCCCGCTAACCGAAAAAGCCTACATCGACGCACTCGACAAGAATCACCAACTCGCTCGCACTGAAGGCATCGACGCCACCATGGACAAGAACCGCCTCGATGCCATAGTCGCGCCCACCGGGGGTCCGGCCTGGCTCACCGATCTGGTCAATGGCGACCACGTAGCCGGCGGAAGTTCGAACGCCGCGGCTGTCGCAGGTTATCCGAATATCAACGTAACTGCTGGATTTATCTCAGGCTTGCCTGTCGGCATCTCATTTTTCGGGCGTGCCTGGAGCGAGCCAACTCTCATCCGTTTGGCGTTCGCTTTCGAACAAACTATAAAAGCTCGTCAGGCTCCGAGATTCTTGTCTACTATTGGCGCGGGCTAGCCGACCGATATCCACTTATATCTCTCAATTTGCTCAGGCCCAGGCGATTCCCCGGCCAACCTATCTGACTTAAAGTCACGCTGAAAAAGGCTTCAGCAAAATGTCTTCCGTGTTAGCCTTATCCGCAAGGGGGTATTCAATGATGATCAATAAAGTGGTTGCTTCCCTGCGCAAGGAGTATTCCCGTCTTGAAAGAGAGATGGGACAGGTAGGGAAGGCACTCGATGCTCTCGGCCATGCGGGCGGGAAGAAACTCAAGAAGACAGGCCGTACTTTGAGTAAGGACGCCCGCAGACGCATTGCCCAGGCACAGAAACTACGCTGGGCGAAAGTCAGAAAGGCAGCCAGTAAGTTAGTGAAGTCATAAGTAAAGTAATGTTTCGCAAAGCACCGCAGCCGGCCTCGTTCGTAACTTCTCCCAGGACTTGAATGAAGACTTGCGGGCGAGGCCGAAGCTCCGGACACTAACACTAAGTTGACAAGCAAGATTTGCTCGCCGCATTAAGTCCAACGAAACCACTTCAACGCCAGCACGAACGAGATACCACCCCACAGAAGCATCACCAATAGTCGTGGCCATTGATGAATCAGCGGCGTCCCTTCCAGAATGCTCGCCCGCAGCGCATCGTTCAGAGCGGTTAGCGGCAGCGCCTTGATCAGCGGCTGAATTACCGCCGGAAAGCGCTCATAGGAAAAGAAGACGCCGGAAAAAATCCACATCGGCATCATGACAAGATTCATGAGCCCACTTACGCTTTCGATCTTCTGCGCCCGGCTCGCGGTCACCAATCCGACTCCGCCAAAGCACAGGGCTCCTGCCGCGCCCAGTAACAGGATGGCGAACACCGAGCCCAGAACTTTCATGTGGAACACGAGGACCCCAAGGGTCAGCAATAATCCGATCTCAATGATCATCAGCACCAGGCGGCTGGACATGAGCGCCAAGCAGAAAATCGCTGCGCCGCATGGGCGTACCCACGAAGCGCTTGAGCAGCTTGCGTTGCCGCATGTCGACCAGCGCGAATCCAATGCCCCACATGCCGGAGTTCATCAGGTTCATCCCCAGCAATCCGGGAATCAGAAAATCGATGTAGCGGGAACCCGGCTCCGAGGATGTAACCACGGAGGTGGTCACAACATCTTTGCGCCCGGCGGCAGTCTGCAGCGCGTCGTCCACTTCCGATCGTGCCAGCACGCTTTCCGGACGCGCTGGATCGTAGCGATACCGAAGTCCTCCAGCGCCGTCCGGTTCGATTACGAGATCGTATTTCCCCAGGCGGAAACCTTTCCGTGCCGCATCGCCATCCAGCACATCGACTTTGAACGATGCACTGCCGCGGAGAGCTCTTGCAGCAACGCCTCGGCTTCCTGCGCTCCCACTCCCGACACAATGGCGACCGACGAGGCATCGGCGGGCTTGTTGCGGAAGGCAATCCCAAGTCCCGTCGCCAGCAATAGCGGAAACACGAATACCCAGAACACGACTTCCGGCTCGCGCTTTAATTCGAGCATGCGCGCCATCAGCAGATGGAGGTATCCCGCCCACCGCCCGTTCCGCCGGGGTGGCCGTTTCCGCAGGACGTTACTCTCTGCAACGGGTGTCTGCTCTGCAACACTCATAAAAAGGATTACTCCGATCTCCTCGATCCGACCTTTATTCCTCCCGCAAATGCCGCCCGGTCAGCCGCACAAACACATCTTCGAGACTGGCCTGCCGCGTGGTCAGGTGCTGCAGCGCGCTTCCCTGCTTCCCGACTGCATCCAGCAACGCGGGAATCGTTAAATGCGGTTCCCTCACACTCAGGGCCACCATGCCGTCATCCTCACGCACCGATTCCACGCTCGGCAACGCACGCCAGGTTTCCAAGATGGCACCATCTGAATTCCCGGTCGTTCCTGCGCCCACGGCAAACTCCACCACGTGATGCCCTCCCAGGCGCTCGATTAAATCCGGAGGAGAACCTTCCGCAATGATCTGCCCATGATCAACGATCGCCAGCCGGTCGCAGAGCCGTTCGGCTTCATCCATGTAATGCGTGGTCAGAAGTACGGTGCCGCCTGCGCGCTGAAATTCGCGAATGATATCCCACAATTGCCGCCGGCTCTGCGGATCGAGCCCCGTCGTCGGTTCGTCGAGGAAAAGAATTTTCGGATTGCACACCAGCGCCGTCGCCACCGCCAAGCGCTGCCTCTGCCCGCCGGAAAGCTTTCCCACCCAGGAATCGGCCTTCTCAGTAAGCTGCAACTGCTCGAGCACTTCATCGCACGAACGCGGTTCGCGATAGAAGCTGGCAAACAGCTCGACCGTTTCCCGCACCGTGAGCTTTTCGGAGAGCCGCGTCTCCTGCAGAGAAATCCCCAGCCACTCCCGCATCTCGCGCGCATTCTCGCGCCAGGAGTGACCGAAAATCGACACCTCGCCGGAAGTCGCCTCCAATAGGCCCTCGAGAATTTCAATGGTCGTTGTCTTCCCTGCCCCGTTGGGACCGAGAAGACCGAAGCATTCTCCGGTCTGAATCTCAAGGTTCAGCCCGCGGACGGCCTCGACTTTGCCGTCGTAGGTCTTGCGCAGATCGCGACATTGGATAGCTACGGGCATTGAGAGATTCTACCGGATGGCTGCCTTTTGACACTCTTGCAGATCACTTCTCCACAGAATTTTCGTGAGATGTCCGGGCGACAACAGCTCTTCGACTTCTGGACCGCCTCGGTAGAGCCATATGGCCAAGAGAGAGAAACCAACGACCCTAATAACAAGAAACCCCAGCGCAACGAGGTAGTAGTGGCGGCGATACTCAATGAAGGTGGTCGGCACAGGTTCCGAGGCTTGAAAGCAGCAGAAAAGCGCGATTATTTCTTCGAGTCCCACGTTTTAACCGGATCCAGTTCAGCAGGGCCGCGATTTACGGCTCAACCCGCCACAGGAGGGCAAGCCGTTGAACTATTTCGTCTACCCCTATGTGGAAGTCGATAGCCAGGAGTTTCTCAACGTAGCGTTAGCATTCTCGTTCGCGGATGTTTAGGCAGCTGTGGCTGCACTATAGGTCACCGGCGACGCTAATGCCCAGCCACAATTTCGTCCGGCCCGTTCGGAGTTTGGGGCGGGTCCGGCGCCGTCATAGGCGGCACCGGCGAGGCTCCATTCGCAGGCTTCGGCACGTCTTGCGAATCTTCCCCGGGACGCCGCATCGTGGGGGCGTTTGCGGGACGCTCTACCGGTTCTTTCTTCGCTTCTTTATCCTTTTCCTTCTCTGACGGCTCCAGGATGATTTCTTTCTCCGTGCGCACGATCTTTTCGCCGTCAACCTTCATGGTCTCAACGCGCACGACTTCGTCTCCCACGATGCGCACGAAATCGACATCCGCCGGAGGCTCGCCATAGATCCATTCTTCATATTCCGTCTCACCGTCCCTCTCCCGCACTTTCTTCGGCGGCTTGCCTTTGGCGTGAAGCACCATTTCCTGATTCATCCCCACCAGAACGTGATGCGCCTGGATGGCCGCTTTCGCTTGGGGTGGCACCGTGTCCAGATAAGCCTGCTCTTTATTCCGGGCATTGAAATCGAGCACGGGATACAGCAATGCCCGTACCTGCTGCACGGTCATTTCGGGCACATGCTTGTCGAAATAAAGATCCACGAAGGTACCGTGCGGATTGGTTTGCTCGTCCGGCCCACCTGTAACCGGCGTACCGTACGCCCCGGTAACCTCCACGCGCTGATACCATTTTTTCCGACGCACCGGACCACCATTGATCTCGAAATGAATGTGGTCATCCTTGATATGCACAAAGGAGATGTGCGCCGGATCGCCCGGCTTAACCGCCGGTCCCCAAATGGTGAGGGCCTGCCGCAGTTCATCGCCGTTCGGCGTGATCACACCGTCCTTCAGCACCAATCCCTTGGTGCCCATCGGAAAGGCAGTCCGTGCATACACCAGTTGGGTTTCAAACTCGCGGATGATTTGAAAGCGAGTCTGTTTGCTGATGCGCGGCGCGTTTGCAGGAATCGGAAGAGCGCCCGGAACAGGCGTCTCAGCGCCCCCTGGCTGGGAAGTTCGACTGGGGCGCCGCTTTCCGCAATTGCCCCGGATCGCCGGCTTGACCGTGACCAAGAATCGAGGTGAAACAGAAAAGGGACAGGCAGACAAGAACAGCTACATTTCGCAAGCGCAGCATGGAATACCCCTGGGCGCGGAATCCATTATAAGCGATGTAGCAAGCGGAGCGCAGGGTTCGCGCCAGTTCAGGTAGGAGGCTGTTTTTAGACGCTCTCCGGCCCACGCCTCTTGTGCTGCTGGCATTTGGTCATAATCGCGGAGCGGAGGCGGGAACGAAGGTCTTCCGGCAGTTCGTAAAGCTGAGAGTCGCGATAGATCTCGATGGTCTTTTTCGTGGTGTCACAAACTACATAGCAGTTGTGGCACCAGGAAAGATGGTTCTCCAACTCGACTTTTGTAGTTTCGTCGAGGACGCCGTCCAAATAATTGGTCAGCTCGTGCAAAAATTCAGAACATTTCACTGGTCGCCATCTCCACTCTCGCGTTTCTGGAAGAACCGGCCGAGGCGCTCACGAAGCTGCAGACGTGCCCGCAACAGCCGCGACTTCACCGCGGGTACGCTCAATTCCAGCGCTGCCGCAGTCTCCTCGGTCGAAAGCCCTTCCACATCCCTCAGTACAAATACGGTCCGGAAACCCGGGGGCAGGCCCTGGATCGTCTTACTCAAAATCTCCCGCAGCTCCGCCTGGTTGTACTGCTGCTCAGGATTCGGAGTCCAATCCGCGATCTCCCGGGGAAGAGAATCATCTTCAGTCTTGATATCTTCGTCGAGTGAGACCGTGCGCTCCGGCTTCCTGCGGCGCAACTTCATCAACGCTTCGTTGACGGCGATGCGCACCAGCCAGGTATAAAACTTCGACTGCTCCTGAAACTTCGCCAGGTTGCCGTATGCCTTCAGGAACGCTTCCTGCACCACATCTTCCGCATCCTCGCGGTTCTGCGTGATGTGTTGCGCGATCCGAAAGACATTGCGGTCATAGCGGCGAACCAACTCTTCAAAAGCCGAGTCGTCGCCTTGCTTGGCCGCCTGCACCAGGGTCAGTTCATCAGTGACAGGCCCCTCTAGTTTGTTTTGGATGGCTCCCATTCTCTTGGCGATGCAGTATTTTGCGGTCCCAACCGCGGCACTCAAAAGTAAGCTGTTATTCTACTTGGTAACCGAAGTGTTTGCCCAATCGCTTTCCAGTTTCAGCCGGGACGAGATTTGCGATAGAGTCGAGAATTGGGAAGGTACGCGGTCGAACACGTCCTTGCGTACTCTGGGGCGCTCTCACAAGTGCCGTATAATCAGCACTTAGAGCTCGGCTCAGACGGGCATTACCACTGGTGCGCGATTCGAAGGGATACGGTTCTCTAGGCATGGCAGAGCGGAAAGAGAAACACGAAGTGATCGCAGCAGGGCGAGGTCCGGCAAATTGTCGAGCATGCCGTGGCGCAAGTCATGCAGGCACAGATGCCGCAACTGCAGTCGCAGATTGTGCAGCAGGTGATGGAAGCGCTGCCCGCAAAGGCAAGCGAAGGTTCCGCTGCGGCGCACTCTCCCTCCGGCGCCGACTCCGGTGCTCTGGTTCATGCAGTTGCCAACATTCATGCGGGATCGACCCAAAAGGAAATTCTGCGAGCCCTGCTGGACACGGGCAGCGCGCACTGTTCGCGCATTGCACTGTTCGTGGTAAAGGCAGGAGCCGCCTCCGGATGGCAATGCCGCGGTTTCGGCGATGACGAACTGGTCAAGGATTTTGCCCTCGATCTGAGTGCCGGTCCCGTAGCGCACGCCTACCAGAATCGGGTTGCGACGCCGGGCAACGTCGCGGAGATGGGCCGCAAATTCGTGAAAGAGTTCGGCGCCCCGGCCAACGAACAAGTGCTGGTATTGCCGTTGGCTCTGAAGGACAAAGTGGCGGCGCTGGTATACGCCGATGGAGGCGACAGCGGCAAGTTGGATGCGGATGCTCTGGAATTGCTGGTGGTCACAACCAGCGCGTGGCTGGAAGTCACTTCGCTCCGCAAGCAGGTGGCAGCTAGAGAAGACGGGGAGATGGTGGGCCGGATTGAGAGCCCACCGGTGCAAACGATTTCTTCGTTTTCAGATCCCTTTGCGGCGCACGCGCCCAAGCATGTACCCGTCAAGCCGGTTGAAACCGAACCTGCGGCTGAAGTGGTGGAAGTGGCTTCGGTGCGCGGCGCGAGCGCAGCCGCGCCGGCAGCGGCCACTGATCCCCTGGCTGGACTATCGCCCGAAGATGCCGACGTCCATCGCAAAGCGCAGCGCTTCGCGCGCCTGCTGGTGGATGAAATCAAGCTCTACAACCAGGCGAAGGTGGCGGAGGGCCGCCGCAACAAGGATTTGTACGACCGGCTCAAAGAAGATATCGACAAGAGCCGCGGCACGTTTCAGAAACGGTACGGCAACACGGCAGCCGCCAGCGCGGACTATTTTCAGAGCGAGTTGCTGCGCAGCTTGGCCGAAGATGACATTTCCATCATGGGTTCAAATTTCCGCCGCTAGGCTGGCGGCAGGGTTCTGGCAGTAGCGTGTCTCCGCGAAAAATAAACGTAGTGCAAACGGGTTCGAATTGGTCAGTGCTCGCAGCCTTAATTGTCTGCAGCTCCTTTGTTCTGATTCGGCCGGCGGAGGCGTCGCAGCAATCCGCGGCCAGTCCTGCTCCAACCCAGACGGAATCGTCGCCGCCGAAGCCCTCTGCTCACGGTGCCGCGAGCAGCAGCAAAGCCGCTCAGCCAGGCAAGGCCTCAGCCAATCAGGCCCCTGCCGTCAAGAAACCTGCAGCCAGCCCGGTTAAGCGCCAACCCGTCACCACCCGAAACCGGCGGGCAATCTCACCCCGAGTCCGGCGCATGCGGCAGGCCTTCGTGGCTTCCGCCAGTTTGCGCCCCATGGCTCAACAGCTTCTGCAGGACCGCTCTCTTCCCGCCTACGCCGGAGTTGAAGCTTATGCTCGAGTCCATAGCAATGAAGATGCGGGGGCTCTGGCTTGGCTTGTCTTGGGCTACGCGCATGTGCTGGATCGCGAGTTTGCCAAAGCAATCGACTCGCTGAGTCGTGCCAGGGTCCATGCTGGAGACCTGGGCGATTATGTCGATTACTACCTCGGGACCTCCTACCTGCAGACCGGGCGCACGGCCGAGGCCCTGGCAACTCTAACCGACTTTTCGAAAACACATCCGGATTCGCTGCTGGTACGCGACGCCCATGTCAGTTATGCCGGCGTGCTTGTGGCGGAAGGACAAGCAGCGGAAGCAGCAACTTTGTTGGAGCAAGACCGGACGCCGGTGCGCTCCGACGTGGAACTTGCGCTGGGACGGGCCTACGCCGCGGCTGGGCAGACCGTGAAGGCCGCAGATACTTTTGCCAATATTTATTACACGATGCCGGCCAGCGCCGACGCGGATGCGGCGTATGCCGAACTGAGGAAGTTGCCTTCGGTGCCGCCCCCTACCGCCGCTCAGCTCAAAACACGGGCCGACGGGTTGATGAGCCGCAAACGTTACGCCGACGCGGCGGATGAATATCGTGCTCTGGTCAGCGAGATTAGCCCCAATTCCAATAGCACTGAGCGATCCGCAATACAACTTGCTCTGGCCGACGCTCTTCATCGTGGCGGCAAGAACCATGACGCGAAACTTGTGCTCGCCTTAATCGGTGGTGAGGCCGGCGAAATAAACGCACATCGCCTGTATCTGCTGGGTCAAGTTGACTTCGCCACCAACGACAACGACGCTTTTTACCGCACCGTCGATGAACTGCGCCTCGCGGCTCCGACGAGTCCATGGCTGGAGCAGGCGCTGCTCACCGCCGCGAATTTGCATCTTGTGCATCATGAGTACGACCAGGCTCTCGACGCGTTCCGCGAGGCGCAGGAACGCTTTCCTAATGGTCCGCGCGCTTCTTATGTGCATTGGAAGGCAGCCTGGCTCACCCTGCGGCAGGGACGCAATGCTGATGCCGAGAAAGCCTTCGAAGAACAGATTGCGCTGTATTCCTCTGGCCCGGAGACCCCTGCAGCTTTGTATTGGCGTGCGCGTCTAGCCGAAGAAGACAACCAGCCCCTTCTGGCCCGGGCGTTTTACGAGAAGCTTTCGGATCGCTATCGCAATTTCTACTATGCGGAACTGGGAAGGCAGCGCCTGAAGCATCTCCCTGCGTCGACAGTCGATGCGACAACAAAATACGCCTTGCTCGATCGCGTGCCGCCTCTCGACAGCAGCGGCAAAGTAGCAGATTCCGAACCGCCTTCCGACGAGTTGCGCGTCCAGAAAGCGGAGCTCCTCGGAAATGGCGGCCTGGTGGATTTCGCCGTGCGCGAATTGCAGGCCGCCGCCGCAGCCGATGGCGGTAGCTGGGGCCCGGCAGAAACCGCGCAGCTCTACGACGAGACCGGACATTACGACCAGGCCATCGAGATCATGAAGCATTCTGCGCCGAATTATTTCGCACTCGATATCCCCGATCTCCCGCGAAAATACTGGGAAGCTCTCTTCCCCAGAGCCTACTGGAGCGACCTTAAACGTTCCTCCGCAGCCAATGGACTGGATCCCTATCTGGTGGCGTCGCTAATCCGGCAGGAATCGGAGTTCAATCCCAACGCGGTTTCGCGAGCTAACGCCGTTGGCCTGATGCAGCTGTTGCCGAAGACCGGCAAAGCCGTAGCCCGGCAAGTAAAGATGAAGCGATACACGGCGAG
Organism: uncultured Acidobacteriaceae bacterium; assembly: GCA_963763285.1. Lineage (GTDB taxonomy): Bacteria > Acidobacteriota > Terriglobia > Terriglobales > Acidobacteriaceae > Sulfotelmatobacter. The sequence continues at coordinate 194,569 of CAVXOK010000006.1, read as the reverse complement.
CCAGTTGTACACGCCCGCGGTAAACCTGCAATTGGGCACGCGCTATTTCCGCGGCATGGTCGACAAGTTCGGCGGATCGTTCGAATACGCGCTCGCTGCCTATAACGCGGGCTCAGACCGCGTCGAAGACTGGCTGAGCCAGGGCAAATATCGCGACCCTCAGGAGTTCGTCGAATCGATTCCCTTCACCGAAACCCGCGAATACGTGCAGGCGATCCTGCGCAATGCCAGCGTGTACAAGCAGCTTTACGGGACGCCGTAGAACCGCATCCCTCGATTCAGATCGACCGCGAGTCTTCCTGGCTGCTCGATTTATGAAACAGAATCTCCAGCACCAACAACCCTGCACCCACCACAATTGCGCTGTCCGCCAAATTGAACACCGGCCATTGATACCGCTTCACATAGAACAGCAGAAAGTCGACGACGCGCCCCCGGGCGAGGCGGTCCCACAGGTTTCCTAAAGCTCCTCCCATAATCAGAGACAAGCCGATGCCGGTAGCCAGTTGGGCATGATGGTTTTTCCAGAGCAAAACGGAGACCACCGTTAGAGCAATCACGGAAAATGCGATCAGCATGGCCGTTTTCCAGTGTGCGTTCGAGTCGGCGAACAGGCTGAAAGCCGCGCCAGTGTTTTCCGTATGGGTCAGGCTAAAAAAGCCGGGTATGACCTGGATATGCGAATAAAGCGAGATACGCTGCGCCACAACGTGCTTCGTCCAGCGGTCAAGCAAAACAACGACGAGAGCGATCAGGAGATAAAAGGTGCGCGCGGAGTTCTTAGTCATCTGAAGTCTTGGCCCGAGAACGCTAGTCCCGGAAACATCTTAACCTGTTTGCGGTTTCGATTCTTTTCTCTACAATCTTTCATTTTCGCCTATGCCGTTCAAGGGCTCCCCATGTATTCTGATGCCGCCTTGAGCCAGACTGCGCGCCGCTGAAGCGCGAGCGCGGGCCTGTCCTGGGTTTTTTAATTTCTATGGCGGCGAAATGCGCGCATGAAGCTCTGGAAACGTTACCGAGGCCGGACCCTGTTGTTCCTCGCCGTAGTCGGGCCAGGGATCATCACTGCGAACGTCGACAACGATGCCGGCGGCATCCTGGTCTATTCGCAGGCCGGTGCGCAATACGGGTTTCTCTTGTTGTGGACCCTAATCCCGATCACGCTGGCTCTCATTGTGGTGCAGGAGATGAGCGCCCGTATGGGCGCGGTGACGGGCAAAGGCCTGAGCGACCTGATCCGGGAAGAATTCGGGCTCCGCATCACTTTTCTGATGATGCTGGGAATCCTGATCACCAATTTCGGCAACGTAGTGGCGGAATTCATCGGCATCGCCACCAGCCTGGAGCTATTCGGGCTTTCGCGTTACGTGACTGTGCCGGTTTGCGGTGTGATCGTTTGGCTCATCGTGGTCAAAGGTCAATACAAGAGTGTCGAGAAGGTGTTCCTGGCAGCGTCGTTCTTCTATATCACCTACATCTTCGCCGGAGCGCTGGCGCATCCGGCTTGGAAAGCCGCCACCGTCGCCACCTTCAAGCCGCCCGAGTGGGCTAAGTTCCGGGAACAGACTTATTTGTACATGGTGATTGGCGTCGTCGGGACCACGATCGCGCCGTGGATGCAGTTTTATCTTCAGGCCTCGATCGTGGAAAAAGGCGTAACCCGGCGGGGCCTCAAAGCCTCGCGCTGGGACGTGATCGCGGGCTGCATCTTCACCGACGTAGTGGCCTGGTTCATTATCGTCGCCTGCGCCGCGACGCTGTATGTGCATGGATACCGCGACATCAAGTATGCAGCCGACGCCGCTCAGGCTCTAAAGCCTTTGGCCGGGCAGTATGCCTATATCCTGTTTGCCGTGGGCCTGTTCAACGCCTCTCTGTTCGCCGCGTCGATTCTGCCGCTTTCGACCGCCTACACCGTGTGCGAAGGTATGGGCTTCGAATCCGGTGTAGACAAGAAGTTCAGCGAGGCTCCTTTTTTCTACTGGCTCTATACCCTGCTCATCGTCGCTGGCGGCGCCGTGCTTCTTATACCCGGCTTGCCCTTGGTCAAGATCGCGGTATTGTCGCAGGTGGTGAACGGAGTGGTGCTGCCCTTCGTTTTGATATTCATGCTATTGCTGATCAATAAGAAAGAGTTGATGGGTGAGTACGTGAACACGCGCCTGTTCAATGCGATAGCCTGGCTAACTACGGTTGTAATGGTTGGATTGACGATAGCGTGGTTCTGGACGTTGAGAGGCGGCGGTTAACGCAAGTCGCAAGGATGGCCTGGCTTGGCGTCGCTCCGTCAGAGAAGTTTTCCAGCCGCCAAATCCTTTACCAGCGAAGCATCTGCCTCAAGAAAATCGTACGAGGCCAGATCCTTAGGAGCCGACCAGTGCAGGTCGCGGAAGATGCGGTTCTCGATTTCGCCATCGTATTCGCGAACAATGAAGAATCGCAGTTCTACCATGGCTCCATTCGGGTAGGTGTGCTGCAGGCGGGCGATCTCGTCGCCGATCTTGGCATGAATTCCTAATTCTTCTTCTAACTCGCGGCGTAGGGCGTGTCGAGGCTGCTCGCCTTCCTCAATTTTTCCTCCAGGGAACTCCCATTTGAGCGGCATAGTCTGATGCCGTGTCCGCTGGCAGACCAGCAGCTTGCCATCCCTTTCGATCACGGCCGCAACGACACGTTTCATATTTTGCACATTCCCGAAGAACAGAGAAATTCCAATTCGAATGCGTAATGTACAGGAAGAGCAGCCCTTACTGAGACTTGTCCAGCTTTTTCCCCACAACTTCAGCGCAGTACTGGACGAGTCTCTGGTCTTCGACGCCGAATGCTGCCGGGAAATGGCTATCGATGTCGAGTTCGCCGGCAACTTGGCCCTTCACGAAAACAGGCACAACGATTTCTGACTTAGTCTCCAGGGAGCAGGCTAGGTATCGAGGATCTTTGCTGACGTCGTCGACCACGATAGTCTTCCCGCTAGAGGCTGCAGCTCCGCAAATACCCTGGTTGAGCGGAATTCGCGTGTGCGGAGTCATGGCGCCCACGAAAGCGTCAAGCCCCAGCATCGGCGGTTTGGCGCCGGGCTCGAGCATGTAAAAACCCACCCAGTTGTATTTCAGCATGCGTTCGTGCAACAGCTTGCAGACGCCCTGCATAAGATCCTTCGCCGTGGGTGCAGCTTGGGCGAGCGCCGCGATTTCGTTGCGAACCTCTTCGATTCTGGTGGTAACGGGCATGAGGAGAATCTTAACTCAGAGTGGAAGGCTCGCGGCTGTGGAAGAATGAACGCAGGTAATCTGCCGGATTCCTTTCGTGCGGGCAAAGATTTCAGGATGAATCGCGAATGCCAGGGCGTCCAGACCGCGGAGAAGCGTGGGAGCGGGTGTGTTGAGGTCTTCGTCCCGCACGCAGTAGATACGGGACGTTAGAGCAGCGCGAGTTCCCTGCCACTTGCGATCGGCAACGAGCTTCTCCAGGGGAACGCGGTCGCCGGCACCGCACCAGGCGGCGATCAAGATATCAGGATCAACGCGGGCCACTTCCGCGGGGGAAATCTGCCGTCCGGGTATGCCCAGAAACTGACCCCCGGCCGCATCGACCAACTCAGCCACCCAGGCTTGGGACACAATCAACGGCTTGCCCCATTCTTCGCAAAAGACCCTTGGACGAGCTACTCCGACCGTATGGGCGCGGACACGTTCGATGTGGCGCTGCATGCGAGCGATAACTTCTTGGCCGCGTTCACCCGCCCCGACCGCCCCAGCGATGAGTGCAATGTCAGAGTACACATCCGCCAGATTCTTGGGCGCCAACCCTAGAAACGGGACTCCAGACTTGAGTATTTCGATCACAGCTTTTTCCTGGTAAGGCACGGAGGCGATGACCAGGTCAGGCCGGACGGCCATAATCTGTTGAGCGTTGGCAGTCCACGAGTCGGCGAGGATGATCCGCAGTTGCGCCGTGATTTCGGGAACCACGTCCGCACAATATTTAGTGCAAGCAACCACACGGTCGAGTTCACCGACGGCGGCGAGAATGACGGTCGCACTCGGTTGCAAGCAGGCGATCCGGCGAGGTGCGTGGGAGTTGAGCATAAATCTCGACCTATTGGCGGAAGCGGCGCAGGGCTGCCGAAAGCGCGTCAACGGCCAACTGAGCCGCATGGGTTGACCCCTGGGGGAGACTGCCGACGGCGGCAATCACATCCTCACGCCGCAGCTTCCGAGCTTCACTCAGCGTCTTCCCTACAACCAAACCCGTTAACGCTGAGCCGCAGGCTATGGCAGCGACGCACCCTTTGGCCCTGAACCGTGCTGCCGTAATTGAGCCTGCGCTTACTTTCAGGCTTAGGCGCAGCACGTCTCCGCAGGCAGGGTTTTCAATTTCCGCCGCGGCGTCTGCGTCCGCAATATCTCCGGCATTGCGCGGATTTTGGAAATGATCGAGTACCTGCTCGGAATACATTTGCAGTTTAATTGTAAACCGCAGGCATCAGGCGGCAAATTCAACTCCGCGAACGCGTGCCCTCGGGAAAATAGATCCGCCAGCCGTGCTCTCGGGCGGCAGATTCGAGGTCGGGATTCGGGTTGACCGCGAAGGCATATTTTGACATCGCCAGCATGTCCCGATCCCAGCGGGAATTGCCGAAGGCGGCCTCGATTTCCTTCTTCACGACTTCGCGCAGTGCCTGCGGCTTGCCAGCGCCGGAGGGCACGCGGATCAACCGATCGGTGACGATGCCGTTGTCGACTTCCACCTTGCTCGCGAGAATGCGGCTCTCCGGGATACCAAAATGTTTCATGCCGATACGAATCACCCATTCGTTCGAAGCCGATACTGCCCAGACCTCGCAGCCATTTTCGTGCAGCCGGCGAATCAGTTCCCGCATCTCCGGAAAGATCTGCGCTACGAAGAACTGGTCAAAGAAGCGCGCCGCGGCTTCCATTATCTTCAGCTCTGAAATGCCTCGGTGCATCGTCACCATTTCGCCACAGATTTTGGTTTCGCCCACCTCGCCCCGCCGATAGGCCGCGTAACGTTCCCGTAGGGGACGCACAAGAGCTTCCGGGATGATGTCACGCTGTTTCAGTTCCCAATCGAAGAACTGCTCCCCGACATCGCCCGACCAGAGCGTGCCGTCGCAGTCAAATGCCGCGACGCGCAGGTTAAGGCGGAGAATCGAATCAAGAAATTCGTTGGTGACAGGAAGAAATGCTTCGGCCCTCGGCAGCGTTCATCTATCGACGATAACGTGATTGTTGGAAAACACGCAATAACAGGCTCGGTGATGCGGGCCAGAGTCAGGAAGACCGCGCCAGCAGCCCTGCGTAGTCCTCCGGCGTGTTGATATTCAGAGCGACCAGAGGATCGTCGACAGACAAGTATTGGATGTGTTGCTGGTTCTCGTGTTCGATGTTGCGGGCGATCGATGTCGGCGGGACCCGGAGAAACGCTTCCATCATTTCGCGGCCCACCAGATAGGGATGGCCATGTTTGCCTGAAAATTCAGGAACCACCGCCCAGATGTTTTGATCCGCAGCCTCGAAGGTATCTCGAAGAGTTTGGATGGTTGTAGTAGTGACTGGAGGGCGGTCGACCAGGGTCACCATAGCGGCATCGCGCCCGCGGTTGAGCACCTCGTGTAACCCGACTTGCAATGAACTGAATTGACCCCGATTCGGATCCGGGTTGACCACCAGAGACGCGCCTTGAGCATAAATAATTGGTGACAGCGCTGGTTCATTCTTTCCGACTACAACCAGCACGAACTCGGTGGGCGGCGAAAGCGAGCGAATGGCAGCCGAGAGGAAGGTTTCGCTCGAAGGAGCTTGCCCAGTTGCTGGAGGCCACGGCAGCAACGCCTTATCGCGACCCATGCGCGAGGAGTCTCCGGCAGCGAGAATCAGGCCGACGAAGCTGGAAGCGCGAGTCATGCTGCGAAGATAGCAGGAATCAGGAAAAATTGTTGAAACACCTTCATTAGCACACGGAGGCATAGAAACTTCGTAGTAGAACTCAACATTATGGGCAGAAAACCTTTCGGGTCAACAGCTCATTCGTGCTCTTCGACCGCCTCACCGGATGCGTCATACGTTTCGCTCCGCGCAGATTGAGAGCTTTGCGAGTGGAACCAGCTCATGTGAGGCAGGCCAGCGCTGGCGTGGCGGCGAAACGCGATCAACTCCGCCGTAATCGCAACCGCAATCTCCTCGGGAGTGACGGCACCAATGTCGAGCCCGATCGGCGCGTGGACGCGGTCGAACAGATGCGCGGGCACACCTTCCTCCTGCAATGTCTTGAAGATTCCGATCACCTTGCGCTTGGAGCCGATCATGCCGATGTAACGGGCGCGAGTCTGCACCGCCCAGCGCAGCAGGCGCATGTCGTCGCGATGACCGCGGGTGACGATGACGATATAGGAAGCCTCGTTTGGGTCGAGCAGCTTTGTAGCCTCGTCAAAATCGAGTGCATGAACTTCTCGGGCGGACGGAAAGCGTTCTTTTGTGGCGTAGGAGGTGCGATCATCGGTAACGATGAGGTCAAAGCCCGCATTCGCAGCGACCTGGCAAAGGTTTGCTGCTACATGACCTGCACCAAACACATAAAGTAATGCTGGAGGTAGTATCGGCTCGATGAAAACTTCGAGTGTGCCGCCGCAGACCAAGCCGGTATCGTATTTCGGATCCTGATTCAGGTCGAACGTAAGGGTGCGAGGCTTCTCCGATTCCATGACTTCTCGCGCCGCCTGCCACACGTCGGCCTCAACGCAACCGCCCCCGATGGTGCCGACTATCGAGCCGTCGTCGCGCACCAGCATCTTGGCGGTCTTAAACGAAGGGATCGAGCCGCGCACGTTGACGATCGTGGCCACGGCGCCGCGGCGTCCGTCGCGGCGGAGCTGGACGATTTGTTCGTAGATATCCATGAGGCTGAGACCCGCCTGCAGGTTGATTATCAGTCGGTTAACAGCCAGAGTCAAACGCAACCGCATTTTGTGTTAATTTCAGGCTCTTGGGAGAGCACCTTTATGAAAGCTGTCCGCATTCATCAATTCGGTGGGCCGGAAGTTTTGACCTACGAAGAGATCGCTGATCCGCAGCCTCGAAAGGATCAAGTGCTGGTTCGGGTGCGGGCCTGTGCGCTGAATCATCTGGATATCTGGGTGCGCAAGGGGCTGCCGGGAGTCAAGCTGCCGCACATTCTCGGCAGCGACGTAGCGGGTGAGATTGTCGAAGTAGGGGAGTACGTCAGCGGATTCAAGCCGGGGCAGCGAGTGCTGCTGGCGCCCATGCATTACTGCGGGCATTGCGAGAAATGTGTCATGGGACTGCAGAATCAGTGCCGCGAGTTTACCGCACTGGGGAATGCCGTGGATGGAGGCAACTGCGAACTGATCGCGGTCCCACCCGCAAATGTGATTCCGATTCCCGACTCGCTTGATTTCAATCAGGCGGCCAGTGTGCCTCTAGTGTTTCTGACTGCGTGGCACATGCTCGTTGAACGAGCCGGCATTCGTCTGGGGCAGACAGTGCTGGTGCTCGGGGCGAGCTCTGGCGTGGGAATCGCTGCCATTCAGATTGCCAAACTCTTTCACTGCCGCGTGATTACGACTGCGGGAGACGACGCCAAGCTGGCCAAGGGCCGCGAACTGGGCGCGGATTACGGCATCAACCATTACCAGCAAAAAATCTCCGAGGAAGTCCGCAAGATCACAAATAAAGAGGGCGTCGACATCGTGGTGGAACACGTTGGCGCCGCAACCTGGGATGAAAGCGTGCGGTCGCTCAAGAGCAGCGGCACGCTGGTGACCTGCGGCGCTACTACCGGGCCGAATGTCGGAATCGATCTTCGGCATCTGTTTGGCCGGCAGTTGACGCTGCTGGGCTCCTATATGGGAACCATGGGCGACTTGCATGAAGTGCTTCGGCACGTGTTTGCCGGGCGCCTGAAGCCCGTGGTGGACCGCGTGTTTCCGCTCAGCGAGATGCGTGCGGCCCATGAGTATTTGGAGAACAGCCAGATGTTCGGGAAGATTGTGGTGAATCCCTGACCACTAGGAAAAACGGGCCCGCAAACTTGGAACAAGTCGCCCTGGCGCAGCGGCTCGGTTTGAGAAACATGCTGCCTCAGCGGCTAAACACGCGATACTCTTGGGATCTTACGGGGCTGCTGAGCCCGTGCCGTTTCAAGACTGCTTCAAACCAAGCCACTGCCAAAAGCTCGAGAACCCTTGCCAGAGGCGGGCTTTTCTACTATCGTAGTAGGAAGGAATGGATTGTCCTTGTGTCCGGCGGGATCAGGTTTCAGGGTCCCACCTCCTGGCTGGCGCATGGTTTGGGAAACTGATTTCATCGGATTACCCCACAGTGATGACCCTAAAGACGCTACCTGTTTTGCTGCTTTTCACGGGATCCTTTAGCACGGCCCAGAACCCATCGCACTCCATCGTAGTATCAGCCACGAAACACGTCACCACGCCGCCATTAATCCAGATGGCGCCGCCGGAAAACGCGAGTCCGTCTTCGGGCGCCGGCGATGCGTTCCCGCAACAGTCGGGATATACGGACTCGCACGATTTGAGTCTTAAGTCATCTCAGGCGAACCCTGATGCAACGCTTACGACGAATTCCGGACTCGACATTTTGGGCATTGGGAAAGGGTTCCCCGATTACACCGAACAGGGGAACATCGCCGTCGCGAACGGAGCCGCAGGGGCAACGCAATTTGTGCAATTCGTGAATGAGTCCTTCGCGGTATTCGACAAGTCCACCGGCCGGGTGCTTTCCGGCCCGGCCGACGGGCACACTTTGTGGAGCCCCCTGGGAGGACCGTGCTCGGCTACTTCCGATCTTGATGAAATCGCCCAGTACGATAAGTTGGCTAACGTTTGGGTGATGATGATGCCTCTTTACACGAGTCCGCCATATCTCTGTATTGCGGTATCAACTTCGTCGGACGCCACTGGATCGTGGAATCTGTATCAATTTGAAGTACCGGTAAACCCCACGTTGCAGTGTGACTGCCCGCCGATGCCGGACTATCCGAAATTGGGGGTCTGGCCCGATGCTTACTACATTGCGTACGCCCAGTCTGTGAACCTCGTTTATCAGGGTCCTGCGGCCTGTGCGGTCGACCGCACCTCGATGCTAAGCGGAGCGGACGCTACGATGCAGTGCTTCACGAACAACGGCACATCCAACAACCTGTGGCTACCTTCCGACGTGGACGGGACCACGGCGCCTCCCAGTGGCGCGCCAAATTATTTCGTGAATTTCGATGTGAACGATCAATCGCTCGATCTCTGGCAGTTTCATGTCGACTGGACGACGCCGACCAATTCCACGCTTACCGGACCGACGAATATCCCCGTGGCGGCGTTCCTCGAACCTTGCGGCGACTCGGTCACAGTGTTTACCCCCGCCGATAACTGTGTTCCCCAGGCGGGAACCTCGGAAATGCTGGGCGTATTCGGCGACCGGTTGATGTATCGGCTCGGGTATCGCAACTTCGGCAGCTACGAGGATCTGGTTGCCAACCACTCGGTGCAGGTCGCTTCCGGCAGCGACCACCAGACGGGCATTCGGTGGTACGAACTGCGCAACCCGAACCCGGGCTCGGGCTCGGGTTTTTCGGTCTACCAGCAGGGGACGTACGCGCCGGATTCGAATTATCGCTGGATGGGCAGCATCGCGATGGACCATGTCGGGGATATCGCGGTGGGGTACAACGTCTCGAGCAGTAATATGAGTCCCTCGATCCGCTACACTGGCCGCCAGTCCACGGACCCGCTGAACACGATGGAAACAGAGATCGATATTTTGTCTACGGCTGGCGTTGCCACCGCGTCGCAAACCAATTCCGTGCGCTGGGGCGACTACAGCAGCATGGCGGTCGACCCAGTTGACGACTGTACCTTTTGGTATACGAACCAATATCAGCCAGCTAAGGGTAACAATCAATGGAGTACGCGGATCGCATCCTTCAGCTTCCCAGCCTGTGCTGGCGGCTTCACGCTGACTCCCTCTCCGAGTTCACTGACCGTGAACTCAGGCAATCAGGGTACAGTTACGTTAACCGTGACGCCGGTGGCAGGGTTCAACGCTACCGTCAGTTTTAGCTGCTCCGGTCTGCCTGCAGGAGCCACTTGCGCGTTTAGTCCTTCCCAGGTAACGCTTTCGGGAGCCGCCGTTACCACCAAAATGACCGTCTCGGCAGGCGCGCAATCCGCCTCACGGCAGATGCCGAGCCCTTTCTTGCCCGTGACCGCGATGGCCTTTGCTTTTTGCTTGATCGGCTGGCGCAAAGCTCGCAGTCCGCTCATGCTAACGCTAGCCGCAGTGCTCATCGGCCTGGGCACGATGTCGGCCTGCGGCGGTGCTGGTACAAGCGGAGGGACAAGCCCTTCGACTTCGACAGTGACCGTCACCGCCGCGGCGGGCAGCATTCAACAGACCACGACGATTACCCTCACGGTGAATTAGCCTGGTTTGGACGCCTAAACAGATTGGCGCGGCCAGCTAATTATCCTGCCTATATTTGCCGATATCACTCTTGAAGGCCGGTTTTTGGCCGATCTTCCTTTCGGCCCAGGTAGAACTAATGCTGCAATGGAATTGGTTTGCTCTCGGAGCACTCGGCATCCTGGTGCTATACCAGCAGTTCCGGATGTACCTGTCTCGCCGGGAGTCGAAGCAACGCGAGGAGTTGTTCCAGATCGTCACGGAGAACGCGGCGGACATGATTGCGCTTGTCGACCTGAAGGGGCGGCGACTCTATAACAGTCCTGCTTATAAGAGAATTCTTGGTTATTCGGCGGCGGAACTCTCCGAGACTTCTTCTTTTTGAGCAGATCCATCAAGAGGATCGTTTCAAGGTGCTGGAGGCGGCGCGCGAAGCACGCAGCACTGGAGTCGGCAGAAAACTGGAGTACCGGATCCGCCACAAAGACGGAACCTGGCGGGTGCTCGAGTCGATGGCCAGCACCATCCGGAACGAGAAGGGCGACGTTGCCAAGTTGGTCATCGTGAATCGCGACGTGACCGATCGCAAAAAAGCGGAAGAGCAACTCGAGCACAATTCCTTTCACGATGGTTTGACCGGATTGCCCAACCGGCGTCTCTTCCTGGATCGCTTGCAACACTTATTCGCACGGGCACGGCGAAACCCGGAGCGCCAGCACGCAGTGTTATTTGTGGACCTCGACGGCTTCAAGACGTTCAACGACTCGCTGGGTCCTGCGGTGGGAGACCGCGTGATCGTCGAGGTCGGACGGCGCCTCGAAGGCTGTTTGAGGCACGACGATACGGTTTCCCGCCCGCAGGATGGGTTCCCCATGATGGATACGATTCTCTCCCGAATGGGTGGCGACGAATTCACCATCCTACTCGAAGAAGTCAACGATCCCAGCAATGCGATGCGGGTTGCAAAGCGAATCCTCTCCGCCGTGGCCGAGCCCTTGGTGGTGGAGGGACGCGAAGTGCGCACGTCTGCGAGTGTGGGCATCGCTTTGAGCAAATCTACGCACGAGCTCGCTGTAGATCTGCTGCAGGATGCCGACGTAGCGATGCGCCGGGCGAAGGCTATGGGAGGATCGCGCTGTGAAGTGTTTGACGCTGCGGTACACACCCGCGCGGTGAACCGGCTCAAGCTCGAAGCCGACCTCCGAGAGGCGCTTGAGCAGAGCCAGTTCCGCGTGTTTTACCAACCGATCGTCGAGATGAAAACGAAGCAGATCTCGGGTTTCGAGGCACTGTTGCGCTGGCAGCATCCCGAGCAAGGCTTAATTTCGCCGTTCAAATTCATTGAGGCAGCCGAAGACACGGGGTTGCTGGTTTCGATCGGCCAGTGGGTGATTGTGGAAGCATGCAAGCAGTTGCACGCCTGGGACAACGGGATTTCTGCCCTGGAAACGCTAAACGTGAGCGTGAACATTTCGGCCAAGCAACTCGCGGACACAGGGTTGGTCACGCATCTGGAGGCAACCCTGCGGGAAAACCGGATTGACTCATCGCGATTGCATCTGGAGGTGAAGGAGGCCGTGGCCGCTGCCGACCCAAAGCTGACGGCAACGCTTCTCTCGCACCTCAGGCAACTTCGGGTGGGCGTGGTCCTGGATGATTTTGGAATGGGGAATTCGTCCTTGGGCGGCCTGCGGCAATTCCCTATCGAAGCGCTGAAGATTGACCGCTCGCTGGTGGGCGGAATGCTGGCCGACCGTGGCACCTGTGAGATGGTAGAGCTGATCATCCTGCTGGCGCACAAATTGAAATTGAAAGTGATTGCCGAAGGCATTGAATCCGGCAGACAGCTCGATAACCTTAACCTGCTGGGGTGTGAACTCGGGCAAGGGTCCTTCTTCTCTCAACCGGTGGAAGCCAAGGCAGCGGAACAGCTGCTGCGCCAGCGGCCGCTGGTCCTGCAGGCGAAGGCGGGGGGAGAATAAGCGAGTTTCGGTGCGACGTTCCCGCCGTTACTTAGTATCGGTTTTGATTCCCCGCCTCTCGTGTCTATGCTCCCCTTGCTGGCAAGGGCCGATGCTCACTCCAACCGCCAAGCACATCCGTCGCACGACCTAGACAGTCTATGCTGAAAGTGCATCCGGCAAGGCGCACTGAAATCCAATGAGTTCATGCCACGATACGATCCAGCAAGGAGGCCGCACGAGTGACTCTCCAAAGCGCGATTCGGAGAGCATTGACCGTGCTCGCGCTGACGGGTGGCCTTACCGCCAGCGCGCAAGAAGCTTCGCCGCCATCTTCTGTGGTCCGCCAGTCGATGGACGAGGCCTGGTGGACCGGCCCAATGCTGGCTCCCAACGCCACGACTTTGCCGCGCGGACGTTTCCTGGTCGAGCCTTATCTCTACGACGTGATCTCTGCTCACTCGAACGGCCTGGGGTCGCTCACGTATGTGAACTACGGAGTGGTGGATCGAGTGACGGTTGGCATGATCCCCACTGCGGGCTTCAACGTGGCGAGCAGCGGACCGAGTAGTTCCAGCGTCGAGCTGGGCGATCTCACCGTGCAGGGTCAGTACCGGCTCGCGAAGTTTCACGAAGGCAGTTGGGTTCCGACGACTTCGGCTGTCGTACAGGAAACGTTTCCGACCGGAAAGTATGACCGGTTGGGCGACCGGCCCAACGGCCTGGGCAGCGGAGCCTACACCACGACGCTGGCGCTCTACACTCAGACTTATTTCTGGCTGCCGAATGGCCGGATTTTACGCATGCGCTTTGATGCATCGCAGGCATTTTCGAGCAATGTAAACGTCGAAGACGCGAGCGTCTATGGTACGACAGCCGGATTCCGAGGCAATGCGAAGCCCGGCAGTTCCTTCCTCGCCGACTCGTCGTGGGAGTATAGTGCGACGCGGAAATGGGTGCTCGCGCTCGATGTCACCTACCGCCACAACTGGAACACGCGCGTGACCGGGTTCAACGCGAATTCCGGCAGCGGGCAAAATCCGAACGTCTTGCTGAACTCTGGATCTGCCGAGGTCGTTGCCTTTGCGCCAGCGGTCGAATACAGTTGGAAACCCAATCTGGGCGTGCTTCTCGGCACGCGGGTCATTCCAGCGAGTCATAATACGAACGCCACGGTCACTCCCGCCGTCGCGATCAATTTCGTTCACTGAGCTTCGAAACGTGATCGGCCCCGACCGGTGGGGATCAACGGCCGCCGTTGCCCGGAGAAACGACGCGGCCGTAGTCCGAGGCGCGGCTGAGGCGGTCGAACATGCGCCAGGCGGCGAGGGAAATCTTGCTGATGGCTTGTTCACCATCGCGTTCGTTGGTAAGGAATGCGGTCATCACGCAAATCACATACGGACGGCCTTCGACGAAGACGATGCCGGAATCGTTGCGGACGGCTTCGAGCGATCCCGGCTTGTTGGCAATTTTCAGCGCGGCGGGAAGGTCGCGGGGAATCCAGGAATCTTTGTTGGTGCTGAGAACTTTGAAGAAGTCTTCAGTCGATTCTTTATTAAGCAGCTTTCCGCGATAAATGGCCTCAAGCAGGGCCATCATTTCGCGCGGCGTGGAAATATTTTCGCGCCCCTGCTTGGCGGCTTCGACGTCCATCATCTTGCGGCGCAGGCGAGTGTGCGCGAGCCCAAGCGAATCGAGCATGGCGTTGACGTTGTCCATCCCTACGCGGTCGATCAGCACGTTGGCGGCGGAGTTGTCGCTGACCGCGACCATCATGGTGGCGAGATCGCGCAGCGTGATCCGGGTGACGCCGGGCGTGAGACCCCCCATGATGTCGCTGTCAGGAACGAGATCTGAAGACTGCACAGTGTAGAGATCGGTGAGCTTCAGCTTGCCTTGCTGCGCCTGGAGATACAAATTAGCGAGGACCGTGACCTTGATCGAGCTGGCCTGGGCAAAGACTTCATTTTCGTGGAGAAAGAACTGGTCGCCGGTTTTGAGGTCTTCGATGGCCACGCCCATCACGCCGTCGAGATGCTGGTCGACATCGTGGATGGTGGATTCGAGTTTTTGCCAGAGGACCTTCTGCTTCTCGGCAGCAGAAACGCTTGCCGGCGCGTTGCCAGCCGTCTGGGCAACGGATGCAGCCACGAGCAACAACACCATGCAGAGCATGTGTCTCAACTTGGTCTCCTGGTCTGTGTTGGACTCTGCACACCTACCCATCCCAAGACGCCGCGTTCCTCAGCCGTCAATCTTCGCCTCGCGCAGCTGCTTGACCGCGGTCTCGGAGCTGACCGGCGAATAGTAAACCTCCTTGAACGTGTAGGAGCGGGCTTTGGTGGCGAGGACCGGCATGATCTCGATGTGCCAATGATAGTCGTCGTCAATAGTCTTCCAATAACCGAGAGTTTTCGAGGGATGCAGGCTGTTGGGCGAGGTGTGCAGCACGAGATGGAAACCTTCCGTAACGGTGCGAATGCGCTGCAGCGTGCGGCGTAGAAGCGCCGCGAGATTCGTGCGCAACCCCGGCTTCGACAATCCCGTGCGCTCGAACGACGCGTCGTGGTTGCGGGGTAGAATCCAGGTTTCGTAGGGGACGCGCGGAGCGTAGGGCCCGAGAGCGACATAATCGCCGCGGGCCTCGATCACTCGCGAGGCCTGGCGCTCTTCCTGGTTGAGAATGTCGCAGAAGACGCAGCGCTCTTTTTCCGTGAAGTATTCGCGTCCCGCCCGCAATTCGTAGAGCACGCGGCGCGGCACGAACATGGTGGCGGTGAGCTGCGAGGTAGGATGGCTGAATTCCTGGCCGGCGTTGGGACCGTAGTCCTTGTAAAGACTGACGTACTTGATGCGTGGATCGCGCTTGAGGTCGAGAATGCGTTCGGCGGCGAGGCGCAGGAACATGCCGATTTCATCGTCGCTGGCACTCCAGAGCTGGCGGTCATGCCGGGGATTCTCGACCAGGACTTCATGAGCGCCGACCGAATTCATACGATCATAGAGTCCGTCGCCGCGGCGGCCGGGTTCACCTTCAATGTGATAAAGCGGAGCGGGGTGCACCATAGACCGCGCCGACCAGCCTGCGGCACTGGGAATGGCTGAGATGACTTGCGTGGCCTCGGGCGAGTCCGGGCAAAAGCGACAGCTGGTTTGAGTCCGAGGAGTGGTTTCGGCCGAGTCATCTCCCGTCATAACCCAAGAGCGGGTGATGGGATCTTTGCGGAGTTCCATGTATTAGGTAAACACTGCGGGAGAAGCTGCGTCAAGCAAGGTCTCAAAACTCAAGGTTTCGAGGCTGCAGAGTTTCAAGGTTTCAAAGACAGACTGCACAGGTCGCTTTTGGGACATTGAAACTTTGAACCCCTGGAAACGTTGAAACCTTCCTAGTTTGAACTTGTTATAATCCGCGCCAGCTGCTGAATCAATGACTGAGCCGTCCACTCCGCTGATGCGGCAATATGCCGCAGTCAAGAAAGAACATCCCACTGCGCTGTTATTTTTCCGCCTGGGAGATTTCTACGAACTTTTCTTTGACGACGCGATTGTCGCCTCCAAAGAGCTGCAAATCACTCTTACCTCGCGCAACAAAGAGAAAGGCATTGCAGTACCCATGTGCGGAGTGCCACACCACGCTGCGGAAGGCTATATCGGCAAGCTCATCCGCAAAGGCTTCAAAGTAGCTGTCTGCGAACAGATGGAGGATGCGCGTCTGGCCAAGAAACTGGTGCGGCGCGAAGTAACCCGGGTGGTGACGCCGGGCACGGCGGCGGATTCGCTGCTGGGGTCGGAAGAAAACAATTTTCTGGCGGCGTTGGCGCAAGTGGGAGAACGCGTGGGCTTTGCGGCACTAGATCTTTCCACCGGGGAATTTCGTGCTACGGAGTTTTCCGGAGAGAGTGCGCTACGGCGGGTGCAGGAAGAATTGGAGCAGTTACGGCCGAAGGAATTGTTGTATGGGTCGGCGGCGCCGCTGTTCGAGGTTCAGACGAACCGCTCTTCGTCCGCGCAGCCGCTGCCCAGCCCGGTAACGCAACCCCGGGCGTCCGGAGCCACTTGTGCGGAGACGCCACTGGATGACTGGATCTTCGCTCCTGACCATGCCATTCCGCTGCTGGAGAATCATTTTGGAGTGCTGTCGCTCGAGGGATTTGGGCTGGCGGGGCGGACGGCTGCAGCCGCCGCGGCCGGGGCGATTCTCTACTATGTGCGTTCGACGCAGCGCGGCTCGCTCGACCACGTTGACCGCATCGGCTGGTATGAGCGGCAGAATTATCTAGTGCTGGACGCGGTCACAGTGCGCAATCTGGAATTGATTGAACCTCTGTTTGCCGGGACGGACGCGGGAGTAACTCTGTTTCGCTCGATCGACGCCGCGGTTACGCCCATGGGCAAGCGCTTGTTGCGCGCGTGGTTGTTGCGGCCGTCGCTTGATCTGGCGGAAATCAATGCGCGCCTCGATTGTGTGGAGGCGGGTGTAAAGGACACCATCGCGCGCGAGGAGTTGCGCCGCGCGCTCGATGGGGTGCTCGACCTGGAGCGGCTCTTGAGCCGCGTGACACTGGAGACGGCGAATCCGCGGGATGTGCTGGCGCTGGCCGCGTCACTCGCAAAAATTCCCGCGATTAAAGCTGCGGTAGGACGGTTAGCGGCGGAGCGACTCGGGATTATGCACGGATTGCTCGACGAACTCGGCGACCTGCGCGACCGGATTGAAAAGACGATTGTGCCGGAGCCGCCGCTGAGCTTCGCCGATGGCGGCGTGATTGCCACAGGCGTAGATCATGACCTCGACGAACTTCGCGAGCTTTCACGGAACAGCAAGCAGGTGCTGGCGCAGATCGAGCAACGGGAACGCGGGCGGACCGGGATTGGTTCGCTCAAGGTTAAGTTCAATTCCATCTTTGGCTACTACATTGAGGTTTCCAAACCGAACCTGCACCTGGTGCCGCAGGATTATGAACGGAAGCAGACTCTGGTGGGCGCGGAGCGCTTCACCACGCCTGAGCTGAAGGAATATGAAGCCAAGATTCTCGACGCGCAGGAGAAGATTGTAGAGATCGAGCGGCGGCTATTCACTGAACTGCGCACCGCGATTGCGTCCGAGGCGAAGAGAATCCGCCAGACCGCGCTGGCGCTGGCGGAAGTGGATGTGCTGGCTTCGCTGGCCCACATCGCCGCGCTGCGGAATTACTGCCGACCACAATTTACTGCTTCGGTGAACGCGGCTTCGACTGACAAGGCCTCACCAGACGGGGGCGATCTGGAGATCGTCGAGGGACGGCATCCGGTGATTGAGCAGCAGGAGATGGCCGGAGGCAGCGAGCGCTTCGTGCCGAACGATCTTTACCTGAATGCGTCCACGCACACCATCTTGCTGCTGACTGGGCCGAACATGGGCGGCAAGTCTACCTACTTGCGACAGACGGCGCTGATCGTAATTCTGGCGCAGATGGGCTCGTTCGTTCCTGCGCGCTCGGCGCGGCTGAGCGTGGTCGACCGCGTCTTCACCCGCATCGGCGCCAGCGACAACCTGGCACGTGGTCGCTCGACCTTCATGGTTGAGATGACAGAGACGGCGGCAATTCTACATACGGCGACGGCGCGTTCACTGATTCTGCTTGATGAGGTTGGCCGCGGCACCTCGACTTACGACGGCCTCGCCATCGCCTGGGCCGCGATCGAGTACCTGCACGCGCGGGTACGGGCCAAGACTTTGTTCGCCACTCACTATTTCGAACTTACGGAATTGGCTGAACAACTTTCAGGAGTGAAGAATTATCACGTCTCGGTGAAGGAATCCGGTGGCGGGATTGTCTTCTTGCGCAAAGTTGAGCCCGGCGCTGCCGACCGCAGCTACGGCATCGAGGTTGCCAAGCTGGCCGGCCTGCCGAACGAAGTGATCACGCGGGCCCGCGAGGTGCTGGCCGAGCACGAGTCAGTCGAGCGCCTGGCGACAGGACATCTTTCGCCGGGAGCTTCGCCGCCGGCTACGCAGTTGACGATCTTCACTCCGATCTCGCAGCCGGTGTTGGAGAAGCTGCGCGAGGTGGATTTGAACCGGCTCACGCCACTGGAGGCACTGAATTTGCTGGCGGAGTTGAAGAGGCAGATCGAATGACGATAGCAAACGCTCATCGGATGTTCTGCAGATTCGCAGAGTGTGTGCTTCTCACGAGCGCATTGACCGGGCAATGCTGGCCCCAGGGCGGCGCGCTGCCCGAGGCCTGCCGCCTCTCCGGACATTGCATTAACACTGTCGTTGAACTCGCCGATCCGATCTTGGTGCGTTCTGCCGAGGGCAACGTTTGGATCTCAGGAGCAATCTCTGATCAACCGATGGGCGGCGCAACAGTGGAGGTTTTTGGTCCGGGAGACTCGACAGAGAAACACACCGCGGAGACCGAAGCGAGCGGGCGGTTCACGATCAAGGGTCTGCCGGCCGGAAATTACACTTTTGACGTGTGGGCACCGAACTTCAATTCGGTCACCGGGCGGCTGACCATTTCGAAACGCGCCCCAAGGACGAACAAGCTTCAGATTAAAATGACAGTCGGGGCGTGATGACTTCTTCTGAAAAAACCTGGCCTTCCCCCTCAGGAATTGGCCAGCTTCTGATCGTCGGCTTCGACGGCACAGCAATGACGCCGCGTCTGAGTTCCCTGCTGGAGCGGCTGCAACCGGCAGGCGTGATCCTCTTTGCTCGCAATATAAAGAGTGCCGAACAGACCTGGACGCTCTTATGCGACTGCCAGAAGAGCGTTGCGACGCCGCTTTTCACCTGTGTCGACCTCGAAGGCGGCCACGTGGATCGCTTTCGCGACGTGCTGGGGCCAACTCCTGCAGCGGCGGACGTGTTCGCGACCGGCGATCGCAAACTTTTCCGCAGGCATGGGCAGGTGATTGGAGAGAACTGCCGTGCTCTGGGATTTAATCTTGACTTCGCTCCTGTGCTCGACTTGGCATTTCAAGCCTCGCGCAGCGTGATGAGTTCGCGCTCGGTATCGCCGAATCCGCGAGAGACCGTCGCCTACGCGCGAGAGTTTCTCGCTGGGCTTCGCGCGTCTCACGTGCTGGGATGCGGCAAGCATTTTCCCGGCTTGGGCGAGGGCACACTCGACAGCCATCATGAACTGCCATTGATCGAGAAGCCGATGAAAAAGCTTTGGGCCGAGGATCTAGTGCCCTACCGCATGCTCCGCGCGGAGATGCCCCTGATCATGATTTCGCACGCGGCCTATCCGCTGGTTACGCAAGACCAGACGCCAGCATCTCTCTCAAAGACTTGGATTAAAGACATCCTGCGCAAACGTATCGGCTATCGCAATCTGATTGTGTCGGACGATCTGGAAATGGGCGGAGTCTTGTCGGCGGCCCCAGTGGGACAAGCCGCGGTCGAGTTTGTTCGAGCGGGCGGAGATTTGTGCCTGATCTGCCATCGCGCGGATTACATCACGCAGGCTTTTGAAGAGCTAGTGAAGACCGCGGAGCGCGACCCCAGGTTTGCTCGACGTGTCAAAGAGTCGACGCGGCGCGTTCTGGCATTTAAAAAGAAGTCCGGAAACATATTGCGTAAGACGAAGGTTCCATCTGCCACGGCCATTGACAAGCTCTCAAGGAAGCTGTGGGAATTCAGCGAGCAGGTGCGTCTGGAAGCTTTGAATCGATTAGAGAATGATCGCGAGGAGAACGATCGCGAGAACGCACGGCGGCCGCGGGCATGATGAAGAAGGGCATGATCGTAGCCGGGGTGATGAGCGGGACTTCAGCCGATGGCGTCAACGTGGCGTTGGTGCGAATGGACTCGCGAGCTTCAGGTTCGCGTCGAGCCTCTAACAGCAAGTTCGAATTGCTGGGACACGCGGAGTACTCCTACCCGAAGAGGGTTCGCGAAGCTGTGCTGGGCGCGATGAATGCTTCGCGGGCAAGCGTGGCCGACCTGGCCCGGCTGAATTTCCTGCTGGGCGAGCTCTATTCTAACGCAGTGCTGGCCACCGAGCGGCGGTTCCGGGTAAAGGCGGATCTCGTCGGCTGCCACGGCCAGACGCTCTATCAACAAGGCGAGGCACAACTTTTTCTTGGGCGCAAAGTGGCCGCGACGTGGCAGGCGGGCGAGGCGGCGATCGTTGCGGCGAGGGTCGGCGTTCCGGTGGTTTCGGACTTTCGTCCGGCGGATATAGCAACTGGAGGCAAAGGCGCGCCGCTGGTTCCCTTCCTCGACTACATGCTCTTTTGCGACGCACGCGTGGGGAGAATCGTGCAGAACATCGGGGGCATCGCGAACCTGACAGCGATTCCCGCGGGTGCTGCGGCCGGTGATGTGCTCGCCTTCGATAGCGGGCCGGGTAATATGGTGATCGATGCCGTGTCCGAGAAGCTATTCCGGAAACCGTTCGATCGCGGGGGGAAGATCGCGACTTCTGGGAAGGTTCTGGATAAGGTCGTGCGTGGAATGCTACAACGCGAGTTTTTCCGAAGAAAACCTCCTAAGACCGCGGGACGCGAGGAATTCGGCCGGGAGTTTGTGCTTGAATTCTTGCGTAGCTGTGGACGCTGCCGAAAGCAAGACGCTGTGGCAACGGCTACTGCTCTGACGGCGAAGTCAATTGCGGATGCGGTGGGGAGGTTCGTCCTGAAGAAATCAAGACCGCCGCGGAAGCCAGGCTTTCAGGAATTGATTCTTTCCGGCGGCGGAGCCAAAAACCGTGCACTCGTGGCGATGTTGAACAGCGACCTTGCTCCGCTCGGATTGCGATTGCGACTCTCGGACGAATTTGGCCTGCCTTCGGCGGCGAAAGAAGCCGTGGCCTTTGCGGTTCTGGCGTATGAGACGTGGCATCGACGGCCCTCGAATATTCCTTCCGCGACGGGCGCGAAGCGGGCGGCGGTGCTGGGTAAGATCTCGTATCCTTAGCTGTTAAGTGGACAACTTTCGGGCACAGACCGGTTTCATTTATGCCGATTTATATTTCAATGCTTCGCGGAATCAACGTGGGCGGGCACAAGCGAATTAAGATGGACCAGCTTCGAGCGTCGTTCGAAGCGCTGGGTTTCAAGCAGGTGAAGACCTACATTCAGAGTGGCAACGTGATTTTCAAGGCCGGAAAGCTTTCGGCGGCCGCGTTGTCGACCAGAATCGAGGAGAAAATCGTCGCCGATTTTGGTTTTTCCGCCTCTGTCATTTCGAGGACCGCGGACGAAATGGCAACCACGATTAAGAACAATCCCTTTCTCAGCCAGTCTGGAGTCGATCCCGAGAAACTTCACGTCGCTTTCCTGTCGGAGGGTCCTGCACCCTCCGCTTTGAACAAGCTGGCGAAGCTCACGCTGAAGCCGGACCAAGCTCGTTGTCTCGGCAGGGAAGTTTATCTCTATTTTCCGAATGGAGTATCCGGCAGCAGTCTGTGGAAGCATCCACTTGATGGCGTGTTATCTGTGGTCACCACCACCCGCAACTGGAAAACCGTCAACAGGCTCGACCAGATGTGCCGGGACTGCCGCTGATGGGTCGGCCTTCGGCTGTTTTCGCTGCTCTGGCGTTGATGGCATCGCTGCTGTCCTGTTCGAGTAAACCTGATCCCCACACGCTGGTGATGGTGATCGAATCAAGCCCCACGAATCTGGATCCGCGAGTGGGGGTCGATGCGCAATCCGAACGCATTGACAGTCTGATTTTCGACTACCTGGTCTTGCGCGGCGCCGACCTGAATGCCACACCGGGACTGGCCGAGCGCTGGGAGGTTCCCGATCCGCTGACCTACGTCTTTTATCTGCATCACGGGGTAAGGTTTCATGACGGACGCCCGCTTACCTCGCGCGATGTGAAATGGACTTTCGATTCCCTGCTCAGCGGGAAGATTCGCAGCACCAGGGCGGCGGCGTATCGCTTTGTCGATCACATCGATGCGCCCGATGATTTCAGGGTTATCTTTCACATGAAGGAACCGGACGCCGCGTTGCTGTGGAATCTGACCGATGGAGCGGTAGGCATCGTGCCCTTTGGCAGCGGAGATGAGATTGCCCGGCACCCGATAGGCTCTGGGCCGTTCAAGTTCGTCAGCGCCGAAACCGACAAGGAAGTCGTCATCGAGCGCAACGACGACTACTGGGGCGAGAAAGTGAAGCTGGCGCGCGTACGTTTCGCGGTAGTGCCCGACGCGACGACCGCGGCCCTCGAACTGCGCAAAGGAACCGGTGATATCGCCAGCAACTTCCTCACGCCTGACACCGTGCTCACGCTCGAGCGCGAACCTTCCCTTGCCGTCGAACGTGCACCGGGCACCGAGGTCCAGTATCTGGGATTCAATCTGCGCGATCCCATCCTGAAAGATGTGCGGGTCCGGCAAGCCATCGCCTACGCGATCGACCGCCGTCCGATGATCGAGTATCTCTGGCGCGGCGAGGCTCAACCGGCGCGCAGCGTTCTTCCGCCGCAAAGTTGGGCCTACAACGGCAACGTGCCTGCATATGACCACGATCCCGATAAAGCTCGCGCGCTGCTCGATGCGGCCGGCTATCCTCTGGCGAACGGCGTGCGTTTCCACATCACCATGAAGACTTCTACTACCGAGAGCACGCGGTTGATGGTGGCGGTGATGCAGCAGCAATTGCGCGAGGTGGGGATTGCGCTCGACATTCGCAGCTTCGAAGTCGGCGACTTTCTTTGCCGACGTGACCCACGGGGCGTTTCAGCTCTATGGGTTGCGCTGGGTCGGAGGCAATCAGGATCCAGACATCTTTTACGTGTTTCATTCCTCCAGGTTTCCGCCGAACGGTGCGAACCGCGGCCATTACTCGAATCCTCGAAGTGGATGCCCTGATCGACCAGGCCCGCCGCGAAGTCGATCCCGACGTGCGCAAGCCGATCTATGCCGAGATACAGCGCATCCTGGCCGAGGAACTGCCTTACATCGATCTGTGGTATCTGGACAACGTTCTGGTCCACAACAGACGCGTGACGAATCTGAAATTGAATCCGGCGGGCAATTACGATTTTCTGCGCACCGCGGAGCTGGCGACGAGAAAAAACTGAACGACAATTCCGCCGACTACTGCGCGTTAATTCCGAGTCGGGAAGGCTTCCGGTGAGCCCGAGCTCGCTCGGCGCACGAGCATCACGGCCCAAAAAATGCCCTAGGCGAGAATGGCCGTGCCGAAGAGAAACTCCACAGTCCATGGATATAGCAGCTTCGTGAACACCAATCCTTGGATACCCCGCCCGAGCTCCACCCCTCCCATGCACGAAAAGAGGACTGAGCCGATCGCCAAATCCCGCGGCGACCGCCTGTTGACAGTGCCAATATCCATGTTGACCTCCGACCGCAATAGGCATTCTAACTCAGAACCCGCGCCTCGCAGCTATCGCAATTTCCGACGGGAGTCCTTCAGCTCCGCCAACATGGGCTCTGAACTCCGCGTGTTACCATCGAACTTCGACTTGACATGCGGATTCTCTTCATTGGCGACATCTTCGGACGGCCGGGACGGACAATCGTCAAGGACCGGCTGCCGGGCATTGTCCGCGATCACGCCATCGACCTGGTCATTGCCAACGGGGAGAACTCGGCGGCTGGTTTCGGCATCACTCCCGCGCTCGCCGAGGAGCTTTTCGAGCTGAACATCGACGTGATCACCACCGGCAATCACGTCTGGGACAAGCGCGAGATCCTCGATTACTTTCAGATGGCCGAAGGCAATGGGCACGGCCCGCAGCGGCGCGTGCTTCGCCCGGCAAATTATCCCGCGGACATGCCCGGCTGGGGCGTGTATCAGGGTCACAAGGGCAAGATCCCTTATGCCGTGATTAACCTGCAGGGACGGGTATTCATGGCTTCGAATGACGATCCGTTTCGCATCGCCGATCAGCTCTTGCAGAAGATTTCTGCCAAGGTGATTTTCGTAGACTTCCACGCCGAGGCTACTTCGGAGAAGATTTCTCTGGGCTGGTATCTCGATGGACGCGTGACGGCGGTGGTCGGTACGCACACGCATGTGCCCACAGCCGATGAGCGGGTTCTGCCCAACGGAACCGCGTACGTTACTGACGTCGGCATGACTGGCCCCTACGATGGAGTGATCGGCGTGAAGAAAGAGCTAGTGGTCAATAAGTTTCTCAATGGCATGCCAGTGCGCTTTGAGCCCGCCACCGGCGACGTCCGGCTGTGCGCCGTGGTGATTGACTGCGACGAGAAGACCGGCAAAGCGCGGGATATTGAGCGGCTGATGCTGAGCTAGGTTGGGTGGCAAAGTCTCCAGCCCATCTGCCTAGACAATCCTGTTGGCTCGCACTCGCGCCACTGAGCGTCCGTGGCCAGTGGATTCCCTTCCCTAATTTCAGAATCAAGGTGCATAACGAGTAAAGACAAGGTCGCTCGCTTTGGTCTTCTCGTGACAGGGGAAGCAGCTTTTCATAAACGCCGCGTCGCCAGGTTTGCCGTCCGCGAAGTGACCGAATCCCCAGCCGCCGGTTGCCGCGTACTTTCTTGAGTCCTTGACCATAAACTGAAGGTTCGTAGGAGCCCCGGGGACGAAAGACTGAGCCTGGCCAAAGACTCTGTTGTTCTCGTCTGATGGGACGTTGCGGTAATGCAAAGCGGCAATGATTGTGCCGTCCGGGTACGGAAGCTTGCCGTCCCGGAAGGCGTTGAACGCTACGTCGTTGCCCAAAACAGCGCCTAAACTGTTGAGGTTACCTGCTTCATGGGCCGAGGAGATCCACTTCCAGTCACGGTACCCGTGAGGGATTTCGGTAACGAACGGTGCGGCGGGTTCTCCATCCGCATGTGCTCGTGCAGCAGCCATGAAGGCGACAACGCCAGCCAATGTTGCCACGGCAACCAAAAAGAATGTGAAGTGTTTCATGGGGGTTCCTCCATTTGGGCCGCATTTTACTCCAAATCCAACAGGTTAGGCAGGGCTGAGCGGAGCGAGAATTAATAGCTGATGAAGGGAGTTGAGTGCGCTTCATGACGACATGCCTGCAAGAAAGCCGGGCTTCCTCGTTCTCAACTTGCTGTCCGTTCCCCCCGATTCCTCTTAAGCCCGAAGGTACCGAAACTTTTGCTTCTCGATGCAGAGCATGGCGTCAGGTTAGAATCTAATTCGATGCGAGGCGCGTGGTCCATTCTGGCAGTCGGTCTTCTGGCGGCAATGCCGGCTGTTCCGGCGTTCGCGGCGAATGATCTTCCGGTCGACGCTCCGATCATCTCCTGCGGCAACGGCATCCCTGGCGGTGTTTACTGCGCTCCCTCGAAGAAGGATCTGAAGGAAGCCCGCAACGCCTATGAGCGCGGACTGAAATTGCAGGATCATCACCAGATGGAACAAGCGTTTGCCCAGTTCGACCAGGCCCTGCGGCTGGCGCCGCAGGACGTGAAGATTCCTTTCGGCGCGGGAAATGACGAAGTCGCAGCTGGTGTTTCAACACACGGAGCGCGGCGACTCCTTCCTTGCCAAGGCCCAGCCCGAGCAGGCAGCGGCTGAGTTTCGCTCTGCACTGAAGCTCGATCCCGACAACACCTATGTCGCGGAGCGCCTCACCGAATCGTTGCGCAGACCCTGGGGCGTCCAGGCTGGGCGAAGTCTCCGCGATGCTAGCCGATGCCAGCGAAATCAATCTTCAGCCCAAG
Organism: uncultured Acidobacteriaceae bacterium; assembly: GCA_963763285.1. GTDB lineage: Bacteria > Acidobacteriota > Terriglobia > Terriglobales > Acidobacteriaceae > Sulfotelmatobacter. Next base: position 168,520 of record CAVXOK010000006.1, on the reverse strand, counting down.
GCGGAACGGGCGACGTTTCACTACCGCGGCGATGTTCGCGGCCTGTTCAGCGAGCTGGCCTCAGCCTATGGCGTAGATGCTGAGTTGGACGATTCGACTCCGGCAAAGACGGTGCGCTTCTATGTGGACGATGTGGACTTCGTCACCGCTCTCCACCTGGCATGCCGAGTCAGCAAGACTATGTGGACAGCGCTTGACGAGCACCATGTACTGATCGCGGCGGATACCACGGAGAACCACAAACAATATGATCGAATGTCGCTGGCCACCTTTTCAGTGCCCGGGGCGAGCACGCAGCAAGAGACCACCGAACTGGTCACCTCCCTGAACAACGATCTGCGACTTTCAGAAAATCAGTTTAGGTCAAGGTTCAACCGTGGAAGTGCGCGCACCGCAGACGACGCTGCAAGCGTGTACCAAGCTTCTGCACCAGCTGACCAACGATCGCCCGCAGGTGGCATTCGATCTCGAGATCTACCAGATCAGCCACAACTTTACGCGCGAAATCGGCATGCACATTCCGAATACGTTCAACATCTACAACATTCCTGTAGCAGCCGTGGCGGCGGCTGTGGCGGCACTCGGCGGGGACAAAACATCTCATCGCTGGCCAACCAGCTGATTTCTTCTGGCGGAATCAACGCCGGCCGGGAGTTCGGCGCTCTCCGGGCTGCTGGCGCAACTGCAGAGCCAGACCAGCGGCATCTTCAGCCAGCCTCTGGCAACTTTCGGTGGCGGACTTTCCTTTTCAGGAGTGAGCCTCGATCACATTACGACCGCTCTTTCTCTCAATGAGTCGTGGGCGCGCAGCCTGAGCCGTGTCACGTTGCGCGTGTCGCAAGGCAATGAAGCAACTTTCCACCTCGGGGAGCGTTATCCCATTCTGAATGCTTCCTACGCCCCCGTCTTTAACTCGTCGGCGATTTCTGCGGTACTGGGAAACCAAAGCTATGTCCCGCCATTTCCTTCGGTTAGTTATGAGGACCTGGGACTAAGCCTCAAGGCGAAGCCGGTCATTCACGGCAGTGGGGACGTGAGCGTAGCTCTCGAACTGCAGGTACGCTCGCTGACCGGGCAAAGCTCGAACGGTGTGCCGGTAATTGCCAACCAGGAATACAAGGGCGGCATCCGCCTCGCGATGGCGAGACCGCCGTGGTGGCGGGTGAAATCACCACCAACGATCAGCTCTCCATGGCTGGCATTCCAGGCATTGCAGCCATTCCCGGCTTGAATCAAGCCGCGACCGACAACACCCGAATGAAAGAAGACGACGAATTGCTCATCCTGATCACACCGCACGTGCTGGAAAACCGCCACCGGACCACGGATGAGATCTGGATGAGTGAGAAGTAGTCCTTCCGCTTGCTTCTGAAGACTACGGCTACTTCCCTTCCTTCGCGGCGAAATCCACCAAGCCCTTATAAATATCGGCCATGCGCGTGACTCGATATTTCCGATGGCGCGACCGTTGATAAAAAGAGTGGGCGTTCCGGTCACGTTGACCGCCTTGCCCAGCGCCAGGGACGCATCGACGTGAGCTTTGGCCGCGGGAGTGGCAGCGCACGCTGCAATGTCCGCGCCTTTCACGCCCGCGCCGTCGGCCAGCGCAGTCAACTTTTCATCGGCGTTTTCGGCCGTGATGTCGGCTTGAGTTTCGTAGGTCTTGGCGATGAATTTCCAGAATGCCTCATTCGACGCGTGCCCCACGCAATCGGCGTAAGCCGCGCCTTTTGCCGCCCAGTTGTGCATCTCCAGGGGAAAGTTCTGGAAGACGAAACGCGCATTGGGTTCCGCCGCGATAAGCCCCTCGATTACGGGCTGCGCCGCTTTGCAGGCTGGACACTGCAGATCACCGAACTCGACAATCGTGACCGCAGCGTCCTTCGGGCCGCGCGAAGGGCCAGTGATGCCCTTCTCCAGCGTTCTCCGGGCCGGATCGAACGGCTTGGCGCCGAATGGAATGATGTCGCCAACCACGGCATGTTCGCCATCCGCCGTAACGTAGAAACGGCTGAGCTGCTGCCCCTGCGGATTCGCCAGAATCACGTCGACCTGAGCCAGACCCGGCACCGGCGCCGGCTTGATGCTGGAGATTTTCCAACTCACCTGCGGCTCATAGCCGAAGGTCTGCTGCATGAAGGAATCGACGGTGGCTTCCGAGGGAAGATTGACGGCGCCGCCGGAGGCTGGCTTATCCGCGAGCTTAGGGGTCGCAGGCTTGGCGGTGCTGAGGTTTGAGCTGCGGCCAGACCGCACGTCAGCAGGAGAATGAGAATCAGATTGATAGAACTGCGCATGATTTCCTTTCAGTTCAGCAATTGTTGTGGAGCACGACACACACGGGGTTCTCTGAACAATCTATGCGAATCCCTTTCACACCTCACTCTTCGCAGCGATGGGAAAACGGCGGCCGTAGCCGAAAGCCTTGGGAGAAATCTTAATCCCCGGGGCAGCCTGCTGGCGCTTGTACTCGGCGCGGTCGACCATTCGGACTACGCGCCGCACCAGTTCGAGGTCGAAACCGCGATCGGCGGCGATGCGCTCGGCGGAATGCGCATCTTCCACGTAATCTTCGAGCACCGCATCCAGAATCTCGTAGGGCGGCAGCGAATCGCTGTCTTTCTGGTTGGGCCGCAGTTCCGCCGACGGCGGCTTCTCCAGCGTGGCCTGCGGAATTACCACGCGGCGCGAATTCACGTAATGACTTAGCCGGTAAACCAGCGTTTTCGGAACGTCCGAGATGACCGCGAGGCCGCCGACCATGTCCCCGTAAAGTGTACAGTAGCCCACGCCCAGCTCGCTCTTGTTGCCGGTGGAAAGCACGATGGCGCCGAACTTGTTCGAGAGCGCCATCAGCAGCGTGCCCCGGGCGCGCGACTGGATATTCTCTTCGGTGACGTCTTCCTTCCGACCTGCGAATACTTCCTGCAGGGTTTGCCGGTAGGATTCGAATACTTGATTGATGGAGAGCAACTCGAAGCGCATGCCAAGATTCTTTGCCAGCGCGCGGGCATCGTCGATCGAGCCCGGCGAAGAGTACGGGCCGGGCATGCCGACGCCGATCACGTTTTCCGCCCCGACCGCGTCGGCGGCAATCACGGCGGTGAGCGCCGAATCGATGCCACCGCTCAGGCCGATGATGGCTTTCTGGAATCCGCACTTGCGCATGTAGTCGCGGGTTCCCAGGACCAGCGCCGCGTACACGCTGGCTTCCTCGCCTTCGATCTGCTCGTGCATCTCGCCAAGTAAGGTCTTCGAATCGAAGTAGACAAGATCTTCTTCGAACGACTTCCCCTGCGCGACAACTTCGCCTTTTGGATTGAGCACCAGGCTGGAGCCGTCGAAGACCAGGCTGTCGTTGCCTCCGACTTGATTGACCATTGCGACCGGAACCTTGTGGTGGCGAGCGATGGAGGCCAGCATGTCGCGGCGCAGTTCGCGCTTGCCGATCCAGAAGGGCGATGAGGAAATGTTGAGCACGAAGTTTCCGCCGGCGCGAACCAGCGCCTCGATGGGATCGACCGTGTACAGGCGTTTGGGCCAGAACAGCTTGTCGTTCCATGCGTCTTCGCAGATCGTGAGCGCCATCTGATTGCCGCAGAAGGAGAACAAGTCCTGACTCTTGGCGGGCGCGAAGTTGCGCATCTCGTCGAAGACGTCGTAGGTGGGCAAGAGCATCTTCGATTGCAGGAAGGCGATCTTGCCATCCTGCAACAGCGCAGCCGAGTTCATGGCGGACTTGCCGGTCTCGGAATGCGCGGGAGTCACCAAGCCGCAGATGACGGCGATGCCTCGGGTTTCGAGCAGCAATCTTCTCGGCGGTTTCGCGATTACGGGCGACGAAGGAGGGACGCTCGACCAGATCGCGGGGCGGGTAGCCACACACCGACAATTCGGGAAAAAGGATCAGCCCGGCACCGTTCCATTCCGCGCGGCGCGAGAACTCGACGATCTTGGCGGCATTCCCGGAGAAATCTCCAACCGTGGGATTGATTTGGCCCAGCGCAATCTTCACATATTTAGTGTAAAGCCGGGGGGAGGGTAGGGCCAAGTTTGGAGGAATCCCACCTTCCGCGTGCGAAGCGACCGGCGACGTCCCTGGCGGGACTCACTCTTTTCTTCGGCCGAAAGACGGGGCCCATCTTCAGGCTAATGAGTGGGACAGCTTCGCGACCCTTGGCGCGACCACCGTCTGGCTAGTAACGAAATTACAACGGCGTGGCGCCAGCAGCGGCGGCGCTAGCCATTCCGGGCCTCTTGTTCGGGAGCGAAGCGCTGGCGGACTCGGAAATGGCCGATTCCAAACACAGCTCCGCGGCTTCGGCCATGCTTTGGCACTCCTGCTGCTTCAACGTCACCCAACTTTCAAATGTCTCTTTCTCGCGGGCCACGCCCTCCAGGTTGCGGCTGATGCGCGCCATGTAGTGCGCTTTTACGCTCTCCAGTTCCGCTTGAATTTGGATGTTTTCTTCCTCCTTCCGGGCCCATTCTGCCTCTACCTGCTTCCTCTGCTGGGCTTCGTGGGCATCCAGGGCCTCCTGGCGGAGCTTTGGCGTCCTGCAGCACTTCGCCGATCGGAACGCCGGCCGCATCAAGAGCCATCAGCAGCGCAACCCGCTTCATCTCCTTCGACAATCCGCGGATGTGCTCGCTGTTAAGCATTTCCACCACTTTGTTGATGGTGTATCCCTTCCGCGGAACCATGATTCCGGCCGCGCGGTAAATATCTTCCATGGGCGACAGATCAACCTGGAAGGTTGGGACCTCTCGTGCAGAATGCACCGGAGCCTTTTTCGCGGCCGAAGTTAGTTGCGGCATGAAGATTCTGCGTCTCACTCTTGCCGTTGCTTTTTCCGTTATCGGGGTCGCCGCCTTCGCTGAGGTCACCCTGACTACTGTGCCAGGGCGCCAGTTCGAGCCATTTGCGTCGCATAGGTTTAGTTTCCTTTCCGTGCCAGCTTGCTTTTCCTTTGGTGGCTTTTTGGTTTGAATTCGGGAGCATCGAAATGAGGAGCATTGAATTCTTGAGACAGCGAAGATGCCGCGCTCGCCGCGGTTGTCTATTTCGTGACCAGCACCGGGAGGAAGCATCGCGGTCGCGCCGAGTCGCGCTGTGCGCCATCGGCACAATTTCCACTGCCGGCGGGCCGGTGGACTTTCGCGCGGCTTGCTTTCCTGCCGGCCGCGAGCTTTCGATTCCGGCTGTCAAAACTGGAGGATAGCTGCTTCTCATGACTTCCGACGGCGGTACATTCGTGGGAAGAAGCTGGTTGGGGATGGGAGCTGTTCGCCGCGTCTCGCTGAATTCCTACGACGTAGTCCCTTCCTTCGCTGCGGCAATACCTGGCAGTACCAGAGAACTGCTCGAAGCGCCAATGAATTCTCAGCTTTGATCCCACCCCGATCGGTGTGTTGATCCGTATACATGCTCCCCCGGCCGATTTGTCTTCCATGCGCGCGGGCACAGTCCGCAAAGCTCCACTTTCGTCTTCCCACGACGCTTCCACCAAAGTCATCACCGCCGTCCGGAAGTCGGGCATAGCTAGCGCTCATTCAAATCTATCGGCAAGAAGTTAAATTAGTTCACAACTGGGCAGGGAGCAGATGTGGGACCGTAGCTGCGTTTTCCCGTTCTGGTCCGGGAGTGGGGAAGGTATTCAATACTTCGGTCTCTGAAGCGCCGAGGCCGCGGCCCTGAAACCCATTCAGAGGACCTCAGTCTAATCGCCTCCCGCGGGAAAAACGGTGTGTTTTGGCGCTGGAACGGGGGCGTCGCCTTTCTGGTCATGCCACAGAACTTCGTTCAGCTTCGCCGCTCCGGCTGCATCAGGACGGGAGAAATCCATCCTGGCCGACGCGCTCGCGCCTCGGGCGTCGCGCTTGTTGGTCTCATAGATCAGGCCGTTCTTCAGATTGCGGTAGTCGGCCTTAAATGCTGGCTGGTCGCCTGCGCCCGAGAACATTGGCCCCATGGCAGGAGCATAGGCATCGTTCTGATTCATGGGCGGCAGGCCCAGCAGCATTTCCATGGTGTGAATCATGTTGACCGTGGTGTAGAAGCGGTGCTCGAGATAAGGCTCGGCGGCTGTTCCCGGCGAATACTTGCTGACCACGAAGGCGATCGAGCGGTGGGCGTCAACGTGGTCGCCGCCGTCCTGCGCGTCGTCTTCGAGGACGAAGATGGCAGTGTCGTCCCAGTACGGGCTGTGCGAGACGGCATCGACTACGCGGCCGAGAGCCAGATCATTGTCGGCCACCGAGGCCGCAGGGCGCGGACGTTCGGGCCGCGTGCCGCCGGTGTGATCGTCAGGAAGATAAAGCAGGATGAACGCCGGCAACTGAAACTCGGGGCTCTCGTTTTCTTCGCGGGCGCGAGCAAACGCAGCGAATTCATTCAGGAATTCGTCGGCTCGAAGCTGATCGGGATAGTCGGTGTTGAAATCGGGATACAGCGGATCGAAGTGATTGCGCAATACCGCTTTCGTGGGCTTAACGCCGTTGAACAGGGGAACGGTCCACGGGAAAGGACTCGGACCAGCGTGCGGATCGCCGACATTCGGCGGCAGAGGATCGCCCTGGTGAAGTTCGGTGCGCGGGCATGCGCCTTCCTGCGCGGAAGGAGTTCCCTGCTTCGGGGTTGCCGCCTTGCGGGTTTTATTGCACCACACCGCGTTCACGTATTCGCCATAGTCGCGATAGGTGAGGTTGTTGCGAGCCACGTTGTCCCAGAGATAGCCCGTGCCCGGATCATCGATATCCGGCTGGTTGTGATCGAGCGGATATTCATCGGCGACCGTGCCCTGGAAATCATAGGTTCGCTCTTTGCCGCGGTAGGCGATCTGCCAGGTTTTTTCGTTGTAGTCGCTGGTGATGGCGGCGGTGGACCAGAGATGGCCGTCGCCGGAAACTTCTCCGCTGTCGTAGAAATTGTCGAGCACGCCGAATTGCAACGCCAGCTTGTGTTCGTTCGGCGTGATGTCGGCGCCGTACATGGTGAGGGAGGGGTCGCCGTCGCCGACCTTCAGATCGCCGAGAATCTGGTCGTAGGTGCGGTTTTCCTTGATGACATAGATCACGTGCTTGATGGGATTCTTGCCGCCGGCGAACTGGATCGTCCCGGGATCGTTATGCAGCAGGTTGTCGTGCTCGACGACGCGGGTGAGTTCGTCGAGCTTGCCGAGAGTAGATGGAATGTTCAGGCGCGCGATGGAACCGCGCAGCAGCGTGGGAATGTAGGGATGCTCGTGGTGTTTGACCTCCCAGTCGGTCTTGCCCGACCTTTGTTCGGGCGCGTGCCTTGGCCCTTGGCGGTGGCGATGAGCAGGTCGTCGCCTTGGACGGCGAGGGCGCTGGGGTACCAGTCGGTGGGGATGAAGCCGAGGGGCTGCAGCGTGCTGTCACTGCGTCGGCAGCGGCCGCGAGCTAGTTGCTGACTATCGAAGACTGCCACCGCATTGGCGACGCGTCCGCCACGAAAAGACGCTTGCCATCCGAGGACTGCGCCAAAGCGCATGGGATAAGTTGCCGGCGAACTCTTGGTTCCGGAGCCGTCGTGTTCAGCAGATTCGAGCGCCTGGCCGTCTCGGTCGACACACGGCAACTGCATCGGCATTCGACAGCGCGACGTAGAGCACTTCTCGTCCGGGACTGAACAGCAGGCTGTAGGATGCGAACCAGGAGCGAGCGGATCTTCAGGCTTCCTGCAGCTTGATCCAGCGCACGACCTTGCCGCCGGCGAGATCCAGTTCTGCAACTCTGCGACGCATTCCACAAGCTGCACCAGGCGCGGCGGCCATCGCGCGTGGCGACGCAGGTATAGGGGAACGACGACGGGACCAGATCGTTCGTGCTCAGGTCGAAGCGCTCGAGCACTTTGCCGCTCGCGACATCGAGCAACACGACGTTGTCGGAGAGATTGTTAGCCACAAGGAGGCGGTCTCGTCCTCCGGAGGAAACCAGCGCCAATCCCGCCGGATAAGAAATCGCAGTTCCCGGCGGCGTCTTCTGCAAACCAATTGCGACTTTCTTCCCGGCGGCAAGCGCTTGCGGCTCGATGGCGATGAATCGTTCGGGCGCGACCTTGCCATTTGTGAAGCTGTAAACTGCGATTCCGTTGCCAGTATCTCCCGGCTTCTCGCCAGTCGGATCGGTGATCGAACCGACCGAGGCGTAGAGATGCTTGCCGTCGGAGCCGAAGACCATGCCGAGGAAGTAGCTCTGGTGCACGTCTTCGCCGAAACGCTTGTCGGGATATTCGGTGATCTGATTGGTCTTTAGATCGAGAACCGCGATCGACTGCATGGCCATGGTTTCCTGCGTGCCATAGCCGTTGTTCAGAAGCGCGGCGTAGCGGCCATCCGGGCTGATCACGATGGTGGCGGGAAAGCTGTTGGTGGCTGCCGATTCGGCCGGGAGTGGGAATGGTCAGCGTCTTGCTGGTGGGCAGCGAGATCGAAGAAGCCGCCGGCTGTTCCTGCGCGAGCGGAACCGCAATCTGTAAGGCGAGAAACGCGGCCAGGAGAACGATGCGGGAGAATCGAATCACGGGACCTCCGCGGAATTTAGTCTGCGACAAGGTGAAGAAGGATGAGCGTAATTCAGGCGGGACGCTGCGGTCAAAGGAGTCGACAAGCTCTGATGGAAACGCCTTGCGGATCAGACGCAAGAGGCAGATCTGCCAGATGGTCGCTTCGACTCCGCTCAGGATGACAGCGCTACTCGGGACCTTCCTAAGCCCCGGACGCTCGCGTCGGCGCCTCGTGTGTCGGGTGCTCGGGATGCTCTTCCGTGGTGGCGTTGTGGCGGACATCGGCGCCCTGCACCCAGAAGATCACATCCTCGGCGATGTTGGTGGCGTGGTCGGCGACGCGTTCGAGATTGCGGGCCACCAGCAGTGCGTCGAGGGCTTGCCGCACTACTTCCGGACGCTGGTTCATCGTCTTCACCAGCTGGATGAAGGCATCGTCCTTCATGCGGTCGACCACGCTATCCATTTCAAGCACGGCCTGGGCGAGTTCCGCCTTGCCTTCGATAAATGACTCCAGGGCCCGGCGCACCATGGCGCTCACGGCTGCGCCCATGCGCCCGATATCGACGGGCAAATCCGCCGCGGGCAGCTCCACCATATCCATCACCCGCTCGGCGATGTTGACGGCCTGGTCGCCTACGCGCTCCAGGTCAGAATTGATCTTGGTTACAGCGAGGATGAAGCGCAGATCGACCGCCATGGGCTGCTGCATGGCGAGCAGGTCGAAGGCGGCCTCGTCAATCTCGCGCTCGGCGGTGTTGATGAGGCTCTCGCCTTCGAGAACCATCTGGCAGCGGGCGAGATCGCGATCGATGTAGGCCTGTCGAGCGCGATCCACCGCCTGTTCCGCCAGTCCGCCCATGCGGAGCAACCGCTGGCGCAGATCGTCGAGCCCTTGCTGAAAACGCGTGCGCATTATCCGAACCTTCCTTATATCTGTCAAACTTATCTGCCTTTTATCCGAAATCTGCCTTATCCAAATCTTCCTGTGATGTAGTCTTCCGTCTTCTTATCGGACGGCTTGGTAAAGATTTTTTCCGTCTTATCGAACTCGATCATCCGGCCGAGCAGGAAAAATCCAGTAAACTCGGCGACCCGCGCCGCCTGCTGCATGTTGTGAGTCACAATTACGATGGTATACCGCTCCTTCAGCTGAAAGATCAACTCCTCAATCTTGCCGGTCGAGATGGGATCGAGCGCGGAGCAAGGCTCATCCATCAGCAGGACTTCGGGCTCAACCGCCAGAGCGCGCGCAATGCAGAGCCGCTGCTGCTGGCCGCCGGAAAGGCTGGCACCCGACTTCTTATGAACCTGATCCTTGACTTCGTCCCATAGTGCGGCGGAATCGAGCGACCGGTGCACGATCTCGTCGAGCTTGCCGCGATCGTGAAAACCATTCAGCTTCAGCCCGGAAGCGACGTTGTCGTAGATCGACATGGTCGGAAAGGGATTCGCTTTTTGAAAGACCATTCCAACCCGGCGGCGAAGCTGGGTCGCCGAAGTGCCGTTGTAGGCGTTGATCTCTCCGATGTGGACACTGCCCGTCACTCGCGCCTCAGGGATGGTCTCGTGCATGCGGTTCAGGCAGCGGATGAACGTTGACTTGCCACAGCCCGAGGGCCCAATCAGCGCCGTGGCGTGGTTGGCCGCGACCGTCAATTGGATGTCGTACAACGCCTGGGTCTTGCCGTACCAGGCATTCAGGTTTTCGACCTGGATTCCAACGCCCATAGACTATGCCGCTCCGAAGGTACCACGGCGCACGGCGAAGCGCACGGCCGCGACCGCAGTAACGATGAGAATGATGAGCACGAGCGCTCCCGCCCACGCCTGCCGGTGCCATTCATCATAAGGAGAAATGGCGTAGGTGAATATTTGCAGCGGCAGCGCGGCTGTGGGCTCGTTCACTTTCAGATTCCAGAACTGATTCCCGAACGCCGTAAACAGCAGCGGAGCGGTCTCGCCCGCAACCCGGGCAAAGGCCAGCATAATTCCCGTGATCACGCCGGAGGTTGCGGTGCGCAAGGTGATGGAGAGTGTCGTCCGCCAGCGCGGAATGCCCAGCCCATACGCCGCCTCGCGCAAAGCCTGCGGCACGAGCAGCAGCATTTCTTCGGTGGTGCGCGTGATGGTGGGAATCATCATGATCGCGAGCGCTACTCCTCCCGCCAGTGCGGAGAAGTGCTTCTGGGTGAGAACCACGATGGAGTAGGCCACGATGCCGATCACGATGGAAGGCACGCCATTCAGCACGTCGGCGGTGAAGCGAATGACGTCCCCGAAGCGGTTGCGGCCGTACTCGGCAAGGTAGATGCCGGCGCCCACGCCCACCGGTACGCCCAGAATGCTGGCCAGTGCGAGGATGAAGGCCGAGCCCACGATCGCATTGGCCATTCCGCCGCCAGCTTCGCCTACCGGCTTCGGAGTTTGCGTGAGGAACGCCCAGTTGATCGATCCAAAACCGCGATAGACCAGATAAGCGAAGATCGCGAACAGCGGCACCAGCACGAGTATGACCGTCAGCACGGCCGCTCCAGTCATGACATGGTCAGTAATGCGCCGCCGCAAAGCGATGGGCCGAACGGCGTGCAGCGCGGAAGTATGAGTGGCCTCAGGCATTCGCCCTCGAAGGCTGGCCGCGGGTGACCGTCCAGACCAGCAATCTCGCAAGCGCGTTGACCACAATCGTGACCAGGAACAAGGCCAGGCCAATCTCGATCAAGGCCGACAGGTAGACATCGCCCGTGGCCTCGCTGAACTCGTTGGCCAACACGCTGGCCATGGTGTAGCCCGGCGCGAACAACGACTTCGCAATCTCCGGCCGATTCCCGATCACCATGGTCACGGCCATGGTTTCTCCCAGGGCGCGGCCTAGACCCAGGATGATGCCGCCCATGATGCCGGCGCGCGCATTACGAAGCACCCCGACCCGAATCATTTCCCAGCGCGTGGCGCCCAGCGCGAGTGCGGCCTCCCGCTGATGCTGCGGCACCACCATCAGCACTTCGCGCGTGATCGAAGAAATAATCGGGATGATCATGATTGCCAGGATAATTCCGGCCGCCAGCATGCTGATGCCATAGGGCGGACCTTCAAAGAACCCGGTCCATCCCAAGGTGCGGGACAGAAATGGCTCAACATAGCTGCTGAGAAGCGGCACCAGGATAAAGATCGCCCACAGTCCATAAACCACGCTGGGAATCGCGGCCAGCAATTCCACGAAGAACGAGAGCGGTCCGCGCAACGCCTGGGGGCACATCTCGGTGGTGAATACTGCAACTCCAATGGACAACGGCACCGCGATGAGCAAAGCGAGGAATGAAGAAACCAGGGTTCCGTAGATGAACGGCATCGCGCCGAATTGCTCGCTCACCGGATCCCAATCGTGACCGGCGAAGAACTTAAATCCAAAGGCATGCCAGGAAGGTCCGGAACGCAGCACCAATTCGTAGACAATCAGCACCAGCGTTGCCAGCACGGCCAGACCGCACAGCAGCATCGCGACCTTGAAAATCCGGTCGCCGGTTTCGCCACGGGCCCCGCGAAGAAAAGGCTCGCCCTGCTACCCGCCAGCGGGATGGAGTACTAACCTTCGTTGCTTCAACAGGTTGCGGAACCGGCATATCAGGCCGAGGTAAGGCGGAAAAGGCCATTCGCCTCAACCTATCAGAATCCTGTTAACAGGATGTTAAAATGACGGAGTTTTTCAGGGTTGCCTTTTCGCGGGTAAGCCTGTATTTTCATCTCCCGGTTCGATTCTGTTCTCGTTATGTCGATCGCGCCAAAGCGCAGCCGGTTGTTTTTCAGAAGCTTGAACAGGACTTGGTCAAGCTTTCCTCGAAACCACGGGCGGAGAACGTCCACCGCTTTCGCACGGGCACGCGCCGCCTGCAGATTCTGCTCGGCGAGCTCTCTCCCAAGCTGGACCGGAATCAGAAAAAACTTCTGAAGCTGCTGGGCCGAATCCGCAAGCGCGCCGGCAAGGTGCGTGATCTGGATGTGCAGTTGGCCGCATTGCGCAGTCTGAAAATCCCGCAGGAACCGCGGCGCAAGACGCAGCTGGTAAACCGTCTGATCGAACTCCGGGCGCAGCAGGAAAAGAAACTGAGGAAGGCGGTCGACGAAGACACTGTCCGCGAGATTCGCAAGCGCCTGAAGCGCGCCGGGAAGAACTTCAACCCGGAAACGAGCCGGGATCCTTTGGCGGTTGCCGAGGGATGCTGGAAGGGATTAGCCGCGGGGACGCGCCGGTCACCGAGGCGATGCTGCACCAATATCGCATTCTGAGCAAACGAGCGCGCTACGCGGCCGAGTTCGCCGAGCCGTCCCGCGAAGCGGAACAGTTCATCGCCGGGCTCAAGCGCATCCAGGATGCGCTGGGCGATTGGCACGACTGGCTCACTTTGACGCAAACCGCCACCGAGCATCTCGGCGAGGTGCGCGAATCATCCCTGGTGGCGGAACTGCACAACGTAACCGGAGCAAAATTTCGCCATGCGGTCTCGCTGCTCTCGCCCGTACGAGCCAATCTGCGTCCTGCACCTGCCCTCGAACACGCTCCGCACGGCCCTGATCGAGCGGCAAAGCAAAGCTCGCCGGCCCGGCTACCTCTGCGGCCGCATAAGATCGCACTCACGTTCCCCTGATGACCCGGTCGCAGGTCGGATGACCGAGCGACATTTGGCATGTAAACTGTTGGCCTTGCCTCATGCCAACCTTTGCCGCGGTTGATATCGGTTCCAACTCCGTTCGGCTGAAGATCGCACGCCTCACGCGCGGCCGCCTTCGCTCCATCCACGAAGACCGCGAAGTTACCCGGTTGGGCGAAGGAGTATTTCGCTCCGGCTTTCTCACTCCCGAATCGATGGCCGAGACGGTTAAGGTCTTGCGCCGCTTTCACCGGGCCACGCAGCAGGTCGTCACCGACCCGGTCCGAGTCGTCGCCACCAGCGCTCTGCGAGACGCCCGGAATTCGCAGGCCTTTCTGGAGTGGGTACGCTCCGCGACTGGCTGGAAGGTCGAAATTATCTCCGGATTGGAAGAAGCTCGTCTGATTCATCTGGGACTTGTCTCCAATCTCCGCGTCGACAGTTCGCCCGCGCTGATGGTCGACCTGGGAGGCGGAAGCTGCGAACTGACGGTTTCCGGGCGCGGCCACATTCGCGACATGGTGAGTTTGCCCTTGGGCGCGGTCCGCCTCACCGATGAATTTCTCCAGCCACGATCCGCCGCGCAAGGGCGAACTCAAACGGCTGCAAGGCTTCGTGGCGCGCGAAGTGAACCGCATCGCATCGCGCGTAGTGGCGGCAAAAGTTAAGAATGTGATTGCCACGTCGGGAACCGCCGCCGCGCTGGCAGCCGCGGCCAGCCATCTGCGGAAAAACGGGAGCCGCCAGCGCATAGTCGTCTCCCGTGCGGAGATGACGCGAATCGCCAAGCAATTGGCGCGCCTGCCGGTGGAGGAACGGCAGCCAGATTGAAGGCATCGGTCCGCGGCGGGCGGAAATCATTGTCGCCGGGGCAATCGTCTACCACGAACTGCTCGATCGTTGCCATCTCAAAGGTTTTCGTTATTCGCCGCTCGGGCCTGCGCGACGGCCTGCTGGCGCAGATGGCGGCCGAACACGACCACAGCACGCGCTCAGGAAAACAGATTGAATCGGAACGCTGGGAATCGATCACCCGCGCCGTCGACTCACTATCACGTCGACATGAAGCACGCGCTCGATGTGCGCGACTCCGCCATGTTTTTGTTCTCGGCGTTGCGTTCGGTACATGGCCTGGCGCCGGAATTCCGCGAGTGGCTGTCGGCGGCCGCCATGCTTTACGAGGTGGGAGACTACGTCAACCGCAACGGCCATCACCGGCACACGTATTACATCATTTCGAACTCGGAGATTCTGGGTTACACGCCGCAGCAGCGCCGCATTATCGCGGCCATCGCGCGCTATCTGGGAAAGTCGCGCCCGCTATCGGAAGAGGCTCCCATGAAGGCGCATCGATCCCGCGGACCGCGCGGGAGTGCAGAAAGCGATTCTGCTGCTGCGGCTGGCGCGGGCCCTGAACCTGGGCCGCAGCCGCGCCGTGCAGAAGGTGCGCGTCAGCCAGCGCGCCGCGGAGATACGCCTGACGCTGGTGCCCCGCCGGCGCATGGGAGTAGACCTGGAACTGTGGGCAATCGAGAAGGACTGCTGCCTATTTCCGCGAAGTGTTCGGACGCGAACTTTCCACTGCCGCAGTGTAGAGAGTGCGCAAGGCTTTCGGCGTCAAGCACCACATCAGCGTGCCGGAGCTGCGGCGCATGTCGACTCGGGCCACAGCTCCTTTTTTCAATTCCACCGAAGCCTCGCAGCCGGACTCGCTGATCACCGTGCCCAGGAACTGGCTGAGGTTGGGATTGTGTCCCACGACCATGATCGATTCCTGCCGCGCGTATTTTTCCAGCAGGCGCCGGAAGTCGGCGAAGGTCGCGCCAGGACGCAGCGCCGTCTCGATCTGCAGCTTGCCTTCGTACCCCATCTCGTTTCCGACCAGCGAAGCGGTCTGTGTGGCGCGCTTGAGCGGGCTTGAAATAATGCAATCCACCTGCGCTTCAATTGCGGCCAGTGCGCGGCCCACATAACCGCACTGTTCGATGCCGTCCTTATCGAGCGCGCGTTTCTCGTCCTTCTTCGGATTAGCGAGAGGTTCGCCGGCGCTGGCGTGACGCAGAAAATAAATAATCATTAACAGTTAGACTCTGGGCAGATCGTACCCTTGATTATCGTACTCTCCCGGCGGGAGCCTTGCGCTTGGGCGCCGGGAGCTGGGGTAGCGCAAAATCCGCCGCCTGCTTGCCTTCCGCCACGCCGATCAGGAAATCCTGCGCGCTGAAGGCGGCTGCGCCGGTCGGCGGTTTGCGATTCCGCTTGCCGTGCACCGGCTGCCAGGCCCGGATGTAGGTGGCATCGCGCAGCAGAATGCGAGCCTTGCGGTTATCCGCGAGGTAGGCGTCGAGAATTTCGCGACGCACACGCTCGCGCAGGAATTCGTCGCGCAGTGGCACCAGCACTTCGACCCGCTCGTAGAGATTGCGCGGCATCCAGTCGGCGCTGCCGATATAGATTTCCTCCTCGCCTCCATTGCCGAAGTAGTAAATCCGGCTGTGCTCCAGGAATCGCCCCACAATGCTGCGCACCCGGATGCGGTCACTCACGCCGCGCACGCCCGGCCGCAAGGCGCAAATGCCGCGCACAATGAGATCAATCTCCACCCCGGCCTGCGAAGCTCGATACAAGGCTTGCACCACGTTCTTGTCGAGCAGGGCGTTCATCTTGGCGATGATCCTTGCACGGGCGGCCCTGGCGCGCATGCTCGGCTTCGCGATCGATCAGGGAGATCACTTTTTCCGCCAGGTCAAGCGGCGCCACCAGCAGTGGGTCATAGCTGGGGTTCTCAGCATAAGCAGTGAGAAAACTGAAGACGTCATGCACGGCGCGAGTAATCTCCGGATTCGCCGTGAACAAGCTGAGATCGGTATAGATTCGCGCTGTAGTCGCGTTGTAGTTGCCGGTTCCGATGTGCGCGTAGCTGCGCACGCCATCCGGATCGCGGCGCACCAGGAGCGAAAGTTTGCAGTGTGTCTTCAAGCCCGACCAGCCCGTGAAACACCTGCACTCCCGCATCTTCCATTTCGCGCGCCCAGCGGATGTTGTGGGCTTCGTCAAAGCGCGCCTTCAACTCGACCACCGCCGTGACTTCCTTGCGCGAAGCCGCATCCATGAGCGAAGGCACTATCAAGGAGTGCTCGCTGGTCCGGTAGAGGGTCTGCTTGATCGAAAGTACATGCTCATCTTCCGCCGCCGACTCGATGAACGACACTACCGCGTCGTAGGAATCGTAAGGATGGTGCAACAGCACGTCATGCCGCCGCAGTTCCTCGAAAAATTCTGCGACTTGGCCGTAAGCCGCAACTCGCGCGGGGCAAAGGCGCGATACTTGAGATCCGGACGCTGGGCCTGCTCGTAGACATTAAACAGCCGCGAAAGATTTACCGGACCGTTCACCGGAAAAACCTGCCAGGGATCGAGTTCGAACACGGTGCGCAGGCGGTCGATGATTTCCGGATCGGCGTCAGCCTCAATCTCCATGCGCACCGCGTCACCCTTGCGGCGATTGTGCAACTCCGCTCGGACCGACTCGAGAAGATTGCGCGCTTCTTCTTCCTGCAGATAAAGATTGCTGTTGCGGGTCACGCGGAAGGGCGCCGAGGAAACAATGTCGTAGCCGTGATACATGTTCTGGGCGTGGTGCGCGACCAGGTCGGCCAGGAAAATGAAGTCGGTCGTTGTCTCCGAGGGCAGGCGAACCAGTCGCGGCAACGCCCGCGGCACGGAAACCACGCCGGTATAAGTAAGCGCGGAGCGGCGACGCCGGCGCAAAAGAAACCCCAGGCACAGCGCCTTGTTGATCACCCGGGGAAAGGGATGGGTGG
The DNA here is from genome assembly GCA_963763285.1 of uncultured Acidobacteriaceae bacterium. GTDB lineage: Bacteria > Acidobacteriota > Terriglobia > Terriglobales > Acidobacteriaceae > Sulfotelmatobacter. Next base: position 151,520 of record CAVXOK010000006.1, on the reverse strand, counting down.
GATCGACCGTCACCGGCGTGAGCAGCGGATCCAGCTCCTTCTCGCAATATTCGTCGACGAACCGTCGAGCCTCGGCATCCAACTCGTGCAGGCTCAGCACGCGAATCCCGTGCTCGGCCAGGGCGGGGCGCAGCGCGTTCCAGCACTCGTACTGGTCATCGACGAACTTGTGGCTCGGCTCGCGCGAGAATGTCGCGCTTCTCGGTCAGCGTCAAACCATCGGGACCGGCCTCGTTGTAGCCGTCCTCGATCTGCTGCATCATCGCAGCCACGCGAATCTCGAAGAACTCATCCAGATTACTGGCGGAGATAGCCAGAAACTTCAGGCGCTCCAGAAGCGGGTTGCCTTCATCCTCGGCTTCTTCGAGCACACGCCGGTTGAACGCGAGCCAGGAGGTATCGCGGTTGAGATAATACTCAGGATTTTCCAGCGAAAGACGAGCCATCTGCGAGGGTGCTACGCGTTCAATCGTGCGATCTTTTCGTTGCCGACGGGATAGCCACTTCACCACAATCTAGTATAAAACATTCGCTTCACAGGCGCAGGAACGGTGAATCAAGGAAGACAAGTAAGGACGTACAAAAGGAACAATCGGGCGCATCGTAACCGTACTGTTCGCCGCCCGAGTGCGCCCTTAGCAATTTCGAAACACCGAAATCGACACATCTTCTTTCACTAGCCTACTTGACCAGCTTGATCGCCTCTTTCTCTTTTTGGACAACACCATCCGGCAACGGCGCATAGGAAAGAGCAGCGCGTCATCTTCTGACCGTCGGTCACCATCCAGTTCAGGAAATCAGCGAGAATTTTGCCTTTCGCCGCATCTTTCGACTGCTCGGGAACCAACAGCCAGGTGAAACTGGCAATCGGATATGCGTCTTTGCCCGGGGCGTCGGTGATGGAGACGCGAAAATCCGCCGGCATCTTCGGGGCAGACGCCGCAGCAGCCGTCACTCCCTCCAGCGATGCCTTCAAGAAGGTCCCCGCAGCATTGCGGACGCTGCCGTACTCGATGTTATTCTGCACCGCGTAAATCAATTCGATGTAACCGATTGCCCCCGACAACTGTCGAATCGATCCTGCGACCCCTTCGTTGCCCTTTCCACCCAGCCCAATCGGCCACTGCACTGAGGTGTTGCTCCCCACCTTGCTCTTCCAATCCGCGCTCACCTTTGACAGGTAGTCGGTCCAGATGAAAGTGGTCCCGCTGCCGTCGGAGCGATGAATCACAACGATGGGCTTGTCGGGAAAATTGACACCCGGATTTACGCTGGTGATGGCTTTATCATTCCACTTCGTTATCGTGCCCAAGAAGATCCCTGCCAAGGCATCGGGGGTGAACTTAACCTCCGCGCTCACGCCGGGAATGTTGTAAGCCGGCACGACCGCTCCCAGCACCGTGGGGATGTTGAGAATTCTGGTGTTGCGCTTGGTTTGAGCTTCCGCCAGCTGCCCATCGGTCATAGGCATATCGCTGGCCCCGAAATCGACCGTGCCTTCCGTCACTTGGTGGATTCCGGCGCCGCTGCCAAGCGACTGGTAGTTCATCTGAATATCCGGGTGCAACTTGTGGTATTCGCTGAACCACTTCGAGTAAATGGGATTCGGGAACGTGGCACCCGCTCCGTTCAACGTGGTCTGCCCTACTACCGGCAGGGCTATGAAAATACACAAGAAAAGCAGGGTGAGTTTGCGCATCGCTCGATGAATCCTCCTAAAGATCGATATCCTCGGTTCTATCGGCGCAATATTACAGGATGGTTACAAACGGGTGAATTTCTGATTAACGGGTCAGGCACTTTTAATGCGCAGCCCTCACCGAGGGCTGCAAGCGCGCAATCTCCCGCGGAAACAGAGTGTTGCCGGGAAACTGCGTTCGGAGTTCAGTAAGGAGTTCAAGCGCGTGCAGCTTGTCTTTGTCACGCACGTACGCGATAGCCAGCAGAACGCGCGCAAACGGCGCCAGGTAACGGCCGTGTTGCGCCGTGGTCTGTAAGTCCGAGATGCCTGCCTTCTTGTTGCCGGGCAAACCGTCCATGCGCAGCAGCCAGCGCTCCGGCGCCGACATGCTGCCGATAATGTATTTACTGAATCCAGTAGCCACGAGCACATCGGCACAGTCGTTGCAGATCGCGAGCAATTGCTGCGCCCAGACGGACGCCTCTTTGGTGTAGTGCAGGGACGCCATGTTCTTCTTGTCGATCAGCGCCGCATAGTCCGCTTGTAATCCCGAGGCAAGGGTTAGAGCAAACAATGCGTCCCGGTCCTTTGCATCCTTGTTCAAGCGGGCATGCGCGAGCACTTGTGCGCGGCCAACCGCGGTCTGAAAATCGCCGCGCACTTTTGGATCAGGGGTGAGTTTCGACCGAGCTGCAAAGCTATCGTCGTTCTCAAAGAACTGTCCCTCCAGCACGCCCAGGCGGTTGAACTCGGAGAATAAAAATCCAGCGGCTTGGCTGACCGGCCCAACTGGATCGTCGGGGTGTTGCGTCTCCCACGAGGAAAAATCTTTCTGCGCTCCCTCGAAATCGAGGTTGTAGAGCCCCCGGAATCCGCGGTCCAGCTCCGTGCCGGCAGCAGAATCAGACGACCCGGCATCGCTCGCTGCCGTGCGCAACCCCAAACCAAGCCACAGGGCTGCTACCATAGCAAGGCCTAACACGTATCTGGTTTGGGTAGTGATTACATGCGTCTGGAGTCGAATCCTGTCACGATCGTGCATTTCCCCGGCAATGCGACATTACCTCTTGTCCACTCTGGTTTGATGCAACCAATTGAGATTGCGCCCATCCCATTATTATGGGACGGATGAGTTTCCTCGATCCCCGCCATCACAATCTGGATATAGGCCGCAGGACAAGAACTTCATGAGCGATTCCTCGATGCGCTACGCCCCCGGCTGGCCGGGCATTCCGGCCCGCTGGACCTCGAGCGCCAAAAGCGGTGTCGGTACGGCGCTGAACCACCACAGCAGAGTCTGGTTTACGTTGAGTCACGGCATTTTAAATGAAGTCTACTTCCCCCGGGTCGACCAGGCTTGCACTCGCGACCTCGGCTTCCTGGTCACCGATGGCCGATCCTATTTTTCTGAAGAAAAGCGCCACTGCACCTTTGAGAACTTTCCCTTCGAACCCGGCGTCCCGGCTTTTGAACTGATCAACTCCGAAATCGGCGGCCGGTATCGCATCTACAAGGAAGTTTTCACTGATCCTTACGGCAACGTCGTGCTCCAGAAAGTCCGCTTCGAACCGTTGCAGGGACAGCTCTCCGACTATCACCTTTACGCGTTGCTTTCGCCCCACCTGGCTAACTCCGGTTCCGACAACACAGCTTGGGTCGGCGATTATAAAGGCCTGCCGCTGTTCCTCGCCGAGCACGACGGTGCGGCTTTGGCTCTAGGCTGTTCCGTGCCCTGGAAGAAACGGTCCGTTGGGTTTGTCGGCGTTTCCGACGGGTGGCAGGACCTATCGGCCCATTTCCAGATGGAGTGGGAATATCAGCGGGCAGAAAATGGCAACCTTGCCTGCACGGGAGAGATCGATCTCGCCGCCTGCGCCGGAGAATTCGTGCTGGCCTTAGGCTTCGGCGCGACGTGGACTGAGGCCGGACAGCAGGTTCGCTCCAGCCTGCTCCAAGACTACGGCGAGCTTCGCCTGCAATACGTTTTCCACTGGAGGAACTGGCAGAACACGCTCATCCAGCTCGACGAACCGAAACGCGAGAACGATCTTTATCGTGCCTCGACCGCTGTATTGCGCACACACGAGTCTAAGGATTTTCTGGGCGGCATCATCGCCAGCCTCTCGATCCCATGGGGCTTCAACAAAGGCGACGAGGATCTGGGCGGGTATCACCTGGTCTGGCCCCGCGATCTGGTCGAGACCGCGGGAGCTCTGCTGGCCGCCGGCGCCGCCGGTGACGCTGTCAGGGTGCTTCGCTACCTTGAGTCTACGCAGGAAGCTGCGGGCAACTGGGGACAGAATCTCTGGCTCGACGGGCGCTCGTACTGGGGCGGCATCCAGATGGATGAAACTGCTCTCCCCATCCTTCTACTTGATCTTTTGCGCCGCGAAGCCGCGCCTGGCATGGGCAAGCTCGAGCGCTGGTGGCCGATGGTGCGGAGCGCCGCGAGTTTCATTCTGCGCAACGGCCCAGTCACGCAACAGGATCGCTGGGAAGAAGATGCGGGCTATTCCCCGTTCACGCTGGCGGCTGAGATTTCCGCGCTGCTCGCCGCCGCCGACATAGCCGAGGTCACGGGTCACGCCGATGCCGCATTTATCCTGCGCGACACAGCCGATGCCTGGAACGATAACATCGAGCGCTGGATCTACGCGACGGGCGGCGATCTCGCTCAACAAGTCGGCGTGGAAGGCTATTACGTGCGCATCGCTCCCCCAGATAGCGACGGCGCGGCGTCTCCAACACAAGGCTTTGTGCCGATCAAGAACCGGCCTCCAGGGGAGAATGTAGAACAAGCGTCACACCTAGTGAGCCCTGACTCGCTGGCACTGGTGCGCTTTGGATTGCGCGCCCCAGACGATCCGCGCATCCTCAATACCGTCCGCGTCATCGATGCCCTACTGCGCATGCAACTGCCCCAAGGTCCATGCTGGTATCGCTATAACGGAGACGGTTACGGCGAGCACAAAGATGGCTCAGCTTTCGACGGCACCGGCATCGGCCGCCCTTGGCCTCTGCTGGCCGGGGAACGTGCTCATTACGAACTGGCCGCCGGCCGCCGCAGCGAAGCCGAAGCTTTGCTCACGATGATGGAGAACTGCACCATTGGCCAGAGCCGCCTGCTCCCCGAACAAGTCTGGGATGCTGACGACATTCCCAGCCTCGAACTGTTTCGCGGCAAGCCCACCGGTTCGGCTTGTCCCCTAGTTTGGGCCCATTCCGAGTATGTGAAGTTGCGCCGATCGCTGCGCGATGGAAAGATCTTCGACCAGGCGCCCCAGCCAATACAACGCTACCAGGTCGAGAAGCCCACGCGGCAATTCTCCGGCTGGAGGATTAACAACAAGGCTCGATCCCTTCCGCGCCACAAGAAGTTGCGCATCAAGCTGCTCAATCCCGCGCTGGTGCACTGGAGTCTCGACGGCTGGAAAAGTTCGCAGGACACAAACACCCGCGACACCGGACTCGGCCTCCACATACTCGACCTGCCGACTGCGTCCCTGCCCCCAGGAAGCCAAGTCGTCTTCACGTTTTATTGGACGCAGGAGAGTCGCTGGGAAGGCAAGGACTATACGGTCACGGTGGTCTAGACCAACTTTTCTTTCGAGATCCGCACCCTATCTCTTCGGTTGATCCGCAGCAGTTGCGGGCTCGGCGGAGCCGATCAGAGGCACGACTCTACCGTCGCCATAATCGATTGAAAGAAACTTCCCATCGTGGACGCAGGCTATTTCGTCCATGGCACGCAGTCCATCACTGAGGACAAAGCGCCTTAGCACGTTCCCGTTCTCCGGACTCACCTCGTAAGTGATTCCTGCGGGATTCCCTTTGTCAGCCTCTGACTTGGCAATGACGAACAAGCTTCGATCGGCGGGGATGACGGCCTCAATCAGCTCACCCTTCGGGAGCTTGGGGTGGATTGCCCTAACACTACCGCCCTCGCCGACCTCCAGCAGCGGCCAGGTCGTTTCGTTCTGAACAACGAGGATCGAGTGGCCCTCCGGGACGAGTTCCGTCGCCGCAATGACGTGCGGGTGGGGTGCATTGGCCCCGCTAACCATAGATTCAGGGGCATCGCGTTTGGGGATCTCTAGATACTTCAGAAGGGTTCCGTCCTCTTTCAGCATCGCCAATCTCGGCGAATGGTCCTTTTCGTCGTAGCCGAAAGCAAGAAACGCGCCCGAAGGGAATACGGCGGTCCGCTGTATTCGAAATGCATCTCCGATTTCGATGGTTCGCCGGTATTCGCCCTCCCGGTTAAAGGTCACAATGTAAATGTGCTGTTCGGCGGTATTGCTGGTAGATTCGCCGTGATAGCTGCCGACCGTGTACGTCTGCTTTGCCGGTTTGTTCTCGCGCGACCCCCTAACCAGAAAGATCACATCGGAGTCGGAAGCGAAGTGATCGACCTCGCTCGAGATATAAAGCTCCGGAACCTGATCGAGGCGAAAGGTCTGGCCACGTCCCGCTGGCGAGATCGACGTCAGCAGCATCGGGGGAAGACCCGGAGGCAGTGGCGGAAGACCTGAGTTACCCGGTACCGTGCCCACGAAGGTGACGAAAATAGTTCCGTCGCTTGTGCATTGCAAGGGTAACTTTATGGCGTGAGTGTCGGTGATGCCAGCGACCGCGTCCCCTCGCGCAAAGGAAACGCGGTACAAGGGCGCAGCAGCAGCCAGCGATCCTGACGCAGCCGTAGGACCGGCCTGTCCCAGCGCTGCCGCGGACAGGGCGGCCGAAAGAAAAACGGCCAGGCCGAAGGCAGGCTTGTTCATAAATCACTCAGGACGTGTTCGTTCACGAGCCTGGAATCGCACGCTAGTGACTAGACTATCGATGCGGGGCCGGCAAACGAATACACCAACTCCACCACGGTGCAATCGTCACTGAGAGGATTTCCCGCGCAGAACTCCGAGACTGCGGAAAAAATGCCTTCCAGCGTCGGAGCCTTGGCCGCCGCCGCCTCCAGCCGTGAGTCTTCGAAGAAGTCACCCATCGCATTTTCCGCTTCGGTCACGCCATCGGTCACCAGAATGAAGCGGTCACCCGATTTGAGCTGGCAGCGGGCGCTCTCAAATGTGGCATCGGGCAGCAAACCCACGGGCACATTCCCGTGCGGCGGACGCATCACTTCTCCCGCACAAACCAGCAGCGGCTGCACGTGCCCGCAATTGACGTATTCCAGATCGCCATCGCGCCGCAGGCAGAACCAGCAGGACGGTGGCATATTTTTCGCCCACAAGTTTCTCGCTGAAGAAGTGGTTCACCGCCGAGACTACCTCGAGCAAGGGCATGCCGGAACTCAAATGCGAGTAAATCATTCCCTGCAAAGTGGAAGCCAGCAACGCCGCTGACACTCCCTTGCCGCTGACGTCGGCCAGCACTACCGCCAGACCCTCTTTGGTATGGACCGCATCGAAGAAGTCTCCACCAATTTCTTTGCAAGACAAATTCTTTCCGCGCAATTTGGCAAATGGCACTTCCGGAATCTTCACTTGCATCAGCCGTTGCTGGATGCTGGCGGCAATGGTGAGTTCCTGCTGGTAGCGCCGGGATTCTTCTTCCGCCTGCACCAGCCGAGCGTTCTCGATCAGCGATGCTGCTTCCGTCGCGATGGCCCGCAGAATGTCGTGACCAACGCCGGAAAATTCCCGCGAGGCAAAGCGCGAGTCGACGTACAAAACCCCTGTCACTTCGGCAGACGGGCCGGCGGGGGATCCGATCATAGTTTGTTGCTCGCGCGACTTCGACTGCACTTGCCGCTTACGCAGCGGAATGCAAATCACCGTGCGGAGGTCGTAGGCAACAATGCTCTGCCGCCCCGCCAGATCCGGCGAACTGCCGGTATCCGTCAACAGAAACTCGGAATTTGACCGCAATGATTCTTCCAGGGCAGAGTGCGAAATCGTCTTGTCGTCCAGCAGAGCCTCGCCTTTACTGTTGCGTCCCGCGCCCAGCCGCAGGTTGCCCTCCTCGTCTTTCAGAAAGACGTAGCCGCGTTCGGCGCGCGTCAACCGCAGTGTCACCTCCAGCATGGTCATCAGGATTTCGTCGAGCACCCCGGCGGTGTTCAACTTGCGCGCCGCTTCCAGAAACAGAGTTAACTTCTCCAGATCATTGGACTCCTGCGAGATCTGGATCCCGGAAATCTGGCTCAGGAATTCGCGCGCCGTGTTCGAGGTGCCGTGTGCCGGATTAAAAATGGCGTATGCGGAATCGCGAGCTCCAAATTCCAGGCGGTCGTTGCGCTCCAGCTTTTGCCGTTGAATCCGTTCCCCGTTGACGAATGTGCCGTGCTTGCTGCCCTGATCGACCAGAAAGAAGCCGTCTTCCTCCAACACGATGAGCGCGTGATCGCGCGAGACCCGCGGATCGGCGATGACCAGATCCTTATCGATCTTCCGGCCCACGCTGAAAGGCGTGCGGTTCAGGACGATATTCTTCTGCTCGTTGCCCTGCACCAACACCAGCCCGGGAAACACTCCCGAACCGGAGGACGACGGACGGCCTATCGCATTTAAGACCATGGGATGTGGCGCAACTTCCTGCCCAAGACTACACCGAAGTTGCTCAAATAAGAATAATGACAGGAATCAGGCCCTACCGGGAAGAGGCTTCTTCGCCTGCAGGTAGCGCTTCCCCCATACGTTCGATAGACTCGGCGGCGTGCTTTCCTCAGACCCAACTCGCAAGCGGACTCTCACCTCCGGCATCTCATCCGCAACGATGAAATCCTTCATTTTTCTAGCTCTCATCTTCGCTCTGGCGGCTTTCGCTGCGTCGCGTGTCTCAGCTTCCCTGCAAGGCACTGATTTTCCAGACTTTTATTGCGCCGCACGCATGCTGGCAGAGGGCCACGGACGCCAACTCTATGATGCCGACCTCCAGCGCCAATATCAGGCCCACTACGCCGGACGAGTCGGCACGCTCTACATTCACCCCCCTTTTGAGGCCGTACTTTACCTCGCCGTGGCCTGGCTGCCTTTGAGATACGCCTATCTACTATGGTCTCTGCTCAGCCTGGCGTTTCTCACCGTCGCAACATACCGTCTGGCCAGAGAGGTCGTGCTGCCACGGGATTGGCTCGTATGGTTCGCCGCCTCGCTCACTTTTGTTCCCGTCTTGCTCTGTCTTCTGCAAGGTCAGGATTCACTGCTCCTGCTCTTGGTGGTCGTGCTCGCCTTCGTAGCGTTGCGGCGCGGCCACGCGTTCGCCGGCGGATCTTGGCTGGCCCTCGGACTCTTCAAGTTTCATCTCGTACTGCCGCTAGTTCTCGTACTGATCTTGACCCAAAACCGAAATGCCCGAAGCGCTTTGGTGAAGGGATTCACCTTGGTTGCGCTGGGACTGGCAGGATTGTCGGCCGCCATCTCCGGATGGTCAGTCTTCCTCGTCTATCCAAAGTTTCTACTACATCTGAAGGCTCAGCCCTTCGCCGGAGTCGTTCCCCAAGCGATGGCGAACTTCCGCGGACTGGTCTACTTCTTCTTTCACACCGACCAATCCGCAACGACTCTCGCTTTGGTATCGATCCTTTCCGCAGCAGCGTTGATCAAGACGTTGCTCGACTGGAAGAAGCAAAGCGACTTCGATCTCGCCTTTACCAACACAGTAATGTTTGCGCTGCTGATCAGCTACCACCTTAACCCCCACGACCTCAGCCTTCTCCTGCTGCCGATTGGCCTGCTCCTAGGCCGTTTGTTCAAGCAAGCGCCGCGCATTTCGGAGCCCGCTGACTGGCTGACGTTAGGCCTGCTTGGCATCTTGTTCTTGCCTCCACTCCATCTGTGGGCCCTGAGAGCAGGCGCCTACACCCTGGTTGGCATTCCCATGCTGGCGTTATTCGTGAGCGGCGCTGCAATGTCGCGATTAAGCAAAGTGTGACCAGGCAAAGCACGACCAGGCAAAGCTCCTGCAAGCAATTAGCGGCTCTCTTCCACTCGCCGCAGCCGCTGCGCGACCTGCACTTCCAGTAAGATCAGGGCGAAAACAAAGACTGGCAAGCTGAACGTCGCGAAGAAAGGCACTTTCCATGCGCTGATTGCCCACGCTCGCCATCCCAGCAGATAGGCGCCGCTTAAAGTCAAAGTCCCGATCCACTGCCATGCCAATGCAAAAGCCGCGGCCAGATACAGGAAGCGAACCGCGCGCGACCGCGAAGTGAACCATCTTCGATCCCGCACCAGCACCAGAATCGCAGGCAGAAACAGCACTTGGTTGTAGGGCGCGTACATAGGGACAACCAGCACGGTCAAGGCCAGTACCAGAGAAGTAGCGAGACCGAAGTTTCCCGCATCAGCAGGCTCGCCCCGCAATCTCCAAAGAAAAAAGGCACAAGCGAGCACGGCAGCGGCGATAACAATACCCGAATACTCCCACGGGATCAGCAGCACCGACTGGTTCTGGGTGTAGCGATGATATTGCTCCAAGGCGTGAGCGAACATCCGCAACCAGCCCGGCAAAATGATTTCTGCGCCAGCCAGCAACAACGTCATCACCAAGCCAAACCCAAACAGAAACCGTCGCCGATTCCGCCAATCGTGCAGCGCCCACGCCAACAGCCACGCCACTAGAGGCCAAGCCAGTTGCGGCTTGATGGTCGCCGCCGCCAGCAAGACTCCAGCGCAAAACAAAAATCCGCTGCCCACGCAAGCCACGGCTCCCGCCAGAAGCGCCGCCACCAGCAGGCTCAACTGCTGCAGCTTGATTCCCTGCACCGCGGCAAAGCTTCCCAGCGTAAGTGCAACACAGCTGGCTGTCGCCAAGATCGGCAGACGCCATCGCAGCGCATGCAACCACAACCATACGCTGGCGGCGGTCAGGGCGATCAATGCCCAATAAAACACAAGCTGCACAGAGTGAAATGAAAATCTGACAAACGGCGCGAGCAGAAACACCACATACACGGGATACGCAAATCCCTGGTGGTCCTTAGGATCGCTAGGCCGGGCGGGATCAAGCGCGCGCCCGTAATACCCTTTCTGTATTTCGATCGTGATGTCATCACCGTAAGGATTGCGGCCGTGGAGTAAGAGTTCACGCGCGCCCAGCCATCGGGGATAAAGATCCGACAAATTGCCACGCGGACGTTCCTGCGCCGCGGCATCCGCGGCTTCATAGGGAATAAGCACGCGCTGCACATAGAACCACATACTAGCCGCCAGCAGCGCAGCCACAAAAAATAAGGCTCCGGTTTGCCTGCCTGGCGCGGAAAAATCGATCTTCATTTCGCTCCTGCGGGCACAGAATACCCGGCAACCCCGGAGCCGAGCGATAACTCCTTGCCGATCTTCCACGTCCACCAAAGCAGCGGAATCGCCATCAGATTCACCTTAGCGATCACCAGCCAGAGAACCATCCACAAAGGACTGATCAAAACCGGCAAAATAGGAAATAACAGATCAAATCTCTTGACCAGCGGTTGAGTTGTCGAATGAAGGCAGTGATCGGTAATAAATACCAGCGGCAGAACGAGCAGACTAAGATCATGAGCATTCGTCTGCCAGGCGATCAACCCTGATACCACAATCGCCAGCGAAAATTGCAACTCCAGTCTTGCCGGGTGCGCCGATGCCCACCCCTTCCGAGCTGCAAACACAAACACAACGATCGAGATCATAGCCGCCAATGCAGTTCCCGCCGCGCCCGAGAGAGGTCCCATCCAGCCCGTTGCCAACCCGTGCAGGTTCGGCAGGAACTGCGGGGGCACTCCCCCCAAACCTGGATTCCTCGCTATCCGCAGCACGTACGCGGGATAGCGAAGCAAAGAACCCATCCCGACCAACACGACCGAAATGAAGCCAAGCACCAGGGCAACTGCTCCGAACCCAAGAGCGACGCGTCTTCGTCTCCAGATCACAAGCAGCAGAACCAGTGGAACTATAAACTGAAACTTGAACGCCGCTAGAGCCAGCCAGCACCCACCCAGCACATCGGCCTTTTTTTTCAGCGCATTGAACCCCAACGTGCAAAACAGCAACATCAGAATGGAATCCTGACCTTGGAACAAGCAGGCGAAAACCGGATTAAAGGCGATGCATCCAATCACAAACTTCCAGGGTGGAATCGAACGAAGCAGAGCAACGGATCGTCGCAAGAGCAATGCCACACCGAAGAGCACGCCCACATTCATCAGATCCCACACGGCAAACGCTTGCGGATATGGCAACCAAGTCAAAGGCACGAAGAGCGGCGCTTCAAAGGGCGGATGATTGTAAGGCAATGGTCCCCGCCGGAAAGGAATATTGCCGGCAAATCTCTGCTGTACTCGGTCTTGGACATCTAAGTTATAGAGCTGACTTCCAAGCCCCTCGCGCAAGATTGTGCCGGCCGTGTAGAAAATCGTGAAGTCCGGATATCCCCGCTTGATGCCTTCCCGCGTTCGGATGAAAAACGCCAGGTTCAGCGACAGCATGCACGCGACAAAAACACTTATCAGGCGTCGCTGCGATACCGTCCAACTCACCGGCACGGGCTGCACGTCGTTCGAAGACACGGTGGAACGGGATTGTACTCTGTGCTCCGGTCCTCCGCTATGATGAACGCGATGGAGAGTCTGCTGCGCACCAGATCGGTCTTCCTCTCAGTTGTCTTCGTCGGATTGCTCGCCCTAGCCGCGCGCAATGTTATCGACCCTGACGTCTGGTGGCATCTCAAGACGGGTCAGTACATCGCCCAGCATAAAAGTATTCCGCACACGGATCCCTTTTCCTACACGCGCGCTGGCGAGACCTGGGTGGCGCATGAATGGCTGAGCGAAGTTCTCATGTACAGCCTGCTGCGCGCCACAGGATGGGGAGGGTTGATAGTGATTTTCGCCACAGTCCTCACTGCGGCGTTCTGGTTGCTATACCTGCGCTGCGGACCCGCATCGTACATCGCCGGTGTAGTCACTCTCTGCGGAGCCTGGGCCACCGCGCCGGTATGGGGAGTGCGACCTCAGGTTCTCTCTCTTCTCCTGACCAGCTTATGGCTGCTGATTCTCGAGCGCTCCGAGCGCAACCCTAAACTTCTCTGGTGGACTCTGCCTCTCACTCTTCTCTGGGTAAATCTGCACGCCGGATTCGCTCTAGGCTTGGCCATCTCGGCCTTGTTCCTCGCCGGAGAATGGATCGAACACGCCCTGGGACGCTCTCAGCAGAATACCTCCCGACTACGGATTATGGCGGTGATCTTCTTAATCGATGTTCTGATCGTGCCGCTTAATCCCAACGGTCTCCGGATGTTCTCCTATCCGATCGAAACCCTTCGTTCCGCCACCATGCAGAACTACATCGCAGAATGGGCCTCGCCCAACTTCCACCACGCCGAATACTGGCCTTTCCTCCTAGTCGTCCTCGGCACATTTGCGGCTCTCAGTAGGTCGCAGAGCGAGCTGCGACCGCGCGACCTGCTTTTGTTACTCGTCAGTCTGTACGCCGCGCTCGGTTCCATCCGCTTGCTGCCGCTATTCGTCTTAGTCGCAGTCCCACTGATCTCCACGCGGCTGGGGAACTGGCCGCGGAGCAACTCCAGGCCACAGAGGACGCAACCCGCGATCATGACCTCACTCAACGGCGTAATCCTGTTAGCAATGACGGCGTTTGCCGGAGTCCACGTCGCCCATGTGATCCAGCGCCAGCCACAAGCTGAGACCGAGCACTTCCCCGCCCACGCAGTCGCCTTTCTCCAGGCCCACTCACCCTCCGGTCGAATCTTCAACCACTATGACTGGGGCGGTTATCTGATCTGGAAGCTTCACCCTCCCATTCCCGTCTTTATCGACGGCCGGGCCGATCTATACGGACAACAACTGTTTGACCAATTCGCAGACAGCTACCAGTTTAAGAGCGACTGGAAGGTACCCCTGCAACGCTGGAGCATCGACACAGTGCTTGTGCCCCCGCGCTCACCCTTGGCGACCGGTCTGCGGAGTTCCGCGGGTTGGACTGTCTCTTACGAAGACTCGCAAGCCATTATCCTCACGGCGCTTCCAACTCCGATCCAGATGGAGCCCGCCGCAGCTAAACCGGCCGTCGCCAGCCAGGTCTGTAAAACCAGTCTGTAGGGAGACAGGCGCACTAGCAGTTACCATCGGCATCCAATAAATTACACTTTCAAACCATTTTGCAGGGTATTATGAGGGAAGTTAATCCCCCGTAGAGCGGTACAAGTAGACAGGCCGCAAGTCCCAGAAGCCATGGGTCTTGTCCGCTTTGCACATGTTTCACAAGCTTGATGTTTCTAAGGAGGCCGGAAAGTATGGATCATCTTTGGAGATTGTGGCGCGAGGAAGAAGGACAGGATATCGCGGAATATGCCGTGATGCTGGCCGTGATCCTAGTGATCGTGGTAGGCACCATTCGGTTGATCGGCTCTAACGCGAACAATGTTTTCTCCAACGTCGCCAGTTCGATTCAGTAGGAATCTGCAACGGCGCAGTACAACAAGAGGCAATCCTCGCCGCTATTGCGAGGACAGCCGCCCTTGCTTGTTCTGACGGACTACGCGCTGACGGACCTCTATGAACCGCACTCGTTTGTTGATGATCGGGGTTGTCGCCTTGGCTTTGGGAGCCTTTGTCAGCCTCCTCGTCTACAAAGCCCTGCAAGGCAGACCGTCGACCGTCGAAGCCGGCGCAGACGTTATTGTGGCAGCCGACGACATTCAGGTGGGGGCCCGGGTTGAAGAACATGACGTGCGGATCGCCAAGTTTCCTGCCTCTGGAGTGCCTGCCGGAGCTTACACCAAGAGATCTCAGGTGATGGGCCGCGGCGTCATCATTCCCATTGCCAAGGGCGAATTCATTCTGCCCAGCAAGCTCGCTCCGGAGAATGCCGGATCGGGTCTGCCTTCACTGATTCCACCGGGAATGCGTGCCGTCTCAGTGCGGGTGAATGAAGTGGTCTCGGTCGCTGGTTTCGTCGGTCCGGGAACCCGAGTCGACGTGCTCCTTACCGGAACTCCCGGCGGCAGCAGCGAATCCCAAACCACCACTGTCCTGCAGAATGTAGCCGTAATCGCCTCCGGACAACGCCTGGAACGTAACGCCGCCGGGGAACCCACGAACACTCCAGTGATCACGCTGCTCACTTCCCCCGAGGACGCCGAACGGGTGACACTCGCTCAGTCCGAAGGCAAGATTCAACTCTCCTTGCGTAACCCGCTCGATACGCATCAGGACTCCGTGGACCCGGCTAACGCCAAGGGTCTGTACAAGGGCGGTACGCCGGTCGCCGCGCCGCGAGTAACGACTCATCCCGTAAGGGTGCAGAAGACTGAGAAACCGGCTCCCCCTCCTTCAGTCTTCAGTGTAGAGGTCTACAAAGGTGACAAGAAGACTGTTGTCCCGTTACCGGAGCAGGGCGGTGAAGACCCCAAGTAGTCAGAGAGCGGTTTGGCCTGCGCCTTCGATGCTTTGCATTGCAGGTTTCCTCATGCGGAGAAGAATCACACGATGAAGTCTCGCACGACATTTTTCGTAATTACATTGGCGTTTCTAGTCCCGCTGTCCGTTTCGAGCATCGCCCTTGGGGAAGCTCTGCCCCAGCAGCCCGCAACTCAGACGCCCCAGGAACCGACTCCGCCAGCCGCCACCCAGACTACTCTCCCGCCTCAGTCAGCCCAGCCCCAGGGTTCGGCTCCGCTGCGCGTCATGGTCGACAAGTCTCTACTCATTAATACGACCGAGCAAATCAAACGTGTCTCCGTGACCGACCCGAACGTCGCCGATCCCACCGTGCTTACCTCCACCCAGATTCTGGTCCACGGCAGATCCCCCGGCGAAGTTTCCCTGATCATCTGGGACGAACTGGAGCGCTCGCGCAGCTTTGATCTCCGCGTCGACGTTGATGTCAGCGCCTGCGCCGAAGAAGAACATCGCGTCTTCCCCGACGAACAGATTTCCGTGACCCCTTCGCGCGCCGCCATCGTGCTCTCCGGCCACGTGACTACCGAGGATGTCGCCAAGCGCGCCGGAGAATTGGCCTCCGCCTACTCCAAGAATGTGGTCAATGTGCTCACTTTCGGTCCCGTGGGTGCCCAGGAAGTCTTGCTGGAAGTAAAGTTCGCCGAGGTCGACCGCACCGCCCTCACCCAACTCGGCTCCAACTTCTTCTCAACCGGCGCCGCCAATACAATCGGAAGCTCCACCACCGGCCAGTACGGCGGCTTCGGCACCGCGCAAGTAAGCCAAACTCAGGGAGTGAGCGGTCCGTTTCAAACCAATGAAACCATCAGCAGTGTCTTGAACCTGTTCTTGTTCCGTCCAGACATCCACTTCGGCGCCGTGATCGAGGCCTTGCAGACTAAAAATCTTCTCCAGATCCTCGCCGAACCCAATCTCATCGCCGTGAACGGCAAGAAAGCCAGTTTCCTCGCTGGCGGCCAATTCCCCTTCCCCATCGTGCAACCCGGACAGGGATTCACCGCCGTTACCATCTCCTTCAAAGAGTTTGGTGTGAAGCTCGATTTCACCCCGGTCATCATGCCCAATGGCAATATTCACCTGCTGGTCGCCCCGGAAGTCAGCACTCTGGATTTCGCCAACGCACTTACGATTTCTGGCTTCACCGTCCCGGCCTTGAGCACGCGCAAGGCTGAGACCGAGTTCGAGTTGCGAGATGGACAAAGCTTCGTGATCGCTGGCTTGATCGATAATCGCGTAACCGACATTTGGAACAAGGTTCCCGGCCTGGGCGACATTCCGATCCTGGGTAATTTCTTCAAGAGCAAGAGTGCCCAAAAGAGCAACTCGGAACTGATGGTCCTCTGCACTGTGCACCGGATTTCGCCCGATGCCACGCCACCAGCGGGGCCCACGAATCCGCAGCCCTTCATCAACAATGACAAGTTTGATGGAAAGAAGCCTTCGGGGAAGTAGACTACATGGAGCTCGACGATCAGACGAACTTACTGGCAACTGGCAACTGGACGCTGGCAACTGATTTCTATCGAGTGGGAAAAGCGTAGGTTATGTCCGAGCTTTCAGTTGTCATCGTGGCCACCGATAATGAGCAGCGCACCGTGCTCCAGGTGTTGGTGGATGGAACCAGCGTAGCGCGCACGGTTCATACCTGCGCCAGTTTCCCGGTCGCCGCATCCGATCCAGTCATCCGGCGCGTGCAAGCCGCCACTCCTGACGTTGTCCTGGTCGATGTTCCTGCCGATAATCCCGCCACCGCCATGCGTGCCGTTGAACTTCTGCGCCAGGAACTGCCTGACTCGGCCGTGTTCGCCATCGGCAGTCTCAACCAACCTCAGGTCATCGTAAGTGCTATGCGCGCCGGCGCCCGCGAATTCATCGAACGCCCCACCACCACCACCGACCTGCTGGAAGCTTTCGTCCGCCTGACCACGGCCCAGCGCAAGGTTCAAAAGGAAGGCCCGCGCGGCAAGGTATTCACCGTCGTCAACGCCAAGGGCGGAAGTGGAGCGACGACTGTGGCCGTCAACCTCGCCCTCGCTCTGCAGGCGGCCCATGGCCACACCGCTTTGGTGGACCTCGCCCCCCTCGGTCACACTTCTCTGCATCTGAATCTCAAACCTTTGTTCACCTTGGCCGACGCCACGCGGAACTTGCACCGCATGGACAGTTCCCTGCTCGAGAGTTTCATGACCCGTCACAGCGGTGGCCTGCAGTTGCTGGCGGGAACCAATGCCCCAGCCGCCGTCGAACCCTCGACCGCGGAGTTTGTCCGTTTATTCGACATGCTGGTAACGCACTACCGCTACGTGGTGGTCGATAACTCCTCGCGTCTCGACGCCGCCAGCCGCTTGGTCGCCAATTTGTCAGAGTGCGTACTGCTGGTAGCCTGCACTGATGTGGCATCGCTTTGGAGTGCGGCTCGGGTTCAACAGTACCTGGGAGAAACCGGCAACCGCGAACGCTTGCGTCTGGTCCTCAACCGTTTCCGTAAGGTGTCCGGCTTCAGTGAGGCTGACGCGGAAAACGCTGCTGGAGTTAAGTTGTTGTGGCGCGTCCCCAATCAATATTTTGCGATCTCCTCCGCCATCGACCGCGGCACGCCGGTTATGGAGCAAAGCCACACCGAGATTGCCCGCTGCTTTTCCGGGCTCGCACAGGAGTTGACCCGCAACGACGTCGACGTGAAACGCGCGGCCTGGTCCTTGTTTAAGACAGTACAGGGTTAAGACGGTAAGATTCTATGGCCAATCTGCAGACCTTCGAGCACAGCGAGTACCAGCAGGTTAAGGCCGACCTGCACCGCAAGATTCTCGACCGCCTTGACCTGGAGAAATTGGGCCGAGCCACCGGCGACACCGCCCGCGAAGAAGTCCTCGTCCTCATCCGCAACTCGGTGAACAGCGAAGTGGTTCCTCTCAGCTTCGCTGAGCGGGAACGCCTGTCGCGTGAAATTCTCGACGAGATCTTCGGCCTCGGTCCGCTCGAACCCCTGCTTAAGGACCACACCATCTCCGACATTCTGGTCAACCGCTTTGACAAGGTTTACATCGAGCGCGCGGGCAAGCTCGAATTAACCGGCCTGTCCTTCAAAGATAACGGGCACCTCATGCAGATTATCGAGCGCATCGTTTCCCGTGTCGGCCGCCGCGTCGATGAATCTTCTCCCATGGTTGACGCCCGCCTCGCCGATGGATCGCGCGTGAACGCCATCATTCCGCCGCTGGCCTTGGACGGCGCGTGCCTCTCCATCCGCCGTTTCGGGCGCGACCCGGTCACCGCCCGTAACATGATCGAGAACCACACCATGACCGAACCGATGCTCGAACTGCTCTCCACCATGGTGAAGGGTCGTTTGAATCTCCTGATCTCGGGCGGCACCGGCGCCGGTAAGACTACTTTGCTCAATGTGCTTTCCGGCTACATCCCTAACGTTGAGCGCATCGTCACCATCGAAGACGCTGCTGAATTGCAGCTCAAGCAGGAACACGTCGTCCGCCTCGAGACCCGCGCCCCCAACATCGAAGGCAAAGGCGCCGTCCGCCAGCGCCAGTTGGTGATCAACAGCCTGCGTATGCGCCCGGATCGCATCGTCGTGGGCGAGGTCCGCGGCGAAGAAGCTTTCGATATGTTGCAGGCCATGAACACTGGTCACGAGGGTTCCCTCACCACGGTCCACGCCAACTCGGTGCGTGACGCGTTGGCCCGCGTGGAAAACATGGTCTCGATGGCGAACCTGAACATTCCCGAGCGCGCCGTCCGCCATCAGATTGCCTCCGCCATTCATGCCGTGGTACAAGTCGCCCGCTTGTCCGACGGCACGCGAAAGGTCACTTCGGTTTCCGAAGTCACCGGCCTCGACAACGAGTCTATCGCCATGCAGGACATCTTTGTGTTCGACCGGCGCGGCATTGACGAAAATGGAAAGGTACGTGGAGCCTTCCGCGCCACCGGAGTGCGGCCTCAGTTTGCCGAAAGGCTCGCGAATGCTGGCACGCGGCTCCGTCCGGCGTTGTTTGAATCGAAGACAGAAATTTAAGGGGAATTTGCTGCTTGTTGACTGCCGATTAAGTCTTTATGTCCGCACTCTTGATTGCGTTTCTGGTGTTCGTCGTCGTTGCCCTGGCGATGTTCGCCGTTTTGTCACTGTTCGATCAGCGCCGCGCCCAGGCGCGGCTTATCAAAGATCGTCTGGCGACTGTGCAGAAGGCGCCGGAACGCGATCCTGACGAGGAGCTTGCTCTGCTGCGCGACGAGCAGCTTAGCGAGATTCCCGCCCTCGACAGTCTGCTGCGCCGTTCCGCCCGCGTGTCGGCCATGCAGGAAGCGCTGCTGCAAGCGGGCATGAAATTTCGTGCCGGCAACTTTCTCGTGATGTGTATGCTTTCCGGCGCGGCGGCCGGCCTCGCAGCTCTGATCTGGAGCCGCAATCCTGCCATCGCCTGGGCTGCCCTGATCATCGGAGCGTTCATTCCCTATGCGTTTGTGTCCTATCGCCGCCAAAAGCGTTTTGAGAAAATCGAGGAGCTTTTTCCCGAGGCGATCGACACGGTGGCCCGCGCCGTCCGCGCTGGCCACGCTTTCACCACCGCTCTGGAAATGATTTGCAACGAAACTACCGAGCCGCTGGCCAGCGAGTTCCGTAAACTCTACGAAGAGCAGAAGTTCGGCATGCCGGTGCGCGACGCACTCATGAATCTTACCGAGCGCGTGCCCCTGGTCGACGTGAAGTTCTTTGTCACCGCCGTCATGTTGCAGCGCGAAACCGGCGGGAACCTCGCTGAAATCCTCGACAACTTGTCTTACGTGATCCGCGAGCGTTTCAAGATTCAGCGTCAGGTACGCGTTCACACCGCACAGGGCCGCCTCACCATGGCCTTGCTCATGGCCATGCCTCCGGCCGTAGTGGCGATTCTTGCGGTGTTCAGTCCAGAGTTTGTTCGCCCCCTTTTTTATGATCCCATTGGCCATACCCTGCTGGTGGTAAGTCTTGCCTTACAAACCATCGGCTATTTTGTGATCCGGAAGATTATTAAGATCCAGGTTTAAGTAAATCCAGGTTTAAGTAATAAGTTAGGGCAGGTTTAGGTAAGGCGAGGTTTAAGGACCGGGTACAAAGAATGCCGTCGATGATTCTGGCTATCGTCGTATTTGTCACCGTCGTGCTGGTGGTGTTTGCCTTCGGCGCAGCCGTTGTGACGCCCAGTTCCGTGCTGGGAGCCCGCTTGCGCGCTTTAGGCGGCCAGGGGACGCAGATTGTAGAGAAACCTGCGATGAAGATGAAAGAGCGTTTGGAGCAGGCGCTCGATCCCATCAGCAGGGCCATTCCGCTATCGCCCTCCGACGTCTCCCGCACCCGCGGTTGGCTGATCCAGGCCGGACTTCGCGAACCGCGCCACGCTAGCTACTACCTCGGAGCTAGACTACTGCTGGCGTTTCTCGGCCTGGGCGGCGTCGTCCTTTTCTCAGGTTTCTCCAGTTTGGGCCTGCTGGTCTGCGTGCCCGCGTTTGGCTTCTTCCTCCCTCGCTTTTTCCTAAAACGCATGATCAAAGATCGTCAGCAGCGCATCCGCATCGCCCTGCCCGACGCTCTCGACCTCACGGTGATTTGCGTCGAAGCCGGATTAGCGCTCGATCAGGCCTTGATGCGCGTCGGCAAGGACTTGCATCACGCCCATCCCGACCTCAGCGACGAATTTCACCTGGTTAATCTTGAGATGCGCGCCGGCAAGCCGCGTGCCGAGGCTCTGCGTAATCTGGTCGACCGTACCGGCGTTGATGACATTCGTTCTCTTGTGGGCACCTTGATTCAGACCGATCGCTTCGGTACCAGCGTGGCTCAAGCTTTGCGCGTTCACTCCGACTCTTTGCGCACCGCCCGCCGTCAGCGAGCCGAAGAACAGGCCGCCAAGACCACCATTAAAATGGTCCCTCCCCTCGTTATATTCATTCTGGTACCGTTCCTCTTTGTCACCGTTGGACCGGCACTGATTCAGGCGTACCACTCGCTTGTGTCCAAGTAAGTATCGAAGTTAAGTCTCGAAGCAGGGCTAGCGTTGTAACGCCAGCGTCTCCCCCGCTGTCAGCCCATCGGGATAACAAACGCGAAGTGGTGAGCCGCAGAGGCCGCATCCAACAAGGAACTCAGGAGTAGTCATGCCGGGATTAACCGCTCGCGGCCAGGCTTTCAACCAAACCCGCCAGCTCTATCTCGCCACCCGCCTCGCCGTGGCGCAGACCCACTGGTCGCGCTTCCGTGGCCTGCTCGGAGCTTCCGAGGATGACTTCCGTAACGGCAGCGGCCTCTGGATTCAACCCTGCCGGGGCGTTCATACTCTAGGTATGCAATTCCCCATCGACGTGGTTTACCTCGACTCCGCCGGCACAGTCGTGCACCTCGAGCCCGGCCTCCGGCCATGGCGATTCGCGCCGGTTCTCCTGCGCGCCGCGTCAGTTCTGGAGTTGCCCCAAAACACGGTAACTTCTACAGGAACCGCTCTGGGAGATAGAATTGAGATCAAGATGAAGGAGGACGTCTAGCAGCTTCGGCCACCACTTTCCCCCAGCCGCAGATCGGCGAAATGCAGATCGGCCAAACGCAGATGGCCGAACGCAGACCAGCCACAAACCATCAGTGACCGACACGCTCCAACTCGAAGAAGCGATCGAGCTTCGCGATCTTCACGACGCGCCCAAGCTCCTGGTCGAGTGGTCCCCGCGATGGCAGGACTTCGTCACCTCTATCCGTCCCGCCTTCTCCCGCTCCGGTGCGCGCCTGGCCGGCGAAGCCCCTCACGGTATTTTCCCCTACGCTGGCATGCTGGCTGCGTTGCTGCTGGAAGCGTTCATGCTGTTTGTCCTGATCGTAATTCCGAAGGAGATTGCAAAGCTTCGCCCTTACGCTCCACCCAAAGTGCAGCCCTATGAAGTCATCTATTACTCCGGCGACGAGTTGCCGCGCACCGAAGACCTGGGCGGCGCCCAGTCCGGAGCTACCGGCCGCGCCGGTGGCCATGAAGCACATCACCGAACCCAAACCATTCACGTAGCCCGCGGCGGATCGCTCACACCCAAAGTCGTCGACGCTCCCAATCTCAAGCTCCCCTCTAGCTCGGGTGCGGTGGCCAATCTGCTCGCCTTTAAAACCAATCCAGCACCCACCAACCCAGGTCCGCCTCCCTCGGAAGGCCTGCACTCAACTCTTGTTGCTCCCAGTCTTCCCGTCAACGTGATTGCTCCGGCACCAAGCGTCGATCGCGATCGATCCCGCGGCACACCGACCCTCGGGGCTGTCATAGCACCGGCCCCCAGCATTTCTACTTCTACAGATAAATCTCGATCCGCTCCTCTGCTCAATGCGGGAGTCGTGCCTCCCGCGCCCAGCGTCCGTTCTGAGCACACACTGATCGCACCGGCTCTGGATCCCAGCATCATCGCCCCGGCTCCCAATGTTTCCCGCGAACGCGCCAAGACCGCACCTTCCTTGGACACCAGCGTGATCGGCCCGGCCTCCACGCGGATTTCTCGCGATCAGGCGCGTTCCACTCCAGAGCTCAGCGCCAGCGTGATTGCGCCCGCTCCCACGGTCGCTAATCACGAAGTCTCTCCAACCCGTGTCCAGATGAACAACATGGCAGTCGTGCCGCCGCCGGTTTCGGCGCCCGAGCGCGAGACTGCGCGCAATTCAAAGCTTAATCTGCCTCCGCCGTCGGTAGTCGCGCCACCGCCTTCCGCCGATTCGACGCATGACCTGCGCCGTCTGGAAAGCGGCGCCGACTCTTCAAGAGCCGTTGTCCCCCCGCCCCCAACATCGGCAAGCAACACATCGTTCGTGAGCAGCGTCATCGGCAAGCTCTTTGGAACTCAGGACGTTGTGCCGCCTCCGCCCGCGGTCTCAACAGGAAACACTTCAGGAACCGCACGCAACGCCGCGACCGGCACAGGCGGCTCACCCGGCAACAACGTCGTTCCTCCTCCACCGTCCGTCGAATCGGGAACAGCTCGCGGTGCAGGCAGAGCTCCAGGAGGCTCGATCTCTGCCAGCGTCGTTCCCCCTCCGCCCTCGATGGGAGGTTCCAGCAACTCGGCTTTTGGAAGAGGTCAGGGATCAACCCTCGCCGCGTCCAATGTTATCCCTCCGCCCCCATCGGTCGGCGGTTCCGGAGCGAGTTCCGGAGCAGGTTCGGGAGGTTCCGGAAATTCCGGCAACGGCGCGCAGCTGGCCAGCAACGTGATTCCGCCGCCTCCGTCCATCGGCTCCGGCCCCGGACTGTCCGGCTCTGGCCGAAAGGGCGTCGGCCTCGGTGGCCCCGGCGACTCCGGCTCAGTTCTGGCTCCTCCTAAAAGCGAGGCGGGAGGCACGACCGGTTCTGGAATTGTGATCTCGTCCGAACCCGGCTCCAAGGTAGGAATGCCGGGCAGCGGTGGCAAAGGCTCAATCGCGATGTCGCCCTCCGGCGGAGACAAAGCGGGCCTCGGCGGCTCCGGTGGAGGCGCAAGCATCGGCCACGGAGACGGCCCGGGCAGCGGCTTAAATACGGAGAAGAGTGGCGCCGGGCCAGGCGCAGGCAAGACCGGAACCGGAGTCGGGTCCGATTCGACCGCGCGCAGCGGAATTTCTCCAACACCCGGTCCCGGAGGCGCAGGCAGCGCTCCCACTGGATCTCCTGCTGTGCCCGGCGTCGACGTTCGCGGCGGCAGCACCAACGTCGTCAATCTCCCCAGCTTCGGTTCAGACGGCAGCAGCGCTCCTAATCCTCCCGGGCGTTCCCCGGTAACGCCAAAGGATGGCCCGGCAATCACCATCGTCGCCACCTCACGATCGGGCGGTGCATTTGATTTCTACGGCAAGCTCCCCGGCGACAACTACACCGTCTATGTGGATACAGCGATGGGCACGGTTGTGATGCAGTTTGCCGAAGTCAACCCCGCCGCGCACGCCCAGGCTGGAACTCCGACCGGCCCGCAAGGAATTCGCACCGATTTGCCCGCGAACCTTCCGCACGCCCGCGTCGTCATTAAATGCAGGCTCGATGCTTCCGGCAACCTGAAAAACCTCCAGGTCCTCGAACCCGGTCCCGCCGCAATGACTGCCAAGATTATGGCCGCCCTGCCCAGTTGGAAGTTCCGGCCCGCCATGCGCGGCACCCAGCCGATTGAAGTCGACGCCATCCTCGGCTTCAACATCGACACCAACGACCGCTATTAGCGCAAACGAACTGGACTCATTCGCAGTGGATCTCTCTGTACAAATAAACCCAGCGCGAAACGATTCGAGCTGCCATCGCTGGGGTTGACCTCAAGCCTTTTTCCGCATACCCCTCCCCCCTGGGGTCTAGTGGAATCATCGAGTTAGCAGGGCAATAATATACTTGCGGAATCAAGCGACAAGGAGGATGATGGGGAAAGTTACCCCGAGAGGATTTGGTTTTTAATGCAGCACTCTGACGACCCAAAAAGACGGGCGACAGCCATGACATGCTATTGCGACGATAGCGGGAGCCACGAAGAATCGAAATATGCAGCTGTCGGCGGCATCATCATGGACAAGAAGCGTTTTGTCGCGCTCCACTTCAGGTGGTACGAAATCCTGAAGGAATTCCGGCTCGATAAGATTCACATGAAAGAGTTCTCGCGGCCTTACGGCAAACACTGCACCATGCGGCGAGAAATGAAGATTGCGTTATTCGAGAGCGTCGCCGATGCAATTTTGGAGTTCAAGATATATAGCGTGTCGGCAACAATTCCTCAGACCCTCGCTTCAAGCGACGCGGGTTAGAAAGGCTCTGGCGTTGCATGCGTCGTATCTTCAGTCTTGCCAGTCAGTTCGGCATAGGTGAGCCGCTTGTTAGCGAATTGCGGCAGGGCCAGTGAAAACCTTTCCCCCGGGGTGATCTGGAGTTCCGTCATCATGCTTGCGGTTGTTGTAACGGAAAACTTGCTCATCAACATAACGCTCAAGATGAAAAGGCTCCACAGCAACGTAGGTTCCCTTCAGGCCGCGCTTGAGCAGCGACCAGAAGTTTTCCATTCCGTTCACATGAACCCGACCGCGCACGTAGGTCTCGGTTTTGTTGACGAACTCATGCACGAAGCGCCACTTGCATTCGCCTGTCGTAGGCTACCGCCTCATCGGTATAGACCTTGGTTCCATATTTCACTTTCTTCAGAATTTCCGCTTGCAGGGTCTCGCGCTTCACGTTCGGCATAACCTTTGCACGAACTTGCCGCGCAGTGCGGTCAAGAATTCCTTGTACGATGGTCTTGCCGAATGCGCCACCTTTATGCTTCGAAAATTCCCGGTAAAATCCGGAATCTAAACGACTTTGATACCAAAATCCGCACAACAAAGGGTTTAGAGGCGCAACGATGAGGGATCACCCGACCGTAGCGGCCTCAACCATGATTACGCAAGTTCAAGGTCGGCACAAGGTCAGATGTCACAGGGTGCTTGTGGAAATGATTGGAGGGCGCTTCGCCTAATTCCAATAGACGTTGAATACGATCGTGATGGTGGCCGCTGCGAGTCGGCCTCCCACGACGCTTAGAAATGGCTCCTGCATAATCGTCTTTTCGCGGCTGCTACTTGCTCTGCAGCCGCAATCTCGCCAGCAACGCATATGCTTTGCGAAACCACTGCCGCTCGCGACGCCGCTGGTATCCCGGCATGGCTGGCCTTTTGTCGAGAATTTTCTGAGCCCACTCGCGAGCATCTTCCGCACGGCCCTGCGACTGCAGGAAGAGCGCATAGTTGTAGTAAGTCTCCGAACTCGTGGATATCTTCGTGGCCTGCTGAAAGAGGGCCTCTGCTTTTTCCGCTTGCCCAGTCTGCGCGTAGGCATGAGCCAGCAATCCTTTAGCACGCTGGAAGTCGTAGTTCGGATCGGCGGCAACCGCACGCTCGAGATCGGGAACAGCCGCAGCGAAGTCTCCGAGTTCGATCTCCGCGATCCCGCGGCGGTAGAAAGGGTCGGCGGAATCAGTTCGCGACGAGATGGCCTTGTCATAGCAAGCCCGCGCCCGCGCAAAGTCTCCGTCATCAAGATAAAGCAGCCCGAGCTCTTCGTAGTTGCCGGCCGAAGGATTGTCGAGGATGGCTCGCTCCAGCTCGTGAATCCGCCGCCGACGCGGAAAAGCCTGAAACGACCCCCGCAGCAGCCCGGCATCCGGAATCACTTCCGCGACAATGTAGATCAGCGCGCCAATCCCTCCCAGGAAAACGATGATAAAGATCCAATACGTATCCGGCCGGCGGCGAATGAAGTGCACGATCGCCACCGCCTGCAGAATGAATCCCCATCCGCCGAGAAAGAAGAGAAGCGATCCCATGGACAGCGAAGATATACCACAGGCTTGCGGAGCCTCGGCTTTCGGGCTTCGGCGAATGTTAAAATCTGCAATGGTGAAGCCTTTCACGCGTCCGATCCGCCTTCTCGCCTCCGACATCGACGGCACGCTGCTCAATCCTCAGTTTCAGATTTCAGACGACGACCTCGCCGCCCTGCGTCGCGCCCATGACTCCGGCATTGAAGTCGTATTAGTCACCGGACGCCGCCACACCTTCGCCTTGCCCATCGCAAAGCAGCTAGGGTTTGATCTCTGGCTGATCAGCTCGAATGGCGCCGTAACCCGTTCTCTCGCAGGAGAGACTTTCCATCGCGACCTGATGCCGCGCGAGCTCTGCCGCGAGTTGTGCGGCACCATGCAAGACTTCCGCGGCAATACCGTTCTTACCTTTGATAAGGAATCCAAGGGCGCAATCGTGCTCGAGCACCTGGACGACTTGAACGCAAGCATCCGGCGCTGGCTGGAAAAGAATATGGCCTACATCGAGTTTGTGGTGCCGATCGAGAATGCCTTGGCGAACGATCCCGTGCAGGCCATGTTTTGCGGCTCAATGGAGCGGATGAGCCGACGCCTTGCAGACGCTCGAAGCCAACGGGATGAAACGCGTTACCGTCCTGCGCACCGAATATCCTGAGCGCGATCTCTCCATGATCGACGTGCTGAATGCGGGCTGTTCCAAAGGCCACGCTCTGGAGCGCTGGGCCGCGCATCGGGGCTACCGCCGCGAGCAGGTCATGGCCATCGGTGACAACCATAACGATGTGGAAATGCTTGAGTTCGCCGGGCATCCGGTTATCATGGGGAATGCCTGCGAGGAGTTGCGCGGCCGCGGCTGGAGCGTAACCCTGGGCAACGATCGCTGTGGTGTAGCCGCGGCCGTTGCAGAAGTGGTCGGTGCTAAACTCTAAGTGGTCGAACGTCCGGCATGAAGAAGCCAATCCAGATCGGTGCAATGGGCAGCGGTCATCCTTCTGCTCGCAGCAACGGCGCTTCCTTGCCCAGCAGCCGACACCGCTGTGCTGCGCAATGGATTCTCGATCCGCCATGAGCGCCGGCAGGTCATCGGGACAATCACCCGCCTGTATGTGGATGGGGACGAATCAAGTTTTGTCGACGTGCCAACTGCGGAAATCGACCACTTTGAAGCCGCGCCGCGACCCGCCACTTGAACCGGGAAAAAACGGCTCGGCGTCCCGCCCCATGCAATCTCCGGCGCAGAACGTCCAGCCCGATCTGAACGAGGTAGTAAGAGCCGCGAGTGGAACCTACCATCTGGACCCGGACCTGGTAAACAGCGTGATTCGCGCCGAGAGCGGCTTCAATGTACGCGCGGTGTCGCCCAAAGGCGCGCAAGGATTGATGCAGTTGATGCCCCAGACCGCGTCGAACCTCGGCGTGCAAAATGCCTTTGACCCCGAGCCAATGTGGAGGGCGGAACACGCTATCTGCGGGAACTCCTGGAGCGTTATAACTTCGATCTGGTCAAGGCGCTGGCCGCTTACAACGCAGGCCCTCAGCGTGTGGAGCAGTATGGCGGCGTGCCTCCGTATTACGAGACCAAAGCCTATGTAGCCCGCGTCGTCCGCGACTTTAACAAAAAGAAACTCGCCGCGAAGACCGCAAACACAGCCGCCGGCTCCGAAGAGCCCAGCAAGCAAGTCAACAGTCACGCGTCGGCAATCAAGTCACACAAGTCCCCGCAAGCCCAGGCAAAAACGAGTCCCTCCCTAGCGAATAAGCAGATCCCCTCCGGTTTGACCCTCCAGTCACACTCATTTACCTTTGAAGTGCCGTTTCCGCTTCTCGTTGCGAGGGTCGCGGCGCGAGGCTTCTCCCTTTCATGGACAAAAAGCGCATCCTGGCCAGTGCGGTCGTGTTCCTCATCCTGGCCGCTCTGCTCTATCTGCAGTTCCGCCACTGGCAGAGCTTTGACTGGGGCAAGTTTGGGCGCAGACCTCAGCCAGCAAATCCAGCTGGTTCCACGTTCTGCATGCTATTGCTCTCATCTATTTTGCATACTTGCTGCGGGCGATCCGCTGGAAGATCTTTCTGCTGCCGGTTCGGCCAAAAGCAACTTACATGCGGATTGTTGTCCCCTACGCTCATCGGCTTCACCGGCCTGGCACTGCTGGGGCGAGCGGGAGAACTCATTCGCCCCTATCTGATCGCGCGGCGGACAGATCTTCCCTTCTCCTCCCAGTTGGGGGTGTGGGCGATGGAGAGCATATTTGATTTTGGAGCGTTTACGGTCTGATGGTGTCTGCGATCTTTTTCTGCCCAGCGCACTTGCAGTCAATTCCGCATCCCGAGTACTACCGCAATTTCGCGAAGGCGGGTCTTCTGCTGATCGGCGTCGTGCGGGTATCGACCGTGGCCGCGGTCGTAATCCGGCGCAGCGGCGAAGCCGTCGCGCTTGGGTTGAGAAGCGACTTCGGTCATCTTTGCTGCAAATCTGGGCCACAGCATGGCGCGAGAAGATTCGCGAGTTTGGCGCGGGCCTGGACATCGTCCACGGCCCCATATCGCTAACGCTCTCGACTCTGGTTTCGGTGGGGATGTGGTTTGTCATCGCCGTTGCCTATCAGGAGGTACGCACATGCTTATGGCACAGTCGCGCTCGAGATTCACGCGACCTCAAGTGCTGCTCCTGATGGGAGCGAGCATTTTCGGATCCATGCTGCAGTTGCCCGGCGTCGGCGGCGGTTCGCAGATGGCAACGATCGCTGCTCTGACCAGCATCTTCGATGTTCCAGCCGAAATGGCAGCAAGTTGCGGCATCCTGCTGTGGCTAGTCTGTTTCGCCGCCGTCGTGCCCCTGGGTTTGGCGCTGTCGCACCACGAAAGATTATCGCTGCGGAAATTGTCGAAGGAGAGTCATCAGGCCGAAGAGTCGGAGATCGGTGAACCGCCGGCGTAAGCTGCAATTCCCTATCTATTACGTAGGTACGGCCTGTGCGAGCTAGCCTTACTCGCCTGTTACAATTTCTTATTAATCCAGAACATTCGAATCCAGAACATTCGATTCGCCGGGTAGTTTCGTTTAGCCAACGTCAGCGCCATGAAATGTCCTTTTTGCGGATTTGCTAACGACAAAGTAGTTGACTCGCGCGAAAGCAAAGAGGCGGAGTCGATCCGCCGCCGCCGCGAGTGCCTGAAGTGCAGCAAGCGCTTCACTACCTACGAGCGCATTGACGAAATCCCCTACATGGTGGTCAAGAAGGACGGCCGGCGCGAAAAGTTCGACCGCCAGAAAGTTCTGAATGGCCTGCTGCGGGCCTGCGAGAAGCGACCGGTCCCGATCAGCAAGTTGGAACAGATTGTGAACGAGGCGGAATCGTTCGTCATCGAGTCGCAGGAACGCGAGCGCAAGACCAGCGAACTGGGCGAACTCATCATGAACCGCCTCCGCCGCTACGACAAAGTGGCCTATGTGCGCTTTGCTTCTGTGTATCTGGATTTCAAAGACGTAAAGGAATTCATGAACGAGCTGACAGATTTGGTGAAGTCAAAAGAAGCAGGGGAAGTGAAGGCTAAGAAAAGTGGCCAGTGATCAGTGGTCGGTGGCCAGTCAATGCAGAAAAGAGGATGTTTTCGCTGGCCACTGGGCACTGACCACTGGCCACTGAGTTATAAGCACTCATGGCTCATAAAGTAACTCTCATTCCCGGCGATGGCATCGGCCCCGAGGTCACGGCGGCCACGGTGCGCATTCTCGAAGCGACCGGCGTAAAGTTCGAGTGGGAGTCATTCCAGGTAGGCGCGGATGCTTTCGAAAAACACGGCGAGTACATTCCCAAAGAGGTGATCGAATCGATCGAGCGCACCCACGTGGGACTAAAAGGACCGGTCACAACTCCAGTGGGCGGCGGCTTTTCCAGCATCAACGTTGCCCTCCGCCAGAAGTTTGAGCTGTATGCCAATTTCCGTCCGATTCGTAATCTGCCTCACATCCCCACGCGCTATCCCGATGTCGACCTCATCATCGTGCGCGAGAACACCGAAAGCTTGTACTCCGGACTGGAGCACGAAGTCGTCCCCGGAGTGGTGGAAAGCCTGAAAATCATCACCGAAAAGGCCTCGACCCGCATTGCGAAGTTTGCCTTCGAGTATGCCCGCAAGAATCAACGCAAGAAGATTCATGCCATCCACAAAGCCAACATCATGAAGCTCTCGGATGGCTTATTCCTGCGCTGCTGCCGCACCGTAGCCAAGAATTATCCCGAGATCACCTATGGGGAGCATATCGTCGACAACACGTGCATGCAGCTCGTCATGAATCCCTATCAGTACGACATGCTGGTCATGGAAAACTTGTACGGCGACATCATTTCAGACTTGTGCGCAGCGTTTGTAGGCGGCCTGGGATTTGTGCCCAGCGCCAACCTAGGCGACCATTGCGCGATTTTTGAGGCAGTTCATGGTTCAGCCCCCGACATCGCAGGCAAGAACGTGGCAAATCCCACTGCCTTGCTGCGCTCCGGACTGCTGATGCTGCGCCATCTCGGCGAGTTCGACGCCTCGCTGCAGATTCGTAACGCGCTGGAAAAGGTATACCGGCACCCCGAGAAGCTCACCAAAGATATCGGCGGCAAGGCCGGCACTTCGGAATTCGCGGACTCTGTGATCGAAGAGATGGAAAAAGCAAAGACTACGCCTGCCGCAATCCATTAAGATATCGTCATTGCAGTGCTTGGGGCCTCACTTATTGTTGAGGCAGAAAAGGGGCGTTATGAAGCAGAGGTTCGTCTCAGAGTATGGTCCTTGCTGTGGCCTGCATGTTTCTTTTTGCAGGTTCGGCGGCAGCGCAGGGCGGGGCGTTGGTGGCAGCGGAGTATGGTGCCCGCGATCGCCGTGTAGATGTAACTCCACAAGTGCGGTCGTTCATGCGCGACGGCGTCCTGCAGTTCGATGTCAACGATCGGAATCTGGGCGTAGATCCAGCGCGAAATCACGTCAAAGAGTTGTTCATCCGCATCCGGCACTGGGACGGCAACGTCGAGGAGTTCCGCTTTCCCGAATATTCCCATGTGAATCTGGTTCTCGATCCCGACCACGGATACGAATGGCATGATCACGAACTTCACATCATGCGCGCCTTCTATGGCGGCGCCGGGCATTTCGTCGATGTGACGGATACCTTGCGCAGCTATAAGCACGGACCTCAGCTCTTCGTGGTGGTGGATAATCGCAGTATGGGCGGCGATCCCGATCCAGAGGTACACAAAGCTCTGCGCGTGCTCTATTGGGTTGCCGGAGAGCGCAGGCAGATTGTGGTGCCGGAGCACGGCGAGTTGCGGCTGCCGTAGTCGGCAGCCGGCGGCCTTGGCGTGCGTTGCATTCTGAACTTGCGCGTCATTTGCGGCGTGACGGATTTCAACCATTGACTCTCGCCGCAGATGGGAGTAAATTCGCCGGTTCTGGGGAATCTGAGGGGATGACGCGCACAACACGGCGTGTGGGGGTGGTTCTGTTTCAGCTGGGCGGTCCTGATACCCTGGCTGCGATCGAGCCTTTCCTTTATAACCTCTTCTGCGATCCCGATATTATTGACTTCCCCTTTGCTCGCATCGGGCGTAAGCCTCTGGCCAAACTGATTTCGACCACTCGCGCCCGTAAAGTGCAGCACCACTACGCGACGATCGGCGGAGGGTCGCCTATCCGCCGCTTCACCGAGCGCCAGGCACGCGCCCTCGAAGCCGAGCTGGCCAATCGCGGTCTCGACGCGCGTTGCTTTATGGCCATGCGCTACTGGCATCCCTTTACCCGCGAGGCTATCGCAGAACTTCAGGCCGCGGAATGCGATGAAGTAGTCCTGCTGCCCCTTTATCCGCAGTACTCGTCGACCACGACAGGCAGCAGCTTGAACGAGTGGCACCGGCTTTTCCACGACGACGTTCCCGTGCGCAGTGTCGGTCCTTTCTACCAGCATCCGATGTATCTAGATTCAGTGATCGAGAAAATTGAGGAGGCTCTAGCTCGCTTCCCGGTGCCAGAGCGTGCGGAGATCGTTTTCAGCGCGCACAGCGTGCCCATGTCGGTGATCGCGAAGGGCGATCCCTATCAGCGGCACATTGAGGAAACGGTGCGCCTGCTGATGGAGCGCGGCGGCTGGCCCAATCGTCACCGGCTCTGCTACCAGAGCAAGGTCGGAGCCAGCAAATGGCTGCAGCCTTCGCTTCACCGCACGTTGCATGACCTCGCTGTTGAGAAGATCCGGGAAGTTTGTATCGTGCCGGTGGCTTTCGTTTCCGACCACGTGGAGACCCTCGGCGAGATCGATCATGAAGCGCGGGCGGAAGCCCGGCGCCTCGGCATCACGCAGTTCGAAATGAGCGCAGGCCTGAACGATTCTCCGAAATTTATTTCGGCGCTGGGGCAATTGGTACTGCAGGCTTTGGGTGACGTGGTCGATTCCAGTATTCCGATTCACGGGCAGCGCAGGCAAGTCGCGGTGCCGGCATTGGTGGCCGCGGATTAGCGCAGCACGATTGTTCGACCGGAACCAGATCGACGAGTAGAAAAGAATAAGGAGGAAGACTCATGCCGGAGCCGGAGGGCGACAAGCCCAGCCCGAATCCAGAGGGCGCGAAACCCGCACCCACAGGCGCAATGGATGCCACGAAATATGTCGGCACGCCAGCGGTCGGAACCTCGAAAGCGGCAGCGTCTGCCGGACTTTCCTCGACTGGTCCCTCGAACACCGAGATCGACCGCCGCCGCCGCCGTCTGGTGTGGGTCGCGGTAACCGGTTTTCTGACGGCATGGTTCCTCGCCTTCTTCCGATTTTTTCTTCCCCGCACTCTTTTCGAACCCAATACCGTTTTCAAAATCGGCTATCCTTCAGAGTTCGCACTTGGAGTCGACACTAAGTTTCAGCAGAAGTACCGCATCTGGGTCGATCGGACTCCCGATCGCGTATTCGTGATCTACGCACGCTGCACTCATCTCGGCTGCACGCCAGACTGGAAGCCGAGCGAGAACAAGTTCAAGTGTCCCTGCCACGGCAGTGGTTACGACAGCGAGGGTATCAACTTCGAAGGCCCGGCGCCGCGTCCCATGGACCGCGCGAAAGTTGAACTGGCACCCGACGGGCAGATCATTGTCGACACCTCGAGGCTCTATCAGTGGCCGAAGGGTCAGCCGTCGCATTTCAACGATCCAGGAGCATTCTTGACGGGAGTGTAAGTGTGGAGTGGGCGCCCTTGCCCGCTTGCAGCAGACACAAAGAATCAGGACTTACATATGGCTGACGAAAATAACGGTAAGAACGGCAAAGTGGGTCTGGTCGACCGCGTCAAAGACGACATTCAGGCGATGAAGGTCGACATCCCCGCCAAAGCGAAGGAGCAGATTGAGGGCCTGAAAGACCCCACCAAAACCCAGGTCTACACCTCGATCTTCCGCCACAAGCACGACGACACGCCGCGCAACCGGGCTCTGGGCGTGCTTTCGAACGTCTTCCTGCATTTGCATCCTGCCAAGATCAATCGCGATGCGGTGCGCTACAGCTACACCTGGGGGATGGGTGGGATCACGTTTTTTCTGTTCATCATCCTCACCTACACCGGCGTGCTGCTGATGTTCTATTACCACCCCAGCAAAGTGCAGGCGTTTCGCGACGTGCTCTATCTC
This sequence comes from uncultured Acidobacteriaceae bacterium, assembly GCA_963763285.1. Taxonomy (GTDB): domain Bacteria; phylum Acidobacteriota; class Terriglobia; order Terriglobales; family Acidobacteriaceae; genus Sulfotelmatobacter. Next base: position 117,456 of record CAVXOK010000006.1, on the reverse strand, counting down.
GAGCACGACGTGCCCTTCGGAAAGATTCTTCGCAACATGCATCGCTGGGCCGCTCACCTGATGGTGATCGGCGTTTGGCTGCACATGTTCCGCGTGTTTCTGACCGGGTCCTATAAAAAGCCGCGCGAATTTAACTGGAACATCGGCGTGCTGCTGCTGGTGTTTACCTTGCTGCTCTCGTTCACGGGATACTTGCTGCCCGACGATCAACTCGGATTCTGGGCCGTAACGGTAGGTACCAACATGGCGCGAGCCACGCCGCTGCTAGGCCATGAAGGCCCGTTCGGATCGATGCTCGGCATGACTCCGTACAACGATGTGCGGTTCGGGCTGCTCGGCGGCTCGATCGTAGATGCGAATGCCCTGCTGCGCTCCTACATCTGGCACTGCATTGGCATTCCAATCGTCGCGTCGATCCTGATGATCGTCCATTTCTGGCGCGTGCGCAAAGACGGCGGAATTTCCGGCCCAGCCCCGGTGATGCTCGAAGCGGAAGCCGACAAACCGCGAAGAGGACCGAAAGCAGCAGGAGAGTAACAGGCTAGATCTCTACAGGAAAATCTTATGGACTGGCGACAACTTTGGGAGATTTGTTCAGCTCCAGACAACGTCCCGATCGTGGGCTTGATTCCCCTGCTTTGCTTCTACATTTACCTGGCATGGAAGCAGGCGCACGCCAACGACCAGCTCATCGCGCAACTCGAAGGCGACGCCGCGCTCGCTAAGACGCATCACCGCAAGACCTGGCCCTTCAAGCCGGGCTGGCAAAAAGAAGTTCACGTCTGGCCGTTCCTACTCCGCATCGAGTTTCTCGCCGCCATCATCGTCACCATCATTCTGATGGTCTGGTCGATCACGCTCAACGCCCCGCTGGAAGAGCCCGCCAATCCTAACTTGACCATGAATCCGGCGAAGGCCCCGTGGTATTTCCTCGGACTGCAGGAGATGCTCGTCTATTTTGACCCCTGGATCGCCGGCGTAGTCATGCCTACCATGATCATCGTAGGTCTCATGGTCATTCCCTACATCGATACCAACCCGCTGGGCAGCGGCTACTACACCTGGAAGCAGCGCAAATTTTCTATCGGCACCTTTTTATTTGGCTTCATCATTCTTTGGGTCGCGATGATCATCATCGGAACTTTCATTCGCGGCCCCGGTTGGCAGTGGTTCTGGCCGGGGCAAACCTGGGACCACAACCGGCTCATCTATGAGGTGAACCGCGACCTGCCCGATATTTTCGGGATCACGTCGAACATGGCGAAAGCGCTGTTCGGCGCGATCGTGGTCGGCGGCTATTACCTGCTCGGAGGCTTTCTCGTGTACTCGCTCTTCCGGCGATACATGGCGAAAGACTTCAAGCGCATGAGCCTGCTGCAATTTTCTATTACCCAGTTTCTTTTGCTGACCATGGTGGCTCTGCCCTTGAAGATGGGGCTGCGCCTCCTGTGGCACATCAAGTACGTGTGGATTACGCCCTGGTTCAATGTTTGAAATTCATTTGAGAGTTGTGAGCGCACTTTGAGGAAAGACGCGGGCGCGGACATCAGATTCCTCGCTTCGCTCGGAATGACAAACACTTTCGGAGGAAGCGGTGCCTGAACAACCCAACCCCGAGCAGGACCCGATCACAACCAAGTCGTACGCCGCCTATTACCTGGTCGCGATGGTGATTCTGATGGCAACGTTGTTCTGGGCCTTGTGGGACGAGGCATGGACACAGCGGCCCTGGAAAGCCTTCCAGGAACATTGGAAAGATCGCTATCCCGCTTTCCTGAACAGCGCGCGATCAAAGTCGGCTTCGTCGGAAACGGACGTCGAAAAAAATCCGGATTACCTCGCCCTCAAGCAAGCCTACGAGAAGACTTATCAGGATTCCAAAGCTCAGGGCGAAGAAGCGCGCAAGAAACTCGACGATGCCAGTGCGCGTCTGCTCGCCGTGCAAAGCGTATTCACCGATCGCCGTGCCTACGTGAATGCTCTGACCTATGAACTCGAAACCAGCACCAGCGAGTCGGCAAAGGCCAGCAAGCGCAAGGAGATTGATTCATACAAGAGTGAACAGGCAACCGTTGAATACCCGGACGGCAGTAAAGAAAAATACACCTTCCCTCAACTGGAAGAAAAGTACAACGAGATCCGCGACGAACGCACGAAACTGAGCCTCGAACTCGGCGATGTGTTAAAGCCAGTCACGGCTGCCAAAGCGAAACTGGATGAATACATTTCCGATCACATGGTCGACCTCACACCGCAGCAGATCGATGGACTGAAGCGACGGGCGACCGAATGGGTTCCAGCGATCGTGCAGATCAACGTGGCCGAGGCCAACATCGTCGACCGCTGCGAATCCTGCCACATGAACGCGCGCGAGCCGCTGAAAATCACTCCGGCCTCGATGACAGCGAAAGGCGAGAAGAAGCCGGACGAGTTCGCCGATGCTTTCGGCAGCCATCCCCAGCCCGAGTTGCTGGCCCTACACGATCCCGAGAAATTCGGCTGCTCGCCTTGCCATCAGGGCAACGGCCGCGCCACCACCAGCGTCGAAAAAGCGCATGGCAACTACGAGCACTGGCTCTGGCCGCTCTTTCCCAAGGAAAACGCACAAGCCGGTTGCCAGAATTGCCACGCCGCCGACATGGTTCTGGCCAACGGGGACGTGCAGTGGCTAACCATCAACAACGGCAAAGACCTCTTCCGCCAGCGCGGTTGCATGGGTTGCCACCGCTATGAGGGATACGACAAAGAGCCCGAAGACCTGAACGCGGTCGGCCAGCAGATCAAGCAGATCGAGAACCAGAAGATAGACAATCTCAAGCAAACTGCCTACCTCATGAAGCAGGCCGATGCGGCCGAATCGAACGAAGAAGCCAATAAGCTGAACACCCAGGCAGTTGACCTGAGAGTCGCAAATAGCAAGCTAGACGGCCGTTTGCAGCAGCTCGATTACCAGTCGCACAGCCTGATGCAGGACCAGAAGAAGGTCGGGCCGAACTTAAAAGATATTCGCCTCAAGCTGAACAAGAATTGGATCCCGGTATGGCTGAAGAAGCCATCCGATTTCCGCCCCACTACCAAGATGCCGAACTTCCGCCTGAGCGATCATCAGATTCAGGCGATCTCCGCCTACATCTGGCAATCGGGATTCACTGATCCTCTTCCCAAGCACAAGCCGGGAAATGCCGCACACGGCAAAGAATTATTCGAGACCCGCGGGTGCCTCGCCTGCCACTCCATCGGCGAAGGCGATCAGATGCAGGGCGGCACTTTCGCCGCGAACCTGACCCGCGTCGGCGAAAAAGCAAATTACGATTATCTCGTTCGCTGGATTCACAACGCACGCCAGCGCACGCGCCCCTACTGCCCGTACGAAAAGAAAGACATCGGCCCCGAAGATTACGCCAAGAAGGGCCTTCCCTACGAGTTCGATCTCGACCACAGCCGCTGTCCGAACGACGGCCACGAACTGCAAGTGCAGAACATGACTGTGATGCCCAGCCTGCGCCTGTCTCCGGAGGATGCCGAAGACATCGCCACGTATTTGATGACGCAGAAAAAGCAGGAGCCATCATCGTACGCAGACGCCTCGTTCATGGACGATCCCAAGCTGAAAGACGAGGGCAAGAAGTGGGTCCGTCACTTCGGCTGCTCCGGCTGCCATGAAATCGCCGGTTTCGAAGACGAGGGCCGCATCGGCACAGAGCTCACCTACGAAGGCAGCAAGCCCATCGAGCGTCTCGACTTCGCCCTGTTCACCGAAATAGCCCAGCGCGGCGGCAAAGATGCCGAGCCCATCAAAGACAAGGACGATCTTGCCCGTCTGCCCGACGGCCCCGCCACCGAACCCTGGTACGACCACAAAGGATTCTTCGAACACAAGCTCGCCGAGCCCAATATTTACGATCAGGGCAAGGTTAAGGGCGAAACCGAAGCCCTCCGCATGCCCAACCTGCACCTCACCAAAGAACAGGTGCTCGATCTCACAACTTTCCTGATGGGAAGCGAGGAGACTTCCCTGCCCACGAGCTATCAATACAAGCCGGGCGATGCGCGCCACGACATTCAGGAGGGTTGGTGGATCATCAAGAAATACAACTGCATGGGTTGCCACCAGTTCATCCCCGGCCAGCAGACGATTCTGATGGGGTTGAAACAGTATCAGGACATCCAGGAACAACTGCCGCCAAAGCTCCTGACCGAGGGCGCGCGCGTCGATCCTGAATGGCTGCGCAAGTTCTTGTCGAATCCCGCATTGAGCACCACGGATACAAACCGCAATGGCGTGCGCCCTTACTTGAAGGTCCGCATGCCCACGTTCTCTTTCTCCGACAACGAACTTCGCAAGCTGGTGCGCTTCTTCCAGGCGCTGTCGCAGCAACCCATGCCCTACATCCCGGAACAGGTCCCAGTGCTCACCACTAAGGAAACGGACATGGCGCGCAGCCTGTTCTCGAGTACTGCGGCTCCTTGCCTGAAGTGTCATGCCACCGGCGATCCCGCGCACGACAAGATCGCCACCGCGCCCAATTTCCTGCTGGCTAAGGAGCGTCTGAAACCGGACTGGGTCGAGCGCTGGATCACCGACCCGCAGGCCGTCAGCCCCGGAACCTCAATGCCATCGGGCCTTTTCAAGCAACAGGATAATCAGTGGGTATTTGCCGGACCGACGCCGCCATCGTTCCAGGGCTATGCGGGAGATCATCGTAAGCTGCTGACGGATTACATTTTCCTGTTAACGCCGGAAGAACAGCGGAGAGTAGCAGCGTCCATGCCGCACGCGAAGGCTGCGGTGCAACAAAAGACCGATCGCAAACAAGCGCTTGTCGAATCGCACCGAGCGGCAAGCGGCGGTTCGCGGTAAAATGGCGAGTTCGCTGTTATGGCCAGTTCGAATGGCCAGGTTTCTGAAGAGCGCGGCTTCGGCCGCGCCGCGTTACAGCAACGCGTTCCGCAGCCACTAGAAATCAACTACTAAAGAAAGAAGGACATCATGAGTGAGAAAAGTCGGAAGACGATATTAGTCGGCACGCTGGCATTATTCGCCTTGCTGCTGACGGTTGCATGCAACAAGAATACGGAACAATCAAGCAACACCGCGGCCCAAAAGGAAGCGGCTTCCGCTCCAGCGGCTACGTCCATCGATCCCGCAAGCGTCGCCACCGTAAGCGGGCAGGCCAAGATGGAGGGTATGGCACCCAAGATGTCGAAGATCGACATGAGCCAGGATCCAGCCTGCAAGGGCGGCAACGAAGCTGAGACCGTCATCGCCGACAATGGCAATCTCGCAAATGTATTCGTCTACATCAAAGACGGACTCGGCAGCCGCACTTTCGACGTCCCCAAAGATCCAGTCGTCCTCGACCAGAGTGGTTGCAAATACCATCCTCATGTGCTCGGTGTGATGACTGGCCAGACGATTGAAATCAAGAATGACGATCAGACCACGCACAACATCCATCCAACTCCGAAAGACAACCGCGAGTGGAACGAGTCACAGCCACCATCCTCCGCTCCGCTTGAGAAAACTTTCGCCCGTGAAGAAATCATGCTTCCGGTGAAGTGCAACCAGCATCCCTGGATGAAGATGTACATCAATGTGGTCAAGACCCCGTTCTACGCGGTCACCGACAAGTCCGGCAAATATGAAATCAAGGGCTTGCCGCCGGGCGACTACACGATCGCCTTCGTGCACGAAAAACTGGGTGAGCAGGACCAGAAGATAACTGTCGCCCCGAAGGATTCGAAGACCGTCGATCAGACCTTCAAGGCCGGTGGCGAATAAGTTCCGTCACATAGATGGGATCGGGAAGGGCACGGCTTAAGGCCGTGCCGCCCGAACGCTGTCGTTACTGCGCAATAGCCGTGACCCAGGGGAAAGACTCTGAAAGCCACTCCATCAACCTACAACCCAGCCCATCACGCCTTCGCCGTGTTCACGGCATGCGCGACGCTCGTCGTGATCACGGCGGGCGCATTGGTCACCAGCAACGACGCCGGCCTATCAGTTCCTGACTGGCCAACTTCATTCGGCTATCTGGTAAAGGTGCCGCATTTCGTCGGCGGTGTCCGTTACGAGTGGAGTCACCGAATGGTGGCCGGCACGCTCGTTTCGCTCACTCTGGCCATTGCCCTCTGGACTTTTTTTGTCGAGAAGCGTCGCTGGCTGCGCTGGCTGGCCGTTGGCGCGTTCGGCACGGTCATCGCACAAGCCACTTTAGGGGGGCTTACAGTTCTGTTCTTCCAGCCCCCGTGGCTTTCCACCGCCCACGCAACGGTGGCACAAACTTTTTTCTGCATCGCGGTAGCCATCGCGCTCTTCACCGGACGCAAGTGGGTAGAAGATCCGGAAAAAGAGCAGCCGCCCGTAGAGTGCGACTCCCGCCACCCCAGTCTGTTCACGCTCGCCGTGCTCTCCATCGTCGTGCTCTACGTGCAGCTCATTCTCGGAGGGATGTTCCGCCATCACGGCATGAGCTGGTGGCCACACGTGCTGAATGCGGCTACAGTTTCATTCGTGCTGGCCTGGACCGCGATCCGCGCGATCTCGGTGTATTCGAATATCGACGCAGTACGCCGTCCGGCAATCATCATGCTCTCGCTTCTGATCACGCAGCTCTGCCTGGGCTTCGCCGCATTCCTCACGCGCGTAGCCTGGGGACAAGGCGCAGTTCAACCGGAGCTCCCCATGGTTGCATCCACGGTAGCGCACGTAGCCGTCGGCGCGCTGCTCCTGGCGAGTACGGTAGTCCTTGCCATTCAGGTATGGCGCAACATCCCGCTGGCGCTGGCCGAGCGCGTCCCCCAAGCGCACCGGGGTGTTTCCGCAGCGTGAACTCCGCCCGCACGCGCTGTTTGCCCTTTATTTTCATTCTGATGATCTCGAAGCCGATCTCGTCGTAAACTGGTAGTGGATTATCTCAGGACCCTCTTGGTATCGAACGTTTCCACATTCGCCGAAGCCGTTCCGGAAGTGACTCCAGCTCCCGTCACGCCCGTCATTTCGGTCGAGCACCTCGTGCATCGCTACGGCGACCGGTCCGCTCTGAACGGCGTTTCCTTCGATGTGCGCCCGGCGGAATTGTTCGGCCTGCTCGGCCCCAACGGCAGCGGCAAGACTACCCTCTTCCGGATTCTTTCCACGCTAATGCTCCCCACGGCCGGCCGCGCCACCATCATGGGTTGCGACGCGGCGCAGGAACCGGCGCGCTTACGCCGCCAGATCGGCGTGGTTTTTCAGGCCCAGAGCATCGACCTGAAACTCACCGCCTACGAAAATCTCTGGCATCAGGGACATCTTTACGGTCTCCAGGGCACGGCTCTAAAAAAGCGAATTCAAGAAATCCTCTCGCGCGTCGGCCTCGCCGATCGCGCCAAGGAACTCGTCGAAACCTTTTCGGGCGGAATGCAACGACGGATCGAATTAGCCAAGGGATTGTTGCACCATCCCGGAGTGCTGCTGCTCGACGAACCCACCACTGGTCTCGATCCCGGCGCCCGCCGCGATCTCTGGCAATACCTGCAGATGTTGCGGGACGAAGAACATGTCTCCGTGCTCGTCACTACGCATCTCATGGAAGAGGCCGAGCGCTGTGACCGTCTCGCCATCATGAACGAAGGCAACGTAGTGGCTCTGGGCACGCCCGCGGAGTTGAAGAGCGAAATTGGCGGCGACGTGATCCTGCTCGACGCCGCCCACGATGCAGCGGTGCTAGCAGAACGCATCCGCGCGCGTTTTCACGTCGACACCACCGTTCTCGAGAATCAGGCTGGTAAAAATCAGGTGCGCATGGAACGCGAAGGTGCCCACCGCTTCGTCACCGAAGTAGTCGAGGCCTTCCCCGGCGAGATCGAGGCGCTGTCGGTGAGCAAGCCCGCGCTCGAAGACGTCTTCATCCGCCGCACCGGACACAAGTTCTGGAGTGAAAGTAACAGCAACGAAAATCAGTCAAGTTCAGAAGATCACAGGAGGTAGAAAACTTTCTATGATGCTGATTCTCTCTCTCGTGCTTGCCGTACTCCCCTTGCTGGGAATTGTTTGGACGCTGATGAATGGCCTGATCACCACTGTCGACGGCCTGTTCATAACCCTGATCCTCCTGACCCTTTCAGGAGTCTTCCTGCTGAACGCATATTGGGAAATGCGCGACCAGGGCCTGCTCGGCGCGAAGTCAGCCGGAAAAGCCGCCGCGGCTCCAGCAACTAAAACTCCCGCGCCGAAAGCGAGTTAACTTAGTGGCCACGCAAACCGCCGCCTTACCGAGAGCCATCGCGCCAGCCTCCGCCGGCCTATGGCTGCCCGCGTTCACCCTGTGGTGGCGTGAAGTTGTACGCTTCTACCGGCAGAAAACAAGGGTCGTCGGCGTACTCGCATCTCCGCTGGTGTTCTGGGTTGTAATCGGTTCGGGATTCGGCACCTCGTTCCGTTCCGGTGGCGGGCAGGGACAGCAGAACTACCTAGATTATTTCTATCCCGGCGCACTGATCATGATCGTCCTATTCACCTCGATCTTCGCCATGATGTCTCTCATCGAAGACCGCAAAGAAGGCTTCCTGCTCTCCGTGATGGTGGCCCCAGTGCCGCGCTCCGCCATCGTGCTGGGCAAAGTTCTAGGCGGCACTACCCTCTCCGCCATTCAAGGGATGATCTTCCTCATCTTCGCACCCTTCGCAGGCATCCATCTCAATGTGTCGCAGTTCCTGCTGGTCACGGTCGTAGTCTTCCTGGTTTCGTTTGCGCTGACCGCGCTGGGCTTCGCCATCGCCTGGCCCATGGACTCAACCCAAGCCTTCCATGGCATCATCAATTTGTTTTTGATTCCGTTGTGGCTTCTGTCAGGCGCGCTTTTTCCTATTGCCCGCGCCTCGGGCTGGATTCGCGTCCTCATGTACATGAACCCGCTCACCTACGGAGTGGAAGCCCTGCGCGCCCTGCTCTATCCCGGGATGGAGACCCCGTTCCCGCTGCCTTCCTCGATGGCCACCTTGCTTCTGTTTTCTCTGGTAATGTTTGCGCTCGCATTCCTGATGGCCAACCGCCGCACCACGAGGCCGGCCGCCTGATCGCAAAAAGCTGTTCGGCAAAACTGATCGACAACAATATGATCGCTGAACAATACGCCTACTTCCCCGCTTTGATCGCCAGTCTCAACGGAGTCAGCGCAATCCTCCTGGCACTTGGGCCGCTATATGATCGCCCGTGGCCGCATGGCCGCGCACCGCGCCTGCATGATCGCTGCTGTAGTCGCTTCAGCGCTATTTCTGGCCTTCTACGTCTATTTTCACGCGCACGTGGGCAACATTCGTTTTCTCGGGCAAGGCGTGTGGCGAACAATTTACTTCGCCGTTCTGATTCCTCACGTAACGTTAGCCATTGTGATCGTCCCGATGGTCATCATCACGCTGAATCGCGGGTTACGTGGCCGATATGACAGTCATCGAGCGATCGCGCGCTGGACGTGGCCACTATGGATGTACGTAAGCATAACCGGCGTAATCGTATACTTCATGCTCTACCAATGGTTCCCGCACAGCTAGAATCATGGTGAGGAGCAAGCCCGTGGAGCAAGCCTTCGGCCCGCGTCCAAGGCAGGCATTTTTGATTAGGTTTTAGCCACTGAGGTCCTGCGTCTAACTCTCATGTCGATCGTAAGATTAAAAATCGATGTCTCCGGCACCATAGGCGACGAAGCCTGGCGCGAAATCAAGCAATTCGATCAAATCCAAAGCGCCGACTTCGGCCCCCAATTCGGCTGCGGCGGACTTTCCGCAGGCCCAGTGGCCACGGCCGCCCCGGGCGCACCGCCGAACGAAACAAGGCAGACTCCCTACCCCAAAGGCGCCTGGGTCGGAGCCGAAATCACACTGCAGACCCCGCTCCTGGCACAATACGCCGTCTCGCACTATTTGGAGCAGGAGCGCATATTAGACGCCGATGTCGTAGAGTAGTTCCTGGTAGGTGATTTTCTCTGGGACTCATGACTCCGTGTTGCCCTAATGTCCGCCAATTCAAATACCGGCCAACTCACCGACGCTCCGCCCAAGGCCGGGATGTCCCGTAGCCAAAAGCTCCTCTTCTTCGTCACCGCCTGGCTGATCTGCCTGATGCCTTTTCTGTTCTGGTGGAACACCTGGTTCGGACGCAAACTTTCCGACCAGCAGTTAACCGAGTACCTTCACGACACGAAAAAGCCGCGCCACATTCAGCAAGCGTTAGTTCAGGTGGGTGAGCGCATCACGCGCCACGATGCCACGGCGAAACAGTGGTACCCCGACCTGGTGAGCTTGGCCGCGGATCCCGTAGAGGAGGTCCGCAACACCGACGCATGGGTCATGGGCCAGGACACCTCCGGCGGATTTCATGAACCTCTGCTGAAGATGCTCTCCGATCCGTCGCAGATGGTGAGGGGAAATGCCGCGCTGTCGCTGGTACGCTTCGGCGACGCCACCGGGCGTCCGCAAATTTTAGCCCTGCTGCAGCCAGCTCACGTCGTATCTCCCGAATCCGGCCGCGTAGTCGACACGGACCGCCCAGGCACGGCCATCCACCAGGGCGGCCTGATCGCAAAGCTGGAATTCGGGAACAAACAGATTGCAGAAATTCGCTCTCCGATTCCCGGCCGCATTCGCTCCGTAGCCGGAACCGGAGCGAATATAGCGGCAGGGGCCGAGATCGCCGTCGTCGATCCCGCCAACGACCAGGTCTGGGAAGCCCTCCGCGCTCTCTATCTAATCGGCCAGCCCGACGACCTGCCCGCCATTCGTCCCTACGAGCGCGACCTCCCGGATATTTCCAACGATGTACGCCAGCAGGCCGCAGAGACGGAGCAGGCGATTCGAAAAAGATCCGGCTCCTAAGAGAATGCGCATTCGTTCTAGTCTCAGGGGTACCCCGTTCCAAATTTAAGGAGATCCCCTAAGGACGTTCCCCGATTGCAATCGCTCAATCACTCTGACATCAATATATAAGAGCAAAGAACCAACGGGGTCACCTGCCTCGCCTCTTCGGGGCTTTTGGCGATGACGTGTCTCTCTCTGCCCCACTTCGTCTCTCGCCACTCGTCGCTTGTCATGCGATTCAAGGTCGGAGACATCATCCATAACAAGACTACCGGTGAGGAAGGTCAAATTGTGCGAATCGCAGACCTCTCCGGTTACGGCGAATGTTACATAGTGTCAATCGTTCCTAACCCAATTTGGGGCGCCACGGCGAAAGAAGCCATTTGGAAACCATCGGAAGTAACTGCTCGCGACTGACCGAACGCATGCCGTCCGTTCCTGGTTCGCGCCCGTTGCCGGGGTGGTGTCTGCCCGTTACGCCACTGCGTCCATCACCATTTTCTCCACATCCTTCCAAGCCCCAGCCCGCGGATCGACCACCTCAAAATGCCCCGCCCCGGCAATCTCCACCAACCGCGCATCTTCTTTCATCTTTCTGCTTCGCGCCAACATAATCCCGACTGAACGCCGGTGGCACCACATCATCCGCCGCACCATGCACCAGCCACTGCCGCGCCCCAATCGCCAGCTTCATCGGATCCGCTTCCCGATAATGATCCGCAACCTCCGCCGGCGTCCCGCCCAGAAACTCCACCACCGCATCGTTGCTCAAATGCAACTCATACGCCCGCTGCAGATCCACCACGCCCGCCAGTGAAATCACCGCCTTCACGCTCGTCTCGTGCGCCGCCAGACAAAGCCCAAGCTGACCTCCAGCCGAGTGTCCGATCACCACGACTCGCCGCAAGTCAAACTCATACTTGCCGCGCATTCTGTAACAGAAATTGATAAGCCGCCCGCATATCCGCAAACGTCCCCGGCCATCCTCCACCCGTATTCCCCACCCGCCGGTATTCCAGATTCGCAGTCGCAATCCCCTTCGCAGTCAACGCCGCGCAAAGATGCCCCATATACCCCAGATCGTACTTCGCCCGCCAGTACCCTCCATGAACGCAAATCGCCAGCCGATGCGGCCCTTTCCCCTTAGGCAGCCGCAAATCCAAAAACTGATTCGCATCCCCGCCATAAGCCACCCGAGCATCAGCCCGAGGCGGAGCCAAACTCAAAATGTCATCGGACGAAGTCATGTTCTTGTGACTCTAGGTAACTAGGTACTAAACGGTACTCGCGACTGCCGCTACTCATACCGCAACGCCTCAATCGGATCCAGCTTCGCCGCCCGCATCGCCGGAACCATCCCACTCACCACGCCCACCACCGCCAATATCCCCGTCGCCACCACCAAAATCATCGGCGACACAATCAGCCGGATGTCCCCCGCCTCCGCATGTTTCGCCATCGCGCTATAAAACGTCAGCCGCCCCACCGATACCGACACCACGTACGACAACACAATCCCCAGCACCCCTCCTACCGCCGTAATCACCATCGCCTCCGCCAGAAACTGAAACAGAATGTCCCGCCGCCGCGCCCCCAGCGCCTTCTCCACTCCAATCTCCCGCGTCCGCTGCGTCACCGACACCAGCATCATGTTCATCAGCCCCACTCCGCCAATCCCCAGCGTCAGCGTCCCGATGAACGCCAGCAGCACCTTCAGCGCCATCGAAATAATCCCGAACTGCGAAAGTTGCTTCTGCGCATCGAACACAAAAAGCGCCCGCTTGTCGTCACTCTTGAAGTTGTGCGCCGCCGCCAGCGTGTCGCGAATGGTTTGATCCAGCTTGTCGTGATCCAGCCCCTGCGAATCCATCCAGATTCCATCCAGATAGTGATTGTCTTTCAACACATTCATCGAGTTATACGGAATGTAGATCGTCCGGTTATCGTCGTCGTCGCCCTCCTGCATCCGCGGCTTCACCACTCCCACCACCTGAAACTCCACTCCATTCACCCGGATCTCCTCGCCCACCGCCGGCATCCCCGAAAACAGCTTGTCCTTGGCCTCCGATCCAATCACCGCCATCAACCGATGCCGCTCGTTATCCGCATCGTCGAGAAACCGCCCCTGGTCCATGTCCAGATTCCAGATCTCCTCGATCGCGGCGATCCATGCCCATCACCGGCAGCGTGAAAGTCCGGTTTCCGTTCTGCACCGACGAATCCTTCTGCGACATCCGCACCACGTGCTTGCACAGAGGCACGTTATTGCGCAGCAGTTCGATGTCGTCGTTCGGTGAACCGCACCTGCACTCCCGCCTTATTCCCTCCCGCCTGCTCCGACGTCCGTCCCGGAAATATTCCCACCGCGGTAGCCCCAAAACTCTGAAAAATATTCGTAATCGCCTGCGCGAACCCGTTCCCATATGCCAGCAGCAACACTACCGTCGCAATCCCCCAAGCCATCCCTGCCATGGTCAGCATAGTCTTGCGCAAATCATGCCGCATCGCCGCAAACGCCTGTCCCAACAAATCCCGATGCATAAGTGCAGCTTCTAGCTGCTAGCTCCTGGCTTCTCGTCCTAACCCTGTGAACCCCAGTGCTCTCTGTGTTAAAGATTTTGGTTTCAAATCCGTGTGAATCCGCGCAAAACCGCGGCGAGAAGTTGTTAACTGGCCCCTGATGACTGACCACTGGCCACTGCGCTACTCCTTCCGCAACGCCTCCACCGGCTGCAGCATCGCCGCCCGCCGCGCCGGATACAATCCCGCCACCACTCCCGCAACCGCCAGCGACACTACCGCCAGCGCCGCCGTCGACGCCACCAGCTTCGGCGGATCGAATCCATCCCCCAGATCAACCCGCGACAGCAATCGCCATCAGTCCCGCCGCCAGGCCGATTCCAATCGTCCCGCTCAACAAAGTCAGAAACGCGCCCTCCACAAAAAACTGGAACATGATGCTCGCATTCGTCGCTCCCAAAGCCTTCCGCAATCCAATCTCCTGCGTCCGGTCCGCGACCGCGACCAGCATGATGTTGATAATCCCAATCGCTCCCAGCCCCAGCGTCACCAGCCCCACGCTCCCCAGAAACGCATTCATCGCGTCGAAAATCTTTCCCACCTGGTCCACTGTGTTCACCGTGTCCCACTCGTCGAATGAATCCGGATTGTTCGGATCGAACCCATGGTTCCGCGCAATGATCCGGTGCACTTCCTGCCGCGCCGTCTCGTGCAGCGCCCGCGTCTTCGGCTGGTATTCGATAAGCGTAATCACATCCGGCGATTCCCCCACGTTCGTCGGACGAAAATACTCCCGCATCGTGCTGAACGGCATAAAGCACTTCAGATTCTGCGTATTGTTATCGCCATGCCCAATCCGCTGCAGCGTCCCGATCACCTCAAACTGCACTCCGTTCAGCAGAATCGTTGCTTCCCACCGCCGGCCGCCCCAGAAACAAGGTCCGCCGCGCCTCATCTCCCAGCACAATCACCGCCCGCTTCTGCGCGATGTCCATGTCATTAATCCAGCGCCCTTCCTTGATCGGCAGGTAGCGGATCTGGTTGAACATCGCCGGCACTCCCATAAGGTCCCCGCTAGACTGGAAGAAATCGCTCACCGCCCGAATATCGTTGCGCCGAATCACCGGCGCCGCCGCCCCCACGCTTCGGGCCTCCCGCAAAATGTCCAGGTAATCGCGGTCCGTAAGGTAGTACTGCCGCAGCGCCGTGAAACTTCCCTGCATCACCGGAGCCCGGCCGGACCAGATGAACATCACGTTCTCGCCCAGCGTGTCGAACTGCCTCTTATTTCCCGACCGGAATCCTTCCCCCAGCCCCACCAGCAGCAGCAGCGAAAACACTCCCCAGGCAATTCCGAACATGGTCAGAAACGAACGCAGTTTGTGTCCCCACAGCGTCCGCAACGTCTGCCCGAAAATGTCGAAAATCAGCCGCATCCCTGTATTATACGGGCTGCGAAATCAAAGCTCTTTCCTGCAGTGCAAGGAGCCGATATTGCAATGAAGAATGTTTGGCGAGCGCTGATCGAGGTAGGCTTTATCGTGTTCCTGTTCTACTCCAATCTCTTGATGGGAGAATTCGAGCGCTCCGGTTGGGGGCAGAAGCGGGGCCTGGCCTGGGCCGTCGAAGAGATCTTCACCGCCGCCAATTTCGAAATTGCGATGATCGCCGCTATCATCGGTTACATCCTTTTCGAATTTCTTCGCAAGAAGTTCTAGTTAAGAAAGAAGGATCCTCATGAACAAAAGAGTTCACCTTATAATCGTTCTTCTTGCGATCCACTCGCTGCCCACGGCCAGCGCCAATCCCACTCCATTAAAGCTAGGCATAGTCGGCCTCGAGCACGGCCACATCGAGTTCTCTCTGCGAGGGGGCGCCCTGGCCCCCGCCGGCGGACTCCTGAACCGCCCCGACGTTCAAATAGTAGGCATAGTCGACACCGACCAAGCCCTCTTCGACTCTTACGCCCAGCGTCACCATATCTCCCCGAGCCTCCACTTCGGCACCATTCAGGAAATGGTCAAGCAAGTTCACCCTCAGGCGGTCCTGGTCTTCACCGCCCCCAGCGAACACCGCCGCATCGTCGAGGAATGCGCTGCGCTCGGCGTCCATGTAATGGTCGAGAAACCTCTAGCCATCAGTTACGAAGATGCCCTCGCCATGCAAGCCGCCGCCGAGCGCGGCAAGATTCACGTGCTGGTCAACCTTGAAACCACCTGGTATCCCAGCAACACAGAGGCATTCCATCTGCTGCAGCGGGGCGATCTCGGTTCCGTCGTAAAAGCGGTTTTTCGGGACGGTCATCGTGGCCCCAAGCTGCTCGGCGTCTTCGGACCCGAGTTCCTCAACTTCCTCGACGATCCCAAACAGAACGGCGGCGGCGCTCTCTTCGATTTTGGCTGCTATGGCGCGAATCTCATGACCTGGCTCATGGATGGCGAGGCTCCGCTCTCGGTCACAGCAATCACCAAGCACATGCAACCCGATCTATATCCCCATGTAGACGACGAAGCCGAAATTATCCTGAACTACAAGAACGCAGTCGCGATTCTTGAGGCCTCCTGGAACTGGCCTTTCGCCGTGAAGCAGATGGATGTCTACGGCCGCACCGGGTATGCCAAAACCATCGACTCCGAGCGCCTCGAAGTCCGAAAGGCGAATGAGTCCGAAGGCAAGACAATAAAAGGAGAGTCTCTTCCCGCCCCGGACGACGATCCGGTGCACTACCTCGCTGCGGTCATGAACGGTGAAATCCAGGAAGGAAATAGCCTGTCGTCTCTAAAGAACAACGTAACCGCGTCTGAGATTCTCGATGCCGCAAGGCAGTCCGCGCAAACCGGTAGGACGGTTGGGTTACCGCTCGCAAAGTAAGGCCCAGAGCCTATTCCGATGTCTGAAACTCCAGGTTCTCATTGACCGAGAATTGCGCCGGCATGCCTGGGGCGCCGTCACCCGAACGGGTAGCCACCACCCGAAAACCATCCGGCCGGGTCTCGACCTCATAAGCATAAGGAGGGCGCTGCCGCGCCATGGAAAGGTAATTACTCGAGATCAGTTCGTCGAGAGAAGCATACTTTCCTTCCGTCGCGAAGTAGCGGCGCTCCGCCGAGGCGATACCGATCAGATCGCTCTTAACGCCGGTCAGATTGACCGCGGCCTTCGGATTGTTCACCCCCGCAACCGCAGAAGAGGTCTGCGCCTGCCTGGAATAAACGTACATTCCGACCGCCAATACAGCAACGACGCTAAGAAAGCCGAACGCGCGTCCCATCTTTCGCTCCTGAATCTCCTGCCGTATCCCTCAGTAAAGACAATTGCACGCCGAAACCCGATCGGTGGCAAGTAACCAGAGACCAGCGAAAAACTGGGTAACTCCAGTAATGCAAGAGTAATCACCGCCGGACAATCGCCGACATCGTTATGGAGTCATTACACTTACTCACCGTCAGGGGGTCTTGGACTTTGGTTTACAACAAACATCGCGATTCTGGGTTTTAATGAATACGCCCGCGGAGTGCGGGCAGACGGGGAGATGTTGCCGTTTTGGGGCCCCGGCACAAGGAGAAATAACTATGTCTCTTCGTTCCACATTTCGCGATCTGTTCCTCACTGCTTTGATTACGCTGCCGATGTTGAGCCTGCCCAGCGCGCAGGCACAAATCGTCGTCGGTGTTTCTATCCACCTTGCTCCTCCGGCCCTGCCGGTATATGAGCAGCCACCGATTCCGGCGCCGGGTTATCTTTGGACTCCTGGCTACTGGTCCTACGGGGATGCGGGCTACTTCTGGGTTCCGGGCGTGTGGGCGCAGCCTCCGAGCGCCGGTCTGCTGTGGACCCCTGGCTACTGGGGTTATGAAGGCGGGGTGTACGGCTGGCACGGCGGCTATTGGGGTCCGCATGTTGGGTTCTACGGTGGCGTTAACTACGGCTTCGGCTTCGGCGGCGTCGGTTTCGTCGGAGGCGAGTGGCGTGGTGGAGTGTTCGCCTATAACAGGGCTGTAGCTAACTTCGGAAGCGTACACATCACCAATGTGTACGAGAACCGCACGATCGTGACGGAAAACACCATCGTGAACGTTAACCACGTAAGCTTCAATGGCGGGGAGGGCATTCAGGTGCATGCCTCGGCTATGGAGATGCAGGCGGCCAACGAGCACCACTTCGAGGCCACTGCCGACCAGGTACAGCATGAACACTTTGCTGCACAGGACCGCGCGCAGCTGGCTTCGGTGAATCAAGGACGTCCGGCCACCATGGCGAGCGCGAATGTAAACGCGTATCACCAGGTGGCGCAGCAGCACGCGCAGTCGCAGCCCATATCGGCGGCCGATCGCTCGGTCGGACGCAACTACAATCCCAATACTCGTGAAGCCAATCAGGACCAGCGCATCGCCAACGGCTTGCGCAGTGGTCAGATGACTTCCGGCGAAGCGGCCCGGGCGGAGCAAACGCAATCCAACATTGATCAGCAGGTGCACAACGATCGCGAGGCGAACGGTGGCAACCTCACGGGTGCGGAGCGTCAACAAATCAACGGCGAGCAAAATGCCGCCAGCCGTCAGATCTACGACGAAAAGCACAACGCGGATACCGTGAAACCGAACGAAGTCGACGACCGGGAAGCCAACCAGCAGCAGCGCACCGCCGAAGGCCTGCGCAGCGGCCAGATGACCTCCGGCGAAGCCGCCCGGACCAACCGGAACCAGGCCAATGTGGCTCAGCAGGTTCATGATGAGCGCACGGCCAACGGTGGCGCCTTGACCAAACAACAGAAGCAACAAGCCAACAAGGAAGAAAACAAGAACAGCAAACAGATTTACAACGAGAAGCACAACAATAACAAGGCGAAACCTGCCAAGGAGCGCGACTGACAAACCACAGCAGTGATTAAAGGTGGAACGGCCACCATTGCCGGCGGCCGTTCTTACCTTTGTTCTGCTGTCATGCGACATCTCACGCATTGACCCGGTCAGCCAGCCCGACCCCTCAATGAGCGGAATCGCCCGTCCCTCGACAGTTTCCGGGCGGTCGCATACAATATCATTCCGGTAGGCTGGGCTGCCGTTAAGGAATCGTGCCATGAATCATCGGTTCACCCTCGATGTCCCCTCCCTTCAAAAGGTGCTGGAAGCGGCCTGGGTTCTGCAATGTGAGCGCGATCGCGAACTGAGCGAAGCCGACGATGAAGTCACACTCCTCGCGGTTCCCTCCGACGACGGAGAATGGACCGCGGCCGTTCCGTTGACTTCGCTGGGCAATGTTTATGAACCAGCGCGAGCGGTGGCCGAAGCGCACACATCGCAGATTTGCGAAAGCCCAGATCCCAGTGTCGTTCCCACTCCGTTGACCGTTTCGCCGACTTTCCAGCGAGCTGAAGTTGCAGGAGCGCTGGCTCTCGCGCCAGAGCTTGATTGCTTACGGCCGCGTGATCCAGTCCCCTTCTCGGGGCCGGACGTTAAGAAACCTGCCCAAGGCGAGAATGAGACAGCGGTCGCCCACATCATTCCGCGGGCATCTCTCACGCTGGTGCCGTTGAGAGGTCGGGATATCGGTAGAAATAAACATAAGAGTGATGAGGAACACTTTCTATCTACGCGGACGGCATCCGTTGTCAGGCACGCTGCACAACTTGCGGCGGCATACGCTGTGCCTATGGTCGTGCTGTTGGTCATGCTCGCGTTCTTGTTTTCGCAGCTCGGAATTCACCGGCCAGCCCTGGCCGCAATGAAGGCTGCTCCTCCCGTCCCCAAGGTCGCACGAGACAAGGTCGCAGTAGATAAGATTTTCGTCGCCGAGTCGCCAACCCATGGCCAGGTTGGCCAAGCCCAAACCCCTCTGGCTACCCGAAGCGACATCCTGCGAACCGATTCACCTGCGCTTGAATCGGCTGTGTCTGCACCAGGTGTGCCCGAACCAAGCCACCTGCGAGTGACCGACCCTGCAGCCTCCTCACTCGTGGCCGACTTGAGCCCCTATGAGGTCCAAACCGTGCGTCAGCAAGCGCAGTACGGGGATGACGCCGCTGCCCTGACCTTAGGAATGGCGTATGAGATTGGGCACCACGTCCCGCGAAGTTGCACGGAAGCAGCCCACTGGGTTGCCATTGCTGCGGAGGAGGGTAATTCCGCCGCTCAGTACAACCTGGCTCTCCGCTACCTCTCCGGGGATGGAACTCCCACCAACCTTGACGAAGCCAGGAAGTGGCTGGAAAAGGCAGCTGGGCACGGATATCAGAAAGCCAGAATCACCCTGCAAGCCCCGGGTTTGTAAACCCGGTCAATGAAATCAATAGTTCACCTGTACGCATGCACCCTCCCATTACCCTCATTACCTAAGGTCTGAAGCTGTGGTGACGTTTACCGCCCCCCTCCCCCCCAGTATTTTGGAGACTCTCGTGGGTGGCCCTGTCGCGGCCTGGGTTGTCCCTGGGAGCAAAGAGTAATGGCGAGAACGGCGATGCCGTTTCATGGATTTTCAATCAAAAGGTCCGGAAGCAATCGCGACGAAATGAGAACGATGAGAACTACTCTGAAGGTTCTGTCTCTTGCGTTCGTGCTGGTTGTGTCTGCCCTGGCGCAAGATCAATTGCGACCCGGACCGCCCGCCACCGCCTATGGCCCCACTTACGATGTCAGTTGCGGCTACAGCTATCTCTCCTCGACAGTTCCGTCCGCCGGCCGCATAGGCCTCAGCGGCTTCGATGTCACCGGCCACGCCAACTTTCTGCCGCATTGGGGAGTCGCCGTAGACTCCGGTTACGCTCACACCTCCAGCGTCCTTACCACCGGACAATCCGGCTACACTTTAACTTTCCTTGCTGGCCCGGTATTTCATTTGTTCGAGCAGAAAAACACCCAGATGTTCGTGCACGCCCTAGCCGGTGCGGGACTGGTTGACAGTGCCGTCCCCGTCACTGGTGCCGAATACGTGCATGGATGGGTAGCAAGGCCAGCCTATGCTCTTGGAGGAGGAATCGAACGGTCCATAGCGGGGCCTTTCGCCGTCCGCCTCACCGGAGACTACCTGCGCACCGCGTATGTAGACTCTGCGGTCGCCGTGCACACCCAGAACAATCTTCGCCTCACCGCAAGCATTGTCTTTCGCCTGAGCGAACTCCACGGTGCGACCCGCTAACCAGGAAAGTTGACTCCCTCAGTAACTCTCCAACACAATCAGGCAACAGCGCCTGATCAGCGAACTGGTGACAATACGTGGCCATCCTCGCCAGCGCCAACCCGGTCGACGTAGTTTCCACCGATCGGCACACCGTCAAAACCTGACTTGCCGGAAAGATTCCCTTCACCTTCAACATGCCCGAGTTGCAGGGTTCTCCATCCGTCCTGGTCGGCGGAAGGGTCAGCGATCTCTGTCAGTCGCCGGGCGCGCGGAGCTGATTTTCGCGTCCGCCAGCACCAGATCTCAGTCTTCATTTTCCAGGATCAAGGCCCCAGGGACTCGCGCGCGCGTGAGCCTGTGCGGACCACATTTCCTTCGAAGTCCGCACCTGGCGCCACATTTGCGGGTTAGGCGTTTGAGGTGTTCGGCGGGAAGACAATCCCCCAGAAAGTTTCCGCCCGTTCGCCTCGCTCAACAAACTCGATTGCGTACGTGGAAACGCCCTCCAGGGCTGCCAATTGAGCAACTACGCGAGCCGAGAGCGCGGCACCGCGCTTATTATCTACCGTGACGAACGAGCCCACCAGAAGCTCCCGGCGGAGTTGAACGGCAGCGCCGTGCCGATTCAACTTCGTGGCTTTGGCCGGCATGGTAAAGGAAATTTTCTGCCGGTCTTCCCCGGATAATCCGACAGAAGCGTGGAGTGCCATGCGATTGCTCCGGCGTTTTCCCATCTGGCTGCGGCCGGCGGTTGCGTTAGCAAGGTCCGAACGGTGCGACTTAGGGCGGGGATGTGCAGGTTTTAGATTCATCCTGAACGCGACATTAAAATGCGCTCCTGGTCGCTGCAATGTGCCGTTCGTCACCTCCCCAGGTTACCCCGCAGAACTCCTTGATTCTTCGAAGTAAGAGACGCGCCGCTCCACGACAGGAAATAGGACATGTACCAGAACGGCAACTGGAGCAAGACTAGCGTCGCATGAGGTCCATCGGCGCGTGCACGATTCGGTGCAGGGCAGTTTCCAGAACTACGCTACCACCCGCGTTTGACAGGGTGAAACGCACGTCATCATGCGTCACAGCAGTTAATTGCTTTAAAAGGTTCCAGGGCCGCTAAGACGCTTTCGTGGTTTGTCCGGGGGGTGAGCGCCGGCACGTCCCGGGCTAATCGTACTCCGGGTTTTTGTTCTCCGATGGGCACAATTTATTTCTCTCCCCCGCAAAACTCAGCTATCCTCTACCCCGGATGACCACGCTGCCTCTTTCCGAGCTTCTCGGCGCCACGGTGTATGACCCGTCCGGCGCGGCTACCGGACACGTGCGCGAAGTCACCCTCGCCCCTCAGGAAGACCGCGACCGCATAGCCTCCTTCATCGTCAAAACCAAGTCCGGCAACCGCGTTCTTCCCTTCTCCGCCGTCACCACCATTAACGCCGACATTCATACCTCCACCAATCCCGCCGACTGGCCCGCCGCCAACGGCGCCGAAGGCCTGTTCCTCCTCGAACGCGATCTTCTCGACCAGCAGGTCATCGACATTAATGGGCGCAAAGTCGTCCGCGTTAACGATGTCGACCTTCAAGTCGATTCCATGACCGAGGCCGGACGCCCCCATGCCATCCTGCGGATACAGTCTGTCGACATCGGGGTCCGAGGCGCCATCCGCCGTCTCCTGCGCGGCCTCGCGCCCCGCCCCGCTCTCCATCTCCTGCTCCAGAAAATTCCTCCCCGCACTATCCCTTGGAGTTTTGTGGACTTGATCGAAACCGATCCCGCCCGCCGCATCAAACTCAAGATCTCTCACGACGGCCTGGCCACTCTCCATCCCGCCGACATCGCCGACATCGTCGAGGACCTCGCCCCGGACGAGCGCGAAGCCGTCTTCCGCACTCTCGACGAAGATGTAGCCGCCGAGACCCTCGAAGAAGTCGAGCCCAGCGTCCAGAAATCCATCGTCGAATCCCTCGACTCCGAACGCGCCGCCGACATCGTCCAGGAAATGGATCCCGACGCCGCCGCGGACCTCCTCGGCGATCTGCCACAGGATCGCACGGAGCAAATCCTCGTCGAGATGAAACCCGAGGCCAGCCAGGAAGTAGTCGAACTACTTGAACACCGCGAAGAAACCGCCGCCGGCCGCATGACCACCGAATTCCTGGCCTTGCCCGTCTCCGCCACCGTCGAGAATGCCATCGGCGTAATGCGCGAGTTCGAAGGCGGCATCGAATCCGTCAGCACCATCTACCTCGTAGACTCCCACGGTACGCTGGTGGGTGCCGTCCCTCTAGTGAAGCTTGTCCTCGCCCAGTCTGACACCCCGCTTCTCTCCTTGACTCAAGAGCCTCTGGTCCTGACCCACAAGGAAACCAGCGACAGCGAAGTAGCCGAACTATTCGACAAATATAATCTCGTAACCCTCCCGGTAATCGACGACCACAACAAGCTAGCCGGCGTAATCACCTCCGACGACGTAATCACCATGCTCCGCAGCAAACTGTAAGGACGGCAAAGGTCGGCACCGATTCGGGAAGGGCACGACTTCAGTCGTGCCGCAAATCAGGCCAATATCCGCGGCTTTAGCCGCTGAGGTACGCTCTCGCAAACCGAGAAGCCGCTATAATCATTCGTTCCAAGGAGACGCCCTTGCCCTTCGACGACCTCCGCCAATGGATCGCGACTCTCGATCGAGCCGGCGAACTAAAGCGTATAAAAACCGAAGCCGATCCAATCCTCGAAATCGCCGAAATCATCGACCGAGTAAGCAAGTCGAAAATCGGCAAACCCGGCGGCCCGGCCCTCCTGTTCCAGAACATTAAGGGATACCCCGGCTCCCAACTCCTCATAAACCAGTTCGGCTCCGAAGCCCGCATGAAACTAGCCCTCGGCGTAGACTCCTTCGACGATTTCGCCGACCGCGTCAAGATGTTCCTCGACGTGAAATCCCCCCAAGGCTTCCTCGACAAACTAAAAATGCTCCCACTCCTAACCGAAGCCGGAAAGTTCTTCCCCAAGACCGTCCCCACCGGCCCCTGCAAAGAGGTAATCAGGCACGACAACTTCTCCCTTCTCGACTTCCCCATCCTGCAATGCTGGCCCCAGGACGCCGGCCGCTTCATCACCCTCCCATGCGTAATCACCCGCGACCCAAAATCAGGTAAGAGAAACGTAGGCATGTACCGCCTCCAAGTCTACGACGCCCGCACCCTGGGCTTTCACGCACAAAGACAAAAAGTAGCGGCCGAACACTACCGTCAAGCCCTACGCAATGCCGGGAGTTCCTCAGAACATGTGGGGACAGCAGCCTCGGCTGTTCCGCCGAGCGCAGCGAGGCGCGCCGCGGTCGACATAATGGCCCGCACCTCAGGCGGCCAAGTCCTCGCTGCAAATCACCCGACAGGCAAAATGGCAGTCGCAGTCGCCATCGGCACGGACCCCGCGGTAACTTTTTCCGCGATAGTCCCCGCCCCACCGGACGTGGAAGAATATCTGATCGCCGGATTCCTCCGCGCGGCCCCGGTTGAGCTTGTGAAGTGCGAAACCGTCGACCTCGAAGTTCCCGCGACCAGCGAAATTGTTCTCGAGGGTTACGTCAACCTCGACGAACTCCGCACCGAAGGCCCTTTCGGAGACCATACCGGCTTCTACTCGCTCGAAGATCTCTACCCCGTCTTCCACGTGCAATGCATCACGCATCGCAAAGACCCCATCTACGCCACGACCATCGTGGGCAAGCCTCCCATGGAGGACGCCTATATGGGCAAAGCTGTCGAACGCGTGTTCCTTCCCCTGATGCGCCTCACCATTCCTGAATTGATCGACATCAATCTACCCATCGAAGGCGTATTCCACAATCTGATGATCGTCTCCATTCGCAAGTCTTATCCGGGACAGGCTCGCAAGGTGATGAACGCCATCTGGTCGCTGGGTCAGGCAATGTTCACGAAAGTCATCATCGTGGTGGATGAAGACGTAGACGTCCAGGACCTCGCCGACGTCACTCTGAAAGTTCTCAATCACATCGACCCCGAGCGTGATATACAGTTCACGCTGGGCCCGGTCGACTCTCTCGACCATGCAAGCCGACTCGCCAACTACGGCTCCAAGATGGGGATCGACGCCACCCGCAAATGGCCTACCGAAGGCTTCACCCGTCCCTGGCCCGATGAGATTGCCATGGATGCTAAGACGAAAACGTTGGTGGACAGCAAATGGAAAGCTCTAGCGAAAGAGCTGGGCGTGGAATGACCGGTGGGGAAGATCCCCACTCAAGCCAAAGCCAGCCTAGAGTGGGCATCCGTTGTCTGATGACTTTACGCTGCTGCCGTGGCATTTTGAACTGCATTTGCGGCGGCACGGATTACATCGATCACGACATCGAGGTGGGAGACCATCGGAACGTGACGTGAGGGACGTCGACACTAGCAGAGCGGGCACGGGCGACAGCTTTGTGATTCGGTCAGGAAGCCCAGCCGGCGAGTGGAGCCGGGTGACCGTAAAAGTCCCGGGAGTACGAAACTGCGATGGAACGGGGCACCTCCCGTCCAATCGAGTGAACGCGGTGAAGGTTCAGAAGACGTCTGCGGAGTCTTATCTGCCTTCGGCGAAGAGTTCTTATCCATCGAGCCCTCCGGCGCGGTACGACCCGTCGCGCATATGATGACAGGTTTCGGTCAGGTTTGCATCTGCGCAAGACGGGCCATTTGAATGTCAACAGGGGGCTGGCCCATCTTTAGTGGTTCTTGCCCGCGACCTTGTGAACTCAGTGCGAGTCAAACCGCACGGGAACCACCGTCGCGTTCGCCTCAGGGTTGTAGTAATCGTAGAGCAGAGACGGCGCTGTCATTGCGTCCATACCGTAACGCAGACGAAACTGGAATTCGAACTGGGATCCGCTGGCCTCGGGCCAGACATAGAAAACAACGCGGTCGGCTTGAACCTCATAGCCTTGGATCGAGCCGGTTCCTCTTGCTGTCTCCAGCGATTCCCGGTCTACCTCAGCACCGGGAGGCAATCCGATTTCTGCGAGCATCATCCCATAGCCGCGAAACCCTATACGCTCGGTCTCTACGTGGCATTTCACCGCTTTATCCGGCCTCGGATCGGTGTGGTCGTATTCCACTTTCAGGCGGAGGGCGCGCGTATCGCCGGAAATAAAGTTTTCGCCCGCAGTCGAACGAGAGTCCTTCCATGGAATGTAGTGCGACGTGATGACCAACGCATTCATTGCCGATGAGTTCGCGCCGCGAACCACTTGCACCGTGTTATGGCCGGGGTGCAGGTACTGTGCGAGTTCCAGCGTCGCGGGACCAACGATGGCGCTCGCTTCCCGCGGTTGCATGGTGGAAACGCTGCGCCCGTTCACGACAACGTCGGCTTTCGAGGGACCTGCGGTTTCATCTCCTGCGGGCATGGCGGCGATCATCGCCTCGATCACATTCTCCGTGGCTTGCGTGGAATACCAGACCGAATAACGATCTCGATGGCCAAGCAGATACTGAAGCCCTCGACTGACCTGCTGGGCTGTGTCGGCATCCGGTTGTTTTTCTTCCAGCTTGGCCAGCGCTTCGACCGCGAGAGCAGTGGTCTCAAGCCGGCCAGTGTTTCCCCAGCCATAGAAAGGCGAAGTATTCGCTTCCAAATTCCAATATGTAGCGTTCCCTTCCCGATGCGCCAGGCTGCTCAGCAGAGCTAGAGCCCGAGAAACATATTCGCTCTTGTTTGAGGCAGAAGCGGCAATGGCGTAATTTCCCACCAGGTACGGGTCTTTCCACGAATCGATTTGATCTTCGAGATAATTCATCCCCAGCTTGAATGAAGCTTCCACAGCCTGAAGGCCCTTGATATCTTGCTGATCCTTGCTTGCGGCTTTGATTGTGCTTTTCGCCCCAACTGCAGGAGCCAGAGTGCGCGTCATGTATGCCGTGAGGTTCAAATCTTCAACATCTTTTTCCTGTCCCCCGCGATGGGTCCACGCTCCTGTCTTGCTTTGATGTCCAACAATGTACGCCGCCGCGCGGTTGGTCACACTGCGATCAACAGCGATAAACTCGCTCGCACCTTCCAGGAATCGCAAGACGTACGCGGTGAGCGCCAGATCCGAAACCTTACGCTGCCAGTACGGAAACCCGCCGTCGGATTGCTGAAGATCCACTAGTTGGAGGTAAGCATCCTGCACCGCCTTCCTGGCATTTACGGCCAACTGAGCACGAGGATTGGAAGGATCGTTGCTGCGGTTTGCCTTTGCCAGAACTTGCAGTCCCATCAGGCTCACATAGGCCACAGAGGTAATCTGCTCGGCGCAACCGGCGGGACGTTCCCCAATCCCGTGCATCGCATCGAGAACGTGCGCAATGAGATTGGGGTAAAGGCGCAACTCGGCATCGATCGAACCGGGGATGGCGTCGTCCGGAACCTCGATCTCCAGGGAATTGTTTGGCCCCGCTAACACCTGTGCCACGCTGAAGGAAATTTCCTGGCCGTCAGGATGAACCAGCACTTCACGTTCGACCGCGTCTCCAGTTTCAGAGTTGTGCGCGGTCACTCGCTGCTTTCCCTTTCGCACACTGTGATCTGCACGAAAGGAAAAGATCGTGCTGGCGTCGCTGTTGGCGGCCACAGTAACGTTTTGCCGCGGGGGTGACAGCGCCGAAAACCATGGCTCCGGTTTTAACTCTGTTTCCAGCGATTGGGACTTCGCGGAGTAATTCCGGATGACAACGGGCAAATGGATGCGATCGCCTTCGGTGAGTATTTTTGGTGGGTCGTGTTCCAGAAACAACGGCTGGAACGTTCGCAGCTCCTTTTCCGCTACTCCGATCTGCCCAGCCTCGGTGGAAGCAATCACCGACATTTTCCACGCCGTGATGTTGTCCGCCATCGGGAAGCTGATGCGGGTGTGTCCTTGTTTATCTGTGATCACTTCTGGCAGCCAGAGCAGAGTCTCAGGGAAATACTGGCGCAATCGAGGCGTAAACAGCTGCTTCTCAGGCGGGGCCTTGGCAGGCGGTGCCGCCCCAACTACTTTCTGGCCGACGGATGCTGTGTCTGTTTGCAGCATTGACGCTTCAGCTGTAACCATCACTTCCTCGGAGCTGCCTCCGACATCGAGAGTAACATCGACTTGGGTTGTTCCCGACTGCTGCACCGGAACCCTCATCACCACCCGCGCTCGGAACCCGGTGGCAGCAAACTCCAGGCGATAAATCCCTGTGGGGATGTTCGAGAACATATACCGGCCGCTGCTATCCGTGTATTCGGTGAATTGCATGCCATTGTCCGCCTCTGCAGTCACCGTAGTTTTTGCAATTACCGCGCCAGACGGATCAGTGACCACGCCGCTGATGCCGCCATGCCCTCCCGTCCGGGGAGGTTCCTTCGGAGTGGGCATTACCCTGATATCTTTGCTGCTTTGTTCGGCGATCACGCGGCTGAATTCTGCCACTGGAAAGCCACCATTGGCGTCGTTGTCGGGGCCGTTGCTGACCACTTGGAGGTAGGCCAATTGTTGCGTGACCGGAGTTACCTCCGTCGTCCGTCGCGGTTGCTCGCCATATACCGAGATGCTTTGGGTGTTCACACGGTCCCAGTAGCGGCTGCGTGTGCTGAACGTAAAGCGGTAGGGATGGCCCCACGGGTCGAGCAGGCGGTCAGGAGTCAACTTCGCAGCCTGCAGGACGAGTTTTAGTTCGTCCGCACTCTGGGGAAACTTTCCCGTTTGCGCAAAGTGCTCGCCCAATGCGCGTTGCAGGTCGCTGGTCTCTTGTTGGAAGTAGTGGATCGATGAGCTCCATTCGTGAACGTCATCCAGGGAAGGTTTCGCTTTGGTGTCGAATTCGCCGTCCGGACCGGCGCTGTCAACGCGAATCTCAAAGAACGCGCCCGTAGTTTCGAAATGATAGGCGTAAGCGTGTCCCCAGGGATCGCGGAACGTATCCAGATCGACGTTCTTCTTCTTCATCTCCTCTCGAAGCGTCGTGTAGTCGCGAATATACTTTCCCGTGCTCTCGTAAAATGCATGCACAGCATTGTCGATCGCGACGCCCGTCAGATGAAAGTACGGCCAGCCAAAACTCAAAGCCAGAAAGTCGTCCTTGGTATTGGGAATCTTGTCGACGCCTGCGCTGAAAACAGACAGCACGTCGTATTGGCCTGACACGGAAAATACTCTCCGATAAGGAATGCCCCATGGATCCACTACGCGGTCTAGATCAACCCCGCAATCGCCGAGCTCAGACCGAAGTTCGCTCTCGTTCTTCGGATACGACATCCTCGTCTGATAAACCTCATCCAGAGCTCCCTTTAATAGCTGCGTACTGTCCTCAAGCACGGCGCCGAAGTGAGAGGCCGCCTCGCGGCCGTAGTCCGAAGCACCCCCGGCGATCGACAAATCACTTCGCCAGGCTCGATATCCCGAACTCAAGATCTCCTCGGCAACAAGATCGAGTCCTTCAGGAAAAGGTTTACTCGAATCAAGATTGAGCAAGTCGCGATAGGTGATGCCGCCCAAGTTTAAATAGTAATAAGGCGCATAGTCGTAAACCGAGAAGCCATACTCGCGGCCGAATTCTTCATCGGTTCGCACACGCTCAGCTACGGCCTTGTCAAAAACTAATACCCCCAGGGCGCTCTCGGCGGCACTTCCTTCGGGCGTCAGTACGTGCAGGTCCGCATTCGCGGTTTCCCCGGGACGCAAAGTCGTGCGCGCCATGTGCAGTGCCACTTGCAGCTCCTGGCGGGCCGGATAAATGACGTTCGTGGTGCCTGAAAGGGCACGATTCTGGTCGCCGGCACCGGTCATCGCATAGGCCACAATGGTTAGCGCGCCGCGGAACCGCGGATCGTACGGCACGCTCAATTCTGCCTGCCCATGCTTCAGGCGCACAACTTCCGACACGACTAACCCACTGTCGGCGAAGACGTCGACGATCAGTTCCTTGACGTTGGCGTTTGAACGTACGTTGATCAGGATTGGATCGGATGGCCGGTAAAGAATATGGTCCGTCTTTACCCTGACGTAATCAAGGTTGAAGAATATCGTGACTTGTTCGCCGTAGTGGCCCGCATTGCCCGCGGCATCAGCCCCTCGCAAGAGAATAAGCGCATTGCTCTGGCTGCTCTGCTGTTCGGAATTGTCATAGTCGCGATACTCAGACCACGAGCGTGTCCAAGGACGCGAATTCCAATCTTGATAGCCGCGAACGCTAACCGCAGTGAGCAGGTCTTTCGGTAGGGGCTGAAGTTCAACACGTCCTACTCCATAATGATTGGTATGGAATTTACCCAACGGCACGCGGTCGGAAATACTGGGTTCTTCGCCGAATTGGCTGACGCTGTCGGACCGTGCGCCTTCGACCACTCCGTCAACCGAAGCGGGAGTTCCATCGGCGTAAGAACTGGTTACATACAGCACGAACGGAGCATCCGCCGTAATCGTTCCCGCGGTCGAGAGATAGAGGTGAATCGGTTGCGCGCTCAGCCGCAATTTGAATCGGCGTTGTTCCGTGCGCTTGGTTGAAAGATCGGTAACGTAGGCGGCCAGGTTCAGGTCCTCGAAGCGCTGGTAAGAGTACTCCTTGAAGTCGTGAAAATCCCCGGTAAGGTCCACATGCGCAGTGAACTTGCCATCGGAATCCAGTTCCCCTTCCAGAGCCTGCGACTCGTCGGCCACC
The DNA here is from genome assembly GCA_963763285.1 of uncultured Acidobacteriaceae bacterium. Taxonomy (GTDB): domain Bacteria; phylum Acidobacteriota; class Terriglobia; order Terriglobales; family Acidobacteriaceae; genus Sulfotelmatobacter. Next base: position 87,316 of record CAVXOK010000006.1, on the reverse strand, counting down.
CACTCTTGCTTTCTCGGAATCCCAGCGCCGGTTTTCCTGGCGAACAACCCTGACCCTGGCGCGCTGGACTGGCTTGCCAAAAAGGTAGTCGGCCCGAACTTCCACATTGGCATTCTGACCGGGAAGGTAGTAGGCGCGGTCGGGAGTAACCTTCACCGTGTAAGTGGGCAGTTCATAACGGCTGATGCGGATCTTCGACTGAAACTCCTGACTCGAGTATCGGTCACTCTGCATTTCGGCTGTGATGGAGATGTCGCCTAGTTGCAGCTTCTGCGGAATTTCCCAGTCGGCCTTCGCCACCCCGAACTTCGAGGTGTTCAACGTATCTTCAAATTGAGTTTGTCCCTGATCGTCTTCAAGGGCGACTTTGACCGGAACATTCGCGAGCGCACGATGGTCGGGGCCAAACGCGAGCACGCGCATGTGAACGGTTTGGCCCGGCTGATACAGCGGCTTGTCGGTAGTGACCGTCAACTGGACAGTGTCGGGGAACTTGATGTCGATCGATTCCTCTTCGCTGAAATCGCCAAGAGTTGCAGTTGCGATCGCTTTCCCATCAAAAGCCGAAGCGGCCTTGGGAAGGTTAAATTCCACGACCGCATACCCCGAGCGGTTGGTGAGCACCTTCTTATGCATCGTTGGTTGATCGTCATCGTCGTCACCGACATCGATCTTGAAGTCGACCGGGACGCCCGCGATCGGCTCACCTGTGTTTGGGTTATCGACCCGTGCTCGCAACGGATACTTTGCTCCGAATCCAACTGTCTCGGCGCCGGTCAACCGCAGTTCAAATGCATCGGGGATTAAACGCCCCAACTGAAGCACTCCACGGACTGGCGCCGAATCCACGCCGTTGACGGAAGGAGTGAACGTGTACCGCAGGCGGTACCACCCCAACTCCGAGGGCGCTATGGTTGGGAGGGCTTTAGCGTCCCACAGTAGCTTTTCCACCGTGGTGCCAGGTTCTTCTTGAAACGTCCCCTTCATGGTCGAGTGAACCTGATCATCCGAATGAACCAGTTCCAGAAGGAACGTTCCTTCCAATCGCTGGCGCGAGAGATTAATTACAGGCAGCTCCAGTTCGGGCTTGGGGAGGAGATGAAAGCGGACGTTGGGCTCGTCAATTTTCAGCAGGTTCTCGGGGGTTGCTGCGCGGGGACAAAGGGTGAAAGGGAAAAAAGCAGAGCGGCCGAAGCACCCCAGCAGCGCATCGCACCCATGTGGCCTCCGAAAGAGTAAAGAGATGCTAGCAGAGCGAAACTCACTTCGGGCACCGATCTGGGTGCGTGGCGAAGAAGCTCCCTCGCTGCTCCTGTTGCCGGTACCGGGTACTCGGCGCCGGGTACTCGGTACCCGGCACTCCTACGGTATACTAGAAAAGTATGCCGGTCCTGAAAAACATCGCCGCCATCGCCAAAGGCATGAGCATCACCTTCATGGAGATGTTCCAGCCCACGACGGTAGAAAATTATCCCGACGGCAAAGGACCGCTCAAGGGAGCGAAGTTCGAAGCCCGCTTCCGTGGCGCACACGTGCTGCAACGCGACGAAAACGGACTGGAAAAGTGCGTAGCCTGCTTCCTCTGCGCCGCCAACTGTCCCTCGAATTGCATCTACATCGAAGCCGCCGACAACACCGCCGAACACCGCGTAAGCGGCGCCGAACGCTACGCCAAAGTCTACAACATCGATTACAATCGATGTATCTTTTGCGGGTATTGTGTGGAGGCTTGCCCTACTGACGCGATTACGCATGGGCATGGGTTTGAGCTGGCTACGTTTCAATGCCAGCAATCTGGTGTACCGCAAAGAGCAGATGCTGGCTCCCCGGCCAGCGCATATGGGAGAGAACGTCATATTTAATCAGGCGGATGTGGATGGCGGGACTCCGGCGCAGATGGTGGCGGGGAGTTAGAGTTTCCGAGTTTCGATATCGACGACACGCCGGTCCTTGGGGGCCGGCGTTTGTGCATACTCAAACTATCTTTGCCACCGATTTTCACGGATTCACACGGATCGAGCTAAGCTTGAGAGCTTCAGCATGGCTGACTTTCTTACAAACCGTGAAAGAACGCGTTGTGGTTTATGACGGCGCTATGGGGACTAACATCCAGGCGCGGAATCCTACTCTGGATGATTACTGGGGTAAGGAGAACTGCAGCGAGGTGCTGGTGCTTAGCCGTCCTGACATTATTCGGGACATTCATGCGGACTTCTTTCGCGTGGGATGTGACATTGTTGAGACCAACACGTTTGGTGGGTCGCGGATTGTGCTGACGGAGTTTGAGTTGCCGGACCGGGTGCACGAGATCAATGTGAAAGCGGCGCAGCTGGCGCGGGAAGTGGCGCAGCAGTTTTCGACTAAGGAGCGGCCGCGGTTTGTGGCGGGGTCGATGGGGCCGACTACGAAGCTGCCTTCGCTGGGGCACATTGGGTTTGAGGCGATGGCGGCGGCGTATGAGGAGCAGGCGGCGGCGCTGATCGAGGGCGGCGTGGATGTGCTGCTGATCGAGACTTGCCAGGATCTGTTGCAGGCTAAGATCGCGACCATCGGCGTGTTCGAGGCGATGCGGAAGGCGGGTAAGCGGCTGCCGGTTACCGTGCAGGTGACGTTGCAGGAGAGCGGGACCATGCTGCTGGGGACCGAGATTGGCGCGGCCCAGACGGCGCTGGATCCGTTTGATATCGACATTCTTGGGCTGAATTGTGCTACCGGGCCTAAGGAGATGAACGATGCGGTCCGGTATTTGGCTTTGAATTCTACGAAGCAGATTTCGGTTCTGCCGAATGCAGGGCTGCCGCATAACGAGGGTGGGCATGCGGTTTACAAGCTGACTCCGAGCGAACTGGCGGAGTATCACAAACACTTCGTGCAGGATTACGGTGTGCGGATTGTGGGCGGATGCTGCGGAACTACGCCGGCGCATCTGAAAGCCGTGGTGGACGCGGTTTCTGGAGTGGAGCCGGCTAAGCGTGAGGTGAAGCGCGTGGGTGCGGCTTCCAGCGCTTACACTTCGGTTCCGCTTGATCTGGAGCCGAAGCCTTTGATCGTCGCTGAGGAAATGAATACGACTACGCGGGTCGAACATTTTCGGAATCTGGTGCGGGGGAAGAAATACGACGACATTCTGGCGCTGGCTAAGAAGCTGGTGAACGACGGATCGCACATGCTGGATTTGTGCTGCGCGATTGTGGGCGAGGATGAGAAGGGATACATTTCTTCATTCTGGAGAGGATTGCCACGCGGGTTCCAGCGCCGATTCTGGTGGATTCGACCGAGGCGGATGTGGTGGAAGAGGCGCTGAAACGGATTCCGGGGCGGGCGATCATTAACTCGATCAATCTGGAGGATGGGGAGAAGCGGACATCGCTGGTGCTGCCGATGGCGAAGCGGTATGGGGCGGCGGTGATTGCGCTGACCATTGATGAAGACGGGATGGCGCTGACGTCGGAGAAGAAGGCGGCGATCGCGCACCGGATATTCGATCTGGCTACGAAGAAATATGGTCTGGACGGGACGGATCTGATTTTTGACGCGCTGACTCTGCCGATTTCGACCGGGCAGGATGAGTACCGGAGCGCGGGGATTGAGACTTTGAAGGCTGTGGAGCGGATTAAGAAAGAATTACCCAACGTTAAGACGATTCTGGGAGTCAGCAATATTTCATTTGGGCTGGATGCTTATCCGCGACGGGTTTTGAACTCGGTTTTCATGCATGAGGCCGTAAATCGCGGGCTGGATATGGCCATCGTGAATTACACGAAGATTTATCCGCTGTACAAGATTCCGCAGGAAGAAGTGGATCTGGCGCGGAAGCTGATTTTCAGAGATGAGTCGGATGGCGATCCGCTGCAGAAATACATGAATCACTTTGCCGGGTTGAAGGGCAAGCCGGCGGCCTCGACTACCGCGCATGTGGATACGCTGTCGGTGGAGGACAAGCTGAAGTTTGCGATTATCAACGGCGAGAAATCGGTGGGTGAGGGCGGGCGTAAGAAATCCCTGGAGGAGTTGCTGGAAGAGCGCTCTGACTTCTTACTCGGCGCTGGAACTGATCAATACTGTTCTGCTCGACGGAATGAAGACCGTGGGCGATCTGTTTGGCGCGCGCAAGATGCAGCTGCCTTCGGTGCTCGATTCGGCTGGGGTGATGAAGCAGGCTGTGGCATATCTTGAGCCGAAGATGGAGAAGAAGGAAGGCGGATCGCAGAAGGGCACGATTGTGCTGGCGACGGTGAAGGGGGATGTTCACGACATTGGAAAGAATCTGGTGGACATTATTTTATCGAATAACGGATTCAAGGTCGTGAATCTCGGAATTAAGCAGCCGGGAGACAAGATTATCAGCGCGGCGCAGGAGCATGGAGCGGATGCGATTGGGTTGAGCGGGCTGCTGGTGAAATCGACTCTGGAGATGAAGTATGTGATCCAGGATTTGCAGCGGCAGAAGCTGGAGTTTCCAGTGATCTGCGGTGGGGCGGCTTTGACGCGCAAATACGTGGAAGATGACTTGCGGCGGGAGTATGCGAACTCGGTGTTTTATGCGGAGGATGCGTTTGCCGGGCTGCATGTGATGGAAGATCTAGTTACTGAGGATGGAGCGCGCGAAGCGCGTCTGCTGGATGGGCGCACGGTGAAGGAGTACGCCAAAGCGGCGGCCGTGGATGAGGAGACTGGTCCGGTATTTGCAGAGCGAAGCGTGGTGGTTACGGACGCTCCTAATATTCCGGAGCCTCCGTTTTGGGGAGTGCGGGTTAAGACCTACGATGTGCGGGATGTGTTTCCTTACATTAATGAGACGGCATTGTTCAAGAATCAGTGGCAGTTGAAGACGGCTTCGCAGGCGGATTATGTGCGGTTGGTGGAGGAGAAGTTCAGGCCGATTAAGAAGAAGATTGAGGAGGAAGTGGCGGCGTCGGGGTTGTTTGAGGCTAAGGTGGTTTACGGGTATTTTCCTTGCTCAAGTGATGGGAATGATGTGGTCATTTATGAGCCCGGCGGTGCGGGCGGCGAGATGGCCGCCCGCAACAGCCGGTCCTCGCTTTCGCTCGGCGCTACGAAATTTGATAAAGATTTACGGGATTGTTGCGGTTTACTTTTCCTCGGCAGCGGGAGGGTCGGCGGCTTTGTATTTCTGACTTTTTTTCTAGCAAGGCTTCGGGGAAGATGGATGTGATTGGGTTTTCTCTGGTTACTATTGGGGCTAAGGCTTCGGTTGAGACACAGAAGTTGTTTGAGGGTGGGGAGTATACGAAATATTTGTATCTGCACGGGTTGAGCGTGGAAACGGCGGAGGCTTTGGCAGAGCTGCATCATAAGACTATGCGGGAGGAGTTAGGGATTGCGGGCGAGGATGCTCCAGCGATTCGCGATTTGTTTCATCAGAAGTATCGAGGGTCGCGGTATTCGTTTGGGTATCCGGCTTGCCCGAATCTGGAGGACCAGACGAAATTGTTTGTGCTACTTCGGCCTGAAGAGAATGTTGGCGTGCGGTTGACTTCGGGATTCTTGCTGGAGCCGGAGCAGATGTACTTCGGCTTTGGTCGTGCATCATCCAGGGGCCAAATATTTCGTGGTGTAGCGGCGGAGAGCCGTGGTAGAAACTCCTTCGAGGCCTACGGAAGCACGGCGCCAAGGATCCTTAACTGCGCATGATCGTTTTAGCCGGTATCTCGCCAGGACGACAGAACCGAAAAGACCGTGGCTACGCCCAGTGGAAAGGTCCTAGGCGACTGCACTCATGACTAACAAGACTCTTAGAATGTTGATATCGAGGCGGAAGGTGTATTGGCGGGAGGGGCCCAAGGCGTTGCCGGAGAACAGGCCTCCGAAGTCGATTACTTCTAGGTGTTGCTTAGGTTCTGGGTGTCAGCCTGCAGGCGGAGGGAGCGTTTTTCGTGCTGGTAGAGGTCTGCTCCCACCGAAACACTCTCGGTTAGGTACGGACTGATGCGGTTGCGATTGAAGTTGAGGTGATTGATTACGACCTGGCCGTATTCCGTGGCATATTGCTCGAGGTTTTAGTCGGGTTGGAAGGGAGTCCGCTGTTGTAGTCGCTGCCCAGGGCGATCCACAGGCGCGGGACTACCTGATAGCGGATGCGGGCGCGAATGGTTTGGCGCTGGTCCTGGGAATCGGGAAAATGTCCGGCTAGATCGGTCGTCGCGCCGGTGGCGTCATCGCCGAGAAACAGGCCGCCGGTTACCGGGTTCCATACATTGCCTACGATGTAGGAGTAGCTGGCGAAGCCGGAGAAGCGCCCCCAGTGCGGAACTTCGAGCTTGGCCTCGGCGCCGTAGATAATTCCTTTCCGGAACGCGATGGGGAAGCTGATGCCGGTACTCAGGACTTGAGAGTCGTCGGCGTAATTGTTCACGTCACGGCGAAACATGTTCGCGTCCAGCCGCAGTTTTCCGAAGAACGCTTTCGTCGCGCCCAATTCATAATAGTTCCCGTGAGAAGGCTGGACCGGCAGTTGCAGAGCGAGGACGCTGGTGTCGAGAGCCTCCGCGGCAGCGAGAACTCGACAACAGAATGTTTTCGAAGGACGGGGTCTGGAAGACGCGGTCATAGGAAGCGTGAAGATTAAGGCCGATGGAGGGGAAATAGCGCGAGATGGCGACACGCGGACTCACGGCGTTCTGGGTTACCAGCAACTGGTAGTGGTCCCAGCGGAGACCTGCGTTGACGGTCCAGTTGCCGAGACGGATTAAATCCTGAACATAGGCCGATTGTTCGAGGTCGGGGCGGCTGCCGGTAAAGTCAAAGGTTGTAGCGCCTGCGTCTAGTATCCCCAGATTGATTGGGCATTGAGGGTCCGAAGGGTTCTCGCAATCGGGCATCAGGTAGCTGAAGTTTTCGTGGAGGAAAATCGAATCGGATTCGATACCCACCTTCCATTCCTGCCTGCCATGGTGAACAGAGAGGCTGCTGTTGAAATAAATCTCTTTGAAGTCGTTGTGCTGGGTTGCGATCAGCGGCCATGACTGCGGGTTGGAATGAACATCGTTGGAGTTGTCGCGGGACATTCCGCGCAGCGTACCTATCGCATCGGAGGAAAAAATGTGCTGGTAGGAGACGCTGCCGATGGTTTCAAAGTTGTCGCCGGTCTGCAGCTGTCCGCCGGGAATGAACACGCAATCGCTGGACTCGTCTGGCGGGGGGACGAGCGGACACCCGACGGAGTTGTCCGCGGTCGGCACATAGGCTCCGTTCTGCTGCACGAATTCGTTGGGGATGGCATAGCGCGCGAGTTCGTGGCGAACGATCAGGGTGAGACGATCTTTTTCGGTTAGATCGCGCTCATAGCTTAAAGCAAAGCTTCCGGTGGTGCCGTTATTGGTGTAATTCTCGGGGACCACGGGGTTGAGGTAGTGGTCGGTCATGTTGCCGGAGGCGCTCAGGCCAACGGTATTCCCTTTCCATGTGTATTGGTTCTGGGTACTGGCGCCGGCTGTGTCGTAGGAGCCGCCGAAGAGGGTGAGTTGTCCGTGAAGTCCCGGATCTGCGCTTTTGAGAGTGTTGACCTCGACGACTCCGCCCATTTTGCGGCCGAATTCGGCGGGAATTCCGGCGGTGTAAAGCTTCAGGGAATCGACGTCGTCGGCTTCGAGTTCCGGACCGAAGCTCGGGGAACGGTTGTCGGTGAGGGGGATGCCGTCGACTACGAATTGGGTTTGGTATTCGGAGCCGCGGGGGTGCAGAACCGCGTTGCCTTCGTAGAGCCAGCCGGGTTCGGAGTTCACCAGGTCCTGCATGGAGCGGCCGGGGAGCGCGGTCAATCGATTCTCGATCGTCTGAATCCCGATCTCATTGACCGAACCTGCTCGGTAGGGGTCGACCAAGGTGCCGGAGGCGGTTACCGTTACCGATTCGGAAACTGACGGCGAGTTTCAGGTGGATGGTGCGATCCAAGGGGAGCGCGGAACGTATTTCGATTGACTGGGAAACCTCGGCGAAGCCTTGCAGGCGGATCTGGAGTTGGTAGATTCCGTAGGGCAGGCGGCGGGCATCGAGGTTGCCCTGGTCGTCGGCGGTGACTGTGTGGCGATAGTCGTTGCCCTGGCTTACGAGCTCGACTGTGGCTTTGAGGGGGAGGTCGTCGGGGCCGGTGATTTTGAGGCGGAGTTCTCCGTTGTTGCTTTGGGCGGTGATGGGAACAGCCAGGACGGAAGAGCTAGAAAGAGAATACGGAGGTGGAGCAAGGCGACGCACGGGGTTTGGAGGAATCTTTATGCTACCAGCTTCGGCTTCGGCAATGAGTTGAGGGAATGCGGGTGGGCTGATTGCTTCTTTTTACAAACTGTTTACATCGGTCTGACAAATGGGAAGTGACCCGGGGGAAGATGAGAGTGCGATCGAGCTGGGGTTGCTGATCGCATGATCTTCACGCCCTCCGTTAGCGAGAGGGATGGGGGAACCGGCGTTTCCACCGCAGGGGGTGGGAAGGCCGGTTTTATTTTTTGCGGTGGAATGTTGAGAGAGGCGTGATCGGCGCGAAAATGCAACCACCGGAGCTGAAGCCCGTATTGATTGTGGCTTTACGCGGCGCTGAAGCGCCGCTCTTCCACGTTACTGCACGCTTTCATGTGTTTTTCCGCAACCAATAAAAGCCCTCGCTGCGCTCGCTGGACAGCCGAAGGCGGCTGTCCCCACGTGATTTCAGGTGATTCCCTTCTCTTTTCTTCAGGAGTAAGTCTGCGGCTACGAATGCGGCGAAGACTACGGAGATTACGCCGTTCATGGTGAAGAACGCGGCGTTCAGGCGGGAGAGGTTGTCGGGCTTGACCAAGGAATGTTCGTAGAGCAGAAGAAACAAGACAGCTATAATGCCGGCGATGGCTAGTTTACCTAAAGCGAAGGCTGGGAGCAGAGCAATCAGCAGGAGGAGCATGATCAGGTGGAAGGCGCGGGCGATCCAGAGAGCGCGGGGGATGCCGAGGTGGCGAGGGATGGAGTGGAGTCCGGCCTGGCGGTCGAAATCGAAATCCTGACAGGCGTAGAGGATGTCGAAGCCGGCGACCCAGAAGGTGACGGCGGCGGTGAGAATAAGGATGCGGGGGTCGAGGGAGCCGCGGACGGCGATCCAGGCGGCGGCGGGGGCGATGCCGAGCGCGAAACCGAGGACGAGGTGCGACCAGCGGGTGAAGCGTTTGGTGTAGGAATAAAGGAGTAGGACGGCGAGCGCGACCGGAGAGAGCCAGAGTGTGAGGCGATTCAGTTGCGCGGCGGCGAGAATGAAGATGGCGCAAGAGACTATGACGAAAGTGGTGACGAAGGCGGGAGAGAGATGGCCGGCGGGGAGAGCGCGAGTGCGAGTGCGGGGATTGGCGGCGTCGATGGCGGCGTCGGCGAGACGATTGAAGGCCATGGCGGCGGAACGGGCGGCTAGCATGGCGATTACGATCCAGAGAAGTTGATGAGGGGTGGGGAGGCCGGAGGCGGCGAGCATGGCTCCGCAGAGCGCGAAGGGGAGAGCGAAGATGGAGTGCTCCCACTTGATCATTTCGAGAGTGACGCGGAGGTTGTGGAGGACGGGCACGGGAGTAGGGTATCAGTTCTCAGTTCTCGGCTTCTCCAACGTGCAAGAATCCTCACAGGGTGTGGCCTCTCGTTGAAATACGCGAACCTGATTGTGGTCTCTTGACTGATACGGGGATCTGCGCGTAGTGGCACGGCCTGAGACGGGTTTTGCTGAGAGCTAAGAATCGAAAACTGAAAACGAGGACCTGGGTTCTAGGGCATTTCCGCAATTGACAAGTGCTGCATCGTGGGGCATTATGGGTGCGTTGAATTGCGGTTCTTTTCCCTCTTACGGGGAATAGTTTGGGGATTGGAGGGAGCGCATGTCCGAATTCATTCGCAGGATTTGGTCTGAAGACACGGGGCAAGATATTGCGGAATATGCCGTAATGCTGGCGGTGATCCTGGTCCTGGTTGTGGGCACGATACGACTGATCGGGTCCAACGCGAACAATGCATTTTCCAACGTAGCCAGCTCCATACAGTGACAGGACTGTGTGGCATGGACCCGCGGTTCCGAATCGTAAAGTAGAGGTTTTCTATGACGCGATTTACCTTGTTTACCGGGCAGTTCCGCTACTGGTTTAGTGGAGTAGCGGCTGCGGCGGGGCTTGCGGGGAGATCAAGTCAGCATGATCGACTAGATTCGAGCAAGGTTCAGCCAGAGGCCGCGGCTCCAGATCGCGGCCTTTTGCTTTTTACGGGAAAACGGCTTTCACCGCGGAGACACAGAGACACGGAGAGATCTCTTTTTTTGGTTCTTTTTCTCCGTGTCTTCGTGCCTCCAGTGGCGAAAAGATTTGCTCAGGAGATGGCCAATGATTGTGAACATGTCGGAGAAAGCGACGGAGCAGGAAATTGCGCACATCATCGAGCGCATCCGCGAGGCGGGATACACGCCGCATGTTACCCGGGGAGTAGAGCGGGCCATTGTGGCTGCTGTGGGGAACGGGCGGCGGCACGAAATCGAGGCGCTGCAGGTGGCCCCCGGCGTGGACAATGTGGTCGCGATTGCGCAGCCTTTCAAACTGGTCAGCCGGCAGGTTAAGCCTGAGCGAACCGTGGTGAAAGTGGGCGAGGATGCGGACGCCGTCGCGATCGGAGGGCCTGGAGTTGTGGTGATTGCGGGTCCTTGTTCGGTGGAATCGCGGGAGCAACTGATCAGCACGGCTAACGCGGTGAAGCGGGCTGGAGCTACCATGCTGCGCGGCGGGGCGTATAAGCCGCGGACTTCTCCCTACGACTTTCAGGGACTTGGGCTGGAAGCGCTGAAGATTCTGCGCGAGGCGCGAGAGCAAACGGGGCTGCCTGTGGTCACGGAAGTGATGAGTACCGAAGATGTGGACATCATTTGTGAACATGTGGACATGCTGCAAGTGGGAGCGCGCAACATGCAGAATTTTGCGCTGCTGCGTCGACTGGCAACCGTTCGCAAGCCGGTGCTGTTGAAGCGCGGTCCCTCGGCGACAGTGAAGGAATGGTTGCTGGCGGCGGAGTATTTGCTTTCCGGGGGAAACGGCGAGGTCGTGCTTTGCGAACGCGGGATCAAGACGTTTGAAACGGAAATGCGCAATACGTTCGATCTGGCCGCGGTGGCGCTGGCGCGCGACCTTTCGCATTTGCCGGTAATTGCGGATCCTTCGCACGGGACGGGTAAACAAAGCCTGATTGCGGCGGTGTCACGGGCCGCAGTTGCAGTGGGGGCGGACGGACTGATCATCGAAGTGCATCCCTGCCCGGAGCGGGCGCTTTCAGATGGGGCACAGTCGCTGGATTTCGCGGGATTTGAGAAGGTGATGAAGGCGATTGCGGAGCCGCTGCGGAGAGCGGCGGTTCCGATGGGAGCTATCGCCGATGTGGCGTAGGTTTGAGGCTGGACCTCGCGTTGCTCGGCTGGACAGCCGAGGCGGCTGTCCCCACACGATCATTTGCACACGATCTTTAGCTGGGGGATTAGAGAGAAATGCCTGACCTGAAAAGGCCTCGTTTTGACGTGACTATTGCCGGTGAGCTTAATCTGGACTTGATTCTTTACGGGCTTCCCGACGAATTGCCACCTGAGCGCGAACTGCTGGCGGATCGCATGATGCTGACGTTGGGGGGATCGTCGTCGATTCTGGCGCACAATCTGGCGGCTCTGGGCAGCCGGGTGGGATTTCAGACTCGCATTGGCGACGACGATCTGGGCACGACTGCCCTGCAGCGGCTGCAGGAGAGCGGCGTGGACGTTTCCGAGGTGCGTCGCGTGCCGGGCGCGATCAAGACCGGGCTTACCGTGATTTTGCAGCGCGCCGCGTGGCGCAATATGGTGACTTATTCCGGAACCATTGCCGAGACCACGTGGGATGATCTTGACCTGGCCTATCTCGCCGACTCGCGGCATTTCCACGTCTCTTCTTATTATCTGCAGGGCGCGCTGCGACCGCGCGTGGCTGAGTTGTTCCGCAAAATGAAGGAGGCGGGATTGACTACTTCGCTCGACACCAATGACGATCCCGACGATACATGGGAGGGCGGCCTGCAGGATACGCTGCGATATGTGGACGTCTTCCTGCCAAATGAGCGGGAAGCGCCGAAGGCGGCGGGGGTTGGCGATCTGGAAACGGCAGTCAAGAAACTCGCCGCGATTGTCCCTGTGGTGGTGGTAAAGCTTGGGCGGGAAGGTGCGATGGCGCAGCGCGGAAGCGAGCGCTTCACCAGCCCCGCATTTCGAGTGGACGCGGTGGACGCGGTAGGAGCCGGGAGACAGCTTTGATGCGGGCTTTCTGCATGAATACGTGCGGGGCGCTGATTTGGGAGCGTGCCTGGCGGCCGGGAATCTGGCGGGCGCGTTTTCCACCACGCGGCCGGGAGGTACCGAAGCCTTTCGGGATGCCAAGTACCGCGCGCAATTTTTTCGGGAGCATGGATCCAAACGCCATGATTCGGCGGCGATTTTCTTCCTGAGGCGGTCGGTGCGGTGGGAAGAATGCAGGTGCGGGTTGTGATGTCGCGGACGGCATGACTGAAGAGTTTGTTAAGAAGCTCAGCGCATATGCCAGAAGCTGACCTCAGGCGCTGAAGCGCGGACAATTCCAGTTCGACTTGACGGCACGACTAGAACGTCGTGCCCTTCCCGAACCGTGCTCGAACTTGGGTTTGCGGCACCCTCCGACCTCCTTACTCCTCGAAACCATTGATGAGGGTGCTCCTAGTTACTCTAGTTACCAGGACATTTTCGGAGTTGCATTATGATCGAGACTGGAACGAGTTATGAAGAAGCTCAGTTTTCTAGTCTCCCTCACGAACGACGAGAACGATTATCAGCAGGAGCAGCAGGCGGCCGCGGAGAAAGCTGCGCGGCGGCTGGGTGTGGACCTGAAGATCGTTCATGCCAACAATGACGCGGTAACGCAGAGCCAGCAACTGCTGCATTACATTCAGGGAACGGCGGGTGCGCGTCCGGATGCGATCGTGTTCGAGCCGGCGGGCGGAACCGGGTTTCCGCAGGTGGCTCGCGCCGCTGTGGCCGCGGATATTGGCTGGGTGATCCTGAACCATGAAGCCGACTATCTTAAAGAACTCCGGTTGGGCTGTCATGTGCCGGCGTTTTCCATCAGCTCAGATCACGAGGAGGTAGGCAAGCTTCAGGGACGACAGTTCGGGGCGCTGCTGCCGCAGGGCGGATCGATCCTATATATCGAGGGGCCAGCCAACAGTTCTGCGGCGCATGAGCGCACTGCAGGAATGAAAAAGACGAAGCCAGCTAACGTTCAAGTGAAGACGATGCGGGCGAATTGGACCGAGGATAGCGCATACCGGACCGTGAGTTCGTGGTTGCGGCTGCGGACTTCGCAAGAAACCTTGATTGATCTGGTGGGAGCGCAGGACGATAGCATGGCGGCTGGAGCCAGAAAGGCGTTCGCGGAAATCGCGGTCGGGGAGCGCGAACGATGGCTCAAGATACCGTTTACGGGCTGCGACGGGTTGCCGAAGACGGGGCAATCCTGGGTGCGAAGCGGGCTGCTGGCGGCGACGATCTTTATCCGTCCTAACACGGACCTCGCGTTGGAAATGCTTACCGAGGCAATTCGCACTGGATCTCAACCAGTCCAGGGTAAGCTGCTGGCTCCGGAATCGGTTCCTACGATCGAGGAACTTACGGCGCGAGCGGCGATCGCCCGGGCGGGCAGCCAGCGTCACGGCGCCGGCGCCTGAGAAGGATCGGAGGTTTTTTCAACCTCCGTCACGACGGGTCTGGCGCCCACAGCAGTTTTCTTCGCCTTCCGAAACCCATGTCGCTTCAACCTCAAGCGCATTGAGCGTGGCCGGGACGGCCGCTGTGCTCCAGCCTCTCAATTTGAGACAACTTCTAACCTCTAATGCCACGGACGTGGGGCTCACCACGAATCACACTCATTATTTGCAAACAAAGTTTTTTGTGCTCCTCTAGCTCTAGATTAGCGCCCCATGTTTGTGCCCAAGCCTGAGCTGGGTGGGGAGAAAGAGGAGAGACCGTCTATGTTGACCTTGAGAAAATGGTTTTCAAGCCTGATCGTGATGGCCGTCACCGTCGTGCCGTTAATGGCGGGAGGCAATGATGCGAAACCGGCCAATGGGAATGGAGCCAATGCCGAACCGGCTGCCGCCGCGAGTCCGAACCCGTCCCCGAACCTAAGTGCGGCGCCGGGAAATGCAAATGTCGCGGCGTTGCTGGCCGTGCTGGTGAAGAAGGGAGTGCTGGGATCGGCGGAGGCTGATGCCATCCGCGCCGCGGCTCCTGAGGCAGAGTTTCAATTGTTGGTGGAAGCGCTCAGCCGCAAGGGTGTATTGAGCGCGGCGGACTTGTCGGCTGCGGCGAGTCCGGCGGCGCAACCTGCAGGACCTGCGGCGCCGGTTGAGGCTCGGGAATCTGTGTCGTCGTCGCGCGAGGCGCCGAGTCCGACGCCTCGCGCAGCAATCCCAGACCCAGCCGCAGACACCCATTCCATCGCGGGTCGCAGGCGAGCTGCCGCCTCCGCCAGCTGCGGTGGTAGGGGCGGTGATTCCTGTCCGCGTGTTCCCGATCGACGCCCCCAAGACCGGTGGTCTGGCTGGCATAAAAGCGGGACCGATCACGCTCGCACCTTACGGCTTCATCAAGGCGACAGTCGTCCATGACAGCAGCGACCCCAATGGCGATGACTTCCCGTTTCCCGGTATATGGTTGACTGCCGGACCTAACTCGACCTTCAACACCGGCCCAACCCAAGGACCCGGAGGTCCACGTCAAGGCGCGGTCGACGCGCTTTGGGCTCAACGTGGAATGGCCGGACATATCGAAGAACCTGACGCTGACCGGCAAGATCGAGGGGGACTTCGAGGGTAATTTCAGCGAAGTCGACAACCGCGACGTATCATCGATCCGCAGCAACGAACCGCAATTGCGTCTGGCATATGTCCGCCTGGATTACCACGCCAGCGACACCTTTGACGTTTTCTTTCTAGGTGGACAGGACTGGACGCTTTTCGGGTCCGGCGCACTGGAAAACATAGTGGAAACCACATTCAATGGTGCATTCTGGGGCAACATCTGGGAGCGTTCTCCGCAACTGCGGGGAGGGTTCATCTGGACGCTCGATAAGGAACATCACGTCAACCTCGAACCGCAATTTGGGATCATGATGCCGAGTACCGGTCAGATCCTGAAGCTCGGGTCATCCGGTCTCGCGGGTCAACTCGGGGAAGGCGAGCGCGAGGGCGCCGATTCCGACCGTCCTGAGTACGAAGGCAGAGTGGCGTTGAGTTACCAACTCGACAAAGCTAAGGGTGTGACCCCGGCTCAGATCGCGCTGGCTGGATTCCACTCGAGGCGGACGTCGATCGTTCCCAACAGCTCCTACATTTGCGACGGCGGCACGAACGTGCTGGCTTGCTCCCTGGAGTCTGCCTTTCCGAACGGCTTTCAAGCGTCCAGCCCGCAGTGGGGCGGCCAGATCGTGGCCCAGATACCCACGCGATGGGCTACCTTGGTGGCGACCGCCTATCGCGGAGGTGACTTGCGCTTCTACTTCGGCGGGCAAATCAACACTTTTGCCACCGATGTGGCGGCAGCTGACAGCGGTATCGGGGCCATACGTGTCTGCGGATGGCGGCCCGCTGGTTGCCGCCGGTGGCGCCGTCCTCGGTTGCACCGCGGCGCTGGTTGGCGGAGCATGCCCGACCGGCAATGTTGTGGTTGCCCCACAGCGTCCCATCCGGTCGTTCGGGGGGTTCGTCCAGCTTGGCTTGCCGCTTTCGCGGTGGTTCAATGCTGACCCGAGAGGCCACAACGCGGGCTGGCAGCTTCTGTTCACCATCGGCAAGGATCAGGTGAACAACCACGACCTCAACAATCCTGGGTTTGTTCCGGCCTACAATTTCGGTGGCACTGCCCCATTGCCAATGCTGATGGGCAAGACGGCGATAGGCACCTTGTACTACAAATTCAACAACTGGTGCCAGTTTGCCTTCGAGCAGTCGGTCTACGCTACTCGGATGAAGGACGGCCTCACGATATACACAATTGCTGGACAGCCATCCAACGAATGGCAGGATCACCGAACCGAATTCGGGCCGATTTTTACGTTCTAGACTGACCGTCGAACTCCGGCGGACCAAAACCGGCCCGCTGGGGTTTCGCGGCCGGACGATTGTAATAGCCGGGCAGATTGAGGACCTGGCTAGCAAAGAACGGGGGACAGGGTCGATGCGGGCGGTGATCCGCACGTGTCCCTGTCCTCCCAAACTTCCTTCTTGAAAGCTCTTGTACGGGCCGCGGCAGCGGGAGCAAAATGTAGAACCGCGCGACTGGCCTGTAGGTCGCGCGGGGAATCGCGTGCGCGGCTGATGCGACGGCATTGGTTTGGAGGAGTTGGTCTGATGAGTATGTGCAGAATTCCAGCGTGCAGACGGGTGTTTTGCTGGCGGCGATGTTCGCGAATGCGGCTCGCAGAAAGATGCGGTTCGGATCACGGTTCTGGATTCTGTAACCCGAGCGTCGGCCCCTGACAACAACGGCGTCCCCTTGAATTGCGAACAGCTAACTTACGACGCCTATTGCCGTTCGACTTCGAACGCGCCAATGGTAAGTACGTTGCTCGTGCAGGAAGACAGCCAGCCGCCGTTCCGTATCAGTTGCACGATCGAATCAAGATACTCAAGATGCATTCCCCTGCCCAAGGGAGAAAGCTTCGACGCCAGGAGAGAGAAACACGGCCTTGAAGTGTACTATGTGGACGACAAGGGCAAAGAGCGGAAGCAGTTGTACACGCTGGTGAACGCGAACGGAAAGTCCAGTCCGGCTGTGGCTGCAGTTGCAACCCAACCAGTCCAGGCAGCGCCCCCGCCACGGCAAAGTTCGCCGGCGCCAGCGCCTCAAGCCGAAGCCAGCCCGGTGCAGGCAGCGGCCCCCGAGAAGAGTAAAGTGTAATTTCACCTCGACGCCGTCCGGCGCGGATATCACGCTTGACGGGAAGTATGTGGGAAGCACGCCGTCGCGAAATCGAACTGGTCACCGGGGCGCATGTCGTAGTTTTTTCGATGCCGGGCTTTATCCAGTGGAAGCGGGAGCTTGACGGTACTCTCCGGATCGCAATTGACGGTAAACGGAATTTTGCAGAAGGGAATAGGACAGTTAACTGCGGGTAAATGGAGGAAGTCATGGCGAATGCTGCTGCAGTGGGGGGAACTGGTAGGGCAGAGTACAGCATCTGGCGCGTGATTATGGCTTCGTCGGTCGGCACCATGATTGAATGGTACGACTTCTACATTTTCGGCAGCCTGGCGGCCATTCTGGGACCGAAGTTCTATCCTCCCGGCAACGACACCTTCGCCTACATTGCTTATCTCGCAACCTTCGCGGTCGGCTTCCTGGTGCGGCCTTTCGGCGCACTGTTCTTTGGCCGCATTGGCGACCTGGTGGGGCGCAAGTACGCCTTTCTGGTGACGCTCTCCATCATGGGCTTTTCGACGTTTGCCATCGGCCTGTTGCCCTCCTTCGCGACAGCGGGCTGGTTCGCGCCGATTGTGCTGCTGTTGATTCGTGTCCTGCAGGGACTGGCGCTGGGCGGAGAGTATGGCGGCGCAGCTGTGTATGTGGGCGAGCATGTGCCCGGACAACAAGCGCGGCTTCTACACCAGCTTCATCCAGATCACGGCGACGCTCGGTCTGTTCGTCTCGCTGATCGTGATTCTGATTACGCAAAACTCGATGTCGAAGGAAGACTTCGCGGCTTACGGCTGGCGGATTCCCTTCCTCATCTCGATCATCCTGGTGCTCATCTCACTCTACATTCGCTTGAAGATGAAGGAGTCGCCCATCTACGCTGAGCTCAAGGCTGCGGGAATGACCTCCACGCAACCGCTGAAGGATGCCTTCACCAAGTGGACGAATCTGAAACTGGTTTTGATTTCTCTCTTCGGAGCGACCGCGGGGCAGGGCGTGGTCTGGTACACGGGGCAGTTTTACGCTCTGTTTTATATGCAGACCATTCTGAAAGTGAATGTTAAGACGGCCAACATCGTGGTCGCGATCGCGCTGCTGCTGGGCATGCCGTTCTTCACCGTGGTGGGCGCGCTTTCTGACCGCATCGGCCGCAAGAAGCTCATGATGGCGGGCTGCCTGCTCGGGGTGCTTACCTACATCCCGATCTACAAAGCCATGGAACGGGCTGCGGGGAATAATGTGGTCACGGTAAAGTCGACTCGCAACAAAGTGACGGGCGCGATCTGACTCACGGCCATGACCACGGACGCAACTGGCGCGCTGGTGCCAGTCAAGGAAGCCCCCAACCCGAATCGCACCATGTTGGTGGTGCTGATTTTCATTCAGGTTCTTTATGTGTGCCTGGTTTACGGCCCGATTGCCGCCTATCTGATTGAGGCTTTCCCGGCGAAGATTCGCTACACTTCGCTTTCCCTGCCCTATCACATAGGAAACGGAGTGTTCGGTGGATTGCTGCCCCTGATTGGTCTGTCGTCGGTCGCGGCCACCGGCAACATTTATGCCGGGCTTTATTACCCGATGATTGTCGCCGGCATCACGTTCGTCGTAGGGAGTCTGCTGCTGAAGGAGACCCACGGCAATCGCATCTGGGATGAGGCTGGAGCGAAAGCGGCAGATTAGAGGAATCTGTCACATCGCGCAAGCGGAGTGAGGCTGGGCGAGTCGTTCTTGCTTCGGGTGTTGGTCCGAGTCAAGAGCTTTGGCTTGTCAGGGTTGTGAACCAGGGGACGGCCCTCGGCGCGCACTGCTCAGGTGCATGCGGGAGAGCCATGAGTGTGGTCCGCTATAGAGGAATTCGAGAGCGACATTTCCGCCTGCATACGCCAGCAAACTGTAGTTGCCCATCCGGAGACCGTCCTTGGCATCGTAGCGGCCCGGGTACCACGCGTACACGGCAGTCATAGTGCCGGCATAGGGAGCGACGAGGGCGGGGAACGAAAAGACCCGGTGGCCGTCCTGGCCGCGGCGGGAAGTAAATGTAGAAACCAAGGCATGGCGGAACCGCGGGAATACGCCTTTGCACTCGCAACGGTAATACAAAGTGTCTTCCTTGAAGGCCTGTGCGAGCGCATAGCGCGTGGTCGTGGTTATGCCGGCGATGCCGAAGGCGGAGCCAAAACGCTGGCCGTAGGCCGCGGCGCCCTGTTTCCACTCCGGCGGGGAGTTCGTGGCCTGGTTGAAAGCGCCAGCAAATCCTGCGCCGACGAGGGGATAAGGGCCGAATGTGTCGAATAAATAGTTGCGAAGCTTTATTTTCGTAGTGGGGCGGACATAGGTCAGATCCGAGTTCCGCGGGAGTTGCGCTGGCGACTGTACTCGAGGAATCGGCTGAGGCGGCGAGAGATTGTGCCTTAGCAGGCGGCGGCTGGGCCGCGAGGCTCGCTAATATCAGGGTCGTCGTTAACATCAACGGTCCGGGCGATAACGCGGCGCATCTTCATGTCGAGACTTCCCTTAATTTCGAGATTCTGCCTGGCTAATCGCGGATTCGGTTGCAGACCTCAGGTGATGGTTCGTACTTCTCGAACCTGTCGGTCGCATGTGTAGTATCGAGCTTCAGGCGACGAAAGACTGATCAGAATTGATCGTCTTTTGAAAGCGCTGCCGGGGCTTGCCCGACGCGGCTGGCGAATGAGATCGTCCCCTCGCTCTTATTGCAGGCTTAACTTTCCAGTGAGTTCGATCTCCGCGGAGGAATGAGCGACATAGATTTCGAAATCACCGGGCGCAACCGTCCACTTGTGATTCTTGACGTCGTAGTAGGAAAAGGCGCGCCGATTGAGCGTAACCTCGACGTGTTTGGTCTCCCCGGGATTGAGTTCCATCTTGGCAAAGCCTTTCAATTCCTTCACCGGGCGGGGCACGCTAGCGTGCCTGTCGCCAACGTAGACCTGCGCGGTCTCCGCGCCGGCGCGTGTGCCGGTGTTGGTCAGGTCGAAGCCGACGGTAACATCCCCGGAAGCGGCAGCCGGGGAAACCGTTAGATTCTTGTAGGCAAAAGTGGTGTAGGAGAGGCCATAGCCGAAGGGGAATAGCGGTTTCACGCCGGACTTGTCGAAGTGGCGGTAGCCCACGAAAATGCCTTCGGTATATTCAACCTTCTTTTCGCCGTTCTTGGGGTAGTAGCTATCGTGGACGGCATTGTCTTCCCAACGGCGCTCCATTGAGATGGGCAAGCTTCCCGAGGGATTGAACTCGCCGAACAGGAGTTGGGCCAGCGCCGTGCCTCCGTCCTGGCCGGGATACCACGCCTCGATAAGCGCAGGAACGCGATCGACCCAGGCAGCCATATCCACGCCGCCCCCGGAAGTGATGACTAAGATTGTGTTCTTGTTGGCAGCGGCGATCTGATTGATTAGTTCGTCCTGACCGGGAGGCAGGCGGAAGGTGCGGTCGCCGCTTTCGCCTTCGCTGGAGGTGTCGAAGCCTACGGCGAGCACTACCGCATCGGCGTGTGAGGCTAATGATTTCGCCTCGGGAGTGACTAGGGTTTCAGGACGCGCGATGCCGAGATTGACGGTGGTCTTGCCCCAGCCGCCGTGCGCGTAGTAATCCAGTTCGATCTGGTGCGGGCCGGGAGTAAGCGTCATCGACACTTCGCTCACAAACGCGTACCAGTCCTTCCAGTTATCGAACACGAGTTTCTTGTCGACATACAACCGGTAGCCGCCGTTCTCTCCGGGACCTTGAACGAAGACGAGGTAATCGCCTGGAGTAGCGGGAGTGAAGTATCCGGACCACCGAATTGACATATCGTTGGCGGCGCCGTCGCCTCCGCGAGCCGGTTCGTAGTTGACGTGCTTATCGGTGCGGATGGTGGCGGGAGTGCCGCTCAGATTGCCATTTGTGAAAAACTCCGTCTTTAGACCTTGTCGACCGCCAGTTGCTTCGGTAGTGAATTCGGTGTGCTTGGCGATTTCGTCGCAGAGTGGGCAGGCCGCGGTCGTAATAGACCTTGGCACCACTGCCCAGAAAATTGGCCAAGCCTTCGAGGTAGCTTACCGTGGTGAAAGGCTTTGCTTCGGCGCTACCTCCGCCGGTCGGTTGTGCGGGATAAGCATCCGGACCGATGACAGCGATGGAGTGAATTTTTTCCTTCTCCAGAGGCAGAAGATTGCCGTCGTTCTTGAGTAGAACCATGCCTGCCCGAGCTGCCTCGAGAGTCGCTTGGCGGCCTTCGGGATTTAGTTTGGGAATCGACAGGTCGGTCTGGTCGCGGTCGAGCCAGCCAAACTGAATTGCGGTGCGCAGGATGCGGCGGACTTTGTCGTCGATGGTCGCCTCGCTCACCTTGCCCGACTTAACCGCCGGCAATAACGCGGCACGGTTCATGAATTTTCCTGACGGCATCTCGAGATCGAGGCCGCCGTTCGCCGCGGCCACGCCGTCGTAAATAGAAGTCCAGTCGGACATCATGATTCCGGTGAAGCCCCAGTCTTTCTTGGCTACGTCGGTGTTGAGGTAGCCGTTTTGGGTCATGTGCTGGCCGTTGGTTAGGTTGTAGGAGTCCATGATCGCACCGACGTGGGCTTCTTTCACCGCGGCTTCAAATGTTGGTAGATAGATTTCGCGCATGGTGCGCTCGTCGATGATGGAATCCATGTTGTGGCGGTCGTATTCCTGGTTGTTGCCCATGAAGTGTTTGACGGTGGCACTGACTCCCTGGCTTTGCATGCCTTGGATGTAGGCGACGGCGGTGCGAGAGGAGAGAAAAGGATCTTCCCCGAAATATTCAAAGTTTCTGCCGCACATTGGAGCGCGATAAATATTGACGCCGGGGCCGAGCATGAAGTGCACGCCGCGGGCGCGGGCGTCCTTTCCGATGACGGCGCCGATTCGTTGGGCGAGCGCGGGGTCCCAGGTGGCGGCGAGGCCGATGCCGCCGAATGACAGTGGAGGGGCCGTAGTTGCGGACTCCAAGCGGGCCATCGGCCATTTTCAGGCGGGGTAGGCCGATGCGAGGGAGGGCGCGGATATAGAAATTATCGACGCCGCCGAGAAGATCGATCTTTTCTTCCAGGCTCAGTTGCTTGAGCATGGAGTCTACTCGTGCTTCGGTGACTGCCGGAGACGCTGGCGTCGTTTGGCACACGGCGGGCAGAACGAATGAGAGAAGGAGCAGACAAGATGATTGCAGTTTGCGCAGCATTACGAGCCTCCCATTGTCACAACTTATAAGCCGGCGATGTTTGAACTTATAAACTGGCGATCAGGTCCGCACCCAGGGTTGCTAGAGCGATATCTTCATTCGACGATAAGCCGCTGACTGCGACCGCGCCGACCACTTCGCCATTCTTCCAGACTGGAATCCCGCCACCCCAGCCTACATACTTCGGATCGCCGTAGTAGGCGATGTCATGGCCTTTTTCCGGATGTTTGACCTTTTCTCCGATTTCCTTGGTGGGCTTGCGCTCGCGGGCGGCAGTCCATGCCTTGTTCATGGCGATGCGGATGGATGAAACGGGCGCGCCGTCCATGCGCGCGAAACAAATCAGTTCACCGTGCGCATCGGCGACCGCGACCGCTGCGGCCTTCTGCATCTCGTAAAGCCTTTTCAACGATTAGATCGACGGCTCGCTTGGCTTCGGAATAGTCGATGGTGTGGAGGGTTCTCATACTGGGAAGGATATAACGACCGGTCGAAGCGCGGCATCCCCGGCGAGCCAACAAAAGTTCGGGCGGGAAAGTTTACTTTCCCGCCCGAAGAAGTTGCCATGCGAGCTAGAAAATGAACTTCAATCCGAACTGCGCGATGCGGAAGGTGCTGTTCACCGTGTTGGTGACTACGCCGAAGGTCGGGCTGGTTGCAGTTGAGTTCGGCGGCTCCGAACTGAGGGTGATTGAACAGATCGAAGAACTCGGCGCGGAACTCGACGTTCAGCCTTTCCATAGATCGTGGTTCGCTTGAACACCGCGAAGTCGAAATTAACCACGCCTTGTTGCCGCAGCGTAGCATCGACGCGGGGTTCGTTACCGAAGGTCCAGGGATTGTTCGGCGTTGAACAGTGCCGTTGTTTCCACTGGGCGCGGTAAAGCAGGAGGTGTTGAACCATTCTGATTCCTTGAGAGGGCGCTTCCGCCTCAGCTCTTGTCGCAGCCGGCAACATAGTCAGGTCGAAGAGTACCGATCCCAAGGCCCGCCTGCGCTGAGAGCATCGCCGCCGCCCCAGCTGATCTTCACCGGGAAGCCGCGCTGGAGAGTAGTGATGCCATCCAAGCCCCAACCGGAGACCACGGCGTTGCCGAAACCGCTCATACCGGAGAGGAACTTCTTGCCGTGGCCAAAGGGCAGATCGAGCACGTAGCTGGCAACCAGGCGCTGCGGAATGTCCTGCGAGGAGAGAGAGCGTTCGCCCTTGAGGTTGTTCCAGTCCTGAACCGCTCCCACGCCTCCTGTAGTTCCACCTTCCAGCCATGAGGTAAGCGTGTCGGTGTTCGACATCAGTTTGGAGTTGGTATAGGCGACCAGCAGGGTGCCGCCGCCCTGGAAGCGCCGGGTTACGGTCGCCTGCAAAGCATTGTAGTTGCTGCTGCAGCAGCCGAAGGCGTTCAGGTTGAGCCCCGAATACTGCGGATACGGGCGGTCGAGTTGGCCTTGAATCAGATCCCGGCGGCCCAAGGCCGCCAGGAAGGCTCTGGCTGAAGGGATAGGTGCGGCACCCACCGGCTGGGCGATGGTCAGCCGTCTGGCCAGCCGGCGAATTGGCTCGCCGCTTGGGCGATGAAGCTGTCAGGAATCTGGTTGATGTTGGTGTTGGATTGCTCCAGATGCACGCCGTGCGACCCGGCATAGGCCACATCAGCGAAGAATCCGGCGGGCAGTTGGCGCTGGAAGTCCAAGTTGTACTGCTCCAGGTAGCCGTACTTCTGCACGGTATAGCCGGTAGTCGAGAAATTGTTCTGAGTCAAAGCGTACTGGGAGACATTCGGCTGCGGGTTGCGGCCGGCGACTGCCGTAATGACGTTCGCACCTGACTGTAGGCAGCCCGGTCGCCGGGTATATGTCCCCTGATTGAACGGCCCGGCGCCGATGCAGGTGAGGGTACCGCCGCCGAGCAGTAGGCTCAGCGCAAGTGTTGGCGTTGAGCGTGGCAGCAGGAGATGACGCCGTGATCGTTAGTGGTGAAGAACGTTCGACGTGGCGCTGCTGAGGATGTCGTTGTAAGGATTGGCGTTGAACGACACATAGTTCGGGATGAAGAAAATCCCGTACCCGCCACGAATCACAGTCTTGGAGTCGAGCGCGTAGGCGAATCCAAGCCGCGGCAGGAACTCCTTCTTCGAAAGAGGCAGGTTGTTCCGGCTGGAGTTAACGCCGGTCTTAACCAGGAAGACATCGCCCGGGCAAGCACTTCCCGCCACGCCGTTGCAACCTGTGACGGAAGAGTTGGTGACCGCGGGGTTGAAGTAAGTCATCTTGTCGTAGCGTTCCGACCATGGACCTTGCAGTTCGTAACGCGCGCCGAGGTTCAAGGTCAGCTTGGGAGTTGCGTGCCAGGTATCGCCAAAGTAAAA
Source organism: uncultured Acidobacteriaceae bacterium (assembly GCA_963763285.1). Lineage (GTDB taxonomy): Bacteria > Acidobacteriota > Terriglobia > Terriglobales > Acidobacteriaceae > Sulfotelmatobacter. The sequence continues at coordinate 62,775 of CAVXOK010000006.1, read as the reverse complement.
AGCGCGATACGTCTGTTTGCCGGAAATCGGGCCGGAAATTACCAGCGAACCGCTGGTCTGGTTGCCGAATGCGGCCCCTGCTCCGTTGCCGTAGCCGAGCAGGAAGTCGGCGAAATCTTCGCCGTTACCTGCGCCAGCTCCCTGGCACGTTGCCGCCCGACCGTGCCGGGCACCGCTGACGTCCACGATCCTGCGAAGGAAATCAAACCGCCGCCGGTGTTGGTCTGCAGGTAATTGTCGTAACCCTCTTCGAGTTGCATCCCCCAAACATAGGTGTGGTGTCCCGCGGATCATGGTGACCTGGGGAGAAATATTGAACTGGGTATTGAGGTCGTCGATCGCGCTTTGTCCCTGGCTGCAACCGACCAGGGAATCGTTCTGGCCGAAACAGGGAGTCAGCGGGGTACGTTCCGAGGCTCGGTACCAGCGCGTTGTAGGCGGCGGGCCAGCCTTCTGCCGTCACATCGAAGCCGCTATTGATCGGATCGCGGAGATAGATGAAGCGGCTGATGCTGGCGTCCAAGTTGAAGATCGTATTGGAGTTGATCGCGAAGTTGTACCCGAGAGCCACGCTCTTGCTGTTGGTCTTTTCCGCGCAGCGGTCTTTGCAAAGGCCGGTGCCGAACGGATCCTGCGCCAGGCTGAGCAGCTTCCAATAGGTGAAGCGGCCGAAAAGGGTCTGCCTGCTGTTGATCGTCTGGTCGACGCGGGCCACATATTCGTCCGTATCGCCGCCCGTGCTGGCGTCCTTAAGAAAGTTAAGGACGGTTCCCTCCGGTCGTGGGATTCGGCGATCAGCTTGTTCAGCAGATAGGCGGAGGTTGGATTGATGAGATTGCCGACGGTCTGCGCGTTCGCCTGGCAGAACGCGTCCGGTTGAAGATCCGTCTAAGCAATTGAAGGGAAACGGCGCACGCGTTGACGTTAGTGAAGTTGCTGTAAGAGGGTTGTAAATCTGGTGGACTCGGTGCCATCCGCCATCATTGCAAAGCCCCGCTGCCGTTGAATCCGGTCGCAGCAAAGATCGGAAAAATCTCCCTGGCGCTCCGGGAGCGTTGGGACGGTGGTGTTAAATGGGGTGCCCGGCCGAAGCCGGAAACCTTCGTAACTGCCGAAAACGAAAGTCCTGTTCTTGATAATCGCTCCGCCGCACGGCGGCGCCAAACTGGTTCTGCGCAAACGGGACCGGCTTATTCGGCGTGCCCGCTTGAATTTCTGACTGCTTGTTGAAAAACTCGTTGGAATTCAAAACCTTATTTCGCAGGTATTCATAGCCTTCACCGTGCCAGGTGTTGGTTCCCGACTTGGTGCTCATGTTGATGACGCCGCCGGCAAACTTGCCCCACTCGGGGCCAAGGTTGTTGTCCTGAACCTTGAACTCTGAAATCGAGTCCTGGGTCGGAACCAGGAACGGCAGGTTGATGTAGCCGATGTTCAGGGGTTGACCATCCAGGTACTCCGCGCCCTCATTGGCGAAAGCGCCGCCGATCTGGTAGTTGGCGAAGTCGAAGGGATTCTTGCCCACGACGTTGCCTTCCGTGCTGCCTTGCGGAATCACCGACGGGGTGATCGTTGTCAGGTTGAAGATGTTGCGACCGTTCAGGGGAAGTTCGTTGGCTTCGCGCTGGTCGACGACCGTGCCGAGCGAGGAAGTCTCAGCCTGCAGCAGCGGGGTTGCCGAAGTCACTTCGACGACCTGGCTGACCTCGCCGACCTGGAGCGCGGCATCGACGCGCGTGTTCTGCTGCACGTCGACCGTGACATCGCGTACGCACGAAGTGCTTGAATCCCTGCTTTTCCACGTCAATCCGGTACTGGCCGGGGAACAGGTTCACAAAAGTGAACAGCCCGTCGGCGCCGCTGGATTGGGTGCGCTTTTCCGACGTGCCCAGGTTGGTCAGGGTCACCTTGGCGTCGGTAATGGCGGCTCCGGAAGTATCGGTGACCGAACCGGCTATCGAGCCATAGGTGCTTTGGCCGTAGAGAGAGAGGGAGGCAGAAACAATCATGCCCAGGGAGACGAGCAGACTCCACAGTATGCGACTTGGCATAGAGTGACTCTTTCCGGTACAGGAATTTCCCAAATGTCCCCAAACAACGGTGGCGGGATTCTTGACTACAGGAGCAACCGTTGTCAAGCGGAAAATGAATGATTTCGCATTTGAATAATCGTTAACCCTCGAACAGTGGTATGCTTCCCCGCTCATGACCGCGACCATGATGGACATCGCGAAAGACCTCAAGGTCTCCGTGGTCACGGTGTCGAAGGTGCTGCGCAATCAGGGGCGGATCAGCGACGCCACGCGCAAGCGGGTGCTGCGCCGCGCCAAGCAATTGAACTATCAGATGAATTGGGTGGCGCGCAGCCTGGTAACGCGGCGCACCTACACGATCGGCCTGCTGCTGCCGGAATTCGCGCATCCTTTCTTCGCAGAGATTGCGCGGGCCGTGGCGCAAACGGTGCGGCCCCATGGCTATCATGTGGTGATTTCATGTTTCGAGGAAGATCCCGAATTGGAAGTGAGCGAGGCCGACTCGCTGCTGGCCCGGCGGGTCGATGGATTGATCATTGCTTCGTCGCAGCCGCCGCGGCATCTGGGTCTGTTCAAACGGATTCAGGAGCAGAAGGTTCCTTTTGTTTTGATTGACCGTCCGATCGCCGGGCTGCGGGCCTGCTTTGTTGGGGTCGATAACTACGCTATTGGCGAGTTGGCGACGGAGCATCTGATCGCGCGAGGCTGTCAGCCGGATTGCTCACCTGCGCGGTCCCGAAGTGGGAATCGCCGCCGAACGCCTGGCAGGGCTACCGCCGGGCGCTGGCGAAGCACGGCTTCGTCCGCATTCGCAGTACATCGTTGTCGGGCGGCCATCGAGATGACACGCGGATACGAAGGGATGCGGCAATTGCTGACGTCAGCCCGTTCCCGGATGGAGTTTTCTGTTACAACGACCCGGTCGCGATCGGCGCCATGCGGGCCATTTTGGAGGCTGGACTTCAACTGCCACACGATATTTGCTGTGGTGGGTGCCGGCAACGTTCACTACTCGGACGCTTGCGGTTCCACTGACCACAGTCGATCAGGGCACATGCCGCATCGGAGTGCTCGCCGCGGAACTTCTCATTGAGCGAATCGCATCGAAGCGTCCACTGCGGCCGAAGAAAATATTGATTCCGCCCAGGCTTGTGGAACGGGAGTCGACTCGGCGGCAGACCTAGAACTTGCCCGCTGAACATCCCAGTGAACTGCACGCCAGTGCGATATGCTGGGCTGAAGGAACTTAAGTTTGCGGAACACTCTGCTTCGCGACATCCTGTGTCTTCGCGCTGGTGCTATTTGCGGCGGCCCTGACAGCGCCGGTTTTCGACGTGAAGCTGCCGCGCGGCTTGGATTTCACGCTGCAGAACTCTCCCACGCCGCAGAAATATCTGATTGAAACCATGCCCGGGGGAGTGGCTCTTCTTGACTACAACAATGATGGCTTGTTGGATATCTTTCTGGTGAACGGCGGGCGGGTCACCAGCCCGATGCAAACGCCGGAGAACTTCGATCGCCACGATCCGCGTTACTGGAATCGGCTCTACCGGCAAAATAAAGACGGCAGCTTCACTGACGTTACGAAGCAAGCCGGGTTGGCCAATGCCGGAGATGGAAATTATGGGATGGGGGTAGCGGTCGGCGACTATGACAATGACGGCTATCCCGATCTCTATGTCACGAGCTACGGGAAAAATATTCTTTATCACAACAACGGCGATGGAACTTTCACCGATGTGACGGCCAAAGCGGGAGTCGCCGCTGGCGGCTGGTCGGTTTCCGCCGGATTCTTCGATTACGATAACGACGGCAAGCTGGATCTGTTTGTCACCCGCTACATGGACTGGGACACGAAGCACAGCAAGGATTGCGGTGGGAACTACCATACCTATTGTCCGCCGGAGGAATTCCCTGCCACGACCAACATTCTTTATCACAACAACGGCGATGGGACATTCACGGACGTGAGCCAGCGCTCCGGCATCGCGGCGAAGAAAGGACGCGCTCTGGGAGTGGCGTTCGCCGACTACGATGGCGACGGATTTACCGACATCTATGTAGCGAACGATGGGATGCAGCAATATCTATTTCACAACAACGGCAACGGGACCTTTACGGAAGTTGGGCTTGAGGCGGGCGCTGCTCTTTCGCAGGACGGGCGGCGGCTTTCGGGCATGGGAGTGGTCTTTCAAGACTATGACAATGACGGCCGGCCCGATGTTATAGTGACCGAGTTGCCTCGGGAGATTTACGGCGTTTACCACAACGACGGCAGCGGTTCGTTTACTTATCGCAGTCTGGAAACCGGCCTGGGAGTGCTCTCGAGTGGGAGTTCCGGCTGGGGCGTTGGCCTGGAAGATTTCGACAATGACGGGTGGAAAGATTTGTTTGTCGCTCAGGGTCATGTGTTGGACAACGTGGAGCACATCGACCCTTCGCTGCATTATCTTGAACCGCCGCTATTGGCGATGAATCACAATGGACGGTTCGAGCGGGCTGATTCGGGCGCTCCGGTGCCTTGGGCCGGGCGTGGGGCGGCGTTTGGTGACTTGAATAATGATGGCTGGCAGGATGTGGTGATGACTACTCTGGGCGGACATCCCCAGGTGTTTCTGAATCGAGGCGGGAAGCTGCACTGGCTGGCGATTACTTTACGCGGCACTCGCAGCAACCGGGATGGATTCGGAGCCCGGGTGCAGGTGAACGGGCAGACGCGATTTGCGACTTCGGCGGGGAGTTATCTTTCCTCTAGCGACAAGCGACTTCACTTCGGGCTGGGCACCGCTGAGAAGGCTAAAGTGGAAATCGATTGGCCATCCGGTACTCACCAAGTAGTGAATGACGTTCACGCCGATCAGTTTTTCGAACTGCGTGAACCGGAGAAGCCGTGATCCGCGCGCTCTTACTCTTGTATCTTGCGTGGCAGGTCGCATCGCCGCAGGCGGCCGAGCACATGCAAGCAGGAATCGCGGCGGAGAAGCAACGACAGTTCGACCTCGCAGTCACAGAGTTCAAAAAGGTAACCGAAATCGATCCGTCGCTTGCGGATGGCTTCATCAGCCTGGGCCAGGCTTATATGGAGAGCGGCGATTACGCGTCTTCGATTCCGCCTCTGAAACATGCGTTGGAATTGAACGCGGGTTCGCTGCCGGCGCATCAGTTGCTGGGATACGCCCTGCTCGCTCAGGGTTATGCGCGTGAAGCGATTCCACACCTTGAACGCTCTCCGGACAAGACCGCGTTGGGGATCGCGCAAATCCAGACTGGACAACTGCCGGAGGCGGTGGCAAATCTGCAGGCAGCGCTGGCTGCGCATCCCAATGATCCGGACCTCCTCTATTACCTCGGACGAGCCAGCGGGCTGCTGGCGAAACAATCCATCGACACTTTGCTTGCTGCTTACCCGGATTCAGCCCGGGCGCACCAGGCGATGGCGGAAAACTACTTCGTGCTACGGCGGATGCCGGACGCCGAAAAGGAATACCGCGAAGCGCTGCGGCTGCGGCCGGGTTTGCCTGAGGCGCATCTCGCGTTGGGTGAAGTGTATGCCGGCGCCTTCCAGTGGGACAAAGCGGAAGAACAATTTCGGTTGCAAGCCAAGCTGCAGCCGGGGGATGCCGAAGCCGCATACCGGCTGGGCGAGGCACTGCTTGAGCAAGGGAAAGCGCACGAGGCGCGCGCGGAACTTTTGCGTGCCGACCGCTTGATGCCGGAGATGCCGGAGACCCTTTATTCGCTGGGAAAAGCTGCTTCACTTGAGGGTGACGCTGCCGCTGCCGAGAAAGCCTGGACCAAACTTCTTTCCATTGAGAAGCAAAGCGCGCTGGCGGCGCAGGCGCATTTCGGTTTGGCGGGCCTTTATCGCAAACAGGGAAAGACGGCGGAGGCGCAGCGCGAAATGCAGGAATTCCAGAAACTGCAGAGCAGTGCGAACCAGCCGCAAACCTCTGGACAGGGAGCACCGCACTAATGCGCAGTTTGGCGAAACTCACAGCGTTTGACAGGAGCTCGTATGGGACGGATTCGGCTTGCATTCCTTCGTAGTCTGGCAGTTGCTGCTGTCTACCTTCTTGGATCCCTCCTGGCGTGTTCCTTTGTTGCATTGCCGATCGAGGCAGCCGAACCTTCGTCGCGAAATCTAGATTCGGGCTGGCAATTTCGCGCGGTAGCCAATGCGGATCGATCCGACGTCAAGGAATGGCATCCCGCGCAGGTTCCGGGAGTGGTGCAGACCGATCTGCTGAGCAATAAGCTGATTCCCGACCCTTTCGACCGCGATAATGAATTCCGGCTGCAGTGGGTTGGGCTGGCGGACTGGGAGTATCAAACTACGGTTCAGGTGGATGCGGCCACACTTGCGCATGACCATGTTGACCTGGTCTTTGCCGGCCTCGATACATTTGCGGATGTCTATCTTAACGATCAGGCGATTCTTCACGCTGACAATATGTTCCGGACCTGGCGGATCCCGGCGAAAAGCGTCCTAAAGCCCGGGTCGAACACGCTGCGAATTGTTTTTCATTCTGCCGTCGAGAAGATGATTCCTTACGCCAAGTCGCTGCCCTACATTTTGCCTTCGATTTCAACCCATAATTACGGAAACGAAGAGAACATCGCAACCGCTCCATATACGCGCAAGGCTCCTTACAACTACGGCTGGGATTGGGGACCGCGTTTCATGACCGAGGGCATTTGGCAGCCCGTGCGGCTTGAAACCTGGGATGCGCTGCGCATTGAGAACTTCCATATTCATCAGCAGAGCATCACAGCCGATTTGGCGAATGTTACGGCGGAGGTTGAGATCGAGGCCAGTCGTCCCACGACGGCCACGCTTACGCTGGCTCAAGATGAAATGTCTGGACCACAGACTGCCGACGGAGATCAGACCCTGCAACTCAATACCGGGATTAATCATGTGTTAGTTCCTCTTCGGATTGCCGCGCCGAAGCTGTGGTATCCAGTTGGGTATGGAGCTCAGAACCGGTATAGATTTTCTGCACAGATCCGCATCGGTCGTGACCTTGTAGCTCGGGCCGAGACGAAGACCGGACTGCGCTCTATCGAATTGCGCCGCGTTTCCGATCAATGGGGGAAGAGCTTTGAGTTTGTTGTGAATGGAATCTCCGTGTTCGCTAAGGGCGCGGATGTTATTCCGTTCGATAGCTTTCCCAACCGTGTGACGCCCGAGATTCATCGCGGCATTCTTCAGTCCGCCCGCGACGCGCACATGAATATGGTGCGGGAATGGGGCGGCGGTTACTACGAGTCCGATGATTTCTACGATATCTGCGACGAACTCGGCATTATGGTGTGGCAGGAATTTATGTTTGGCGGCGACATGATTCCCGGCGATGTCCCCTTTCAAGAGAATGTGCGCCAAGAGGCCATCGACCAGATCAAGCGACTCCGCGATCATCCGAGCATCGTCGTCTGGTGCGGGAACAATGAAGTGGAAACTGGGTGGTGGCACTGGGGCGATCGTCAGGAATTCAAAGCGTCCATCTCTCCCGACACTCGGGACCGTGTTTGGCAGGATTACGTGATCATGTTCGCCGATATTCTCAGGAGTGCCGTCGCGCAATACGCTGATCCCGTGCCCTATACACCGAGTTCTCCCAGCGCCAACTTTGAAGAGATTCCTGACAATCAGCACAACGGCGATATGCACTACTGGGCGGTGTGGCACGCCCAGGCGCCGGCCTCGGACTATACAAAGCAATTTCCCCGCTTCATGTCGGAGTACGGGTTCCAGTCGTTTCCAGAAATGCAAACTATTCACACTTTTGCCAACCAGCCCGGGGACCTCGATATCCGCTCTACCGTCATGCAGGCACACCAGAAAAACAAGGGAGGGAATGAACGCATCCTGACCTATATGCTGCGCGAGTACCGTGAGCCCAAGGATTTCGCTTCGTTCGTTTATCTGAGCCAGGTGCAACAGGCGGAGATCATCAAGATCGGCGCCGAGCACCTGCGCCGGCAGCGGCCGCGCACTATGGGTTCGATCTATTGGCAATTGAACGACTGCTGGCCGGTGGCTTCGTGGGCCAGCATCGATTACTACGGACGGTGGAAGGCGTTGCATTACTATGCCCGCCGCTTCTACGACGATGTGCTGATCTCACCATTTCTGCATGACGACAAAGTGGACGTATACGTTGTGTCGGACAAGCTGCAGCCGCTCTCCGGGACGATTCACATGCGGCTGCTCGATTTCTCGGGGAACGCCTTGCTCGAGCAGACGAAAGACATTCAGATTCCCGCGCAATCGAATGCGATTTATTTCAGCGTTGATAAAGCGGCAGTATTGGCAAAGGCCGATCTGCGGAAGAGTTTCTTGGTCTTTGAGCTGGACGTCGCGGGGAAGCAGGTGTCACGCAACCTTATCTTCTTCAATGTGACGCACGACTTGGAACTGCCGGTCGCACCAAAGATTGAAACGAGTCTCGCCAAGACCGGCGACAATTACACGGTCACGGTCCGGTCATCGCAGCTGGCGCGGAACGTGTATCTCTCCTTCGGCGACCTGAATGTAGAAACTGCGGACAACTACTTCGATCTGCTTCCGGCAGAGCCGGTCACAATTCGTTTGAAATCCTCGGCAACCTTGGAGCAGATCAAAACTGCGTTGAAGACGACATCTCTGACAGAGGCCTTCAATTCAAATTGACGTGGTCACGGGCTGGAGCCGGTTGAAGCGCGTGTAGGGCATCGAGGAACGGCGGATAGAGGACTACTTGGTGAGCGCGGCAGGATTCGAACCTGCGACCCATGCCTTAAAAGGGCATTGCTCTACCAACTGAGCTACGCGCCCGCCTTTCTTTCAATCTAACATATTATTCGGCGCCTGAGGCTCGGCTGGCGGGTCTTGTCGGCGGGGTTTGCCCGACGCGCAAATTCAGGAGCGTCAACGCCGTTGCTGGAATAGAATAGCGCTTCGCCAAGTGTGGCCTATGAGCACTCCGATCGAACTCTGGAAAAACTGGGAAGGCCGCGTCGTGGATGGAAAGTTCACGCTGCGGCAGTGGCTGGGAGGCTCGGACCACAGCGCCGTATTTCTCACGGAGCGGGGCGGCAGACAGGCGCAAAAGTGCGCCATTAAGCTGATTTCCGCAGGGAACCCGGATGCGGGCGCTCAACTTTCTGGTTGGGGCGACGCCGCGAAACTTTCCCATCCTCACCTGATTCGTCTGTTTGAATTCGGACGCGGCCAGATCGACGACACGCGAGTGCTGTACGTCGTCATGGAATACGCGGAAGAAAATTTGGCGGAAATTCTTCCGCTGCGGCCGCTGGCAGCGGATGAGGCTTCCGCCATGCTGCAGCCCACGGCGGACGCGCTGGCTTATCTTCACAAGTCTGGGTTAGCGCATAGCCGCGTGAGGCCATCCAACATCATGGCGGTCCACGACCAGCTAAGGATTTCCGCTGACGCGGTTTGCCGGGCCGGGGAGCGACGCGCGGCGCGCGCCCGCAGCGTATACGACGCACCTGAGATTGCAACCGCCGGGCCGTCACCGGCAGCTGACATTTGGTCGCTGGGCGCTACGCTGGTTGCAGTAATGACACAGAAAGAACCGAATGCGAACATCGCTCGGGATGCGATGGCGGCGCCTGAAACCATTCCGCAACCCCTCCGCGGGATTGCACGACAGTGCTTACAGATCGACGCTAAGCAGCGGGGCACGGCGAGCGAGATCCTGGCCCGGCTCCAACCCAAGACTGCCCGAACTCCGGCTCCGGCCCCGACTCCTGCTCGTAAGATCGCCGAGGCGAGCCCATCACAAGAGCATTCGAGACGGTGGATCGTGGTTGCCGCTGTCGCGGTTGCACTTTTGCTGATCGCCTGGGTTGGCGGCAAGTTTATGTCTCGTCAGCCGTCGGTTCCGGCGGCGGAAACCAACTCGGCAAATCCGGCCAACGTTCCTGCGGCGCAATCGGCTGCGCCTGCGCCGTTTTCCGAGAGGGAAAAACCCGCGCAGAAAGGAATTGAGCGAGGCAGTGTATCGCGGCAGGTCATGCCCGACGTCTCGAAAAGCGCACAAAACACGATCGAGGGGCGGCTGAGGGTCGTGGTTGAAGTTTCGGTAGATGCCTCCGGCGACGTGTCAGAGGCCAAGCTCGTTTCTCCGGGGCCGAGCGTATACTTTGCGAACCGGGCGCTGGCAGCGGCGCGCGGCTGGAAATTCACTCCGCCGCAAGTCGACGGACGAGCAGCCGCCAGTGTGTGGGTGCTGCGTTTTCAGTTTCGAAAAACTTCGATTGAAGTGTCTCCGACAGAAAAAAATCCTTGAGCGGATTGTTCAGCCTTCTGCCTTGTCCTTACTGTTATTCTTCATTTTCCAAACCATCTGCCGCAGCATGCCGAGCAGGAATTCCGCGTCGCCAGTTTGCAAATGAAGCCGCCGTACCAGACGCCGGACTGCGCCCTCAAAAGAATCCGAGGAGTTCAGCTTTGGGTAACCGCTGGCGCGAAGCGCCGCGAACAGAGTTTCGGTAATTCGTTCCATTTCGGCCGCGGAAGCTGGGCTTCCCTGCTCGGGCTCCGCTAGCGCTCCGGGATCGCGAATTAATTCGTACAGACAAATTGAGACGGCCTGTCCCAGATTCATTGAGGCGTGTTCATCCCGTGTGGGGATATGCATCAGCCACTGACAATGGCTCATGTCTTTGTTCGAGAGGCCGAATTTTTCTGATCCAAACATAACAGCGCAGGGGCCGGTGGCAAGATGGGCGCGAATGATGGGAGCGCCGGCTTCCAGACGCTGGATGGGATGCTGCAGGTCGCGATGGCCGATGGCAGTGGTACCGACGACGAGGGAACAATCGGCAACCGCTTCGGCTACCGTTTCGTACTTCTCAGCACTGGCCAGGACGGCTGTGGCGCCCACAGCGGAACGGGCGCCCTCGAATGCCACATCGTAGGGATTCACCACTCGCAGATGGTGAAATCCGAAGTTGCTCATGGCCCGGGCGGCGGCGCCAATGTTGAGGGGATTGCGCACGTCCACCAGGACGACGCGCAGATGATCGAATTCAGCAGAAACCGGCAAGCTACCTGTATTCTACGGCAGCCTTCGCGAGAGGTTTACAACCCTTTCGACCTTCCCGGACAGGGTCAGCAGATCTTTGCAAGCCTCTTGCCGTAGTTCATCTTCACATGGGTGTGCAAATGTAAAAAATTTGTCAAACCTTTGTTGCCACACAGAAAATCGGCCGAAAGGTTGTAAGCTTGTGTAGTTGGGGGCCACAATTGGGCGGCAACCTGTGCGCCAGCTCAGGAAGACGGGCCCGAATCGAGTGAGGATAGCCTTATGGGTCAGATTGCAACACCGATGAGCGCGGCCAGATTGGCGGATCCCATGAACTCCGTGCGGCCGATGGGAAAAATTCTAGTGGTCGAGGACGATCCTGCCGTCCAGAAAGCATTAAGGCGGCTGTTTGAATCCGAAGGATACATGGTTGAGGTGCAGGCCAATGGGAAGTCGGCACTGGAGAGCTTTCAGGCAGCTCCGCCGGCGGTGATTATTCTCGACCTGCGCTTGCCCAAGCTTTCAGGCAGCGATCTGTGCAAAGAGGTCAAGGCCCAAGCTCCCACTTTGCCGATCGTGGTTCTCAGCGCAACCAGCGATGTCTCCGACAAGGTTCTATTGCTCGAGTTGGGGGCCGACGACTATGTAACCAAGCCCTTCAGTCCCCGCGAGTTGTTGGCGCGCGTTCGCGCCGCCCTGCGGCATACTTCGAGAACGGCGACCGCCAACTTGGTAAGCTTCGACGGCATTTCGATCGACTTCAAGAAAATGGAAGTCCTGCGTGACAGCAAGGTTGTGGTTTTGACCGCGCAGGAGTTCAAGACTCTGCAGTTTCTGGTACAAAATGCCGACCGCGTAATCAGCCGGGACGAATTGCTGAATGAAGTGTGGGGATACCAGAATTATCCCTCGACGCGCACCGTGGACAACCACATCCTGAAACTTCGCCAGAAATTAGAGCGCGACCCCGCCAGTCCGGTACACTTCCGCACCGTACATGGAATGGGTTACAAATTCGTTCGCTGAAATCCCTTGGCTCCTTCATCCGAACCCGCCTCGCAAAGTTTTCCAGGATACTCCGGAAGCGGACTGGTGCCGAGAACGCGGCTGCGCACGCGTTTTCTGCTATCGATGATCCTGATCACCACCGGCCTCACGGCGTTGAGCCTTCTGGTGGTCCGGGACAGTGTGCGAGGCCACGTTCGGGAAGGAATCGAACAGGATCTCCGGAACTCCGTAACCACCTTCCAGAATTTTCAGCATGACCGGGAAGTCATGCTCACGGGCTCTGCGGAACTGGTCGCCTACCTGCCTATCACACGAGCGATCATGACGGCGCACGATCCAGCCACGATCCAGGACGCCTCAAAAGACGTGTGGCAATTGACTAGCAGCGATCTCCTGGTTCTGGTCAACCGCAATGGCAAAGTGGTCGCCCTTCATACAAAATCAAAGGGCTTCACGCGCGAGACCGCGCAGCAGTATTTCGATCAATCACTGAACGAAGAGGACTTCAGCCACTGGTGGTTTGGCGCTCACCATCTCTACCAGACTTTCGTAAAGCCGGTCTATTTCGGTTCCAAGACCGAAGGTCCGCTGCTGGGATTCTTGATCATCGGCTATGAAATCGATGACCGCTTCGCCAGCGAGGTCAGTAAGGTCTCTGCCAGCCAGGTGGCTTTCTCCTACGGCGATGAAATTGTCGCCACCACTTTGACGCCGCCCCAGGCCCAGAGCCCGGGCGTGCGCGCGTTGGCCGCAGGATCCTCGCAAAGCGCGCCGCAGGATGTTGAAGTCGGCAAAGAAAATTTTGTGGCTACCTCGCTTGACTTGTCCGGCCAGCGGAAACCTCCGGTACGCCTGACCGTGTTGGGATCGTACGACCAGGCGGCCAAATTCCTCGATAACCTGAATCGCCTGCTATTGCTGCTCGGGCTCACCGCGGTGCTGATCGGCAGTGGCCTGGTGTTTCTGATCTCGCACACGTTCACGCGCCCGCTGGGTAGCCTAGTGGAAGGGGTTCGCGCTCTGGAGCACGGAGATTTTCATCATCCTCTTGATCCCAGGGGCAGTGATGAGGTCGCGGAACTGACCTCAGCGTTCGATCGCATGCGCGCCAGTTTGCTCAAGACGCAACAGGCCCTGCTCGAGTCTGAGCAGTTGGCCACGATCGGACGCATGGCGAGTTCGATTTCGCACGACCTTCGTCATGCACTCGCCGCCGTCGTCGCCAACTCTGAATTCCTTTGTGATGGCCGCCTGACTTCTGCGCAGCGCGAAGAACTTTATCAAGAGGTCCGTACAGGTGTTAACCAGATGACCGACCTCATCGACTCCCTGCTCGAGTTCGCCCGTACCAGAGAATCCCTGAACCCGACCTACGCCAGCATGGCTGAAACAGTGCAGCGGGCCATGCAGGCAGTGCGCTTGCATCCACGCCATCAGGGCACGCTGATCGAGATCAGCAGCAACGGCCAGACTCTGGACTGGTTCGATCCCCGCAAGCTGGAGCGCGCCCTTTACAACCTTCTGTTGAATGCCTGCGAAGCCGCGCCCAGCAGCGAGGGCAGAGTTCAAGTCACGATCAGCCGGACCGTCTCTTCGGTCATGATTGAAGTCTCGGACAACGGTCCCGGCATCGCGGAACCGATTCAGGACAAGCTGTTTCATCCTTTTGTAAGTTTTGGCAAAGAGAACGGGACCGGACTCGGACTTACGGTCGTGCAGAAGATCGTGCAAGATCATGGCGGGCAGGTCTTGATGGAACGCACGACCGACGCAAGAACAGTTTTTCGAATCACGATTCCTGGACGTGCTCCACAAAGCCCGGACGCCGGCGACGACGAGGTGACGGACCGTTCGTTTTTGCCTGTAACCAGCGATAAAGTGACTGAAAACTCAATTCGACATTCGGACACGTAGCGCCCGTTCCCATTTTCTTGATTCCACGACGATCCGCATGTCGCGCAGGAGGATGTGTGAAGAACCCAAGGACCCTCGCGCTTTGGACAGCCGCCTTGATGACGGCCGCTGTCGTCTTTTTGAGCGCCTACAGCCTGGCGCAAGAAGGCACGCCCGCCGCGGTGGCTCAGCCGGCGGACGCCTCGCTGCGTGAACTCGATTCTCAAGTGCGCGAGTTGCGTGCGGTGATCGAGCAGATGCGAACTGAAAATGCCGAGTCGCGCGCCGAAATGCAGGAACTGCGCAAAGAATTGCAGGACACTCGCAAGCTGCTCGCCCCGCTCGCGGCTTCGACCAATGCTGCCTCGGCGGAGTCTGCCTCGGCGGAGTCCGCTCCGCCGGTCTCCCGCAATACCTCTGACACGGCAGCGACCGCAGATCTCGGAACCCGGGTGCAGAAGCTGGAAGAATCCGCGCAGTTGCTGGGCTCGAAGATTGACGAGCAATACCAGACGAAGGTGGAAACCGCGGCCAAATATCGCGCCCGGCTTTCCGGAATTGTGCTGATGAATGCGTTTCGCAATGTCGGTGCCTCCGACAACCTGGACCTGCCCGACTACGCGCAGCCGCCCGCAGCGGGCGCCTACTCTCAGACCAGCTTTGGGGCTACCTTGCGCCAAACCGAGATTGGCCTGGAGATTTTTGGACCCACTGTTGGCGGGCGCGAAGAGTTCCGCCAACGTGCAGTTCGATTTTGCCGGAGGCTTCCCCGCCACCAACAACGGCGTCAACTTTGGCATGGTGCGCATGCAGACCGCCAGCGTGCGGCTCGACTGGCAGCACACCTCGGTGATTGCGGGGCAGGATTCCCTGTTCATTTCGCCGCTTTCTCCTACGTCCTTTGCGTCACTCGCCATTCCGTCCTTTGCCTACGCGGGAAACCTGTGGGGCTGGACGCCTCAGCTTCGCGTCGAACATCGCTTCGATCTTTCCGACCAACAGACGGTGACGGTGCAAGGTGGAATTCTCGACAATCTCGATTGGGAACCTCCCGGCAACCAGTACTAGCGCACGGCGCAAGCCGGAGAAAGCTCGGGCCAGCCGGCTTATGCAATGCGCACCGCATGGTCCCGACCGGTATTTGAACATCCTTTGAGCTTTGCCGTGGCGGGCTATTACGGCCGGCAGGACTGGCCGTGGGGTCACGACGTCGACGCCTGGGCCGGCATGACGGATTGGCAGATTCCGATTCTCCGCCGCTTGACTCTCTCCGGTGAGTTCTATCGGGGACGCGGAGTGGGAGGCCTGGGTGGGGCCATCGGCCAAACCATTCTGTATGGCGGCAATCCGGCCTACGCCACGACGAGCATTCGTGGCCTTGACTCCGCCGGAGGATGGAGTCAACTCAAGTTCCAACTCACGCGCAAGCTGGAGCTGAACGGGGTATTCGCGGACGACAACGCGTTTGCCAGCGATGTGCGGGGCTTCGCCACCGACGCCAACAACTTCGGCCCGATTCTGGGCCGCAATCGTGGCGCGCTCGGCAACCTGGTCTACCGGCCGCGGTCTGACTTGTTGCTTTCCGCGGAATTCAGACGTTTGCACACGTTCCCCGTCTATGACAGTGCGAGCGTGACCAACCAAGTCAATCTTGCCATGGGGATACTGTTCTGATGATGCTTCGCTTCGCTCATTACCGGATTGCCTCGTCACGTCCTGTTGCTCTCGTGTGTGTTTGCCTCTGCGTCGGCGCAAGATGCAGACCTCAAAAGTGCAGATCTCAAAGGCAAAGTGCAGCTCACTCGAAACGGACGCCAGCTGAACGACGCTTCGAAAGTTGTGGTCTGGCTCACACCGCTGGGGACGACTCCTGCGCCTTCGCCGCCCCCGCAGCAGACTTCAGAAATCCCCAAGCTGGTGCAGAAAGACAAGAGTTTCCATCCTTCGCTGCTCGTGATCCCCGCGGGCGGGACAGGTCGAGTTCCCCAACCAGGATCCCTTTTTTCACAACGTGTTTTCGTTATTCGACGGCAAGCGCTTCGATCTCGGACTCTACGAGAGCGGCACGACTCAATTTGTTAAATTCGACAAGCCGGGCATCTCCTTCATCTTCTGCAACATTCACGCCCAGATGAGCGCGGTGGTGATCGCCGTGAATACGCCGTACTACGCAATCTCCAACGGGCGTGGCGAGATCAGCATCGGCGGCGTGGTCCCCGGCCGCTACGAGATGCACGTTTTCCATCCTTCGGTTTCGCCGGAGGCGCTGCACGCCGCCGAACGGGAAATCACGGTGAGTCCCGGCGAGACCTTCCTCGGAGCCTTCACGCCTGGCCGAATCCAATCTCGAACTCGCGCACAAGAACAAGTACGGCCGCGATTATGATCGTCCGGAGCCTGACAGCCCCGCGTATGCGCTAGAGCCCGTGATGTGCCTGCGTCAATCAGTCTGAGCAGGAGATGTGCGGCAAATAGAAAGAAAGGGCGTGCCGTTTAGCACGCCCTTCCCGCCTCTGACCTTCACTTCACTTGCAACCTTGCTGAAATTCTGCGATCTTAGTGATGACCCTCCGCCCGAGGAATGGCTACCGCCTCCAGAGGAATGACTGCCACCGCCAGAGCTGGGCGCACTGTGAGAAGCGCCGCCGCTGTAGCCGCCACGACTGCCGCCGTAGCTTGGCGCAGCGTGGTAGCCGCCGTAGCCACCTGAAGACCGCGGCTGCACGATGGGCTGCCTCATGTTGAGTTGCGGACGCGAAGTAGCCGCCGCGCTCGTAATTGCCCGAACCGGATTCGCCGCGAGTAGCTGGAGCTCGGCGCAGTCCGATTCCAATAGCTGCCGCCGCCGTCGCGCCTCAAAGTATCTGCCGCGCTCGCGGCGCGACCCGCGGACTCGCCGCTCTGCGAAGGTGGCGTAAACGTCTTCCATTCGCTGCGGTTCGGTTCGCCCCGGGTGGACGACGCTTGTTCGCCGTGATTCGCGGAAGACGTCGGTTCCGTCGAGCCGCGACTTCCATTCTCATTCGCGGCAGGCTGATTCCCCGCGCTCCGTGTGACGCCACTATTCATCTCCCTGCCGGGCGCAGTCGTGCCAGTGCTCGGCTTCCCCATTCCGGCTGCCGGAGTGCTCCGAGACTCGATAGAGCCTGGACCCGCCGCGCGTGCGCCCGCCGCCACCGGCGAAAAGTGGCTCTGCTGCATGGACTGCTGCAGATGCGCCGTCTGCTGTTGGAATGATTCGGGGTGAGACGCGCTCTGCGTGCCGAAGAAATGCTGCGATGCATTGTTATGAATCGTGGAAGGAGCCGCAGCCCGTCCGCTTGCCGACAAACTGGCGTGCGTGGGCACGACCGGCAGGTTGCCGGTCATCATGCGCGCGCCGCTTAATTGCGCGCGGGTAGCGGCCATTGCCGTAGTTCGGCCGGCACCAAATCTTCCTGCACCCACGGTCGAGAGCGCGCCTCCGATGTGCGCATCGTTGATGTGCGCCACATTCGAGAATCGCGTGCCCGCGTGCAGCGGCGCGATCCCGCCAAAGCGGTTCAGGGTACCGAACCGGTTGAAGCCGACCACGCCGAACCGTCCGCCGATATCCACCCCACCACGGGAAGAAGCGGTCACAGGGTCCAATTGGCAACCAGCCGAAACCGCCCCATCCGCCCCATCCAAAACCGAAACCTAAACCCCAGCCACCGCCGAAACCATAAAACGACACATAGGCCGGCGCCCAGAACGGACGATAGAAGCCCGCCGCCCCACACCGGTCCCGGCCACCACGCCCACGAATTGCCGTACCACATCCAGCGCCCGTAGTGATAAGGCGCCCAGCCCCAGGGCTCATAGCCAACCCACGTCCAACCGTAGTAAGGCTCCCAAACCCAGTTCCCATCACGATACGGAACCCAGCCATCCGGTTCATTCGGAACCCAGACTTGTCCGTAGTCCGGCGCATCTTCCCAGGTTCCGTTGGCGTCCAGGTCTTCCGACCCAACGTAATACTTGTTTGTGTGATGCCATGCCGCGGCTTCGTGAATCATGCGGTCGCGATCGCTATTCCAGCGGTCCCAGTCATCGCGCTCGGGAGCCGGGGTGATCTTGTACTTCGCATCGGCGCCGGAGCCGCGCACCGTCGCCATGTCACCTTGCTTAATGTCGGCAATGCCCTGAGGCGTCGAGATCTGTGCTTCTCCCTTGCGCACGATGATGATCGAATCCCCGTCAGGCCGCACTTCAATGCGGAAGATACCATCCTGATGCGCCGGGTGAAGCGCAACGTTCGGCGTATCGATTTCCGGCTCAGCCTCGCTCTCATTGAAGACCGAGTAATTGGCCAAGCCCTGTCCAAGCTGAATTTGAATGTATTTATGGGTGAAGTTCGCGATGTTGGCTTGAGCACTCGATCCCAGGCGAAGAATGTTCGCGTAATCGAGCTCCACCTCCGCTCGCGCGCCGGCTCCAGTTGAAACCTTGTCGCCATTGACCACGGGCTGATTCAATACCGCGGCCGACCACGTGCCCGAATCTCCCCGCTGCGTCGACACGTCGCCATGAATCATGCTGATCCGGCCCACGCCTTGATCCGTCTTTGCGGGACCCTCACCAGACGGCCCACCGGGCTGAGCTTCCTCTCCGAGTTGGGGAGGTGAACCGGGTTGAGGCTGCCCCGGTTGCGGCGGTCGTGCAGCTTGAGGCGGCGGTGCGGGCTGGCCCTGTCCGATTTCCATCGGCGCACTGGGCTGCTCCGAAGGGCCGGGGCCTCCCTCAGTAGTTTGCGCCTGCGCGCTCGTCGAGAACACAACAGCCAGTGCGAGCGTTAAGACTGCCAAAGTCGCTATGAGTCGGTTTTTCATAACCCACCTCTCCCGAAACCGCACCTACATCTGGCTATAACCCTAGATTCGAGGGATCAACGCGTTATAGAAAGAAGCAACTGCCATGCCAAATGCGGACTGCGGGGAGTTCCGTAACTCATTTGTTTTCAGGTAGGAAGGCAACGGTTTGTGACGAACCTTGACAGCAGAACCAAGCCCGGTGGCCGCGCTGAGCCAAGATGGTGGTTTTCAGCCAGCGTCGGGTCAGTGTATCCGCTCGTTGGGCCCGACAATATCCTCCGAATCGACTCGAGCCCACCACCCTCGGCTCTTTTCTTCAGGTGCATCGAGGCAGTAGATTTCCCCTGTTTCCTTCTCCCGGTACCACTCGCGCCTCGGTGCCCATCGATGAGGCTTCATCGCAGGAACCTGTTCGACGTACCCTCTTGAAATTGCCTCAGACAGCTTCCGTCGTAGTTCCGCGTACTCCCAATCTGAATTGAAGACTCTCTGCTCATACATTTCCTTGAATATTCCCATCTGTCTACGCTTCTTTTTCCCCCTCATCCGCAATCCCGATCTTCGACAGCCGATATCGCAGCGCATTCCGCGACAGCCCCAGCAATCGCGCCGCCTGGCTTTTATTCCCATTCGCCCGGCGCAGCGCTTCCTGGATCATTTCATCCTCCCAATGTTCGAGGGTCATGCCCTCAGGGAGAAATCCACCGGCGCCGTTCGCCACCTTAGCCGGACGCAGGTCCAGATGAATATCGCCCGCCTCAAGCACCGTGCCCTTGGCCAGCGCGCAGGCCCGTTCGATAATGTTCTGCAACTCGCGAACATTCCCTGGCCAGTGATAACTCACCAGAATCTTCATTGCCTCGGGCGAAATACTCTTCACTGGCTTGCCGGAATCTCCAGCGAAGCGCGAAATGAAAAGATTGACCAGATCGGGAATGTCTTCCTTGCGCTGGCGCAAAGGCGCAATGTCGATGGGAACGACATTCAACCGATAGTAAAGATCCTCGCGGAAAGTACCCTGCTCCAGCGCTTCCCGTAGATCGCGGTTCGTAGCTGCGATCAGCCGCACATCCACTTTGACGGTTCGCGTTCCGCCCAGCCGCTCAAACTCGCGCTCCTGCAGCACGCGCAGCAGCTTCACCTGGATCGCCGGCGGCACATCGCCGATCTCATCGAGAAACAGGGTTCCCTTGTCCGCCAACTCAAACTTGCCCGGCTTGCTCGCGTTTGCTCCCGTGAAGGCGCCCTTCTCGTAGCCGAACAGTTCGCTCTCCAGCAGGTTCTCCGGAATCGCGGTACTGTTGATCTTGATGAAAGGCCCCGAAGCCCGCCGCGATTTTTCATGAATTGCGCGCGCGATCAAATCCTTGCCCACGCCACTCTCCCCGCCCAGCAGCACTGTCGAATTCGTGGGGGCCACGCGGTCCACCGTCGCCAGCACTTCCTGCATCTTCACGCTGCGGGCCACTACATTGGGATGGACATAGCGCTTGCCCAGTGCCTCGCGCAGCGACCGGTTTTCCTCGCGCAGGTTGCGGACGTCCAGTTCTTTCCGGATGACCATCCGCATCTCGCTTAGTGAAAATGGTTTCAGCACATAATCGCTGGCTCCGGCCTTCATGGCTTCGACTGCCGTCTCCACCGTACCGAATGCCGTCATTACCACGACCGGCAACGCCGCATTCTGGCGCTTGATCGCCTGCAGGAATTCCAGGCCGTTCATCCCCGGCAGCTTCAGATCCGTCACTACAAGGTCAACCGGATTCTCGCGCAGAAGCTTCAGCCCGGCCTCGGCGTCTTCCGCGGAAAGCGTCGTAAAGCCGTCCTCTCCAAGATTCAACTCGAGCAGGCGGCGCATCTTGGCCTCGTCTTCGACAATTAGAATTGTTGGCATATTGTTAGCGAAGGTCGCGCCTCCCCTGATCCCAGATAGCCTAATTCTTGCGCGCTGGTACTTCACTTAACTTAAGATGCTTACGCCGCGCTAGTCTCTTCCTCCGCAGGAAAAAACATCACGAAGCGGGCGCCGTGCTGATCGCTATCTTCCCTGCCCGACTCGACCCGAATGGTTCCATGATGGCCATCGATAATTCTGGATACGATTGACAATCCCAGCCCCACGCCGGTTTTCTTTGTAGTCACGAACGGATTGAAGATCTGCTCCCGCAGTTCTGCCGGAATTCCTGGCCCTGTGTCTTCGATCCGAACCTCGACTCCATCCCGATTCGCGCTGTTCGCCCTCGCCGCAGTCACCCGCAATCTTCCGCCGCGGCCGGCCATTGCATCATAAGCATTCTGAATCAGATTCACGAACGCCTGCTCGCCAAGACTCTCATCCAACGGAACCAGCGGCAAGTTCGGCTCGTACTGCCGCTCCACACGCACCAGGTCCTCATCCTTCCGCGTCAAAGACAAAGACACGGAATGGAGCGCCCGATCCAGCACCGCCGTAATCTCCCGCGGAGACAGCTCGGCATGCAGCGGCCGGGCAAAATCCAGGAACCGCGTCACCAGAGCGCTCAAGCGGTTGGTCTCACTCGATATGTAACCCGCCAGTTCGCTGGCCAGAGGATTCGATTCCCCCAGCTTCTGATGCAACATCTCTGCCGACCCCTTGATCACTCCCAGCGGATTGCGAATCTCATGCGCCAGTCCGGCCGACATCTGCCCCAAAGCCGCCAGCCGCTCCGAACGCCGCGCTTCCTCCTGCGCCTGCTCCAGCTTGCGGTTGGTTTCGGCCAGCGTTTCCGCCAATTCCTGGTACCGTTTGATCTGGCGGCGATTCTCCACTACGAATCGGTTCACCACCATCGCCGCGAGGAAAAAGAAAAGAATGCGGATAGCGAGGAGGCCGTAACTCTCCCGTGTGATTTCATATTCCTGAAGCGCAGGATAGAGATAAGAACAATATGCAGCCGAGGCCAGCGCCGTCCACAGCAACGTTCCCAGCGGACTGAAATATTCGGCCGCGGTCACTACGGGCACGTAGAAAATCGGATAGTAGCTGCTGTTGATCCCAACTTCGCCCGTATGATCGATGAGCAGAGTCGCCAGCGCGATCTTGAGCAGGACGATATATGCTGCGCCCCTGCGCGGAGCCCGTGCCAGGAGCCACCCCTCGCTGAACTGCACGACTCCAATGGCCAGCAGCGTGAGCTGTTTGTGGATCTCCGCCACCGGTGGCAGTAGCGCCAGCCCCACCAGAAACAGCAGCCAGAGACCATCCATCCAGTTGATGGCGGGACGGCTCTGTTCGCTCCTGATCGCTTGGCTCATGGCAGGATCGTGAAAAATAACTGCGTCGGGAACGGGTTAGTCACCAGGCTTCCCGGCGCTATGGAGGTCTCTCTACTTTCCCATCGCTCGGCTTGCCAGTCGCGCCGCATGCGAACCTATCAGACCGCAGGCGGCCAGTTCGCGTCAATGTCCTTTCTTGGGACTGCTCTCCTGATGCGCCTCGGGGGATGCGCTGCGGTGGCGGAGACGGGGGCGACTCCCGTTTAGCCGGGGCTGGCTGATTCAAATGGCTCGTTTGGGAAGGTCGCGGCTTCCAGCGGCGCCGCAAAGCCCCACAAAATCGTGGCTTCGGCCGCTGAGGTGCCGTCAGGAAACTTATCGCCCTGCCGGCTTCGGCGAGATCTCATCCAAAGTGAGATTCAATTCCAGCACGTTGACTCGGGGCTCGCCCAGAAATCCGAACTGCCGCGACTCGGTATGCTGCCTGACCGCTTCGCGAACCACATCCTCGCTCAGTCCGCGTTCTTTTGCGATGCGCGGCACCTGAAATTCCGCCGCCTCGGGCGAGATGTGAGGATCAAGTCCGGATCCTGATGTCGTCAGCAAATCCATCGGGATGGCCGTCGCTGGATTCTCCGCCTGCAAGCGATCGGCATCTCCCTGCACCCGCGCGATAAGTGATTGATTGGTTGGCCCAAGATTCGATCCGCCGGAATTGCCGGCATCGTATCCGGTTCCGGCGCTCGACGGACGCGAATGGAAATAACCACGCGAAGAGAATGACTGCCCGATCAATCGCGATCCCACCACCTTGCCATTCCGCGTCACCAGATCTCCGTTGGCCTGTCTGGGAAACAACACCTGCGCCAAGCCTGTAATCAAGAGCGGAAACAACAAGCCAAACAAGACAGTCGTCACCAGCGTCATGAGCACAGCCGTGATCAGATTCTTCTTCATAGTCGCCTCTACGCCAACCCAGCCCGCACAATCAGCAAGTCGATCAGCTTGATCCCGATAAATGGCACGATCACTCCGCCCAACCCGTACACCAGGAGATTGCGGCGCAGCAGCACAGCCGCTCCCTGCGGAACATATTTCACCCCGCGTAGTGCCAGGGGAATCAGCGCCACGATGATCAGCGCATTAAAGATGACCGCCGACAAGATCGCCGACTGCGGCGTAGCCAGCCGCATCACGTTGAGCGCTTGCAGAACCGGAAACGTCCCGGCAAACATTGCAGGGATGATGGCGAAATACTTGGCGACGTCATTCGCAATCGAAAACGTAGTCAGCGCACCCCGCGTCATCAGCAACTGCTTGCCGATTTCCACGATCTCAATCAGCTTGGTCGGATTCGAATCCAGGTCCACCATGTTGCCGGCTTCTTTCGCCGCCTGCGTCCCGGTATTCATGGCGACGCCCACATCGGCCTGCGCCAGCGCTGGCGCGTCATTCGTGCCGTCCCCGGTCATGGCAACCAGTTTTCCCTGCCCTTGTTCGCGGCGAATCAAATCCAGCTTGTCTTTCGGCGTAGCCTGCGCCAGAAAATCATCGACGCCAGCCTCGGTCGCAATCGCCGCCGCGGTCAACGGATTATCCCCCGTGATCATCACCGTCTTGATTCCCATCGCGCGCAATTGATCAAAACGCTGCCGCATGCCGCCTTTCACAATATCTTTCAGTTGAATCACTCCCAGAGCGCGGCCATTCTCCGCCACCACCAGCGGCGTCCCCCCAGAGCGCGAAATCGCTTCCACCGCGGCGCGCACTTCCGCCGGAAGCGAACTTCCCTGATCTTCCAGATATTTGGCAACTGCATCCGTCGCGCCCTTGCGGATCGCGCGCCCATCCAGATTCACGCCCGACATGCGAGTCATTGCGCTGAAAGGAATAAACTCGGCGTCGTGCGAACTCACCTCGCGTCCGCGTAACCCGTACTTTTCTTTTGCCAACACCACAATCGAGCGTCCCTCGGGAGTCTCATCGGCCAGTGACGATAGCTGCGCCGAATCCGCCAGCATCGCCTCGGTCACGCCTGGCGCAGTCATGAACTCCGTAGCCTGGCGATTGCCCAGCGTGATAGTTCCCGTCTTGTCGAGCAGCAAGGTATTCACGTCGCCCGCGGCCTCCACCGCGCGTCCCGACATCGCCAGCACATTGTGCTGCACCAGTCGGTCCATGCCGGCGATGCCGATCGCAGAAAGCAATCCGCCAATTGTGGTCGGGATCAGGCACACCAATAAAGACACCAGCACAAACACGGTCTGCGGCGCGCCGGCATAAATTGCAAACGGCTGCAACGTGACCACGGCCAGCAGAAACACAATCGTCAGCCCAGCCAGCAAAATATTCAGCGCAATTTCATTCGGAGTCTTCTGCCGCTCCGCACCTTCCACCAGCGCGATCATGCGATCCAGAAAGGTTTCGCCGGGATTCGAAGTGATCTTCACCTTCACCCAATCCGAAAGCACGCGCGTTCCGCCGGTCACCGCCGAGCGGTCGCCGCCGGCTTCGCGAATCACGGGCGCCGACTCTCCCGTGATCGCCGACTCGTCCACCGACGCTACGCCTTCCACAATCTCACCATCGCCGGGAACAAACTCGCCCGCCTCCACCAGACACATGTCTCCCGAACGCAATTTCGAGCCGGGAACCGTCTCCGTCTTTCCATCGGGAAGCAGGCGGTTCGCCATCGTCTCCGCTTTCGCACGCCGCAACGCATCGGCCTGCGCCTTGCCGCGCCCTTCCGCCATGGCCTCGGCAAAGTTGGCAAACAATACGGTGAACCACAGCCACAGCGTGATCTGCAGATTGAATCCGAACCCCGGCTGCCCGTGCATTCGCTCCAGAATCAGCAGCACGGTGGTCACCACGCTGCCCACTTCCACAACGAACATCACCGGATTGCGCATCATGGTCACGGGATGCAGCTTCACCACCGAATCCCACGCCGCACGGCGCACAATCTTCATGTCCCACAGACTGCGTTTTGATTTCTTGCTTGCCATGTTTGACCTAGAAAACCTGCCCTCAAAAAGTTTTGCCCGCCATCATCAGCAGGTGTTCGAGAACTGGTCCCAGACTGAGCGCCGGGAAAAACGTCAGAGCGCCCACAATCACCACCACGCCGATCAGCAGAACCGTAAACAACGGTCCGGTCACCGGGAAAGTGCCCAGCGTTGCCGGAGTCTGTTTCTTCCCAGCCAGATTGCCGGCAATCGCCAGCATCGGCAGAATCATCATGAAGCGCCCCAGCAGCATGGCGATGCCCAGCGACGTGTTGTACCAGGGAGTATTTCCGCTAAATCCGTTGAAAGCCGAACCGTTGTTGGCCACGGAGGACGTAAACGCATAAAGCACCTGGCTGAATCCGTGCGGCCCCGCATTCGATATGGCGGAAGTGCCGAAGCTATAAAGAACCGAAATCGCCGTGAACACCAGAATCACCAGAGGAAAAATCAGTACCACCAGCATCGCCATCTTCACGTCGTAGGCTTCGATCTTCTTGCCCAGATACTCCGGCGTGCGCCCCACCATCAATCCGGCAATGAAGACGGAAAGAATGACGAAGACCAGCATTCCGTACATCCCCGCACCCACTCCGCCGAAGATCACCTCGCTCAACATCAGGTTGATCATCGGAACCATTCCGCCCAGCGGCGTAAACGAATCGTGCATCGAGTTGACGGCGCCGCAACTCGTGTCGGTAGTCACGGTAGCGAACAGCGCCGAGTTCGCCACGCCGAATCGCACTTCTTTCCCTTCAAGGTTGCCCGCGGTTTGCAGAGCAGCAGCCGGATGTTGCGAGCTATGCTGCGCCGCAGCCGTTACTAACGGATTCCCCCGCGCCTCCGCCCAATACGCGGTGCTCACTCCCGCCAAGAAAAGCAAAGCCATCGCCGCCCACACCGCCCATCCATGCCGCGGCGAGCCCGTCATCTTTCCCAACGTGTAAGTAAACGCCGAAGGAATCGCCAGGATGCAGAACATCTCCAGAAAGTTCGTGAACGGCGTAGGATTCTCGAACGGATGCGCGCTGTTCGCATTGAAGAAGCCACCGCCGTTCGTCCCCAGTTCCTTGATAATCTCCTGCGAAGCCGTCGGCCCCTGCGCGATCACCTGCTGACTTACCGTCTGCATCACCGGCTTACCGTCAGGCCCAGTCACAGGTTTTCCGTCGGCGCCCAGTTGCGGCGTCTGGTAGGGATCGACCAGTTGCACCGTGTCATAAGGCTTCAGGTTCTGCACCACTCCCTGCGACACCAGCACCAGCGCCCCCACCAGGCACAACGGAGCCAGAATCCACAGCGTGCCGCGAACCATATCCACCCAGAAGTTGCCGATGGTCTTTTGCTCACGCCGTGCAATGCCGCGAATGAATGCGATCGCCAGCGCCATGCCGGCCGCCGCCGAAACCCAGTTGTGATAGGCCAGACCCACCATCTGCGTCAGATAGCTCATGGTGGTCTCGGGCGAGTAATTCTGCCAGTTCGTATTGGTCGTGAACGAAGCTGCGGTGTTGAACGCCAGCGCCGGAGGCACGCCCGCCAGCTTTTGCGGATTCCACGGCAGCCACGCCCACTGCTGCACCCGCTGCAGCACATAAAGCAGGATCATGGAAACGCCGCTGAACAAAAGCAGTGCCAGCGCGTATTCCTTCCAATCCATCTCGTGGTTTTCGTCCACGCCCGTAAGCTTGTAAAGAATCCGTTCCACCGGCCGCATCACTGGATCCAGCCAGGTGCGCTCGCGGCCGAACACCCGCGCCATGAAGCCACCCAGCGGCTTGGTGATCAGCAACACCACCAGCAGCAAAAAAAAGATTTGCAGCCATCCATTTGCCGTCATCAGAATTTCTCCGGCCGCAGCATGGCGTAGACGAGATACACCAGCAACCCAGCGCAAATGATCAGCATGATGATCGGTTCAGAGTTCATATCCCCTCAACGTACTCGCTCGCAAAAAACCACGTAAGCGAGCGACACCGCAAAAAACAGAATCGTCACCGCAAGAAATATCACGTCTTGCATCGCTAGCCCCTTCGGCCTTTAAAACTTGACCATGATCGCCATGTCGATAAACTGCTCATCCCGGCGCAGATCGGGAAACCATACGCTGCTGCCTTGTGCGCCGCAGGCCGTTTGCGCGCCGCTGAGGGTCTCTTGCATGGATGAATTCCCGTCGTTGCAGGCAAAGAATTGCGGAAATCCGTTGTTGGTATAATGGCACCCCGCCCGAACCCGGCGGCGTCACTCCGCCCGGCCCCGACCAGTACGGCACACTGGCATGGCGATAGTCATATTCCCAGCGGAACGTGATGTACTGCCGGGGCATGTAGTCAAACGTGATCGACGAATCCCAGGCCTTGAATGGGTCCGAGGGATTCCCGGTAAAGTAGGGTGCATTGATCGCTGCCGACTCTGCCGTCTCTCCGTTGATGGGAGGGTCCAGAACCAGATAGCGTCCGGGATTGTTGATCTGGCCTCCGCCGACCGTCAATCCGTACCGGTCTTTCTTGAACCACAAGCGGTTGTACAGCATGTAGCCGATAAAGCTCTGCTTAGGATTGATTCCAGCGGCTAAAATGGTCGCCCCCGACCGACTTCGCATCCTTGGTGTCACCGTGGCAGCCCACGCCTTGTAGATATACGCCTGCCGATGTGGTCGTGCTGGGACCAAATTCGCAACCCATATCGCCGGTGAATGAGAACGCCATCTTGTCGAGAGTCTTCTCCGGCTTGTCGTAATACTTGATCTCGATGCTGTCGTCAGTGTGGATGCGCCCCCGGTTCGGTATGTAAAGGTCGTCGTGGCCCAACCCGTAATTGTTGGAGATGACGTTCACCCAGGGTCGCGGAGTCCACTTGATCTGTCCTCCCAACCCCTTGCGGGAGTTGGCTGAACCGTACGACTGCCATCCGTTGATGAGCCACGGCTCGATCTTTAAATGGGGATTGGGGAAAATCTGAACTCTCAAACCGTTAAAAAACCAGGGTGTGTTCGAGGACACATACGACGGCTGATACGCCCAGTTATCGAAGTTGTAGTAACTGAACAGACCAATGTAAGAGAGAAAAATGCCAGCGTCCACGTTGATCCCGTTCAACGCGTTGATGTGGTAACCGCCGTACGCCTCTGCCAGATAGCGATAGGCAGTATCAAGATCCCACTGGCCCTTGGCCGGACTGGGATCATTGCGTGGCGTGGTTTCCGAATACATGCCGAACTGGGTCATGAATCGAGCGCGCACGTTGTCATAGTGAAAATCGCCACCGAGGCCGAGTTGTTCCAACTGGATTTCGTTGGAGCGAAATATTTCGCTCGACCCGCTTATCGTGTTGTCCACTGGTTTGTTGAAATCGTAGGTGTAGGTAATATCGGCCCGGATTTCCGGGGTGAAGAATTTCGAATCGAAAGCCGCTTCTTTAGTGCGCGGGTTGCCGTTCAGCCACGTCCAGTCCCAGTCGGAAAAAGGATCGATCTTTTCTTTTTTCGCGGGCGCGGCTTCGGAAGATTGACTGGGGAAGCTTGAACGAAGTGGACGAGCTCGCGGGCTGTGCCAACCACCCTGTCGCTCCGTCAGTCTACGGGGCGGCACTGGTTGCGAGCGGTCGGGCTGGCAAAGTTCGCCGCCGTCACGGCGGGAACGTTTGGCCCGGGGCCAGCTTTCACCGGTCGCCGGCGCCGGCGCCGCCGTCGCTGCGATCATGGGCCGGCGCAGTGCCCTTTCTGCTGCTCGACTTCCGCGCGCAAGCGCTCCACTTCGGCTCGCAGCGCCTTCAATTCCTCCCGCATTTCCTGCTGTTCGGTTGGTGCAGCCGAACTAGAGCCGCCGTTCGCGGAAGACGTTGCCACCGCTTGACTGGATTGAGCGCCAGCCCACGCTGTCAGAAACAGGACGAACATCGAGAGTAATAAGACCTGAAGTGTACTCTTCTTCAGCATGATTTTCGTTCTCCATTAATTCCAGGCGGTAGTCGCCGCGGTCGCTTTCTGTCGCGCGGCAATCGTCATCAAAATTGATGCCGCGCAGAATTTTAAGGTGTCGCTCTTTCTCCGGTTCCCGGCGGACTGGCACGACCCAGTAGCAGACCGACGGCGCACTCTCACGCAGCAAGGCAATCAGAAACCTGAGCATGAACGCGGTCGCTGCCAAAGCGATGGCTGCAACTATCCAGGCTGTCCACATACTCCGCCTCCTGCGCCGTCACGCGGACGTCTCGCGCAAACATTTCAGTAGAGCATTTCAGGTGTAAAGGGGGTTTAAGGAATTCCTAAAGAATTCGTAAAGGTGTAAATCCCATTCTTACATTGACCTTCCCCTGAACCCGTGGCCGTACGCCAGCATACTGACGAAATGATAGATGAGCTGAACTGCGAACCTTGAACTTGACGCGATGCATACCGCTCAACTGCGGACGCTCAGCAGCCCCATTCGGCTTCGCCCGGCTGCGCAAAATACTGCCGCGACTTTGCTCCGTCGCTGGTCATCGATTCCAGTTCAAGCAGCGCCAGCCGCGCCGCCGCCACTAACCGGTTCTTCTCCTGCGGAGCAACTTCTTTCCATGAATTGCGGCCTTCGCTGCCCTTACCAGACATCTCCGGCGTCAGTGCCTGATGATAGTGATGGAAAAGCTCTGCCAACCGTTCCGGTGCTACCTCGTGAATCCACATACCCTTGATCTCCCTGTCCGGTGACGTTCGTCCCAGGACCTTTTTCTGCCCACAACTATTGGACACGGAATCGCAGAAAGTCCGAATAAAGGGTCCATAAAATGTTCGTAAAGATGGAAGACCAGGAAGATCAACGAAGAGCGGATATTAAGACCCGGGTTCGAAGCGGTATCCCACCCAGGGTTCGGTGAGCAGATATTTCGGCGAGGAAGGATCAGTCTCAATCTTCTTGCGCAACTGCCCCACAAATACGCGCAAGTATTCCGGCTGTTCGACACTATTCGCACCCCAGATCGGCGGCCAGCAGCGTCCGGTGCGTCACCACTTTGCCCGGACGCCGCGCCAGATAAAGCAGCAAGTCGAATTCTTTCGGGCGTGAGATGAACTTCATGCCCCGCAACTTTGACCGACCGCGCATCCACGTCAATGGAAAAATCCCCCGCGGTAATCACACTCGGCTGTTCCTCGGCGGCTGGCGTCCGCCGCAATTGCGCCCGGATTCGCGCCAGCAGTTCATTCATGCTGAACGGCTTGGTGACGTAATCATCGGCGCCTGCGTCCAGCGCTTCCACCTTCGTGCGATCCTGTCCGCGCACCGAGAGCACGATGATCGGCACCTGCGACATCTGCCGAACCTGCCGGCACAGCCCTACGCCATCAAGATTCGGCATCGCCAGGTCCGTCACCACTACGTGCGGCGTCCAGTTCTTCATCAACTCCAGCGCCATCTCCCCGTCGTTGGCCACGCGGATGTCATACCCCTGCGCCGAAAGCGTCGTGCGCAGCACGCGCGTGATTTGCGGCTCGTCATCTACCACCAGGATTCGCCGGTGCTCGTTCGTCATCTTTCGCTCGTCAATCCCGCTAGTCAATTCCACTCACCGCATTTCCTGGGTCACAATATGCACATCCACCGCGGGGTATCGCGCAGAAACTTGTGAATCGCGGAAAGATAGAAATATCTCTTCCACCCCTTGGTCGCCGACCGCCCGAAGACCACCTGCGTAATGTGATTCTCGCGCACGAATTCCGCAACTTTCTCCGCGACGACCTTGCCCTCGGCTCTTCACCACCTTCGCCCCTACGCTCTCCGCGAAGCGGATATTGTCGGCCAGCGTCCGCTGGTTCTCGTCGCTCTCGTCCGCACCCGTATCCACGTAAAACGCATACAGGTCGCCATCCATGGCCTGGGCCATGCGCGCCCCTCGCGCAATCAAATACTGCGCCGCCGGATTCGAGCTGAAGCACACCGCAATCCGCTCCCGCACCTGCAACAGTTGCCCATCTTCATTCTTGAGTTCCGAAAGCGTGCGGTCGACCGCCTGCGTCACCTGCCGCAGGGCCAGCTCGCGCAAGGCAACCAGGTTGGTATTCCGGAAGAAATTTGCCAGCGCCCGCTCCACCCGCTCCAGCGGATAAATATCTCCACGCTTCATCCGCGTCTGCAGCGCTTGCGGCGTAAGATCCGCCATCACAATCTCGCCCGCGCGCCGGATCACCCAGTCCGGCACCGTCTCCCGCACCTGCACGCCGGTCAGGCTCCGAATCGTCGGCGACAGACTCTCGATGTGCTGCACATTCAAGGTGGAAAGAACGTCGATCCCGGCATCCAGCAGCTCAAACACATCTTCATAGCGCTTCGCGTGCTTGCTGCCTTCAATGTTGGTATGGGCCAACTCATCGACCAGCACAACGTGCGGCTTGCGCGCCAGAATCGCGTCGACATCCATCTCTTCAAAGATGGTCGACTTGTATTCCAGCTTCCTGCGCGGAACCGCCTCCAGCCGCGATGAAAGCTCCACAATCGGTTTGCGCCCGTGAGTTTCCACCACGCCGATCACCACTTCTTCACCGCGGCTCGCCCGCCGCACGCCTTCACTCAGCATGGCGTAGGTCTTTCCCACGCCCGGGGCGTAGCCCAGAAACAGCTTGAACACCGCCGGCCGCTGAGCGGTGTCCACTTCCTTAAGCCATTCTTCGGGAGTCTTGGGCATCGCCGCTATTCTCCACGCCGGAGCGGAAATTGTCGAATCTGTTCACCACGGAGTCACGGAGACACGGAGAATCAAAGGTTTCATAACCTCAAGGTATTTCGTCCGATCGCCGTCCGTGATCTCCGTGGTGAAAGCCTTGACCTCGATTCAGTTACAATCGTGCCCGTGAAAGCCCGCTGGCCACAGCACCTGCTCCGCTACGCCGCTTGCCTCGTGGCCGCTGAACTGGTGGTCCAAGTCTACCGGCACCTCATCCACGTAAACCCCACCACGGTAGCCCTGACGTTCCTGCTGATGGTGCTCTGGGTAGCGGCCTACTGGGGATTTCGTTTCTCCGTCTTTCTCGCGCTGATCGCCACGCTCGCCTTCAACTATTATTTTCTTCCCCCCATCGGAACCTTAACCGTCGCCGACCCGCAGAACTGGGTGGCGCTGTTCGCCTTTCTGGTGACCGCGGGCATCGCCAGCCAACTCGCCGACCGCGCCCGCCGCCAAACCGCCGACGCCAATCAGCGCCGCCGCGACGTGGAACGCCTCTACAGTTTCAGCCAGCGCCTGCTCGCCACCGATAACGTAGCCGAACTGCTGAATGCGATTCCCGCCTACGTGTGCGACGGATTCGGCGCCAAGGCTGCCGCCATCTACCTGCTCAGTTCGCAGCAGGTCTATCGCACCGACCCCAAAGCAACATCGCTTGCCCTGCAGGATCTGCAAATGGTCAGCTCGCGAGGCGAGCCGGTCATCGATTCCCAGCGCGGAATTTCTCTCACTCCTCTGCACCTGGGAACGCGCACCACGGGAGCCGTAGGCATCGCCGGGACCAGCGCTCTCGCGCGCCACTCTCGAAGCCCTGGGCAGCATGATCGGCATCGCCATCGAGCGCGCCGGAGCCATGGAGAAACTCTCCCAGACCGAAGCGGCGCACCAGAGCGAAAACCTGCGCGCCGTCCTGCTCGATTCTGTAACTCACGAACTGCGCACACCGCTCACCGGCATCAAGGCCGCCGTCACAGGTCTGCTCTCGGAGTACAACCTCGACGAGGCGCAACGGCGTGAGTTACTAACGGTAATCAACGAGGAAACCGATCGCCTCGACCGTCTGGTTGGCGAAGCCACGGAAATGGCTCAGCTCGACGCCCACAAGGTCGAACTGCACATGGCCCCCGTGGATATCGCCTCCGTAATCGACTCCGCTGTGGAAGAATCCAGAACGTTCATCGGCCAGCATCCGCTCGAGGTACGCGTGCCCGCATCACTGCCCAAGGTACGTGTGGATTCCGACCGCATCGCGGAAGTGCTGAAACAGTTGCTGGAAAACGCCGCCAAGTATTCTCCGCCGACTTCGCCCATAACCATCACCGCTGAACAGAAAGGAGATCGCATCGTCACCAGCGTCACCGATCACGGACACGGCATTGATGACTTCGAGCAGTCGCTGGTCTTCGACAAGTTCTACCGCGGCCGCGACCAGCGCTACAGCGTGCAAGGCACTGGGATGGGACTGGCCATCGCCAAAGCCATCGTCGAAGCCCACAACGGCGTCGTCAGCGTCACCAGCCAGCTCGGCCGTGGCTCGGTCTTTTCTTTCGAATTGCCGGCTGCCTGAGGGTGCTGAAGACCTATGATTTGGGTGGCGCAGCGCTTCCAGCGCTGCGCTTAACCGCTCACGCCAAGACCGAGGGCTTCAGCCCCTGAGGTGCCTCAGTTCTTCAGCTTCGGCCGCTCGCAAGTATCCACGATCTTCGTCGGATCGATCGCATCCTTATCCACCTGCTCCTCCAGGATCTTCCCATCTTTCCCAATCAGGAAGTTCACTCGGCGCGCGGCCTTGTACTTATCCACGTAGATTCCGTATTGGTGCGTAACGTCTCCGCCCCAATCGCTCAGCAGGGGAAAGGTAACTCCAATTTGGTCGGCGAAGGCTTTGTTGGAGAAGGCACTATCCATGCTCACACCCAGGACCTGGGTGTCGGTAGCTTCCAGCCTTTTCAAATCCTGCTGGAGAGCCTTCATCTGCGCCGTTCAACCACCGGTGAAAGCAAAGATAAAAAATCCCAGCACGACGTTTTTCTTCCCACGGTACTCGCTCAGGGAAACACTCTTCAACTCGTTGCCGTCGAAATACTTCAGCGTAAAATCTGGCGCCACTTCGCCAACCTTGGGCATGGACATCGACCCGCCCTCGGCCATCTTTGTCTGCGCTACTCCGGGACTGGCTCCCGCGACCGCCATTGCTCCGGCGAGCAATGAAGCCGCCAACACGTTCGGTAGTTTTTTCCGCATCACGAACCTCCTTCTCGAATAATAGCCCACCCACGGGAAGCATTTGTCACGTTGAGTGGTTCCAGGGCTCCCTCGGGACGCCAATCAGTACCTGCCTCGCGCGTTTCGCATTGCCGAAAGTCACCGTGAACCAGTAAATTCATTTTCAGACCCGTTCCGAGCGCCGATGACTCTCACCACGCTGAACGACATTTTCTTCGCCGCCACCGAACACAATCTCGACCGCGCCATGCTCTACCGGGAAGCGGGAAAATGGCTGCCCATCTCCTCCTCGGATCTCCGCCGCAACGTCGCCGGAACCGTCCGCGCGCTGCAGGAATGGGGTATCCACAAGGGCGACCGGGTTGCCATTCTCAGCGAGAACCGGCCGGAGTGGTCCACCGCAGACTTCGCCATCCTGCTGCTCGGCGCCGTGACCGTTCCGGTCTACTCCACGCTGACTCCCGAACAAACCGCTTACACTCTGCGCGACTCTGGCGCCAGTGTCGTTTTCGTCTCCACCGAACTTCAACTGCGCAAAGTCCAGACGATTCTCTCCCAAACACAAGTCAAGAGAATCGTGGTCATGGACCATGTGCAAATCCCGAGCGATCTGGCCGCAACCTGCGTACTCATGGATCAGTTCATGACCCAGGGCCCCAGCAGCCTCGATCCTCAAACCGAATCGATCGCCCGCTCCATCCAGTCCGACGACCTCGCCACCATCATCTACACTTCCGGCACCACGGGAGTTTCCAAAGGCGTAATGCTGAGCCACGGCAACATCGCCTCGAACATCAATTGCTCCCTGCTCGGCTTCGACATTCACCCCGGGCTGCTAAGCATCTCGTTCCTTCCTCTTTCGCACGTCACCGCGCGGCACGTGGATTTTTCCTTCCTCTACCACGGCGTAACCCTTGCTTACTGTCCCTTCATCGAGAACCTTACCGAAACCTTCCTCGAAGTGCGCCCCTCCTTGTGTGTGTCCGTACCCAGAGTCTACGAAAAAATCTATGCCAAGACGGAAATGAAAGCCCATGGGTTTGCCAAGCGTGTGATCTACCGCTGGGCACTCTCCGTAGGCCGCGCCAACAAGTCCGCAATTCTTGCCGGACAAATCCCCACCGCGGCGAACTGGAAGCTGGCCAACCAACTGGTCTTCTCGAAAATCCGCGAGGGTCTGGGAGGCCGTGTCGAAACTTTCATTTCCGGCGGCGCGCCTCTGGGCCGCGAACTAGCGGAATGGTTTGCCACTGTCGGCATCCGCATTCACGAAGGCTACGGCTTAACCGAAACTTCTCCGGTGATTGCCGTCAACACGCCCATCAACCATCGCATCGGCACGGTAGGCAAAATCCTTCCCAACCTTGAAGTACGAATTGCCGAAGACGGCGAAATCCTGGTGCGCGGCCCCTCTGTGTTCAAGGGATACTGGAACCGTCCCGAAGAAACCCAGAATGCCTTCCAGGACGGCTGGTTCAAGACCGGAGATATCGGCGAGATAGACGCTGACGGATATCTCTCGGTCACCGATCGCAAGAAAGACCTCATCAAAACGTCCGGTGGCAAGTTCATCGCTCCGCAGCCCATTGAAAATTCCCTTAAGCTCAATCCCCTGGTCGGAACCGCCGCCATCATTGGCGACAAGCGCAAGTTTGCTTTTGCCATCGTCTCGCCGAACTTCCCACTCCTTGAAGACTGGGCCCGCACCAACGACATCGCTTTTTCCTCGCGCGCCGAACTCGTCGCCAATCCAAAGGTCCAGGCGCTTTATGAAGGAATTGTGGAAGAAGTAAACCAGAATCTCGCAAGATTCGAAAAGCTAAAACGTGTCTTGCTAGTTCCCGACGAATTCACCGCCGACAACGGCGCTCTCACTCCCACCCTGAAACTGCGCCGCCGAGTAATCGAAGAGCGCTATCGCCGACAGATCGACGAACTCTACGCCCAGGCCGAGGCGGCGACAAAGTAGATTTTCACTTGAACTCCTGAGCAATTGCCTTAAGCATCCAGCCGATCAATTTAGAGACTGGTCTCGGAAACCGATATCGTTTGCGAAAGTAAATTCTCAACAATCTCCTACTCCAACCGTCGGCGACGTCTTCCTTTTCGCGGAATTGCGGCCTAACCGTTGCGTCTATATGGTGCCCTATCTCATGGAACAGGACGTGTCCGAAAACAGCTGTTCTAAGGAAGGGGACGAACGGATGCAATGAGACACCTGCCGAGAGATTGTCGACGAATAATTCGATCCATGCGGGCTTGCCATGATGAGCACGGTAGTAGCGTCCGAAGACCCGAGACTGCGGAACGCGCCTCTTTCGAGATGTTACCTTCCCTAGTCGATAGCGGCGTGGATGCCCGGATTGATTCGTCAGAACAATGCAATCCAGGCCCTGCAGGTACTTTGTCGGAACCGAGGAAACCAAGTTGCATACTAGTTTTCGGACGTAATGCGGAGGCACAAAATCGTTGTAGAATTCGCGAATCACCGTTCCCGTTTTAGGGTCAGATTGGGCAACTTGCTCCACTAGCTTGTACTCCGACGCTCACATACTATGCGAAGCCTGCTCGCATTCAATACAATATCCCCATGACCGACCCACTCCTCATCGCCGGCCGCTCCTTCCGCTCCCGCCTGATCGTCGGCACCGGAAAATACAAGTCTTTCCAGGAAACCGCCCGCGCTCTCGAGGCCAGCGGCGCCGAGATGGTCACAGTTGCCGTCCGTAGAGTAAATCTCGACCGCAGCAAGGAATCCCTGCTCGATTACATCGATTCCAAGAAATATTTTCTCTTGCCCAACACCGCGGGTTGCTATACCGCCGACGAAGCCATCCGCGCCGCACGCCTGGGCCGCGAAGTCGGCCTTTCGGACTGGGTAAAAATAGAGGTAATCGGCGACCAGGCCACGCTATACCCAGACGTGCAAGCCACGCTCGAAGCCACGCGCGTTCTGGTTAGCGAAGGCTTCACCGTCCTTCCCTACACCTCCGACGACATTGTTTATGCCAAACGTCTGGTCGAAGCCGGAGCGGCCGCCGTAATGCCGCTTGGCGCACCCATCGGCAGCGGCATGGGCATTCAAAACCAGGCCCATATCCGGATCCTCCGCGAAATGATCACAGGCGTACCGCTGATTGTGGACGCCGGTGTGGGCACCGCTTCCGACGCCGCCATTGCCATGGAACTCGGTGCCGATGCGGTCCTCATGAACACCGGCATTGCCGCGGCGCAAGATCCCGTGCTCATGGCCGAAGCCATGCGTCACGCCGTGCTGGCCGGACGCCAAGCCTACTTGTCGGGCCCGATGGCGAAAAGGCTCTATGCCACAGCCAGCTCGCCGCTCGAAGGCATCGTAAGATAGCGCTAGCGTCGCGCTGGCCGACCGTGCAGCATCCCCGCTACGCCGGTCTCGACTTTGAAAAAGCAGCAGCAAAAACAAAAGGGCGGCCGCAGCCGCCCCAATTGACTCCCAAGTCTCTCTTACAGCATCTTCACACTGTTAACGTGAATGGAATCCTTGCTCATCGTTCCAGTCACGGCGACGTGGTGTCCCTCATGCCCCTTCAGAGCATCTTGGTTATCCACGGCCAGAACTTTTTGGTCAGCATCGGTTACGATCACCATCTTCTCGCCCGCGGCCACGCACTTCTTGGTGCATGCCTCAGCCCCGGCATTCGCACCCTTCGCGCCGCATTTTGCGTCGCTCACCCACCCGTTGACCGTCGTACTCTTCCCCATATCGTCAAACGCCAAAGCCGTCAGGGCGAACACGAAACAACTCGCAAGACATAGCACTAGAACTTTTCTCATGGCCGGTTTTTCTCCTTTTCTGATCTTCCTCTACGCGGCCCCAAGCCGCAGTTATAGTAGAAACCTCTAATCGCACGCCCAGCAGCAACTCAACCCCGCCAGCCGTCGATCAACGCCACGAACTATACCACACGAAAACTCTCTGAATGTCACACGCTTGTGAACCGCGGTTGGACTCCGTCGACCGCCGAACAGGGGGCGGGTCACTTCTTCGCGGAGTGAGTGGCCGGGGGTAGCGGGTTTGCCGGAGCCGGCGGGACGTACACATACTCTCCGGGACGCGCATAGCGTAACTGCTCGCGCGCCTCTTTCTCGATCGCTTTCTCGTCAGTCTTCAGTCCCTGAATCTGCTGGGTATAAAGCTCGTTTTCCTTTTGTTCCTGTGCGATTCGTTTTCGCAGCGATTCGTACTCTATCCTCTTCTGTTTGTAGATGATCATGCCATTCGCGCCAAACATAACGTGTACCAACAGCAGCCCGGCAAGCACCGCGACCGTGACGGTCGCAATTCGCCGCCGCAAGAGGTAGAGTCGCATCGCCAGCGGCCGCACCCGCAATATCCAAGACGCTGCCAGCGCCTCGGCCTCTGGCGCCCTTTCAGCCATCGCCCGCAATCCGTCGTGCGTACTGGGAAATCGCCGAATTCGTGAGAGATCTTTTACTCGAAAATCCATTGCTTACCCGCCTTGCTCAGCATCTCCAGACCTTAGTCTGCAAAAACCCCGCGGATCAACCTCAGCCTCTCAGTGGACTTCTCCTTCATCTCATCCGTCAAGCGGAAGTTCTCCCGTTTGAGGTGCGGGAACCAACTTGGTTACACAAATCCTTCAATTGCTCGCCCAGTCACGTTCCACTCTCAATGCCGCCTTTAGAGTGCTACCCTCTCAGCTGTGGTTGTCTGGCTGCGCACATCCGATAGCCGACGCCCCATGTCTATATGACCGACAAACGAATCGTACTCACCACCGCCGTCTCGGAAGAAGAAGCACTCAAGGTCGCTCGCCGTTTGGTCGAGCGGCGCCTGGCCGCCTGTGTCAACATCGTTCCGCAAGTTGCTTCCATCTATCGCTGGCAAGACAAGGTTGAAGAAGCTCGCGAATGGCTCTTGATCGTGAAGACAACGGCCGCAGCCTTCGGTCAGGTGCGCGAGGCAATCGCAGAACTCCACTCCTATGAACTGCCAGAATGCATCTGCCTGACGATTGAAGACGGATCGCCCGCGTATTTGCAATGGATCGCCGAGTCTGTTTCAGCCGGAGAATTCGGGGAATGACTGCACCAGCAGGTCGCTGACAGAACTACTGACTCGATTGCAGTTGCGAAGTCAGCAGGTTGACGGCCGCGACGTCGAAAAAGCCGGACAGATCGGCGTGGCCGGCTAGAGTCTCGCGCTGCTTGCCTTCCACCAGGATTTTCACCTCAAGAATGCCCGGGAGGTTGGCGGCCAGCGTCTGGATCAAAGACGCCACGGTCAGTTCCTCGGACAGGACACCCGAGCGGTGCCCATCGGCGAATGCGGCGTTGATGTCGATGACGGCGAGTCCAGGGTCAACCAGATAGACGCTGCGGATGTCGGCTCCCTGTGGCAAAGGATGAGGCGAGGACTTGTCCAGATAGAGGGCTAGCAGCGAACGAAGCAATTCTTCAGCGCGCTGTTGCCGAACCGATGGCAGTGGAATGCGAGCGGCCTGCGCGTGCAGCACTCCCGTATCGTCATACGCAACAAACAGCGTTACTTGCTCGGTGGCCCCGGCCACAGGAGGCCCAACCGGGCGGATGTCGATGGAGCCAACGGGTCCGACGGCTGCGCGGCCGCGCATGCGCCACGCGTAGAAGCTCATGCCGAGCACAGCCAGCACCAGCACTGACACCCCGATGAAGAGATGGCGTGGAATCATGGTTGCCCGATCCTTATCTGTCTAGTCATCGTCCTCCCTATTGATTTTATGTCCATCATGGAGCGGCTCCGAGCTGCGCGCGAATGGCGAAGATTCCGTTGGCTACGGCGCCGGCAACGAGTTGCTGGTAGTCCGGCGAAGTAAGCTGCGAAGCGTCGGATGCAGTTGGGGCAACCTCGACTGCAATCGCTGCGGTGACGATGTTATTCAATGGCCGCAGTGGCGCAGTTAGGGTGCGCACGGCAACCTGTTGCCTCTTCAATTCCGCCGCGACACTCGCCGCGGCGGCTTGACTGAGAACCGTGGAAGAGGACTGCGCCGTGGTCCATGAGCGGAAAGGACCGCGGTCGTCCGCACCAGCGTAAGGAAGTAACGCAGTGTAAAGGCGCACGCCGTGGCCGTTGGATGCGGAATGCAGGGCCACATAAATCGCGGCGTGGGTCGTGTTGGCGTAATACGCGCGATCGTCGAGTGACAGGTTGGCGTCAGAGTCGCGCAAGACCAGGGTTGGGATTCCACGATTCTCGAGTTCCTGGCGCAGGCGGCGGGCGAATGCGAGCGTGAGATCCTTCTCGGCGAGCGTGGTACTAAGGGCTTCACCTCGATCATCGCCGCCATGGCTCGCGTCCACGACAGCGAAGTAACGGCGCGACGGTCGGGACGCCGGCGGTTGGATGGCAGGGTTGGCTGGCGGCGGAGCCGCGGCCGTCGCGGCGGTTGCAGTTGCTCCAGTTGACGTTAC
This sequence comes from uncultured Acidobacteriaceae bacterium, assembly GCA_963763285.1. Lineage (GTDB taxonomy): Bacteria > Acidobacteriota > Terriglobia > Terriglobales > Acidobacteriaceae > Sulfotelmatobacter. Next base: position 22,351 of record CAVXOK010000006.1, on the reverse strand, counting down.
TGCGGGTTCAGTGGCCACGGGAACGCTTGCTCCAGGCGCGGTTGCCGCCGTTTGAGATTTTGGGGGCGCGAGGGTGATGGTTCTTCCGTCCGCGCTGAAGCTGGCCAGCAGCGGAACAGTCGTCGTCACACTGATCTGGGCGGCGCCATTGTTCTCGGAATAGGAGGCCTCAGGAATGCTCTTGCTGCCGAACGTAAGTGTGGGAGAGGCGGGCGAAGTTACCGGTTCGTGGCTGAAGGTCATGCGCAGTTTGCCGGGTTCGGCGGCGACCGACGGATTGACGGGCGCCGTGAAGTGGAAAACCAGACGGGAAGGATCGTCCGGAGCCACCGAGGCCGTGAAGTGGGTCGCGATGTTGCCGATGAAAAGACGTCCAGACTCCTGGTGGAGGGTTGCAGGTCCGCCCAGAAAGCGCGGCAGGAGAGAACCGAGAGCGGCTACAGGGACGAGGCCCCGTCCGTTTTCCATGAGAAATTTTCCGGACAGGTCGCTGTCTCTCCCCTGGACCTTCCCATGGGTCTTGCCGATGGTAAATTCCCCGAGGATGTTGTTGTAGTGTATGCGCCAGCGCGGAGGGTCAAATCTTGCGCTGACCGTTCCGAGGGGATCCAGCAGCTCCAGCAGGCCAATGTACTCGCGGCCTTGCCGCTGCACGATGGGTAAGGAATACGTAGCAGCGGTGGAGTAGACGGAAAGATGCTTTTCAGGAGCTGCACCGGAAACCAGCAAGACCGCGAGTAACAAGAGGATGCCGGCCCCGGCTCCGCTGCGCCGATATCGGCGAATCGATCGCCTGTTAGACGACGGCCTGCTAATCCAGCTCTTATTCGAGGGCATAGACGGTCAATCCGCTGAGCAGCTTGGGGTAGAAGTCGGTAGATTTCTGGGGCATGACCTCGCCTGCAAAAGCAATGTCACGGACTTGCGTCATGCGGCAGGGATTCAGCAGAAAGGCGATATTAGCGCGAGACCCGCCTGCGCCGCGTACCTGCGATAAAGCTTCGCTCGCGTCGCGGATGTAGGCGATGTTCTCCTGGTTCCGGATGGATTCCTCAGAAAGGTTGAGCACTCTTTCCAGTAAACATTTGTGCAATTGCACCACATCGAGGGACTCCTGGCGGAGCGAGAAGCCAGCGAAGACCTGTTCGGTAGTGTTCGGATTGGGATGGTGCAGCAGGAAGGCTCGGTTTGCGGTGACGGCGAGGATGGAGGTTCCAGCCCGCCCCGACTCGCGGAGAATCGCAGTGGCGCTGCGTGCGTCGAGCGTGGCATCGACCTCGTCGATGTCGAAGAAGGCGCGAGCAGAGCTGCGGAATTTTTCTTCCGAAAAAGATGCCAGGCCATGGACCAGGCGATGCGTCGGCAGGATGAGCAGCCCAGGGCTGTTCACGTTGACGAAAGTCATCGGGACGAACTCGTAACGCGCCGCACCCGGACCGGGGGCCGAACAGGAAGGATCGGCGGCGCGGCGTTCGTTGCGGTAAGTGAGAGCAGTCTCGTAACGGTGGTGGCCATCCGCGATGATCAGTTTCTTATCGCTCATTGCGTTTTGAACTGAAGTGATCACGCCCGGATCCGATAGCTGCCACACCCGGTGAACGACACCATACTCATCCGCAACCGAAATGTCGGGCTCGGCATTGGTGGCGAGCAGAGACTCGACCTGGCCCGCATCCTCATAGACGACGAAGATCTGTTCAAATTGGGCGCGGGTGGCGCGAAGCAGATCGAGACGGTCGGCCTTGGGTTTGGCCAGGGTTTGCTCGTGGCGGAATACGACACCGGCGGAGTAGTCTTCGACACGGCACAGAGCGATAAACCCACGGCGTTCCAGTTCCGAGTTCGAACCGGGAAGAGTAAAGCGCTGGCAATAAACATAAATGGAGGGCTCGGGATCCTGGCGCAGAATACCTTCCTTGCGCCAGTCGCGAAAGTACGCCGCAGCCCTCGAATATACGTTGTTCTCTGTATTGTCATACTCTTCCCGGTCGGCCAAGAATAATCCGGACGAGGTTATACGGGCTGGCCGCGTAGTAACGATCCTGCATCGCTGCGGTGATCTTGTCGTACGGTTGGGTCACGACCTGGTCGGCGGACACCTGCTTCGGATCGTAGCGAAACGCGCGAAAGGGATGAACGTCAGCCATGGAAACTCTTGATTGTAACAAGGTGGCTGTGGCTTCCCGCTTTCGGCGCTCTGCCGGATCGGAACGGATCGCCCGGAATGGGCCGCCAATTCCCGATTGTCACCAACATTTGACAAAAAAACCGCAGCCGCCTCCGCAAAGCTGTGATACTATCGCGGCCAAATGAGGTGCTTATGGCCCTCCTGGATGGGCGCCGGCCCTCTCGCCCCAAGGCCCTAGTTCGGAGTCAAGTTCGGAGTCGAGCTCGAAGTGGAATTGCGGCCTTGCCGTGCCTCTTAATATTCCTTCTCAGCCTCGCCGCACTCTGTGGCATGCCCGTGGTTGCTTTCGGCCAAGCGGACGTAAACGCTGTCCACATCCAGCCCCGCGAGGTGGAAAACGCTGCAGAAAGAGCGAAGACCGAAGAGGTCGCTACGCAGAGCATGGTCTCCCCGACGCTGAATACGCGTGTGCGCCCTTTGAAGGTAGCCGTCGATCTGGTGCTGGTCCCGGTCACGATCACTGATCCCCTGAACCGGCTCGTAACCGGGTTGGAGAAGGAAAACTTCCAGCTTTTCGAAGGCAGCGCGCCTCAGGAGATCAAGTCTTTCTCCAGTGAGGACGCGCCGGTCTCGCTCGGAGTGATTTTCGATTCCAGCGGAAGCATGAGCAGCAAGATGGACCGGGCCAAGGACGCGGTGGTGGAATTTTTCAAGACCGCCAACCCCCAGGACGAATTCTTCATGATCACCTTCTCCGACGAACCCGAGGTGGTCAACGATTTCACCAGTTCGGTGGACGACATCCAGGGCAAGCTTGTGTTTACCGTGCCGCGCCGGCGCACCGCCCTGCTGGACGCCATTTACATGGGCGTCAGCAAAATGAGGGAGGCCAAGTACCCCAAGAAGGCGCTCCTCATCATCTCCGATGGCGGCGACAATCACAGCCGCTACACCGAGAACGAGATCAAAGCGCTGGTGAAAGAAGCCGACGTGATGGTCTACGCCATCGGGATTTACGACCGCTATTTTCCAACTCAGGAAGAACGCCTGGGTCCGGAACTGCTGGGCGAGATCGCGGAACTGACCGGCGGGCGGGCGTTTACCGTGGAGAATCCAAACGACCTGGCCGATGTCGCCACTAAAATCGGCGTCGAACTGCGCAATCAATATGTGCTGGGGTATCGTCCCACTGTAGTCGTGCGCGACGGCAAATGGCGTAAGATTAAAGTGAAGTTATTGCCCCCGAAAGGATTGCCGCCACTCCGAGTGTATGCCAGGACCGGATATTACGGGCCCCAGGAATAACCAGGCCGGGAGCTTTCTTCCTAGTTCTAAGGTGCTGCGATCTGGGCCGGCGCCGCCGTCGCGGTGCTGGCACAACCTTTCGCCGGGCACGCGGCGTGGAAGGCTTCACAGCTTCAGTCTGAAACCGTCCAGTCTCAGCCAGCCCAGTCCCCATCCAACTCAATCCCAACCGGCCCCCTCGCAATCTCCTCAGCCCCAGCCAAGCCCGGCTTCAGCGCCTCCAGCCGCACCAAGCCAGCAACCGTCCTCCGACGACACCGGAACCTACGTCATCCGCAAGGACGTCGACGAAGTCCTGCTCCACGCCACTGTGGTGGACGACAAGCAGCATATTGTGACCAACCTCGACCGAGACTGCGTTCTCCGTATTCGAAGATGGAAAACCGCAGAACATTATTTCGTTCCGGCATGAAGACATTCCCGTGGCCATGGGAATCGTCATCGACAATTCCGGTTCGATGCGTGAAAAGCGGTCCAAAGTGAACCAGGCAGCGCTGAACCTGGTGCGCGCGAGCAACGCGCAGGATGAAGTGTTCGTGGTGAATTTCAACGACGAATATTATCTCGACCAGGATTTCACCAACGACCTGCTGAAACTGAAAGAGGCGCTGGAGAAAATTGATGCCAAGGGTGGAACGGCGCTCTATGAAGCCTTGTTAGCCTCCGCCGACCAACTGAAGTTAAACGCAAGATTGGAGAGAAAAGTGTTGTTCGTCGTGACCGACGGAGAAGACAACGCCAGCCGCGAGAACCTTGAGGAAGCGGTGAAGCAGTTGCAGGGTGAGAATGGTCCGTCGGTGTATGCGATCGGCATTCTCGGCGATGAAGAGCATCCCAAACGCGCTCGGCAGGGCGCTGGAGATCATTGCGCAACGGACCGGGGGGCTGGCATTTTTCCCCGGGACTCTCGACCAGGTCGATGAGATCAGCCGGCAAGTAGCGCACGACATCCGCAACCAGTACACGATCGGCTACAAGCCAACCAATCCCAGAGCCAGCGGCGGCTTCCGCACGATCCGCGTGGAGGCCAAAGGCAAGGGACACGGTAAACTTGCCGTGCGGACCAAGAGCGGCTACTACGCAGGGCCGCAGACGGCAGCCACGGGCGCAAAATAGAGGATGATCGTGACTGCGGTTGACCGGCGATTTCAAAACCTGACTTTCGTTCCATTGACGATTCCGATCTCTCCCCTTACCCTGTAACGTGCACCTGAAAAACCCTGAAGTTTCCCATCTGGGCGTCGCCGACGACATTACGGACCTGGTCGGCGGAACTCCTGTCCTTCGATTGAAGCGGCTGGTTCCCGCCGGTTCGGCTGACATTTTCGCCAAGCTTGAATACTTGAATCCCGGAGGCAGCGTGAAAGACCGCGCCGCCATCGGGATCATCCGCAGAGCCGAGCAGGAAGGTAAACTCGCGCCCGGTGGAACCATCGTCGAAGCTACGGCCGGCAACACCGGCATCGGGTTGGCGCTGATCGGTGTGAATCGCGGCTACAAAGTGAAGCTGTTTGTTCCGGAAAATTTCTCGCAGGAGAAAGTAACCATCATGCAGGCCCTGGGAGCGGATGTGGAACGCACTCCAGACGAAGAGGGCATGCAGGGCGCGATCCGGCGCGCCAAAGAGCTTGTCGCCGGCGATCGCCGAGCATTCATGGCCGGACAGTTTGAGAACATGGCGAATCCCGATTATCACTACGAAACCACCGCGGTGGAACTTTTCGAACAGATGGGTGGAAAAGTGGATGCCGTCGTTCTGGGCTGCGGCACCTGCGGAACCTTTACCGGCGTAGCGCGCTATATGAAGGAGCATGTGCCGGGAGTGCTGGCGGTCGCCGTGACCACCCAAGGTTCGGTGCTTGGGGGCGGAGCGCCCGGGCCGCACAAAGTGGAAGGGATCGGGAATAACTTCATCCCAGAGACGTTTGACCCAGCCGTATGCGATGAAGTGATTGCCGTGACCGACGACGACGCCTTTGCGACCGTCAAGCAGTTGGCGGCGAAGGAAGGCGTGCTGGCCGGTTCGAGCGGAGGAGCGGTGGTATTCGCAGCCTTGGAAGTAGCGCGTCGGCTGGGCGCGGGAAAACGCGTGGCGACGATCATCCCGGATTCGGCCGAGCGTTATTTGTCGAAAAAGATTTTTGAGGGCGGCATCTAAACGGCCTCTAAAGGGTGTGCATGAAAAAGAACCGGCAAGCCGGCTTTGCGACTCGCGCCATTCACGACGGGCAGCAGCCCGATCCTCTGACCGGCTCGGTGACCGTGCCCATCTATCCCACCTCCACCTACGTGCAGCAGGGCATCGGCGAGAACAAAGGCTACGAATATTCGCGAGTCTCAAACCCCACCCGCACGCGCCTTGAAGAGAACCTGGCGTCGCTCGAAGGCGGCGTTGCGGCGCCGGTGTTTGCCAGCGGCATGGCGGCCATCAACGCGGTCGCCAGCATGCTGAAGTCGGGCGACCACGTAGTCTGCGGCAACGATTTGTATGGCGGCACTCCGCGGCTGTTCAACCAGGTGATGACGGGATTCGGGCTGGAGTTCTCCTACGTCGATACCTCGGATGCGGAAAACGTGGAGCGCGCGATCCGCAAGAACACGCGAATGGTCTACGTGGAGACGCCTACCAACCCGCTGATGCGCCTTGAGCGACCTGGCAGCGATCAGCAGGATTTGTCGGCGCAAGAAGGCAGAGCTGGTAGTCGACAACACCTTCATGTCGCCCTACTTTCAGCAACCCCTGGCGCTGGGCGCGGATATGGTGTTGCATTCGACCACAAAATTTCTCAACGGGCACAGCGACGGACTGGGCGGCGTGGTGGTATGCAGCACGCCCGAGCAGGCCGAGAAGCTGGCCTTTCTGCAAAAGGCCGCGGGGGCGATACTTTCTCCGTTCGAGTGCTGGCTGGTGCTGCGCGGCGTGAAAACTCTGGCAGCGCGCATGGAAATCCACGACCGCAATGGCCGCGTGGTAGCGGAGTTTCTGGCGAGACACAAGAAAGTTAGCAAGGTGTTTTATCCCGGCCTGCCCGATCATCCACAGCATGAACTGGCAAAAAGACAGATGAGCGGCTTCGGGGCGATGATCACCTTTGAGACCGGATCCCTGAAGAACGCCAACAAAATGCTGAAGAAGCTGCGCGTGTGCTCGCTGGGAGAGTCGCTGGGCGGAGTCGAGACGCTCATCTCGCATCCGGCCACGATGACCCACGCTGGCTTGGGCGCAAAAGGACGCAAAGCAATCGGCATCACCGATGGCATGGTGCGGATCTCGGTGGGCATCGAGGATGTTGCCGATATTCTCGACGATCTGGAATCCGGCCTGGCCGAGATCTAGAAACTTCGCTGCTTCCCTACTCCACCTTCTCCGCCACCCATCGTGAAACCGCCGTCACCATTTTTCGCGGAGCAAATCTCACCGACTCCGCCACCAGCCAATTCTGCACGCCCGAGATAACAATGGTACGCCCGGCCATCAACCCGCGGTACCCATCCCGTGCCACGACCTCCGCATTCATCGGCCGCAATTTCCTGAACAACCGCGATTCCTCAGTCCCCGCCCGTTTCGCAAATCCAGTGTCGGTAGCGCCGGGACAAAAACAGCTCACCACCACGCCCGATCCCGCTACTTCATTCGCCAGCGCTTCCGAGAACGAAAGCACATAAGCCTTGGTCGCGTAGTACACCGCCATCAGCGGCCCGGGCTGAAAAGCCGCGGTGGAAGCCACATTCATGACTTTCCCGCTGCGCCGCGCCAGCATCGGGGGCAGGAACAGCCTGGTCAGATGAGTGAGCGCTGTAATGTTGAGCTGGATCTGTCCCAGAATTTCTTCCTCCGGCATCCCGGCAAACTCGCCAAACCCGCCGAACCCGGCGTTGTTCACCAGAACGTCGACCGCTAGTCCCTCCCGCTGCATCTGATCGAACAAAAACTTTGCCGCCGGTGCCGCAGCCGAGATCAAGCGCCACCGTCTTCACACTAATGCCAAACTGGCTCTGCAGTTCAGTCGCAACCTGGTTCAGCTTCGCCGTGCTGCGAGCCACCAGCACCAGGTTGTAGTGGTCGCGCGCAAACAGCTTGGCCAGTTCATATCCAATGCCTCCAGAGGCGCCGGTAATAAGCGCAGTCTGAATTTTCGAGTCCATAAATACTCCTGCCCAACCCACCCAGATCGTAGACACGCAGCTTGCTACGTCTGCCGCCATTTCGACTCCAGCCACAAAGAAAAGGCGCGGGCGAATTCGCCCGCGCCCGCAAAACGCGAAAACCCTAGGCCCCGACCAGCGCCGGCTCAACCCCGTAAATCGAATACCACGAAGTAGCAGCCTTCAGCTTTCCGTTCACGTTGTTGATATTCTTCACTCCTTCGGTCTCCAGCCACGAACGGAACGCCGCCGCGCCCTGCTTCGCGTAAATCGGAATCCCATCTTTCCATGTCGCGCGCCCGCACAGCACTCCGTTGAACTTCACCCCAGATTCCCCCGCCAACTCCAGCGTCTCGCTGAACTCGGCGTTGCTCACGCCCGCCGAAAGATAAATAAACGGCTTGGTAGCCACGTTCGCCGCCTGATGGAACAGGTCGATCGCCTCTTTCTTCGTATAAGCCTTCTGCCCGCCAAAGCACTTCACGCCCTCGACGAATTTCATGTTCACCGGCACTTCCACTTTCAGCACATCGACCCCATACCGATCCTTGCTGAACTCCCGCATGCTCTCGGTAACGATCTGCGGCTTTTTCTTCGCGTAGTCCAATCCCTTCTCGTCCGCGCCCTCGTCATATCCCACGAACTCCAAAAAGTATGGGATGTCATTCGCCCGGCACTCGTCTCCAATGCGCTCCACCCAGGCGTGCTTCTTGTCATTCACTTCCTTGGGATCGAACGGCGTGTAGTAAAGCAGAATCTTCACGCAGTCCGCCCCGGCTTCTTTCAACCGCCGCGCCGACCAGTGATCCAGCAAATCGCCCAATCGTCCCGGACCGGTCTTGTCGTATCCCGTCTTCTCATAAGCCAGCAGCAGCCCGGCGTTCTTAGCCCGCCGCTTCGAGGCCGGCAGTCCCCATTCCGGGTCGAGCAGGATAGCGCTGGCATGCGGCGTCAAAACTTCAGTGACCAGCGTCTTGAACTCCTCCATCATCGCGTCGCTGACTTCCCCGCCCTTTTCCTTGCCCAGCGACTTCTGCAGCGACCCGCGCTGATCCATAGCAGCCGCCGCAATCACGCCACGTTCATTCGAGACTCTCTTGAGACCCGCCAGTTTGCCAGGGGTAAGCTTCATAGATTCCTCCGAATCATTGCTGGAAAGATGAGTTCTTGGAACGGTTAATTGTAAACTAAGGAACGCGTCCCGTAGGACACTACATTCCGAAGGAACCATCCATCATGCCCATCGCCACCACCAACCCCGCCACCGGCGAAGTAATCCAGACCTTTCAACCTCTTTCCGCCGCGCAGATCGAGCAAAAGCTCCAGCTGGCGGTCAGCCGCCTTCAAGGCCGAGCAAAAGACAACTTTTGCCGAGCGCGCCCGCCGCATGCTGAAGGCCGCCGACATCCTCGAGCGCGACAAAGACAAGTTCGCCCACCTGATGACACTCGAAATGGGCAAGCCCTACAAAGCCGCCGTAGCCGAAGCCGTCAAGTCCGCCGGAGGCTGCCGCTACTACGCCGAGAACGCCGAGAAATTCCTGACGGATGAAGTCATCGAAACCGGCGCCAAAAAAAGTTTTATCCGCTACCGTCCCATCGGCCCGATTCTCGCCGTGATGCCCTGGAATTTTCCCTTCTGGCAGGTCTTCCGCTTCGCCGCTCCCGCTCTCATGGCCGGCAACGTCGGACTGCTGAAGCACGCCTCGAACGTCCCTCAGTGCGCGCTCGCCATCGAAAAGATTTTTCTCGAAGCCGGATTCCCCGAAGGCGCGTTTCAAACTCTGCTCATCGGTTCGCAGCAGGTAGATGCAATCCTCAACGACCCTCGCGTAGTCGCCGCCACGCTGACCGGAAGCGAGCAGGCCGGCATCCAGGTCGGAATCGCCGCCGCGAAGCGCATCAAGAAAGTCGTGCTCGAGCTCGGCGGCAGCGACCCTTTCATCGTCATGCCCAGCGCCAATCTCGACGCCGCCGTCGCCACCGCAGTCGAGGCGCGCGTCATCAACAACGGCCAGTCCTGCATCGCCGCCAAACGTTTCATTGTCGCCGAGCCCATCGCCGCCGAGTTCGAGCGCAAGTTCGTGGATCGCATGAAGAATCTGCGCATAGGCGATCCCTTCGACGAAAAAACTGAACTAGGTCCGCTCGCCACCGCCGACGCCGTCACCTCGCTCGACGCCGACGTCCAGAAAACCGTGAAAGCCGGCGCCAAACTCCTGACCGGAGGCCATCCCCTGAAGCAGCCCGGCAACTACTATGCGCCCACGGTTCTGACCGACATCCCGAAAGAATCCCCAGCCTACCGCGAAGAATTCTTCGGCCCCGTCGCCTCGCTGTTCCGCGTCAAAGATATCGACGAAGCCATCCGCCTCGCCAACGACAGCCGCTTCGGCCTCGGCGCCAGTGCCTGGACCACCGACGACCGCGAGCGCGAACGCTTCATCAACGAACTGGAGTCCGGCATGGTCTTCATCAACAAGATGGTCGCCTCCGATCCCCGCATCCCCTTCGGCGGCGTCAAGCAGTCCGGACACGGCCGCGAACTAGCCGCCAACGGCATCCGCGAATTCATGAATATAAAAACGGTTTCGATCGCCTGAGGAAAAGCGGATAACGGCGGGATCCTACCAAAGCGTTCTATGTGGAGACATAGCTCGCCACGTCTTGCACGCCGCCAAGTCGGCACTCAGCGCGGCACAGCTTCCTGCAAGCTTTCCTGCTTAGTTTCCTGCTTGTTTTCCTGCGACGACGCACGCCCCTTCAATTCGCTGGTCAATGCCGTCGCCTTCTCGTCGGAAACTCGAATCTCTCCATCCAACACGGCCATTAACTTGCCCGAGCCGGTCCCCTGAAATTGTGCACGACGAAGTGTGGCATAACCCTGCGCGTTGCCGGAAGCGTCACTTTGAAATCCCCACCTTGGCGCATGGCAGAAAGAACCGACTGCGCGACGGCATCGCGCACGGTGTCCCCCAGAGAACCTGAGCGCAGCAGCGTCGCCGACCAGTCCCTCAGCATCAATCCGCCCAATCTCCGGCGCCAGTCGCAACGTCCCGTCTTCTCCCACTGCCGGAGTCAGCTTCACTTCGATAGTGCCGTTGCCTTCCGCCATTTCGTTGACCGTGTCCCGGCCAAAGCAGGCCCAGCGTTCAAAGTGCAGTTGCACAACCACCAGGCTCGCGGGCGCCGTCGGAGTGAGACTCGCGCTCCGAATCGCAATCTGTTCCCCGCATCGATCAGCCTTGTTGAGCTGGGTGCGGAGGACCTCAGTAATGTTCTGTTGCAGGTCTGAAAGATCAGCGGTTAGCTCAACTTTGAATGTGTTCTGGCCGCCTTCCGCCACACCCTTGGAAATCACTCCCGAAGTCGTGATGGCGATCGCCTGATCACTGAACTTGACCGAATTCCGAACCGGCAGAATCGCGTAAGTGGACTCCGCGCCCTTGCTGGCAGTCCCGATGCTCATTTCCTATTCCGAGATCGGCTTGTTGGCTGCGGAAACTCGTAAGCGCGTGCTCCAGACTCTGCGCCGAGCCGGCGATCTGCTGCGGAACTGCCTTCGCATCTGCAACCACTTGATCCAGAGCCTTGGCCTGCTGTTCCAGGTCGGAATCCGCCTTGGTGAGCTTCTTGGTGATTTCCTTCAGCCCGGATTTCTGCCGCTCCGAAAGTCCGTCAAGAAACTTCTTGTTTTCAATGCGCGCGCGTTCCAGCGCCTGGTCAAGAGTGGCACCGCGACTGGCAAGTTCGGAACCGCCCTTCTCCTTATCGAGCCGTTCCTGAAAGCTTCGCAATTCGGCGCTCGCCGCTTCCGAGATCTTCACCATCGCAGCGTACTGAACAATCTGTTGGCTGGTGGCTTGCACGGCCAGGACTTCGCGAAAGTCCTTCAACTCGTCCTTCTCCGAGACGCCGGTCGCTCTGCCCCCAGCTCCGCTAAGACCCCGCCTCCGCGCTGCCCGCCAGCCGCCCCACCGTGCCGCCACCGCCGCCGTGCTGTGCCAGTCATGCCGCACGGATACACCAGCAGCGCGGCCGCCAGGGCCACTGTCTTTAGGTTGGAGAATGTGACTTCTCTTGGAAAACATAGCTCAGATGCTCCAAGCATACCTTATAGCTGGGAAGGGCACGACTTCAGCCATCTGCCCTGAGCGAACAGAATGGTCCGCTGGCGGCCGACGAGACGACATCAACCCTGAATCAGCTTGGCTCAGGTCTGAAAAAAACGCCACAAACTTTACAGTTCTTTGCACAATTGGGGAACAACATTTAGGAGCATCCTCGCACAGCGCGGAACCCTTAGTTATCAGAGGTGAAAACTAACCTCCACGTTGATCTCGCTCTTAACCGGATTCCATCCTCGGTCGCCGGCTTGAACTTCCAGGTGCGAACGGTTGCGATCGCACTTTCATCAAGGCCGCTTCCCAAACCCTTCACCACCTTCACGTCTTCCACGTCGCCGCTTGCTGCCACCGTCAGCGTCAACAAGATCGTTCCCTGCTCTTTGGCTTTCCTGGCCTGATCGCTAAACGGCGGGATGGGGGTATAAATCGCACTGGGCTTAGTACTCCCACCGTTTCCCCGGAGTGTACCCTCCCCCGCAGTGGGCGTATTGTCCGCAACATCGGTCGATCCAGCTCCCGGCGTCTACGCGGCTCACAGACCGTATCCTCCTGCCAGGATTGAGGTAGAAGTGGCATCGCACCTTGAGGAACTCGCCGCCGAATTCGGCCGGGACCGCCGTAAACGGAGCAGATTTCGCAACCGCATCCAGGCCAGTACGATCTAGTTCCGCGATCGCCAGAACTCTCCACCACTTTTCTGCTGTCGAGCGTGCCATCCTTCAGAACGGTGAACTCGACCGTAAACGCCTTTTGATCGCTCGCCGGAATAAGTCCTTTCTCCGTCAGCGCCCTGCGCCAGTTTGTACGGATGTTCGCCAGTAGCCCAAAGCTAAGATAATTTCTGGTGTGGAAGCTGACGGGCCCATTTAAGACTTCCATCTCACCAACCTGCGCTGTCTGGGTGGAATCGGGTCCGCGCAGGGCTGGAGCATTCGGGTTCTGATCCCCATTGGGAAGTTGTTCCCTCGTTCCCTGCGCAAGCGCGGCGGCGCCAGCCAGAAAAAGTGCGATCACACCCGTATAGACAAGATCCCTGGCAATGGCTCTTCGGATGTTTTTCATACGACCTCTGAACACCAGGTCTCTGACTTAGTTGCCCACCGTCACCGTCTCTCGCACAACAATCCCCGGCACCGTCCTGCCCACCACCGCCGCGATCTGCCGTACCTGCACCATCAGCTCATCAAACTGATCAGGAAACAGCGACTGCGGACCATCCGACATCGCCTGATCCGGCTGGTTATGCACTTCCACCATCAATCCATCCGCGCCCACCGCCACCGCCGCACGCGACAGCGGAGTAACTTTATTCCGCTTGCCGGTCCCGTGACTGGGATCGACAAATATCGGCAAATGGCTAAGCCGCTGCACCGCCGGCACCAGGCTCAGGTCGAGCGTGTTACGCAGTATGGTCAGCAAAAGTCCGCACGCCGCGCTCGCACAGCGCCACGTTGTAATTGCCTTCGCTCAGTATGTATTCCGCGGCCATCAGAAATTCTTCGAGGGTCGCCGACATCCCCCGCTTCAGCAGCACCGGCTTCTTAGCCCGCCCAGCCCGCTTCAGCAAAGAAAAATTCTGCATATTCCGCGCCCCGATCTGGATCACATCCGCATACTCTTCCACCAGATCAAGCGATTCATTATCAATCGCTTCCGTAATAATCTTCATCCCATACTGCTGCCGGATCTCCGCCATAATCCGCAGCCCTTCTTCACCTAACCCTTGAAAGGAATAAGGAGAAGTCCGCGGCTTGTAAGCCCCACCCCGAAAGAACTGCGCCCCCGCCCGATGAACCCGCTCGGCCACGGCAAACGCCTGCTCCCGACTCTCAATCGCGCATGGCCCCGGCAACAATCGCCAACCCGGTCCCGCCGATCGTAGCCGCAGTCCCGGCAAAACGAATCACCGTGTTGTCTTCCTTAACGTCGCGGCTAACCAGTTTGTAGGGCTTCGAAACCTTGATCACTTCCTGCACGCCCGCCATCTCTTCCAGCGTGCCCTGCTCCACCTCGCCCTTATTCCCGGTAATGCCGATCGCAGTCCGCTGCGCGCCCGGCATGGCATGCGCCCGATAACCCAACGCCTCAATCTTCGCGCAAACCAGCCGCACCTGCTCCTCAGTGGCCTGCGCCTTCATCACAACCAACATAATTTCCCCTCAATTAATCTCGCGACAGCTCTAGTGTGGTGCCAGTGCTCGTGTGGGGACGGGCGCTCTTGCCCGTCCGGCGACCGCAACTCGCCCTGCGGCGCCACGAAACCATGCCATTAAGTCTACCGTCGCCGCCCCTGCACCGCAAACGGGGCAAGTTGCTAAGGCCCACTACGCCGGAACACATACAGATAAGCCCTATCCCCCCACAAGTGCTGCGGATCGCCCGCTATCGCTACCTGATCCACCAACTCATAATCGCGATGAGCAAACCCCCAAGCCGTCTCAAGAAATCCCCGATCTTCTTCCAGCGTGGCCGGAGTTCCCCAGGACCGCGCCACATCGGCGTAAACCAAAAACTTCGGCCTTGCGTCCCGAAGCTGCTGCATCATCTCTCGTCGCATCTGCTCGGCATACTTCTGCTTCTCCATCAAAGGATAGGTATAGAGATAGCTGCTGGCGCACTGCCGACCAGCATAAAAACAAATCTCCGGCTCGGAACCAAGCACCCCAATCGTATCCTGCTCCGCCGAGTGCGCCTTGATGAAGCTCCCTGCACTAACGGCTTCCAGGAATGGATCCCGGTCGAAGATCTTCCGGTTAAGAGAACTAGGATCGAGATGAAAGTAAGTCTTGTACTGACCACGCACTGAAATCCCAAACACCACAGCGAAGTAGAGCACTGGAAGCCAGACTACCGGCGCGCGGAATCGTCTTTCCAGCAGAGTTTCCTGCACTGCGCAAACGCCAATTCCAGCGCACAGGGCAGCCGCGGGCAGCAACAGAACAAAGTAGTGAGGGCGAAAATAAAGTCCTGGGCAGACCGCGAGCACTGAGAACAAAAAGAAACCACCAACGAACCCGCCGTGTGCCCGGCCATAGCGGCTCCACAGCGGCGCGGCAAGACCAAGGGCAACAATCTCCGAGATTGCAAAAGGACGCACAACCCATGGAAGCGACGCCCGGAGCATGGGCCACGCTTCCCGCAGCGTTGTGATCGAGCCGTATTCGCGCGCATAAGACCAGGTCCAAAACCAGAAGCTGGAAAAGACCCCTGCGCGCAAAAGCATCAGGCAAGTCAGCCCGAACGGCAACACCACCCCGGCAAAAAGCGCACCGCCGCGAACCGCAAGGTTGCGCCAGGGCAATGGCCGTCTCCATTCCCCCCACAGCCAGTACAGTCCCGCGAAAATCGCAAACAGAATCCCCGGCTGCTTCATCAGGAACGCCACCCCGAAACAGACTCCGCTTCCAAAGAACAGCCCAGTCCGCTCCGTGTCGATGGCGCGCAGCAGAAGCAGAATCCCGGCCAAAGCCGTAAGCACGACAAAGTGCGTAGCGTGTGCATACAAGCCAAGCACAGCTGGACGGCAGGAAAGAAAACTGTAAGTCATTCCTGCAACCGCCCCCGCCAGCGGCCCATACAGATATTTCCCCACCAGAAAAACCAGGATCGTCGCCGCAACATTCACCAGCATCAATCCGATCTCGAATGCCGGAGACTGTCTCTCCGAATAGCGCCATCATGGCCGCATAAGCCGCATAAGTCCCCGGCAACTTCATATTGCTGGCGATCTTGTAGGGCGGGATTCCTTGCAGCATCAGTTGCCCGACATAAGCAAACTCCCCCTCATCTCGTTCCAACGGCGTATCGCGCAGCCGCACCCGCACGAATGCGAAAAACACCATCACCACCAGGAGCGCCCCCACGCACCAATACGTCTCCCAGCCTTTTCCCGATGGCTCAAGTTTGATCGTTACCGCTCGCGGACCCACTTGCGATTTCATCCACGAAAGTTCTCTCGCACACCCAGTCTCAGATCACCCTCAAAAAGAAATCCATTGTACTGGGATGCATCCCCTGAGTCCCGCGACAGCCCGGCAGCATCCAAACAATGCAAACTTCAAAATTCTTCTGGAGTCACTCGCATGAAAGCAGCAGTAGTTCCCTCGGTAAACGGTAAGTGGGAAGTAAAACAGTGGGAAACCCCCAAGGCCGGCCCCAACCAGGTGGTGATGAAGATCCACGCTAGCGGCCTCTGCTACACCGATGTCCACCTGACGCACGGCCTCATCCCCGTCCAGTTTCCGCACGTCTTTGGCCACGAACCCGTCGGCGAGATCGTCGAGGTCGGCCCCGGCGTCACCTCCCGCAAAGTCGGAGACCGAGTCGGCGTCGGCTGGGTGCAAAAAGGAGACGGCACCTGCGAGTGGTGCCTGCGCGGCAAGAAGGAACGGTGCCAGAACCCCATCGCTTCCACCGGCATCACCGTGCAAGGCAGCCATGCCGAATACATGCTGGCCTATGCTGACGCCACCATGCCCCTCCCTGCCGCCATCAGCTACGAGCAGGCTGCGCCCATTTTCTGTGCCGGTTATACCGTCTGGAGTGGCTTGCGCCTCGCTGATCCCAAACCCCACGAGCGCATCGCGGTAGTCGGCATCGGCGGCCTGGGCCATCTCGCCCTGCAGTATTCCAAAGCCTCAGGCTTTGAAACCATCGCTGTCACCAAGTCCAAAGACAAAGAAAAAATGATCCGTGAACTGGGCGCCGACGAAGTAGTCGAAAGCGGAGCCAAGTTACTGGCCGCCGGCGGCGCAGACGTGCTGCTCGCAACCTCGAATTCCTGGGCTGCCACCCAAGAAGCCGCGCAAGGCATCCGTCCCGACGGCCGGATCGTGGTGATGGGAGCATCCAACGAACCTCTGCTCTTCAACATGAGTATGATGCTGAGTCGCGTGCGCATTCTGGGTTCTAGCCAGAACGGCCCCGAGTATCTCTACGAAGCGCTCGACCTCGTCGCCAAGGGCAAGGTCAAAGTCGTGGAGGAAATCTACAAACTAGATGACATAGCCAAAGCCTACGACCGGGTTGCCGAAGGCAAAGTCCGCTTCCGCGCGGTAATAACGATGAACTAAGGGTTCGGCAGCGAACTGGCTGGAACGGAAACGGCATCTGTGGGAACGTCGGCCCCCGAGGTTTGCTCCGGGTCCGCCCTGATGTATTCTGGCCCGTCCCATGATCCGCCTCCTCATCTGGCTACTTAGCCAGCCCTTGCTGTGGGCCATACTCGGCGTAACCCTGGGCCCCTATTTCTTCTGGCGCGGTTTTCTTCTCCTTCAGCGCAAGCACCTCATCATGGACACTCCCCGCTCCACGATCCGCTCTGCAGCCTTGGGCCGCGTGGAAATAACCGGCAAAGCAGTTGGCCCCTACACACTCGTTGCCCCGATGAGCCATGCCGATTGCCTCTACTATCGCCTTGTCGTCGAATCAAACCCGCAAGGCGATCTGCGAAACACTATCCGTGAGATGTGTACGCCAATGTTTCTCGACGATGGCACCGGCACGCTCATGATTTTCCCCCACGGCTCGGAACTCCTGCTGCCACCGTCCAGCGAAAGATCTGAGTACGGCAAACTAGCCCTCGCAGTCACCAGGTATTCAGAGGGAACCCCGGAATTCGCCCAGGAATACTCCATAAAGCCCGGAGACACAATTTTCGTCCTGGGCACGCTTCGGGAGAACCCATGGGCGAAAAAGGATCCCGTTGCTGAGTGCAATGAGTTGTCTCGGATCGGACCGGGATTCGTCGGCGAAGGAGAAGCCGACCTTCTGCGCCGGGAAGCTTATCCCTACCTGAATCCCAAGCTTCCATCAGGAGCGACAGTGGCTTCTCCGGATAAATTCGACTTGCATCCTCCCGTAATCGTGATGCAAGGCGAGGGCCCATTCATAATCTCCTCCGACAGCCAGCGAGACCTCGTTGCCAAGCTGAACTTGAAATCCTTCTTGTACATTTGGGGAGGCCCTGCCGCAGCGCTCTGGGGTCTCTGGGAGATTCTCAACCATGCAGGATTGCTGGGATTACAATCTCAGAACTAGCTGCGCTCGAGGTGCTTTCTTTTCTGATTCAACTCCGTCGAGGCTCCAGAAGTGACTACCACGGAAATGCCAAAACCTTGAAGATGCCGGCAACTTCAATCGTACCGTTTTCCCTGCCGTTGCATCCTATTGCCATGAAAACGAAGGCCTCTTGCTACGTCTGCCTTCTCTCGTTGCTGTTTGTTGTCCCGTCAAGCCCCTTTCCGAGCCGCGCGCCAGGTCAGACCGGCGAGGCCTCAGACAACCACGCTGTGCAGGTCGAGATGAGGAACGTCCTGTATCACTACACGGGGGCGGCGGCGGTTCACATTGTTCGCCTTCAGGGACACCTGCTTCCCGCCAGACCCGGAGCTATTGTTGTCTTTGACGATAAGAATTCGTTCGCCATCGGCTTAGCGTCGGCCGAGATTTCCATTAGCTGTACTTCGCTGGCGCAGGTGCTGAACGGGAACGTCTTTTCCTCAGCTGACGGCCCCCTCAAAGACTTAAGCATTACAAGTAGGAACAATGAGCTGATCATCAAAGGCAAACTCCATCAGAAAGGAGATGTTCCGTTTGAATCGACAGGAACGCTGTCCGCCGACGAGGATGGACAAATCCGGCTCCACGTCGAGCACGTGAAAGCGGCCCACCTACCGCTGAAGGGTCTCATGGATTTGCTGGGAATTGACCTGGCCCGCCTCATCAATACCAAGCAGGTTCATGGCCTCGTAGCCGAGAAAGATGACCTGATCATCGATCCTGAACAGATCCTCCCACCGCCTCACGTTCAGGGCAAGGTGACGGCTGTTCGAGTCCAAGGCAACGACATCGTGCAGGTATTTGGCAATTCGCAAGGCTCGCACTTCGCCGCCCGACAACGCGGCAATTACATGGCTTTCCGCCACGGCGACATGCGCTTTGGCAAACTCACCATGCATGACGCTGACCTGATCATGATTGACATGGACCCGCGCAACCCCTTCGATTTTTTTCTCGATCACTACCAGGACCAACTGGTCGCGGGGTATACCAAGAGCACTCCCGAATATGGTCTGCGCGTCTACACTCGCGATTACAACCAGCTGCGAAATCGCCCCGCCGCAAGCCAACCCGGGAAGCAATAACCTGCAGAAGCGCAGCGGCGACCACCCTTCGACTTCGCTCGGGCCACGCTCTCGGCAGTGCACGCGCAGCGAAGATCCACCGCTCGAGCACACAGTTCTCGCGCCTCATTGTACAATCAACGGCTTAGCCGGATTCCTTGGTTCCTATGCCGTCGCAAGACAACTCGGAAACCGCCACCGCGGTCAACAACGCCCGTCCTGATCGTTCGAATGGGGATCGTTCCGACGACGACCGCTACGATCCCCAGCGCGTAGAGACCAAATGGTTCGAGCGCTGGCAAAGCGATCCCGGGCTCTACGCCGCCGAGCCCCATACCGACAAAAAAGAAATACTACGTGCTCGAAATGCTGCCCTATCCCTCGGGCGTCCTGCACATGGGACACGTGCGCAACTACGCCATCGGCGATGCCCTGGCGCGTTATATGTGGATGAATGGCTACAACGTGCTTCATCCCATGGGATGGGATTCCTTCGGCTTGCCCGCGGAGAACGCCGCCATCCAGAACAACACTCCGCCGCGCCAGTGGACCCTCGGCAACATCGCCAAAATGAAGGCGCAGATGAACCGCCTCGGCTTCGCCTACGACTGGTCCCGCGAAGTCACCACCTGCCTGCCCGATTACTACCGCTGGAATCAGTGGTTCTTTCTCAAGTTCTACGAAAAGGGCCTCGCCTATCGCAAGAAGAGCAAAGTCAACTGGTGTCCGAAGTGTGCCACCGTGCTGGCCAACGAGCAGGTCGTAGACGGATGCTGCTGGCGCCACGAAGATACGCGCGTCGAGCAGCGCGAACTCGAGCAGTGGTTCTTGCGCATTACGAAGTATGCCGACGAATTGTTGCGCGATCTCGACAAGCTCGAGGGCTGGCCCGAAAAAGTCCGCACCATGCAGCGCAACTGGATCGGCCGCAGCGAAGGCGCTCTGGTCGATTTCAAGCTCGACTACGCGGAAAACCACAAAGGGTTTGGTCCGGCCGGCTCGACTATCAGCGTTTTCACCACGCGCATCGACACCATTTTCGGCGCGACTTCGGTGCAACTCGCGCCCCAGCATCCCATCGTCGACGATCTCGCGGCGAACAACCCCGATTTGCGCGCCAAGGTCGATCAACTCATCGCCGAGCAGCGCAAAGCCAGAGAAGTGGGCGATATCGGCGAAATCGAAAAGCACGGCGTCTTCACCGGCCGCTACGCCATCAATCCCTTCAATGGCGAGAAGATTCCGGTCTGGGTGGCCAACTACATTCTCATGGATTACGGCACCGGCGCGATCATGAGCGTTCCGGCGCACGATGAGCGCGACTATGAGTTCGCGAAGAAAATACAAACTCGAGATCCGCCTCGTGGTTCTTCCCATCTCGAACGATCCGGAAGAAACCATGGCGGAGCCGGCCCTTCCCTTTACTGCACACGACGAAGGCATGCTGATCAACTCCGGCCAGTTCAGCGGCCTTGAGTGTGCCGACGCCATCAAGAAAATGTCGGCCTTCGCCGAAAAAAATGGCTTCGGCAAAGCCACCGTCACCTATCGCCTGAAAGATTGGGGAATCTCGCGCCAGCGCTACTGGGGCACGCCCATCCCCATGCTCTATTGCGAAAAAGATGGCATCGTCCCCGTGCCGGAAAAAGATTTGCCCGTGATTTTGCCCGAAAACGTCGATATCGCGCACGCCCTTGGATCGCCGCTTAGCAGTTTGCCCGAATTTGTCAATGCGACGTGTCCCAAGTGCGGCGGTCCGGCGCGCCGCGAAACCGATACCATGGACACTTTCGTTGATTCGTCCTGGTATTTCTATCGCTACACCGACGCGCACAACGACCGCGCTCCGTTTGATTCGAAAATCGCGCAGTATTGGTTCCCCATCGATCAGTACATCGGCGGCGTCGAGCACGCCATCCTGCACCTTATCTACTCGCGCTTCTGGACCAAGTTCATGCGCGATCTGGGCCTCATCACCAACGACGAACCTGTCGAGCGCCTGTTCACGCAAGGCATGGTGATCAAAGACGGCGCAAAAATGTCGAAGAGCCTGGGCAACGTCGTCAGCCCAGACGAAATGGTCGCCCGCTACGGCGCCGATGCCGCTCGCCTCTACAGCCTGTTCGCCGCTCCGCCTGACCGCGATCTTGACTGGCAGGATTCCGGCATCGCTGGCATTCAAAGATTTCTGGGCAAGGTCTACCGTTTCGTCGTAAGAAACGCCGGTAGCACCGCGACCGAACGCGCAGAGACGTTGCCTGCAACGTCTCTCTCACCGCAGGCGCGGCAGATTCAGCGGAAACTCCACCAGACCATCAAGCGTGTCAGCGACGATTTCCAGGGCCGCTGGCACTTCAACACCTGCATCTCGGCCATCATGGAACTGGTGAACGCACTTTACGATCTGCGGAAGAAGCAATATGCACGAAACGCGATTCCGGCTACGCTTTTGGCTGAAGTGCAGCGCAGCCTGTGCTCTTGCTCGCGCCCTTCGCTCCTTATCTCGCGCACGAACTTTGGGAGATGCTGGGCGAAAAGGGAAACCTGCTCAAAGCTCCCTGGCCCAAGTACGACGCCGCACTCGCGAAGGAAGAAGAACTCGAAATCCCGGTGCAGGTCAACGGCAAACTGCGCGGGCGCATCGTTGCGCCCGCCGATGCCACGGAAGACTTCGTTGTCGAGCGCGCGCTAGCGGACGAGAAAGTACAATCCGCCATCGCCGGCAAGCAGATCGTTAAGAAAATCTTCGTCCCCGGCAAACTCGTGAACTTCGTCGTCAAGTAGCGCTCATGTCCGGCGTCTCGCCCACGCTCGAAGGCTTCCGCGCGGCTTTTCGCCGGCCTTCGCTGACGTTCACCGAAATCGCCTGGCGCTGGGCAGTCGGCGCGGTAGCTTGGGCGTTTCTCTTTCTGGCTCATCGAGTACCTTGACACGCTGCCTGTGTCAAATGGCGATGCGACGCTCCTCTCGACGAGACAACCCTTGCTTATGTTGGCGAGCGATCGCGCATATCCTTCGTGGCAGCCTGAATCGCGCCGTGTTCACCGCTTTGCTGGCTGTGCTGGCACTTTCGGCCCTCTGGATTGTCGCCGCTTCCCTCGGCCGCGCCGCTACCGTTCGCGCTCTGCTTGACTACTTTGGTCGAGAAATTGCGAGCCCCGTCTCGACCGCAACACCTGACGCGATAGACCGGCGGCCCTTGCGCTCTCTTCTCGGCCTCAACTTTTTGCGGGTTGTGTGACGCTGGCAACGCTGCTCGCCTTGCCGGCGCAGCGATTCTCGCCAGGTTCGCCTCGCCCGATGCGCACCCAGGGCCTGGCCTAGTCTTCATTCTCTTCCTGCCAGTCGCCGCACTGATTTGCGTCGTGTGGCCGGCGCTGAACTGGTTGCTGTCGCTCGCCAGCATTTTCGCTGTCCGCGACGGCCAAAATACGTTCGGCGCGCTCTCGTGGCCTGTCAGTTTTTCGCGTGAGCGATCGGGAACGGTATTCGCAGTAGGCATCTGGAGTGGACTGGCGCATC